>CAJUEJ010000024.1:0-22232 GCA_910585435.1 uncultured Hungatella sp. | reverse complement strand
ATTCCCATCATTCCCCTGGCTGCAGACCAGACGGCTGCCACGGCGGTGATGCTTACCATGGTGCCCGGGGATTTGGTGTACAGATCATCCACGATGCCCACCACAAGGGAATCCAGCATATCCGGCATGATGGACACCAGAACCGTGAGGAGATCCGATTTATTGATGCCAGGCACCAGCTGGATGAGGGTGAGAAGAAGCATGATAAACGGGAAAAAGGAGATAACAATAAAAAAGGAAGCCTGGGCGGCATAGACCGTAATCTCATCCTTTTTATATTTATCAAAAATTTCTTTTCCATGGACAATCATAGAAATCATGGGAATACGCACCTTTACTATATAGGATTCATACTAATTTATTCCCATATCCTAACATAAAGAATCACGATTATCAAGCCTGTCAGGCATCAATCCCTTGACGGCATGGCAAAAAATGGGTTATGATAGAAAAATAATCAGAATAAAGGATACCGCGAAAAGAATGATAGAGTACATTCCTGCCAAAACTATTGTCACGAAGACAAAGGACAGCAGCTGGTTTGGCATTGATTATAACATGAATATCTACAAAGGCTGCTGCCACGGATGTATTTACTGTGACAGCCGTTCAGATTGCTATCAGGTGGAGGATTTTGACCGGGTGAGGGCCAAGGAGAATGCCCTTGTGATTATCAGGAATGACCTGCGCAGGAAGGTAAAGAAGGGTGTGGTGGGAACCGGGGCCATGAGCGATCCCTATAATCCGTTTGAGAAGGAGCTGAATCTGACCAGGCACAGCCTGGAGCTGATAGATGCTTACGGCTTCGGCGTATCGGTTGCCACCAAAAGCCCTCTGCTTTTCAGGGACGCGGATATTCTGGAAAGCATCAGGGAACACTCCCCTGTGCTGTGCAAAGTGACGGTGACTGCCGCAGACGATGAACTGGCAAAAAAGATTGAGCCGGCGGCGCCGGTATCCTCCAAACGCCTGGCACTGATTTCGGACTTAACCGCAAGAGGGATCTTTGCAGGGATCCTTCTGATGCCGGTGCTTCCCTTTCTGGAAGACAGCCAGGAGAATATCCTTGGGATTGTGAAAGCGGCCCATGAGGCAGGAGCCAGATTTATCTATGCATATTTTGGCGTGACTATGAGGGACGGACAGAGGGAATGGTACTTAAGGAAGCTGGAGGAGATATTTCCCGGCAGGAATCTGGCCTGGCAGTACGCAAAAACCTACCAAAACCGGTATGAGTGCCACAGCCGGCAGGCCCAGAGCTTGTGGAAATGCTTTGTCCGGGAATGTGAAAAATACGGGATACTGTACCGCATGAAGGATATTGTCTGTGCATATAAAAGGGGATATGAGGAGACAGGGCAGCAGTTAAGCCTGTTTGACCTATAGAAAGCAGAAAAGATGAAGGAGAAAAAGAAAATGTCGGATCAGAAAGAAGCTGGCGTTAAGGACGGAAAGCTGACAAAATTAGAAAAGTACTGGATACTGTATGATGTGGGGAATTCAGCCTTTGTGCTTCTGGTTGCCACCATTCTGCCTATCTATTTTAATTATCTTGCAGGCCAGGGCGGCTTATCGGATGTGGATGCCCTGGCTTACTGGGGGTATGGGGTGTCCATATCCACCCTGATTGTGGCAGTTATCGGCCCGGTGCTGGGAACCATTGCAGATACCAAGGGGTATAAGAAGCCTATCTTCACATTCTCCATGATGATGGGAGTCATCGGCTGCGGGGCGTTGTCCCTGCCAAGTTCCTGGGTTGTATTTCTGGCTGTTTTTGTGATTGCCAAGGTCGGATATTCTGCCAGCCTGATTTTCTACGATGCCATGCTTTCAGATGTGACCGTGCCGGAACGGATGGATCAGGTATCCTCCCAGGGATACGCATGGGGCTACATCGGCAGCTGTGTTCCTTTTATTGTCAGCCTTTTATTTGTGCTGGGCTATGATGCCATCGGCATCTCCATGCCTGCTGCCATGACCATCGCATTTTTTATCAATGCCGGCTGGTGGCTTCTGGTGACAATCCCGCTGCTTCGCTGCTATAAGCAGACACACGGGATTGACAGGCCAAAGCATGTGGTGAAGGACAGCTTCCTGCGGCTTGCAAACATGTTCAGAGATATCCGGAAGCATAAAAAAATATTTCTGTTTCTCGTTGCATTCTTCTTCTATATCGACGGCGTGTACACCATCATCGAGATGGCTACTGCCTACGGAAGCGCCATAGGCCTGGATACCCAGGGACTTCTTCTGGCTCTTTTAGTCACTCAGATCGTTGCATTTCCCTTTGCCCTGATTTTTGGAAAAGCGGCTAAGAAATATAAAAATACCTCCCTTATCAAGCTGTGCATCGTATGCTATTTCTGCATCGCCCTGTTTGCCATCCAGTTGGATAAGCAGTGGGAATTCTGGCTTCTGGCGGTGTGTGTGGGCATGTTCCAGGGAGGAATCCAGGCATTGTCCCGATCTTATTTTGCCAGAATAATCCCGCCGGAAAAAGCAGGGGAGTTCTTTGGTATTTTTGATATCTGCGGAAAAGGGGCATCCTTTATGGGGACTGCCCTGGTAGGGCTTGTGACCCAGCTTACTCAGAACCCAGGCAGCGGCGTAGGCATGCTGGCTGTGCTGTTTGCCGTGGGTTTTGTGTTCTTTGGAAAGGCAGTGAAGGCCAAAGAATAGGACGGAAAATGCCTATGGTTTGCAAAAAAAGAAAAATGTGTTATAATCCCGAATATACAATGCAAGTCCAAAATTATATCGGGGACAAAGGAACGAGGCTATGAAGAAGAGACTGGGAATCGGATTTTTATTTCTGGTGCTGCTGTGTGGCTGCAGACGATATGACAGAACGGACATGTCAGCAACCATGCCGGCGCCTGTGGTAGTAAGGCCGGGGGAAAGTGAGGAGAGTGAAGAAGAGACGCTGGAGCAGGTTACGGTAGAGGCAACGGAGCCGGAGACAGAGGCGCCGGAGCCTGTTCGAGTACCCACAAAGGTGAAGGGGATTTACCTGTCAGCCTATGTGGCGGGAACCGAATCCATGATAAACAGTATCATTGAACAGATTGACCGGACAGAGATCAATGCTGTGGTTATCGACGTGAAGGATGATAACGGCAGGATCACCTTCAGGATGAATACGCCTATGGTTCAGGAAATCGGCGCGGTAAACGTGTTTATCCCGGACATCCAGGGACTGATGAAAAAGCTGAAGGATCACAACATCTATACCATCGCCAGAATCGTGGCCTTCAGGGATCCCTATCTGCCGGAACAGAAGCCGGAGCTGGCGCTGAAACTGGCTGACGGCACCATTTACCGGGACAATAAAGGGCTGGCCTGGGTAAACCCCTACAAGAAGGAGGCGTGGGACTATCTGGTGGAAGTGGGGATCGGAGCCCACGACATAGGGTTTGACGAGGTGCAGTTTGACTATATCCGTTTTTCCACAGAGAAAGGCATCAACGACGTGGTCTACGATGAGGCGGACACAAAGGGACGCAGCAAGACACAGATAATTGCGGAATTTATGGAGTATGCCTATGAAAGGCTGAGCCAGGAGGGCGTCTACGTGGCGGCAGATGTGTTCGGCGCCATCATCGGCGGCGGGGTGGATTCGGAGAATGTAGGCCAGTCCTATGAGGAGATGGCAAGACATCTGGATTATATCTGCCCTATGATCTATCCGTCTCATTACGGGGACGGAAACTTCGGAATTGAACATCCGGATACCCAGCCTTACGATACGATTCTGGCGGCACTCCAGGGTTCGCGGAAGGTTCTGGACAGCGAAAGCGGGGAACATGCGGTGGTGCGGCCGTGGCTGCAGGATTTTACTGCCTCTTACCTGGAACACTATATCCAGTACGGAGACGAACAGGTCCGTGCAGAGATTCAGGCGGTTTACGATGCCGGGTATGATGAGTGGATTCTGTGGAGCGCTGCCTGCAGGTATCACTGGGGCGCCCTAAGAACCTGGGAGGAGGCCGAGAAGGAGGCTCCCCGGATTGCAGAGTCCCAGGCAGAGGTGCAGAGAACCCGGCAGGAGACGACAGAAGAGGATGAGGGGATTTCCTTAAAGGACGCGGAGATCTCGTTTAAGAGGCCGGCAGCCTGACAAAATGAAATATAAAGAGGTGCGCAGATGGAAAGAATTCCTAAACCAGGAGAATTTTACAGACATTTTAAGGATAAACTGTATCAGGTACTGGCTGTGGCAAAGCACACGGAGACAGGCGAGCAGATGGTGGTCTATCAGGCCCTGTACGGGGATTACGGTTATTATGTCAGGCCTCTGTCCATGTTTGTAAGTGAAGTGGATCACGAAAAGTATCCGGAAGCAGAGCAGAAATACCGTTTTCAGCAGGTGGTTTTTTCCAGAGAAAAAGAGGCCCGGGAAAAGGAAAATGATTGGGAGCCGGAGCCCGGGGAGGAAGAGGAGGCCATAAGCCCTCTGATCCGAAGGTTCGTGGAGGCGGAAGGTTTCACCCGGAGAATGGAGATTTTGGCGGCTATGAGAGGAAAAGTAAAACAGGAAGAGCTGGATGTCCTCTGTGAATATCTGGATCTGCCCCGGGGCAGCGGGGATATAGGGCAGCAGCTGACAGACATAGAGAAGAATCTTAAGATGCAGCAGAAATTTGACGGAAACCGTCTTCGGTAAGCCTGCATGCGCCCGGCTGCCGGTATACCACCACACAAAAAAGTCTGGCGGGCGCACCTGGCATACCTGAATTTATGCCGCCTGACCGGCGGCGGAACTTTTAAAGCAAGGTGGCAGAGAATGTTTGATATTGAAGAAGAATTGAAGAAACTTCCGGCCCAGCCCGGCGTATATATCATGCATGACGCAAAAGACGAGATTATCTATGTGGGTAAGGCTATCAGTTTAAAGAACCGGGTGCGGCAGTATTTTCAGAGCAGCAGGAACAAGACGGCCAAGATCGAGCAGATGGTGTCAAGGATTGTCAGATTCGAGTATATCATAACCGATTCGGAGCTGGAGGCACTGGTTCTGGAGTGCAACCTGATTAAAGAGCATCAGCCCCGATACAACACCATGTTAAAGGATGACAAAGCTTATCCCTACATCAAGGTGACGGTGTCAGAGGAATTTCCCAGGGTGATGCTTTCCAGGACCATGACAAAGGATAAAAACAAATATTTCGGCCCCTATACCAGCTCAGGAGCAGTAAAAGACACTCTTGACTTAATCCATAAGCTGTACCGGATCCGGACCTGCAGCAGGAATCTTCCCAAAGATATAGGCAAGGAGCGCCCCTGCTTAAACTACCACATCAAGCAGTGCGATGCCCCCTGCCAGGGCTTTATAGACAAGGAGCAGTACGGGGAAGCTATCGGCCAGGCCCTGGAATTTTTAAACGGACGGTATGACAGCCTGTTAAAGATCCTGGAAGAAAAAATGGCGGACGCTGCAGAGCGGATGGATTTTGAGAAGGCCATTGAGTACCGGGAGCTTTTATCCAGCGTAAAAAAGGTGGCCCAGAAGCAGAAGATCACCAGCAGCAGTATGGAGGACAGGGACATTATCGCCATGGCAAAAGACGAGACCGACGCTGTGGTCCAGGTATTTTTTGTCAGGGAAGGAAAGCTTATCGGCCGGGATCATTTTCATGTGACTGTAGGTACGGCAGAGAACAACCAGCAGATTCTCACCAGCTTTGTAAAACAGTTCTATTCAGGAACCCCTTTTATTCCCAGAGAGCTTTGGGTTCAGACCGAGCTGGAGGATATGGGCATCATCAGCCAGTGGCTGGAGGCCAAGAGAGGCCAGAAGGTAAAGATTGTGGTTCCCAGAAAGGGCCAGAAGGAACGTCTGGTAGAGCTGGCAGAGCGGAATGCTGCCCTGGTTCTTTCCCAGGACAAGGAAAAGATAAAGAAGGAGGAGCTGCGGACCATCGGAGCCATGAACCAGGTAGGCCAGCTTGTAGGCCTGGACCGGGTGCGGCGCATCGAGGCCTACGACATATCCAACACCAGCGGCCTGGAATCCGTAGGATCCATGATCGTCTACGAGGACGGAAAGCCTAAGAGAAGCGACTACAGAAAATTTAAAATCCAGACTGTAAAAGGGCCCAACGATTACGCATCCATGAAGGAGGTACTGACCCGCCGCTTCAGCCACGGCATAAAGGAAGCACAGGCATTGAAAGAAAAAGGGATGGACGCGGCCCTGGGAAGCTTTACCCGTTTTCCGGACCTGATCATGATGGACGGCGGACGGGGACAGGTAAATATCGCTCTGGAGGTGCTTAAGGACTTGCAGCTGGAGATTCCTGTCTGCGGCATGGTAAAAGACGACAACCACAGAACCAGAGGGCTTTACTACGACAATGTGGAGGTACCCATCGACAAACACTCGGAAGGGTTCCGCCTGATAACCAGAATCCAGGACGAGGCCCACCGCTTTGCCATCGAGTACCATCGGAGCCTGCGAGGAAAAGGCCAGGTAAAATCCATTTTAGACGATATCCCGGACATCGGCCCTACCAGGCGGAGAGCGCTGATGCGGCAGTTCAAATCCCTGGAGGCAGTAAAAGACGCCACAGTAGAAGAACTGGAAAATGTCCCTGGAATGAACAGGAAAGCGGCAGAGAGTGTTTACCAGTTTTTCAGGTGACAGGAAAAGGAAATGTGCAGAAACGCTTGTGAAACGAAGTTTCGCAGCAGGAATGCGTTTCGATGACCTGGCAGGTGACAGGTCGCGGCGCGCGCCGATTCATTTAGTACAAGGAGAATAAAATTATGTACGGTGTAACCATTCAGGAATTTATCGACAAAATGCGGTTAAAGAATATGACACCGGAGATCGATATGGAGAAAGCAGTTCTGACCCATCCGGATGTAAACCGCCCGGCTCTTCAGCTGGCTGGATTTTTTGACCATTTTGATAACGAACGTGTCCAGATTATCGGCTATGTAGAGCAGGAATATCTTCGCCAGATGGATCAGGACAGGAAGATCCACATCTACGACCGGCTTCTGGAAGCCAAGATCCCGTGCCTTGTCTACAGCCGAAGCCAGATTCCCGACGAGAACATGCTGGAACGCTGCAACTACTATGACGTACCCTGTCTGGTTTCCGACATGCCCACCTCTGACCTGATGGCAGAGATTATCCGCTGGCTGAAGGTAAAGATGGCTCCCACCATCACCATCCACGGCGTGCTGGTAGACGTATTCGGCGAGGGCGTGCTGATCATGGGAGAGAGCGGCATCGGAAAAAGCGAAGCCGCCCTGGAGCTGATAAAGCGAGGCCACCGTCTGGTAACAGACGACGTAGTGGAGATAAGCCGTGTCAGCGATGTAACATTAGTAGGAACCGCACCGGATATCACCAAGCACTTCATCGAGCTGCGGGGCATCGGAATCATTGACGTAAAAACCCTGTTCGGTGTGGAGAGCGTAAAAGACACCCAGTCCATCGACCTGGTAATCAAGCTGGAAGAGTGGGACAGAGACAAAGAATACGACCGCCTGGGCCTGGAAGATCAGTACACAGAGCTTTTAGGCAAACAGGTCATCTGCCACTCCATTCCCATCCGTCCGGGACGGAACCTTGCCATCATCGTTGAGACCGCAGCCATCAACCACCGTCAGAAAAACATGGGCTACAATGCTGCCCAGGAGCTGTATAAACGGGTTCAGGCGAACCTGGGAAGAGGAAGGATGTAAATCTGGATGAAGGAATTTCAACAGGAACTGGTATCCCTGCTGGGAGCAGACGCAGTAAAAGCAGAAGAGCCAATGAAGAACCACACCACATTCCGCATCGGAGGACCGGCCCGGTATTTCATAACGCCGAAAACCACAGACCACCTGACCCAGGCCATCGCCCTGTGCCAGGAAGCCAGGCTTCCCTACACTGTCATCGGCAACGGAAGCAACCTTCTGGTATCCGATAAAGGCTGGCGCGGCGCAGTCATCTCCACCGAAAACCTGAAAGCCTTCCAGATTTCCGGCACTGCCATATGGGCCGAAGCAGGCATATCCCTTGCCCGTCTTGCCCGTCTTGCCCTGGATTCCTCCCTCACAGGCCTGGAATTCGCCGCCGGAATCCCCGGAACATTAGGAGGCGCCCTGGTAATGAACGCCGGAGCCTACGGCCAGGAGATGAAAGACATTCTCACAACCACCCACATCCTGACCCCGGACGGCACCATACATAAAATACCAGCCTCCCAGCTCCACCTATCCTACCGCACCAGCATCATCCCCCGGGAACACTACACCGTACTCTCCGCAGAGCTGACCCTGAAAAAAGGAGACTCCCACTCCATCAAAACCCGCATGGAAGATCTGGCCTCCCAGCGAAAAGCCAAGCAACCCTTAGAATACCCCAGCGCCGGAAGCACCTTCAAACGCCCCCCCGGCCACTACGCCGGAAAACTAATCGACGACGCCGGCCTTCGGGGCTTCCAGTCCGGCGGAGCCGCCATATCCGAAAAACACTGCGGCTTCGTCATCAACAAATCCCAGGCCACCGCCCAGGACGTAATAAACCTGTGCAACACCGTCAGACAAAAAGTAAAACACCAATCCGGCGTAACCCTAGAGCTGGAAATCAAAACACTAGGCGAATTCAGCTGACAAGACATAAAAAGCCCTTTCCCACCAGCAAAAATCTACCACCCGGGAAAGATTTATTAAAAGAAAACAGCTCAAGCAAGCCATTTTTCCGCCTCAGCTACAGAAAATAGCTCAAGCAAGCCTTTTTTGCCCCAGTTCAGCGACAACCAGCTCAGGAAAGAGTTCCGTTTCGGTTTGCATTTGCAGGAGCCATAGGAACTCTTAGCTCGCGGGAATCTGCGTTAGGAGCAAAAATCCGCATGTCTGAGCGAAGCGAGTTCGGATTTTTGCTCCTGCTTTTAGCAGATTCCCGCAAGCTTAGAGTTCCTGGCTCCGAAACCCGCAAACCGAAACGGAACTCTTTCCTGAGCGTACCCCCTGAGCGTACCCCCTGAGCGTACCCCCTGAGCGTACCCCCTGAGCGTACCCCCCTACATCAAAAAAGAACAGGAGCCCCCTATGACCCTACTAATCGTAACCGGAATGTCCGGCGCCGGCAAAACCGTAGCCCTAAAAATGCTGGAAGACCTAGGCTACTACTGCGTAGATAACCTCCCCATCCCCCTCATAGAAAAATTCACCGAGCTGACCATCGGCTCCCCTGCCCAGTCCGACCAGGTAGCCCTGGGCCTGGACGTCCGCAGCGGCCGGGATCTGCCCATGCTGAACCACATCATCAAAAACTGGAAAAGCGACGGCATCTCCTTCCACATTCTTTTCCTGGACGCCAGCGACCAGGTCCTGGTAAAACGCTACAAAGAAACCAGGCGCAACCACCCCTTAGCCGGCAAAGGGAGAATCGACACCGGAATCGCCAAAGAGCGGGAACAGCTAAGCTTTTTAAAAGAACAGGCCGACATCATCCTGGACACCAGCACCCTGCTGACAAAAGAGCTTCGCCAGGAGCTGGAACGCATTTTCCTGAACAACGAAGCCTTCAGCAACCTTTTCGTCACCGTCCTGGCCTTCGGTTTCAAATACGGGATTCCCGCTGACGCTGACCTTGTTTTCGATGTCCGCTTCCTGCCCAACCCCTACTACGTAGAAGGACTGCGCTTTAAGACAGGGGAGCAGAAGGAAGTTCAGGACTATGTGATGCAGGGAGGAACCGCCCGGATATTTTTAACCAAGCTATACGATATGCTGGATTTCCTGATCCCCAACTATGTACTGGAGGGAAAAAACCAGCTGGTAATCGCCGTAGGCTGCACCGGAGGCAAACACCGGTCTGTGACCATAGCCAAAAGCCTGTATGAACATCTGAGCCAGAAAAAAGACCTGGGAACCAAACTGGAATGCAGGGACATAGAAAAAGACAGCAGGCGGTAACACTATATGCAGACACAGAGAAACTTTGAAAGCAGACAGAAAGGACAAGAAGGCAGATGGCATCTTTTTCTTCCAGGGTGAAAGAGGAACTGTCCCGGCAGCTAAGCCCGGCCAGGCACTGCCAGATTGCGGAGATTGCCGCGATCATCAGCCTGTGCGGCAGGATCCAGATTGATGAACACGACAGATACCGTATAAAAATCAGCACGGAAAATGTGGCAGTTGCAAGAAAGTACTTTACATTATTGAAAAAAACATTTAATATAAGTACGGATGTAGTTATTCGGCATAATTCTTGTCTCAAAAGAAACTGGACATATGGTGTGGCGGTTTCCGAGGATGAAGATGCCAGAAAAGTACTTTTAGCTGTCAAGCTTCTGGATGACCGGGGAGAGATCGGGGAGAATCTTTCCGTGGTGAAAAACCTGGTGATCCAGAATCCATGCTGCAGGAGAGCCTTTATACGGGGGGCGTTCCTGGCAGCCGGCTCCATCAGCGATCCGGAACGGTTCTATCATTTTGAGATTGTGTGCGCTGTGAAAGACAAGGCAAAGCAGCTGCAGGATATTATGGCCACCTTTGGCCTGGATGCCAGGATTGTGGCCAGGAAAAAATATTTTGTGGTTTATATCAAAGAGGGGAACCAGATCGCAGATATTCTCAATGTGATGGAAGCGTCGGTGGCGCTTATGGAGTTTGAGAATATCCGGATCCTGAAAGAGATGCGGGGCAGCGTCAATCGCCAGGTAAACTGCGAAACCGCCAATATCAACAAGACAGTGTCAGCGGCAGTAAAGCAGACCAGGGATATTACATTTATTAAAGAAACCATAGGTTTTGACAGCCTTCCCAAGAATTTGGCAGATGTTGCCAGGGCAAGGCTGGAACGGCCCGAAGCCACATTGAAGGAGCTAGGAGAATCCCTGTCACCGCCGGTAGGAAAGTCAGGAGTCAATCACCGGCTGAGAAAGTTAAGCATTATGGCAGAGGATTTAAGGGAGTCAGGCCGTTTTGAGAAGTAAGGAGGAGAATTATGGTTAGGAAGACAGTAACGATTGAGCTGGAAACCGGCTTGGGGGCGCGTCCTGTGGCCATGCTGGTACAGGTGGCAAGCCAGTATGACAGCAACATTTATGTGGAATGCGACTCAAAGAGGGTCAATGCAAAAAGCATCATGGGTATGATGACCCTGGGCCTGGTGCCAGGTGAGAAGGTAACTGTGACGGCAGACGGCGCGGATGAAGAGAAGGCAGTAGGTGGAATTGAAAAATATCTGACAGAAGGCTGATAGGTCCTGTCAGTGGAGAAGATACATCATATATGGGAGCGTGAAGCAGCGCTTAAATGGGGTAATGAAGGCGGAGACTTGTAAAGAAAAGTCTCTGCCTTTCTGAGTACTTCCGGCAAAAGTACTTTTTACGAGGAGGGGCAGCTATGGCATTTACACATTTGCATGTTCATACAGAGTACAGCCTGCTGGATGGTTCCAGCAAGATTAAGGAACTGACAGCCAGGGCTAAGGAGCTGGGGATGGACAGCATGGCGATCACAGACCACGGAGCCATGTACGGGGTCATCGATTTTTACAAGGCAGCCAGGGAGGTGGGAATCAAACCAATCCTTGGGTGTGAGGTGTATGTATCTCCCGGATCCAGATTTGACAGAGAGACTGTAAGCGGTGAAGACCGGTATTACCATCTGGTCCTTCTGGCAGAGAACAATGAAGGGTACCAGAACTTGATGAAGATCGTATCCAAAGGGTTTGTGGACGGATTCTACTATAAGCCCCGGGTGGATTATCAGGTTTTGGAGGAGTACCATGAGGGGATCATCTGTCTCAGCGCCTGCCTGGCAGGAGAGGTGCAGAGATACCTGGAGAGGGGACTGTACCAGCAGGGGAAGGAGGCAGCTTTACGGTACGAAAATATTTTCGGGAAAGGTAACTTCTTCCTGGAGCTGCAGGATCACGGAATCCCGGCTCAGAAAACGGTAAACCAGGCCCTTCTGCGGCTGAGCAGAGAGCTGGATATAAAGCTGGTGGCCACCAACGATATCCATTACACATACGCAGAGGATATGGCTGCCCATGACATCCTTCTCTGTATCCAGACCAACAAAAAGGTGACGGACGAGAACCGGATGCGGTACGAAGGGGGCCAGTACTACTGCAAATCCGAGGAGGAGATGCGGGCCTTATTCCCTTATGCCCAGGAAGCTTTGGACAACACCTGTGAGATTGCCAGGCGGTGCAACGTGGAGATCGAGTTCGGAGTCACCAAGCTGCCTAAATTCGATGTGCCTGAGGGGTATGACTCCTGGGAGTATCTAAACAAACTGTGCAATGACGGGATGGCAAAAAGATATCCGGAGGATGACGGCACTTTAAGAAAACGGCTGGAATATGAGATGGATGTGATACATACCATGGGATATGTGGACTATTTCCTCATCGTATGGGATTTTATTCATTTCGCCAAATCCAACGGCATCATGGTGGGGCCGGGAAGAGGATCAGCGGCGGGAAGCATCGTGTCCTACTGCTTGGAAATCACAGATATTGATCCTATCCGCTACAATCTGCTGTTTGAACGGTTTCTCAACCCGGAGCGTGTATTCATGCCGGATATTGATATTGATTTCTGCTTCGAGCGGAGGCAGGAGGTCATCGATTATGTGGTGAGAAAATACGGCAAGGAACAGGTGGTGCAGATCGTCACCTTCGGTACGCTGGCGGCCAGAGGCGTCATCCGGGATGTGGGACGGGCCCTGGATATGCCCTATGCCCGCTGCGATGCCATCGCCAAGATGGTTCCCAGGGATCTGGGGATCACCCTGGAGCAGGCCCTTAAATCCAGCCCGGATCTGAAGAAGGCCTACAAAGAGGATCAGGAAGTCAAATACTTAATAGATATGTCCATGCGTCTGGAGGGGCTTCCCAGGCACACCTCCATGCATGCGGCAGGAGTGGTAATAAGCCGTACCTCCGTGGACAATTACGTACCTCTTTCCAGGGCGGCAGACGGAACTATCACCACCCAGTTTACCATGACTACCCTGGAGGAGCTGGGGCTTTTGAAAATGGATTTCCTGGGCCTTCGGACTCTCACGGTCATCCAGGATGCGGTCAGCCAGGTGGAGAAGAATAAAAAGATCCATCTGGATATGGGAGCTATTGATTACAATGATAAAAAGGTGCTGGAGGCCATCGGAACCGGCAGGGATGAGGGTGTGTTCCAGCTGGAGAGCGGCGGCATGAAGGGGTTTATGAAGGAGCTAAAGCCTGAGAACCTGGAGGATATTATCGCCGGGATTTCCCTGTACCGCCCCGGCCCCATGGATTTTATTCCAAAGTATTTAAAAGGGAAAAATGAGCAGGCCTCCATCACCTATGACTGCCCCCAGTTAGAGCCTATTTTAAGCCCCACATACGGCTGTATCGTCTACCAGGAGCAGGTGATGCAGATCGTCCGTGATCTGGCGGGCTATACCATGGGGCGCAGTGACCTGGTGCGGAGAGCCATGTCCAAGAAAAAGGCGTCTGTCATGGAGAAGGAGCGGCACAATTTCGTCTACGGCAATGACGAAGAGGGAATAAAGGGATGTATCAGAAACGGCATTGACGAGAAGACGGCCAACCTGATTTTTGATGAGATGACGGACTTTGCTAGGTATGCATTTAACAAGTCCCATGCAGCCTGCTATGCGGTAGTGTCCTACCAGACCGCTTATCTGAAATATTATTACCCTACGGAATTTATGGCTGCCCTTTTAACCTCTGTGATGGACAACGCCAGCAAGGTGTCTGAGTATATTTTGCTTTGCAGACAGATGGGAATCGACGTGCTGCCTCCGGATATCAACGAGGGGGACAGCGGATTTACGGTGTCAGGAAATTCTATCCGCTATGGAATGTCCGCAATCAAAAGTGTGGGAAGATCTGTGGCAAAGATGATTGTAAAGGAGCGGGAGGCAAACGGCCTGTACCGGACCATGGATGATTTCGTGGACAGAATGAGCGCTAAAGAGGTAAATAAAAGGACGCTGGAGAACTTTATTAAGGCCGGGGCATTGGACACCCTGCCGGGAAACAGGCGGCAGAAGTGTATGGTGGCGCCGGAGATGCTGGAGTTAAAGACAAAGGAAAAGAAAAGCGTCATAGAGGGCCAGATGTCCCTGTTTGATTTTGCGGCTGAGGACGACAAACAGAATTTTCAGATTACATTTCCCAAGGTGGAGGAATTCCAGAAGGAGGAGCTGCTGGCGTTTGAGAAGGAGACTCTGGGAGTCTATATCAGCGGCCATCCTCTGGAGGCCTATGAGGACATGTGGAAGAAAAATATTACGGCGGTGTCCACGGATTTTGTGGTCAATGAGGAGACTGAGGAAGCCAGAGTGGAAGACAATTCCAGAGTTATTGTCGGCGGCATGATCACAGGAAAGACAGTTAAAGCTACCAGGACAGGCCAGATGATGGCTTTCATCACCCTGGAGGATCTGGCGGGAACCGTGGAGGTCCTGGTATTTCCCAAGGATTATGAGAAAAACAGGGATATCCTTGTGGAGGAACAGAAAATATTTGTCCGGGGCAGGGTTTCCATGGGGGAGGATCCGGTGGGCAAGCTGGTCTGTCAGCAGATCATTCCCTTTGAGTGCCTGCCAAGGCAGCTGTGGCTCCAGTTTCCGGACAAGGGGGCGTATGACGGGGCCATAGGCAGGGTGATGGAATGCCTGAAGGAATTTGAAGGCCCGGACAGTGTGGGAATCTATCTGGCGGCAGAGCGGGCGAGAAAAATTCTCCCTGTAAACTGGAAGGTAAGCTGTGAAGAGACTCTGCTTACCCGGCTGTACCAGGTGCTTGGTGAAAAAAATGTCAGGGTAGTGCAAAAAGGTATTGAAAGTATTGGAAAAATGAATTAGAATATTCACGAATAAACTCTTACTATCAGGAGGTTGGAAGATGGCAAATAAGATAAAGACAATCGGTGTATTGACTAGCGGTGGAGACGCTCCGGGAATGAACGCTGCCATCCGTGCCGTAGTTCGAAGTGCGATTAACAGAGGCATGAAGGTAAAGGGTATTATGAGAGGGTATGCCGGACTTCTGCAGGAAGAGATTGTGGATATGCAGTCCAGCAGTGTGTCTGATATTATTCATAGAGGTGGCACAATTTTGTATACGGCAAGGTGTATGGAGTTTACCACCCTGGAGGGCCAGGAAAAGGGTGCCGAGATATGTAAAAAGCACGGGATAGACGGCATGGTTGTCATCGGAGGGGACGGTTCCTTCCGTGGCGCCGGTAAATTGTCTGCCCTTGGGGTAAACACCATCGGAATCCCGGGAACCATTGATCTGGATATTGCCTGTACAGAATATACCATTGGATTTGATACGGCAGTAAACACGGCTATGGAAGCCATCGACAAGGTAAGAGATACCTCCACATCCCATGAGCGGTGCAGTATCATCGAGGTTATGGGACGCCATGCAGGGTACATTGCTTTGTGGTGCGGATTTGCCAACGGCGCGGAGGACATACTGCTTCCGGAGCGTTATGACGGCGATGAGCAGATTTTGATTAACCATATTATTGAGAACAGAAAGATTGGAAAGAAGCATCACATTATCATCAACGCAGAGGGAATCGGACATTCCGCCTCCATGGCAAGAAGGATCGAGGCAGCTACCGGCATCGAGACCAGGGCTACGATTCTGGGGCACATGCAGCGGGGCGGTATCCCTACCTGTAAGGATCGTGTATACGCCTCTATCATGGGCGCCAAGGCAGTGGAGCTGCTGGCAGAAGGTAAGAGTAACCGGGTAGTGGCTTATAAGAACGGGGAGTATACGGATTTTGATATTCAGGAAGCATTGGCCATGGAGAAGGATATTCCGGAAGATCAGTATGATATCAGCAAGCTGCTTACCAGATAAGAGTGGCTTTTAACCGGCAGAAAGCAGATAGGATCCGGCAGAGACAGATGCCGGTTGTGAGAGGGTTCTGGATAGGAGAGAGCCTTCTCTTTTTGCGGCCGGATGGAATACCGGAGGCATATATTGCATAGTGGTAGAATATATTCTCAGAATCTTTCCTGAGATTCCGAGAGTATATTAGAAGGGAAAGGCAGTATCTATGGAAGAAAAAATGGTTCTCTGCGGGGCCAATTCCTACCAGCAGAAATATTATTTTAACCAGCAGTTTAAAGGGCTGCCGGAGGCGGTTCAGAGGGAGCTGCAGATCCTGTGTGTGCTGTACACAGAGGATGTGGGAGGAATTCTGACCATGGAATTTGACCCGGAGGGCAATCTGGAATTCCGGGTGGCTGCGGCAGACGGGGATTATCTCTTCGACGAGATCGGAAGTGCCCTTAAGATCAAACAGTACCAGATGGAGAAAAGGGAGCTTTTGGAATCCCTGGAGCTGTATTACCGCGTTCTGTTTCTGGGGGAAAAGCTGTAGCGGCCAAAGGGCCTGAATGGCTGCACAAACCGGCGACAGGAGGTGAAGGGGCTTTTGAAAGGTCAATTAAGAATAGGAGATGTGGTACTGGATACACCGGTGGTTTTAGGGCCTATGGCAGGTGTGACGGATCTGCCCTTTCGGCTTTTGTGCAAAGAGAAGGGATGCGGCCTGACGTACACGGAGATGGTCAGCGCCAAAGCAATTTTCTATAAAAACCGGAATACCGGCCCCTTGATGGAGGTCAGTGAGCAGGAGGGGCCGGTGGCCCTTCAGCTGTTTGGATCGGATCCGGAGATCGTCAGTGCCATGGCAGCCCAGGTGCAGGACGGACCCTACGCATGGATCGACATCAACATGGGCTGCCCGGTGCCTAAGGTAGTGAACAACGGAGAAGGATCTGCTTTGATGAAGGATCCTAAGCTGACCGGGGAGCTTTTGACTGCGCTGGTAAAGCGGGTGAAAAAGCCGGTAACCGTAAAGATCCGCAAAGGATTTGACGACACCCATGTGAATGCAGTGGAAATCGCCAAAATTGCGGAAAGCTGCGGGGTGGCAGCGGTGGCGGTCCATGGACGCACCCGGGAGCAGTTTTACTCCGGAAAGGCTGACTGGAATGTGATACGGCAGGTCAAGGAGGCCGTGAAGATTCCTGTCATAGGCAACGGAGACATTTTTACACCTGAGGATGCCAAAGCCATGATGGAGCAGACAGGCTGCGACGGAGTGATGATAGCCAGAGGAGCCAGGGGAAATCCATGGATTTTTTCCAGAACCATCCGCTATCTGGAGACAGGAGAGCTTCTGCCGGGGCCTGGCCGCAGGGAGCTAAAGGACATGATCCTGCGCCACGGAAGGCTTCAGGTTCAATATAAAGGAGAATATGCAGGCATCAGGGAGATGCGAAAACATTTGGCATGGTATACGGCAGGCCTGCCCCGTTCGTCGGCATTGAGAAACGAAGTAAACCAGGTGGAGAGCTGGGAGCAGTTTCAGAGTCTGGTGGAGGAGCGGATATAATTTTCCCCATTCTTGACAACAGCAGGTGTTTAGGATATAATGTCTTGAACAAAAGGCTTGGGGGAGTAAAAAAGGCTTTAAATCAAAGGATTTTCAGAATTATATAGGAAAGTAAAAGGAAGGTAACAGGTATTATGGCAGAGAAAAAGAACATTTTAACGTATGCGGGACTGAAACAGTATGAGGATGAGCTTCAGAATCTAAAAGTGTACCGCAGAAAAGAAGTGGCTCAGAAGATCAAGGAGGCCAGAGAGCAGGGAGATCTGTCTGAGAACGCGGAATACGATGCAGCCAAGGATGAGCAGAGAGATATCGAGCTGCGTATTGAGGAGCTGGAGAAGCTGCTCAAGAATGCGGAGGTTGTGGTAGAGGATGAGATTGATTTGGAAAAAATCAATGTGGGCTGTAAAGTGAAAGTGTTCGAAATCGACGAAGACGAGGAGATGGAATTCAGGATTGTAGGTTCTACAGAGGCCAACAGCCTTCAGAACAAGATTTCCAACGAATCTCCTGTAGGTCGGGCTCTGCTTGGCAGAAAAGTAGGCGATATCGTGGATGTGGAGACCCAGGTAGGGGTTATCCAGTATAAGATTTTGGAGATTCAGAGAGTATCATAGAAGATTTATAACGTTTCCTATAATTTACATGAAAAAGGAGAGAAAATCGTGGCAGAGCAGAATCAGATGCATCCGGAAAATCATGAGCAGACCCAGGAGGAGTTAAACCAGCTGTTAAAAGTCCGCCGTGACAAATTGGCAGAGCTGCAGGCAGCAGGAAAGGATCCTTTTAAAATTACGAAATACGATGTGACGGTTCACAGCGCTGATGTGAAAGAGCAGTATGATCAGTGGGAGGGAAAGGAAGTATCCATCGCAGGCCGTATGATGTCTAAGAGGGTCATGGGAAAGGCTTCCTTCTGCAACGTGCAGGATCTGGAAGGGAATATTCAGTCCTATGTAGCCCGGGACAGCGTAGGGGAGGAGTCCTACAAGGACTTCAAGAAGATGGATATCGGGGATATTGTAGGCCTGACCGGCACAGTATTTAAGACCAAAACAGGCGAGATCTCCATCCATGCATCTTCTATCACCCTGCTGTCCAAAAGCCTTCAGGTTCTTCCGGAAAAGTATCATGGTCTGACCAACACAGACATGCGCTATCGCCAGCGCTATACGGATCTTATCATGAATGAGGACGTAAAGAAGACATTTGTGATGCGCTCCAGGATTATCAGCTGCATCCGCAGGTATCTGGACGACCAGGGCTTTTTAGAGGTGGAGACCCCCATGCTGGTGGGAAACGCCGGCGGCGCTGCGGCAAGGCCTTTTGAGACGCATTACAATGCCCTGGATGAGGATGTAAAGCTGCGCATTTCTCTGGAATTATATTTGAAGAGGCTGATTGTAGGCGGTATGGAAAAGGTCTACGAGATCGGCCGTGTATTCCGCAATGAAGGCCTGGATACCAGGCATAACCCGGAGTTCACCCTGATGGAGCTGTACCAGGCCTATACGGATTATTACGGCATGATGGATCTGACCGAGAATATGTTCCGCCATGTAGCTACGGAAGTGTGCGGCACCACCCTGATTCCCTATGGGGAAGTGGAGATAGATCTGGGAAAACCCTTTGAGCGCCTGACCATGGTAGACGCCATCAAAAAATATACAGGCATTGATTTCGATGCGATAAAGACTACAGAAGAAGCCAGAAAACTGGCTGATGAAAAGGATGTCCACTATGAAGACAGACATGTCCGGGGGGATATTATCAACCTGTTCTTCGAGGAGTTTGTGGAGGAGCATCTGATCCAGCCTACCTTTATTATGGACCATCCGGTGGAGGTATCTCCGCTGACCAAGAGAAAGCCGGATAAGCCGGAGCATGTGGAGCGGTTTGAGCTTTTCATCTACGGCAGGGAGATGTGCAACGCCTACTCCGAGCTGAATGACCCCATTGACCAGAGAGAGCGGTTTAAGGCCCAGGAGGCGGCCCTGGCAGCAGGAGACGAGGAAGCCAACACCACAGATGAGGACTTTATGAATGCCCTGGAGATCGGCATGCCGCCTACAGGCGGAATCGGATACGGAATCGACAGGCTGGTAATGCTTTTAACCAATTCGCCGGCGATTCGGGATGTTTTGCTGTTCCCCACAATGAAGAGCCTTAACTGATTTTAGAGCCGGAAAAGCCCGAAAATAAAGGAAAGTTTGTTGTTACACTGCTGCCGGAATGGCGGTTTTATCTCAAATTTATCTCAATTCAATAGAATTTCAAAAATCAAAGCCCTTGCTACTGGTGGAAAGTAGAGAGGGCTTTTTGTTACACTTAATTATTTTAATTCTTTATTCATTTCTCATTTTATCAAATGTTCCTTTCGTATCTTCTGCATAGATGTATCTTGATGGATCGTTAAATTCTCTTTCAATTCTACATTTAATCATAAACTCTATATCTTCATATATGCGATTCATTTCATTTGATTTTATATGAATTTTTCGCCCTATTGTATCTTCTAATATTATATCAAGTTCGCCTAAATCCATGTATTCTTTTGCGAAAGCTATTCGTTCTTCTATATCCTTATCTGTATCTACAGAGCAAATATCAATAGTTTTATATCGAATGTCTGATGCGTATGTTTTGATATATCCCATATCCTTTATTAGATTTTCAATATAAATATATTTTTTGCCCATTTTATCCCAACGGGCGTGAGCCTTATCCGCACGAGTTGGGAAATCATCATATCCCAATAGATATTCTGAACGAATATGTAAGACCTTTGCAATGAGCGTGGCATATTCAATAGATAATGCACGTTCTCCACGTTCTATTGCAGAGATATGTTTGTCGCTTCGTATTTTACCGTTATTTTCAGGTAAAGATTCTATCATTTCCACAAGTTTTGGTTGCGTAAATCCTGCCGCTTTTCTGCATTCTTTCAAGCGTTTACCTAAAAGTAACATTCTTTCAGGCGAATTGGTTGAATTATCATTCATTTTATTCCACTCCAATCATAAAAAGTAACAAAAATAAAAGTAACTATGATGTGTATTTTTCTAATCCTTAATGATACTATATTAGCATAAAGATACAAGATAATCAATAGCAGATAGAAAGGAAAATGATTATGGAAGCATTAAAAGTAAAAGAAATGATGAAAAGAGAAGTACCACAGGTAAAAACTATTAAGATTGAGCCTGCTTGTATGCGGTACGGAGTGGGTAGGAACACAATGCGGAAAATTGCCGAAGATGCCGGGGCGGTTGTTCGTATTGGGAAGAGTTATCTTATCAATGTTTCTAAGGTTGATAAATATATGGATTCTCTATCAGGGAATGAGTGAATGAGCGAGGTTTTCAAAGAGAATGACAGAATGGAGGTAAGGCGGTGGATTTTAATGAAGCTGTACAGATGATTAAGGGGAGTTGCAGCAGGCAAATATTTTCTTCATACGGTTATGACGATACGAGGAAAAAATACACTGCGCTTGAAACATCATCACACAATAACGCAGATCTCCATCCTTCGATGGGACTGCACCAGTCGGGAGATTTGTTTTTCCTGAAGGACTTTGCAGGGGAGCAGAAAAAGTATTCCAGTATTGACCTTATTATGATAAGCGAGGGTTTGAGGTTCCCGGATGCAGTGCGGAGGGGTGCGGAGATATGCGGCATATCCATTGATGATAACAGGGGAGAGGAATTTGCCCCGGATATGAAGTTTGTCATTAAGGGATTATATGACAGGGCAAAAAGAGAGGGTTTTTCTGTAAAAGAAATTCTTTCAAAATATCACTACCATTACAAAGATGCAGAGGGAAATAAACTTTACGACAAGTACCGTATCGACTATATTTCAGATGACGGAAAACGAGAAAAGCATATTTCGCAGGGGGTGGAAAAGAATGGATATGTACGGAAATTCAAAGATAAGGAATATCAGTCCTGCATAGCCATGTACGGCGATTTCCGGCAGTACAAAGCAGGGGAAAGAGTGTACATACCAGAGGGCGAAAAGTGCGTTGATTTCGGTCATAGAAATGGAATGAAAAATGTTGCTACAGCCGGCAGTTCAAATGACTGGAAGCATAAGGGGAAGAAGTTTGCTCCATTCTTCAAAGATGCGGATATTGTCATATTGCAGGATAATGACATAGCAGGAGAAAACCTCACGAGGGATATTATATCATCCCTAAATGGCGTGGCGGCATCTATTAAAGTGGTTATCCCGGACAGAAGCAGGGATAAAGCGGATATTGCAGATTTTTTTTCAAATGGCGGCACATTGCAGCAGTTGGAAAAAATGATTGAGGAAACGTCATGTATCAATGAATCCGTTACAAAACAAAAGGATGATGGCCGTCCTGTTATTCCACAAGGGCGGCAGAACAAGCATTTAGAACAGGCGTTAAGGGATTTACATGCTGAACGATACGAAACATCAGATAAAGGCTTTGGGCGGCTGTATGCGGATGTATTTAAGGACAAGCACAGATATAACCCGTCACGAAAAGATTTTATGAGGTATGACGGTAAACGGTGGATTGATGATATTGAGGGGTTGAGTGCGAGGGCATCAGCAAAAGCCCTGTCGGATGCACTTGTGAGATATGCGGTAAACGTTGACACAGAGGGAAAATATCTAAAAGCAGTGGCGACGTTATGTAACATCAGGAACCGGAATAATATGCTTCAGGACAGCAAGGATGTATATTTTTTTGACAATGAGCAGTTAGACGTGGACGATTATCTTTTGAATTTGCAGAACGGCACACTGGATTTGTCCGGGGATAAGCCTGTATTTTTGAGCCACAGCCCCGATATGCTTCTT
>CAJUEJ010000023.1 GCA_910585435.1 uncultured Hungatella sp. | reverse complement strand
AATGCAAAAACGGCATTCCGGCGCCGTACGGTCAGCGCAGCAAGTGCGCAGACCTACAGCAAGGATTCCAGACTTTCATAGTAAAAAGGCGAAAGATTCTTTTATTAATTTTAAGAAGCTTTCACCTTTTTTATTTTCTCTTCTGCATCTGTTTTGTAAAGTGTATCAGCCTATGATCCCCAGAATCCACTTGACTCCAAAATACAAAAGCACTATGACGCCCAGGACAATCCTGTAGTACCCAAACACCTTGAAGTCGTTGCGCCTGATATAACTCATGAGAAATTTAATGGAAAATACGGAAACAAAAAAAGCCACCACCATGCCGAAAATCAGGAAGAACACTTCGGCCCCGCTGAAGTGAAACCCGAACTTTACAAGCCTTACCAGGCTGGCGCCGAACATCACCGGGACTCCCAGGAAAAATGAAAATTCTGCCGCCGCGCTTCTGGAGCAGCCCAGTATCATGGCTCCCAGAATCGTTGCACCGGATCGGGAAGTTCCCGGAACCAGGGACAATACCTGGAACAGGCCGATATAGAGGGCCAGCTGATAGGAGATCTGTCCGGTCCGCTCAATGGCCGGCCGTTTGCCGTAGTTGATATTCTCCACTACAATGAACAGGATTCCGTACAGAATCAAGGTGGCAGATACCACGTAGGCATTGGTCAGATGGGCTTCCATCCAGTCATCAATAAGAATCCCTATCACCCCTGCCGGAGCACAGGCAATCACAACTTTTATCCACAGGATAAGGGTATGGATTTTGACGCCTACCCCGTTCTTTTCGTCTTTTCCCAGAGGAACCACGGAATTCCTGGGTTCTCTCCCGTTTAACCGGACAAAGGGATTCAGTTTTCGGAAATACAGCATAACCACTGCCAATATGGCCCCCAGCTGAATCACCACCAGAAAAACATCCTTAAACTCTTTTGACACATCCAGGCGGATCAGTTCATCCAGCAGAATCATATGTCCGGTGCTGCTGATGGGCAGCCATTCCGTAAAGCCTTCTACAATTCCAAACACCAACACCTTCAATATTTCCGTAATGCTCATTTTCATACTCCTTATATTTTACAGTCTGATATTCTCTATCTGCCAGTCAACAGGCGAAACCCCATGGGCCTCCAGAAATTCGTTGGCCTGGCTGAAGTGCCTGCATCCGAAAAATCCTCTGTCAGCCGAGAAGGGGCTTGGGTGAGGCGCTTTTAAGATCAGGTGGTTGGGATTCGTAAGCATTGGGATCTTGGTCTGAGCCGGCCGCCCCCATAACATATATACGATGGGCCGCTCCTGGGTATTCACTGCCTTTATGATGGCATCCGTAAACTTTTCCCAGCCCTTCCCCTGATGGGAATTGGCCTGGTGGGCCCGGACGGTCAGCACTGTATTCAAAAGCAGGACTCCCTGCCTGGCCCATTTTTCCAGATAACCGTTGTCCGGGATATAGCATCCCAGGTCGTCGTGAAGCTCCCTGTATATGTTCTGCAGAGACGGAGGAATATTCCTTTGCTCCGGCAATACGGAAAATGACAGCCCGTGGGCCTGGTTTACATTGTGATACGGATCCTGCCCCAGAATCAAAACCTTTACCTCCTTTAAGGGGGTCAGATGAAGGGCATTGAAAATGTCTTCTGCCGGAGGGTAGATTACCCTGGTGCTGTACTCCTGTTTCACAAATTCATATAGCTGTTTGTAGTATGGCTGCTTAAACTCATCTCCCACAGCCTGGACCCAATCATTTTCTAATGCTGCCATAGTCCTTGTCATCCCTTCTGTATTTTATCTTTTTTCGCTATAATTATCCGGGCGTCTTCTCTTCTATAAACGGACTGCCACGCCCCGGGTCTTCAAATATTCCTTTAATTCACGGATTTCCAGCTCTTTATAGTGGAACAGAGACGCTGCCAGGGCCGCATCGGCCTTTCCTTCTGTCAGTGCGTCATAAAAATGTTCTTTTGTCCCTGCCCCTCCGGAAGCGATCACCGGGACGGAGACATGATCCGCCACCAGGGCGTTCAGTTCATTGTCATACCCGGCCTTCGTCCCGTCGCAGTCCATGCTGGTTAAGAGAATCTCCCCTGCCCCCAGCCGATCCGCCTCCATGGCCCATTCCAGGGCATCCAGGCCGGTGTCGATGCGTCCGCCGTTTTTGTACACATTCCACCCGGAACCGTCCTCCCTGCGCCTGGCATCGATGGCCACCACCACACATTGCCTTCCGAATTTATCTGCCGCATCAGATATGAGGCGGGGCGTATTGATGGCAGACGAATTGATGGAGATTTTGTCAGCTCCTTCCCGCAAAAGCATACGGAAGTCCTCCACTGTGCGGATCCCCCCGCCCACAGTAAAGGGAATAAAAACCGTCTCCGCCACCCTGCGCACCATGTCCACCACTGTGCCCCGGTTATCCGAAGACGCTGTTATATCCAAAAATACCAGTTCGTCTGCTCCGGCCCTGTCATAGGCCGCCCCGATCTCCACCGGATCCCCCGCATCCCTTAAATTCACGAAATTAACACCTTTCACCACCCTGCCGTTGTGTACATCCAGGCATGGGATGATTCGTTTTGTATGCATATGTCCCTCCCTGTCTTACTTTAAATGTCCGCCGCCGGTCAGGCGGCATAAATTCAGGTATGCCCGCCAGAAATACTGCAGAAGTTTTTCAAAATCCTCAGGCCTGTCTGCCCGCTTTTCTCCGGGTGGAACTGACAGGCATATACATTCCCCCACTCCACAGCCCCGTGTATGTGGGCTCCGTATTCGGTGGAAGCCGCCACCACAGACTCTTGCTGAGCTTTCAGGTAGTAAGAATGGACAAAATACACATAGGCTCCCTGCTCAATCCCGTCAAACAGCCTGGTTCCCGGTCTGATATCCAGGGAATTCCATCCCATATGAGGGATCTTAAGACCGAAAGTCTCCGGAATGCGGAGGATCTTTCCTTTTAAGATCCCAAGCCCATCCACGCCTTCGCTCTCCTGGCTGCTCTCAAACAGAAGCTGCAGTCCCAGGCAGATTCCCAGAAGGGGAATCTGCCTCTGGGCCACCTGCCGGACTGCCTGGTCCAGCCCGTACCGGCAAAGTTTTTCCATAGCGTCTCCAAACGCCCCTACCCCCGGCAGGATCACCCTGTCGGCAGCCAGAATCTCTTCCCTGTCCCTGGTGATGACAGCCTCCTCCCCTAAGTAGGCCAGCGCTTTTGCCACACTTCTTAAATTTCCTGCATCATAGTCAATGATTGCTGTCATGATTTTCCTTCTCTTTTCCCTGTCCCAATAAATTCCAGTGTCTAGTACCTGTTCCTGATAAGATTAAGGACTTATTTCAACATTTTATCACAATTTTCTTTATTGTACAACATGGATGTGAGGGCTGAGGTGCAGCCTTTTTATACTGCACCTGCTGTCTCCAGTACCCATTCCACAGAGTTCTCCATAACCGAGACAGCTCTTTCTCCGGTTCCCTCTGCCAGCTGGGCAAAGTTTTCATTGACCCGGTACATGTATGATTTTTGGTTATATCTTACGGTCTTTTCAAAAGGCCAGCGGATCACCGTAGGCGCCCTGAAGCCTTCTCCC
Source organism: uncultured Hungatella sp. (assembly GCA_910585435.1). GTDB lineage: Bacteria > Bacillota > Clostridia > Lachnospirales > Lachnospiraceae > UBA3402. Next base: position 64,242 of record CAJUEJ010000023.1, on the reverse strand, counting down.
AGCTCCAGCACCAGAAGGGGCTGGTTCATGGCAGAAGCCAGCCAGCCGGTATAAAGCCTCCACTGGGGAAGATAGCCTTCCTCAATATACGTTTCCGCTTCTATGGTATTGCCTGTCAGCGGGGCTTTGCAGTGGGGGCATATGTCATCAGGAATCTCACCTGGCTCCCAGATATCCTTGGTGCAGGCCCTGGAACACTGCCGCCAGGTTACGTTGCCGCAGGGCGCCGTGATCCGCCTGCTATCCAGAGACGACTGATAAATCATGGCATCCGTGTTGGTGGTGACTATAAAATAGTCCTTGTCCTTCACCATCTGATACAGAGCCTCATAGGCCTCCATGATTCTGCTGTCACCAGCTGTCCGGGCTTCTCTGTCTATCTGCCACTCCTGTCCGATGCCTGCCAGCACCTTCCCCGCGCTAAACAGGCGCTGTTCTAGCGAATCATACTCTGACAGCCCTTTTTGCGGAGGTTGTTTTGGTGTTATCCGTTTTACACTAAAATTTTTCAATAAATCTTCCATAAAAAATCCTTCCGTCCATATACCTGCCGTGTACATTTTTGTACTGATTACTGTATGGCCTGAAACACAGCCGTTGCGTGCAGCTTCCCGGCTATCCGTGTAGTGATTAGCTGGAAAATAAATGGTAATGAATCGCCGCTTCTCCTATTATAGAGTTGAAACTTGGAATTGACAATGGTAAAATAGTTTTACTTTTTAAAGTAAACCTGAAAGGAATTGTAGAAAGAATATTCTGAAAGAAAGAGGATTGCACATGAAAGAAAAAACAAACTGGAAACCCTTTGCCATATGCCTGGCAGCCTTCTGTCTGGCGGCGGCAGGCCTTTTACTTCTCTATCTGAATCTCCGCCCTGCCGCTGTCAAGGGCAGCAAGACAATCACACTGGAGGTTGTATACGAAGATTCGTCAACAGAAACTTATACGGTTGAGACCGAAGCAGAATATTTAGAGCAGGCTGTCTCCGAAATGGAAGGGCTGACTATAGACGGTTCCCGCACAGAGCAGTTCGGCCTGATGATTCTCACAGTCAACGGTGTGGAAGCGGATTACAATAAAAACGGCGCCTTCTGGTCTATTACTCTGGATGATACCCCCTGCAACTACGGAGTCAGCCAACAGCCCATTGAAGACGGACAGCACTACCGGTTGGTCTATACCGCAGGAGATGCTTCATGAATAACAGCAAGCGCCTGGCAGCAGACGGGCTTCTCACAGCAGTTTTATTTGTCCTGCAGGTAGCCCTGTCCTATCTGCCTAATATTGAGCTGGTGTCTTTATCAGTGATTCTCTATACCCTGGTTTTGGGAAAACGGGTTATCCCCATCCTGCTGGCATTCAGCCTGCTGGAAGGGCTGCTATACGGATTCGGTATCTGGTGGATTTCTTACCTGTACATCTGGCCCATACTGGCCGGATGTACCTGGCTGTTAAAAAAATTCCATTCCCCTGATTGGGGATACTGGTTTCTCTCCTGCGGGTTCGGCCTGTGCTTCGGCCTCCTTTGCTCCATTCCCTATCTGGCCGGCGGCCTTGGGGCGGCCCTGGCCTGGTGGATTGCAGGAATCCCTTTTGATCTTTTACATGGATTGGGCAATCTGGCGGTTGCCTCTGTATTGTTCCATCCCTTTAAACGGATTCTGTCCTATTGCCTTAGATGAAAAGGTTACAGGTTAAGCTCCATCCGCCTTCCCTCTTCTGCCGAGCAGTAGGCAGCATAGATAAGCTGGATTGTTTTTGCCGCAATCTCGTAGTCTGAATGAGGCTTGCGGTTAAAAGCAACACACTCCATGAAGTCCTGCATTTCTCCTGTGTATCCCCGCATCAGAGGCTCCTCTAAGAATACATTCTGCCAGCCTGTCTTATTCCCTATTTTTTCGGTGACATAGATATCTTCCATGCCTCTGTCATTCTCATGGTACACCCGCAGTCCGTCGCCTGCAGCCATGTTGCAGTAGTAGACCCCTTCATTTGTATAAATCTCCACCAGGTTCTTAACGCCTCCCACCACCATGTCTCCTGCCATAACCACAGCTTTGGTGCCATCGGAAAATGTAAGGATCAGATTGGCAATGTCTTCCACATCTGCCGGGTGGGAATCTATGTACTCATGTTCTTTTCGGGTTAAAGCCTCCCCTGCCCTGCCCATATCCGCCATAATGGAGGAAACCTTAATCTCCTCTCCTCTGGCTTTTGCCTCCTGGGCTTTTATATACAGCACGGCTGAAAGAGGATGGCAGCCCTGGCGGATCAGGGAACCGCCTCCATTGTATTTCCAGTATGCCGCATGGCTGGCATGTGAACCTCTGTGGCTTTCCTCTGCCCTGATAAAAAGGATTTTACTCTTTTTGGCCTTCAGAAATTCCATGCATTTCTGTAAGGAAGGGGTGTAGATATAATTTTCCGCATACATAAAGAGACGGCCTGCATGCTCTGCCTCTTTTTTAAGTCTCTCTGCCTTCTCACAAACCGCCTCATACATCTGTCTCTTAGGCGTATTCCCCACCTCTTCAAACTCCCGGGATTCGAAAAAACCGGTCAGCGGCTTTTCACAGATAACGTGTTTTTTGCTTCTCAGTATGTCTTCTGCCATCTGTGCATGAAGGCAGGGCGGTGTAACGATATCTATCACATCGATTTCCGGATCCTGAAGCAGCCTGTGATAGTCATCAAACATCTGCATGATTCCCGCCTTCTCTGCAAATTCCTTTGCGTCCGGCGCCAGAGATGCCGCGGCTTTCAGCACCACCTCCACCCCGTATATTTTCCTGTATGCCTCTACATGCATCTGTGCCGCAAAGCCAGTTCCAATCATACCTACCACAACTTTTTTCATATACAGCCAATCCTCCTTTATCTGCTAACGTACTCTCAGAGCCTTTTTGTGCCTGACTTTGTGAGATGATTTTTTGTCCGATGTACATAAATTTATGAGACCTACGTGGAACATACGTTGATTCATCCCCGGTGCATAGGATGAAAAATCAGCCACAAAGCCAGGTGCAGGAGAGATTCCGAGAGTACATGCTATCCCTTCACGGCCCCTGCGCTTAAGCCTCTTACCATCTGGTTCTGTGCAAGAGAGAAAAATATAACTGCCGGCACGCTCATAAGCATGGATGCCGCCATAAGCTCTCCCCAGTGAACCCCCATTTCATCTATAAAAAACGCAAGCCCAACGGCAATGGGACGCATAGCCTTTCCGTCCGTCATGGTAAGGGCAAACAGGAATTCATTCCACGAAAGGATGAAAGCATTCATGGCTACTGTGGCAAGAATCGGTTTGCACATGGGAATCACAATCTTCACCAGAACCCCAAAAGGCGAACATCCGTCTACCACTGCCGCCTCCTCCACCTCTACAGGCAGATTGTCAAAATAGCCTTTCAGCATCCACACTGCTACCGGAAGGCAAATCGTCAGATATACCAGCATCAGCCCCTGATACGTGTTGAGCAGTTTCATTTCCTTCAATATAATATAGTAGGGGATAATGACAGACACCCTTGGCAGCACTCTTGCAAACAGGATGGTCCAGATCAGACATCTGCATCCGGTAAATTTATACCTTGAAAACCCGTATGCGGCCAGTACGCTGACGACCATGGTAATCAAGGTGGTTCCTGTTGACAGGATTACAGTGTTGACAAAATAGTGCATCATATCGGAGCGGCCCAGGATTTCTTTATAATGCTTAAGAGTAACAATCTCAGGAATCCAGGAAGGCGGCAGGCGGTAAATCTCGCTTTCTGTCTTTAAAGACGTACTCAGACACCAGAGGACCGGGAAGAGGCTGAAGGTACATATTATCCCGATAAAAGCCAGCCTGACAACCGTAAAAATCGTTATTTTCTTTCTGCGGTTCATATCTACTCCTCTCTTTTCTTCCTGAACTGGGTGGGTGCATAAAACAGAAAGCACACAAGGGCTGTCCCTATAAGCAGGGTGCTTGCGGCAGAGGCGCCGGCAAAATCAAACCGGGAGAATCCCAGCCTGTAAATCAGCAGTCCCAGGATTTCCGATGATGTTCCCGGCCCGCCTCCTGTCAGCACGTACAGTAAATCAAAGGCATTTATAGCACTTACGATTTCCAGGGCAATTACCATTTTAATCACTGACTTAAGGGAAGGAAGGGTAATGTAGAAAAACTGCTGGATTTTACTGGCCCCGTCTATGGCACTGGATTCATACATTTCCGTGGAAATTCCCTGAAGCCCAGCAAGTATCATCATCATAACAAATGGAAATCCTGCCCAGGCATAGGTGACTAAAACCGTAGGCAGAGCCGTTGCCGCCGTTCCCAGCCACAGCTTCGCCAGGGAGCCTAACCCCATCTCCCTGAGAACCATATTGAGTACGCCGAAATCCCCCTGCAGTATCCACCGCCAGGAATTGGCCGAGACAATACTGGGAACTGTCCACGGCAGAAGAGCGAGAAGGCGCGCCATTTTTATCCCTTTCCCCTGGCCGTCCATAACCATCGCCGCCAGGAACCCCAAAGATACTCTCAGTATGACAGAACCTGCAACCCAGATGAAGGTATTTCTGATTACCGCAGGAAACTCCTCCATGGCAAGAATTTTCCGAAAATTCTCAAGGCCTGTAAATTCCGTATCAAAGGAAGGAAGGGTCACCTTTGAAAACGCAAATGAGACAGTGCGCACAACAGGAACAATCATCATCAAAAGAACCACAAGGGCGCAGGGCACCACAAACAGCATCCCTGTCCTGGCCCTTTTCTGACGAATGCTGGGTCTGTACAAAGCGTTCACAAATTGTCTCATAGCCTTCTCCTCCTCTTCCAATGGACATATGGCACTTGCCTGCCACCTGCAGGCCGGCCAAACCCATATTACACTTACTTAAGCAGACTGTTGCACTGCCGCGTCATATCTTCACAGCCCTGTTCCACGGTTTTGGTTCCCTGCATAATATTCTGGATTTCAACGATGATTACCTTCTGCATGTCAGTCCAGACCGGAGTCTGAGGGCTTAACCGCCCATCCATGGCGCTCTTTAACACGGTCTGATATAAAGGCGAATTCCAGACTCCGTACTCCGTGGCCTTCAGCCTGGCAGGAATACGGATTGTCAGTTCTCCCAGAACCCCCGGCTGTAAAAACCATTTTGCAAACTCATAGGCTGCTTCCGGATTCTTTGCCGTCACCGGAACCGTAAAACACCAGCCTCCTGCCAATGCCGGCGCTTTGGGAGGCACACAGTAGCCATAATCCAGATCCGGATATTTCGTATCAAATTCCACTGCATTATGGTCGCCGCCCATCATCATGGCAACCTTATTTTCGATAAACAGAGGCATAACATCCTTTGTCAGCGTATAATTGATGCTTCCTTCCGGAACCACTTTCTCTGTGGTATACAAGCCGGTAAAATAGCCCACCGCTTCGATTGCTTCCGGAGTATTCAGAATACATTCCGTCTCGTCTTCATTTAAATAATCTGCCCCGCAGGCCCAGATAATCGGCGTCAGACAGGTAAATACATTGGACGGATCCGCATTGCTGGCTGCAATTCCCACGCCATACTGCTGGCCTGGAATCGTCAGTTTCCTGGCAATCTCCAGCATATCTTCATACGTCCAGCCCTCTTCCGGATAGGGAACTCCCGCCTCGTCAAACATAGTCTTGTTATAAAACATAATGGAAGCACTGGTGCGGTACGGAAGGCCATAATACATATCTCCCCTCTTACACGCATCGATTATGCCTGCAAAATCAGATAAATCCATATCTCCAATAGATTCGTTCCAGGAGGAAAGAAGATTCTTATCTATCAGTGTTCCCATCTGCGACATATCTACCGCCAGAATATCCGGGCCTCCCCCACCAAGAATCGTAGTGACCGCTTTATCCACATATCCGTCTACCGGCAGTGCCTCAATCGTTAAATTTACATTGGGATTTTCCTTTTTATAGGTTTCCACAATAACCGGGATCTGATCCTCCCACCAGGATCCCATCCAGATCGTTAAGTCCTGCGGCGCCTCACTGTTTGGGGCCTCTGTCTGCCCGGCCTGGGTCGTTCCTTCTGTCTTAGATTCTGTCTTTGTCTCTGCTTTTGTCTCTGTCGCTGTCTGAGAAGCTCCTCCGCCTGGCTGGCTGCCGCATGCTGCCAGATTCAGCATGAGAATTCCGGTCAAAGCAGCTCCTATTATTTGGGCTGCCTTATTTTTCATTTGTTTCATAATGGATACCTCCTCGTATAATATGAATCGGCACACGTCACGTCACACCGCCTGCCAATTCGTCGGAACGCATTCCAGTTGTGAAACTGAAGCTTCACAAGCGTTCCTACTCTGCTACATACACCTGATGGTATCCACAGGATTCACGGATATAAAAATCCGGTTCTACCGCTATATCTTCAACTTCCCCTTCTCCATGAGTGCCGTTGATAATCCCCAACAGAATATCAACCGCATGATGTGAAATATAACGGATGTCATAGCCGGCGGTTGTCAATGGTACGGATGCCCACTCCGCAAAGCGGACATTATCCATGCTGACGATCGCCAAATCCTGTGGTATCCTTATTCCGTTCTTTGTCAAAAACTTGATAATCGGAATGGCAATTTCATCAAAATCAATGAACATTGCCGATTCTGTTCTGCCCACCTTCAGGATATGTCCTAATGCCTGGTCTCCGAACCGTTCAAATTTGCTTTCGCTTGACGAACAAATCAGATCCGGTGTTATCTCCACACCAGCCTCCTCCATAGCTTTAGCATACCCCTGATACTTAGCGTACATGTATCCTTTTTCCTCTCCTGTCGCTCCCACAAAAGCCACTCTCTTATGCCCTAGTTGAAGCAAATGCCTGGTTCCGATATAAGCGCCTTTCACCAGGTTCGGGTAAATAGCGTCGATTTTCGGCATGGTTTCCCTGAAGCCGGAAAGAAGAACAATGGGGAATCCCTGAGCCCTCAGTTTTTCCAGCCGCGGAAAATTATCCGTAAAAATTGTATGCAGAAGCAAGCCGTCTACCTTGTTGGACAGCATCAGATTGATTGCCTTCTCCTCTGTTTCCAAATCATCATTGCTTGAAATAATATACAGTGTATACCCATACTGTTCCAGATAGCGCTCAATATATTTCGCCTTCGAAGTCATCAGTACACTGGAGATATTGCGGATAATCAGCCCAATGGTTCCGGTCCTTTTTAGTACCAATGCCCTGGCTATGTTGTTGGCAGTATAATCCATCTCTTTGGCTACTTTTTGAATTTTTTTTCTTGTGGCTTCGCTGATTCTCGGGCTATCCTTCAATGCCAGGGAAACCGTATTTACTGAACACCCCACCACCTTTGCTATGTCTTTCAATGTCACCTCATGCATAAGTCATTCTCCCCGTTTTTGTATTATCGATAATATTATTATATCAGGAATACCGGGATTTTCAACTCTTATTCTCAGGTAAAAATCACAATTTTAAAAATAATTATTGACAAATCTTTGGAGAAATGCTTATAATACAGTTACAGATTTTGTATTAACGTTAATACTAATTTGTATAATCATTATAAACACATTTTTCATTTCTTGTCAATGATTTTTGTGGAAATTTTATTTTTTAAGAAAGATGGCCGTAACAGCTCAAGAGGTAACCAGACTGTTACAAAACACATGTGAAGCTTCAGGTTCACAACCGAAATGCGTTCTGAAGGCCTGACAGGCGGCGGGCCGCGACGTATGCCAAAACATATTATACGAGGAGGATACATTTATGGTAAAAGAATTTAATCACATCGGGATCAATGTCAGGGATCTTCAAAAAACTATGGATTTTTACACCAGGTATTTCGGAGCCAGGTTTCAGAGAGGCCTGTATATCCCTGCCTCTCACACCATTGCCGCTTACATGCAGATAGGCGATCAGATGCTGGAATTTTTAAGCCCTTTAAAGCCTGACGAAAATACAGAGTATGGTATTGCCCATATTGCTTATATCGTAGACGATCTGGAGAAGGCTGCCACTACATTGACAGGCAAAGGCTACCGCTTCCACGTTATGCCAAAGCCCGCAGGCTCCGGCGGCGGTACCCTTGCCTTTTTAAGAGACCCTAACGGGGCAAATGTAGAGCTGATCCAGCGTTGTGACTCCTTCTCCCAGCCGGATTGGGTTCCGACTACAGAGGTTCTGGAATTTGACCATGCATCTGTCTACGCTGATGACCTGGAGATGGGGATTCATTTTTATATCGACGATATGGAGATGGAAATACTTCAGAACTATCATTTTGAGGAACGAAAGTTTGACATGGTGTATATGAATATGGGACGTAATATTCTGGAGCTGCTTCACAATGAGACGCCTCATACAGGGCCTTTGATGGGCCATTTCGCTTTGCGGGTGACAGACACCAGAGCCTTTGCAAAAAAGCTTGCCGGCGAAGGCGTGGAGCTGATCTCTCAGCCCCGGCTTGTAGCTACGAAAAACGGTTATGTCTGCAATGTAAAAGATCCTGACGGTGTTGCCGTGGAGCTGATTGACCGGGTATCCCTTTTTGATGTATAACTATGTTACAAGCATAATACATGTACCATCGGGATTCTTTCTGCCTGGTTGCATGATTTGGTTGCAACAGCAGAATCTTCCCTATATCTGATTCGGCTGCAGCTGCAAGTGTAGAAGGGATCGCGATGGTACATTACAAGAAAGGGGTTTAAATCTATGAACATGAAATTAGCTTTCAGCTCTCTGGCCTGTCCGTCTTCCACAGTAGATGACGTGATTAGCAAAGGGAAGGCGTATGGTTTTCAGGGGATTGAACTGAGGACCTTGGAGAATACGACAGATTTATTGTCGCTGGATGATTTTTCCTGTGAACGTATACAGGAATCCTATGAAAAATTTAAAATGTCTCAGCTTTTTATTCCCGTTATCGGAACAAGTGTCTCTTTCGCCAGGACATCTCCAGAAGACCGGAACCAGCAGCTTAAGCAGGTTAAGGATTTAAGTATCCTTGCAGAGGGTCTTCACTGCCCCTATCTGCGGGTATTTGCCGGCCCTATTCCTGAGGGGCAGACTTATGAGCAGGTGCTGGCCCGGGATATAGAAGGGTATAAAAAGGCCGTGAAAATCGCTGACGCCTATGGCATAAAGCTTTTGCTGGAAACCCACGATGATTTCAGTATGTCCTCTGCCATGCTCCCCCTCCTTGAAGCGCTGGACGGGAAAATAGGGGTCATCTGGGATATTCTCCATCCCCACCGGTGGGGAGAAGCCATGGAAACATCCTGTAAAAGCCTGGCTCCGTATCTTTGCCATGTCCATATAAAAGATTCTCTGCATTATTCCAGAGATGGCTTTGATATAGCCCTGCCGGGAGAAGGTTCTGTGCCTGTTGCTGAGGCCATCTCTCTCCTGAAAGATACAGGCTATGACGGTTTTCTTAGTTTTGAGTGGGAAAAACACTGGCATCCGGAGATTCCCGACGCAGATATATCCTTGCCGTGTTACATAGATTATATGAAGAAAATTGTGTAAAAGCCTATCTGCTGGCCCAAAAGCAGATTGCCGGCAGTGCCTCTGACAGGATCCTTACAGTCCCCTGCGATGTCATGTCAGAAGCTTCCGTTTCTATAGCCATAGACAGAATCTTGTCTTTATGGAACCATATTGATGTATTAATCAATTCCGCAGGATGCAGCCCACCGTACCCAGGCAAAAAACGGCCCCTATTCCGCCTCCAAATACGCTGCCAACGCCCTGACATAAACCCTGATTGAAGAATGCCGGGGCAGCAATATCCGCGTCTCTTCCATCAGCCCGGGGCCGGTATCTACCAGTATATGGTCTCATAAGATCACGCCTCCCTCAGAAGAAGAAAAGGAATGTATGCTTCACCCTGAGGATATCGCGGAGATAGCCGGCTTCCTTATTTCAACACCTGCCAATGTCCACATCCGTGATATTGAGGTTGCTCCCTGGATGTTTGGTAAGTGTATTAAAAGATGACGCATTATGATGACGTTCTCCTTTTGCCATACAAAATGAAAGGTACTAAATAAAGGCCTACAAAATAAAAGTATCGCGAACGGAGAATACTTCTTGCAAAAACAGTTTGCTTCTGTTATAGTGTAGAGGAAAGATAATATTCTGGTTTTCTAATCAGGTCATTCTGATTCCTTCTGGGAATTTCAGACAAGTATCCCATAACAAAATTGAATAGGAAAAGGTATGGGATACAAATGGCTGGATCCCATACCGGAAAGGAAGACATGCAAGACACAGGAAACATTTTATCAAATACCAAGCCAAAAGACAGCTCTGCGAAGCTTATTTTTGGTGATTCAGCTCTTTGCGCCCAGTTTTTACGGGGGTATGTGGATATCCCTTTACTGAAACATGTTCAGGCGGAGGACATCGAAGATGTTACAGTACGTTTTGTACATATGTTTACAGAAGAGAGAAATTCAGATGTAGTGAAAAAGGTACGTATAAAAGAACAAGAAACGCCGTTTTATGTAATCTCTCTTATTGAACATAAGTCAGATGTGGACTATAATGTAGTTATGCAGATATTTCGCTATATGGCTTTTATTTGGGAGGATTATGAAAAAGAGCAGGAAAGGCAGCATGAAGGTATCAGCAAGACCAAAAATTTCCGGTATCCGCCGATTTTGCCGATTCTGTTTTATGACGGCATAGAGAATTGGACCGCGGCGACAAGGCTTCATGACAGAATTTTGCTAAGCGATATCCTGGAAAAGTATATACCTGATTATGAGTGTATGCTGTTGCAGCTAAAGGAATACAGTAATGAAGAGCTGATGGAGAAAAAGGATGAAATATCCATTATGCTGATGATAGACAAGCTTCAGGATATGGCAGAGTTTGTAAACCTGGGCCAGGAGATAGATTCTGAAATGCTGAAGGATATCACCAAAACCTCACCGGAATATCTGTTAGGAATTATGTCGCAGGTGGTAGAAGGTTTGCTTGCAAAATTGAATGTACCGTCAGAAGAGATCATGACATTTACCAAGCAGATTAAGGAGAGGCGTATGGGAGAACTATTCAAGCATTTTAAAGCATATGATGTACAGGCAGCCAGACAGGAACTACAGCAAGAACGGACAGAGCTACAGCAAGAACGGACAGAGCTACAGCAAGAACGGACAGAGCTACAACAAGAACGGACAGAGCTGCAACAAGAACGGACAGAGCTACAACAAGGACAGGCAGAGTTACAACAAGGACAGATGGAGCTACAGCAAAGACAGGAAGAATTGCGAAAGGCACAAGAAATACTGCAGCAGAAGCTAAAAGCAGTACAGCAAGAGCGAGAAGCGTTACACCAGGAAGTACGTCAGAAGCTGCAAAAGGAAGTGGGGACAGAGTTACAGGAATCACAAGAGAATACCATTATGAAACTGATAAAATTTGGCAAGAAGCATGGTATCTCAAAAGGAAGCATAATATTGGATTTGAAAACACAGTACTCCATGGATGAGGCACAGGCTGCAGAAGAAGTAGAGATGTATTGGCAAGCCTGAATTGCTCATGGTAATAATATTGTGAGAGTGTAAAATAAAGTGTGTAAGTTACCGGTAACAAAACTTACGCACTTTATTTTACACTCCCACAAGATAGATGTGCCGTTGATAGCCACTACCAATAATATGCCGCGCTATCTCGCCGGAGGTAATCGACCGCCAAAATACCTCTTTCTTTTCATTCTTTATGTAAGATTGTATAATATAATCCATGAAAGTCCTTATCATATCCGAAAGAAATTTTTGTCATTGGCAAAATTTTCATTATCGAACAATCTGTGCTGCTGTTGTTTAAAGTATCTTGATTTGCACACTCTATTCTCAAGAATCTTCATCCCCTCCTCTTTTGATGCTCCTACATCAATAGAAAATACATTATTTGCTATATTCAGGCAGCCAATTTCCATATTGTTGTATACACTTTCAAGAATAGGATAATGGATCTTTCCCGAATCCCAATAATTTATCCAGCCATAAATTGGATTAGAAATAAAATTGCCAAAATGCACAAACCAACAGTGATTGACATAAAACGATCCGACATTAACCTCTGTCTTATCTCTCAAAAAGGTAAAAAACCAGTCAAGATTAAAAATCTCCTCTATGTCACTATAGGACTTCATCCAGGCTTGGGAACTAACAGTATCAAATATCCCAATATAATCCACTCTGGTTGTATCCACATAAGTGATTCCAAAAGACCAATGTTGACCGCATGTGCGGCTAAGCCACATATCAAGAGATGTGATGTCCATACAGCTTTCAAATGCATAATTCTGAACACATTTCAAAGCCGTAGCAATTCGTTCAGAATTCATCAAAAAGAAGGTGTCATCTGCATCTATACTCCAAAAATTGTTAAATCCATTCTTCTTTGCGTGGTAAAAAGGTGTTAGATGTGCATATGTCGCATTCTTCCAATTTCCGGTATACAAATTTTCAGCATTGCGGATCATATTCTTTCCAAATGATGAAATAAACTTGATATCATCATTTGGAAAAAAACATGATTTTAAAACCTTATGCTCCAGCCATTTATTATCACACACAAAATAATAATCAGCACCAACATCTTTAATTACATCAAGCCACATCTGAATACATTCAATAGTATATGGAGCATCACGATTTATTTTTAGATAAAATATCGGTTGCTCAATACCCCCCCTATTTGCATGAATCATATGTTTCCAATAGCCAATACCCATAAAACGAATTTGATTGAAACTACCATTTTCAGTTTTAATCTCAATCTTCCCTGTATCCATAATTCTCCATCCCAGTTTCTTAATTGAGAGAACTATATTTTTTTTAAAGGATTTCATTTCCACATTATTGCTCCCTTCCTAATTTTCCTCTGAAAATCATAATAGCCTTTAATGCCATTCCTTTCACAAATGGATTACCTATAAGGAATTCAATGCAGAAATACCCCACCCCAGCCACAATTATACTGGAAAATAAAGCAATGGTTCCTTTATTAATCCAATGTTTAAACGCAAGGGAAACCACAATGACAAAGATTCCGCCAATAAATGACTGGACGACAACTTGGGCTCCGGAATTGATTTTCACTAATTTTCTTCCCATACGCCATGTCAGCAAAGCAGTAATTGCCTCGCTAAGCAAAGTTGTAAAAGCTGCAGCATCCTGCCTAAAATAAGGGATAAGAATAAAATTTCCAATTAGATTAATAACTGCGCTTACTGTGGTAATATAAAATAGGCATTTTTCCCGCCCTGATGCGACAAGGACACACTGCCCCCAAAATACAGCCATAACATAGCCCAACAGACCAATTATGAGAATAATTAAAGAATTGACCGCTTCTATGTATTCTATCCCGCCAAATAACGATATAATTTCATGGGCAAAAATTGTGCCGCCTGTGACAAAAGGGAAGGTCAGTGTAACGATTATCGAAAAAATATGAGAGGCTAATCTGTTGTAAGCCTCCACTTTGTTATTTCCTATAAAGTTAGTCAGTGTTGTCACGCCCACAATTGATGCAGATGTCAAAACAGAGCAAAGAACATGATAGATTTTTACTGCCGTCCCATATAAACCAACGTTATAATCTCCACACATAAAGCCTAACATCGTTTGATCCGTATTTGTGTAGATTGTTATCATCATAGCATTTGCAAAAAACACTAAGGTTTTCGGTAAATGCTTCCTAAAATTACACTTAAATGTAAAAACAATATTACAATACTTTCTTGAATGAACAAAGTTAAATATATTCCCACCAGCACATGCAGTAATTGAAATGATAGAATATAAAATCAAATCATCTGAATCATGCACCAGTAAAAACAGCATTACCATCGAGACCATTTGCATCGCAATCTGCCTGATAGTGATATATATATAATCTTCGTAAACGCTATATATCCACTCCACCCCAAAAACTGTCAAAAACATTGCCAAAGACAGTACCAATGCAAGAATATACTCATTTCTTATTTTCTCAACTGAAAAGATACAGCTGATAAGTATGATATAAGATATGACAGTAAGTATCATATTACATGAGAACACCTCAGAAGCAAATCGAGACAATTCTTTTTTATCATTTCTTATAATTGCACCATCTCGCCTGGCATAACTGACTATTCCTAAAGAGCCAAGGAGTAAAAAATACCCAATAATTGAATTAATAAAATTGTACCTTCCCATATTATTCACCCCCAGAACGCGCAATGCATATGGGTATGTAATCAATGGGAACAGCACTGTTAATATGCTTTTTATCGAAAAAATAAAGCTGTTAAATGAGATGCTCTTTTGTTTCATCACAGATTTTTATCAATCCTTATCTCTATTTTGATGGGTTCATCACGTCTTACGGAAAGCGCGTTAGCCATTGGCAATCCGCCAGGCTTATCGTCATTAATCAGAATGCGTTCTCCATACGGAGCATTATATATAATATGGTTATATCTAATACCATGCTCTCCAAGAAACTTTTCAGTCATCTCCTTGTAGTCATCCATCCTGGACGTGATGAATACAACCATATCATCTGGAGGTATATTTTTCAGAAAAGCTTTAGCACCAGGAAGAAATGAATCTTGTCCATCCAGCTTATAACCATTGTGCTTGACAATTGTCCCGTCCAGGTCCAAGAGCCATGTATGGCCGAGGTTTGATAATATTAATTTACCCATGCTGTAACTTCACTCCTATGGCTCCTCCAGGATGGTTAGGCCTAAACATTTCCAATGTGATATTCATTCTCTTCGTTAGCTGCATCGCAAGGGTCTGAAGAACAATCAGAAACAGCGTGGTTGAGTTGTTTGGTACGACGTTCCATGAATCCCCTTCATGCTGTAACGGGACAATAAGTACATTTTCCATGCTATCAGCTAAAACACTATGTTCATTACAACTCATAAGCCATAATTTTACTCCATCCCGTTTCTTCAAAAGATCAACCAGGTACACTGACTCCGATGTACTGCCACTCTTAGTAAGGATAATCAATACGTCTCCTGACTTAACCATTCCCATATCTCCATGAACTGCCGAATTCGTGTGGAGAAACTGTGCATCCAGCCCAAGAGATATCATAGTCCCCTCAAATTTCTCACAGATAGGTACGTTTTTTCCAAGCCCGGAAGCTATAACTTTATGACCTGATTTCAAGGCATTCTCGCAATCGGATATCATTCT
Organism: uncultured Hungatella sp.; assembly: GCA_910585435.1. GTDB lineage: Bacteria > Bacillota > Clostridia > Lachnospirales > Lachnospiraceae > UBA3402. The sequence goes on along the minus strand of CAJUEJ010000023.1, from coordinate 49,027 downwards.
GTCCATATCACCCATTGATACGCCTTTAAGCGCATCATTAAGTAAATTCATGTTTTTATCAAAATAACTATAAGCACTTTCCATTTCAAGAGCCTCTTCAAGATAATAGAGTCCATTATAGAAAGCACCACAGATAGAATCATAGTCTTCCCACGTATATGTAGTAAGACTGAGCCAAATGATTGCCAGAAGGAGCTTCATTTGGCGACGGGTCACTTCTCCCTCAAGCAATTCAAAGAAGCACTCTTCCATATCTTCCCAGTTATTAGATCCAATATCAAGCCTGACTTCATTTTCTCTGATATCCAGGCTGAAGCGTTTTAAATTAAACTGATCATAATTGCTGAAGAGGCTATAATATAATTTTACCCAATCATAAGCTGCATCGCCGTAGAATTCTGTCTTTCCGAAATAACCACGAGGATCGATGAGTACAGGATCTGTATCATGTCTAAGCATAATATTACTGAATGTGCAATCACCATGAAGAAGTACAAACTCTCTCGGAGCATACTGCATGACAAGCTTTTCAACTTCTTCCTGGTGATAAAAAATATTTCTACACGCCTTACCATTTACAGTAACCGTTAAGTCATTAGCAAATGGTACAAGGTTCTTCACCTTCTCCAATCTATCATATGTCTTGTCTAAATATGCGTTTCGATAACTGATCTCATCGTAGGGAACGGATTCCAAATTATGTACTTTTCTGAGACAACTGACAATTTTCCTCAAGACATATTTTTTCTGTTCACCAGATAGATATGTGTACTCATGTATATTCTTACCATCAATCAATTCCATGATAAGCGGGTCATAAGAATAAATCGCTGGTATTGCATCAAATGATCTCCCACGAAGCTTCTTATACCATGCGACCTCTCGAATGGCTAACTTCTGACCCTGATCATTAATTCCTTCCTTAATGAGCCTTTCTCCTTGGATTGTGATTTTATTAAAGGAGCGGCAACGCATTTTGGGCAGTTTGTCCCACTCAGAATACAGGCCATATTCTTTTGTCCTATACAAGGGCTGCCCTGTAAACTTCACGTTACTGTCTCGCAGCCAGCGAACAAACTCTCCATCTTCAGGTACATCAGCAATAACAGACTTATCCTTAAAAATGAAGAAGCCTGCCACACCATTTTCCTGGCTGTGTTCTTCCTTAAACTCTCCATCTTTCCACATCCAGCGACATGAAAAGTCCTTTGAAATGCCGATAATATTAGATTCGCTTTCAGGAATTTCATAATCATCTGGCAAAATAAGATCACACCAAATAAGCATAAACCGGCTGCAAACAGGTATATAGGCCAATGCTTCCTGAAGTCCAGCACAAGTGCCCTCATGCCCTGTTCCACATATTGTCTCATATTCTACATTAGCAAATTCGTGAAGATATCGCTCAAGCACATCGTACTTATAATCACCAATTACAATGAACTTTTTGTTAGGATATTTCTTGAACAGATGAAAGATCATGGGTAGGTTACTCACCGGAATAAGTGCCTTAGGCTTATTTCTCGTGAGTATCTGCATACGTGTTCCTTTTCCTCCCGCCTGCACAATAATGTAGTTCAAATCATCCATAACCGTCCTCCTCGTTTCGATACTCTTTCCACATTTACCAGAAAAAATTTGAACATTTTTATAACTGACACAGTATTTATTTACTCCACTCATTTATTATTGATACGGTAAAATCAATAAGTTTTTCTTCATCACTTGATCCATATCTTACTGTAACTATATTTTTATTTCGTGGCCAGCATTTTTCCAATCTAAACAATTCCGAATGCGGATAAAGGATACTGTCAACACAAATAATCCTCGCCTGTGAAAATGAAATTAAATCCATAAATCCGCTTCGCTGTCCAATTACAAATCCACACTTATTGCAAAAATCAATTGCTTCAATTAACTCAAAATCTATCCCTTTAGTTCCATCCAAAGGCCTTTGAGCCCCCACTACAGAAGTAACTACCAAAAAGCCATATGTCTTAAGTTTGTCGGATATTTTTTGAAAAAATCCAATCGGAACCTGGTTGCAACTATTTGCATATGGGTTTATGATAATAGTTCTGCCCTTCACTAATTCTTTTGTTTCAAATAGCTTCATATGTTCAGATGATATATTATATACATTAACTTTAGAAGCTTCCGTTGAAAGTGGAAGCTTAAATATCGTTTTTATTACATCTGAATAGTAAAACAGTTCTGAATAGTTAAAAAAATCCGTTCTCATATATGCATCCGCAGAAATCGACAACAATTCAGGATATCTGTGTCTGAAAGAAAATCCCCAATCAGATGTGTAAAAGGCGTTTAAACTGAGCATCTTTTTCTTCGGTAAAAAAATAAGAATATCCTTATCAAATCCAAAATATCTGTAAACTGCGTTTTCGGGTGTTGCAGATACTATTTTGTATTTAGAAATATTATTTTTGCTAAGATAGCTTTTTAGATAAGCAAGTGCAAATACTCTATCTCCAACCCCCGAATATATTGATACAATTTTGTAACCTTTGTATTTTTTTATAATTCTATATGCAATATTATGTCCGTGCAAAAGGTCATAGAGCTTGTTAAGCCACCGTATCAATTTCTACCCTCCAGACTAAATTATTTACTCAATTTCATTCTTCCCATTACAAAATACAAAAAAATCATCCCTCCACATAATACACATCCAAACCATGATTAATTCTTTCAGATTCAGATGGCAGTTGCATATAATCACCATACTGACACCTTAATACTCTGTCATAACCAATAGGTACCCTGACATCAAGATTTTCGAATTTTTTTATAATGTAAGAACTAAAATCTGATTCATAAAAGACATAATCACAATTCAAGTCCCCAAATGCTAGTTCCCTAAGATATCCGCTATCCATATTTGCCTCCGAATATTTCCTGATTTTCTTTTCCTCTATCCCTGTAAGGATACTTAGAGGAACTAATTTAAGGATATACCATAACGAATTGTATATATATGCCATAATCTTCCTTTTATGTGGCACATCTAAATTAATAACATTCATGGTAATAATCTTTAAAGCATAATAATTTTTCTTTAAAAACTTCTTTCTGTCACTCTCATTTTTTGAGACATAATCCAACGGAAATATATCAATATATATGCCATAGAGCATGGCATATCTATCTATAACTTTTTTCTCCCTTAATACCGTGGAAGTATCATGAAGTTTTGCAAAATTCATATGATATTTTTTTTCTGTGTCACGATCTATTATCTTGATCTTACCATCATTATATTGTTCTTTATATAATTGGACAAATCTGTCATAATCTCTTCTTGGCATATGGATATCAATGTCATCATCCCATGGGATATATCCCTTATGCCTTATAGTTCCAATCAATGTTCCTCCGGCAACAGAATATTTTAGTTGGTGTTTCTCACAGATTTCCATAAATCTACTCAGCACATTCAATTGTATTCTCTTTTGTTCATCCCGTTCTACTCTTTTCATATTGCTCTTCCTCACACTGCCAAATTAATCCTGTCCTTTATTTTCCTATGGTGAAAGACTATGTTCATTGCAAGAATCAACGGCATCACGCCTACTATATCATCGAATGAATTTGATGTTGCCATAATCAGCCCCCATGTCAGCAGCAGGCCATACACAAGTGTATTTTTTGATTTAAGACAGTCCCCCAAAAACAATCTGAGATTCAGGAATGTTCCAATCAGTCCCAGTCCAATAAACATCCCTGCAAGCCCATTCGTATACGAAATCAATTGCAGGTCATTGGTACCCATCATTTTATAACCAATTCCACTTTCTGCTAAGTAATATCCAAAGTTTTTGTAACCGGCTCCAAATATTTTCTGCATCACGCCTAACTCACCAAAACACAACCAGCCATACCTGATTCTTCTAAATCCTTCCGTCCTCGTTGTATTTCTAATATCCAAAACTGCAAGTCTCGCAACAATATTAGTCCTAATATACTCAAATCTCATAAAAAAAGAGAATATAAGCAGAAACAACGGAACAATAATCAAAAGATATATCATCCATGATGCATCACGCCTTCTTATCAACACTACACTAAAATAAATCCATAATATGATAGAAGCAAAAATACCTATAGAAGAAGTTGTACAAAATAATCCTATAGTAATCAGCATTGCCCGCAGAAGATTTTTTCCCTTTTTCTTATAACTATCTCTAAACAACAATACTGCCAGACAAGGCAGTATATATTCACATTGATGCGCTGGTTCCAAAAAAAAAGTAGAATACCTGTTATTTGTCATTTGGGCTGAGCGTATAGTATCACTAGACACCACATTTTCTCCTGCCAAAGGCAGCCCTGGCGGTACCAAAGAGAAGCCTCTGCCTAACAATGAAAATACAAACTGTATTATAACAAGAACAGATAATATTACCGAAATCCTAACATACAATTTTATAGCATATTCAAAATCAATGATCTGCCAGCTAAATACATAAAACACAAAAAAAGTAATAACATAAAGAAATATCTTTATGCCTAATGTATATAAAGAATTCTGTTCTGAGTGCAATATACCTATTGTAGCGGAAAGCAGCATATATGCCAAGTATATCACTATTCTTCTATCCAGCCTGATTATTGTCCTATTCTGTATCCATAACATAACCAAAATCATTTCTAAAACACTAAATAATAAGACAGGAGAGACTCCTATCAAATCATAGCTGTTGATTAACGGAAATATGATCAATAAAAAAGTATATATTGGAGGAATTGATATTTTTAACATAGTACCACCTTCAATTATTATTAAGTCTTTTCAACTTTATATAAGTATTCAGCACTAAATCAATCATAATATTTGCAAAACGATATGGTTCGATCTTTATCCTTTTTTATATTTCGTCAAGCCATCGACACGACAATGTAGTATCCCACGAAAATTCGTTTTTGATTTGTGCAATTTTTTTCTTTTTTTCATTTATTTCATCAATCCCTATATCCATGATTGTATCCTTCCATTCATCCATCTTACGTATATAACCGATATCATAACCTAATCTCTCAATCTCATGTGTTGGGGTAGCCAAGTACGATATTCCTGCTGTGATATAAAATGATAGCTTAGTTGGGTACGCTATATTGTAATAAAGCCTATGCTCATCGTAAGGAATAAGACCTACATCACAGCAAGAAACAATTCGATGAGCCTCCTGTTCTGGAACTGCACCGAGATATTTAATATTACCTCTTCCCTTTATAATATTATCAATCCACTCTCCATCGTTTCCCAGCAAAATCAATTCATACCCTTCTTTATCCGGAAAATTGCCTATCATATTTTCAATGTTCCTTCCTCTGTTTAAAGTTCCGGAATAAATATATTTGATAGTATTATCAGTTCTACAGCCATTATATTCTTCAACAATATCTCCGCCATTTATACACGTAGTTATCCTGTTCTTTGGAATTCCGTACTTTCTGGATGCAAATTCACACATACTTTCAGAAGCGAATATAAAGTAGAATTTTCTTCCCAAAAAGAGAACTTTTTCTAATATTTTAAGCGCTCTGCTATCAAGATTATCCAACTCCAAATCTAGCGACTGCTCATATTTCAGATCACTGATATCAAGAATTACCTGATTGCGGCAAGAACAATATCTCATCAAAATTATAAAGGTAAAACTCAACACTTCATACACGAATCCTTTTCGATCAAGTCGGATACCTGCATGAGGATATAAAAGAAATATTTTTTTCCCTTTCGACAAAACAAATAGCTTAATGAGGCGAAGCATGCGCTTTCTTCCTGTCAGTTCAATGATTTCTGTATCACCTCTTCTGCATCTTATAGTCCTAATTCTTTTATCCCATGCATTATAACGTGCTATCCCACCATCGCCCACAATCTTCCTTTGCTTTAAAATTCTACCCACAGGGCTAACAAATACTAATGAATTTTCCACACCGAACTTCCCTCTGCTATATATAATTCAACAATATTTTAATCCAGAATAATATTTTGTTTTCTCCAGATTCATGATAAAATCTAGTGTCGCATAATAATTTATATCTTTCCTTAAAGCTTCTTTGATAATTAGCTATCTCTTCAAGAATCTCTTTATCCTTCTTTTCTACAGGGAAATAATCCAATAAGTACCTAGCACTATTTTTACGGATATTTTTAGCATCATGTTTTAAAAAACGTCTGGTACGAAAAAAAATATTTGTTTTCTTTAATCCTACTGTATTCGTAGCATGTATACGATAATTAATGTATGAATTCTCATCGTAGATAACTTCTCCATTTAATAGAGCTATTAAAAAAACTATTGCATCATGCATTCGATATTGAAGAAGTTTCTTTGGAGGAAGAGGTTTATCAACAATTATCTTTGCAAGTGTAGAATTAAATACCATAGTGCATCCACTCAATGCATTTTTTGATATATGCCCAATTAAGCTTAGATCCGGAGTATTGTCGAATCTCAAACCTAACTCCTTTCCGTCTTTATATATCGTTTGATTGGAGCAATATAATACAGGTTTATCTAATAACATTAGTTTTTCAACCGCTTTTGAAAGTTTATTAGGATGCCATATATCATCTTGATCGGCAAATGCATAATAATCATATATATTGGAAAAACAATTTTTCAAAAGTGTCATAAAGGCCATACCTGGTCCTAGATTTTCATTTCCTTGTATAAATTTCACATTTTCTAAGCAATAACTATACCGTTTAATAATATCTTGTGTCCCATCTGTTGAACCATCATCACGAATAATCAACTGTACATGAATATTGCTCTGTGAAAGAATAGAAAGTATCTGCTCTTCAATGTACTTTTTGCCATTATATGTACTCATCAACACAGCCACTTTTAAGTGTTCCATCTTACCAGCTTTACAATACCTCTTTTATATTATATTTACATAAATGATTCTATCGTCCATCGAAATGTTTTCTCTATATCTACCTGTGGTTTCCATCCTAGTTCTCTAACTTTAGTGGTATCCATAATAGGAAGTTTGAAAGGCAAATATGGTAATTTGCCTGCCTCTTCACTAATAATCACTTTACTTTTTCCTGTCAATGATATTTTTACAAGTAAATTGGCAAGATCTCTTATACTTATCATATTTTCATTAGAAGCAACATTATAAAAAAACTTTCACCTTTCTCCATAATTAAAAATATAGCATTAATACCGTCCGCAGTATAAGTATATGTTCGCATTGCACTGCCATCAGACTGGAGTATAATATCTCGGTCATGAATAATACAATCTATAAATTGAGCAAATGCCCTGCCATCATCCAAAAGTATCCCTGGTCCTAATGTATGTGAAAACCGCACTCCACAATAATCAACATTATATTCCTGTTTATATGATTCAAACATAGTCTCACATAATCTTTTGGCTTCAGGATAAGAAGCTCTGAAATTAAGATGTTTTAATACTCCCATATCCTCTTCCTTGATATGTTTCTCTCCTTCAAACGCACCATAAACTTCATCTGTAGATACATAAAAAACCCTCTTTGTATTATATTTTTTAGCACATTCCAGAACATTCCTTGTTCCATTTACATGTGTCCATAATGTCTCTACTGCCATTTCTTTAAAATCTACAGGAGCCGCAGGACCTGCTGTATGAAATATATAATCGATAGTGCCTGTATAAATGATCTCTTCATTCATATCCTGAAAGATAAATCTTATATTCGGCAATTCCAAAAGATTTCCAAAAATTTCATGTGCTTTGATCTGGTTTCTTGCCAAACCGATGATTACCATATTTAAATTATATCTTAAATCCATATCGGTTAATGTTTCTAAAATGTATCTGCCAAGGCGTCCAGTTGCACCCGTAATCAGCACAGTCTTATTTTGATACATCCTCCAATTTACTGCACTCTGTGTTATGATATCCAAATCTCTTCTTTCCATAAAAATATCTTCTCCCTCATTCTAGCAAATACCAAATATATATTTATTTTCTTCTAGTTCCAGCATAGCCTTTAAAATGTAATAATCTTCTGGCGTTGTTATTTTTATATTCTGATTATTCTCTTTTACAATATGAATACTATTTCCAAGATACGTATAGACTAACGCAGAATCCAGCAATGGTATTGGCTGTTCCGAATTTTCAGCATTTAAATAAGCATTCATCAATGTGTTTAGCTTAAATGACTGCGGAGCCGTAAGACTAAATGTATCATCTCTCTTTTTAAAATCAGAAAAATTTGCATTATCACTATCTGTTATAACAACAGATTCGATAACAGCCCTAACAGTCATTGCACTTCCATATTTCTTTGCAGTTCTTACATTTTCACTGATAACATTGCTCTGTACTAATGGGCGAACTCCGTCATGTATTACGATGATATCCTCTTCTTTTCCACCATTTTCTTTAATATATTTAAGACCATTAAGAATGCTGTTCTGCCGATCTTTTCCACCACATATGATTGCAGCAACCTTTTTTAACCCATATCGATCTGCTTGTGCTTTCATATGATCAATCCATGAAGAATTACAGACAATGATTATAGAATCAATATCAATACATGTTTCAAATTTTTCAAGTGTATATATAATAATTGGCTTACCAAAGACATTTAAAAATTGCTTCGGAAGTCCTGAACTCCTCATTCTCTGTCCCACTCCACCTGCAAGAATCATTCCGTAATTCATTATATTATCTCTCCATTCAGTAGTACTTTCCTTTAAACTTTGTATATGGTTCTGTCACACTGAAATATACAAACTCATGATGAGGTACTTGCTTCTCTTTCGGCGGCAACTGCATATATGTAGTTCCATACTGTAATTCACAATATTTTTTAATATCTCCCGGGCATGGTACAATCATATCTTCAAACTGCATATAAACCGGATTCTCAAACCACATTCTTGGATAAACAATAGATTTTGTCAGAGTAACATCCTTACCAAAATATGTGGCCACATAATTCTTACCACCATTTCTCTTGTACTCATTTTCTATCTGATTAATTTTCTTTTTCCGTCTCTTTCCTCTATACATATTCAGAACTATTTTTCCAATAGTATTTGCGATTCTTCCATGATTCCGGGGACCATCTCCTGCAACCAAGATACGATACAGGAAAGAGTCCAAAATTATTTTATGTGCAAGTATTTTGCTGTCCGGATATGGATAATAAATATAAATATCTATAAAAATTCCGTGATTACAATTTAACATTTCCATATCTTTTAAAAAACATGATGTGGATGAATCGCAAAGACGATAATGTGTAGACTGAAAACCAGGATCTGTTTTGTAAGTCTGAATAAAAAAATGTTCCTGAAAGTCATTTTGACATTTTATTAATTTTTCGGCATCGTTCCACGACATATAAACATCTATATCATCATCCCAAGGTATAAAACCCTTATGGCGTAATGCTCCCAGGCATGTTCCACTTGAGAGACAATAATTTAAACTATTTTTTTTACATATGCGATCTAATTCATACAGTATTTCTAATTGTTTTTTCTGCATTGCTGCAAGAATATTTTCATTATCTTCTATCATTATCACCTCTCTACTATGTCAGAACTTAATCATACATTGCAGAACTGAATTAACCTTAGGCATACCTTCATATATATTAACTAGGTCTTTGTAAATTCCATCCGCATTTTCAAAATATATGCCCTCCATTCCCAACTGACGTACCGCTTGAAAATCTTTTTTCGGATTATCCCCTACATAAATCAATTGTTCATATGGGATTCTCCAGCGACACTGCATAATACGGAATGCAATGTCATTTGGCTTTCTGAATTGTAATCCTCCAAGTTCATCTGTAATAATGATATCTTCAATCAGCTTATCAAGCCCTAAAGCCGCTATTTTATTTCTCTGTCCTTCAGGCCTTCCATCTGTTATAATTCCAACCTTAATTCCATTATTCTTCAAATATTTAATAAGTTCTAAGACGCCTTCATAGAGATGAATCTCTGGTTTATGAGAACGATAAATTTTTAAAAACTCTGTTTTCAATTCTAAACTTCCAATTTGCTCTAAATACTCATCAAACATTGGCAGCCCATTTATAAAATTTGACCAAAATCGATCAGCTACTTCCTCTTTTCCTATATAGCTTGCCACTGCCTTGCATCCACTTTTGACATAATCTTTTTCTGAATATAGCGTATCATCCAAGTCAAATATCATACCTCTAATAATCTTTGAACGTCCTTCGCTATCCACACAAACACTTTGATCAAAACGACTATAAACTACATTATTTAAAGTCCCCTTTAGCTGTCTCTCTACTTTTTGCCCTGACAATAATCTGAGAAGTGCTTCAGCAGATTTTGCTCCCGCTTTCATACTAAGCGGAACCCCTCCGCCAAATCTTGGATTAATTTCTATGTAATAATCAACATTCGTTTTTTTCTCTCTAATTAGTTGAATTGTTATAGGACCACATGGTCTGAATTTATCTACTAACTTCTCGACCTCTTCTATTATTTTTTCTTCAAGTTCAATCTTTGTTTTAAGTACTTCCCCTGCTCGAACCGCAATCCGTTGTCTAGGTGTTATGGTTATAGGATTTCCACAAAAATCACAAAAAACATCGACCGTATATTCTTTTCCTTCCACAAACGGCTGTATTACATAATCTTTTATAGATTCTGCGTGTACTTTCAACTGTTCCTTATTCTTAATTTTAAATGCATTGATGCTGCTGCTTCCATCACTGGGCTTTATAAAACATGGATACCCACCAGTGTATTTCTTATAATCATTTATCGTTTCTGGCGTTCTCAATCCACATGATTTAAAAAAGTCTGCCGTACAGTTCTTATCCCTGCATACTGCAATCATTTCGGGCGTACTGATAAGCACCTTTGTCCCTGCGGATTCAATCTTTCCTTTATTTTTACTGAGAATCATTAAATCCGTATCTATTGTTGGAATTAAAAGATCAATCTTATCTTCTCTGCAAATTTCCAGTAACTGTGGAATATACTCTTCATCATTCATCCTACATATTTTTCTGTAAAAATCGCAAAATAAAAGAGCCGGTGCAGTCATATCTGTATCCGCTCCATATATTTTTACTTCAATATCTAACCTTAACCCGGCATCTCTAAATGCCTGTATTAATTCTACTCTTCGCCCTACGCCTGTGAATAATATTCTCATCTTATCTCCAATATTATTATAGATGTCTTTTTCTGTCTTCTATGCCCCAACATCCCTATACACCTGTACAATTTTTTCTGCCATAACCTTTACTGTAAAATTCTCCATAGCATACAAATATGCCTCTTGCACATATTTATAGTATTTCTCCACCCCATTTTGATAAATATCTCTCATTATTGCAGTAGTAATCTCCGGATCATCCATACTAATTGGAAAGCAATATTTCTGATCTCTAAACCCGGCTGTTTCTGTCCGAAATACAGGAATTTTCATAAAAAATGCTTCCACAGAAGTAAGCAGAAATCCCTCGTTCCGGCTTGGACATATCAAAAAATCAGAGATTCCTAATACCTCCCTTGTATCGGCCCAACCTATAAATCGAAAGTACTCCTTCAATTTGTAGTTTTCGATAGTATCCATTACTTTTTTATAATATTCACCGGTTTTAACTCCACTGCATAGGATAATCACTTTTTTCCGTTCTTCTTTGTCCAATCTTTTCACAGCTTCTACAATAAGTAGCTGGTTCTTTACCTCTTCAATCCGTGAATGGAGCGAAAAAACTATACTGCCTTCTGGTATATCCCATTTTTTACGAACTATTCTCTTTTCTTCCACAATTAATGGAGTCAACCCCCCCGGTTCCACACCATTAAAAACTGTTACAACCTTATCTTTCGGTACTTTCAATTTATCAACCAAAAAAATACTAACTTCTGAAGATACACCCATGGCTTTATCGCCAACAAACGTCATCTTCCTATAGATATAGTTACAAGGTACATCTGCCAAATGTAATGTATATACGATGGGTATATGATAAAATGAATTATATAGTCTCATATAGAAGGCAGCCATCCTATGATGACAATGTACAATATCTATATGATGCGTCATAATTATTTTTCGTAAATGTTTGATATTTTTTATTATATCTATTGGTTTTTTTGAAAGATTATCCAGTTTTTCAAATATAATTCTCTCAGTTCCACCTATCTCCATTTCATTATTCGTAGAAACGACTACAACATAATGCCCTTGCCGAGCCAATTCATTAGATAACAGTTTCATGTAGTTACCCACACCTGATTTAGCTATTATCCGCGAAAAGAGCATAACATTCATAAAATTCTCCTTTTCTCTTTTGAAGGTTATCTACAAATGTCTTTACCATATTGACATATCATGGACAGACTTACAAAAACCTATAATTTCTACCAAGTGGCACAAATAGATTGATACATTAGCCAAAACAGTTATTCTTTAATGTTAATTTCCCATAAATTCCGGCATTGTAACTTTTTCTCCCGCATTAATTCCTTCTTTCTTTAACACAGTAAAAATCGTCTTTATCACAATGGCCAAATCGTTTAAAAATGTAATACGTTCCACATACTTTAAGTCATCCAGAAATTTTTCATCCCATGATAATCCATTGCGTCCTGATACCTGGGCCAGCCCTGTTAGCCCCGGCCTGACCTCATGCCGCCGTGCCTGTGTTTCATTATATCTTGGAAGATATTCCACTAATAGCGGCCTGGGGCCGACAATGGACATGTCTCCTGACAGAATATTGTATAATTCCGGAAGCTCGTCAAGACTTGTACTCCGCAGCATTTTTCCAAAAGGAGTCAGCCTTTCTTCATCGGGAAGCAATTCTCCTTTGGAGTTCTTTTTATCATTCATTGTCCGGAATTTAAAGATGGTAAATATCTTTCCATTTCGTCCCGGTCGTTTTTGTTTAAACAGAACCGGGGAACCCAGTTTAATTTTTACCAGCAATGCTGTTACTGCCATTAACGGACTAAAGACAATAAATGCTGTTACTGCCAGAGCAATATCAAGAGTCCGTTTTACCGCAGCTTCATAAACACCATAGGGAATATGCCCTCCTGTTTCCTCTGCTTTTTTCCTCTCCTTTTTGAACTTCCCATATGCTCCCATTGCCATCCCGATACCAGCGGTTAATGATAACAATATAATCCTTTTCTTTCTGCTTAATCTTTTCATATGATTCCTTTTTTTATTTAAAGCACTGACATACTATATGAATGATTGCATTCTGAGTTGAACAGCTCATCTTAATATCAGACGGCAGACACAAGCCTCTTTGGAAAATATCTTCCCCCACATCTATCGGCTTCCCATCTCTCCCAGCCATTCCTCCATTTATATAAGCATTCGTCCTTCCTCTCCCATTCCCTTCTCTGGTAACAAATCCATTCATTCGGTAAATGGGCTGCATGTGCATAGGCTTCCAGATCGGTCTGCCTTCTGCCCCAAATGCATTCAATACCTCTAAAATCTCAGTCGGGCAGGTTTTTCCCGGCTCACTTATGTAAAGGGCTTCACGCTCTCCTCTTACCTGTCTGCACATACCATCTGGTTCGATTGTCATGCAGCTCAGCCAGAAATTGGGCGAACTGTTTTCACTGTCAAAGGGATTCATCCTTACAGGCAGGTCTTTTAAACCATCCCGGTATCTCTTATATACAGCTTTCTTCTTTCTGATATGCTCCTCCAGATACCCCATCTGCCCTCTTGCCACACCAGCGATCACATTGCTCATCCGGTAGTTATAGCCAGGCTCTTCATGTTGGTACCAGGGTGCTGCTTCCCGGGACTGGGTTGACCACTTGCGGACTTTATTGCCGTCTTCTTCACTATTTGTCAAAAACATCCCTCCAGAACTTCCGGTGATGATCTTATTTCCGTTAAAGCTGATAACCCCGCAGTCTCCAAAACATCCTGTCTGAATCCCTTTATATGCTGCTCCGAATGATTCCGCCGCATCTTCAATCAAGAACGCTCCATGAGTACGGCAGATCGTCCGAATCTCTTCTATCTTTCCCGGCGTACCATACAAATGGGCCATAACCACAATCTTCACATCAGGATAAATCCTAAATGCCTGCTCCAGCGCTTCTGGCGACATGTTCCAGGTTTCATATTCTGTGTCTATAAAAACCGGCTCCCCGCCTTCATAAACCACAGGATTCACTGTGGCAGCAAATGTCATGTCCGAGCAGAATATGCGGACGCCTTTTAGCGCTCCGCCTGTTCCCATGCCCAATGGCGTGCTGATTCCTGTACTGCTTCCATATATTTTCTCTGCCGCCAGCTTCACAGCCATATGTAATGCGGCTGTTCCGCTGCTAAGCCCTACAGCACACCGCACACCTGCTTTTTGGGCCACGGCTTTTTCCAGCTCATTAATATTCTCCCCGACCGTTGTTACCCAGCCGGAATCAATGGCTTCCTTTACATATTCAAGCTCTTCCCCGTGCATAGCAGGGGATGCCAGATAAACTTTTCTTTCAAACGGTATAATTCCTTTAAAACGAGGATCTGATCGAAAATCGTACATGTTCCTGTTCCTTCATTTTTATATTGTAGAAAGAGCCCGGTTTTCTGGACTCTTGTATGCAGAATAATATCTGTTTCAGAGCAGGCTTCGCCATTCCAGAAGCGTATTTCCTCTTTAGAAACTCCTCTGAATAACCAACCCCCTATGTCCGTCATTTCCTACACAGCGCGCGAAGCGTCCGATGCAGTCCATAACTTTTATAAAACACATTCCGGCAACCAGTACCCTGACTGTCTCACATCCGTGTGTCACCACACTAAAGTACTACTGCCTCTTTACAATCCCAAGCCCCACAGTCACTTCCACAATCCGCCCCATCAAAGGTACCTCCAGTACCACCAGCCGCTTATGCCGCAGCACTTTTTTGACAGTTCCCCGAAAATTTTTCATAGCACCAGATGTGACAATCAGCTTTTCCCCTTCCAGATATCCTTCCGAATACTTTACAACGTGTTCATCCCCGCCAAGCAGCCGAAGGTAACTCTCTTCTTCCGGATGAATCGGTGTCATGTCCTCACCGGTTCGCAACACCTTCGTCATTGCATCAATTCTTCTCAGGCGCATAAAAAAATCTTCAATGTTTTCTGTTTTGACAAACACATATCCTGGAAACAGCCGGCCGGTTATCAGCGTCCACTGTCCTCTAATCTTTGTCATTCGCTCTGCCAGAAGGACAAATACATCTTCATCCTTTTCTGCCACCTTGCACCGGCACTGTCGGCAGATTTCTTCTTCTGTCCCTGTATAGACCTGTATCACATACCACACAGTGATTCTCTCCATAAGCAGACTTCAACCAATATCTCTTCTCTCATCTGCCTCAATCTCAATTCCCAGATATAAAATTCTCTTTCTCCCCATCATTTCCGTTTCTATCTCTGCAATCCTTTTATGAAGATTCACCCGCCTCACCATACTTCCCATTCCTGACAGAGGCCCGGACAGATAATGAATCTTTCCGTCTTTCCCAATCCTTACCTTTGATATTCCTATCCTGCCGTTTCTGTCTGCAAGCTTTTCTATCAAATCAGATTCTCGTTTTTCCAAAGTAGACACATACTCATCATCGCTGAACAAAAGCTTAGGCTTGGGTGTCTTCTTAAGCTCCTTGTACACCTTCTCCGGCTGATCCGTATGGATAAACACATACCCGGGAAATAAATCTTCATATACAGTCTGCCACTGCCCCTGGTATTTCTTCCTTCTGCTTCGGATCAGGTGGAAACACTGTGCATGCAGGCTTTCCGGAAGCAGGCCTGCAACAAAATCCTCCGTATGCTGTTCTCTCCCATCCTTTACGTGGACAACACACCACATATGGCAATCCCCCCATCTATCCATCTCACGATCTTGCTACCAAACAACGACAGCCAGCTGCCAAAGCAGCTTCATAGTCACTCCGAAGCGATCCCTATGCGCCATTTCTCCCATCCCGTGGGGAAAAACCCATAGGTTTTTCCCCGAAAACCTCTTGCAAATTTTTCCCCATTGTGCTATCCTATAGACGTTAAATTGAAATAAAAAAAGAGCAAATTTTATGAATTTGCCCAATTTTGTAACTCTTTTATAAAGTTTTAGTACTGAATTCTGTAAACTTAAGGATACATTTCTATAATCACACAGTGGGGAAAAACCTATGGGTTTTTCCCCACTACTGTCTATTTATTCCAAAATTTTCTCATTAAGCTAACGAAAAAAATCCCCCCATGAATGAAATCTGCCCTTCCGCCAGCAAAAGCCAGAGATATAAATTCCCCCTTCTCACAAATACTCCCCGAATCCCATACTACAGATATTCTCCACACTTGTCTGGATACATTCAAAAGGATCTCTGCCATAAGTCTGATCCTGTTCAATAGGCAGATACACAGCGCCGCCCTCCACAGCTGCCTCTATGATGGCCTTCATGTCCAGATTTCCCTCTCCAATCTCTGCAAATTGAATGCACTGCTCTCTGTGGAAAATATCCTGAGACGGCTCTCCATCTGGAAAACGGATCCGGTAGTCCTTCAGATGCACCAGATCCTCTCTCCCGGCCAGACGCCGGATCCACTTCACCGGATCATGTCCCGCCCTCTGGATCCAATGAACGTCTATCTCGAAGCCCACCAGCCTTGGATCCGTGTTCTCTACCAGCAGTTCAAATCCTGTCTTTCCCTGAAATTTCTCGAATTCAAAATGATGGTTATGATAGTACAGCTTCAGCCCTTCCTCAATGAGCAGCTTCCCATAGTGATTCAAATCCTCAGCCGCTTTGTAGTAGCCCTCCTCATTGCAGATACAGGTTTTCGGAATCAGAGAATCCCGCACATAGTTAACTCCCAGACGCTTATTAACCTGGATGATGCGATCCAGGTCTTTCTCAATATCAAAGCCCTTTGCACCTGCCCCAAAAAGAGGCTTGTAATTTACACTGGTGGATATCACCTTCACCCCATGCCTGGCAGAGGCTTCCAGAACCTGCTCAATAAAAGCATCAGTCATATCTGCCTGAGATAGCTCAAAATAAGACAGACCTGCCTCCTTTACCCGCTGAAAGGTGTAGTCCGGACCGTGCTCCCACATGATGGTCTTCACCATGGACATATTCAGCGCCATCCTGGGCGCACCCTTTTCGCCTTCTCTCATGTCACTTTATCTCCTTTCACAGAATCTGCCTTCCCTCCTGCTCCTCTTTGATCCTCTCTTTAAGTTTTTCATAGAACAGATCGCCGTCCACCGGCAGTTCCACTGCCCGTCCCAGCCAGTCTGACAGGAACATGGCATTGGCAATCTCCACCGCCTTTATACCCTCCTGGCCTGGAGCAATCAGCTTCTCACCTCTTAAAATAGCGCCGGTAAAATTAATCAGCACATCAATATGCTGCTGATCCCAGTTCTCCGGACATTCAAAACATTCCTCTGTATACAGCTTCTCTCCTGTCTGTCCCTTCACCAGGGCCAGCATCTGGCGGAAGTCCAGTTCCCTGTTCAGAATCTGTTCCGGTTTCTTCAGCTTCCTGACCGTCACGGCCCGGCTGTCGGTGATGATAATCTTGCCGTTGTCTCCGTGAATCTCCAGACGATCTGTGCCCAGAGCATCGTGGGTACAGGTGATGAAAGTGCCGCTGGCCCCGTTGGCATACTCAAAATAGGCTGTCACATCATCCTCTACCTGTATATCCCGGTGAGATCCATATTTAAGATGCGCCTCCATGGTTACAGGCATGCCACAAAGCCACTGAAGCAGATCCAGCTGATGAGGCGCCTGATTTACCAGCACCCCTCCTCCTTCCCCGGCCCAGGTCGCTCTCCACGGGCTGGAATCATAGTACTTCTGCGTCCTCCACCAGCTGGTGATGATCCAGTTCACCCGCCGGATAGCACCGATAGTTCCCTCTTCCAAAATCTCCTTCACCTTCTGATAAAGAGGATTCATTCTCTGGTTAAACATCATGCCAAACACCAGCTCCGGCCTTCTTTCTGCTGCTTGGTTCATCTCCCGGATCTGGTTCACATAGACTCCTGCCGGCTTCTCCACCATCACATGAAGCTCCCGCTCCAGCGCTGCTGCCGCCATCTCGGGATGCAGATAGTGGGGTACCGCGATGATCACCCCGTCCACTTCCCCGCTGTCCAACAGTTCCAGATAATTGTCATATACCCTGACCTCAGAAGGCAGATTCTCCCGGGCCCATGCCCTCCTGGCCTCATCAATATCACACACGGCACTAAGACAAGAACCTTCCACCTGTCCATCTGCCAGCCACCTGCTGTGGCTCGAACCCATGCTGCCGATTCCGATCACTCCTAAACGCACCTTATTCATAATATAAAACTTTCCTCCTTCTATATCGATTCCATCTTCACAATGATTTCCCTTTCCGAAACATAAAACTGAGCCGGAAATTCTGATTTCACCCCTTCACCCCGGCTGAGGCAAAGCTCTCAATAAAATATTTCTGCGTAAATAAAAACAGAAGAATCAACGGGATCAGGGACACTGTCGCTCCGGCCATAATCAACGCATAATTTGTGGACGCGTCCTCCTGAAACCGTTGGAGTCCTACTGTAATAGTAAACAAATTGTCATTAGAAAGAAACACCAGGGGATTAATGTAATCGTTCCAGGACCAGGTAAAGCCCAGAAGCAGCACGGTCATCAGCCCCGGTTTTGCCAGCGGCAGAATCAGCCGGAGAAAGATAGACGGATGAGATGCCCCGTCCATATAAGCCGCTTCCGTATACTCAAACGGAATCTGCATAAATACCTGCCTCATCAGCAGCACACCAAACACAGAAAACAGTCCCGGCAGAATCAGGGCCATATGGGTGTTAGTCAAATGAAGCTGAGAGAAGTAGATATATTTAGGCAGAAGCAGCACAGGCCCTGGAATCATCATGGTGGACAGATACATAGTCAGCAGAAATTTCTTTCCGCGGAATTTAAGTCTGGCAAATGCATAAGCCGCCATAGTGGTGATACACAGCTCCCCCAGGATGGTGATACACGTTACCTTGACGGAATTCAGATAATACCCAGGGAAATCACTTTTAGTAAACACTGTAACATAGTTCTGAAAATTCCAGTTTTTTGGAATCAGCCGCACCGGAAATTCCATAACATCGATCTCATATTTGAAGGAAGTAGAGATCATCCACAAAAACGGAAATACAAATACCAGGGACATGGTTCCCACCAGAACCGTGGCGACGATTCTGGCTGCCAGCCGTTTTTTCTTATAATTCATCTGCCCTTCCTCCTCTAACTAAGTAAACCGCTCTTCCAGTTTCTGCAAAACTGTAGAGAACACAAAAATTACCAGGAATAACAGGATAGCCACCGCCGCCCCATAACCGATCCTATACTCTTTAAACGCATAGTAATAGATACTTTGTACCAGCACGGTGGTGGAAAATCCCGGTCCGCCTTCTGTTATAATATTAACCTGATCAAAGATCTTAAAAGAATTGATAGTAGCCAAAGTGATGCAGAAAAAAAGGCTGGAGGACAGCATAGGAACCGTGATCCGGAAAAAAGTCTGGATGGCATTGGCTCCGTCCACCGCTGCAGACTCATAAACCTCCTGGGAGAGTCCCTGCATGTTGGCAAGAAGGATGATACAGTAATATCCCACATCATGCCAGACAGACATCATGATAATTCCCTTCAAAGCCCATCTGGAGCTGATAAACCATTTAGGCGGATCAGCTATACGGAATACATGAGACAGAATGCTGTTTACAGGTCCATTGTCTGGGTACAGCAGTACCATCCATACAGTGGCCACCGACACAAGAGAAGAAATGTATGGCATAAATGTCATCATCCGGATCGGCACCTTGCAGAACACAAATTTATTCAGCAGCCCTGCCATCGCCAGGGCAATGGCGATGGTCAAGGGAACATAGGACAGGGAATAGACCAGATTATTTCTCAGGGCTGCCCAGACCCGCTGGTCTCCGGCCATATCTCTGAAATTCTCCAGACCTACAAACTCCAGGCCGGCCAGTCCCTTCATGGGATTCCATTCAGTAAATCCCAAAATCATGGACATAACAATGGGCATAACGATAAATACCGTAGTACCTGTCAGGCTCAGAAAGAGAAATCCGTAGCCGGCCCGTTCTTCTCTTCGCTGCATCCTGTTAAGTTTCTTTCTCTCCTTCATAATCGGCACCTACTGTTTCGCCAGTTCTTCATTGACCCGCCTCTCAATATTATCCAGGGTCTCCTCCAGCGTCTTCTCTCCGTTAAAATACTGCTCGATCTCCTCTTTTCCAATCTGCATATACTGGGCACCGCAGGGACCGATAATCTTATTAGTAGTCAGCTTAATGCTGCTGTCAAAAAATTTCTTTCCGTACTCCTCATCAAGACCAGAGCCCTCGCAGAAGATATGGATCATCTCATCGCTGTAGGCAGGCAGATAGGTAGGCAGATTGCCGGAGGCTGCAATATAATCAGAGCATTCCTCCACATAATAACGGATAAACCGCCATGCCTCTTCCTTGTGTTTGGAGTTCTCCGGAATCCCCAGGACGGAACAGGAATAGTTGCTGCAGGGCCCTTCCACAGTCTCGTCAAAGCGAGGCAGACAGGCCACTCCCACCTGAAAGTCAAAGGGGAATTTGTCTCTATTCTTCATATCGCGAACCAGCCAGCTTCCCGCGTTCACCATAGCCTCCTTGCCTCCCAAAAACGAGCTGTTGATCACCGCCTTCACCGCCACTATCTGGCCATAAGGCATCTGCGTCCCCTCGTCATCCAGCATCTTTCTGGTCTCCAGCGCAGTCCGCCATGCAGGATCCTTAATGTTGCACTGATTATCCGGGGTGTACCACTGCCCCTTCTGCGCCGCCACAGTAGCCCACTCGTTGGCATAGGTATGGGTGTAGGTGCCATAGATCCCCTGGGATTTCCCCCACTCCGCCATCTTCCGGGCTGTCTCTATGTATTCTTCCAGAGTCCAGTCGTCCGACGGGTATGGCACCTTCGCTTCATCAAACATATCCTTGTTGTAATAGACTCCCGTCTGAGTCGCCCGAAACGGAATGCCATAATACTTACCGTCAGACTGGCCCCAGATCGCATATTTGCCAAAAGAAGCTTCCATGTCCAGGCCGTCTCTTTCAATAAACTCATCAAGAGGAGCCATCATGCCGGACTCAAATCTTACAAACTGGTCGCCGTCAGAGATAGGCATCACATCCATATCGCCGCCGCTCATGGCTAAGATATCCAGCTTTGTCAGCCGTTCCCCGTTAGCCGGAATACTGTGAACCACCACCTGAATGTCCGGATTAGCCGCATGAAAATCATCAATAAACTTCTGATCTGGAATATCCCAGTCATAGTAGTTGATCACAACCTGGCCGCCCTCTCCCTCCTCTTTGACAGTATTCTCGGCTGCTGTCTCAGAACTTCCCGTAGTCTCGTCAGTGGTCTTGTTGTCAGAGTTTTGTCCGCAGCCGGCCAGCATGGTGGACATAGCCAGGCACATCAGGAAACTTGTCGTTTTTTTCATATGGATTCCTCCTCGCATAATAATAGATTGACACGCACAGCGCATCAGATGCCATAAAAACAGGCATGCTCTGGTATTATAGACGTCCATACCATTACATGCCTTCATTATATCAATGACTTATTATGGGAACAATGTTGAAAATTTACTATTTGCTCAGATTATTTCATCCTGTTCCAAATCAGCTTTTATCCCAAAGGAATCTGAATCTCCAGACAGGTTCCCTCCCCTTCCTTACTTGTAATCATAAAAGAGCTTTTATCCCCGTAGCAAAACCACAGTCGCTTCATGATATTGCAAAGCCCGATGCTCTCACGTCCCTCTTTGGTATTATTCCCCGTCTCTATCTCCTCCCACAGTTTCCGCAAAGCCGCCAGTTTTTCCTCCTTCATCCCCATGCCGTCGTCCCGAATCAGGATACAGAGCCTTTCCTCCCTGCCGGTGATGGACACAGTGATCTTTTCCTTCATGGTGCAGGGTTCCATACCGTGGCGGATAGAATTTTCCACCAGGGGCTGGAGCGTATATTTTAATAGCTGTTTATCCAGAACCTCTTCCTGCACATCCACCTGAAAGTCCAGCCTGTCCTCAAAGCGGACCTGCTCCAGAAACAGATACAGTTTTACATTCTCCACCTCCTCCCGGACTGTAGTATGAATGTCAAATGTACTAATGCTGCTGCGAAGCAGATGCCCCAGCGCCAGGATCATCCGAGAAATCTCTTCGTTCCCCTCCATAAGGGCCAGCCAGTTGATGGAATCCAGCGTATTGTATAGAAAATGAGGGTTAATCTGCATCTGCAGGGACTGAAGCTGTGCCTGCCGGGCCTCTGCGATCAGCTTCTGCTCCTTGATTTGAGCCTCATATACCTTGTGTATCAGATCATCCAGCCGGTACACCATCACATGGAATCGGGCAAATAAGCTGTCCACCTCCAAAAGCCCTGTATTTCTGCGAAATTCAATGTCAAAATTGCCCTCCTCCACCATCTCAAACTCCTTCTGCAGCCGTTTAATAGGACGGCTTAAGGACTCTGCATTTTGTACAGAAATCCAGAAAAAAACAATCAGCAGAACCACTGCCACGAAGCCGCAGGAAAAAATGGCGGTGCGGACATCCTTAAGCATATACGAACGCTCTGTAAGGCAGATGACATACCAGTCTACCAGAAGGGGCATCCGTTCAAAAGTAAGCAGGTATTGTTTTCCGTCAAAAAGCACATACGTGCCGTTGTTCGACGGCTGGAGCAGGGACGTGTCAAACCAGGTTCCCTGCCTCTCTCTGCCGCTTTCCCCCAGGATTCGGCCGTCCTGTGCAGCCACAAGCACCCTTCTCCCTTCACTGGACGGCCCCTGCTGGTTAAAATTCAGCAGGCTGTCCAGATTCATGGTGAAACACGCATATCCCAGATCCTGTCCCATAGAAGAGACGTCTGAATGATAGACAGTGCGGATCTTTTTTACCCCGGAGATGGACATATGCAGCCCATAGTTGTCCCGAATCATCTCCACTGTATCTTCTAGCCAGATGGTTTCACCGCTGGAATCTGCAGCTGTCTGATACCATGGATAGCTGTCGGCCCGGCGGCTCCGGTCAAACTCAAACATGCTCCCCGCCATATGACCGTCCAGAGAAAAAACAGCCATATTGTGAATCATGTACAGGGAGTTGGCAGATAAAGCGATCATGTGATCCACAGACGTTCCGCTGCCATCCCCCTGCTCCCGGATCCTGTCTTCCAGCGCTTTCTGCAGCTCCAGGCTGTAGATCACATCCCGCAGCGTCATCTCCAGCCCCTGCAGCTTTGTGCTGATATCCTCGCTTTTCTGGTGTACCGTCTCATGACTGGCCTGGACAGCATATTTACGGGAATTGCTGCTTAGAATCACATAGCTGACCGCACAGATCAGAACCATGGAGAATACAATCGAGAAATAGGATGTCAGGATAAAATGACTGCGCAGAGTCATCGTTTTATTCATGACATCCCCTCTCTGCCTCTCCCCCTAGACGCTTAAGATAATCCACCGGAGACAGGCCATAGTATCTCTTAAATGCCTCTGTAAAATACCGTGAACTGCTGTAGCCGGTCATATCCGCAATCTCATAGATCTTATATTTTCTCTCCATCAAAAGCCTCCGGGCCTTTTCGATGCGCAGGGAAGTAAGGTAAGACTTAAAGGTCTTGTTATATGTTCTGGCAAATGCCGCCGATAAATAGCCGTAGCTTACTCCCAGATGCTCCGCCAGCTCCCGCAAAGACAGATTTTTATTCCCATAATTGCAGCTGATATACTGGTGGGCCTGGCTACTGATAAGAATCTCCATAGGCTCTGCTCCTGTCTTCAGCTGCGCCGCCAGCAGATGCAGATCCTCTTTCAAATACACTTTTCCCTCTCCTTTGTACTCCCAAGCCTCCGAATCCATCCGGTAAGTAGCAAAAAGAGGCGGATTTTCCAGATGAAAATACAAAGCCACATGACGCAGCATCTTCAGGCAGTACTCCCGGGGATCTGTTTCCTTCTTTCTCAAAAAATCAAACAGATCATCTGCAAACAGATCCAGTTCCGTATACCTGCCCTCCTCCAGAAGCCGGATCAGCCTGGTCTGATATTCCTCATGGTATCCGCCGCCAGGCATCTCATACTCTGCCTGAATATACCGGAACTTCTGCTGATTCCTCTGCTCCTCATCCAGCACCTTTTTCAAAGCCTCAAAAATCTCCCTGATTTTATGGGGATCCAAAGGCTTTAAAATATAATTTTCCACTTTAAGTTTAAGAGCCTCTACAGCATAGTCAAATTCACTGTATCCGCTGATCACCACGGACTTGATGCCAGGCTGCCTCTCCTTCGCATGCCCAATCAGCTCCAGACCGCAGATATCTGGCATGCGGATATCGGTCAGCACCACGTCAACCTGGGTATGTTCCAATATCTCAAGGGCTTTTTTGGCATCTCCCACCGCCCCGGCCAGCTCAAATCCCATCTGTTCCCAGGGAATGATTCGGCTTAATCCTCTGCGGATCACTGCCTCGTCATCTACAATCAATACTTTGTACATCTGTCTCTCCTCTGTTTAAACGGCTGTTGCCTGGCTGCCTTGTGTCTTGCTGCTGCAGGACTTTGGCTCTATACCTGAATGTCCGTCCCTCCGCCACCCAGGGAGGCAAAACCATAACCCTGGATGTTGTTCTGTTCCGGCCGCTTAAGAGGATGCTGTCTACACATAATATTTTTCAATCACACAATCATGCTTCTTTCGCTTTTTATCATAGACGATCCCAACCAGAAGGATCTCACCAACATAACCTTCAACCCAGGCTGCATACTGCTTTTCCTTAATCTGCTCAATGGCTCCTTTGGCGGACTTATTCCACTTTAATTCCACCACCAAAGCCGGCTTATCTGCATCCCGTCTTGGCAGATATACTACATCAGCAAATCCTTTTCCCGACGGCAGCTCCATGATCGGATTCATATAATACGCTTTTGCACCGTAATATGCCATCAAAACCGTGCATGTAAGAGAATTCTCATCATTATATTTTAACAGGGAAGCCGTCTCGTTATGAATGACTGACATCACTTCTGCCACCGCTTCCCCATCCATTTTCCATGTATTTAAAAGTATATTCTCTGAACGGCTTAGAGCCTGGGCAAGTCCATCCCATCCTCCTGTCTTCACTGCCCGCAGAAATTCCAGCGAAACCTCCTGATTCGGAATGAATACCTCACTGTTTTCCTTGTCAAAGGTCAAATACCCCAGATGAACCAAAAGGGTAAGAATATCATCTTTTGTCTTAAAGGTAGTCATATCATTCTGAAACGTGGATGGGTCTATTTTACAGCGCCCATTCCCCAGCATCATAGAAACTGCTTCTTTAAGCCCGTCAAAGTTTCTGTCAATATATATTTTCAATGCTTCATATGTCTCGGTTCCCGTCCAGTAGCTTTGGAACTCTCCGCTATCCATTAACTCTGTAACCGCCTGAGGATTATATATATGAAAAGCCCCCAGCTGATATCCGTCATACCACTTCTGCGTCTCCCCATAATCTACTCCATACTTCTCACAAAGCCCTTTTACCTCATCCTCCGTAAAACCGAAACACGTTGCAATCCGTCCAGGATTCAACATGGAAAACTCCCTGAATATATTGATTGCAGAGTGTTCGCCATATTTCTTAATTGGAAGAATTCCTGTCATATAAGCTAATTCCACATAAGAAGAGCCTTTGAACAGCCCTCTTAAAAAATCCAGGTAATCTTTCTGTATCTCTTTGCGATCCCTTGCTACCCGGAATACACAATCCCATTCGTCAACTACAAATACAAATCCCTGCCCTGTCTGGACAAATAATCTTTCCAAAACAAATTTAAGCCTGTCGCCGATATGGATATCTCTGCATTCAGGATATGTCTCCGTTAATTCTCCAACAACCGCTTTTTCTATCTCAACAATAAATGTATCAAGATCACGCTCGGATTCAAGAAATTTTTGTATATCCAGCCGAATCACATGATGCTTATTTAAATGCTCGGCAAATGCCTCATCCACTTCTGCTTTCCGTCCGCGAAATAGCCGGGCAGAATCGCAGCCCCGGCTATAGTAAGCGCAAATCATATCCGCCGCCATCGACTTTCCAAACCGGCGCGGACGGCTGACACAGATAAAACAATCGGTCTTGTCTATTCTTCTGTTCGTATAGGCAATCAATTCAGTTTTATCAATATAAATATCACCATTTAAAGCCTTCTGAAATGCCGTGTTCCCCGGATTCACATATATTCCCATACCTTCGCACTTCCTCTCTATGTTTAGGATACGGGAATCCTTAAAAAGTGTCAAGCAGTATTGGTGTAAATTTTTATAGATTTTAATCTACAAAAAGCCTTTTATACACCAGACAAAGAACCAGGATTTTTTATGTCCCCTTTACTTGTCACTCTTTTTTCTTGAATCATATCGAATCAGGCTTTCCATTTTTCTATTAATTCCTTTCTCTATCATTCGTAAAACCAAGGCAAACACAATGCACGAAATCCATCCTATCATGATTTTACAGAGATTACTATCGATACTATACCTGCCAATAATCATCTTGCTTACTGTGTTAGAATAGAGCTGTGCCAAAAAGAATACAAATGATACATCTGCAAGCCATTTTAATATTTTCGAGTTTCTTAAAGCGATAAACTCTATTCCTGATAATCCTAAAAGCATTACTATAAAGCAGGGTAAACATATCCAGCTATAGACCATATAATTACTTATGGCTATTTTCAGTTTCACTACCAATGAAATACCAACTACCATGACCGAACTTGCAATTATAATTGCAGGCCACTTATATAAATACCCCATTATCTTACTATCCTTGTAATCTGTCTTCATCGATGCAAGAATCATTCCAATAGCAAATTCCAACAGCCTGAAAAACGGATTACTGTAAATCCTTTGTAACTTATAGATATGAACGACAATCGGTGAGTATAGAAGAAGCGCAGAGCATATCATCAACATCACAATTTTTGTTCTCTTCTTAATTGTTTTGATTAATTCTTGTAAAAAAGGATACGTAATATAGCATATTAGAATACAGGATATAAACCAAGTCCCTCCGTTATGTGAAAATCCAAACAAAGAAGCAAAGCATGATTGTAACCCCAAAATCTCAATAGGAAATAACAGAATTTCATCCTTGATAGTATCCTTTCTGATAGCTATCATCAGGACAACATATATCAGAGATGAAATCCAGTACATAGGAACTATACCAAAGAAACGTTTTTTCCAAAATCGTGTGATTTGATTAGGCTCTGATAACGAAATACCCCCCCAATTTACAAACAGGGAAAATCCAGAAAGCATGAAAAACATAGTCATAAAAACTGCGCCCATAGTTTTAAATTTTCTGGTAATCTTGAATGCAGAAGAAACAATTCATCAGACGTATGAACCACATTTACACCATGATGTGTATTTAACACTTCGTTTTGCAGTTTTATAAACTCATCATAGCTTGACTTTGATGACTCCTCGGAAATCTGAACTAACTCTTTTTCAGCTTTTTTAATCATCCTCTTTCTGAGCTTTGACATATCAAGCGGTTCTTGGAGATTTATAACTGTAGAAGGTTCCACTTTCAGTATCTCTCCATTGCAACGTTATAATGCATATTGATCCTCTTCAGACGGCTGCTTCCAATATATACGGAATACTTTTATATATCAACTGGGAAAAAGATTCCGCTTGCATATAATTCACTAAATCATTCATGCAAGCAATCATAAGGCTCTGCTTCATGTCATTTCCACAAATAAAACCGCCATATGTAAGACCACCATGAGAGTACAGACAACCTTTCTTTTCATTAAGAGGTAAAATTGCAATCAATGTGTTTTCCTTATAAAACATTAAGGAATGATCTTTGAATCTATCCGAATGATAATCCATATAATCCCGATCAAACATAAATAGTGGATTTTTCGCAGACCTATTAAAATCATTCCATATTTGTTTCTTATCTGAGCTATATCTTACCATAATAGCTTTCATTAATCCCTTCTTCATGCAACTTGTGTTAAAAATAAACTGTTTATTATTTCTATACCCTTAAAATGGTCTTGGCTTCTATTTCTCTGACTCTTATGATTCTGCTTCCTTTATTCTACGAATTTTTATCATCGAAGCGAATTTTTGGATATCACTATCTAACCTTATCTCCTGCACCAACCCACCATCGAAATACACCGCCACTTTTGCCAGGATGGTATTCGATGGTAGAAGGATTGTCCTTAGGAGAAAAGACATCAATAATTCCTGATTCCAGCTGAAAGAAATCCCAGCGTCCCTCCAAAGTGCTGCTACCTCTTCACAATCCCAAGTCCCACCGTCACTTCCACTATCCGCCCCATCAGCGGAACCTCCAGCACCACCAGCCTCTTATGCCGCAGTGCTTTCTTGATGATCCCTTTGTAATTCTTCATGGCACCGGATGTGACAATCAGCTCTTTCCCTTCCAGATATCCTTCCGAGTATTCCACAATATGTTCCTCTCCTCCCAGAAGCCGGAGATAACTCTCTTCTTCCAGATGAATCAGCGTCATATCCTCCCCGGTGCACAGCAGTTTTGCCATGGCATCAATCCGTTTCAGCCGCATACAGAAATCATCAATTCTTTCCGTTTCCACAAATACATACCCCGGAAACAGCCGGCTGGTGATCAGTGTCCACTGCCCCTGGTATTTCTTCCTTCTGCTTCGAATCAGATGGAAACACCGTGCATACAGACTCTCAGGAAGCAGGCCTGCAACAAAATCTTCTGTATGCTCTTCTCCCCCATCCTTTACATGGACAACACACCACATATGGCAATCCCCCATCTATCCATCTCGCGATCTTGCTACCAAACAACGACAACCAGCTGCCAAAGCAGCTTCATAGTCACTCCAAAGCGATCCCTATGCGCCATTTTCCCCACTATAGTCTATTTACTCCAATTATTTCCTCCAAACGCTCTGATACTTCTCCATATACCTTTTCTCTCTGCCCTTCTCAAAGCCGTATCTTTCCGTATACCCCCTCCTGGCTTTCATCATCAGACCGCTTCTTCCATCAGGCTGATCCACTTTTTAAACGTGTGGTTATCCACCCCCAGCTGTCTGGCTGCCTCTCTCCCTGAAATCCTTTCTTTTTTCCACATATCATATATCATTTCAAAAAATGAAGGAACCTCCATAGGCTTCCTTCCGCAGTGAACCCCTTTCTCTTTGGCCGCTGCAATTCCCTCAAACACTCTCTGCCGCATCATCTCCCTCTCTGTCTGTGCCACATAGGACAGCGCAATCATCATAATCTCCGACACCAGCCTGTCCAGAAGCCCCCGGTCCACATCCGTGTTGAGAATATCCATGTCCAAAACCACAATGCCGCATTTTTTCTCCAATGTAATATGCCTCCACTGTTCAAGGATCTCATTGAAGTTCCTGCCCAGACGGTCGATGCTCTTAATTACCACCTTATCCCCTTCCCGGATCGTATTCATAAGGGCTTTGTATCCCGGGCGGTTAAAATCCTTGCCGGATTGTTTATCCGAAAAAATATTTTTGGCCGGCACCCCCTGTTCCGCCATGGCGATTCTCTGTCTATCATCATTTTGCTGGATTGTGGAAACACGGATGTAGCCGTAGATTTCCTTTGGCAGTTCCTTTTCCTTATTTGGCATTCCTTTGTCTTCTGTGTTCTTTTTCTTCTTTTCTTTTGTAGTATCCATTGAGATTTCCTCCGTTTCCTTGACACATACTTTAAAATATCTCCTGCACCTGCCTTTGCAGCTGCCTATACCAGAGTATTTTAACTGGATATAAATACCTCCAGCTTTATTTTAAAGGAAATCTCTTTATGCTGTCCTGCGAAATCGCCTCTGCCGCCATAAAATCTAACAAATGCACTTGTCCTCTGCAGGCAATAAAACAAAAATACACCCAAAATCGCTCCTGGGTGCATTTTTGAAAAATCACGGTACATAAACCGCTAATCTGCCAATCTGATAATCTGCCAATCGGTTACATCAAAGACTTATACAAATCAATAATCTCCTCCACAGAGGTATCTCTCGGATTGCCCGGACGGCATGCATCTGCAAATGCAGACTCAGCCAGGAACTGAATATCCTCTTCCTTCACAATCTCCTTCAAGTCAGCCGGGATTCCCACATCCTGGGACAGCTTCTTCACCGCATCCACGGCTGCCTTCCTGTACTCCTCCTGGCTCATGGCGTCTACGCCCTCCACGCCCATGGCCTTGGCGATATATTTGTACTTGTCGCCAGTACAGGGAGCGTTGTATTCCATAACGGTGGGAAGCAGGATTGCATTGGCAACACCGTGAGGCGTATCATAGACAGCGCCTAAGGAGTGAGCCATGGAATGTACGATTCCCAGACCTACATTGGAGAAGCCCATGCCTGCCACATACTGTCCCAGAGCCATACCCTCTCTTCCTTCCGGTGTATTCTCAACAGCACCTCTTAAAGAGTTGGAAATAATCTCGATGGCCTTCAAATGGAACATATCGGTCATCTCCCATGCGCCCTTGGTAATATAACCTTCGATGGCATGAGTCAGGGCATCCATACCGGTTGCTGCGGTCAGGCCCTTAGGCATACTGGCCATCATATCCGGGTCAATCACAGCGATAACAGGGATATCATGAGTATCTACACACACAAATTTTCTCTTCTTCTCAACATCTGTGATAACATAGTTAATGGTAACCTCTGCAGCTGTACCAGCCGTAGTAGGGACTGCGATAATCGGTACACAGGGCTTCTTTGTGGGAGCCACTCCCTCTAAGCTTCTCACATCCTCGAATTCCGGATTGTTGATGATAATACCCACAGCCTTGGCCGTATCCATGGAAGAACCACCGCCAATGGCGATGATATAATCCGCTCCCGATGCCTTGTATGCTGCCACGCCGCTCTGCACGTTCTCAATGGTTGGATTGGGTTTGATATCGGAATAGATTTCATATGCCAGTCCCTGGCCATCCAGCACATCTGTCACTTTCTTTGTAACTCCGAACTTAATCAGATCCGGGTCTGAGCATACAAACGCCTTCTCAAACCCTCTTGTCTTTACCTCTGCCGGAATCTCCTTGATAGCGCCTGCGCCATGATAGGAGGTTTCATTTAATACGATTCTGTTTGCCATGTCAATCCTCTCCTTTTTCTGCAACATTTTCCAAAATGGCCAACCCATTTCTGCTATTATTTTAACAAATTAACCAAAAAAAGGAAAGCAATTATACCGGTTTTTTTCACCAATTTTCAGCCATTTAAAATTACCTGCGGTGATAGGCAGCCCGGCTTGCAGCCATTATACATACATCCTTCCAGCTAATCAGCAGACTGCAGCTCTTTTGCTCTCCCTTGCCTATGCCTTCCGAATCATCGTATACAATCCCATATCCTCAAACCCAACTGAATGGTAGATCCTTCCTGCTGCCGGGTTGTCAAAAAACAGGCACAGAAAATCCATCTCCTCCAGGCAGTCCTGGCACATCTTCAGGATTGCCGCTTTGGCATACCCCTTCCCTCTCATTTCAGGCCTGGTGGCCACACCCACTATCATAGCAGACGTTTTGTTCTCCGCCGAGGTCTGTACAATCGATGCCAGCAAATCCCCCTCAAAGATTCCATAGGTACGCCCGCATACAGAAACATTCTGACGGATATCGTCATAACATTTCTCCTTCGCCTTTCTTTGGTATGTGTAGGCAAATTCATCAATGGTCATATACAGATCATAGGCTGCCGGAATATCCTCCTCTGTCAGTCTGCGCACCTGTTTCATGATGCCGCCGTACCGTTCCTTCTCTTCCTCGCCCACCTGATTCAGCCTGGCCAGATAAGTAGGCTTGCATACCCTGTTCTTCAGATAGGGAACCAGCTTTTTGACAATGTCATCCTTTCCGCTGATATTTTCCGGATCCATTTCGTTCAGGTATTCTGCCACCTTCTCTGCGTCATAAGCCTCATCCCTGCTGTAAACCAGTATATTTCCCCGGTAATTCAGTATAAAGTAAGGAAATTCCATATCCGGCATCCATTCGTCATCCGTATAGCAGGATACATTCTCATGCTCCATCCCAAAGGCCTCCAGATCCCCGATAAAAAACAGGTTAAACTCCGGTTCCGAACTCAGATAAGAAAACGCTGCCTCCAAATACCTGTTATTCAATTTCTGCATGGCAATTTCCTCCTTTTTCAAAAAATTACTCTCAAAATCTCTTTGCGCCTGATCTTATAAGTTAATCAAGACTGATAAATCAGGAGAGCATGTAAATTTTCCAAAAATTTTATAATATAACAGCTGTTTTGTCAATACTTTTCCCTTGCCAATTCCAGCAAAAGAACGTATAATGTCCTATCAAAGAACCTTTTCCCCAGACAAAAACAAAGAAAGGACATACGCTTACCTATGACTTACCAATACCCGTCCTATTACCATGATTTCCAGTGCATCAGCAAAGACTGTCCCGACACCTGCTGCCAAGGGTGGAACATTTCCATTGATCCGGAATCTCTGAAACATTACCGCAGGATTCTCCATCCCTCTCCCCGCACAGAATCCGCTGACGATTCAGATTCCCCAGCTTCACATAATACCCCGGAAAGTCCATCCTGCAGCCATTCTCCGCAGGCCTCCTCCTTCAGCCATTTCTCACAGGCCTCCCTTAAGCCGTCCCCGGCCTTCCTGCGCCGTTTCCGGAAAGCCATCGATTTCCGCCGCCGCACCATCCGTCTGTCCAACCGCCGCTGCCCTCTCCTGACAGAAAAAAACTTATGTGGCATGTACCTTCATCTGGGCAAAGATTCCCTGTGCAGAACCTGCCGCATCTATCCCCGCCACCAGGAGGAATTCGGCAATCTGCAGGAAATCAGCCTATCCCTCTCCTGCCCGGAAGCCGCCCGCATCATCCTGTCCCAAAAGACAAGACCCCATATGCTTACCAGACAGACTGCGAAAAAGTGTCCCTCCGGCCAGCAAGTAGATGAGGACATGCTGGCATGGCTGATTCATGTCCGGGAGACACTTCTTAATATTCTCTGGAGAACCGATTGTTCTCTGGAAACCTCCGTATCCATGGCACTTGCCTTCAGCCATGACCTGCAGCGCCGCTATTCCAAAGGCTGCTTTCACCGGCACAATCATTTCTGCCCGGAAAAGGCCGGCCAGGTACTAAACACTCTGTCCCAAGCATACCTGTCAGAACATGCAACTCCGCGTTTCACCCAAACCCTTTCCTCCAGAATAACCTCTGAGGAAACAGTCCCATATTCCTCCTGCCAGTGGCTTTCCTCCCTCCTGAAGCTATATGGCACCCTGGAGCCTGTGGTTGAAATCTGGCCCTGGCTTATCAACCTGTGCCAAAACAGCCAGAATATCCAGTCTTACCTAAAATCACCCTTCTCTCCAACCGCCTATGATAATGACCGCCTGCCGGAAAAACAGCTTCTCACCTATTTCATCCAGGTATACTTCCTGGGCACCATCTACGATGACAATCTGTACCACAAGGTCCGGTTCGCTGCCGTAAGCTGGCTTACCATACGTCTTATGGCAGGCTCCCTGGTATATGGTTGGACAGATTCCCGCCTGATCCAGGCCGCCTACCTCTACTCCCGCCAGGTAGAAAACTACGACCAGAATTTAGATATCCTCTTTCACGGACTCTCCACGGAGAAATGCTTTCGCCTTCTTCCGTTTTTGTCCTTTTTAAATCCAGAGATAATATAGCGATTTCTCAAAGTATCCTGACCCCCAATCTTCACCTTGCAATTTTTTATCCTATGAATTAAAATAACCATACAGCCACTACACGCTATCGCCTTTCCCAATAAACCTCTTTTATCAGACGAAAGGGATAATTCTATGAACTATCAGGATGAATGGCTTCTTTTAGAAGCAGAAGATGATATTGATGAGATAGAGCACCGACCGCCGACAGAGGAATTTCTGTTTTACCAGGCAGTAACCAGCGGTGATATGGAAGCCGTCAGGAAAAACTGTGAGCAGGAACGTTTTTTAGACAGTGAGGGAGTAGGCATCCTTTCCCGCAATCCCATTACCAATTTAAAATACCATTTTGTTATCACAACGGCAATGATCACACGTTTGTGCAAACAAAAAGGCATGGAACTGGAGCTGGCATTTCGGATGAGCGATTTTTATATCCAAAAGCTGGATGATATCCACACCATAGAAGGCGTCCGCAGCCTCCATGACGCCATGGTTTTGGACTATACGGAAAAGATGCGCCGTATCTGCCGCAGCGATACCAATTCCAGGCATATCAATATCTGCAAAGAATACATCTACTCCCACATTAAAGAACGCATTACGATTGAAGATCTGTCAGATGTCCTTGGAGTTTCTGCCAGTTATCTTTCCCGGCTGTTTAAAAAGGAAACCGGAGACTCTGTCAGCACCTACATACGCAGACAGAAAATCGAGATGTCCAAGAATCTGCTGCAGTATAGCGATTACTCCATGATTGAAATCGCCAACCGGCTGTCATTCTCCTCCCAGAGCCATTTTACCCAGCAGTTTCGGGAATCTGTAGGCATGACCCCCAAAAAATACCGGGACTTAAATCATGCCCTTCAGTGGGATATTGAAGCAGAAGAATAAGAGAAATATAAGACAGAGCAAGAGCCGGTTTTTCACGTCAAAAATGTGATAATCCGGCTCTTGCAGCTTGCGGTTTACTTTCCCGATTAAGCAGACTGCTTTCGACGAAATTAAAGAATCAGCAGAATTTCATTTTCATTCTCCAAAAGACTGGCAGGAATGTAATTATCCTCCAGCTCCCTGCCGTTTAACACAAGCTCCTCACACCCGGATTCCCTGTGATTCGGATTATTCACCCGGATATGCAGATGCTTTCCACGAAACTCCTTCCATATCTCCAGGCTTTCCCAGTCCCTTGGAATGGCCGGGGCAATCCTGATACCGTCAGGCTCAGGCCGGATTCCCAGAATCCCTTCCACACAGCCCACCATCATGGTGGAAGCCGTACCGGTAAGCCAGTGGACGTGGGAGCGTCCATAATGTTCACTGTCTTTCCCCTCTGTAAACTGTCCGTAGCAATAGGGCTCCATAGCCCGGATCTCTCCCCGGTTATTTTGGGCGGCAGGGGCATTTTCCATAAAATACGTAAATGCCCGCTCTCCGCGGCCCCGCAATGCTTCCGCAAGAATCAGCCAGCCCTGAGACTGGGAAAAAATGCCTGCATTTTCCTTTGTGCCCTGGTTGTAAATAACCGCCAGAGCCCCGTCGAAGGCATGGGCATGATAAGGCGGATTCATCAGACGGACGCCGTATTCTGTGTTCAGCTGCTTAAATACATTTTCCAGCGCTGCATCCGCCTGGCCTTCAGACGCAAGTCCGCTGATAACCGCCCAGCTTTGAGGATTCAGCCACATATTGGCTTCCTTATCTTCTGCTGCCCCGATCCGCTGTCCTTCCTGGGTGTATCCCCGGATAAACCGGTCCTTATCCCAGCAGGAATCCTGAATGATCCGTTCTGCCTCCTTCTGTTTTATCTCCAGATACTCCTCATAAGCAGAATCCCCTTTACACCGGGCAAAGCTTCTCAGTATGGTCATCCCATAGTAGAACTGCATCGCAACAAAAGAAGATTCCCCATCGGCTCCCAGCCGCAGACAGTCATTCCAATCCGCATAAAGCCCTGCCGGCATGCCGTGAGGTCCCAGATGCTCAAAGGAAAACTGAAGCCCACGCTTCAAATGTTCATATACGCTTCCCTCATCCTTATCTGCAAAAGGAATCATCTCATCAAGAAAATCCATATCCCCCGTTTCTCCTATATACTTGTAAACCGTAGGGAAAAGCCACAGCGCATCATCCGCGCGGTAAGCCGGGTGTCCGGTTTCCTGGCGATAAGATTCATCATCCGGCGTATCCTCATGTCCCGGATTGTGGGTAAATTTAACCAGCGGCAGGCCTCCTCCATTGCTTACCTGAGCCGAAAGCATAAAACGGATTTTTTCCGCCGCCATGTCCGGTGCAAGATGAATAATGCCCTGAATATCCTGTACCGTATCCCGATATCCATATCCGTTTCGCAGGCCGCAATAGATAAAGGATGCCGCCCTGGACCAGATAAAGGTCATAAAACAGTTGTAGGCATTCCATGTATTTATCATGGTATTAAACTCCTGGCTTGGCGTGCTGACCCTGAAACGGCCCAGCTTCCTGTCCCAGTCTGCCTTCAATTCCGCCAGTTCCTGCCGGATCCTTTTATCCGGAGATTCATACCCTTCTATCATGGCTGCCCCTTCATCCGAAGACATTTCCCCAAGTAAAAAAGCAATGGTTTTTGTCTCTCCTGGTTCCAGACGGATGACACAGGAAAGGGCACCGCAGGAATTCTCATTGTAGCTGAGTCCGTTTCCAAGATTGCCTTTTCCCACTCCTTCAGGGTCTCCATACCCGTGATATCTTCCAAGAAACTTCTCCCTGTCACCGCAAAAAGAGGACACGTCCGCTCCGGCCAGGCCGAAAACCCTCTCCGTCACGCTTTTTTTATCCACCTGCTGGTTCTCCGAAAGAGTGTCCAGATTCCCATGTATCTGCTGCACAATCCGGTTATCCTGAAACAGGGTTCTGGTAATAAACAGAGAATACTGCAGATTTACCTGATCCTGTTCATAATTGCCGTGATTGGTAAACTCCCCATAACCGGTGAGAGTAAGGCTCCTGGGCCTGTTTGAACTATTGGTCACGGAAAGGGCCCACACCTCATAGCATTTTCCCAATGGAACATAGTAAACAGCCTGAGAGCCAATCCCGTCATAGCTGGCAGTCATTCTGGTATATCCCAGGCCATGGCAGCATTTACATTTGTAGTCCTCAAGGCTTTTGCCTACTGGCTGCCATGACCCGGACCAGTAATCCTCTGACTCATTATCCCGGATATACATATAACGTCCCGGCTGGTCAAAATGATTGAAAATATAACGCAGGATCCGGCCGTCTGCCCCTGATTTTGCAAAGCTGTATCCCCCTGCATTGTTAGAGATAATGGCGCCATATTCCGGAGAACCCAGATAGTTTACCCACGGCATGGGAGTATCTGGCCGCTCGATTACATATTCTCGTCTTTCGTCATCAAAATATCCATATTTCATGTGATTTTCCTTACCCTTTCCCGATGTGTTCTCAACCCACGCCTGTTCTTTCCGCCATTTCGCGTCTCAGACCAGACAGATAGCAATGCTGTGAACCCTGCCTGGCAGGGCCGCCAATCTCTTGCGGGGCAGAAGTATAAATGCGTCCTCGCTTACGTCAAGCTCCATGCCGTCACAGACTCCGGAGCCGATGATATAATTACCGAAATCCTTCCTCTGTGGATTGTTGTAAGTGACTGTCAGGGTTTTCCCTGCAAAGGGAACCGTGACAGAGGCAGACCCTTCCCCGTCAAACTGCTCAGCCAGCAGCTTGGGATACAGAATCAGGTCTCCGGCCTCCCCGCGGACACCGAAGACTTCCGTAATCATGGTTATCATATACCAGCTGGCCGCACCTGTTAAGTACTGGTACATTCCCCGTCCATCTGAACGGAAATATTCCGGTATTCCGGGAAAGATATGGCTGGTATGAAAATCCATAGCCGTTTCCCCAAGGCTCTTTAACACCTTCCAGCCTTCTTTCACAAATCCCCTTCCATACAGGGCATTGGCGTACATCACCGCCATGTGGGAAAAGACAGCTCCGTTCTCCTTTTCCCCGTAGGCAAATCCGAACATCCGCCCCATATCAAATTTCAACTCATGGAAATCCGTGTTCAGACGGTAACCTCCGATTTCTTTCCGGTAGAGATAATGATCCGCGCTTTTTACAATTTTGCAGATATGCTCATCCTCCGCCACGCCGCTCATAACCGCAAAAACCTGCCCTGTCAGCATCATCCGAACCTGTTCAAATCCGGTTCCCTCCACAGCACGCCCATGATTATCGTAGTAGCTGTTAAACCATCCCTCTCCATTCTCACCTTCCAGCCACTCATGCTCCCTTAAATACTGCATAAGCCAGTTTGCCTTTTGAATCAGATTGACTGCCAGAGACGAAAGCTGGAAGGCTCTGCGTCTGCCGCTTACGGTATGTCGGCAGCAGGCGCCGTAGGTCTTTAAAATGCTCTGTTTCTTCTCAATGTCACAGAACGTCTCCCCGCTGCCATCCAGCAGGATTTCAATCTCCTCCATAAGCTCTGCACATCCGGAAGAAGAACTTTGTTCCAGAAGACGGATCATTTCAGCCAGGTTTAAAAGATTTCCGGCATAAGCGCAGGTAAAAGCCACGCTCTCTCCCCGTTCAGCCGCCATATCCAACGCATCATTCCAATCTGCGCCCCGAAGCCTGCAGATATTGTGTTCTCCCACCTCGAAAAAGGCTGTAAGCTGCTGAATCAGAAGATGCTCCAGGATGCTTCCTTTGTAAATGTCATGCTTCTCCGTCCGCTGCCTGTCGCCATAATCAGCACTCCATGCCTCATCTGCGGCGGTTCCACGCATCACCTGTCTGTCTTTAAAATAAGAAACCTGTCTGTTCAGAATCTCCACATCCCCGGTCTGGTCAATATAAAGCTTTGTGGTCATGAGAGGCCATAGCCCATGGTCCATCCAGACCCGGCTGATTCCGTTTCTGTCTGCAGCAAAGCTTCCGTCCTTGCTGCCGATGATTGTGGCATTGGTTCCGTCAACCCGGACACCGCCGAAATTCAGGGCAAGCATTTCCCCCACTCCGCCAGGCTCCATCAAAAGCAGGGAGAGACAGTCCTGCCACAGATCTCTCCACCCTCGCCCGCCGCGGCCATAATCATGGTGAGGCAGAAACGAGCAGCCGAAAAGTCTGCGCAGAAACGGCTGGAAGCAGATCCATTTCATCCAGCAGTCAAAATCCCTGTCTCCTGTGTGAAAGCTGGCTGCCACCTGTTTCTGCCAATAGTCTCTGGTACTTTTAAGCGTCTGTTTTACCTTTTGTACCGTGTCATACTGCCTGCTGACCCTTTGAATCTCTTCCTCACTGTTTTCCACTCCAAGCAGAAGAATGTAGTCCGCCTCTTCACCAGGTTCAAGGACAACAGCCTCAAAACGCAGGGCTCCCATGGCCTCCTTTCCAGCTCTAAAGCTGCCTGCCGGACACCCCTTATGGGACTCAAACACTGCACGGGGATGAAGAAACGTTCCTCCCTCGCCGATAAACTCCTCTACCGTGGGATAAAAGCTTTCCGGCGGATTGCCGCTGCCCGTGGAGCCTGCAACATAGTAGATCCGGCTGTTTGGCTGGTGGCCTTTCTCGTCAAAAGACATGGTGGGAGACACCAGGACGCCGTTCTCGACAGTCTTTATCCTGTGGAGCATGGAAGTGACATTCCGGTGGTCCCTCAGATTATCCGCGCTGCGCCCGAAGACGGGGATAGCGCCGCAGGCCGTCAGCTTTCTTACAGACTCCCCCTGGTTCTTCACGGTGACATACATAATCTCAACATTTTCATCCTTTGGAATAAAGGATGTAACCGTAGAAACCAGCTGAAACTGTTTTGAAAAACGTGTCAGGGTTTGCCACATAAACCCTGCCTCCAGTCTGCTGTCATCCTGTCTGGATGAGAATCTGGCAGCCTCCTGTTCTGCAGAAGCCCCTACAGCCGAATACGCACCCTCGCCATCCGCCAAAAACCAGAAATTTCTGACAGAACGGTTATTATGAAGGTTCTCCGCACTTACCGGCTCCAATAGAAAGGTCTCCTGATCCACTTTGGCATCTCCGCCAAGATTCGGCGTGACAGCGCTTTTCAGTCCGGCTGTCGAGGCCAGGGGAAAATACAAATAACTGTAATTTTCCGGCTGATTTAAGACAAAGCTTCCCCGTTCATCTATAAACCTTATATCCTCCAATTTTTATACTCCTTTCTGCTTTTTGTATGCATCATATAAAAAATCAGGTTTAAAAGAAATAAAAAACAGGTGAAAAATATCAGAATCATGACCTAAAAAAACTAGTACTCCGGCTAGATGCAAAAATCAAAAAATGCATCATGAATTTGACATTTTGTTAAAATCTATAATATATCTCCCACATGATTTACGCTATAATTCAGCCATGTTAGCAACCAAGTATGAGAGCATATCTCAAAAAAAGGAGGATTTTGACATGAAAAAAAGAACACTCAGTATTTTATTAACGGCAGCGATGGCCGCCGGTTCTCTGGCAGGCTGCAGTGGTTCTTCCGGTTCCGGCGCAGGAACATCAGAAGAAGGCAAGGTAATCAACATTTACTGCTGGAATAATGAATTCCGGGAGCGTGTGGAAGCAGTATATCCCGAAGTGCAGGAGACTTCCAAGGACGGCACAGTTACCACCTTAAAGGACGGCACGGAGATCCACTGGATCATCAATCCCAACCAGGACGGCGTCTACCAGCAGAAGCTTGACGAAGCGCTTTTAGGCCAGGCAGACGCGGCAGCTGACAATAAAGTTGATATCTTCTTATCAGAAACCGATTATGTAAACAAATATACGGATGCAGATGCAGATGTGGCCATGCCTCTTGTGGATCTTGGCATTGACCCTGACAAGGACCTGGCTGACCAGTACTCCTTTACAAAGGTAACCGCCTCAGACTCCAACGGCGTTCAGAGAGGTTCCACATGGCAGTGCTGCCCCGGTCTTCTGGTGTACCGGCGGGATATTGCCAAGGATGTCTTCGGCACCGACGATCCGGAGACTGTGGGAGAAAAAGTAAAAGACTGGGATACGATAAAGACCACTGCTGAGGAACTTTCAGCAAAAGGATATTACACCTTCGCTTCCTATGCAGATACCTTCCGGCTATATGGCAACAGCATCTCCCAGCCATGGGTAAATCCGGGAGAAACCGTTATCAATGTTGACCAGAAGATTATGGATTGGGTAAAGGATTCCAAGGAATGGCTGGATGCCGGCTACCTTGACAAGACCGTAAAAGGCCAGTGGAACGCAGACTGGAACCAGTCCATGGGCTCCGCATCCAAAGTATTTGCATTCCTTTTCCCGGCCTGGGGAATTGATTTCACATTGAAGCCTAACTGGGACGGCGGAGACGGTGCATGGGCCGTTACACAACCCCCCCCAGGAATACAATTGGGGCGGTTCCTATGTCCACGCATGTACGGGCACTGACAATCCGCAGCATGTGAAGGATATCATTCTTTCCGTAACGGCGGACAAGGAAAACCTGTTAAAGATATCCAAGGAATTTTCCGATTTCACCAATACCCAGAGCAGTATGCAGGCGGCTGCAGATGACGCCAGCTTCTCCTCTGATTTCCTGGGCGGCCAGAATGCATTTACATATTTTGCTCCTGTTGCAGAGAATATTGTCATGGCTCCCCTTTCCGCCTATGACCAGGGCTGCGTAGAACTGATTCAGAATTCCTTCAGTGATTATTTCCAGGGACAGGTTGATTTTGACAGGGCAAAAGCAAACTTTGAAACCGCAATCATGGAACGTTATCCGGAGATCACACAAATTCAGTGGCCGGAATAAGAGCAACCCAAAAGAAGGGATGGTAAGTATATGAAATCAAAACGTAAAAAAGTTGATTATTCAAAGTGGGGATATATCTTTATTCTTCCGTTCTTTTTATGCTTTTTCATCTTCTCGTTTATCCCTCTGGTGGATACGGTGCGGTATAGCTTCTATGAATACTATCGGTCAGGCATCAAAGAAATCGGCCCCCGTTTTATCGGACTTGAAAATTTCGCCAGCCTGCTGCAGTCAGACATGCTCAAATACGCTGGCAACACCCTGATTCTGTGGATCATCGGATTTATCCCGCAGATTGTCATTGCCCTGGTGCTGGCGGAATGGTTTGTGGATACCCGCCTGAAAATCCACGGAACCCAGTTTTTTAAAGTGGTGATCTATCTTCCCAACCTGATTATGGCATCCGCCTTTGCCATGCTGTTCTTCACCATGTTCTCAACCAACGGCCCCATCAACGCCATCCTTATGTCCATGGGGTGGATTAAAAAGCCTGTTGATTTCCTGGGATCCGTGTTGGGAACCCGGTCACTGGTAGGATTGATGAACTTTTTGATGTGGTTTGGAAATACCACCATTATGCTTATGGCCGCAATCATGGGCATCAGCCCGGATATCTTTGAGGCCTCCGAGTTAGACGGCTGCAACAGTTTTCAGAGGTTTTTCTCCATTACCCTTCCTCTGATCCGCCCGATTCTTACTTATACACTGATTACTTCCATCATCGGCGGACTTCAGATGTTCGATGTTCCCCAGATCTTAACCAACGGGCAGGGAACGCCGGACCGTACCTCCATGACGTTAATCATGTTCTTAAACAGTCATTTAAAGAGCAAAAACTACGGCATGGCAGGCGCATTATCTGTTTACCTCTTTATTGTCAGCGGTATCCTGTGCTTCCTTGTATACCGGATAACCAATGACCAGGATCCGGACGGCTCCAAAGCAGCAGCAAAAAAAGCGAAAAAGGGAAAGAGGGGATAAGCTTATGAAATCAAAAGGACCAAGTTATGCACGCAGTATTTTCGCCCATGTGGTACTGATTATCCTGTCATTCATGTGCCTGTTTTTCTTCTACATCCTGTTTGTTAACGCCACACGTTCTCATGCAGACCTGCAGAAAGGATTTTCGGCACTGCCAGGCAGCTATCTGTTCAAAAACTTAAGCAGTGTAGCCAACGACGGAACCTTTCCTATGTTCCGCGGAATCTTAAACAGCCTGATTGTCTCCGGTTCCAGCGCGGCCATCTGTACCTACTTTTCAGCCCTGACAGCTTACGGCCTCTACGCATATGATTTCAAGCTAAAGAAAGCAGCCTTTACCTTTATCATGGCGATCCTTGTGATGCCCACCCAGGTTACGGCAATGGGTTTCCTGCGTTTGATTACGAATATGGGAATGTATGACTCCCTGCTTCCGCTGATTATACCGTCAATCGCATCCCCGTCCGTGTTCTACTTTATGTACAGCTACCTTCAGTCCTCTCTTCCCTTGTCACTGGTAGAGGCAGCAAGAATCGACGGCTCCGGGGAGTTCAGAACCTTCAACAAAATCGTTCTCCCCATTACCAAACCGGCTATTGCAGTGCAGGCAATCTTTACCTTCGTCGGTTCGTGGAATAACTACTTTGTTCCTGCCCTGGTGATCCAGTCCAAGAACAAGATGACCGTCCCCATCCTGATCGCCACCCTCCGCGGCGCCGACTACATGAACTTCGATATGGGCAAGATTTACACGATGATAATGGTGGCCATCGTTCCTATTATCCTTGTATATCTGTTCCTCTCCAAGTACATCATCGCAGGCGTGACCCTGGGCGGTGTGAAAGAGTAAGGAAAGAACAATTTCCTATGAAGCATTCGTCGTCAGACACTACCAAAGCAAGGAGGCGGTCACCGACCGCCTCCTTCTCGCTTAACCTCATGTGCCTTTCTCACTTCTTTACCGCTTTTACAAACAATCCGCATATCCTCTGAACACTGCCCTCTTACTTACTCACCTTCAGCTTCTGAATATCCGTCTTCATGCTTTCCGGTTCTATCTTCTCAAGGGCCTCAATAGCCGCCTTCACCTGGTTATCCTCACTCAGCTCCACTACAGCCTTAGTCTTCAGCTCCTCGTTCAGATCCACTTCCACATCCGGCTCCAACCCCTTTCCGTGAAGGTCAAACCCGCTGGGCGTATAGTAGTGGGAGGTAGTCAGCTTAATTGCCGTTCCGTCTCCCAGAGGAACCAGCTGCTGCACAATCCCTTTTCCGAAGGTCTGTGTTCCCACGGCGATTCCTGCCTCATAGTCCTGCACTGCCCCGGTAAACACCTCCGCAGCGCTGGCCGAGTTCCCGTTTACCAGAACAGCCATCGGCACTGTCAGCTCATGGTCATCCTTTTTCGGATACCGGTTATCCGCATATCCGTCGTCCGATTCCTTTATGATCTGCCCGTCCTTACAGAAATACCGTTCTCCCTTTTCATTCTTATCCTTCGTATAGATTAGCATTCCGTCCATCTTATCTTCCGGAAGAACGTAAGCAAGCATCTCTACTGCCGTATCAAGAACGCCGCCTGGGTTGTTGCGCATATCCACAAGCAGCTTTTCCATCCCCTGCTTCTCCAGATCATCAACCGCATCCTTAAACTGCTGTGCCGTCACCTCCTCAAACTGCATCACATATATATATCCTACCTTATCCTCCAGCATCTGATATTCCACTGTAGGCACTTCGATCTTCCGCCTCTCTACCTTCAGCTTCA
Source organism: uncultured Hungatella sp. (assembly GCA_910585435.1). GTDB lineage: Bacteria > Bacillota > Clostridia > Lachnospirales > Lachnospiraceae > UBA3402. Next base: position 4,591 of record CAJUEJ010000023.1, on the reverse strand, counting down.
CTTCCTCCGAACTTTCCCCCCGGAGAACCGTGATATTTACAAAGGTGCCTTCCTCGCCGCGGATATTCTCTTTCACCACCAGATCCAGTTCCTTCCCTGTCACTTCCTCATCCTCTACCATGTAGATAATATCTCCGGGAAGCATTCCCGCCTCCAGCGCCGGGGCGCCTTCAAACACCTTGGTGATGGTCATGATTCCTGTCGTCCGGTTCTGCTGAACCATGGCTCCGATTCCGCAGTACTCTCCTATGGTTTCCTCGATCAGCGATTTATAATTCTCTTCATTATAATATACGGAATAGGGATCCTCCAGGCCGTACATCATCCCCAGATAGATGCCGTCCTCTATCTTCTCCCCATCCTCCTCAAACAAAAAAAGCTGGTTTATAATATTCTCTATATACATCAGCTTGGCATTGATCTGCTGGAAATCAACTCTCGGGCTGCTGTTTATGCTGTTGTCCGCCTCCTGTGTCTCAACCTGGTTATCAATCACCGTCCGTCCGATAAGGAATATCCCGGCAGACACTCCCACAATAATCAGCCCTACAAATGCCGTTACCAGCGCCCCTACCAGGACGCCCTTCCAAAATTTATTCTTTGTCTCTTTATTTTCCATTTCTGTCTCCTCTTAGAGCGTGTTTGAAAATTGCTTTCCGTCAGATGTGCGTCACAGTTTGTGGGAAATTGGATCCAAATAAGGGAGGCGTAGTGGGCTACGTTGACCGAATGAGGGCCAAATTTCCCGCAAAGTGGGGCGTGCAGATGATGGGAATGAATTTTCAAACACGCTCTAGGGCTTAATATTCCCATTCGCGAGCCATAATATACCAACCTGCCTTTTATGTACCCTTAAGTCCCCTTTACACCTTCAAGTGTTTTCGAATGGTAAAGAAGCTTGCAAAAAATCCGATTCCCAATCCCAGAAGAACAGCGGTTCCCGCCATATAGGGAAATATCTCCTCCAGTGGAAGGATCTGGAAAATCCCGGACAAAATCTGAAAATTGTGGGCAACATAAGCTATGATCCGGCTGTACAGATAATACATGAAAATCAGGGGAATAGCGGCTCCCAAAAGACCTATGACAATTCCCTCCACCACAAAAGGCGCACGGATCATATAGTTAGTGGCCCCGATATAGCGCATGATCTGGTTCTCATTCTTCCTGAAAGCCGCCGCCACATTGATGGTGTTGCTTATAAGGAACACGGATACTGCCAGAAGCACTCCGATAATCACAACAGACAGAAGCCCTACAATGGTATTAAAGCTGGTAAGGCCGTCTGCCGCACTGTTGGAATAGTTGATCCGGCGAATCCCGTCTACACTCTCCAGATAAGCCACGAATTCTTCCTGCTGGGAGATATCGTTTAAAAATATCTGATAGGAAGACGATCCGGCCAGAGGATTATCCTCCATAAACCCTTCCACCAGATCCTCCACGCCTGCAAAATAGTCCTTAGAGAAGGTCTCCCAGGCCTCGTCCTTGGAGGTAAACTGCATTTCTCTCACTTCGCTGCGCCGGCCTATCTCATCCCCGATGGCATGGATCTGGCTTTCCGACAGGCTCTCATCAAAAAATATGGAAATACCCACCGTGGTCTCCACATTGTAAACCATGTTCCTCACATTGGTTATAATACTGAAAAACATACAGAACAAAAAAATACACGCAGAAATCGTTGCAACCGATGCCAGAGAAAACCAAACGTTTCTGCATATATTTATGATGCCTTGTTTCAGACAATACCAAAATGTACTAATCCTCATGTAAATATCCGCCTTCTATCTCATCACTTACCACACATCCGCGCTCCATGACAATGACCCGCTTCTGCATCCTGTCTACAATCTCCTGGCTGTGGGTAACCACCACCACGGTGGTACCCATACGGTTAATCTCATCCAGAAGCTTCATAATCTCTATCGCATTGTGATTGTCCAGGTTACCTGTAGGTTCATCTGCCAGAAGAACCTCCGGACGGTTGATCAGCGCACGGGCAATGGCCACACGCTGCTGCTCCCCTCCGGACAGCTGCTGGGGAAACATCTTATACTTTGCCGAAAGCCCTACCATCTGCAGCATGGCAGGAACAGACTCTTTGATTCTTCTCGTGGAAGTCCCGATAATCCTCTGGGCAAACGCCACATTCTCATACACGTTCCTGTCCTTTAACAGACGGAAATCCTGAAAGACCACCCCCAGCCTCCGCCGGTACTTTGGAACATACCTTCTGGGCATCTTTCCCAGATTCATATCATTTACCACAATCCTGCCGGAGGTGGGCTCTACCTCCTTTAAAAGCAGCTTTACAAGGGTTGACTTTCCTGAGCCGCTGCGGCCCATGATAAATACAAATTCCCCGTCCTCAATGGTTATATTCACATTTTTCAATGCCTTGTTGCCGGCATCGTATGTCTTACATATATTTGAAATCTCTATCATTCTGTTCTCCGGTCTTTTAAAAATCTGAATTTTCCATATACTTCATATATTTGACCACCATAAGGGCAATCTTGAAAGTGATGGCATCCTCAAAGGTGCGCAGATCCAGCCCGGTACTCTTCTGCAGCTTGTCCAGACGGTAAACCAGCGTATTCCTGTGGATGTAAAGCTGCCTGGAGGTCTCCGACACATTCAGGCTGTTCTCAAAAAATTTGTTGATGGTAGTCAGTGTCTCGTCGTCAAATTCATCCGGAGATTTCCCGTCGAAGATCTCCTTTATAAACATCTTGCACAGAGGAATGGGAAGCTGATAGATGAGACGGCCGATGCCCAGCCTGCTGTACGCGATCACATTCTTATCGCTGTAGAAAATCTTGCCCACATCAAGAGCCATCTTGGCCTCTTTGTAGGAGCGGGATACCTCCTTGATCTCCCCCACCACCGTGCCGAATGCCACATGGACTTTCGTCATGGCTTCCGTGTTAAGCATATCCAGAATCACGTTGGCTGTCTTCTCCAGATCATCCTGGGTCTCCCCTGGCTTTACTTCTTTTACCAGGATGATATTCTTCTCATCCACTGCGGTTATGAAATCCTTTACCTTGCCGGCAAACAGGCTTCTCACTGTCTCCAAAGCACCGGCATCCTTCTCATACTTGGTCTCAATGATATAGACCACCCGCTTGGCGCTTGTCTCAATATGAAGCTTTTTGGCGCGGTTATAGATATCCACCAGCAGAAGATTGTCCAGCAGAAGATTCTTTATAAAATTGTCCTTATCAAACCGCTCTTTATAAGCTACCAGAAGATTCTGAATCTGAAAGGCAGCCAGCTTCCCTATCATGTAGACATCTTCGCTGTGCCCTCTGGCCAGCAATATATATTCTAACTGATGCTCGTCAAACACTTTGAAAAACTGATAGCCCTGAATCACCTGGCTGTCCGCCGGCGAATCTACAAAAGCAAGGATAGAATTCTCATTCTCCTCCGCATCCGGAAATGTGGTGGCAAGCACTTTTCCTTCCGTATCGCAGACACAGAGATCAACTCTGGTAATTCCCTTTAACCCGTCAATGGCATTCTGAAGGATCTGATTTGATATCATGGCGCACTCTCCTTTTCGTAATTCTATGGTAACTGTCCAATTAGGTCTGCCCTTTACTGTGCTGACCGCCTTATTATATATTAATGCATAACACAAAAAAAAGCAAGCAAGTATGAATACTTGCCTGCTTATTTTTCTCTTAAGATTAGTTGCAAACAACCTGCTCTGTGTCTTTGTCAAATACATGAACCTTGGACATATCCAGGGCAATCTTTACAATGCTGCCTACTCTTGCGGTAGTACGCGGATTTACTCTTGCGATGAACTGGGAATCATCAATGTCAAAGTACAGGTTAACCTCAGCACCTAACAGCTCGTATACACGGATGGTAGCTTCGATAACGCTCTTGGGTGAACCGGTCAGCCATGCCTCGTCATCATGCAGATCTTCCGGACGGATACCGATAGTAACGGTCTTTCCAACATAGCCCTTCTGCTCTACAACCTTTGCCTTCTCTGCAGGAAGAGTAATCTTATGTCCGCCGAAGGACAGGTTTACATCTGCACCGTCTTTGGATACAGCTGCATCGATCATGTTCATCTGAGGAGCTCCGATGAATCCGGCAACGAACTTGTTGCATGGTTTGTCGTACAGATTCTGAGGAGAGTCAACCTGCTGGATAACGCCGTCCTTCATAACAACGATTCTGGTACCCAGAGTCATAGCCTCTGTCTGGTCATGGGTTACGTAGATGATGGTAGCCTGCAGTCTCTGATGGAGCTTGGAGATCTCAACACGCATCTGGCCTCTCAGCTTTGCATCCAGGTTGGACAGCGGCTCATCCATCAGGAATACCTTAGGATTACGTACGATAGCACGTCCCATAGCAACACGCTGTCTCTGACCACCGGAAAGAGCCTTCGGCTTACGGTCTAACAGATGCTCCAGGTCAAGGATCTTAGCAGCCTCATGTACTAATTTATCAATCTCATCCTTTGGAGTCTTTCTCAGTTTCAAACCAAATGCCATATTGTCATATACGGACATATGAGGATACAGAGCGTAGTTCTGGAATACCATTGCAATATCTCTGTCCT
>CAJUEJ010000022.1 GCA_910585435.1 uncultured Hungatella sp. | reverse complement strand
ATCTGAAAATCAGCAAGGTTTTCTTATGCTAATGATGTAATTATTTAGTGCGTGATGTTGAAAATGTTGCCAAATCGTTGCCAGTTCCTAAACAAATTTGCTTGTAACCCACATAAACACTGGGTTCTTGAAGCCCATTTCATCACTCGAACTCTATGGTAGCCGGCGGCTTCGGACTCATATCATAGCAAACTCTGCACACGTTCCCCACCTCTGCCAATATCCTGTCCGTAATCCTCTGCAGCACATCCCAATCCACTCTCTCAATGGTTGCGCTCATAGCGTCAACAGTATTGATAGCCCGGATAATCACCATATAATCAAAACATCTGGCATTGTTCTTCACGCCTACGGACTTGAAATCCGGAACCACGGTAAAATACTGCCATACCTTCTTATCCAGCCCGGCCTTCTCAAATTCCTCCCGCAGAATCGCATCGGACTCCCGCACAGCCTCCAGCCTGTCCCTGGTGATGGCCCCCAAGCATCTCACGCCCAGTCCCGGCCCAGGGAACGGCTGACGGTATACCATGGAAGCCGGAAGCCCCAGCTCCACGCCGCAGGCCCTCACCTCATCCTTAAACAGCTGCTTAAGAGGCTCCACCAGTTCAAATTTCAAATCCTCCGGCAGACCGCCTACATTATGATGGGATTTTACCATCTTGGCCGTCTTGGTTCCGCTCTCGATGATATCCGGATAGATGGTTCCCTGGCCCAGGAAATCAATCCCCTCCAATTTCCTGGCCTCTTCCTCAAACACACGGATAAATTCTCCGCCGATAATCTTCCTCTTCCTCTCCGGGTCCCCAACTCCCTCCAGCTTTCCTAAAAATCTCTCGGTGGCATCTACATAAATCAGGTTGGCATGAAGCTGATTTTTAAATACCTCAATAACGCTTTCCGACTCGTTCTTCCTCATCAGGCCATGGTTCACATGGACACATACCAGCTGCTGCCCGATGGCTTTAATCAACATAGCAGCCACCACAGAAGAATCCACACCGCCGGAAAGAGCCAGAAGCACCTTCTTATCCCCCACCTGCTTCCGAATCAGTTCCACCTGATCCTCAATGAAATTCTTCATATTCCAGTTTGCCTCGGCATGGCAGACATCAAACACAAATTTTTTCAACGTCTCTTCATCCGGAAGGATGTCAAACGCCCTCTCACACTTTGCCGTCGGATGGTCAACGGCAATCATCGGATAACCGCAGTCATATAATTCCGGGGAAATATCCACTGGTTTACCGTCTACCACACGGTTCTTGCCGCCGTTTAACACGATTCCCTTTACATTCTGCAGTTTTTTAAGTTCCTCCAGGGTGATATCATGGGGATGAATCTCGCTGTATACACCCAGTTCCCGAATCTGTCGGGCAATGGTGGTATTCTCCGTACTTCCTAAATCAAGAATTACTATCATATCCTGCTTCATGATTTTCTTCTCCTAATTTTTGTATATTTGCCTTACTCCTTCTATTATACAAAAATATCCAAAAAACACAATAAAAATCATCTATCTATTCCACCGGAACAATATACAGATTCTCCTCTGCAAACATAGTTTCCCCGTTCCCATCCGGCTTTAAATACAAAAGTGCATCCACCTTCTCCGTATCAATCACCCTGCTGGTGGCAAATGTTTCCTTGTAAATGCCCTTTTCCAAATCCTCCCAGGATGTCATTCCTCCGTTGCATATGCCCACAAGCAGCGTTCCATCCTTCAGACGCACGCCTGTAAGGACAGGCGGTTCCTTATAGAGCGTACTGGTAATGGGCTGCCCGTCTTCCCCGACACCCTCTATCTCCTCCGGCTGTGCTTCAAAATCATACGTCACCTGCAGCGAAATCGGAGAAATATCCGCATAGTTTACCACAGCCCCGCTGTCTCCAATCTCATTACCTGACATCACATGCCGCACCTTATCCGAACCGGAAAGATTTATGTCAAACTCCCACCGTCCCTCCAAATCAGGGAAAAACTCCGCCTTATGCACAATTCCCAGATTTTCAAACACCACATGAACAGGAGCATCAATAAACATTCCCTCTTCCACATTCGCCATCATAAGAACATCATATTCCATGGTTCCATCCTCCGCCACATACTGCTCCGCAAAAACTCCCTCCGGTAAATCCTGTACAAGAGTACCATCCTGGCAGACGGCTCTCCCCATTTCATCTGTTGTCAGCCCATTATAGAAGCTGGCCGACCAGGAAAAATCAGCACTGCCGTCCACAGTGATTCCTATATTCTCAAAGCAGGGCTCTTTCCCTTCTTCCAAATCATATCCCTCAATTTTAAAAGATAAAAATGCAAACCTGCTGTCCACAATACTCTGCACCGGTGTCACCGTCACTCCCCCAGAGGTGACGCCACTATCCTCTCCTGCCGGCGCCGCAATCTTTATATCCTCCAGGTACCGTTTCTGCGCCTCTGTCACATGAAGCTCTGCCTCCAGCCCTCTGCTCCAGTGAAGATACGCCGCCGTACATGCTGTGACAGCTGCCATGATTCCTGCTGTTGCCGCCACAATCACTGCGAATTTTCTGTTCCTTGCCTTCCTGTAAGAGATGATTCTCCTCCTCTCCCAGTCTTCCTCCTGTATCCGCTTAAACGCAATATCCGCCTTTCTCTGTACAATCTCCGGAATCTCAATCTCTTTTACCAGCAAGTCCATCTCTTTCTCCCTCATCCCCTGACTCTCCTTTCCGGTTCCATACTGTAAATAGCTGTCATCTGATTCCGCCCTCTGGCCAGCCTGGTCCGCACCGTGGCATCCGGCATTTTTAAGATCTGCCCGATCTCAGCCGTACTCAGCCCATCCACATAGTAGAGAACCAGTACTGTCCTGTACTTTTCATCCAGTCTGTTTAACGTCTCCAGCCATTCCACCCGCTCATACTGCTCCGGGGACTTCCCTGTCCCCCAGGCCTCTTCTCCCATACGGTTCTTCTTGTACTGCCTTAAAATGTCATTGCATTTGTTGATAAGAATTCTTGTCATCCATGTCTTAAAAAGCTGTACATCCTTAAGCTGCCCTATCTTCTCCCAGCATGCAAGAATCGTATCCGATATGGCATCTGCTGCGTCCTCGTCATTCCTTACCACACTCCTTGCCGTCTTGTACATATTCTGCATCTGGGACTGCATCAATCGGGTAAATGCATCCGCGTCCCCCTTCTGGGCCTGTCTCACCAGCTCTTCCATCTGCAGTTCATCTCCTTTGCTCTTTTCTATCTATTAGACGGAGTAACGCAAAAAAATGTTTCAATAAATCTTGGCAAAACCAAACTTTAAACGGCGCAAATGCTGTAGCTATGGAGCCAAAGACTGAATTATCACACAAAAACAGACGCCCTAAACAGCCTGTCACACAAGCCCTTTAAAGCGTCCTGAAAGATGCGTCCTATAAAATTTTACCCGCTGTCATCAACCGCCGAACACACTGTTGTATCGCTCAATACATTTACTTAAGGTCTCCGAAAAATGCCCGATAGAGCCAAGAGGCGCGCCTGAATGGCTTAAGTCAACTGGCTGCCCGCTCTCTACCTGTTTTATCATCCACTCAAGAGCCTGGATCAGGGAATCATAAAGCCCGTCAAAAGGCCTGGAGTTGGAGAGAGATTCCTTGATCAGCTGGTCATTGTCCGCTGTAGCAGCATCCAGATCCGCCACAACCGCCACCAGCTCATCATGAAGATTGCGGATTTCCGTAAGATCCAGCTCTGTAAGGGTTTCATCGCTGATTCCCTGTCTGGCAATCTCATTTAAGATCTCTTTTCCGATGGAGATACCGCGGCTGGAATTATAGATAATCAGCATTCCCTCTTCCTTCATCCGCTCCTCTTCCTCTGCCATCTTGGCCTCTCCCATCTCGGCAATAGCATCCATATACTGGTAGCCAAGCTCCGCAACTGTATCCGCAGCCCCATAGATAACAGCATGGTACTCTTTTGCCTTCTGATACTGATTGTCCGCATAGTCATAGCTTCTTCCAATCTCTAAAAACGTATCCATAACAGCCCGCAGAGGCTCTGCCATCTCCTTAATCAGAGTATCCATCTCACCGTAAGACGGCTCCATGTCAGCAAGATACAGGCAGTCATCGATAATATCTGAGTTCTTGCCATACACCCGGTATCCGTATGTAAGCCCTGTATCCGGAAGCAGGGAAAATTCTTCAGCATACTCCACCACCTCAAAATAGTAGCCGATAGAGTCCAGAATATCCACAATATCATTGTTCAGATCCACGTAATAATTGTATTTGATTAAATCCATCTCCTCAGGAGAGTAGGTCTCCTCCTCTGCCTGTGTCGTGGTCTCCCTGGTCGTCTCCTCAGTTGTCTCCTCCGCCTGTGTCTCACTGGGCTTTGACGTCTCTCCCTTGCCCACGCCGCACCCTGTCAGTGCAAGAGAAAATGCCAGTACAGCAGCTGTCTTTTTCAATACGTCCTTTCTCATAACACAACTTCCTCCGTATATTAAATAATGTAAAAATAGTATAGCAAAAACCGGCCTGCTTGTACAGACTCCCTTCTTTATAAAAGTCTATTTCCTGCGCACCCATTTTCCCCCGAACAGGGTCTTCTTGTATTTAGCCAGCTCCTCTTTTGCATCCTGCCGGTTCCCGGATTTCTGCAGGAATTCCACACCTTTTTTAATATCCTCCGAAACTCCCAGACCCTGGGCATACATGACCCCCAGCATATAATAACTGTCCAGATTGGACCAGGTGACCTTCTCCAGGAATTCTCTGGCCTTTACATAATCCTTTGCCACGCCCTGGCCGTAAAAATATGCCTTTCCCAGATACACCAGGCCCCACTTGCTTCCCTGGTCATAAGCTTTTGTAAGCAGAGCCACCGCTTTTTCATAATTCTGCTCCACGCCTTTCCCCTGAAAATACAGGGCGCCCAGCCGGTTGCAGCATCCTACGTTATCCGGAAGGCCATTCTCATAGCACTGGGCCGCATACCGCTCATCCTTGGCTGTCCCTCTGCCTTCCTCGTAGGACAGGCCTACATAAAACCAGCTGTCCCTCTCCCCGTTGTCCGCAGCCTTCTTGTGCCAAAGCAGGGCTTCCTCGCTTTTTCCTGCCTCCCCCAGCTCCTTTGCATAGAGATACTGATGAACCGGATATCCAAGCTCTGCCCCTGTCTTCCAGAGCCCTTTTGCCTTTTGGGGCTGGGGCGGCACCAGATCCTCGTCCCCCTTTTGATAGTACTGATTCAGGTTATTTCCCGCATAGTAGACCCCGCCCCTGAATGCCTTCCAGAACCAGTCCTCACATTTGACGATATTCTCCCTCAGATAGTCTCTGAAATCCTGGACACTGGCAAATGAATCCCTGTCCTTTCCCTGGATCTCCAGAAAGTCCCACCAGAAATATACATTTCCCACTACATACTGGCAGAAGGGTTCACCCTGCTCTGCCTTCTCCAGAACCACATCAAAAGCCTCCTGCAGGCTGGCAAAGGGCATCCTGGCCTTATCCCTGTCCGTAAGCTCCCCGCTTCGAAGGGCCAGCAGCACCCCCATAGCACTTCCCTGTTCCACCGATTTGTGCATAAGGCTTTCCGCCCTGTCATCGTCCTCAGGAAAACCGTGGCCGCTCCACACATACTGATACCCGCACAGGCACCGGGCCAGGATACAGGAGGCGTCCCCGTCCCCTGCCGCCGAGGCCTGCTCCAGGCGTCTGAAGCTTTCCTGCCCCCGCCCGGTGGTTACATCATAGTAAATATCCTTCAATGCCTGCTCTGCTATGTCACTGAAAAATCTCCCCATGGTCATTCTCCCCTCTGTTATTATATATTTTCCTGTTATTATTTACTTTCCTGTAATTATATCTCTTTTTCATACCTTTTAACATCCCCATTTTACACAAAACTTTTCCGGCAGCTATGTGCAGAAAGAAGAATTGCTTACCGCGCCTGCTTGACAAACTCTGCCAAATCTCTTAAACTTAATCTTATGTAAAGCAAGTGTAAACAGTACAAAGATCCACAAATAAATGACTAAAAGGAGCAGCTATGAATCCAAAAACCATGTTCAAGTTAAGCTACGGCCTGTTTGTCCTGACCTCCGGTTTTGAAGGCAGAGACAGCGGCTGCATCATCAACACGGCAGGCCAGGTGACCTCTGAGCCCAACCGTATCAGCATCACCGTAAACAAGGCAAACTTCACCCACGATCTGGTGATGAGCAGCAAAAAATTCAATATCTCTGTCTTAAGCGAAGAGGCCTCCTTTGACATTTTCCGCCACTTTGGCTTCCAGTCCGGCCGTGACACAGACAAATTTTCAGATTTCAAAGACTGTGTGCGCAGCGTCAACGGGCTTTACTACGTAACCGCAGGAACCAACGGTTACATCAGCGCCTCTGTAGAGCAGACTGTAGATTTGGGAACCCACACCCTGTTCATCGCTTCTGTAGAGGATATGGATGTGTTATCCGACGTCCCGTCCGCCACCTACACCTACTACCAGTCTTCCATCAAACCCAAGCCAGAGAAGCCGGCCTCTTCCGGAAAAACCACATGGCGCTGCACGGTCTGCGGTTATATCTACGAAGGCGAAGAGCTTCCCCCGGACTTTATCTGCCCTCTGTGCAAGCATCCGGCCTCTGATTTCGAAAAAGTGTCCTGATTTATCTTTTCTTAATTCCGTGCTGCTCTCTGAATGTGTCAATGGTTGCCAGCCCTGCATCAGACACCGGCTTGATCCATTTCCCTGAGTACATATGGCACTGCATAATCAAAAACCGAATCGGCTCATCCACATAGCACAGGGCAAACACCAGAAGGAAGGGGGCATGAAGCCCGTAATTGGCCCCATACACACATGGCAGCACTAAAAGATACATAAATGTAATCTCCATGACAGACCCAAATGCCGCATCGCCGGCAGAACGGTACGTATCATTCTGGGCCCAGTTTCCCATACGCATAAGGGCTGCCACACTGTAGATAAGCAGCATTCCCGTGCCGATCTGATAAGACTGGCCATGAAGCCCCATGGCATGGAGAAGAGGGTTGTGGATCCCTATAATCCCCAGACAGGCGATTCCGATAAATCCACTGCACAGATAGATAAGCCGTTTGGCTCTCTGAAATGCCACCTCGTGGTTCCCGGCGCCTACCTCCTTGCCCACAAGGATGGTAGCCGCATTGGCAAAGCCGCTGAAGAAGGCAATGACAAGCCCCTCCAAAGTCCTGAACACTGCCACAGCCGCAATAGCCTGCTCGCTCTGGTGCCCCAGAACAATGTTGATCATCATGTTTCCCACACCGATCAGAACCTCATTGCAGAGAATGGGAAAGCATTTCTGCAGATACTGCCCCACAAAGCCGCGGTTCCACCGGAAATGTCTGGAAAAAGCCAGGACAAACGGGATTTTCCTTTTCAGGATAAACACCAGAAGAACACAGATATTGACCATACCTGCCAACACAGTCCCCAATGCCGCTCCCGCTGCCCCCATTCTGGGAAGCCCCAGTTTTCCAAAAATCAGAAGATAGTTAAAGAAACAGTTGGCAAACACAGATGCGATTCCACCGTACAGAGGAATCTTTACCCGCTCAATAGAGCGCAGCAGCGCACTCATAGCCATAGCCACAATCTGGAGCGGATATGCAAATCCCACTATCCGCAGATATGTAATCCCGATCTGCTGGATCTCCTCCTTATCTGTATAAACATTCATCACAACCCCGGGAGCCAGGACAGCCAGGCAGGCAAACAGAACCCCCACTGCCATCATAAAGGAAAGGGTCAGCCCGTAAGAACGGGTGATCCCATCCTCATCCCCTGCCCCCCAGTACTGGGAGAAAAACATCATGCCGCCCCCTACAAATCCCCAGTACCCGGCAAACATCAGGCTGGAAAACTGGGCGCACAAGCCCACTGCTCCCACCGTCTTCTCTCCAAGAGATGCAAGCATCATGGTATCCACCATGCTCCCTGTGGTAGTCAGAAGATTCTGCAGTGCCACCGGGACTGCGATGATGGCGATATGCCTGATAAAGGAGCTCCAGTTAAAATTCGATTTCTTTTTCATGTTTTTTCTCTATTCCTTCATATTATCCAATTCCGTAAGATTCATCGTTCAAACGCTTCAACCTTTCTCTGGGTCATCTCTTTTCATGGTGTTCCAAAAAGCATCCTTCCTCATGAGAATAGATAACCCCCACTGCCTGCAGATAGGCATAGATGATAGTAGTTCCCACAAATTTCATCCCCCGCCTTTTCAGATCCGCCGATATTCTGTCGGAAAGCGCCGAAGACGACACTCCCTTTTCATATATCACCTTACCCTCCGTCCAGTGCCAGAGATAATGGTCGAAGCTTCCGAATTCCTTCTGTATCTCACGAAATACTTTTGCATTGCCTGCCGCTGCCTGTATCTTCCGTTTATTCCGGATAATCTCAGGATTGTCTTTAAGCTTCTCCAAACGCGCCTCATCATACCCGCATACCTTCTCCAGGTCAAAATCATCAAAGGCCTGCCTGAAAGCCTCCCGTTTATTCAGCACACATTCCCAGGACAAGCCTGCCTGAAAGCCTTCCAGCACCAGCATTTCCAACAGCTTCCTGTCATCATGCACAGGAACGCCCCATTCTTCATCATGATATCGAAGATAGGCCTCATTCTTTGGATTCGCCCACCCACACCTTACTTTTCCATCTTCCCATTCCATGTTCAGCCCATTTCTCCTATCCCTTTTCCAATGATCATAGCGCTGTCCCTTTAGACGGGACAAAAAAGCTTCCCATATTGACCCCTTCCAAAGTAAGAAGCTTCACCTTTTTCTGGATTCCTCCTGCATACCCTGTCAGACTCCCGCTGGCTCCCACCACCCGGTGGCAGGGGATAATAATGGAAATAGGATTACGGCCTACCGCACCGCCTACTGCCTGGGCAGACATGCTGGCAAGCCCCTGGCTGGCAACAAGCTTACGCCCAATCTCCCCATAGGTGGTTACCTCTCCGTACGGTATCTGACAGAGAATCCTCCAGACTGCCTTCTGAAACTCACTGCCGGCCGGTCGAAGAACCAGCTCCTCAATCTGGGGTTTCTCTCCCTTAAAATAGCGGTCCAGCCACCTTCTCGTGCGCTGTAAAACCTCTGTCTCCTTTTCTTCCCCCGCCTCCTCTTTCCATGAACCAAAAAAATACTTCTGCCCTTCCATCCAAAGCCCTACAAGGGCCTCCTCCTTCTCAGCAAGCCAGAGCCGGCCGACCGGTGAATCATAACACATGGTATACAGCATCGTTTATCACTCCATTCATCCCTTTACAAAACCAAAATCAATGCCCCCGTAATTGCCACAACACTGATGACAATCGTCAGGGAATTGATAGCGCTGGACAGCTCCACGTCCCCGCCGATTTTCCCGGTAAAAGCGGGGCTGACAGAGGAAACAGGAGCCAGCACCACAACTGCCAGTGCCTGCCGGATCTCCAGCGGAAACGGCAGCAGAAAGAAAAACCCTAAAGAAAATGCCAATGCAATGCCATAACGGATAGCAAGAACCTTCACTATCTCTGCCACCTTGTCCTTATCCATACGGATTTCAAACCCGATTCCAATCATCAGAAGCGCCAGAAATGCATTGGCGCCCCCTGCCGTCTCCGCAAACAGAATCACCACCCTCGGCAGCCTGAGATGAAAGACTGTCAAAAGCGTCATGATCACATAAGCGTCAAAAGGAATTGAGGATACCAGCGTCCGCAGAACCGTCTTTACAGATCCGGCGCCCTCCTGGCCTCCTCCGCTTACTGTACTTGCCAGGCTGAAGGTAACACCGGTACACATGACAGAATTTCCCGCGTCAAACAGGCTGGTGGCTGCAAAGCCCACAGGGCCTAAAAAGCTTTGGACAAAGGGCATGGTAAAATTGCCTATATTGTATCCGGTCATATTTAACATATCAAATGCTTTCTGCTTTCTTGATTTTGTCAGGTTTATGCAGTAGGCCACAGTCAGAAGCAATCCATTACATGCCAGCCCCAGCACACACAGGATCAGCATGGAGCTTTCCATGGTGATTTTACTGAAATTAGCCACAATGGCAGCCGGCAATGTAATCTTAATTACAATCTTTGATATGAGATAAAAATCCTTGGCATGGAAAACTCCTGCCCGCTTCAGACCATATCCCATAGCAATAATGGCAACAAATGCCAGCGCCTTCATCAAAACTTCCCCAATCCCTGCCATGATTTCCTCCCTCTCAATGCAGCATATTGTCCTGTTATCCTGACAGAATGTAAGCAGGGAGCCCGGCAAGCCGGACTCCCTGCTGAGCAAGTTTACTTTACTTCCACACTCCATCCCCTGGGCCCTTCAATCCTGCCCAGCTGGATTCCGGTGATGGTATCATACAGTTTCTGTGTCAGCTCTCCGATCTTGCCGCCGCCGATAGCCATCCGCTCTTCTTCATACCGCAGCTCTCCCACCGGGGAGATAACAGCCGCCGTACCGGTTCCGAAGCACTCCTCCATAGCCCCGGACTCTGCCGCTGCAACCACTTCATCCACAGATACCACTCTTTCCTCTGCCGGAACGCCCCACTCCTTACACAGCGCGAGAACAGAATCCCTGGTTACCCCTGGAAGGATGCTGCCGTTTAATTTCGGCGTCACCACTGTGCCGTTTATCTTAAAGAAGATATTCATGGCTCCCACTTCCTCAATATATTTCCGATGGACGCCGTCCAGCCATAATACCTGGGAATATCCCTCGTCGTGGGCCTTTACCTGGGATGCCAGGGAGGCCACATAGTTTCCTCCTGTCTTGGCCTCTCCGATACCGCCCTTTACCGCCCGGACATACTCATCCTCAATCCATATCTTCACCGGATCCAGGCCGCTTGCATAGTAAGCCCCTACAGGAGACAGGATAATCATAAATTTATACGTGTGAGACGGCCTTACGCCTAAAAAAGGATCCGTGGCAATCACAAAGGGACGGATATACAGGGAAGTCCCCGGCTTCGTGGGAATCCAGTCCTTCTCCACACCTACCAGTGTTTTTAAAGCCTCCAGGAATATATCCTCCGGAATGTCCGGAATACAAAGCCTGCGGTTGCTTCTGTTGGCTCTCTCAATATTTTTATCAGGGCGGAACAAAAGCACTCTGCCCTCCTCTGTCTTGTATGCCTTCAGCCCCTCAAACATCTCCTGTCCATAATGAAATACCATACAGGACGGCTCCAGCTCTAATTTATGATAGGGCACAATCCTGGGATCATACCAGCCCTTTCCCTCTTCGTAATCCATCTCAAACATGTGATCCGTAAAAATCGTACCGAATACTAATGGATTGTCTTCTCCTGGCTTTTGTTTTGGATTTGCTGTTTTTTCAATTCTGATTGTTTCCATAACTGGTTCTCCCTTTCCTCTGCCAGTGTTTTGCCTCCCTCATACTTCCTGCTTTCAGTAAATGGACGAGACAAGGCACTTATTTTCATTTCAGAAATACAATAATAAATGATTTCAGACATCATTTACATCCAATTATGTGTCAAAAACAGGCATCTGTCAATCTCTTTTTTATCAAATTTCAAGGAAAAAATGCAGGGAAATCCGGTTTGGTGATGTAATCCCCGGAAAGCAGGAAAACGGCGCCGAAGACCTGTCATCCAGGCTTCCGGCGCCGCAGTATATGAATAGTCCTGCAATCACTCCATGC
The DNA here is from genome assembly GCA_910585435.1 of uncultured Hungatella sp. Taxonomy (GTDB): domain Bacteria; phylum Bacillota; class Clostridia; order Lachnospirales; family Lachnospiraceae; genus UBA3402. The sequence goes on along the minus strand of CAJUEJ010000022.1, from coordinate 58,551 downwards.
AGGTTTGCTTTTAGAAATGGGTATCCCAAAGTCCGCAGAAGCTGTCAATGGGATCTTCTCCCACGAAGCTCTCCGCTCCGCTTACCAGCTTCTCCACCACCACATCCATGGTCTGGTCATTGGTATCATAGGCATTGATAAAGGTGCGCACATGAGGCATATCCGCCATAATCGTGGGATGGCCCATGTTCAGGGCAATCACAGGAACCTCATGGACATACCACGGAATCTCTCCGCCGCCCTTGGTCATGCCCCAGCCCGGACGGGCCACTGCCTGGAAGCCTCCGGCCACATCACACAGGGTGATGATCAGATCCTGTCTTGCAGCAAACTCGCTGATCGTATCCTTTCCTGCAAAATACAGGTTGATATCCGGCTTGCCTCCTTCCAGCATCTGTTTCTTCATCTTCTCCAGAGGGCTCTCGTAGATAAACACCTCAAATCCCTTAGCCTCCAGCTTCTCCTTAAGCCTCTGGGCCGGTGATTTTCCGGAACCGTTCCTGGCCGCTACCAGAGCGCCCATTCCCCCTGCTTCCACGCCCTTCACGTACACGATCATAATCTTCTTATACTTATCCGGTACAAGAGGCAGTACATCCTTGTCCAGATATTTTACCAACACCGTACCCTTTTCAGAGATTTCCTTTGCCATGTCCTTATGCTCCTTGCAGCCGATGATTTCCTTCATCTGCTCTTTAGGCGGCATGATCTCTGTCTTTGCTTTTTTGTGAAGTCCCATATGTGCCTTCAGGCCCAGAATCCTGTGAAGGGCATCGGACAGACGCTCCTCGGTAATCAGGCCTGACTTGTAGCCGTTCATCATGGATTCAAAATCCTCATCCATGTCATTGAAGAACAGGAACATATCCACGCCGGCCGCGATGGCATGGGGAACCACTTCGCTCCGTTTCATGCGGCAGGTCATGCCCACCATATGGCTGGCATCAGTCAGCACCATGCCGTTGAATCCTAATTTCCCTTTTAACAGGCCCTGAATCAGCTCCGGGCTCAAGGTTGCAGGCTGGATGTCCTCGTCCTTAATATCCGGATTAAAATACCGGGTGTAAGCTGGCTGCATGATATGGCCTGCCATAATGGCTTCCAGACCGTTGTCAATCAGGCTCTCATATACCTTTCCAAAAGTCTTGTCCCACTCTTCGCAGGTAAATGTATTGACACTGTTGGCAATATGCTGATCTCTGTCATCCAGACCGTCTCCCGGGAAATGCTTTGCCGCGCAACAAAAGCCTGGGTTCTCATGGGCTCCCAGCATATACTGGGTAGCCATCTGTGCCACCTGCTCCGGGTCATTGCCGAAGTTGCGCAGGCCGATAACCGGATTGTGCCAGTTATAGTAAATATCAGAAAGGGGGGCAAAAGACAGGTTGCAGCCAATAGCCGCCGCCTCTTTGTTGGACATGCGTCCCATCTCAAAGGCATACTTTGGATTCCTGGTAGAGCCGATTTTCACCGGATGTCCAATCAGAGTGCCATCCACACAGGCTCCGTTGCCGCCTGCCTCCGTGTTGCAGGCAATGATCAGGGGAATCTTGGAATTTTCCTGTAAAATACGGTTCTGCTCGTACACTTCCTCAGACGTGGCAGGATTGTAACGGATCCCGCCGATGTGATACTTGTTCACCGTCATCTTCAGGTACTCCTCTTCCCTGCTGGAGCCCATATTGAAAAACAGCTGCCCGATCTTCTCCTCCAGGCTCATGCCTGCGATGGTATCCTCCACCCACTTTATGTCCTCGTCAGACAGATAGTAGGGTTTGGCTTTCAGATCCACTTTTTTCGTTTCCATAGCCGAATTACCTCCTTCTAGTATTTATGTCAGACCAATTTCGTGTCCAGTTACATGTATTGTTGCATAGTTTTTAAAAAAACGCAAGTATTTCCAATGATTGTGCTATTTTCTCACAAATTCATCTTGTCACTGTATTGAAATTTTTCTTTCGATTTCCTTAAGAAAAAATAAAATAAGGCGATATATAAAGTAAGTGAATGGATAGGCGAGCAACGCCCCCCTGTCAAAGGGAGGTAAAGCTTGCTTTTTTGTTAATTGTTTCAGGGCAGCTGAACCTTATTCATACACACATTTGTATATCATTTCAGGAGGTGTTGATGTATGAAGATTCAGCATAATATGGCCGCAGTCAATGCCCAGAGGAATATTTCCACTATAGACAGGACCATGTCCAAGACACTGGAAAAGTTAAGCTCCGGCTACAAGATCAACCGCGCAGGAGATAATGCCGCAGGCCTGGCCGTCTCTGAGGAGATGCGGGCACAGATTACCATTATGAATCAGGCCAGACGGAATACACAGGACGGTCTCTCCCTTATACAGACTGTGGAAGGCGCCCTGACAGAGGTACATGCTATGCTTAACCGCATGAAAGGGATGTCCGTACAGGCAGCCAACGGAACGTATACCGATTCCCAGCGTACCATGATGAATTCCGAGATGGATCAGCTGAAAGAAGAGATCGCCCATATCGGTACTTCCACCAATTTCAGCGGCGTTCCCCTCTTTACCAATGGCGGAACCAGGCGGGATATCACTTTATCTGCCTTCTATGGCTGTACCCTGGATCTTTCCACCCAGACAGTAAAAGTCAATTATGCAGGCAGCACGGGAAAAACCGGAAGGGTTTCTTCCAGCAGCGGCTATGAGGATCTGGCAGAAAAGATTGCCACAGAATACATTCCCAATTCAGATGAATGTATCCAGGAGAATCACCCGTTAAACGCTGCTTTAAAATCTACCATTGCTCATGAGCTGATGCATTCGGTGATGCAGTATACCCTGACCGACGGCATGTTCGGACGAGACGGTTATGAAAAATTTCCGGAATGGTTCACCGAAGGGACGGCTCAGCTGGCAGGCGGCGGTTTCCCCACAGGCTGGAATACCAGGCTGGAAGCCATTGCAGGACAGCTTACAGATGAAAATGATTCCTCCCAGGACGCTGCTATCACCAGCTACCTGAAGTCTTTTAATGTGAAAGACCGTCCTTATGGCCATGGATATCTGGCATCTGCTTATATCGGGTATCTGGCTAGCGGCGGCGGATCCGTTTCTGCTCAGAATATTGCCCAGGGTATGGATAAAATTTTTGCCGACCTTCTGACAGACATGTCACTAAATGATGCATTAAAAAAACATACCGGCGGGAAAATTACTGATTCTGCCTCACTGGAAGCATTATTTGATAATCCGTCTTCCGATTTAACTGCATTCGTGCGCCAGCTTTCCGTCGCTTCAAAGGGCGGGGCCGGTTCTGTGATCGCCCCGGCCGGTTTAAATGCAGGCGGAAGCTCTGTCATAGGCAATTCCGTCACACAGGACGCTCCCTTTTATATAGGTAAATGGTCCATCGGCGCTGCTGGCCATATCACCATCTGCGTAGGCGGGTACAACAACAATGTGGACATCGATCTGTTCCGTCTCGACAGTCGGGGACTGGGAATCACAGATACCAACATCCTGACTCTGGATGATGCCAACAGCGCGGTCGATGACATCGATTCCGCCATCAACCGTGTCAGCCAGATGCGAAGCCACTATGGCGCCATGCAAAACCGTCTTGAACACACTTTATCGAATCTGGAAAATACGGTGGAGAATCTGTCTGCCGCCGAATCCCGCATAAGGGATACGGATATGGCAGAAGCCGTCACAGAGCATGTGCGCAATCAGATCATTCTGCAAAGCGGCCAGAGCATGCTTGCCCAGGCCAACCGCATACCTGAAAGCATCTTAAGCTTGCTTGGCTGATATACCTTCTGCCTGTTCTGCCAGGCAGCCATCTGTGTCAGTTATACCAGTATAAATAGGAATGAATAAAACAAGGGAGCTTCTATGGGAATTATAAAAGAATTCAAATGTCCTTCCTGCCATAAGACCTGGAGAATCTCCGTCGGACACGGCAGGGCACACAGTACTCTGAAACGAGTATTGGGGGCCTTCCCCCCTGATATCAGAAAAAAGATTGGAGAAGATGCACAGAAAGATCCGGATCCCCTCTTTCTCTTTAATTACCGTGCATCCCTGTGTCAGCAATGCCAGGATATTCTTGAGGTTCCGGTATTGGATTTAATCGAGCCCCGCCAATCCTACATATCCCCTTGCCCCAAGTGCGGAGGCAGAACCGATATTGTGGAGGATGAACGGTCTGTTTCCTGCCCCCGGTGCCGCCAGGCAGTATTAACCGTACAGGAAACCGGTCATTGGGATTAAATACTTCCGATGGAAAAAGGAGCGTGCCGTTTTCTGACACCCTCCTTTTTTCATCTCTGCGATTCTTCCTGCCTGGCCCTCACCTTCTGGCATCAGGCCCCCTGCACCGCTGCCTCTGCCTCGTCTTTTAACAGCTCTCTCAGCTGTCCCACAGAAAGCTTCTTTTCTTTCAGGATCTTAGTCACTTCCCGGATCTGTTCATTTTCAATCTCCTCCAGCAGCATCTGCTTTTTCTCCTGCATATCTGCCAGGGCTGCCGTATACTGCTCTATGGTCTCCTCTGTCCGTACCAGCTCCTCCTCCAGCTTTTCCCGCTTCGTTCTCCTGGGCCTTCTATGTTTTTCCAGTTGTTCCATTGTCTCATGCCTCCTGTTTCTTTCATTCTTGTCCATATATTACCAGTATATGTCCATAAAGGGGATTCTATTCATAAAGTTGTTTTTCCTCCCCTCTAAAACCAGAGAAATGTTGACAGAAAGCTGCTTGGTTGATAGAATAGTATATATTGCTAACCAAATGAAATTATCCCTTTTTATATATGATTTCGAATCTTTTGTAATATGCAGGAGGAGAAGAAATGTATCAGTGTCATCTTAATTTTTATTTAATCGGACATCCGGGCAATTCCTTTGAAATTATAAAGGCTATGCCTCCGTTCCAGCATTTTACTCATGAATTTTGGGAGAGCAGCACGCCGGATCCGGCTTTGATAAAAAAAGCAGATGTCATCCTGATTGACCTGCCGGACAGGGATGCCCCGAAAGCTCTTGAGGTACTGTTAAAAAATAAACGTGAAGAGACAGAATGCATCTTACTTGCCTCCAAAGAGCAGGCAGGATTGTTATCTGACAGCTTCTCTTCCATTCAGGATATCTGGATCACGCCTATGTCCGGGGAGGAAATCCGTTTTCGTTTCCTGCGCTGGCAAAAGGTATGTAAGATGAGCAAGGATTACTGGCAGACCAGCCATTTTCTCGAGTCCACCATCAACAGCATCCCTAATCTTGTGTGGTACAAGGATAAGAATGGAATTCACGAAAAAGTCAATGACAGCTTCTGCCACACGGTAAACAAGCCGAAGCATATCGTGGAGGGAAAAGGCCATGCCTTCATCTGGGATGTTGAGCACGATGACCCTGCCTGTATAGAGTCAGAGCTTGAAGTTATGCGCAAAAGAGAAACCTGCGTGTCCGAGGAAACCGTCCAGACAGGAGAAGGTGTCAAGCTTTTAACCACCTACAAATCCCCCCTGTATGATCTGGACGGCAGCGTTATGGGTACCGTAGGCGTAGCCATCGACGTGACCCAGGAACGGGCCTACGAGCAGGAGATCATAGAGAAGAACCATACCCTGGAGATGATTTTCACCACCATGGACTGCGGTGTCATGTGCCATACCCTGGACGGCTCCTCCCTTCTCAGCATAAACCGGGCTGCCCTTAAGATTCTGGGATATGACTCCAAGGAAGAAATGTTAGCGGACGGCTTTAATATGGTAGCTGATTCTGTTGTACCAGAGGACCAGGAGCGGCTGCGTGAATGTATCACATCGCTGAAAAAAGCCGGGGACAGCGTGAGCATGGAATACCGTATCCGCCACAAAAACGGTGAAGAGCTGCATATCATGGGCAATGTCAAGCTGGTCCAGGAGAATGGAATCCTGTTCTATCAGCGTTTTCTTCTGGACTGCACCGCCCAGAAACTTCAGGAGAAGAAGGAGCGGGCGGAGAACGAGCGCCATCAGAGAGAGCTGGTTCATGCCCTGAGCATTGACTACAATCTGGCCTGCTTTTTTGAGCTGGATACAGGCAAAGGCTTTCCTCTCCGCCTGGATGAAAATGACAATACCATATTCCATTCTGTCTTCACGGAAGAACTTCTATATAAAGACAGCATGGAGCTTTACATACAGAAATTCGTCCATCCCGAGGATCAGGAGATGCTTCGCAAGGCTTCCTCTCACGACACTCTTCTACAGGAGCTGTCGGAAAAGAAGATATACTATGTAAATTACCGGGCCCTTATCAACGGTGAGATAAAGTACTATCAGATGAAGGTTGTCCGGGCCGGCACCTGGAAGACCCGCAGAGGGATTGTCCTTGGGTTCCGCAGCGTGGACGAGGAGACCCGCAGGGAGATGGAGAAGCGGAGTCTGCTTCAGGACGCACTTATGCAGGCAGAACGGGCCAACAAGGCCAAAAGCGTGTTCCTGTCCAATATGTCCCATGACATCCGCACGCCCATGAATGCCATCGTAGGCTTCACCTCCCTGGCTATGACTCATATTGATCATAAAGAGCTGGTGGAAGAATACTTAAAGAAGATTACCACATCAGGGAATCATCTTCTCAGCCTGATCAATGATATTCTGGATATGAGCCGTATTGAAAGCGGAAAGATTCATCTGGATGAGGAGCTATGCCTCCTGCCGGATATTTTACACGGGCTCCACAGCATTATACAGGCAGATGTCCATGCCAAGCAGCTGGAACTGTTTATGGATGTAGTGGATGTGCTGGATGAGGAAATTTACTGCGACAGACTCAGGCTAAACCAGGTTCTCCTGAATATCCTGAGCAATTCCATCAAGTATACCAGCGCAGGCGGTACGGTGACTCTGCGTATCACAGAAAAAAAGACTTATTCCGCGGATTATGCCAACTATGAGTTCCATATTATAGATACAGGTATTGGTATGAGCGAGGAATTCGTGTCCCACATATTTGAACCCTTTGAGCGGGAAAGGAATTCTACCATCAGCGGGATCCAGGGAACCGGACTTGGGATGGCTATCACCAAGAATATTGTGGATATGATGAACGGTTCCATCGAAATAAAAAGCAAGCAGGGTGTGGGAACGGAGTTTATCGTCTCATTCCCCTTCCGCCTCCACGCCGAGTCCAAGGAATCTCAGGTAATTCCGGAACTGGAAAACTGCCGGGCCCTTATCGTAGACGATGATTTCAACACCTGTGACAGCGTCTCCTATATGCTCCAGCAGATCGGCATGCAGGCAGAGTGGACCTTGTCCGGAAAAGAGGCGGTTCTGCGTACCCGTCAGGCCGTGACCCGCAACAACAATTACCATGTCTATATCATTGACTGGCTGATACCTGACATGAACGGCGTGGAGGTTGCCCGGAGGATCCGCAAAGAGACAGGCAAAGATGTTCCCATTATCATCCTGACAGCCTATGACTGGTCTGATATCGAAGAGGAAGCCAGGGATGCCGGTGTGACTGCCTTTTGCAGCAAGCCTCTGTTCTTGTCCGAGCTTCGCAGCTGCCTGTATTCTATCGTAAATGCAGAAGAAACCACTGACTCTGACGCTGACCAGAAAAGCACGGTTCTCCATACAGGCCGTATTCTGCTGGCAGAGGACAATGAACTGAATCAGGAGATCGCAGCTGCTATCCTGAACGAGGCGGGATTCTCCACAGAAATCGCAAGCAACGGGCAGCTGGCTGTAGACATGCTGAAAAACTCTGAGCCTGGATATTACAGGCTGGTGCTTATGGATATCCAGATGCCTGTCATGGGCGGCTATGAGGCCACCAGGATCATCCGGAACCTGGAGAATAAGGAGCTGGCATCCGTTCCGATTCTGGCCATGACTGCCAACGCCTTTGAGGAAGACAGGCAGGAAGCCCTGCGGTGCGGCATGAACGGACATATCGCCAAGCCTATAGACATTGAGAAGCTGTTTGAGACCCTGAATCAGGTTTTGGCATAAACAATATTAAAAAATCGTTAAAAAACAGCTGCCATCATTTTCGTATCACGATGCAGCTGTTTTTTTGACACACAGGCTTATTCACTTACAAGAAGCGGTTTCTGATATAGCTTTCTCTCAATCTGCCGCCGCTCCACTGCTATTTGCTTTAACGCTTTTTCATCGTCTGTCACAGCCTCGATTCGCTCTAAGATCGACAGCTGATCAAATAAAATACCGTTATATTCTTTTTCATTTGATGGCATATCATTTACCTCCTTTTGCACAGCTTCTCTTATATCTATTTATTATACCACGTCCTCCCTCTTATTTCTAGAGCGGTCTCGGAAACTCTTTGTACCCAGATTTGTGAGATGATTTTTTGTCAGAAGTGCACAAATTTAAGAGGCGTACGTGGAACGTACGTTGATTAAATTTGGGTGCTTCTGGCGGAAAATCAGCCGCAAAGATGGGTGCAAGGGAGTTTCCGAGACCGCTCTTCTATTGCGTTTATAAAATTGTAAAATTTTCGTTCACTGCCCGCCACCCTGTACCATACGTTTCACCCCGTCTTTAAAAAATACAAACTCCTTAGTCCGCCAGTATAAGCACAAAAAAATCAGATTGGGAATCACAGCACAGATGAAAATTTTCAATAGAAAGCCGGCAGCGCCGCCGCCTGTCAGACCACACAGAATCCATGTTGGTATCCCGGCAGCCGCAGCAACTGTCAGATGCATCCCATACCTTACAAAATAGGGGCCCACAGGCATATGCAGTCCCCGGCGGCAAAGGACAAAAGGCTCACACCAGAACGGGAAAGCCAGGGTGCTGAGAAGGGTTCCGGCCACAACGCCCTCAATCCCCAGTCTCCGGGCCAGCGCCACGGAGACCACCAGATTACAAACCGCCTCGGCAATGGACTTATACCGGTCATCCCAGAAAAGCCCCAGAACACCTTTGGTATTGTTCACCGGATTGCGCATGCCGTTTACATAGAAATTCAAGACGATCAAAAACACCGCCGGTTTGGACAGCAGATACCCTTCCCCAAGCCATATGTTGATAAAAGGATCGTAAAGACAAAACAGGCAGATGCTCATCCACCCAAAAAGCCATGCGGAGAAAAACAACAGGCAGCGGAATGCCTTTCTCTTGCCTTCCTCTGTCTCCGTGGCAGTCAGATTCCCCAGGGCAGGCGTGATGGCGTCAAACACCGCATTGACTACAATGTTCAGAAATCCCCGAATCATCATATAGTTGGAGTACAGCCCTGCCGCCGCCAGCCCTGCAAACCGGGAGATCAGCAGATTATCCGTATTAAAAACAGCCACGGCCCCGATCCGGTGAAGCATCATGGCCCTTACGTTGCGGCCGATTTCTTTTAATACCTCCCCAGGCAGGGGACGGATATCCTTCTCCCGCAGGTAAGGAAACATCCGGTTTGCCTTCACCGTGACGGCAAGATTCTGTACCACCGTAGCTGCTATGGCAAGGTACAGATAAAGCAGGTAATTCCTGGTCAGATACAGCACCACCATCTGTGCCCCGGCAGCAGCCGGCGACACGGCGGCCCGGATCCCGGTCTCTATGTATTTCTTTTGATACACAAACAGGAGGGTGGATTTATAAGAAAAAAAATAGGATATGCTGGTATTTACCAGGTTCAGTACATAGAAAAAGGGAATATGGGGAATATCTCCTGGCATCTCCTTCACAAAAAAACCCAGAAAAGGGGTCAGGCACAAACCCAATCCGAAAACCACCAGGCCCACCCCCCGGTAAACCCTGCGGTAAAGACGAATCAGGGATTTAATCATCTCCTTGTCCCCCCGGGCCACAGGACGGTAGAGACTGTAGGTGACAGAGACGCCAAATCCCAGCTCCGCCAGAGAAAGAACAGAAAGCACATCCATAAAAAGCCCGTTAAGCCCCAGATATTCCCTTCCCATCAGGACAATAAATACCCGGCGAGACAAAAATTTAACCGCAGCCAAGAGAAGCTCTCCGGCCATGGCAAATTTTAAATTTTTCTTTATAGGCTCTGCTCTGTCCACTGTTTTTTTGTCACCCCGTCCTGTTTTTGCCTATAGGCTTTATAATCTGGTAAGCGGCTGCCATCACTTTAAAAAACGGTACTCCCCCACAGAGGGCCAGCTCCGCCGCCAGGGTCTTTATATCCGGAGAGAGGACCAGCGCCTTAAGGCTTACATGACGCCGCACCACATCCCTAAACCGCTTCAGATAGTCCCTGGCACTTCCGTCCGCACCCTCCTCAATCACCTCCATAGCCAGGCGGGCAGCCGTATCCATGGCTGCCTGGCGAAAACAGGCCTCTGCTTCCGGAAAATCGGCGGCCCCGTCCTCACAAACCCTGTCCAAGACAGAAAGCACCTTGCAGCGCTTCTCTGTCACACCGTCATTGATCAGGCTTCCCTGCCGATAGACATAGTGGTAAAGCCTGTCCGGCACATAGGCCAGCCGCCGGACCCTCTTTAAAATCCGGTAAAAAAATAAAATGTCTTCCCCGCAGCGGATTTGCCTGTCAAAGAGAATCTCCTTCACCATCTCTGCCGGAAAAAGCTTCCCCCACGCGTTCCAGAGAAAAGGAGAACGCCGGGCCAGGCAAACAGCCGCTTCCCCTGGAGAAAGCACCTGGGCGGGGCTATCTTTTAGATGCTGTCCCTCATTTCCGCAGATACTCACATCCGCGTGATGTTCTGTCAGCCCACGGTACAGAACATCCAAAAAGCCAGGCTCCACATAATCGTCGGAATCCACGAAAGCTATATAAGCTCCTGATGCCTGCCGGATTCCCTGGTTTCTGGCGGCGGAAATCCCCTGGTTCTCTGCAAAATGTATGACCTGAAACCGTCTGTCCCCGGCCGCCCAGGCATCGCAGATACTGCCGCTGCCATCTGTGGAGCCATCGTCCACCACCAGTACCTCTATGGCAGGGTAGGTCTGGGCCGCCAGGGAAGCCAGACATTTTTCCACATATTCCTCTACATTGTACACAGGCACAATCACACTGATTTGCGGTCTTTTCTCTTCCATCTCAAACAGCCTCCCAATCCTTTCACCCAGGTAAATGCCGCCGCTGCCGCCCAAAATCCCCTTGGGCTGGCACACAGAGCCAGCAGTGCCGCCCCATCCCTCATTCTGGGGATGCGGGCCAGACTCCGAAAGCTGAAATGCTGCCGGGTATTCTCCTGAATCCGCTTCAGGTATGCAAGGGTCCTGACATCCTCTCCTCCCTCTTTCACAGTCAGCACAGCCAGGCAGCGGTTGGCCTCCAGGGCCAGAAGGTGAAAATCCTCTGCAGCCTCCGGAAAATACATTTCAGCCTCCCTGCAGACAAAATCCTGGGCCATAAAAGCCGTAAGCTTCCGCTCACTGGCGCCGCTGTGCATCTGGCTGCCCTCCCTCCTGGTGTAGTGATAGAGAATGTCCGGCCGGTAACTGACCCGGCTGACCTGTTTCAGAACAGAATATAAAAACAGCAGATCCTCGCTGTAAAAAATATCCTCTCTAAAAAGATTCTCTTTCACCAGCCTGGCGCAGTATAGCTTCCCCCAGGGTACAAGGTTAAAGGGGAACCCCCGGGCCAGACAACAGACAGCCTCCCTTTGGCCATAGACAGCGGCAGGGCCCTGTTTCAGTTCAATGCCGTCGGCCCCGCAGGCGCTAATCTGCGCTCCCGTCTCCGTCATGCTTTCATACAGCTTTTCCAGCAGCTCCTTCTCCACCTGGTCGTCAGCATCCACAAAAGAGATGTACTCCCCCTGTGCCTGGAGGATTCCCTGGTTTCTGGCTGCCGACGGCCCCCGGTTTTTTGGAAAATGGACGGCCTGCACCTGCTTGTTTCTGGCCGCGTACCCATCACATAAGGCGGCGCTTTTATCCTGGGAGGCATCGTCCACAAGGATGATCTCTATCCTGGGATACGTCTGCATAAGAAGGGAATCCAGACACCTCTCCAAATAGTCCTCCACATTATATACCGGCACGATGACGCTGATCAGAGGTCTTTCCCGCTCCATATCAGACACCTCCCTGGTCCATGACCTGTCTGTAATACCCGGCCAGCCGTCCATGCATCCGCCGGATGCCAAATTCCTGCTCTGCTCTTTTCCGGTTCCTTTTCCCCATCTTTCTAAGCCCCTCTACATCCCTGCTGCACCGCAGCAGGGCCTCTGCCAGGGCAGGCACATCCCCTGGCTTTATCAGGATACCGTTTTCCTCTCCCACCACTTCCGGAATCCCACCCACAGCCGTACTGATAATAACCTTGCCTGCCGCCATCCCCTCCAGGATCGCCACAGGCAGCCCTTCGTGGTAGGATGGCAGGACCACTGTGGCCGCATCCCTCAGGTACCTCAGCTTTTCCTTCTCATCTATCCACCCAGGTACCGAAATATTCTTATCCAGCCCTTTTTCCTTTACCAGGGCCCGGACCTTCTCCACCTCGCCGTCTCCTGCCAGGCAGAGCCTCAGCTCAGGATTCTGCCTGAGAGCCAGCTCCATGGCGTCTATAAGGTCATACGTTCCCTTCCGTTCCCCCAGCCTGCCCAGCATCAGAAATACGTTCCGGCACCCTTCCGGTTCCGAGACTGCCGGCCGCAGCTTCTCCGGATCCACACCGTTATACAGGGTCTGGCAGGCCTTCATGGAAAACCTGCCCTCCAGCTCCCGTTTCCAGCTATCAGACAGGGCCAGCACCAAATCCGCCCGGCCAAAGAATCCGTCCACGCTCCCTTTCCTCCAGCCGCCCAGACTGTCATAGAAGGCCAGATACTCCGCGCCGTGTACATGGATGACCGCCTTTTTTCCGGCCCTCTTCACCGTGCGCAGGTAAAAATTTTTCCGGAAGGTGCTGCCCCGCTCTGCCGTGTGGATATGAAACAGATCGTACTTCCGGTAACAAAAAAGAAACCGAAGGTATCCCCAGACAGAATACAAAAGCCGCACCGGCAGCCTTCCATCTATATAGGAAGGAAAGCTGTCAATCTCAAACTCCTGCCCCAGCCTGCCACTCTCCCGGATATCCCGGATAACCTGGACCATCCCGCCCCGGGCATGTATTTCACTGGGACCGATCTCCAATATTTTCATACTGTCCTCCTGCTTACAGCGTACGGATGTATGCATCCAGAGAAGCCAGGAAGTTCCCGGTGTTGGAGTGAAAACTGTCAAAGCCATGGCTTTTCAGGCCCTTAAGACTGTCAGGCAGCTGTTCCACATCCAGACAGGCCCGAAGCAGATGCATCTGGTGAAGCTGCAACACCAGCTCTGTCTGGTGGTCGTCCACATGCTCCCCGTACCGGGCCAGCCGCGGAACCGCGATCACCTTCTTTCCCTGCTTCACCGCGCCTGCCATGGTACCTGCGCCGCCGTGGGTAATAAGGATATCGCAGGATTTCATCAGTCCTGCGAATTGTTCCTGTCCGCAGAATGCCTGGTGGGGGCAGGCAGGAACATACCCGCTGGTCCCTGTCTGGATAAAAACCTCCTCATTTATAAGGCCGGCCCCAATCATCTGATCCACTTTCTTTATAAGACGATCAAAAGGAAACTTCTGAGACCCCACTGTCACAAATATCATACAGCCCTCCTCAATAAATACCGCCCACCCATATGGCCTTTGGATAAAATGCCAGCAGCTCCTGCCACTGGATATAAAACCGATCCGCAAAGGGATACAGCAGTTTCCCTGTCATGGTTGGGCTTTTCACCTTTGCAAAGGATTCGATATAGATCAGTTTTTTCCCAAACAGCTTGCAAATGAGACACAGTGGCACAGTGGCCAGTACCCCTGTGCAGACCACCACATCCGGCCGCTCCGCCATATAGATTTTTAAGGAGCGAAACGTATTGACTATAAGCCTGGGGATAAATGACCGCTCCCGCCGGTTGATCTGCACAAGGAAATAGCAGCGCATATCCTGGGCGTCAATCTTGTAAGATGTCTTCTCCGTAACCAGAAAGCTGTCATAGCACTCCATCAGAGGGCGCAAAAGCATCAGCTCCGCCAGATGCCCGCCAGAGGATGCCGCAAAGCATATCCGCATTTTTTTATGTTTCATATCCGTTCACTTTTATAAGCCGGCCCCGTCCTGGCCGGCCTCCCTTTCCTCCCTGCCACTCCACTGGGCACAGCGCCTTGCAAGTGCATCTTTTGCCTGGACATCAAAACCGCAGGCCATGGGAATCAGGGTACAGGCGACTATGGTATAGGGATAATAGATTGTGTTATCCGTGGCGTAAAGCACAAAGCAGTAGACACAGATGCCCAGAAAAAGACATCCCCCGTCCTTTCCTCCCTGACGGAACCAGTAGCCCAGACGGGCAGGCAGCCAGCTCCAGAGCCAGACCCAGTACCCAAAAAAGCCGATGTTCAGATACATGCGGAGGAAATCGTTGTGAATCTGGGTCTGGGTGCGGAGAGGAACAGCCTGTACAGCCCCTGACATCCATTCCACCATGCGCTCAAACCCGGTTCCCAGGCCTGTGTAGGTAAAGCTGATTTCATAGTAAGGCGCCACATTGGCAAACAGCCGGATCCGCCCTTTGGTGTCCAGTCCATGGGCCTCCAGATATTCAAAAAGGCCATTGTGAATTCCTGCAATATAAAGAAAGCTGACTGCCATCATAGCCACGGCTGCACACATGGCCGTCTGCCTGGCGGCTTTTTGAGGCAGCTGCCTTAAAAGAAGTGCTGCCACAACCCCCAGGGCTAAGGCGGGAAATGCGATCCGCTTCAGCCCCACCAGGAAAAAGAAGGACACAAGCATCAGCCAGAGCCTGGGATGGGGGGAAGTCTTCCAGTGAAGCAGAAGATACATGAGGAAAGGGCCAAAGGCAAAGGTCAGGTCATGGGTTTCCAGCTGTGCCATCAAAGGGCCTGTCTCTCTGCTGAAGGTAACTATAAGAGTATAAAATTCCTGGAGAAATGAACCCAGCCCTCCTGTATAGATAACCACCAGAACGCTGATGAAATTTGCGGCGCACATGGCTCCCAGACAGTACCAGATTCCTTTTTCTCCAAAAAGATACAAAGTGGCCGACGCCACCAGAACTGATAAAAGCTGGGGAAAAATCATAGAAACGCCATTCACAACCGTGGCGCTGTCCGCCCTTGTACTTACCCAGATTACGGCTGAAAAGACCAGCGGAATCAAAAAAGGCAGTGCCTGAACCGCCGTGTGGCGGATCAGGAGAAACAGGCGGTCCAGCCGCACCGTCGCTATAAGGTTTATTAAGGCCAGGAACAGAATCGCCAGCCCGCAGGGATTTTTAAGGCTAAGCTCCATGCCGGCCACCACAAAATAAGTATCCTGGAGAAAAAACATGGCAGTTGCCAGCAACATGTATATTATCGAGATCAATCCCTTTATCCTCCTGTTTTTCCTAAGCCACCGTCTTTTCCTCTTTGTCAGAGGCATGCCCATCCCCTGCCCGCTTCATGGCAATGGACAAAAGCTCCCGGATATAGAAGCACTGCTCCTCCTCCCCGCAGGCAAATCCATTTTTCACATCCATATGGTAGCCCCGCTCCTGGGCCCTCTCGTTCAGCACGATACCGATCTGGAACAGGGCGGCAGTCACCTGTTCCCTGTCCATGGACTCTGCGAAGATCAGATACTGGCCTGCCCCGTTATTGCCGACAAAAACCTTGTCAGAGGGCACAAATACAGAGGTGATAATTTCCACAAAATCCTTTATCATCCGATCGCCGGCCTCCCGGCCCAGCCGGGCATTTTCCATCTGCAGATTGGCAATCTTTAACACAACACAGGCAAAGCTTCCCGGGACAGGCCGCCGCTCCCGCCGGGTGATATACTGATCGCACTTGGCCCGGTTCGGCAGGCCGTCCACCTTGTTGGTAAAGGCATAGTACTCGATAAAGTCCTCGATCCTTCCAAACAGCGCCGCGCCGGCACAGCCCAGCGCACCGAAGATCACCACAATAAGCACCGTAAAAATCTGGATGGGGAACCGTTCTGTCACCCGCACGCTGGACAGCATCATGATGTTCTGGGCGCCCAGATACTCGTTGTACTCATCGTTGGTCTCATAGTAGACAGACTGGAGTGCATTTATTTTTTCCGCCAGACGGGCGATTTCGGCCTGGATGTTGTTCTGGCTTTCCTCAGAGGAGGAGGCAGGAGCCCCGGTAAACACGCTGATGATATAATTGTTGTAATCGCTGTCAATCACGTTGTGTTCGTAGAAGGTGCGATCCTCAATATATTTCATCAGCAGCTGGTCATACTGGGCAGTCCTGTCCACCGGGGTCCATTCTCCGTCCTCATCCCGGTTCCAGTCGTCATAGACATCCGGCAGCACATTGTTCTGAAGCAGGCTCCCGGATTCCGTTCCGTCGTCACTGACCACAGGGGTGCTGAACTCTCCCATGGCATTTTCATAAGCGTTTATGATGCCCCGTATCTTCTCAATCTCAAAAGCCGCGGCATTGTTAGCAATGGACAGGTCATTGTTCCGGTTCCGGTATTTCTCCAGAAGCAGATCCCGATCCTTGGTGATCCGGCCTGCCAGAATCTCAGAGAACAGCTGCCGCACCTCCACATCCTGAATAAATTGAAACTCGTCCTTCAGATCCTGGAAGCTGCGTCCCGTCCGGCTGGAGCGGAATTCACCGTTCCACTCAATCTTATCTGTAAGATGCCGGGTAATATTGGTTAACGTATCATCCATGACTTCCGCCATCTCCAGGTAATCGTAGCCCTTGGAGGTAATATCACTGACCGGATTGGCAGCCAGGGAGGTATTCACATGGGTTTTGCCGTAGTAGGCGGCATACTCCTGAAGAATCTGATTCAGAACCTTTCTGGGATACTCTTTGCCGTTGCCGACGCCGCAGTTGAAGGACACCACATACCGGGTAGGATTCAGCTCATAGTCCTCCTCGCCGTTGTCCAGCTTAGACTGCTGCACCAGCAGATCCTCCTCTGTGATAATCGGCTCCACATGGATATTCATACGGATCTTGTCAATGGTTGCCTCCCCGGAGTCTGCGTCCAGGTTCTTTAACGCCTGGGCCACCAGGTTTGTGGCGTATAGTTCCGTGGTGTCGATTTTCTTCCCGTCGGTAGAATATCCCTCTTCTGCCCGGCTGCCGGTGTACTCAATCACTGTGACAGCTGTATATTGCTGAATGGAAAACCGGGCAATTATGTAGAACAGGATTCCTGCCAGTACAGATATTCCTGCAATCACAGCCCTGTATTTTTTCAGATATCGGAACACATCCAGTTCTCTCATGCCTTGGCCTCCTCTCTGTTTTCACTTTCCTGTCTCTTTTCCCGCGGGGCAGTCCGCTCTCCCCGGTACTGGCGCCAGAAAGGTTCCAGAATGGCTTTCCCGCTCCATGCGATGAGAAACAAGCCTGTCATAAACAGTGCAATCACAGCCCTGAAAAGGACAGGAGGTTTGTCAAAGCTCATCTGGATATAACCGTCCCGCTTCTCCTTGACGTAATCGCTGCAAAGCTGCCGGCTCTGGGCTGCCAGGTTCATAAGTTCCGCTTTCAAAGCCTGAATCTGCCGGTCTGCCTGTTCGCGGACCGCCGAAGAGGGATTGGCCCTGCCCACCTGGGCGGAGGCATATGTGTTGTGTTGTGCCTCCTCCACCAGCTTGGTGGCGGATTCCAGATGCTCCTCGGCCTCGTCGGCGAAGTAGTCCACGCCTACCTTGGTCTTGGACATGTAAAATTCCTTATCTGTGTCATAGGTGGGAATCAGCACAAAACGGGTCATATAGGCGTTGTACATATTGATGGCCTCAATCCGCACGTCGTGGGCCGCCATGTCCTTTCTCTGCAAAGTGTCCAGGCGGTGATTGGCGTACTGCATCCGGGACTGGTAGGTGTCCCTGTTTTGAGACAGGCCGTTTTCCAGGACAAAGGCCTCATAGCGTTCCAGTTCAATGTCAATAAAATTGCCGATCTTTTCAGACAGGGAAGAAAAGGTCTCCTCGCTGTCCTTTGCCCGGTAGCTGCTGCTCTCGCTGCTGTAGCTGGGGAGATAGTTGCGCAGCTTGTTGGCCTGCATCTCCAGATAATCTTTTACGTCCAGATACTCCATACCCTCCATTCCGTCGAAAGACAGGTCCAGTATGCTGTCGTTTTCCCCATAGCGGAGTACAAATTCCTCCCAGTACACATCGGCCAGAAGATTCAGCACTGTCTTTGGATCCGTGCCATGGAAGGCTACCTTCTCATCACAGCGGACCTTGTACTCGGTGGAGATTTTCAGGTCAGACTCCTGGGTGACATCCAGCTTTTTGGAATCCAGAGAGGTAGAGATGCTTAAAGCTTTGGACAGCTGCTCCGGCGTAAGGCCCAGGCTGCCCCGCTGAATCACCTTTTCCAGAATACTTTCCGAGAGGATGTTGGATTCGTTAAACCGGGTAACATTGGGGTTCTGCCCTCTGGCCGCCTCCTCGTAGTTGAATACCATCAGCATATCGGGAGCCCAGAGATCCACAGCTACCTGGGCCCCAAAGCTGACTATAAAAAACAAGGCTCCCATCGCCGCCAGTTTTCGCCGTCTTCCTGCCGTGCGGTTCAGCACGCCTTTAAAGCCCAAAACCGGGATCTTGGATTTTATCAGGAAGAAGCGCCCAATCAGCACTGCATACAATATTACCAGGCACACAATCAGTGCCGGAACTATGAAACATACCAGAATCATTTTGTTATCACTCCTTTCATTGGGTATCCTGACGGCCGTTGATATCTATGACTGCCAGTTCAGGCCGGTTATTAACCCGTGGAAGCCTGCTGTGGCCGCCCATGCCTCTGGAGACGAAGAGGGTGCTGTGGGGAAGGCTGTACATTCCTCCGCTGTACCTGGGAAACAGGCCTGTGTCTCCGTGATACATGCCGCCTATGACCGGAAGCCGGATTTGTCCGCCGTGGTAGTGGCCGCTGATACCCAGATCCACATGGCCGTCTGCCAGATATTCGTAGTAAAGGCTGGGGTAATGGGCGATAAGCAGTTTGAACATGCCGCTTTTTTCATACTCGTCAAAAAACTGGGCGCCATACTCCTCATAGCCCTCCGTGGATGTGGTCAGTCCGCCGATTAAAAGAGGGGCCCTGTGGATTGTCACCTCCTCGGCCCGGTTAACCAGCACATGAACCCCCTGCTCCAGAAGCAGGCTCTCTATGGGACTTCCTTTTTCATACATTAAATTGCTCTCATGGTTGCCCGGGCTATAGTAAACCGGGGCAATCTCAACCAGGCCTTTGCACAGGGTCAGGATTATATCCAGATTATCCTCGTCTGAGTTAACCATGTCGCCTGCCACGGCAATGACATCCGGCCCAAGAGCCCTGATCTGTTCCAGAAGCTCTGCATTTCCCAGGCCAAACTCCCCATTGTGCAGGTCTGACAGAACCACAACCCGGATGTTTTCTCCTTCCGTCACTTTCGGGGAGTACACATGGTAAAATGTGGTTTCCAGCCGGTCTGAAAGCAGCCAGCGCCCGCCGCAGGCCAGCAGAGCGATCACCAAGAGCCCCCACAGGAATATCCGCCTTTTCCCTTTTGTCCTGGCCGCCTTAGGCCGGCCTTTCTTGCTTTTATTCTTTTGCATGTTAAAACCTCCTGTCAGGCCTGTAAGTACTCTGGGAAACTCCCTGTTTCTGTTTCCTACAGGCCTTCTCTTCGAAGAACCGCCCTGCCTGTCTGAAAAATCAGTTTCCAGTCCAGCAGCCAGCTCTGTTCCCGTATGTAGCGCAGATCTAACTCCACCCATGCATCAAAGCTTAATTGGTTGCGCTGGGGGCTCACCTGCCAGAAACAGGTAAGCCCGGGGGTAACTGCCAGCCTCTGCCTCTGGTAGGCAGTGTACTCCTTAACTTCTCTTAACAGAGGAGGCCGGGGCCCCACAATGGACATATCTCCTTTCAGAATGTTGACCAGCTGAGGCAATTCGTCCAGGCTTGTAGACCGCAAAAAATGCCCCAGACGGGTGATTCTGGGATCATTATGAATCTTAAATGCCGGTCCGGTCATCTCATTATACGGCAGCAGCTCCTCCAGGTGTTTCTCCGCGTCCACACACATAGTACGGAATTTATAGAGGCGGAACAGCTCTCCTCCCTTGCCGCAGCGGATCTGGGAGAAAATAGGGCCGCCCCCTGGATCATCCAGCACCACTGCCAACGCAATCAAAAGCAGCAGAGGGGAGAGAAATACCAGCGCCAGCACAGACAACAGGATGTCCTGCACCCTCTTGACACACATGTATACACGCTTTTTCTCCATCTCATCCTGCTCCTCCTTTTGCTGTCAATATACTCCCGGAGAACCTGCTCCAAAGACAGGTATAGAGAGCCTTCGACAGTACATATCACTGAAAGTTTGCCTTCTTTCCCCGCAGCATATCGATAAATGTCTGCACTGCCAGGGCTTCCTCATACGTAAGATCATCCATCCCCTGAAGACAGGAGCTGTTTATTCCAAGCAAATAGTCTGACGAAACCTGAAAAAAGTCCGCCAGCTGCGTCAGGCTTTTCAAACCGGGCTTTCGTTCTCCCAATTCATAGGCAGAAATCAATGCAGGAGAAACATTTAAACCTCTGGCCAGCTCTGACTGAGTCATGCCTGCCCTTTGTCTTAACTGCCTGATTCGATTTCCTAATTTGTCGCTCATAGATACTTTCTCCTAACATATATCACCAGGACAGACCTGAAAAACGATTCCTAAAAACATGTTTTTTGTAGAATTTACGTCATTATACCCCCCCGGCCCGCTTGTCAGGATTTTACACATTTTGAATTTATCAGCAACAATTTGTACGCTTTAAAGGCAATAAAAAAAGAGACTATCATGGCAAAGTGCTGGCCTTTGTTATACGGTCTTCAAGGGAAGAAAAGTGCCGCCACTACTACCAATAGTGACGGCCGGACTATAAAAGTTTGACTTAATTCAAGAATTTTTTATCTGAAAATTATTCATTATCATATCTGTACTGCATTACTTCTCTCCACTCTTCTGAATTTTGTTCTGACTCTTTCTGTGATTCTGAGAGTAATTCTATGAATTTATTTACTATAAGATGTCTTATTATAATACACAATTTAGGAAATGGCAAACTTTCAGTAGGGAACCATGCTAAACAAGCAATTATTAAATCATTTATTGCTATATAAAGCAAAAAAAATGCCTGAAAACAAGCATTTTCAAGCACTTCTCAATGGAGCTGACGGGATTTGAACCCGTGTCCAAAAACCAATTCCCTGTTCTTCTACTATCATAGTTAGTCCTTTTTCATTCCCTCTGCCGCCCGAAGACTAACATTCTGACGGTTTCAGTAGCTTCATCATACGCCCATATGCGCAAAGCTTTGCATACGTCGTTTCTCACATAGTCGACGCCAGTTTCTTAATGTGTGAGTGCACTAAGGCTGACGGCTGCAATTAAGCAGCGTATGCTAAATTATCTTCAGCGTTTAATTTTAATTTTGCCATTTAACCCATCGCATGGGGATAGCTTCACCAGCTGCATGATCCCTGTCGAAACCAGTACAGCCCCCTGTAAAATATCTGAGGCTACATATAGATTAGCATAATTTCAGAAAAATGTCAAATTATTTTCCGCAAAACCGGTGTCTTCAGGATCCCGGAGGGCCTTAAGCAGTATTCATAGGACCATTTGCAGCCCTTTGTCCTCCAGTAATCCGGTGCTGACGTATTGTCCTCCATATCGCAGTTGTGCAGCGCCCCGAAGGTATTCACCCTGTTTCCGAAAGCAGTGATATGGATCCCATGCCTTCCCTCAGGAATCACTCCAAGCTTCAGCCTGTATGGAGAAAAAGCGATGCTCCCCTTCTTTTCCCCTTCCATATCCACTGTGACAAGAGGCGTGGTAAAACGGCTGATTTCTATCTCTGCCTCCTTCCCGTCCCCTTTTGTTTCCAGGTGGTAAACTACATTGCCTCCATAAAACGGAAGTCCCTGAACCGTCCAGTCACCGAAGTCCAGCTCTCTGACAGGCTCTGTCACCACTGCCCTCCGGCCCCTTACGCAGACCCCGAAATCTCCCAGAAGATACACAGCCTCCAGGTTGGCGCCTTCATGGAAGTTCCTGACAATCCGCAGCTCATTCCTCCCTGCCTTTAGCCTTCCCAGAGACAGGGTTTTTATCTTTCTGTCCACGTACCATCCGGTTTCCTCCTGGCTTTTTTTCTCTCCGTTCCAGTACAAAGTACACTCCTCCGACTGCTCCAGCCCTGCCTCCACATTCTCCACCTCTGTCAGCGACCAGATCTCATAGCACAGTTCCAGGCACCGGGCCTTCTTATAGTATCCTGTCTCCTTTTCCAGGCCTGCCTTCCAACCGAAGCCTGCCTTCTCCCCCAGGCCTGCCTTCCAGCCGAAGCCTGCCTTCTCTCCCAGGCCTTCCTTCCAGCCAAAACCTGCCTTCTCCCCCAGGCCTGCACCTTCCCCCTGCGCCTGCTGCTTTGCTGCCCATGGCTGGGCCCAGGCCTCTGTGCGTAAGGGATAGCCCAGCATCTTTCTCAGCTTATTATCCAGCCGCAGGATTTCCTCCGGTTCCTGCCAGGGCTGCCCGTCAAAAGAATACTTCGGCATATCCAAAACCAGAACATTGGGCTCCTGCAGGGTTATGGGACAACGGCTGGGGACAGGCATCTCTCTTCTCTCCCCTCCGTCCTTTTCTGCCTCATCCCCCGGTTCCCGCAAGCATTCCGCCTCTTTTCCCCCTGGCTTCATCATCAAAAGAAGGCTGTCATGCTCATACCAGTCCACAGAAAATTCCGTCTCCTGTTTTGTATACCGGCAGTGCTTCAGCCCAACACAGGTTCCGTCCATAGGGTTTAACCGTGTACAGCTCCAAACCCCCTTCAGCCTGACCGTCAGGCGTTTTTTCTGTACCAGATCCTTTTTCTCCGGATTATACTTATGGGCAATAAACAGATACCGTTCCTCCCCCTCCTTCTGCATCCGGCAAAGAAGATCCTCCGCCCTCTCATACGCTCCGTAAAACAATTCCAGTTCCCGGTATTCCTTTAGTTCTTCCAAAAGCCTGATTCCCCAATGGCTGATAACATTGCTGTCTGTCTTCAGCTCCTTTGCCTTATCTGACTGTATCCCGTCCACACAGCCGGGAATTTTCTCCAGGAAGATTACTTTCCCGCCCTCTTTCTCATACTCCTTAAGCATTTCAACTGTTGTACCTTTCACAGTCTCCATAAAGGGCACCAGGATGGCTTCATAGCACATCTTCCCTATCCGGCACTTCTTTTTTCGGCTGCCCTTGTACAATTCCGGAAGCAGCCCTTCTGATATAAAATCAAAATCCAGGCAGTTCCCCAAAAGCCAGTCTGTCAGCCCCACAAATTTCTCATCCAGCTCTTTTAGCATCCCTTTTGTCTTTTCCCTGGTTCCCCATAAAAGCCAGCATGTCTCCACCGGATGGATCACCCCGATTTTGGCCATCCCCTCCCCCCGGCTCATAAGCACGGCAATTCTGGCAAAATAGTCCTCTATCAGCTTATACTCTCTGTACCAGGGCGACTGATAAAAGATAGAGGCCGGGTAATCTCTCTTTGCCTCTCCTTCCATGGAGGTCCATGCCAGGTGCGGCGCCCGCACCGTAACCCCCAGAGCCGCCTGCCAATCTCCCTGAAGCTTATGCCCGCGAAAATCAAAGCTCCAGTTGGTAACCCCATAAAGCTCACTGATCATAGCTTCCCTGCCGTACTGGCGTACCACGCTCTGAACCTGTTTGGCTGTGGTAAATTCCCTTCGATCACAGAGCAGATCCATACCCGGAATCTGGAACCCGGCGTAGGCTCTCATGGTTTCCCCCACAAAAGCCGTCTGGGAAGACAAAAGAGGCTCCTTCATCAGATGCCCTGTAAGTGCAATGTGGTTTTCCTGGCACCACTGCCCGATCTGACGGCAGTAGCTTTCTGAAAACAGCCTGCTTACAAGCTCATGATAACAATATCTGGCCCTGGAATACGCCTCTTCCCTGTCATAGAACAACTCCGGCAGCCTGTCCAGCAAATCAAAGCCATAGGTTTCTCTAAATATCCGGGGAAGCCTGTCTGTAAACGGCAGGATCACCTCTTCCCTGCTTTCTGTGCTTCCCGCCTGCTCCATAGGTGTAAACTGAGGCTCATCCGTAAAAATCCCCGGGATTTCCTTTCCAAATTCCCCGCCGGCCAGCTGCCTGTACGGTTCGTATGTACTTTCAATAAATGCTTTTACTGCCTCAGGGTTCAGCGTGTCCACATAGGACTGGTTATTAAACCAGGGATTGTCTCCGCATACCTCCAGATATGCCCGCCATACCAGGCTTTGTCTGCCCTTTTCCAGGCCGTCCTCCGTGGCTTCCCCTAGGTCTTCCCCGGTCTTTTCTCCTCCTCCGTCCTCCATGCCAAGCCTTTCATACCCTTTTAAATACCCGTTCTCAGCCTCCACCCGATAGACCCCCAAAAGCCTTCTTCTGCTGCTGCGCACGGCCTTTGCCGTAGATCCCTTTTCAGACTCCTCCGGGATCTCCCCCTCCTTATATTCCTTCAGAGTCCAGACCAGATATCTGGCACGGTACGCCTGGTTTGACGTAACATACCCTCCTGCAAACCCGGAAGGCCACCTGTCCTCGTCGTAAAGCCAGGTCTTTAACCCCAGCTTCCCTGCCTTCTTGTGGGCATAAGCTACCAGATCCATAAATCGCTTTCCCAGATATGGAATATCCAGCCCTGTCCTGCTGTGGATGAATCCGCCTCCCATCCCCATTTCTTTTAAAACAGACAGGCAGAAATCAATATCCTCCTCTGTCACAGCCGTATTCCAGGCCCAGAAAGGAACATCCCGGTAATTGGCCGGAGGATTCTCAAAAATCTTCATGGAAAATGGCTGCTGTCTCTCTGGATAAAGCATATCTACTCCCCCTTATGTCTGTAATGTACTCTCAAACTCTCCCCTGCACCTGCCCTTGCAGCTGATTTTCCGCCATATCCGCGGTTCCCTGTTGCACAAAAGCCTGTCACCCTCTTGGATAAGTGGACGGGGAGACCCCTGTGACAGCCCGGAATATGCGGCTGAAATAAAACTGGTCCTTATACCCTACCATCAATGCCACATCCTTTATAAACATCTGGGGATTGCGGTCCATGATCTCCTTGGCTTTTCTGATTCTTGCATTTCTCAGATAGGTGTTAAAAGATTCCATGCCGTGTTTGCGGAAAATCAGGTTCAGATAGGACTGGGATAAATGAAATTCCCTGCACATGGAGGGGACTGTCAGTTCCTGGTCCAGATTATTGTCTATATACTTTTTGATCTCATCCAGGAACTCTCTGGAATCCAGCTTCACCGATTCCTTATCCTTTTTCCAGTAGCGGGAGAGAATTCCTTTCAGGTTTTCCAGCAGATCCCCGGTTGTCCCCGCATCATAAAATGCATCCTCAAACATCCGCTCTTCCTCCAGGACATCCGGGCTCCCGTTAAAAAAATGCTTTGTCCTCGAAAGAATCTGGCGCGTCATCTGCTCTAAATACAGCTGGGGATATTTTCCTTCCTCCGCCTCTTTTAAAACATCGGAAAGCTCCGTAAAAAACTGGCTGAAATCCCTTTTTTCCAGACACCGCTCCACATTTTTAATGATTTCCTTTCTGTGGAATTTCTGTTTCTCCTCTTCCTCCCTTGCATGGGATGGCTCCATGAAAATCGTCTGGGTGACTCCCACAGACAGACGCCGGTTCATCTCCCCATAGATTCCTTCTACTGTTTCTCCCAGCTTCTCACGGGAAACCGCAGCTCTTACCATCACCGTAGTCACGAAATTGCTTTCTTTTATTTTCTGGCTGCTTTCCTTCTCTATAAACTTAAGGAATCCCAGGGCAGAAACCGCCTTTTCCGGGCAGATATACAGCGCCTCCCTGTCGTCCCTTCCGTAGACAAACATAGTATTTTCCGGCTCGGAAATAATCTCCAGCTCCCAGGTGTCTGTAAATCTTCTGGGCAGCCCGTTTTCTCTTATGACAGCCACATAGTAAGCCTCTTCCTGGAAGCAGCGCCTCATCTGCTCTCTGTCTACCCCTTCCCCCATAATCATGGAGCGGGCCAGCCTTTTTTGCTGCTCATACATCCTCTGGCACATTTTCTGAATCACCGGCTTTATAGACGCGGCAAAGCCGGATGGCGTCATAGGCTTTAAAATGTAATCTGACACTCCGTATTTTAAAGCTGCCCTGACATACTCAAACTCCTGGTATCCGCTGACAAGCATCACCGAAGTCTCCTCCTTGGCTGCCTTAATCTCTTTTATCATCTCCAGCCCGTCCATAACAGGCATCTTCACATCGCTGATCACCAGATCCGGCATATACTGAAAAAATTTCTCCAGGCCTTCTTTTCCGTTCTCCGCCGTGGCTGTAACCGTAAGCCTGGGACATTTCAAACGGATAATATTGCAGATATATTCTGCCGCACTTGGCTCATCGTCCACCACCAAAACCTGAAACATCTTACCTCCCTGCCTCCGCTTATGTCTTCAAAGCCTTATGGCTCCTTACAAATCCACCGGCGCGGATATCACCACCCTGGTTCCCCATTCCGATCCGTAAAGGGTCAGCTTTACATCATCTCCCAGAAACAGAATCAGTCTGGCGTAGGCATTTAAAAGCCCCATACCGCCGATTTCCATCCCGTTATCTGCCTGATAATCTTTTATATTTCTTCTCATGGCCGCCATCCCTTCTTCCAGCTGCCTTATGGTATCCTGGTCGATTCCTTCACCGTTATCTTCAAACAGCATCTCCCACCGGTTCTTCTCCCTGTCTATTCTCCCCCGGATCCGGATTTCCATCACATTCTCATGGCGGTTAAACCCATGCTTGATGGAATTCTCCACCACAGGCTGAAACACGATCTTGGGAACCATCTGGGTCTGAAGCTCTTCCTCCACCTCTATGGAATACTGTATTTTATGGCAATAGCGCAGCTTCATCAGATACAGGTACTGTTCCAGATATCCTATCTCATCTCTGACCGGAACATACCGCACCTTGTTGCCTGTGGCGTAGCGAAACATTCCTGCCAGGCTTTCACACATCTCGCAGATAGTCTCATCCCCCATGGAAAGCCCTCTGGATGAAATCACATTCAGTACATTGTGGAAAAAATGAGGATTTATCTGGGCCTGGAGAAGATCATAGTGGGCCTGAAGCTGCAGATAGGACAGGCTTTTTTCCTTCAGAAGGGATTCCCTCAGCCGTTTTATGACTCTCTCATACGCATTTGCCAGAGCCTTGATCTCATCCATACTGTTTTCAATATGGATCTGCTCTTCCGGATTCTCAAAATTTCCCTTCTCCATCTGCTCTCTTAGCTCATTGACAGGCCTGGCTATATACTTGGAAGCCTGGTACAGAAAGAACGCAAAAAGGCCTGCAAACAGGACAAGGGCAGCCCACTCCACCCACAGAGAATCCGACATTTTTCGGAACACCACGCTTTTGTTCTCCGCAACCATAACCGTCACTCCCGTCAAATCTGAATAGGAGGAAGCCACAAGCTCCGTGGCTTTGGTGGCCGGGCTGGTGATCTCAAACACCCCTGTAGTTCCTGCAAGCTCTGTATCCGGATATCCCCTGGGAATATTTTCCCTTGTCCCATACAAAAGCTTTCCTTCCCCGAACACAGCCGTCACCCGTATGTCCTCATCATAGACAGAAAAAATATGCTCCAGACTCTCCTCTGTCTGCTGAACCTCCAGAAAGGTTTTATATCCCAGAACCTCCTTAAGAAGGCTGTACACTCTTTTTTGCTCCTTAAGCCCCCACGGATCTGTGTGGGGAGCAAGCAGCACGGATTTACCTCTCTGTCCCGTGGCCTGCCATGTCAGCTCCTCCTGGGCAGCAGGCACTATACCTGCCACCTTCCTCTCATCAAAGTCATAGCTGGCAAAAATGTCCCCCAGCTGATTGTAGGCTATGACCCGGTAATATCGTTTCACAATATGGTATGTGTTCAGTTTGATGTTAATATTCTTCTCTGCATCCTGGCGGTAGCTGCTTTCTTCGGGGACGGTTACCAGAATCCTCAGATTATCCAGCATATCCGGATCTGAGAGAAGGGCCTCCGCCGCCTCCTCCATGGAGCTGTACTGCAGCTCTAAGTGCCTGGTCATCTGGGAAGCCAGTGTCTGAAGGTAGGAATATTCTTCGGACAAAGACTGCTTCCGTGTTGACTGATAGTGAAGTACCGAGATAACTGCCACTGATATAAAAAGAATGATTCCGTAATGAAGCAATATCCGTTTCTGAAACCGCATGCCTTTTCCTTTCGCGGGAATTCCCGCCTCCCTCTCAGCCTTTCACAGCTCCTGCCGTCATGCCTTCCACGATCCTGTCATTTAACAGGAAGAACAAAATTAACATAGGCAGGACAATTAAAATAACATCCGCAAACAAAAGATTGTAAGAGCTGGAAAACTGTCCGATAAAGCTGTACAGCGTCAGCTGCAGGGTCACATTTTTGCTTCCCGGCAGGAAATAAAGAGGGTTCATAAAATCATTGAAGACCGAAACCGCATTTAGTATGGTGACAGTTGCGCTCACCGGTTTTAACAGCGGAAACACTACGGTCCAGAAGGTTTTCCAGCCGGAGCATCCGTCTATATAGCTGGCATCCTCCAGCTCCACCGGGATAGAAGACATAAATCCGCGGTAAAGCATAACCGTAAAGGGCGTGTGGAGAGCCACCTCGATGAGGACCATTCCCGGCATGGTCTTATAAAGCTTCAGGGCCTGCAGCACCCATATGGTCGGCATGATAGCCGGCGGAACCATAAGGCCGGCCAGGATCAGGGCATTTGCCACAGACATTTTCCTGTCGCTCCGTCTCTGAAGCACGTATCCGGCCATGGAGGAAAATAAAATCAGAAGAATAATGGCAAAAAAAGCCAGGATAAAGCTGTTTTTATACGCCCGGAGAAGCATATAATTCTGCTCCCTGATTACCTCCGTGAAATTTTCCAGGCGGATGCTTTCCGGAAAAGCGATACTCAGCCGATTGGCTTCCTTTCTGTCCTTTAACGCATTGACAAGCATAAACCAAAATGGAATCACAAAAATAAAAAATCCTGCAATCACACCGCCTGCCGTAGCCAGATAACATCTTATTTTTTTCTTATTCATCTGTGCCGCCTCCTAGTCTTCCCGACTGATTAAAAACTTCTGCAGGGGATAAGCGATCAATCCGATTACCACAAGCATAATCACATTGCCTGCCGTAGATAAACCGTAATAGCCGGCGGCAAACTGTTTGTACACCGACAGGGCGATGACCTCCGTAGCTGTCCCCGGCCCTCCCTCTGTCATAGCTTTGATTAAATCAAAGGATTTCATACCTGAGACCAGTGCCAGGATAATGACAGAATTCATGGCAGGGCGGCACAGAGGCATGGTGATGTAACGTAAGATCTGGAGCCCTCTGGCCCCGTCTACCTCTGCCGCCTCGTAGTAAGTCCTGTCAATAGCCTGGATTCCTGATATAAAAATCACCGTCGCCACTCCCAGGCCCTTCCACACATCTGTTCCGATGATGGAAAACAGCGCGATGGAAGGATCCCCCAGCCAGTTGACAGAGGGGCCGCCAAAAAACTGAATCACCTTGTTAATCAGGCCTCTGGACGGGTGCATAAGGGCTGTAAATGTGATTCCCACCGCCACAGAGCTGACAAGGTGGGGAAAAAATACAACCGAGCGCAGCGTCCTCTTCAGCTTTATATGGGATGTCAGGTATACGGCAAGAAAAAATCCCAGCACCACCTTCACACCGCAGGTCATAAAAGAATACACAAATGTATTCACAAGGCTGTGGCTTAAAGCCCTGTCCTTTAAAAACATTTTGAAATTCTCAAGTCCCACAAAGGTCACGTCCGTAAAGCTCCAGACTGTAAGGCTGAAGTAGAAGGAAATAACAAGGGGGAGTATGAAAAGTGTAATAAAAATCACCATGGTGGGAGCCATAAACCACCCCGAATATCTTTTTTTCTGTCTCAATCCGCTCACCTGCTTTCAAAAAAGGGGGCGTATTTCATACGCCCCTAAATCCTATTTCCAGTCAAGCCCCAGCTGAACCGCCTGCAGCTTACAATCCTCGTCATAATCCGCAGCTGCCGCATCCCCGGTAGTCAGCCCGGAAATCAGAGACTGAGTGGTAACAGAACAGTTTGCTCCTTTTACGGCTGTCTCAAATTCCATGGCAACCGCAGTCTTTCCTGCGTCAAAATATGCCTGCATGTCATTCTTGACAGCGTCATAAGAATTATCCGGGAGCGAATACCCTTTGATACAGTACGGACCGTCAGGAAGAATGGCGCCTGCATAGGCATTCAATGCCTCATCCGAAATATAGAACTCCATAAACCGCAGAATATCGTCTTTCTTTTCTGAATTCAGGCTTCCGTACAGAGAGTTTGGCATCCATACAGTCAATCCGTGATTATCCGGATCGTCTCCCGGGACTCCGAATACACCGATGTTGTTTACAGCCTCCTCGCCGTACAGAGAATAGATATTGGACAAGGCCTGAGTCAGACAGATCCAGTGAGCTCCCTGGCCGTCAGCCAGCATATCACAGGCCTCGTCATACGTAGTGGCCGTGTGGCCTTCCTGCAGATAGGGAAGCACATCCTCATATTTTTTCCAGCTTTTCAATGCTGCCGGATCTGTCGCATACTTTGCCTCGCCCTTCTCAAAGGCACTGACAAAATCCGGATTCTCAGCAGTCACATTGTAGTGGTCTCCCAAAAACAGCACCTGGGTCATAGACTTTTTCGCCGTGCAGCTGATGTAGGCTGTCTCTCCTGCTGCCTTTACTGCCTCACAGTTAGCTAAAAACTCTTCCCATGTATGAGGGACTGTAAGTCCCAGCTTTTCATAAATCGGTTTATAATACATAACGGCTCCAGCCTGTGTGGAGGCAAAGGGAACACCGTACACCACACCGTCAACCGTAACGGAAGCTTTGTAGGTATCATCGTATTTGTCCACAAAGGCTTCATTGCTTAAATCCATAAAATACTCCGAAGGGTTCAAGGCTCCAAGCAATGCGCCGGAATTATATACCAGCAGATCCGTCATCTCACCGGAAGCAAGCCTGGTCTTTAACACGCTGTCGTCTACCTTGTACTCGATCTCAATGGTGATGCCCAGCTTTTCCTTGGCCAAATCGCACACCGCGTTCAGCCCGTCTAAGGATACGTTGTTGTCAATCAGCAGTGACAGGGTGGCTTCTTTATACTCCCACCCGCCGTCTGTGGTTTCCTGGGCCTGGGAGCTTTCCTCCTCCTTTTTGGTCTCCGGGGCTTTTGTTTCCTGGGCCTGGGTCTGGGGAGCTGTCGTGGCCTGGGTCTCTTCTTTCCCGCCAGAGCCAGAGCAGCCTGCCAGTGCAGATGCAGCCATCATTCCGGCAAGAGCCAGTGCAAGTATTTTTTTCGTTTTCTTCATGTTGTCCTCCTTGATAAAATCAATCCACAATCCCTTTGTAACTTCTGTCGTTGTCTTTTGTGGTTTCATCATAACATTATCATGAAAAAAACGACATGGACAATCCATCAAAAAGGCATGGAAAAACGGTCAATCCATCTCTGCGTTCATTTCCCTTCTATCGCCGTTTTCCTTCTATCGCCGCTTCCCATCCATGGTCTGCTTAATAATATCCCGCATGATCTCTTCGTCCAGCTGCCCGCTTATATATCCGAACACATTGCCGTCCTTGTCGATCATAAAGGTGGTAGGCAGGGAATACACCCCGTAGCTTGTAAACACCTGGCCGGATTCATCCATCAGCACCGGATAGGTATAGCCGTTTTCCTCCAGAAAATCGGTGATTCCTTCTTTGTTCGTCTCCCTTCCCTGCCCCGGGCTTGCAACTCCCAGGACAACCAGGGAATCGTCCTCATTCTCCTTATAAGAATCATAAATCTTCTGAATGTCCGGCATCTCCGCCCGGCAGGGCGGACACCAGGTAGCCCAGAAATTCAAGAATACAGTTTTTCCCTGGTAATCCGACAGGGTGTGGGTGTTCCCATACTGATCTGTCAAGGTAAAGTCAATCGCTGGCGGCAGAACCGGTTCCGCCTGCCCGTCCTCTCCGGCCTCCGGATGATCTTCCGACCGGGACTTGGCATCCCCCTGGCTTTCATTCTGCCCCTGAGGCTTTTGTTCCCCCTGAGGCTCCTGGTATCCCTGGCCGGACTCCTGCTGCCCCCGTGCTCCCTGTTGTCCCTGGCCGGACTCCTGCTGCCCCTGGATTTCCTGTTGTCCCTGGCCGAATTCCTTCTGCCCCTGGCCGGACTCCTCCTGCCCCTGGGCTGCCCCCGGCCCGGAAGAATCGTTTCCGGACAACACACCGCTTACAGAGCTCATGGTTCCCGTAAACATCATAACGCCTATGATCACCATCAGGATTCCGCCTGCCTTCACCGTATACTGTACCACCCGATTGTGCTTTTTAAAGAAATTCAACAGAGAAGCGGCAAATAACCCCGCCGCCAAAAAAGGCAGGACAAACCCTAAGGTATACACACCTATGAGCAGGATTCCCGCCGCCTGTGTACCGGCAGAAGCCGCCATAATCAGTACGCTTGCCAGGACAGGCCCTACACAGGGAGTCCACGCAAAGCTGAACGTAAATCCCATGACAAAAGCAACCACCGGCGACACTGCCATGGTATCCAGCCGGATGGGAAGCCGTCTCTCCTTCCCCAGCACCGAAGAGGAACCGAACACCCCCAGCTGATACAGGCCAAGAAGAAAGATAAACATGCCTCCGATTCTGGTAAACCACAGCTGGTTCCGGTGAAAAAAGCTTCCCACAGCCGTCATCCCCAACCCTAACAGAAGGAAAGCAAAGCTGATTCCAAACACAAAAAACACCGTGTTTCCCATAACCTTCCCCCGGTTGTAGCGAACCCTTCCGTCCTCTCCCACGGTCCTGGTGCCGCCTGACAGGTAACCGATATAAAGAGGCAGAAGGGGAAGGACACAGGGGGAGAAAAAGCTGAAAATCCCCTGCAGGAATACGGCGATTACGGATACGTCTACATTTACTGAAAATCCCACGTTAATACTCCTTTATAGTTCTTTTATTCATAAACCCATAATACCCTGTTCTGCCTCTTTTTGCAACCCTATTCCCCTTTCTGTTTTAGACTCAAATCGTCTAAAAAATAAGATACGGTAGATGTGAAAAAGCGATAACAGTAACATGCCGGGATTCAGAAATGGCTAGAAAGTTGATAGACTTTGCTACTTGATTATGGTATACTACATTATGATACAAGTAGTATTTTTCATAATTGGGAGGTGATCCGATGCCAAACGGTCTTGAAATTATGAAGGCAGCTATTGACGATTTTGAGGAAATACAAGAGTATATGTTATTGGCAAAAAAAGAAAATGCCAAAGAAACATATGACAGATTAAAAAAGAAATATCTGTCTTTAAAAGCTATTTTAAATGTTAGTGGTGTTAATCTGACAGACATTGACAGAATCAAAGAGTAGAATTAAATAGCAGCAAATAAAGGGTGCAACGTCTATCAGTCAGCACCCTTTTATGATATATGGTTATCCGCCAGCCATCCGTCCCTCACCGAAACGTCTGCTTAAACTCCCTCTCAATCTCTCTCTTCTGATCCTTCTTGGAGATGTCGTCCCGCTTATCATACAGCTTTTTCCCCCGGGCCATCCCCACCTCCACTTTCACCAGGCTGCCCTTAAAATATACCTGCAAAGGCACCAGGGTATACCCTTTCTCTGTTGCCTTTGCCAAAAGCCTGTTGATCTCTGCCCTGTGCAGCAGAAGCTTCCGCACCCGCAGCGGATCCTTGTTAAAAATATTCCCCTTCTCATAAGGATTGATGTGCATACCGTAAATATACACCTCCCCCTTTTCAATCCGGATAAACGCCTCCTTGATGCTGCACTTTCCCATGCGTATGGACTTTACCTCTGTACCAAACAGTTCGATGCCTGCCTCGTATTTATCCTCTATAAAATAATCATGGTATGCCTTTTTGTTGTTGGCAATCAGTTTCGTCGATTCTTTTCCCATACCAGTCTATCCTCCCTCCAAACATCACTCCGTCTTCTCAGGACTTCCAATCATCTTAAAATCAATGGTCCGCGTCAGCTTATCCGTGCCGGCCACCTCCACGATAACCTTCTGCCCCAGCTTATACCGGATATTGGTCAGCTCTCCCACCAGCTCCATGTTGGCCTCGTCAAAGACAAAATAATCCTCTGTCAGATCACTGACCCGCACCAGGCCTTCCACCGTGTTAGGCAGCTCCACGTAAAGCCCCCAGCTGGTAACGCTGGAAATGGCGCCTATAAACTGCTCTCCCATAAACCGGGACATATACTCACATTTCTTCAGCTTGTCGGTCTCCCGCTCCGCCTCGTCGGCTCTCCTCTCCATAGCCGAGCACTGCTTAGCCACCTCCGGCAAAATCCTCTCGTAGTGGGAAACCCTCTTCTCTCCCAGCCCTGCCTTTAAATTCTCCTTGATAATCCGGTGAATCTGCAGATCCGGATACCGGCGGATAGGGGATGTAAAATGGGTATAATAGTTGGCCGCCAGCCCGAAATGTCCGGTACAGACAACGGTGTATTTTGCCTGCCGCATGGAGCGGAGGGTCAGACGGCTGATAAGCGCCTCCTCCGGCGTACCTTCAATCTTATCCAGCAGCTTTTGAAGCTCCTTGGGGTGAACCTCCCCATTCTGGGTACGGATGGTGTAGCCGAAATTGTTGATAAAGGTTCCCAGCCGTTTCATCTTCTCCGAATCCGGTATATCGTGGGTACGGTACACAAAAGGCAATTCCTGCCAGAAACAGTCCTCAGCAATGGTTTCATTGGCGATAAGCATGAAATCTTCAATAATTCTTGTTGCTGCATTGCGCTCATAAGGCTTGATCTCCACAGGCCTTCCCTTGCTATCCAGGACAATCTTGCTCTCCGGAAAATCAAAATCGATGGAGCCTCTCTGCCTTCTTTTTTCCCTGAGGATCTCCGCCAGCTCCTTCATGAGAAAGAACATGCCGCAAAAATCCCGGTACTCCTCCATAGTCTCCGGATCCTGATCCGTCACAATGGCATTTACTGCCGTGTAGGTCATGCGCCTATCAACCTGAATCACACTCTCCCCGATCTGGTGGCCGATGACATTGCCTTTCCCGTCGATCTCCATGATGCAGCTGAGGGCCAGACGGTCAGTCCCTGCATTCAGGGAACAGATGCCGTTGGACAGCTTATGGGGAAGCATGGGGATCACCCGGTCTACCAGATACACGCTGGTTCCCCTTTTAAGAGCCTCCTTATCCAGAGCCGAATCCTCCTGCACATAATGGGTCACATCTGCAATATGAACCCCCAGGGTATAGTGATTCTCATTTTCCCTGGAAATCGTGACGGCATCATCCAAATCCTTGGCATCCTCGCCGTCAATGGTTACTGTGGGAAGGTGGCGCAGATCCAGTCTCCCCTCCAGCTCTCTGCCGTCTACCACGTCCGGTGTCCACATGGCCTGCTTCATCACTTCCTCTGGAAATTCCTCCGGCAGCCCGTAGGCCTTGATAATAGATAAAATATCCGTTCCCGGATCGTTGACATGGCCGATAATCTCTTTGATTATCCCCTCCGGCTTTTTCTTGTCCCCGCCAAAGTCCGTAATCTCTGCCACCACTTTATGGCCGGTGACCGCTCCCATATCCATTCCCTGAGGGATAAAAATATCCTGGCTCAGCTTCTGGTTGTCCGGCAGCACAAAGCCAAAGCTTTTATTCTTCTGATAATATCCCACCACCGTTTTATTCACATGCTCCAGAATACGTACCACGGCGCCTTCCTGCCTGCGCCCTGTATTTTCCGAATCCACAGTGATCTGGACCCGATCTCCGTGCATGGCTCCCATGGTTTTCTCAGCCGGAATAAATATATCTTCCGTCTGTCCCTCCACAGTGACAAAGCCGAAGCCCTTGGCATGGCCGCAGAAAATTCCCGCCTGGGCAAACTCATCAGGCTTCCCGTATTTTCCCTTTTTCGAAACACCTATCTTTCCCTCGGATACCAGAATATCCAGAACCTGCTTCAGCTCTTCCCTCTGGTGTCTGGGAATATTTAAAAGCATGGCTAATTCCTTTAATTTCATGGGGGTATAGTTTTTATCGTGAACCAGCTCCCCAAGCATTTTCTTTCTCTCTTTTAATAATTCCTCTGTCATGTTCCCTCCAATATCTGCCAGCGTACGTGTGCGCCAGCGTTCTCACGCAGTTCCTGCGTTTCCCCATTCTTAAGTTTTCCCGCTTTAAAGCTTCCCCATCTGCCGCTCATCCGTCTGTGTAGAAAAAAACACCCTTGTTGCCAAGAGTGTCTGTTTCGTATCCTACCAGATTATATTCAGTATCAACGCCAGTAAAAGAACCGCAACAGCGGCAAACTTCGTAAACTTCTCCAAAGTTCCTTCCATAGAACGTCCTTTATTCTTTCCCCAGTAGCTGTCTGCCATACCACTGATAGAACCAAGACCCTGAGATTTTCCTTCCTGGAGCAGTACAATCACGGTCAGAGCGATACATATAAGAACAAACACCACGACTAATAATACTTTCAGCATGCTTTCTTGCACCTCCTATAGTCAAACACCATGATTTTAGCATACTTTCCCGGAAAATACAACCTTTAATCCCATTTTCCATAAGAATCTGTAAAGCGTTGACACCCTTAGGCAGCAATTCATCTTTTAGCAGCTCCGGCATGACGGATTTTTTGCCTCGGCGCATTCCGGTAAGGGCTTTGCTTTACAGATCCTCAGAAGGGAGTCTGTCGTTCAACTCATCCTGTATCCGCAGCAGCTGGTTGTATTTGGCTACCCGGTCGCTGCGGCAGGGGGCGCCTGTCTTTATCTGGCCTGCATTGACAGCCACCGCGATGTCTGCGATGATGGCATCCTCCGTCTCGCCGGACCGGTGGGAAATCACGGTGGTGTATCCGGCCTGCTTTGCCATGTGGATGGCCTCGAAGCTTTCCGTCAGGGTGCCGATCTGGTTTACCTTTACCAGGATAGAGTTTGCGGCTCCCAGTTCAATCCCTTTTTTCAGCCGTTTGGTGTTGGTTACAAACAGATCGTCTCCCACCAGCTGAATCCGGGAGCCCAGGGTTTTTGTCAGCATCTGCCAGCCTTCCCAGTCCTCCTCATGAAGGCCGTCCTCAATGGACAGGATGGGGAATTCCTCAGTCAGGCTGCTGTAGTATTCTACCATTTCTTTCGCTGTCCGCTCCACCCGCTTCCCGGTCATCTTGCTTTCTCCCGGGAAAAAGTAGACGTTCTTCTCTTCATCGTACAGCTCGCTGGAAGCTGCGTCTATGGCAATTTTTATCTGCTCGCCCGGGCGGTAGCCGCTTAGCTTTATGGCGTCTACCAGGTAGGTCAGCACCTCTCTTGTATCCTTTAAATCCGGAGCGAATCCGCCCTCGTCTCCTACTGCCGTGGAATAGCCGCTGGTTTTCAGAAGCTTCTTTAATGTGTGATAAATCTCCGCACACATCCGCAGGCCCTCAGGAAAGCTTTCGGCACCTACAGGCATAATCATGAATTCCTGCAAATCCACAGTATTGTCTGCGTGGACGCCTCCGTTTAAAATGTTCATCATAGGTACTGGCATCTGGCTTGCGGCGATGCCTCCCAGATACCGGAATAAGGGCATATGAAGGCTGTTGGCAGCCGCCCGGGCCACAGCCATGGAAACACCCAGGATGGCATTGGCCCCCAGCTTTCCCTTGTTTTCCGTTCCATCCGCCTCCCTTAAAAGGGAGTCTATCCGTTTCTGGTTCAGGGCTGACTCAAACACAACGGAATCTGCCAGGATGGTATTTACATGCTCCACCGCCTTTTTTACTCCCAGGCCCCCGTACCGTCTTCCTCCGTCCCGCAGCTCCACCGCCTCAAATTTTCCTGTGGATGCGCCGGAGGGCACGGCTGCACGGCCTACGGCCCCGCCTTCCAGCCAAACCTCCACCTCTACGGTGGGATTCCCCCTGGAATCCAGGATCTCCCGCCCCAGCACTTTCGTTATCTCAAATGTGTCATACATAAAAATGGCCTCCTTATGGTTTTGCAACATGTGCATCTGCTATAAGGATAGCCATTTTTTGTGAAAATTATGTGGATTTGGTCAGCCGGTATGCACTTTTTGTATTCCGTGTACATTCCCCGGAAGGTTTTCTCATACAGAAGAATGTCCTTAACTACATTATAGCCGTATGATAGTAAGATGTAAAGCCTTCCATGGGTGAAAAGCTGCTCAAAATTGGATAAAAATAAGTTGTCCAGGTATACAGGTTGTGCTATAATATGTTACAGGAAACAACCGTGTTACAAGGTGGTAAGCCTCCCTAAACTTGCAAAAGAGGGGAGGTGGTGCATATGACTACATACGAGGTATTTAGCCTGTTATTTTTAGGCGGTACTTTTCTGGTCGCACTGCTTGCCTATATTGATAGGAACCACAAGCAAAAATAAACAAGCCTACCTTGTCACTTGCCCTGTGAAGGTAGGCTTTTAGCTTTGCCGGAGGTCAACCACTTTGTGGACGGTTGTTTTCCTATATCTAATATAGCACATTGAGCAGCAGGATTCAAGTATTTTTTGTAAAGCCTGTATCTATTATTTCAGCAGGCCCTCCATGGGAACCCCGTCCGCCCCCTGCAGATGGACGCCTAAAAGCCTGGCGTAGGTAGGTGCCCCGTCTACCAGCCGGGCCCTGGCTATCCTGGCATCCTGGCGAAATCCCGGCCCCACGCCTAAAAATACAGGCTGCGGCCCCTTATCCGGCAAATGCCCGTGGGTGGCTTTCCCGCTTCGGTAGTCCTCCTTCTGGAAATATGTAACCGCAGGAGGCAACAGCTTATCGCCGAAGGCGCTGTGTCCGTCTGTCTCCACCACGAAGGCAAAATCACCGTCCAGATGTTCTTTTTCCCGTATCTCCTCCTGGGTAAATATGCTTCCGATACCCCATCGTCCTTCTTCCTCAAGCTCTGCAAGCACCCTCCCTGTCTTCTCCCGCACCTGGTCTCCTGCCTTCGGATTCAGATAGACAAGGGCAGAGGTTCCGCCGGACAGCGCACAGGCTTCCCATGAGGCCAGTTTTCCAAACATCTCCGTCCCGCCGGCCTCCACAGCCTTCCCGGAAATCTCAATGGTTAACAGCCCCTTCTGTGCAAACGCCTGATTCAGATGAACCACCCGGTCAATATCTATAAGGCCGTGATCGCTGGTCAGCACCACATTGGTGCAGGAGAGAAGCCCTGTCTCTTTAAGGGTGTCCATCACCATGGCAAGATACCGGTCCGTATCCTTCACTGCCTTTGTGATCTCCGGGCCGAACACACCGTGGTGGTGGCGCAGGCCGTCCACATTGCCGGGATGGATCATCAAAAGATCCGGGGCAAACCGCCGGATGATGTCACAGGTACAGGCCAGTATAAATTCATCATTTTCCGGATGCCTGGTGCGGATCTCTCCTCCAGGCACATGGACGATGGGAAGATTTTTTTCGATGATCTCCAGTACCTCCGGGGAGGAGCCCCCTTCCCGGAAAGCCTCAGCCAATGTCTGGCTGTCACTCTGCGCCCAGTACTCGGGAATCAGATAATCAATGCAGGGATGACAGCCGGTAACCGGCCAGAATACGGCAGCTGTGGTAAGCCCTGCCCTGTGGGCCGCACAGAAAATATCCTCCTTCCACTGATTATACTTATAAAACCATTTCCAGGGAAGCTTCTGGCCGCCTGGCTCAAACACAAGGTTGCCCAGTACTTTATGCTTATCCGGATACACCCCTGTGGACATGGTGGTATGGCAGGGATAGGTGATGGTGGGATAGATGGATCGCATGGACTCTGCCCTGGCGCAGTGGGCAAAATACTTCTGAAATCCCGGCATGGCGCCCATGGCTTCCACATCCTCCCCCACCAGGCCGTCTGCTGATATGACGATAAGCTTCTGTTTCATTGTCCCCTCCTTTTCTTCCAATGGGCTGTCTCGGAAATGCTTTGTGTAGGCGCTTCTGGCAAAAAACCAGCCCCAAAGCCTCCCCGGACGCACCAGCACTTCCGGCGCGGCAGCAACCGCCGCCGCGCCAGGCTTTTAATTTCCAATTAATTTCCAAATACATTCTGCTTCTGGCTTTCCAGATAAGCGATCTGCTCGCTTACATCTGCCCCGTCCTGAATCACTGCCGACATGGCCTGCTTTACCTGCACCTGCCAGTCCGCCCTGTGTGTAGACCAGTATGGGTCAGCAGCCAGAGGCATCTGATCGATAGCTGTCTTAATCCCCGGGTATTCTTCAAATACCCTCTTCATCCCCTCTGTTTCCAGAGAGCTTTTGGTTGT
Organism: uncultured Hungatella sp.; assembly: GCA_910585435.1. Taxonomy (GTDB): domain Bacteria; phylum Bacillota; class Clostridia; order Lachnospirales; family Lachnospiraceae; genus UBA3402. Next base: position 18,121 of record CAJUEJ010000022.1, on the reverse strand, counting down.
GGGAAGAAAGCCTGTATTTTCCGTAAAATACACTACATTTTCATCCTCCAGCATAAACTTCATGAATTCCCAGGCTGCCTCGATCTGTGCATCCGTCTTTCCAGGAGCGATGACGCCGATCTGGCTTCCGCCGCTGCCTGATGCATTGCCGTTGTATCCGGGAAGGAAAGCAACCTCTGCCTTCTGTCCTGTCTCCTCCACTGCCTTGGATATGGTCCGGATCAGGCCGCTGGAGGTCTCAAAGGCAGCCAGCTTTCCCTGGTAGAAGGATTCCAGCATCAGCTTTTCCGCATCAGTAACATCCGGCGCCGTACACCAGCCTTCCTTTACCCAGGTCTGCCAGTCCGTAAGCAGCCGCTCCAGGCATCCGTCCTCAAGGGCTGCCGGCCGTTTCCCGTCCTCAGACACCACGCCTTCCGAGCCCATGCCTACCAGAAGGGCATTCTGGTAAAAGCTGGCGTCAAAGATCATGCTGTAGGAAGGAATCCCTTTTTTCTCCTTGATAATCTTGGCATTTTCCACCATCTCATCAATGGTTACAGGAACCGTGACACCGCATTCCTCAAAAATATCCGGATTGTAGATGTAAACCACATTGGACCGGGCAAAGGGGATGGAGATATACGCATCTCCGTATGTAGAATAGTAATTCATATTTTCAATCACATTATCCGGGTCGAAATTGTCTCTCTCCACATATTTGGACACATCTGCCAGCACCCCGTTTTCCGCAAGAATGGGAACCGTGGTGCAGTCCATCATAATAAGCTCCGGTGTGGTGCCTCCTGCAACGGCTGTCATGATCTCGGACATGATGGTGGCCGTATTGCCTGCATGCTCGTAGAGAACCGTGATTCCCTTGCCGTTTTCCGCATTAAACTTATCAACCAAAGCCCGTGTGGCGTCTCCGTTTACACCGGCTCCCCATTTGCCCCACAGAGTGATCTCTATAGGCTCTGTAAGCGCCGTATCCGCCGCAGCTGCTTCTTTGGCCCCGCTGCTTTCGGCTGCCTTGGCCTCCTGCCCGGCCTGTGTGGTTTTAGCCTCTGCCTTGGTGGTTTCCGGCGCTTTGGTGCTTTCTGAACCGGAGCCGCCGCAGCCCCATGTTCCCAGGACAAGACCTGCTGCCATCATAAGTGCCCCATACCTTTTGATTGTGTTGGTTTTTTTCATAAAAACTCCTTTCTTGATCTGTGATCCCTTCTTTATAATAAAATGTTTCATTTATTTCACGCCCCTGTATGCCATGGATGCGATAATCTTTTGGCTGGCAAAGACAAAGAGAATGATAATAGGCAGCATAACCAGGGTGTTGCCTGCCATCATGGTAGGCCAGACGATGCCCTCCTCCACATTTTTAATGTCAGCCACCGCCAGAATCAAAGGCTTGACCTCGTCTGTCCGGCACATTACCAGAGGCCAGAAATACGCGTTCCAGTGGTTGATAAAGCTGAAAAGAAGCACGGTGACGATAGTAGCCTTTGACATAGGCACCATGATGTGGGCCATAATGCTTATCTCTCCCGCATTGTCCATTCTGGCTGATTCGATGACCTCCTCCGGAATCTGCATAAAGGACTGGCGCAGAAGGAATATCCCGAAGGCATTGGCGCCAAAGGGCAGGATCTGAGGCCACAAGGTGTTCAGCAGATTGATTCCAAAGGGCTGTATCTTGGCAAACATAATGTAGACAGGGATAAATGTCACCACTGTAGGCGTCATGTATGCCATCATAACCAGGGCAAACATTATCTTTTTGCCTCTAAACTCATATTTGGCAAATGCATAGGCAGCCGGAATCATGACAAGCAGCTGGATCACAATAACCCAGAAGATGATGAACAGGGAATTTTTAAAATATTTTGTCAGATCCATGGCTGTCATCACTGTCTTATATCCGTCTAAAGAAAGAATACGGGGCCACATGGTAGGCGGCCACTGGATGGACTCTGCCTTGGTTTTTAAAGATGTGATAACCATCCAATAAAAGGGAAAGCCGAAGATCAGGCAAAGAAAAAGCCTCCCCAGGACAGATAAAAGCCTTCCTGCGCCCCGCCTGGCGCCGTAGGAAAAACTGTGGTATTTAGAGAGTGATTGCTTCTCCATGATATCCCCCTTTACTGATAGTGAACCTTTTTGTTAATGGTGTTGAAATAGATGACAGTCATAAGCATCATGACGCCCATCAATACGACGGAGGCCGCTGACGCAAGCCCTAAGTTCAGGGTGCCTGTGAATGCTTTTTTGTAGATCCAGTACACGATACTGTCTGTGGAGTTGCCTGGCCCCCCTTCTGTCAGGATGCGCACCATGTCAAATACCTTGAACGCTCCCATGGTAATGGTAATCAGAAGGAAAAACAGCTGGGGCGAAACCATAGGCAGGGTGATTCTGAAAAACCGCCGCAGAAAGCCTGCATTGTCAAGCTGGGCCGCCTCATTGATCTCCGCAGGGATCGCCTTCAGGGAAGACAGCATAATGATGGTGTAGTAGCCGATATCCTTCCAGCAGGCGATGATGATGATGGAGAACAGGGCGGTATCCGAGCTGTTGAGCCACCGAAGGCCCGGAAGCTTAAACAGGCCTAAAACCGCGTTGAACATTCCCTCCTCATTCATCAGCCACTGAAATATCATGGCAACAGTCAGGGTGGCGCAAAGGTGGGGCAAAAACATAAGCCTCTGGGCAAATGCATTTAAAAGGCTTGATTTCTCCAGCGCCACTGCCAGCAGCAGGGAGAACAAGGTGAGAAAGATAACCAGGCTGACCGTATAGATAACCGTATTCCTGGCCGCCACCCAGAAACCTGCTTCCACAAAAAACAGATTCTTGTAATTATCCATTCCTATAAACTGCATATCGCTTATCAGGTTGTACTTAAAAAAGCTGAGTACAAACAGATACAGAATGGGAATAAATGTAAATATAATCAGGAAAATAACCGCCGGCATAACCATAATATAGGGAGCCGCCTTACGTATTGTAGCCTTTTTCTTCATGTGTACCAACCTCCTTCGATGTATCTGGGCAGCTACAGGAAACTCTAAAAATGCAGCCCGGCATAGTCCCGGAGCCTTTCCAGTATTTCCTCTGCCTCCATGCTCCCGTCACCCGGCTTTATCCGCATCTCATCCTTTCCGAAGAAATACAGCTCATCCTCCTCCACCCGGATCCACAGCTCTTCCCCTATGGAGTGGGCGTAGTCCTCGGTTTTTACCATGATAGTGCCCTGTTTTTCCGGTGCATTCTCCGCATGAAGCTCTATCTTATACAGGGTCTCGGAACCCAGCATTTCCCGGGTAAGGACCCTTCCCTTCCGGCAGTAAGTCCCTTTCATTTCCCCAAACTTTACTTTCTCCGGCCTGTAGCCCAAGTACCTGTCCTCCACAGGCAGAATATTCATGGGCGGCGTGCCGATAAACTGGGCCACATAGACCTGGCCGGGGTCGCTGTACATCCGGACCGGGGACGCCACCTGGAGAATACGACCATCCTTCATCAACACGATGGTATCCGCCATGCTCATGGCCTCGGTCTGATCATGGGTCACATAGACGAATGTAGTCCCAAGGCGGTGATGCAGCTCTATAAGCTCGCTTCTCATGGTGACACGCAGCTTTGCATCCAGGTTGGACAAAGGCTCGTCCAGAAGGAAAACCTTAGGCTCCTTCACCATGGCCCGCGCCAGTGCCACCCGCTGTCTCTGGCCGCCGGACAGCTCGCTTGGCTTTCTTCCCAGATAGGGAGTCAGCCCTACGGCATCGGCTACCTCTGCGATGCGCCTTTCCCGCTCCTCCTTGGGAACCTTGTTGTTAATCAGGCCGAATTCAATATTTTTTTTGACAGACATAGTGGGATAAATGGCATAATTCTGAAATACCATGGCGATATCCCGCTTGCCGGGAGGGACGTCACTGACCTCCTGCCCGTCCAGAAAAAGCTCCCCCGAGGTAGCCGGCCCGATCCCTGCGATCATTCTCAAAAGGGTGGTTTTGCCGCAGCCGGAAGCCCCTACTAGTACTGTAAACTCACCGTCTTTAATGGTCAGATTCAAATCTTCAATGACTTTCACGTCGCCAAATTTCTTGCAAATGTTTTTAAACTGAATTTCTCCCATTCTCTATACCCTCTGCCTAAGTATTTTGTGCCTGCGCATATTTCCGATACGCACGTTCCTCATATGTTACATGGTCTCAGCTTCAAATAACTGCCACGGTATGGAAACGGTCGCCCCCCTGGCAATCATCTCATAGATATGCATCAGAAGAGGAAATTCCTCCGGAGACATATACTCTTTCTTTTGGCCTGATAAAAGGGCTTCCGACACCCGTCCGGCAATGGCCACCGATTCCAGTGTCACACCTTTTAACAGCTCTTTCGCCTCCTCAAAGGGAAGTCCCCGCCCCAGCAGAATCCCGATCTGCCTGGTACGCCCGCCGAATACAGTGACGTACAGATCCCCTGCAAAGAATACGATGCTTTCCTCCTTCCCGCCCAGCATGCGGATTAGCTTCTGGCACTCCCGGGTACTCTCCTCAAAAAGCGCTGCCTGAGGGTTGTACTTTTCCGGGCTGTTTTCCCCGTTCTCCGCCTCATTCATACCGATGGCCAGAGCTACGCCAAGCGCGTAGGCATTTTTCATGGCAACCGCACACTCAAACCCTGTCACATCGGTTGTAAGGCTGATATGATAGTAGGAGGTTTCAAGAAGCGCCTTTATCTCTCTTAACACCTGTTTGTCCCTGCCGCAAAAACCGATGAGGGTCTGTTTCCGGTCAGCCAGCTCAAAGCTGATCACAGGGCCTCCTACTGCGTTGACTGATACAGGATGGCCTGCCTGCCTGGCAAGGGTATCCGGAATGGAGGCAAGGCTGCCGTCCTCTTCCTTTATAAGCCCTTTCGTAACCATCAGAACCGGAAGGCCTTCCGGCACCCTGGGCATCACCTCTGCCCCAAACCATTCCACGCCGAAGCTGCTGACCCCGCCGATCAAAAGCCCGGCGCCTTCTAAAGCCTCCTCCATCTCCTCCGCCTGATATAGCTTTACCTTGTCAGGCAGCTTTCGTTTCAGTGTGGGATGTACTCCGCCTTCCCTTGCCGCCTCTATGTGGGAGCGGTCAAGAGGCGTTCCCACCAGGCGTACCTCATGCCCGTTGTCTGATGCAGGAAAGACCATGGCGCTGCCCATCATGCCTGCGCCGATAATCGTGATAATACTCATTTGACAAACTCCTTCTTTCTGATGAATGATTTCCATCATTTTTATGTTTCTTCGATGCAGTATTACTGTTTTCTTTCATATATTTCTTTCATCCGCCTTTTATTTTGTGCTTTATGACTATTTATTCAGATTTCAGAAAGAAATTTTATGCAATAATTCTATTTTATTTTCATACTCCTGTCAATGCGTGGAGGAATAATTGCAAACATATCATTTTACCTTTCATTTTTTGATGTTTTCTTGTCACATTTTTTTATTTATGGTAAAGTAAAAGAAGTGAAAAATGGAGAAATATAAGATTAACAGGAGGTTACTATGTCGATTCGAGAAGAACGCCGGGGAGAAATCCTGCAATTATTTCAGAAAAAACCACTGTTGACAATCAAAGAGTTAAAGACACAGCTGTATTACAGCGAATCCACCATCCGCCGGGAGCTGGAGGCCATGGAAAAGCTCCGTCTTTTGCGCCGCATCCACGGAGGCGCCATGCTGCTTGATATGCCCTCCCAGGAAAGCCCTCTGTCTATCCGCCAGAACAGCAACCAGGTTCTGAAGCAGGCCATCGGAAGGTATGCCTCCTCCCTGGTTGAAAACGGCGACACCATTGTCCTGGACGCCAGCAGCACGGCTATGGAGATGATCCCCTTTCTCGGGGACTTTCACGATCTTACCATTATCACCAACGGGCTTCTGACTGCCATAAATATCAAGGACAATCTTTCCTGCACCCTGTACTGCATCGGCGGCCGCCTGCGCCAGAGCAGCGCCTCTTCCCTGACCGGCCTTCTGGCTAAAAACGGCTTAAAGCAGCTGCACTGCAATAAAATGTTCTTTTCCTCCAAATGTGTGGATACGTCCTGGGGGATTTCCGATTTGGTGGAGGATGAGGCAGAGATCAAACAGGCCATGATGGAACAGGCGGAACACATCTATTTTCTCGCCGACCGCACCAAGTTCAACCAGAATGCCCTCTGCCCTGTGTGTGATCTCTCCATGCCTCATAAGCTGATTACCAATGCAGGCTGCGATCTGTCCTCCTCCCTGTGGGATCCTTACCGGGAAAAGATTGTTTTAGTTGACGGCTGACGGCCCAAGTCCTAATATCCGCTCTGCATTTTTGTGGAAGATAAGCTGCCGCTCCTCCTCCCGGATATGTTCGAAGCGTACCGCCTCCACGTACATGCCGGGATTGGTAATGGGATAATCCGTGCCGAACAGCAGGCGCCCGGCGCCTGCCTGGCGGATTCCGAACCGCAGCATTCCGTAACGGAACATGCCGGTTCCCGACAGATCCAGATACGCATTTTCATATTTTTTCATTCTTTCCAGGTGAAGCAGGTACCCCTCCCGCTCTCCCGGGTGGGCTGCCACAAAGGTTACTTTGGGATTGGCTGCGATCATAGCCTCCATCTGATCCTGCTGCTCTGACATGGTGTGATAGCTGACTGTCATATGATATTCCCCTGCCAGCTTAAGGATCTCCGAAAGCTCCCTGCATCCGTACCCCATTCCATACTCCTGCCACCCGTGCATGTAGGGCACCAGCTCCCCGATGAGCCGGTATCCGTTCTGGTGCATCCATTCTATGGTTTCCAGGGACTCCTTTACAAATGCAGGGTGTATGTGAAACCCTGGTATGTAAAAGCTGCCGAGACGCTCCTTCAGCCTCAATGCCGAGTCATTTAATTTCTGAATCTGAGAAAACCCCAGCCTCCTGTCAAATTTATTGCGGGGCCGGATGACAGACCCACATATGCGCCCTATGCCTGCCTGTAGCAGATCCTCCTTTGCCTCCTCCGGTTCCAGGGAAAATCCCTCCCGGTACATACAGGCATTTTCCTCCTGGGTCAGATAGGGGTGGGTGTGAAAATCTATAATATCCATAATATTAATTTCCTCCTTCTTCTTCTGAATCGGCACGCGACGCTTCGCGTCACCTGCCATGTCGTCAGAACGCATTCCAGTTGTGAAACTAGCGTTTCACAGGCGTTCCTCCTCGTATATACTTTTTATATTCTGTCGGGGTGTAACCGGTGTACTTTTTAAAGGTGATGCTGAAATACTGGGGATTATCCCCGAAGCCTGTTTCCTGGGCTACGTTCTGAACCAGAGCATCGGGATCACCTGCAAGGATCCGCATAGCCAGGAACATCCTGCGTTCTAAAAGATACAGGGTAAACTTCTGCTTCACCTCTTTCTGGAACAGCTTGCTTAAATAGTTCTCATTTAAAAACAGCCTGTTGGCTGAGATCCACTTGAGGGACAGCTCCTGGTTGGCAATTTCCGCGTCCACCACATCCATAATCTTAACGATGGTCTGGGAATAGCAGTTTTTCGACACCTCCCCGGGCCCGTTTCCGGCAAATGCAGGGGTGCGGTGAATCTTATCCATAAAGGTCTTGTTTTTCTTTTCCTGGGCACATTTTAAAACGATGCTTACCAGGGTTTCTTCATCCAGAGGCTTTAAAAGATAGTCCCTGGCCCCATAGCGCAGCGCCTCCTGGGCGTAGGAAAATTCCGCATAGCCGCTTAGGATAATAAATTCTGTCTCCGGTCTGCGTGTTTTCACCCGTCTGATCAGCTGGATTCCGTCCATCACAGGCATCTTGATATCTGTCAGAACCAAATCCACCTCATGCTCTTCCATATATTCCAGCGCCTCGATGGCATTGGAGGCTGCTTTCACCACAGATACCGGGTATTCCTTCCAGATCCCGGGGCTGGCAATGGCGTCCCGCACAATCCGCTCATCATCCACAATCATGATCCTGTAGTCTTTGTCCACTTTGTCCACCTTCTTCATATTCCTTTATGGTAATACGTTTCATCCTGATCTGAGCCACTGTCTCTTCGCCATCCCTGAAAAGCTCCAGCCCGTATTCCTCCCCAAACAGATATTTTACCCGCTGCTCAATATTTAAAATCCCGATGCCGTTGCCTTTTGTCTTCAGCTTTTTCTCCCGCAGCAGCTCCATCAGGTTCTCCTGGGGCCGGGGCCCGTTGTTGCGCACCTGGCAGATACAGTCGTCTCCCTCCGGAAAGATACGTATCCTTATGGTACAGGGAATCAGGATGCACTCCAGCCCGTAGGCAATGGCATTTTCTGCCAGGGCCTGGATGGCGAATTTAGGGATAATGGAATCGCTGCAAATATCCGAAACGTCAAACTCCAGGTTCAGCCGCTCCTCATACCGATGCTTCTGGATCACAAAATAATGGCATACAATATCCAGCTCCTTGTCAATGGGGATTGCCAGCTCCTCCTTGCCAACCGCTTCCCGCAGCAAAATCCCAAGGCTCTTAATCATTTCCGCGGCGGCCGTCATACCGGCAGTCTGGGCCATCCAGTAGACGGAATTCAGCGTATTATACAGAAAATGGGGATTCATCTGGGCCTGCAAAGCCTGCACCTGGGTCTCTTTTATCAAAAGCTGTTTCGTATAGTTGTCCTTTATCAGATCGTTGATACGCTGTGACATGGCATTAAAAGCAGTCTGCAATGCATACACATCCTTGTCCTGGATCGTTTCCTCCATACAGGAAGAAAGCTGCAGAGAGTCTTTTGAGGGCTGCTTACTGATATAACGGATAAACAGCCGGATATCCTTCATCACCCCCCCGGTGAAGAGAACAGCCAGGAACATCACTGCCGCGCTGCACAAAAGAAACATGCACACATAGAAGCCAAAGGTTTTCTCAATGCCGCCGAACAACTCCTCATAAGCTACCAGGGCCATATAGGAAAAGCATCTGCCTGTCTTGTGCAGCCTGACCGCAAAATACCGCTGATCCCCGATTTCACAGGAGGTATAACTTTTTCCCCGCAGATCCGGTATCTCATAGGTCTCAAGCAGCCCTTCCTTGTCATTGAGAACAAACTGAAGCCTGCCGTCTTCGCTTTGCAGGACGAAGATCCCGTCATGGGAATCGGTGAGAAGTTGACCCATCTGCTCCAAATCCGCAAACAGCACAACCACCCCCATATGTCTCAGAGACAACCCCTTCTTTTCCCGCACCTCCTTTGCCAGAACCAGAAGATTCTCCCCTGCCCCGGCTTCCAGTCCGTTTAAAAGAACAGTCTTCCCTCCGGCGGCCACAGCCCTGTCATAAACCACCCGGGCAGCCTCCTCTGACAGTTCAAAGTAGCGGGTGGCCGCAATGGTCCGCACCGTCCCGGCATCCTCCAGGAAATGGGCACATACGATGGAATGGTTTGAGCTGATTCCCTTCTGGATCCGATCTATGATGGCATTCATGCCAACAACCCGCTCCATAGTGGAGCGGGTTCCCTGGTCTTTATCCGCAAGAAGCATGCTGCCTGCCTCCTGCATCTCATCTGACACAATAATATCATAAAGGATATCCTGAATATTGTAAAGCTGCTGTTCCATCTCTGTGACAGAAGCATTCATCAGCTCCTCTGACAGCTGATAGATATAATTGGTATTGGACTGCATCAGCCGATATAGCGCAAAGCATCCTACAAGAAAATTCAGAAGAAGTGTCCCGATGATGATTACCATCACCCTCTGCATCATACTGCGCCGTCTTCTCTTCATAAGCACCTCCTTCTGACTTTAAAATACCACGCGCTCTTCAGGCCGCCAAAACGTGCCGCCCACTTTAGTCTTTCAGCCCTGACATGGCGATTCCTTCCACAATATACCGCTGTGTAAACAAAAACAGCACAATAACCGGAAGCAGGGACAGGACACACATGGCAAACATGGCGCCGTAATCCGATATGGTAGTGGGATCGCAAAACAGCTTCAGGGCAATGGACACCGTATAGTTTTCAGGTGTGTTTAAGTACAGGAGAGAGCCCATAAAATCATCCCATTTCCAGTAAAAGGCAAAGATCGCCGAGGTGGCAAGGGCCGGCTTAATCAGCGGAAGCATGATTCTTTTAAACAGCTGAACCTTCCCGCAGCCGTCAATTTCCGCCGCCTCGTCCAGTTCCTTTGGAATCCCTGCTATAAACTGCATAATCAGGAAGATGAAAAATGCCCTGCCTCCCCATTCTGGAACTGTCAGAGGGAGAAAGCTGTTGACCCAGCCCAGCTTATTGAAAATAATATACTGAGGCACTACCAGAACCTGGCTGGGAATCATCAGCGTAATCATCATGCAGATGAAGAAAAAATTTCTCCCTTTAAAAGGAATCCTGGCAAATCCAAAGGCTGCCATGGCTGAGGCGATCACGTTTCCAATAACCGAAATACAGGTAACCACAATGGAATTCTTAAAAAAGGTTTTAAAGGTGGTCCCTCCGAATCCGGCCCATCCATTGGCATAGTTGTCAAATCTCCACTCCTGGGGCAGCAGACGTTCCACCGTGGTAAGCACAAGGCTGCTTTCCTTAAAAGAGCTGAAGCACATCCAAATCAGCGGATATATCATGATAAAACCGATTCCGCAGATTATCAAATGAAATAAAACCGTGTGAAGAAACGTTTTATGTGCCCGGGTCATTTGGCCTTCCTCCCCTTTTTCTTTTTCTTCCCTTCGTACAATTCATTTTCGTAAAATACCCACGTATCAGAAAATTTGAAGATGAGGAGGGTCAAAAATCCTACAATCACCAAAAGCACCCAGGCCATGGCACAGCCGTATCCCATCTTATAATATGTAAAGCTCTGCCGGTACAGATAGAGGGCATACACCAGCGTCCTGTTCATAGGGCCTCCGTCTGTGATGATCATGGCTTGAGAAAACACCATAAACCCGCCGATAAGCTGCATCACCAGATTAAAAAAGATAATGGGGCTTAAAAGAGGCAGGGTGATCCGGACAAATTTTTTAACCGGGCCTGCACCGTCTACCACTGCGGCCTCATAATAGCTCTGGGGAATCTGCTTAAGCCCTGACAGGAATATAAGCATGGGAGATCCAAACTGCCACACGAACAGAAGGATGATGCTCCACAGCGCCGTATTCTTGTTGGACACCCAGCTGATATCGCAGGGGATGCCTATGGACGTAAGAAACGTATTCAGCACCCCGGTCTGGGAGAAACAATATTTCCACATAACCGATACGGCCACGCTTCCTCCCAGAATGGACGGCAGATAATAGATAACCCTGTACAAGGGGATGGCCCTGGAATCACGGTTTAAAATCATGGCAACTGCCAGGGCGAACAAAAGCCTGAGAGGAATGGCAATAAACACAAACTTAAATGTTACCCCCAAAGCTGTAGTAAACAATGTGTCCTGGGTAAACATCCGGATATAATTCTGAAATCCTACAAATTCAGGCTGGGACAGCATATTGTATTCTGTAAAAGACAGGACAAAGGATGCCACAAAGGGTATGGCCGTAAATGCCAGAAAGCACAACAGCCACGGTCCGATAAACAGATATCCTGCCATGTCTTTTTTTGACACGAAAGCTTTCATAGGCGCATTTCCTTTCCGCCAAAGCGTTTACTGGGGCAGAATCGCGCCTGCCTGGGCAATAAAGTCGGCAACACAGTCCTCTGGTGTCATCTCCCCGTACATCACTGCAGTATAATTGGTTTTCAGGGCGCTGATAACCTCCGCAGAGTTAATCGGATCCGCCGGGTTGGTAGCCCCTACCACCTGGGACACCTTGCCTACATAATCCATGGTGTTTTTAGAATATACATTCATATCCGCAGAGGACGACAGAGCCTCACGGATTTTTGAAGACAGGGAGATTCCTCTGTCCGCCCCCAGAACCTGGTTGGCAGCCTCATCATTGATCAGATAATTCAGCACACCTGCGGCAGCTTTGGGATCCTTGCAGTTTGCGGAAATACACCAGTACATGTTGGAGTTTAAATACATGCCGGTCTGGCTTCCTCCGTCCAGCTTAGGGATCATAACCATTCCCAGTTCTTTTCCCAGAAGAGAGCTGTAGGATGCGTAGGCATTGCTCAGGGTGTAGGACATGGAGGACTTCCCTTTAGAGATGTAAAAGTCCTCCGGTGTGGACCATGCGACCTGCACCTCCGGATCCACCAGGTATCCTTCCTTCACCCCGTCATATACATCCTCTATCATCCCGGTCAATGCCGACACCGTCTTTTCATCCTCCGCCCACGGGAGAGAATTCCCATCCTCAGAGAAGAAATCATAGCCGTAGCTGCGGATCATGGCCTCAATCACCCACCTTGGCTCGTTTAAGAAGGGAATCTCCGCCTGGATTCCTGTAGCGTCATAGACAGCCCTGGCCGTATCCAGATACTCGCTCCAGGTCCAGTCATCCGACGGATATGCCACCTTCGCCTCATCGAAAATCTCCTTGTTGTAGGCAACCGCCACCGTATTGACTCCGGTGATAAATCCTGTCTGCTTTCCGTCTACCTTGCCTCCGTCCAGACTTCCCTTATCGATATGGGAGGTATCGATGGTTCCGTCGTCAATATAGGGCTGCAGATCAATGACCTGACCGTTTCTCGAATAGTTGATAATGTCTGTGGTAGACATCTGGATAATATCCGGAAGGTTGCTGCCTACCGCCTGGGTCGCCAGGTTCTCAAAATAGCTGTTCCAGCTTGTGTATTCATAGGAAAAGGGAGTGCCTGTCTCCTGTGTATACCGATCCAACACCTCGATGGTCATGTTGTGCCTGTCCTGGTTGCCCCACCATGCAATCCGTATGGTATCCTTGCTGTCCTGGGGGTTTTCCGCGCCCTGCCCCTGTGTCTGTGCCTCTGTCACCGCCGCCGATGATGCCTGGCCGGTTTCCCCCTGGGAATCCTTCTGACCGGTTCCCCCGTTTCCATTTCCTCCGGCTCCTCCGCATGCGGTTAATGCCGCACATAAAGCGGCGATCCATAGTACTGTCTGTCTTTTCCTTCTCATCATCGCTCCTCCTGTAATATAAATCGGCATGCAGCCATCCCCGCCGCCTGCCAGGTCGTCGGAATGCATTCCCCTTTGCCATTGCACGTGCTTATTTATCGATAAGCCTATTATAATTTTTTAAATGGCTGTCAGCAATGAAGAAAAGTGTTGAAAACGTTTAAAAAACTAATTTTTTAAAAAAGTGTCTTCGACGATAGATAGTATCGATAAAATTCACTGCGGCGCTATTTTGGAGAAAAAGACTTTTATATCTTCTAAATCCTTTGCCGTCTGTTTGCAGTTCACCCCTCAAAAAATCGGAGTTTGAAGCGCAGGAGCGCCATCCACTCTCTGACGGAGTGTCACGGATGTAGCGGCTGGTGAAGATTAGTTTTGCCATGAAATTTCTCTTTAAAAATAAAAAAGCGAAAACGCATTCCGCCCTTCACTTTTTTACCATATCGTTTATCCTAATAACTATTCACATACAGCAGCAATACCAGCATTTTTTATTGTCCTCGCTCGTACATCTGCAATATATCTCGTTCCTAATTCACTTCTAGCAGCACGCATTCCTGTAGCATCTTCATAGACAAAACCTGAATACGCAAAAATTCTTAATGCTTCTTTCACTTCTTGTGGTGCATTTTTATGCACCTCCAAAATGCATAGTAGTACCTTTACCTTTTTTTCCTCAGAAAATTTATCATTCTTTTTCTTCAGTTCAGGAATCACATTTCCATGTACAAATTCTGAGCATTCACGATATACATTTTTAGCTATTGTCAATAACTCCATACTTCTTTCATCATTGACATCTTTGGTATATACATATACTTATAATCATTAATAGATAAAGCGATTGCAAATAACATGTGTTCCAAAAATTGACGCAATGTGATTATTGCTTTTAAACATTTATTCATTAAATCCATTTTTCCTGAATTATATAGTTTTCTTTATTTTCTCTCGCTTTGTCATTTATTTTTAATAACATCTCATAGTTTGTCATATATTCTCCATTTTGTACCTTCTACATCAATATCCAAGTTCCTGTTCTATTTCTTCAATTGTAGGCATTGACCCTTTAAAATCTTCTGGAAACAAAGAATTAAGTTGGTACTCTGATATGCCTATCGGTTCGCTTGAACTTTCCAAAGCATATTTAGCCAATATATTATCTTTTGTTTTACATATAATCAGTCCTATCGTTTGATTATCACCGTCTTTTCGCAGTATGTGATTAACTGCTGCCACATATGTCCCTAATTGCCCAATGTCACGAGGATTAAATTCTACTACTTTCACTTCTACAACAACATAGCAATGTAATCTGATATTATAAAAAAGCATATCGAGAAATTCTTCCGTTTTTCCAATCAGCAAACGATACTCTCTTCCTACAAATGCGAAACCTGTGTCGAGTTCAAACAAAAATTTTTGAATATTATCCATAAGTGCATCTTTTAATTCTTTTTCATCATATCCTTTCCTGATGGTAAGGAAATCAAAACTATATGGATCTTTTGTCATTTCTTGTGCCAACCCACTTTGTACATCAGGCAACGAATCTTTAAAATTAGTAATCGCACGACCTTGTCGCTCAAACAATTCTGTATCCATGAAATTCAGCAACACTGCACGTGACCAATCATTTTCCCACACTTGATTTACATAAAAACTTGCTTTTAAAGGATTATTGCGACATTTGTCTATAATCGCCTTCATATGTCCCCAAGGAATAGAAAATAAAGTTGCACCAACTTGGGGCAATATTTCCATTTCAACAGACGGCATATTTTCCGCCCCAACTTGGGGCAAATTTTCCTGAGATACAGAAAACAATTCATAAAATCGTTTCATATATCTAAGATTTGTCACCGAAAAACCTTTTACATTTGGCAACAAATGAATCATGTCGTTACTAAGACTTTCAAAAAAGTTACTTCCCCATCTATGCTCCGCATGCAAATTCACAATATCCTTGCCAAGAGACCAATAAAATTCTAACATTTCGACATTAACATGGATAGCAGCTTTTATCTGACTTTGTTGATATCTTTGACTGACTTTCTGTATCCATATCTTATATTCTTCATCAATCTTAATCAAATTGCTCATCTTGCATCCTCCGTTTTCCCATATCTATATTTTAGCATAGTACTTCGTTTACGTCACTTGATTTTTGTTATATAATCTATGTATTTTCAAAAGAGGCTTTGAAAAAATGGAATGCTTCTATCTCCATTTTTCACAGCCTCTTTGTTTACTTTGCGAACAAGTCCGAGTGCGTCCCTGTACGCGAAGCTATCAATATTAATTTTTGCTTGTGTACAGCATAAATCAAAAGCCAATCCGGTAAAATATGGCGCTCTCGAAAACCTGCATAAGTTCCAATTAATTCATGATCCCGATAATGAATATCAAGCATTTTTATGCCCTCAATTCAATTCCCATCCCCTTCAGTCCATGGAGAATCTTCTCCATCACTGCATTTACTTCCTTATCCTCCAGAGTATGATCCTTTGCCCGGAAGGTAATGGAGTAGGCCACGGATTTATATCCTGCCAGAATCTGGGCTCCCTCGTAGATATCGAAGAGATGATAGCTCTCCAGAATCTTTCCGCCTCGCTGCGCGATCATATCTTCAATCTGCCCTACTAAAATATTCTTCGGAACCACCATGCTGATATCCCTTGACACTGCCGGGTATTTGGCGATTCCCTCATACTTTCTGTCAAAGGTGGTGAAATCCATGAGAGCAGGCATATCCAGCACTGCGATATAGGCGCTTTCCCCAATCTTATAATTGTCCGCAACATCCGGATGCACCTGTCCCAGATATCCGATGACCGTGCCATCGTAAATAATATTGGCCTGGCGGCCAGGATGGAGGCTTGTCATACCTGCCTGTGGGTCATAATGAACCTTCTTGTCCATCCCCGCCTTGTCAAAGAATTCCTCCGCCACACCTTTCATCCCGAAGAAATCCATATCTCCGTATGCCCCCAGGACAAACTGCATTCTCTCATCCGGCAGCTCTGTGAGAGGAAGGCTTTTAGGAAGGTAAATATTTGCCATCTCATACAGGCGCACATTTTTGTTTCTCCGGTTGTAGTTGGTAGCCAGGGATGACAGCATGCCATGTAACGGGGTGGTTCTCATGATGCTGAAATCCTCACCTAAAGGATTGGAAATCTCTACTGCCTGACGAAGAGGCGAATCCTTGGGGATCAGCAATCGGTCAAACACCTTGGGACTCTCGAACGAGTAGGTCATGCTCTGGTTAAAGCCAGAAAACCGGGCAATCTCCTCCGCCACTTTTTCCACCCTTAATTTATAGGGAAGGCCGCCCATAGTAGCCTCTCCTGACGGAAGGGTGGTGGGAATCTTGTCATATCCATAGAATCTGGCTACCTCCTCCGCAATATCAGCCGGCCGCTCCAGATCATGCCGGAAGGTAGGAACCACGATTTCCCGCGTCTCCCCATCAAAGCCCAAATCCAGTTTCTTAAAATACCCAAGCATCTCTTCCTCGGAAATATCTGTCCCTAAGAGCCGGTTTATCTTCTCCCCGTCAAAAGGAATTCTCCTTTCCTCCCTCTTTTCCGGATAGACATCGATGATTCCGCCTACTACCTCTCCAGCTCCCAGCTCTTCCACCAACTGGCAGGCCCGGTTGATGGCCGCCTGGGCATTATTGGGATCCAGCCCCTTCTCAAACTTTCCGGAAGCATCCGTCCGCAGCCCCAGTCTTTTGGCGGACAGTCGGATGTTGGTCCCGTCAAAGCAAGCCGCCTCAAAAACCATGGTCTTCACGTCATCCGTAATCTTGGAATTCTCTCCCCCCATGATTCCGGCAATTCCCACTTCCTTCTCGCCGTCATTGATCATCAGAACCTCTTTATCCAGCTTCCTCTCCTGGCCGTCCAGAGTCTGGAATATGTCTCCGTCCCCCGCCCTCTTTACAATAATCTCATGACCCGCGATCTGGTCATAATCAAAGGCATGCATAGGCTGCCCGTACTCCTCCATCACATAGTTGGTGATATCCACAAGATTATTGATAGGACGGATTCCGCTGGCCGCCAGCCTTCTCTGCATCCACTCCGGCGACGGAGCCAGCTTAATATTCTTCACCATGCGGGCGCAGTACCGGGGACACAGATCCTTGTCCTCCACAGTCACCTTCAGATACTCATGAATATCCTCCGAATTTCCTGTGACAGGCACCTCTGGCGCCACAAATGGCTTATCAAAGGTAGCCGCCGCCTCCCTGGCAATTCCCAGAACACTGTAGCAGTCCACCCGGTTGGAGGTAATCTCATACTCAAACACCACATCGTGAAGCCCCAACACCTCCACTGCGTCGGCGCCTACCTGGGCATCCTCTCGCAGAATATAAATCCCTTCCTCCGGCGCATCCGGATACATTTCCCTGGAGGATCCCAGCTCTTCAATGGAACACATCATCCCATCCGAAGGAACTCCTCTCAGTTTTCCTTTTTTAATCTTAATACCATCCTCCGGCAAAGGCCCCCCGTCATGACCTCCGGCCACCTTGCCGCCGTCCAGAACTACCGGAACCTTCTGCCCCTCTTTCACATTAGGCGCACCGGTAACGATCTGAATCACTTCACTCCCGATATTCACCTGACAGACCACCAGCTTATCCGCATCCGGATGCTTCTCAATCTTCACAATCTGCCCTACCACAATCTTTTCCAGATTCTTATCCAAACACTCATAACCTTCTACCTTGGTTCCCGTAAGCGTCATGGCATCCGTATACTCCTGGGGTGTCACACAAAGCTCCGGAACATATGCCTTAATCCATGATAATGCCGTATTCATGATCCGTTCCCATCTCCTTACTCAATCTGGTTTACAATATTGTCTGCTTAAAATATCTTATGCATTTTCCCCTATGAGAATCAACCTGCATTTACTTTCTCTAGCCAGCGAAATCATAGCCAGGAGAGGGCATGATATAGTTCTCGTATGGGTACTCGAAGACCGTCGGTACTTAGGCGCTGTCTTTTAGCGCCTTAGTACCGCTACGCTCTTCACGTAGCGCGAGCGTGCCCAG
>CAJUEJ010000021.1 GCA_910585435.1 uncultured Hungatella sp. | reverse complement strand
CAAGTTTTTCCATCTGTCAACGGTTTTTCAAATTTTTTCCAAAAAATATTTCCTTGTTAGTTCGAAAAACCAATATGCCTCCGCAGCAGGGTTACTATACCATTTATATATATTATTTGTCAAGAGGATTGGTGCCATTATTTATGATAGTTATGATAAAATTCCTCTTAATATTCCAACTGCCAGCTTTGACAGCAGATTATAGTGATATAGAAAGGACAGCCAGGGGCTGGCCTCTACCTGTCTCAGTATGGGGGCTGCCCAGAAGGTACTGGCGCAGGCAGTCAGCAACAGGGATATAAGCCATAAAAAAAATAATCCCTGGATACCACCTAAAATGGCGCCAGCTATCTGATTCATGCCTGAAAGCACAGGAAGCTTTGCCATAATGTCCAGCCACTTCATGACTAAACGCAAAAGAATATACACAACTAAAAACATAATGACAAAGCCTGCCCAGTTTAGGATCATATTGGCCAGATAATTGCCAATATATTCTACAAATGCATTGACCCCTAAAATCTCATACATCCGGCTGTTATTATTCTCCAGCAGCATCTGTTTCACATCTTTTGGCAGGCTCAGCCCTTCTATTACCTGTCTCTGCTCTGCCGGTACCTGGATATCATCCTCTATTCCTATAGCACTTTCTATAGTAGTTTTGGTCTGCTCTGCAATCCAGGAATAGACAGGCGTATTTTCTTTTATAAATACTGCTGCCTTTGGCATTGCCACATGCACAATGACCAAGGTCACTATCAATGCCGCCATAGATACTGCCAGACGGATAAAACCTTTATAATGGCCGTATAAAATCATTCCCAAGAGATAGATTGCCACTACGATCTCTACCCAGTTGTCCATAATCTCCTCTTCTAAATTGAGAACAGCACTAATTTCTCGATTGCCTGCGCCACTCCTGACGCATCGTTGCTCCCGGTTATATAGTCTGCCATAGCTTTTAAGCTAGCATCTCCATTTTCCATGACAACGCCGGTTCCGGCCAGACGTATCATGGAAGAATCGTTGTCTCCGTCGCCGCATGCCATGGTTTCTTCCCGGGATAAGCCTAAAATAGATGCCAAACGCAACAGTGCCTCTCCCTTTTCTGCCCCGGGGCCGTTGATTTCCAGATTGTTATACAGGGACGAGCTTACAATAATATCTGTCCTTTGTTTTAGAAGCGCCCTTATCTCTTCTCGTTCACCGAGATCGGAGAAAAACATGTTCACTTTATCTACCATGCCTGATCTTTGCTTTACATATTCTATAATATCAGGGACAATACGCCTTGTTTTTCTCACCAATACCTGGATTTCTTTTGTAATGTTATATTCGTCTAAATGGTTGTAAAAACGTTCTTCAGAGATTCCCTGTCCGTCGGCATAGATATCATACATAATATGCCGGCCTTTTATCTGATCAATCACGTCGAGGGCGGTTTCTTTCTTCAACATCCGTCTGTCTAAAACAGCCTTTTTTTCCATATCTTCAATCATCCCGCCATTTACTGTAATAGCATAGCGGATTCCGGGAATTTCTTTTATCATACTTGGGATACCTTCCGACGTGCGACCGGTACAGGGAACCACATGGATCCCTCTGGCAATACATGCTTCCAGTGCTTGTTTGTTTCTGTCTGACAGCTGTTTATGGCTGTCTAAAAGCGTCCCGTCCAAATCTAATGCAATTAATTGAATGCTCATATTTCCTGCCTTATTACTTTAAAAGTTCCGTTGCCGATTAGGCAGCATCAATTCAGGTATGCCTAATGTGCCCGCCACTCTTTCATGTGCGGTGGTATGTCCACTGCCGGGCACATGAAGGTTTACTTTAAAAGTCCGCCGCCGTTCAGGCGGCATCAATTCAGGTATGCCTAATGTGCCCGCCACTCTTTCATGTGCGGTGGTGTGTCCACTGCCGGGCACATGAAGGTTTAAATAAAATGCTCTTCTCTTAAAATTAAAAGCCCTTCTTTATCATATTTGGAGGTAAACATTCCTTTAATCAGTTTACCCAGGGGAGGTTTTTCTGCCCTGTCTGCCGCTTCTTCGATCAGTTCTTCCGCATTGGCTTTTGTCAGCGGAATTCCGTCTTCCGCCATAACTTCAATCCGTTCGTAAAGAGCCAGCACGCTTTTTCCTGTGATGCTGCAGTCAATTTCACTGGCATATTTTGTGGCATAATCTGCAAAATCATCCAGCTCCATCTCTTCGTCGTCTTCCGGATTCACCTCATTTTCAGGTTCCTGCTCATACGCAAATTCCGGGTCATATTCTTCTTCGGGTTCCGAATCATATTCCGGCTCGGTTTCCACCTGAACCTGTGTACCGAAACCGGATTCAGATTCAAAATCTGGCTCGGTTTCAAATTCGTTCTCCGGCTCTTCTCCTAGCTCGGTTTCAGCTTCTGCCTCCGGCTCTTCTTGTGCTGGTTCAGCTTCCTCTCCAACCGGTTGGGCTGCCTCCTTGTCTTCCTCCTCTGCTGTCACAGGGCTGGATTCTTCTGGTTCCTCATCTGCGGATAAAGCCGGCTCCTGGGCTGTCTGCTCCTGATCCTCTGCCTCCTCTGCCAAAGGCTCAGGAGAGAATACTTCTTCTGCGCTGATACATTCAAACAGGGAGGTCATCTCCGGATTTTGCTGGTGCAGTGCCTCCAGCTGACGGGAATTATCAATAAGAATTATATTCATCCCGCTGGTGTCTTCAGAAGCCAGCTGCTGCAAATCAGCCATTTCTTCTTTCGATAAATCCTCTGCCTCCTCCACAACCAGATCTTTGCCTGCCAGCATATCTGCTATATTCAAGATTCCTTTTTGATTTAATTTACTTCCGGTTATCTTGGCAACCTGGTTGCTGCTGCCATTTTCCATGTGAATTTGCTTTAAAACTTTTATTGCTGCTTCAAGTCCTTTTTTTGGTGTGTTAGCCTGTATCAGCAAATGGCTGGACGCTGGAGGTGCCTTGGGATCATCTGCCGAAGCCTGGAAAATGTTATCCTGTCCGGCCCCTGGGACCTTTGTCTGCATGGATATGGGCTCTTCCTCCGCAAAGGTTTCCTCAGACATTTTAGACATCTCTTTTGCCAGTTCCTGTTCTATATTGTCCTGATGAAGGTTAACCACCAGCTCCTCATCTATGGTACCTGATCTTTCTTCTGTATTGGCATATATGGGCTCATCTGATATGGTTGCTTCCGGAAAGCCGGATACGTCTTGAGAAGTATCTCCTTCCTCCTCACCGTAGAATTCCTGATTTTCGTTTTCAAAATAGTATCTTTGTCCCTGATAGCGCCCTTCCTGGGGATATTGTTCCTGGGGAATATTCACCCGGGGATATCCCTCAGGAATATACGGATTTTGAGCAGGTGCCTCCTGGGAATAGGGGCGGTTTTGCTGCTCTGCCGGAGCGTACTCATCCTGGATATACAACTGGCCGGAATTCTCCGGCCGGGGATATTCTTCCTGAGAATACGGCTGAGCAGGGTATCCCTGTTGGGCATAACCACCCGGAGTATATGGCTGGCCGGATTTTTCTGCCTGCGTATACCCTGCCTGCGTATACCCTGCCTGGGCATACGGCTGGCCCGCATTCTCCGCCGGAGCATATCCCCCCTGCGTGTATGGCTGACTGGGATTCTCTGACGGCGCATAGCCTGCCTGGGCGTACGGCTGGCCCAAAGTCTCTGACGGGACATAGCCCGCCTGGGCATACGGCTGGCCCGGATACCCTGTCTGAGCGTACCCGTCCTGGACATACGGCTGGCCGGAATCCTCTGACGGTGCATACCCTGCCTGGGCGTACGGCTGGCCCGCATTCTCCGCAGGGATATAACCGGCCTGGGCGTACGGCTGGCCTGGATTCTCCGCAGGGATATAACCGGCCTGCCCGTACAACTGGCCTGCATTCTCTGACGGAATATAGCCTCCCTGCCCGTATAGCTGGCCCGCATTCTCCGCAGGGATATAACCGGCCTGGGTGTACAGCTGGCCTGGATTCTCTGACGGGACATAGCCGGCCTGCCCGTACGGCTGGCCTGGATTCTCTGACGGAATATAGCCTCCCTGCCCGTACAACTGGCCTGCATTCTCCGCAGGGATATAACCGGCCTGGGTGTACGGCTGGCCTGGATTCTCTGACGGTGCATAGCCTGCCTGCCCGTATGGCTGGCCTGGATACCCCGCTTGGGCGTATCCTTCCTGGGCATACGGCTGGCCGGAATCCTCTTCCTGAATATACGTTCCCTGGGAATATGGCTGGCCCGGGTACTCTGCCTGAGGGTAGCCCTCCCTGGAATAAGATTCCTGAGAATAGGATTCCAGGGTGTAGGAAGGAATGTCCTCATCAAACCCGCCTAATGTGTCTTCATCAAATTTCTGCTCAACAACCTTCAGTTTTGCCTCATACTTATCTTTATTTTTCATCAGATCCAGCTGGTATTCTGACAGCGGGGCATAGCGCACTTTCAGATCCATCGCCTTATCTACATATTTTCCAAAAGCAAACATGAGCATAATACGGTCGCACATCTGCACACACTTATGCTGCTGTCCGTTTTTCTCATACAGGGATGCCAGCTCATACATCCAGCGCTCATCCAGTTCCTGACTGACATAGTGTTCCAAGCAGGTGATCAGCTGTTCACCGGGAGCCTTTTTTTCTTTCAGAATCAAATAGCGCAGCAAATATTGTCTGGGATCATCCTGAGCCAGATCACAGAATTCCCGATAGTAGTCTTCTGCTTCCCGTATGCTTCCTTCCTTTAATGCCAGTTCTGTCAGTTTAAACAGAAGGCGCTTCCCTATGGGAGCCCTCTCGTAGGCCAGCAGCAGAACCTCTTTTGCCTCCTGATATTCTCCGTTCTTCTCATACACCTGAGAGATCATAGATAATAGATTCGCGCTGCGTACACGACGCCAATCGATGGTGTCCGCAATTTTCATAGAGGTCTCAAAATCGCCTCTTGTCACCATCTTTTTTATCTGCTCTACTTTTATATTAAACTCATATTTATCCATTGTTATGTCTCCTGCCACCTTTTCTCCGCGGTTATAACTTGTGGCCGTCTGCTGCCGGCCAACAAAAAACTATAACTCCACCCGTCCTTCCAGAGCCCGAAGCAAAGTCACCTCATCTATGTACTCCAAATCCCCGCCTACAGGAACACCGCTGGCAATCCGGCTGACTTTGATTCCGGTAGGTTTCACCAGCTTGCTTATATACATGGCTGTCGTTTCTCCTTCCAGGCTGGAATTCGTCGCGATAATCACTTCTTTTATATTTCCCTGAAGCCGCTGTATTAATTCCTTCAGCTTTATTTCCCCCGGGCCGATTCCCAGCATAGGGGAAATGGCGCCGTGAAGTACATGGTAGACCCCGTCGTATTTGCCGGTCTTTTCATAGGCTGCAAGATCCCGGCTGTTCTCCACCACCATGATTGTCTGGTGGTCGCGTTTGTCGCTTTTACAAATAGGACATAATTCCTGGTCTGTCAGAGTAAAACATTCCCTGCAGTAGCGGATATTTTTTTTGGCATCCACCATGGCCTGGGATAGCCGCTCCACCTGTTCACTGGGCATATTAATAATATGGAATGCCAGCCTTTGGGCTGATTTGGCGCCGATACCAGGAAGTTTGGACAACTCATCTATCAATTTTGTGATCTGGCTGCTGTAATAGTTCATAGTTTAGAATGGAAAACCTCCGCCCATGCCTCCCAGACCGCCTGTCAGTTTGGACATGGCCTGGCTGCCGGCTTCCTCCATCTGACGGAATGCCTCATTGACCGCAGCCATAATCATATCTTCCAGCATCTCCACATCGTCCGGATCCACTGCTTCCGGAGATATCTTTACGGCAGTTACCTCTTTCTTGCCTGACACGGTTACAGAAACCGCACCGCCTCCTGAGGACGCTGTGTATTCCTTCGTCTCCAGCTCCTTGGTGGTCTCCTCCATCTGCCTCTGCATTCTCTGAGCCTGTTTCATTAAGTTATTCATATTTCCCGGCATACCGCCTGAAAATCCGCCACGCTTTGCCATATTTTTAGTCCTCCTCTACTACAATATCCATATGGATGTGTTCTTTCAGTTCTTCTTCGCTGACATAAATTGTGTCCAGCCGTTCCCCGCTGCCTATCAGCCGTGATTTAAAATAAATATCCTTGCCATATGTGTTTTTTACATAGGTTTCCAGCTCCCCCATGATGGTAGGGCGTCTGCCAATCTCATAATTTTCCACGCTGAGAAAGACCACGCACAGGCAGCTGTCACCACTGGGTTCTACTACTGTATCCCGGAAGCTGGAGCGGATCACGCCGCCTAAAGACTTTACAATCTTTCCCCACTCATTGCGGATCAGCTGCAAATCCTCCAGCTGTGCCCTGGGAAGGGATACCTGTCCCGGAGGGTTCCCCACAGGCACAGGAATACCTGCTGCCAGGCCTGCCCCACCCTCTGGAAGCTGCGTCCCTGCCTGCGGCTGTGTTCCTGCCGGCACCGGGCTGACCGGCGACAGGCCGGATATCTGGGCCCCTGCCGGCGGCGCGGCAAAAATCCCCTCTTCCAGTTGTTCTTCTATTTTATTTAATCTCTCGATGATGGAATCATAGTTGTGTTCCATCTGAGGTTTTGTCAGTTTAATAAAGGCCAGCTCAACCAACACCCGCTTCTGAGCAGCATAGCGAATCTGGTTGGACAGCTCTGAGAATACCCGGATATAGCGCATCAGGGTCTCCCCATCTGTCATTCTGGCATCTTCTTCTAAAAGCTTTTTATTGTCAGAGGACATATCCAGAAGATCTTCCGCATCGTCTGATGCCTGAAGCAGAAGAAGATTTCTTAAATACCAGGTAAAATCCGTGACAAACTGTCCCAGCTCCCGTCCCTGCAGTACCAGCTCCTCCAGCTGGCAGATACAGTCCCTGGTCTTTTCTTCTGCCACGGCCCGGAACATCCGGCTGAAAATAGCAGTGTCCACTGCCCCCAGAATATCCAGAACGTGGTCATATGTCAGTGTTTCTCCAAAATGGAAGGCCACACATTGGTCTAGCAGGCTTAATGCATCACGCATAGAACCGTCTGCTGCCTTGGCAATATAGGCCAGGGCTTTTTCCTCCACCTGTATCTGCTCTGCCAAAGACAGCTCTTTTAAACGGTCTGTCAGTGTCTGAATGGTAATTCTCTTAAAATCGTATCTCTGGCATCTTGACAGCACAGTAATGGGGATTCTGTGTACCTCCGTGGTGGCAAGAATAAAAACCACATAGGAGGGAGGCTCTTCCAGGGTTTTTAAAAGTGCGTTGAATGCGCCTGTAGAAAGCATATGCACCTCATCGATAATATAAACCCGATATCTGCCTTCTGTAGGAGGATACTGCACCTGTTCCCTGATATCCCGGATATTTTCCACGCCGTTGTTGGATGCCGCATCGATCTCCACTACATTCAGGGAAGAGCCGGAGGCAATATTTTTACATGTCCGGCACTGTCCACAGGGGCTTCCGTCCAGTGGATTCTCACAGTTAACTGCCCTGGCAAATATTTTGGCAATGCTGGTTTTCCCGGTGCCTCTGGTTCCGCAGAATAAGTAGGCGTGTCCGATACGGTTGGACGTTATCTGATTTTTCAATGTCCGGACAATGTGATCCTGGCCTTTTACGTCTTTAAATCCTGTTGGACGCCATTTGCGGTATAATGCCGTATAGGACATGTGATTAACTCCTGTCTGTGAATAATTGTATGATTTATTCGTCTCCGAAACAGATTCCCACCATCTTGGCTTCTCTGATAATGGAACAATCCGGGTCTACTGTCTTTAATTTGCCTGCTACCTCTTCCAACGGCACCTTGCTTATCTCGCCGCGTTTAATGCAAACCATATAACCGTAATTCTTCTGTCTGATAAGCTCTGCCGCTGCCGCACCTAACCTGGTAGACAGCACTCTGTCATAGGGACATGGCTCCCCGCCTCTCTGTGTATGTCCTGGCACTGTTACACGGACTTCCTGACCGGTCATCTCCTCAATCTGTGCGCCTAATTCATAGGCAACCGACGGGTAGACGATTCCGTTTTTTCTCTTTTCTTTCAGCTCTTTTTTGCTGAGGCTTGCATCTTCTTTGGAGATGGCGCCTTCTGCAACCGCCAGGATGGAGAAACGTTTCCCCTGTCTGTTTCTTTCTTTTAATGCTTCAACTACCGTGTCAATGTTGTATGGGATCTCCGGAATCAGAATGATATCCGCCCCGCCTGCAATCCCTGCATGAAGGGTCAGCCACCCTACTTTATGGCCCATGACTTCCACAATAAATACCCGTCCGTGGGAGGCTGCCGTTGTATGGATGCAGTCAATAGCGCTGGTGGCTACGTTGACCGCGCTCTGGAATCCGAAGGTCATCTCCGTGCCCCACAGGTCATTGTCAATGGTTTTGGGAAGAGAAACTACATTTAATCCTTCCTCGTGAAGAAGATTGGCTGTTTTTTGGCTTCCATTTCCGCCTAAGACTACCAGACACTCTAATTTCAGCTTGCGGTATGTGTGCTTCATGGCTTCCACTTTGTCCAGACCGTTCTCATCCGGCACACGCATCTGCTTAAATGGCTGCCTTGAAGTTCCTAAAATCGTTCCTCCCTTGGTCAGAATACCGGAAAAATCCGATGATTTCATCGCATGGTAGTCTGCGTAAATCAGTCCCTTGTACCCGTCTTCAAATCCGATGATCTCCACTTCACCGCCGTAAAGCTTGTACAATGATTTAGCAACACCTCGCATGGTGGCATTTAAGCTCTGGCAATCGCCACCACTGGTTAACATACCAATTCTAATCATATCTTTTCCCTTCCTCTCTGTTGTGAAATGACAAAGCCCATTTTATGATTATAATACAAAGCTTTTTCCGGGGCAAGAGGGAAACTTAAAAAACCTGATATGGCATAAGAAGACAGAACATATTTTGTATCTGTACTTATACAATATCAGGCTGCTGTTTTATATTAAATCCGTGCGTCTCACTTTGTGCAGGTATCACAGACGTTACCTGTGCAGTTAACTCAGTCCAGGCACCCTCACGTCACACAGAAGGTTCCACTTAGTGCTGCTGCATTCCTGCCCTGACACGGTTCATGAATTTCTGTTGCGTAAGACCCAAACGTCATCGCCACTTACACAGGGCAGCTCTGCAACAGACTGCCCGAGGTGAGACATCACCCCTGCTGGAGCGGATTGCAGGTACAGGGCACCGCTATCTCCCCGGCTGCACGGAAACTTTATGGCTGATTGACAATAGAAAGTATACCCTGGTATGGAAGGTTTGTCAAGGAGGAAGTCACGGTTGGCAGCGATTGTCGGTCGGTGTTTCATCCTTCGGTTAAGCTTCCGGATAAACCGGCGCTTTTTTTCTTCTCCCGCAGTTTCCTGAAAAAATCAGTCAGCATCCGGGAGCATTCAGACTCTAAGATTCCATTCTCCACCTCCACCTGGTGGTTAAATCCAGGCTGGTGAAGCATGTCCAGCACAGAGCCGGCACAGCCGGCTTTAGGGTTCATGCACCCGATAACCACTCTGGGAATCCTGGCCTGGACGATGGCTCCGGCACACATGGGGCAGGGTTCCAATGTGACATACATGGTACAGCCCTCCAGCCTCCAGTCACCTATTTTTTTGCAGGCTTTCCGGATGGCGGCAATCTCGGCATGGGCCAGCACGGTTTTGTCTTTCATGCGGCGGTTATAGCCTCTGGCGATGATCTTTCCTTCATATTCAATAACACAGCCAATAGGCACTTCGCCGATGCTCTCTGCCTTCAGGGCCTGTCTGATGGCTGCTTTCATGTATGATTCCTGTATGGTCATAGCTGTTTCCCTTCGATTGGTTTTGTGTTATACTCTTTCTTAATAGTATAAAGGAACAGAAAGGAATTGAAAACAATTTTATGAAAATATGTGGTCTTCAAAAAACAACGCTTTTAGATTTTCCGGGCCATGTGGCAGCTACCGTATTCTTAGGCGGCTGTGATTTCCGGTGCCCTTTTTGCCATAATACGGATCTTTTAGGCGGGTGTGCCCCGGAGGTGATGTCTGAGGAGGAATTGCTTGGCTTCTTAAAGAAACGAAGGGCGGTTCTGGAAGGGGTTTGCATAACCGGAGGAGAGCCTTCCCTGTCCGGGGCCGAATTGGGGGGGCTGATGGAAGCAGTGAAAGGGCTTGGGTATCTGGTAAAGCTGGATACCAACGGATATCGGCCGGAGTTTTTGAAAAAGGTATGCAAGGAAGGGCTTGTAGATTTTGTGGCTATGGATATAAAGGCAGGGCGTTTTCATTATGGGGAGGTGTGCGGTGTGCCCGGGTTACATATGGGGCCTGTTGAAGACAGCGTTTCCTTCTTAATGGAGGAAACGGTTCCTTATGAGTTTCGCACAACGGTGGTGAAGGGGCTTCACACAGAAAAGGATTTTGAAGATATTGCCAGGTGGATTGAAGGGTGCAGCCAGTATTTCCTTCAGGGGTTTGTGGATTCCGGGAATGTGTTAAGAAGTGGATTTTCGGCATTTTCAAGGAAGGAAATGGAGGGATTTCTTTCTATTGTACAGAAGACGGTTCCGGCTGCCGGGATTCGGGGAGTGGATTATTAATTAGGTATTCTTGATAATATATCCAAATTATAATATAATATGACTATAGAAATTGGAGGTGAATTTTATGGAAGCTATTATCAGACCATCTGCAGATTTAAGAAACCACTACAGCGAGCTCTCCAGACAGTGTCGAGAGGAGCGCACACCTATCATCATTACAGTCAACGGTCGGGGAGATACCGCTCTTTTAGGCCTTCAGGATTATTATCAAATGAAATCGGAATTGGAACTGTTAAAAACTCTGTCTGAAGCGGAGGAAGACGTTGCCAACGGCAGAACCGCTCCCATGCAGAATACCTTTGATGATGTCCGTGCAGCTCTTTTGGCGAGGAAAAACCTATGAAATATCAAATCATACGGACAGCCACGGCGGATGAACAGCTTAGAGATATTATTTTTTATATTGCTGAAGATTCCGGCAGTATTGACATTGCCTTGGATTATCTGGATAAACTAGAACATGCAATTCATAATCTTGAAGACTTTCCATATCTGGGTGTATCGCCAAAATATGCTACTTTAAGACGCCAAAACTATTTGGTTCTTGCTACGGAAAAACATCTTGTTTTTTATAAAGTTGATAAAATGCATTACACAGTTACTATCTACGCAGTCATTGACGGACGCAGGGAATATAGAAATCTACTTTAAAACCCTGTTCAAAGGTGAAGAATGTCAAAAGCAATATATGAAATGATTTACAAGGAAATGAATTTACAAATAAGACCATGTCAGATTCTTGATGCGGAAGCTATCTGTGAATTAAATGTCAGTGAAATGGGATATGAGTATCCGAAAGATAAAACGCAACAAAAGCTGAAACAATTACTGAAAAGCGGTAAAGATAAAATCATGGTTGCCGTGATTGATGGTATTGTTGCCGGATACGTTCATGCTAATGACTATGATGTGATTTATGCGCCGCATATGAAGAACATAATGGGGATTGCCGTGTCAGATCATTTTAAGAAAAAAGGGATAGGCAGCAAATCAATTTCAGGAAAATGTTTTAACCAGACTTAAAAACCTCCGCCTGACTTCTAAAAGCCAAGGCGGAGATCCGTATACCAATATCCAAACCGATTATCGTTTGGGGGCTGGTTTTTTGACATAACAAAGTTGGGGAATCCAAACATGGATGCCATATATTTTTCATTGCTATAATAATGCCCCGGTACTCCCAGTAGGAAGCGTGCCCCTCCATTGGGGACGGATAAGCGGGCCAAAATCAAATAGCGGTGATTGTAGTATCCGTGGAGAAGAAAACTGTTGTTTCCATACGTCCAGATTTCTCTGGGAAGAAGACCGATATCCTGGGGTTTGATGGTTAAAATTTCGCTGTTTCCATCATAGTCAAAGGCCTGAATTTTGGGATAGGTTCTGCAAAAATGCTGCCATAAGGTTTCCATGTCTACCCCTTCTTTTGCCTCTTCCTGTTCCGGATTCTCAGGCTGCTGTTGCCAGTCTGTGGGCGGCATTGCGGGCTGCTGAAGCTGTGGCTGCATGGACTGCTGGCCTTGGGGCTGCATCGGCTGCTGGACTGGCTGTTGACCCTGGGACTGCATCGGCTGCTGGACCGGCTGTTGACCCTGAAGCTGGATGGACTGCTGATCTTGAGGCTGGATAGGCTGCTGGCTCTGGGGCGGCATTACGGGCTGCTGAAGCTGCGGCTGCACCGGTTGGGACTGTATGGGCTGCTGCATCAGCTGTGCTGGCTGCGTCATTGGCTGCATAGACTGCTGGCTCTGGGTTTGTGTCTGAAAGGGTTCCTGCAGCACTTGTGTCGGCTGGGCCTGCATCAGCTGCCGGGGCTGCTGTATGGGCTGCGCTGGCTGCTGCATCACAGGCTGCATCATTTTGGCCGCCTCCATGGAATAGGATGGGGCCGGGGCCGGCTGCTGAAATGGCATCTCCTGATAGTACTGCTCCTGCTGAGGCATTCCATGTACAGGTCTTCTTGAAAAGCTTCCCTGGAATCGCTGCTGGCGGAACTGTACCTGGGATGTTCTCCTTTGCTGGGGCTGTACTCTCTGCGCCGGTGATGGTTGCACCTGAATCTCTCCCTGGGACCCAGCTCCCTCCCCGCGGGGAATCCGGGGCTGCTCCTGAAGCTGAGACTTTTCCCGGGACTGCTCCTGAGATTGTTCCTGGGATTGCCCCTGGGGCTGTTCCTGTCCCTGTTCCCCCACTTGCCTGCGGGCCTCATTCTCCTGCATTCTCTGACTCTCAGCATTTGCTTTGGGAGTCTCCAGTACCTCCTCATTCAGCTCCTTTTCCAGCTGGCCCTGGGGAGACCATTGGGACTGGCCTTCCGGCTGTACCTCCTGGTGCTGCTCCTCGAACCTTTGCTGCAGCTGAGGCTGTTTCTCCCCTGGGGCCTGTTCATTGTCAGGTGTTTTTCCTGCTGCCTGCTGGCCCTCCTCCCTGGGCCACAAAATTTTCTGGGGTTCCTCTTTTCTGGGCTGGACAAAGGTGGTGGGAATCTCTTCCCCTGTATCCTGGGCAGAAACCTCTTCTTTTTTCTGCTGATCCTGGGCCTGAATCTCTGCTTCTATATTCTCTATAATTGAGCCGGCCTTTTTCTCACTGAGGGCAGCTTCCGAAGCCTGGCTTACCTCCTGTACCTCTGCCAGCTCGGAGACAGCCTCTGCCAGCTCTACCTCTGCGGCATGCGCCACTGCATCT
This sequence comes from uncultured Hungatella sp., assembly GCA_910585435.1. Classification (GTDB taxonomy): domain Bacteria; phylum Bacillota; class Clostridia; order Lachnospirales; family Lachnospiraceae; genus UBA3402. The sequence continues at coordinate 59,540 of CAJUEJ010000021.1, read as the reverse complement.
TCCCAGATCGTGGTATAGTTCTGCCAGGAATCATCCATATTGTGGATTGTCAGTCCGTAGCACTGTTCAATATTGTGTTCGGAGCCTGCCACATGATCGACTGCAACACTGGTTCTGAATTCCCCTGCCCCGTTGCGCACAAATATTCTCCCCAGGAAGATTTCGCTGCCGGCAGACAAAAGAAATACGCCCATGTCCTGGCTTCCCAAAAACACCTTTCTCACGCTTACCTGGATCCTGCACTGCCCGTTCCTGGTCTCTAATTTGGCAAATCCGATATTTTTTCCTTTTACTCCGCCTTCATATGCGTATATGTATGATATTAATCTGCGATAATTAGACATACTTTCACCCCTTTGCTATATATCTTATGTACTTACCCATTGAAAGTATGACAAAAAAATGTTAAAATACTTTTTACTATCTATGGAGGTGTCAGTATGAAACTTTACAGAGCAAACGATTACAAAGAAATGAGCAGAAAAGCCGCCAACATTATTTCGTCCCTGGTTATCATGAAGCCGGACTGTGTCCTGGGGCTTGCAACCGGTTCTACCCCTATCGGAACCTACCAAGAGCTGGTCAGACGCTATGAGAACGGCGATCTGGATTTTTCCCAGGTATGTTCCGCAAACCTAGACGAATATAAGGGACTTACAAAAGATAATGAGCAAAGCTACTTCTATTTTATGTACAACAACCTTTTCAAGCATGTAAATATCAAGCTGGAAAATACCAACATCCCCAACGGCATGGAGCCAAACGCCCAGGAGGAATGCCTGCGGTATGAGAGGGTTATTGAGAGCCTAAACGGAGTTGACCTGCAGCTTTTGGGCCTGGGACATAATGGCCACATCGGCTTCAACGAACCGGCTGAGGCATTTGAGACAATCACCCACTGTGTGGATCTGACTGCCAGCACCATCGAAGCCAACAAGCGCTTCTTTGAGAAGGAGGAGGATGTTCCCAGACAGGCTTACACCATGGGAATCGGGACTATCATGAAAGCCAAAAAAATCCTTCTCATTGTCAGCGGGGAAGACAAGGCGGATATTCTGTACCGTTCTTTACGGGGCCCTGTCACTCCCCATGTTCCGGCTTCCATCCTGCAGCTTCACAATGATGTGATTGTGGTAGCTGACGAGGCGGCCCTTTCCAGGATGCCTGAATAATATCTGTCGGTTACCCCTCTCTGCCTGATTTATATAAAAAATCAGCGAGAGCCGCGAATTGTTCCAGGGTCAGTGTTTCCCCTCTTACTGTCGGAGGAAGTCCCAGGCTTTCGATGCCTGCCAGGATGGTTTCCTTCGAATAAGGAATGTCCGGCGAGTTGTTCAGGCCGTTTTGGAGAGTTTTGCGCCTCTGGTTAAAGGAAGCGCGGATTAACTGAAACATGAACTGAGGGTTCTCCGTCTGAACCGGCATGTCTCTGTGGCGGGTCAGGCGGATGACCGCTGATCCTACATTGGGTCTGGGGATAAAGCAGTTAGGCGGCACATTGGCTGCGATATATGGCCTGGCATAATACTGCACTGCCAGAGACAGGGCGCCGTATTCTTTATTCCCCGGCCCTGCCTGCATGCGGTCTGCCACTTCCTTCTGAACCATAACGGTTATATTGTCCATGGGGACATTGGTTTCAAACAGCTTCATTATAATCGGTGTGGTGATGTAATAAGGGAGGTTGGCCACTACCTTGATGGGCTTCCCGTCATTATAGATCTCAGCCAGCTCACAGATATCGGTCTTTAAAATGTCCTGGTTCATAATAACCACATTTTCGTAGGATGCCAGGGTTTCCTGGAGAATGGGTATCAGCTTGGCATCTATTTCCACTGCTATTACCTGTCTTGCATTTTCAGCCAGATACTGGGTCATGGTTCCGATTCCGGGGCCGATTTCCAACACGCATTCCTCTTTTGTGATTTGGGCCGCTCGGATGATCTTTTCCACCACATGGGAATCGATGAGAAAATTCTGTCCGAATTTTTTCTGGAAGGTAAACTGGTATTTTTGAATAATTTCAATGGTATTTTTAGGGTTGCCCAGGGTTGCCATGGTGTGTTTCCTCTCCGTTTTTGTGATGTTATGATGAGACGGCAGAAATGCGGTACAGCTTTTTTGCATTTTCATTGGTGACAGATATCACCTCTTGGGGCAGAATGCCTTTCAGCTGGCTGACCGCTTCCACCACATAGGGAAGGTTTAAGGAGGAGTTTCTTTTTCCCCGGTTAGGGACAGGCGACAGGTAGGGACAGTCTGTTTCCAGGACAAGCCTGTCCATAGGCATATATTTTACCACTTCTTTTAATTTCTTTGCATTGGCAAAGGTCACTACCCCGCCGATTCCCAGATAAAATCCCATGTTTAAATATTCTCTCGCCATGTCTGTCCCGTAGGAAAAGCAATGGATGACTCCGCCTGTCTCTTCTGCCTTTCCTTCTTTCATAATATCCAGGGTGTCTTTGGCGGCATCCCGGCTGTGAATCACCACAGGAAGCTTCACCCTTCTGGCTAAGTCGAGCTGACGGATAAACCAGTGTTTCTGCACCTCTTTTTCCGGTTCCTCCCAGTGATAGTCCAGCCCGATCTCCCCGATTGCCACTACCTTTGGTTTGCGGGCCATCTCCTCCAGCCAGTTGAGCAGGGTATGGTTCAGTTCTCCGGTTTCGCTGGGATGCACTCCCACGGCACCGTAGATAAACGGATATTGATTTATCAATTCCAGCGTGTGTTTTACCCCCTGGATGTTGGCGCTTATGTTGACAACAGCCTCTATCCCGGCATCCTGCAGGCCGGACAGAAGCTCCTTCCTGTCCTGTTCAAATGCCTCATCATCATAATGGGCATGTGTATCAAAAATCATGATTATAGTTCCTCCGTTGCAGGTGTACTCTCGGAAAATAAGCTACAAAGGCAGGTAAGGAGAGGCTCCGGGAGTACATGTACTTTATAAAAAGAAAAATCTCCACACTCCATATAAAAACAGCAGGTGCAGGGGATAAAAGGCATAGAATAAATACTTGAAATTCCCTTTTCCCTTTGTCCCGTTGTACATCCGAATGGGAATAAACGCCAGGCACGCAGTCAGCTCCCAGATGACTGCCAGAGAACCAGTGATGGTCTGCATCCGGGGATTTCTTCTTGTCACGTACAAAAGCACCACGAAAACAACACCGAATGCCCCGTAATCAGAGCTCAGGAGGGATGCCCCTAAACAACACAGTACAACTGCGGCTATCTGTTTCCACAGGGATTTATCCACTTCCCACTTTCGTATCCCGGCCAATGCCAGAAGGGCAAAAAACAGGGTAAAGAATACGTTCTGATAGCCAAAATAAAAGGGGGTGTGGTAAACCGCCAGATCAAAGGGGATTTCTGACAGAAATCCGAATAGCAGCAGACGTGTCCCGTATTTTTTAATGTCTCTGGTGTGGAGGAAGCCTTCCACCAAAAGGAAGGCAAAAATGGGGAATGCGATCCGGCCGATAAGGCGCAGAATCAAGTCCGTCTTCCACCAGACAGAGCCTGAGGAGAAGGATTCCAGATCAGACAAGGAGAGTGTCATTCCTCCGTTTAGAATCCCGCCTTCAATCAGTACAGCGCCTATATGATCGATGAACATGGTGGTGATGGCGATTAATTTCAGGGCAGTGCTGCTTAAGCCTCTGGGAGTTGATTGTTCCATCAGGGTGTCTCCTTTTTAAGTTATAGGTCAGCGCAGCAAGGGCGCAGTATCATCTCACCGCACCCTTTATAGTAACCATTAACAAATCTCCGCTCCGGAAGGCATCTCTTTTTCCGGAACCATCAGCGACAGGTTCCCTTCTGCATCTTCTGCGCAGAGGAGCATTCCTTCGGACATGACTCCGGCCAGCTTGGCAGGTTTTAAGTTTACAACAACCATAACCTTTTTCCCCACCATCTGTTCTGGTGTGTAGTGCGCTTTGATGCCGCTGACAATCTGTCTTACCTGACTTCCTATCTTTACCTGGGAGCAGAGAAGCTTTTTGGATTTGGGCACTGCCTCGCAGGCAATGATTTCCCCTACCTGGAACTGAAGCTTTGCAAAATCGTCATAGGTGATTTCTGCTTTGGGCTCTATATCGATTACAGGAGCGGCCTCTTTGGAATCAGCTGTATCCCCAGGAGCGGCTGTTTTCTGCTCTGCCTCCATGGCCTCTGCCTTAGCTAAAACTTCTTTTAAATCCATGCGCGCAAAAAGGATCTCCGGTTTTTCAGTCACCTTATTGCCGCTGGGATACAGGCCGAAGGCGTCCATCTTGTCCAGTTCTCTCTTCTCTGTATTTAACTGTTTCAGAATCTTCTGTGAGGTCTCCGGCATAAACGGCTCTAACAGAGAGGCTCCTATGGTAATGGCTTCTGTCAGGTTGTAGAGGACGGTTGCCAGGCGGTCTTTCTTTGTCTCGTCTTTGGCCAGGGCCCAGGGCATTGTCTCATCAATATATTTGTTGCTTCTGCGGAAAATGTTGAATATCTCGGAGATAGCGTCTGCTACCCGCAGCTGCTCCATCTTGCCGTCAGCTTTTTTTACCGCTTCCAGCACTACGGATTTCAAATCCTGGTCTGTTCCCTCCCCCGCTTTGGCATCGGTCACAACGCCGCCGAAGTATTTGTTGGACATGGAAATGGTGCGGTTTACCAGATTTCCCAGGATGTTTGCCAGATCGGAGTTTGCCCGCTCCACCATCAGCTCCCAGGAAATGATCCCGTCGTTGTCAAAGGGCATCTCATGAAGGACAAAGTAGCGCACTGCATCCACTCCGAAGAAATCCACCAGGGTGTCTGCGTACAGTACGTTTCCTTTGGACTTGCTCATCTTGCCGTCGCCCTGCAAAAGCCACGGATGGCCAAATACCTGCTTGGGCAGCGGAAGGTCAAGAGCCATCAGGAAAATAGGCCAGTAAATGGTGTGGAAACGGATAATGTCCTTCCCGATCAGATGCAGATCCGCCGGCCAGTATTTGTCAAACATCGCATCGCTTTCACCGTCACAGCTGTATCCCAGTCCGGTGATATAGTTGGTCAGCGCATCCAGCCACACATAGGTCACGTGCTTTGGATCAAAGTCCACCGGAATGCCCCAGGAAAATGAGGTTCTGGATACGCACAGATCCTGAAGCCCGGGAAGAAGGAAGTTGTTCATCATCTCATTTTTCCTGGAAACAGGCTGAATAAATTCCGGGTGTTCATTGATATGTTTAATTAAGCGATCCGCATATTTGCTCATTTTGAAGAAATATGCTTCTTCTTTTGCCGGCTGAACCGGCCCTCCACAGTCCGGACATTTCCCGTCCACTAACTGGGACTCTGTAAAGAATGACTCACAGGGGGTGCAGTATAACCCCTCGTAGTATCCCTTGTAGATGTCGCCTTTGTCGTATAATTTTTTGAAAATCTTCTGGACCTGCGCTTCATGGTCTGTGTCTGTGGTGCGGATAAATTTATCATAGGAAGTGTTCATCAGATCCCAGATAGACTTTACCGTGGCTGCTGTCTTGTCCACATACTCTTTGGGAGTGACACCTGCCTCCTGGGCCTTCAGCTCGATCTTCTGTCCATGTTCATCGGTTCCTGTCTGGAAACGCACATCATACCCCTGGGCCCTTTTATACCTGGCAATGCTGTCCGCCAATACAATCTCATACGTATTGCCGATGTGAGGCTTACCGGATGTATATGCAATGGCAGTTGTCATGTAGTACGGCTTTTTGCATTTATCCCACATGTCTTTCATTCCTCCTTAAAATAGTCTCTGAAAATTACATGCCTGTTCTTAGTGTAACGGTTTCCAAAGTTTTCGTCAACATTTTTTCATGAGTTGTAAAGCGGCGAAATATATTTTATACTATAAAATGGAGGTAATGAACCATGAAAAGCCGCAGACAAAGAACGAATCGTCTTTTTACCCTTTTATTCCTTATTATCTGTCTCTTATGTGGATGTATACATCGTCCTGATAAGCCTTCTGTGTTTCCTGAGGGGGCTTATTCCCGGGATCAGGGAGCCTCTGAGGATCCGGAGCAGTACCGTGTGAATGCCGGGAAAGCCCAGGAGGATTTTGAGGCCCTGTGCCAGACGCTGTTTAAAAACGAGTTAAGCCAGTCTTATCTGACGCTCCACTATTCGCTGACGGATCCGGAAAGCTATGGGATCACAGATTATTCAAAGACATTTGGAGATTTCTCGTTGGAAGCCATGAAGGAAAGCGAGAAAGAACAGGAACAGCTGAGAGAGGATCTGGCTGCAATCAACCCGAAATATCTTACAGACAGCCAGAGGCTGACGTATCGGATTCTGGCAAAGGCTATGGAATATGAGCTTCTGGCTGAAGGGCTGGAGCTTTACTATCAGCCCCTGGCCCCCAGCACAGGCGTCCAGGCCCAGCTTCCCATCCTTCTGACAGAATTTACATTTTACAGGAAGGAGGATGTGGAGGATTATCTGACTCTCCTGTCTGATATTGACTCTTATTATCAGCAGATTTTAGATTTTGAAAAGGAAAAGGCCGCCGCCGGGCTGTTTATGACAGATGCCTGCGTGGATGAGATCGTGGAGGAATGCGGCGCTTATCTGCTGCCTCCTGACCAGAATCTTATGTCCTCTGGATTTGACAGGCGGGTGGATGCCATGGAGGAGCTGACAGAGGAGGAAAAAGCGGATTTTAAGGCACGCAATCTTACGGTTCTGGCGGAGCATTTTATTCCGGCCTATGAACGGCTTCTTCAGGGGTTGACAGAATTAAAAGGCTCCTGCACCAATGAAAAGGGGCTGTGCTATGACCCGGAGGGGAAGGAATATTTTGAATATCTGGTAAAGTCTTCTATCGGAACCACCTATGACACCATGGATGATCTGAAAGAAGCCATTGAAGCCAGAATCAATCATGATCTTTTATCTATTGCACAGGTTTTAAAGGACTGCCCTGATGTTCTGGATCAGATGGATCAGTATGGGTTTGCCGAGACAGAGCCGGAAGGGATTCTTGAGCTGCTAAAGAAGGAGACGGCAAGAGATTTTCCGGAGATTGTCTCCTACAGCTATGTGACAAAATTTGTCCCTGAGGAGCTGCAGCAGTCTTTAAGCCCTGCGTTTTTCCTGGTTCCTCCTATGAATCTGTATGATAACTGTGTTATCTACATTAATCCCGGAAGCTCCTCCGGCGCTCAGACCTTGTTTACTACCCTGGCTCATGAAGGGATCCCGGGACATTTGTATCAGAATGTGTATTTTCTGTCCAACTGTGACTCCAATATCCGGAAAATATTATCATTTCTGGGATACAGCGAAGGCTGGGCCAGCTATGTGGAAAATTACTGTTATACGGTAAATAACGGCCTGTCGCCGGAGCTTGGGCAGATTCTGGCCTGCAACGCCTCTGCAACCCTGGGGCTCCATGCGCTGATGGACTTGAATATTAATTATTACGGGTGGGATGAGGCACAGGTCGGGGAATATCTGAAGCAGTATTTTGATCTGGAACAGAGTGATGTGATAAGTACGATTTATCATGTTATGAAAAATGATCCTTCTAATTATATGGCTTATTACGTAGGATACCTGGAGATCGTCACCATGAGAGACAGGGCTCAGGAAATTCTGAAGGATAAATTTCAGATAAAAGAATTCCACCGCTTCCTTCTGGATATAGGGCCGGCGCCTTTTACGGTGATTGAACCTTATTTTGAGGCGTGGGTGGAGTCTTATAGGTAAATGAAACTAAAAGAGCTATTGTGAGAGGATGGGGCCGGAGGACGATGGCCCCGTCATCATTTTACAATAGCTCTTTCGTCACTTACTTACTTTTAGTATGTAAATAGCTGAACCCAGTATTTTACACCATTTGTCTCATAAAATCCGATTCCGATATTCTTATAATTCGGGTTCAGAATGTTGGCTCGGTGTCCTGCGCTGTTCATCCATCCGTCCATAACCTCCTGGGGAGTCCTCTGGCCGTATGCAATATTCTCTCCTGAACCCATGTAGCTTACCCCTGCCTGTCTCAGTGCTGTGCTGAAGCTGGAGCCGTCCGGCCTGGTATGGGAAAAATTGGTGACGATTTCCCGGGCGCGTACATTGGCTGCCTGGGTTATGCTGTCTGCCTGCTGGACAGGAGATAAGCCTGCTTTTGCACGCTCTTCATTTACCATGTTAATCACCTGCTGGGCATAGGTAGTGTTGGTGGTGCCGCCCTGTGACGGGGGGTTGACGGGTTGGTTGGGCTGGCTCGGCTGATTGGGCTGGCTCGGTTGATTGGGCTGACCGGGCTGACCAGGCTGGCTCGGTTGATTGGGCTGGCCGGGCTGACCAGGTTGGCCGGGCTGATTCTGATCCGGGCAGTTGATGCCAGGGCAGTTCTGATCCGGCTGGTTTTGATCCGGGCAGCTGAAATCAGGATAGCTCTGATCCGGACAGCTCCACCAGCAGTCAGAATCTGAGATATTCTGCCCGGGGCAGCTGAAATCCGGCTGATAGATCTGTTCCGGATACAGGCACCCCTTATCCGGCAGGTTCGGTCTCAGAATATCCATCTCCGGCGCCTGATTTCCGTAAGAAGGGAAGGACATGGGAAGATTCGGACACAGGGAGGACAGGACATCGGAGAGATCCATATTCTGGTTTCCTCCGCCAAAGCAAGTACTGTTTCCGTTTCCATTTGCAGTTCCATTAAAGTTTCCGTTAACCACATACATTTTTACAGCCGCCGAGGCGGGAATGGTTGTTGCTATTGACATAGTGGCTGCAGCCGCTGCCGCATATACAGCTAGTTTCTTCATGTATTACCTCCTTATGTAAATGTGATGCCGTAATTATGCAACCGTGTACCTGCCTTCCATTTCTCCCTTCAGGCTCCTACTGTTACATAAATTTTACATTTCTGTTACAAAATTATATTATCACACAGAAGATGGGATTACTATCGGAAACCACTGGAAAGAGCCCCAGCATTTGCCAGGGCTCTTATCTGCAGCATTTTTAATTGTTAATAGCCTAACTTAGGCAGGATATTCTTAGGCTGGTCGATAATCACCAGATCCGCTGTCCTGTCTTTAAAATGTTCTTTCTGGTGGATGATTATCATTCTCCTGCCTTTAAAGTATTTAATGTACTGGTGGAATACCTCCGAGTCAATGTTGGTTCCCAAAAGCATCAGAGTGTCTGCCTTATCAATCTCCACCGTGGCCTTTGTCATCTTCTGGGAATCGATCATCTCTCCGAACAGAGAGATCAGGGGCCGCACCGGAACATTGCAGGTCTCGCAGATAGGCACCCGTTTGGCGCTCACTATGTATTCCACAGGGTATTTCCTGTTGCACCTGGGACATTTGTTGTCATAGATGCTTCCGTGCAGGTTGATTACATTCTTGCAGCCGGCCCGCTGTGACAGGTCGTATATATTGCTGCTGATGATACATTGAAGCCTTCCTGCTTTCTCCATGGCTGCCAGTGCAGGGCCGGATCCGGTGTCCTTCGGCGCCCGGAGGATGATCTCGTTTTTATAAAACTTGAAAAAAAGTTCCGGCCTGGTATTGTAAAAGGCACTGGTAAAAAGCTCCTCGGAGGAATACCCGTACTTTTCTTCAATCTCATAGGCCCGCTCCTGCTTCTTGATCGCCAGAGCATTCCCCTCCTCCATCATGCCAGAGCCACACAAAGCCACCGTATATTTGCTCTGGTCTAACATTTCCTTTAGCTGAGAAATCTTATTATCCAAAGTAATCCCCCTTCCTTGCAAAACAGCCATTTGATTTCAGGGCTGCTCTCCGTGTGCTTTTGTCGTCTCCCCATACCTGTTAATCCTATGCTAATTATATTATAAATTTGCAATTTTTTCCATACCCGCGTTTACATAAATTCGATAAAAATGGATAGCCCATGGCATAGCGATTCTAAAGCCTATTCTATCCCATACTCCTTATAAAAACGCTGTCTGGCTGCTTCATCACTGGCCGCAAGCTTCGCATCTTCCATCCGGTTATCAGAGAGCAGATGGTTCATCAGTTCTGCCAGAAGCAGTTCTCCCTCTGCTTTTCCTTCCTCTTTCCCCTCTGCTCTTCCTTCTAATATCCCTTCTGCTTTTCCTTCTACTATCCCTTCTGCTTTTCCCTGATCCCACACATACTCTTCTCTGGCCTTCTCATCTCTTATCTTTTTTAAATACGCCTCATACATCAACTTTAGGGGATTGCTCATACTCATCCGTTTTAATTCTCCCATAGCCTCCACAATTCCCGGATTCTTAGTCTTTATCATCCTTAAATCCTCCTCTGTCTTCGCATTAAAAAAACGTATCCAGTTTTCTACCTCTCCATCACCGTCCAATTCCTTATTCAATTCTATCACGTGAAGCTCCAGAATATCCGAAAATTCATGCCCGTTTTTATCCCGCAAGCGATATACACTATGATACTCTTTCCTGTCCGACAAATTAAAATCCAGAATACTGATTCCCACACACCGTTTCAGCCGTTCATACCGCTGTCCTACAAGAAGTTCCTCTGTATACAGCTTAGACAGATAAAACAACTGCCTTTTGTCCCAGTTCTTCACTGCCTTTACCTGCAGCTCAATGTTTATTTTCTCCTGACTGTTCAGTTCTATCACAATATCCAGGATTCCTAATTTCTGTCTCCGATATCGTCTCCATAAGAATGTATTTTTTAATTCTACGGACCGAATATCCTTCTGTGGAATCTCAAGGATATCTCCGATAAAATACCTGCGTATCGTCTCATTGCGGAATATCTCCTTGAAAAACACATCATACTTTGGCGAAATTATCATTCATTCTTCCCCTTTCTGCACAGAAGAATGAACGAATCTGTCTTCTATTATTATAAACATTCCCCTGGCATATCTCAACTGTCTTTTTCACTTTTTGTTTTCATTTCATCGCTATTTCATCAAATCCGGAATGTACGGTGAGAACCCACCGGAAATCTGGCATGTTGTCAAACGCATAATCGAAGTAATAACACACCAGATTTTTCAGATAGATACAATATAACATATGGCAGATAGATTTGCTATAAAATTTCCATAAAAATTCCATAAAACCCCAAGCCCTATCAAAGCTTACAGAATATTCTCCTGTTTTCCAGCATTCCGGTATGCAGCCGGGGTGAGGCCGGTTTCCTTTTTGAAAATGGCATAGAAATAATTTGCCGTGGAAAATCCTGACGCCTCCGCAATGCTGGTGATGGTCATATCGCTTTCAACCAGAAGCTCCTGTGCCTTCATAATACGAATCTGCCGGATATAATCATTAATGTAAAAGCCAGTAATGGATTTAAAAATCCTGGAGAAATAATTGGTGGAATATCCCAGATACTCGGCAACCATTCCTGCGCTTAGATTAAAGTCCTGATAGTGTTCCTCAATGTATCTGCGGCTCTCCTCAATCCGCTCAAAATGCTTATTGTCCTTCAGCTTCTCTGCCGCCGCTTTCCAGTTCTGATACCGGGTAAATACCTCTGACAGAATACAGGCTCCCTCCTCAAGGGTTTCCGGTGTCCGGAACGGTTTTTCCGATGCTCTGGACTTCTGGGTCTGAAACAGCAGTTCCAGATACAGGCGGTTATAAAGCAGCTGGGCAGGCTGATAAGCATACTGGGATAAAATGTGAATAAACTCCTCCACATTTTCCTCAAAAGCTTCTTTCCTTCCATGAACCATATCCGAAAGAATCTCATCCGCCAGCTTATCCGGATATGTGAGGCATTTCGGCATCAGCTCCATGATGCGCCCCGGATAGATAATCTGGTTATATCCCAGAACAAACCGATAATTCTTAAGCTCCAGGACGCTGCGGTAAATATGGCTGATATCTCCGCTTCCCTTCGTCACTCCGTCCAGGCAGATGGTAACAGTTAAATCCCCCTCTTTTGACAGCTCCTTTCTCGCCGCCTCCAGAAGCGCTACCAGTTCCTTTGTGACTGTGGTTGGAACAGCCTTAAGCGTTGCGGTGATTACCCTTGCCGCCTACCCGATTTCCCAGGACCGGGTCCGTTACCGCCGGATACTGAACTTTTTTGTGCTGTTTACCATGCTGTTTAACGGCGGCATGGTGCCCTGGTTTATCGTATGCCGCAACATGCTTCATTTAAAGGATTCTATCTGGGCGCTGATTCTTCCCTATCTGGCCAATGCCTGGTACATATTTTTAACCAGAAATTATTACCGCACCATTCCTGCGGAGCTGGTGGAATCGGCCAAGATTGACGGCGCGTCGGAATACCGGATTTTCTTCCGTATTATACTGCCTCTGGCCAAGCCGGTGATTGCTACCATCAGCCTTTTTATCAGCTTAAACTACTGGAATGACTGGTGGCTGGGAATCATGCTGATTGATAACACGGATTTACAGCCTCTGCAGCTTCTTCTGAGAACCATTACGTCCAATATACAGTTTTTAAGCTCCTCATCCAATGTCAATGCCATTGCCCAGGCGGCAGGAAGCATTCCGTCGGAGGGAATCAAGATGGCAACCTGTATCGCCACCATAGGCCCTATCATACTGGTGTATCCGTTTGTCCAGAAATATTTTGTAAAAGGAATTATGGTCGGAGCAGTCAAGGGGTAGACCGTTGCATGCTTCTGCTGTATCATAAATCATAATAAAGGAGAGAGAAAACATGAAAAAGAAAACAGGTATCAAAGCTTTATCAACTGCCCTGGCCTTCTCCCTGTGTGTGGCAGGATTGACCGGATGCAGTTCGGGAACCCAGGGTGCAAAGGAGAATCCGGCCCAGAAGACAGATGCAGCCGCGTCCGGGGAAAGCCTGGAACCGGTCACCTTAAAATTGTGGTCCTGCAGCGACAAATACAAGGACCAGGATGAAGTCCTTGCCAAATTCTGTGAAACCTATAAGGACCAGCTGAACATTGAGAAAATCGAGTTTAACTATGTTCCATTCGGTGATTATGAGGACAAAATGACCTCTCTGGCAGCCGGGGGAGACGATTTCGACGGCATGTTCGTAGCAGACTGGATGCTCTATAATAAAATGTCCAACAAGGGAGGTCTTCTGCCTTTAAATGACCTGATGCAGCAGTACGCCCCTTCTCTGTACCAAGCCTATCAGGAAAATGGCTCCACAACCGCATGCAGTATCGACGGACAGCTGGTGGCCCTTCCGTGGACGAAAAAGAAAAGCTCCAAGGCAGTTCTTCTGTACCGCAGGGACCTGGCAGAGAAGTACGGGGTGGACACATCAAAACTGGAGACCATCGAGGATTTGGATGCCATGCTGGGGGACGCCAAGGAGAAAGTGCCGGACATCACTATCTTTGAATCCGGCTTCCCCAGAGGCAACACTTACAGCGATGTGCTGGTCATCCTCCATTCCAAATATGAGATGGACAACATGAATTACCACACATTGACCTTTGATTTAAACAGTGAAAAGCCTGTGCTGCAGGCTGTCGAGGAAACTCCCATGTTCAAGGAGGCTGTTACCTGGATGAACAAATGGTACAATGAAGGCATTGTCTCCAAAAATGAGCTGTCAGAGACAGACACAAAGCTTTTTGAAAACGGAAAAACCTTCGCAAAGGTTGGATTGTATGAGGACGCCATGGAAGGGGTCAGCTTCAACGTTCCGGACGCAGAGCTTGGATATGCGGAACTGTATCCGAACGGCAAATACCGCTATGATTCGCCTCTCAACAATGCCTTTGCCATCAATAAAAATGCCGCCCACCCGGACAGGCTTCTCATGCTCTTAGAGCTTCTCAATACCAACGAGGAGGCCTACGACCTGTTCATGTATGGAATCGAAGGCAAGACCTATGTAAAAGGGGAGGATGGCTCCATCAAGTTCCCGGAAGGCCAGGATGCCGCCAATTCCACTTTCCTTGGCTGGTTCTGCTGGCCCTTTGTAAGAGCCCAGTATGATAAGCCCTCAGGAAAGATTACGCCGGAGGCTCTGAAGGCCGAGAATGCATGGCTGGAGAAGGACAGCCTGGTGGTCTCTCCGTTAGTAGGATTTAACCCGGATACCAGCAGCATCAAGACCGAGCTGGCCCAGAGAGACCAGCTGTATGATGAGCAGGGAAAACTGCTGCTGGCCGGAATCGTTGAAAATAATGATATCGACGGGGCTATCAGCAAATATATTGAAAGCCAGAAAAACGCCGGGCTGGAGAAGATTCTTTCTTTTATGCAGGAGGAAGCGGATAAAGCGGGAAAGCAGCAATAATTTACTAGAAAAAGGAACCGGGCAGCTCTCCTTGAGGGAGTCCCGATTCCTATTCTACATTATAATACTTTATCTGATTTCTGTCACTCTTCCCTCAGTAATCCCTGCCTCATTAAAGGCATCTACCCTTACGAACAGTTTCTGTCCTTTTACTAAAGCAGCAATCAGTTTCTCATTTCTATCATACACCATACAGCTATGATACAGTTTATCTTCCTCATGTCCCCAAAGCAAATTGTAGCCGACAGCATCATACACTTTATTCCAGAAAATGTAAGCATCAAGATTTCCTATCATTCTGCCTCGTATATATTCCGGTTGTTGTGGAAGCTTTTTTCCATTCGTCCAAATACTCTCAGCCCGCTGATGCAGGGCCTTTGCCCAAACGGAACTTCGTATATCCACAAACGAATGTACCTGGCTTTAATTCCATTGTCTGTCACTACAAGATCGTGGGATAAATCTGTCTCGGCTTCTGATTTGTCCTTGAGAGAAAAATAAGCCTCTCCGTCAACAGACCATTCCAGGTGCCAGCGAATCTTTCGCGGCTCCATGTCAATCACTCTTCCGCGGTTGCTGCTAATCGTATTTCCGTCAAACATTTCGCGGATTAATATTATCTTGTCATCAGCAAAGTTAATCTGCACAACCCGCACGTCACATACACTGCCTAAGTCTACGGCAGCCCATTCATTCTTATTGCCATCTGCTCTCCACCAGGTTCTTATATCCTCATCACAAATACATTCTGCCATTTCTCCTGAGGAAACCGATACTTTCTTTTTGTATGACAACAGCATCCAATCCGGCTTTTCAAAGGGCTTTACATCTGTTCTTACAGGCCAGTCACCATATCGCTGGTCGCAATACATCTCATTATCTTCGTCAAATCCGACCGGCCACAGTCCCAGGCGGCGTTCAAAAAGGTGTTGTCTGGATATCCGCAGACACGAAATATGAAAATACCTTTCCTCTTCTCCTTTAAAAGTGGAACCGTGCCCCGAGCCTGTAATAAAGCCTTCTGGTTTATATGCAAAGGGATTATTCCCTGGGACTGTAAACGGTCCCAGCGGTTTTTTTGAAACATATACGGCATCACAGTATACATTATGTTCCGTTCCCGTGGCAGCATACTGTAAATAATACGTCCCTTTATATTTTGTCATATATGGTCCCTCTATATTGGTAGCATTGCATAGCTTCATATACTCATAGGGTATCTGCGTATTTTCGATAGTTGGATCTGCAAGCAGTTTCTGCTCCATAAATTCTTCCATTTCTCTTCGGGTATAGGTTTCGATATGATTTTCTCCATTGCGTTCATATCCCAACTCTTTTGTATTTGAATAAATAAGAATTTTCCTTGTCCCAACAGGCGTCATATCTTCAGCGCTCAGCTCCACCCCATATATAGGATGTAATCTGGAGCATCCCCAGTAAAGATATATTCTTCCGTCATCATCTTCAAAAAGGCAAGGGTCTCCCCCGCCTTTCACCTCGTTCAATTTAACAAATTCCTGTTCCAGAGGGTCCTTCGTTTTATATATTCCCAGCATTCCGTTTGGTTCCATTGCACAGAAATACAATTCTCCTCTGATTATCCGGATGTCCGGAGCATATCCGTACACAGGCATCTTGTTTTTAAATGCATGAAATGTGAATTCACTCAGATCTTCACTAGTGTAAAACCCGGCAGCCATTGACGGAAACAGATAATATCTGTTTTTAAAAAAGACCATGGAAGGATCTGCGGACTCTCTTGAAGCCTGAATATAATCGCCTTTGTCAAAAAATTGGTATGGATATCTGATATTTAATGGATTGCAATAATATTTCATTTTAACAGTCAATTTCCTTTCTTAAATCTCCTCTAACCCTTTACCGCTCCAACCGTCATACCCTCCATAAAATATTTACTGGTAAACATGTATAAAATGATGATCGGAACAATGGAAATAACAGAACCGGCAAACATAATGTTCCATGCTGCAGCTCTATCTCCCATGTTTCTCAGGGAAACCACCCCAACCGTCAAGGGTCTTAAGGACGGGTTGGACATCGTAAAAATCATCGGCATAATATATTCATTCCATCCTCCTCTGAACGATAAAAGAGCTACAGCAGAAAGAACTGGCTTTAAAATAGGAAGAATAATTTTCCAGTAAATATGAAAAAATCCGCATCCGTCTATTTTGGCAGCCTCATCCAGTTCTTTTGGAGTCGTGTTCATATAGCCGCGGACAAGGAAAATAAAAGTTGCCTGGGATCCTGCCGCAGATATCAGTATCATAGTCACTCTGGATTGATTTAAATGAACCTTAACCGCCAGTTCAAACAATGGCCTCAGCGAAATGCTCCCAACGTTAATAAACATAAAAGCAATCATTAAATTATAAAAAAGCTCTTTACAGGGAAATTCCCCTCTTGCATAACAGTAGCCTGCCATGCTTGTTACAAACAGCGCAACTATCATAGTGCCGATACTGAGTATCACGCTATTGAACGTATACCCGGCAAAATTTGCCATCTCCCATGCATCTGTATAGTTACTGATGACAAATTTCTGCGGCAGGATATTCCATCCTCCCAGCACAAGTTCCCGGTTTTCCTTAAAAGATCCAAAAAAAATATAAATAATCGGATATATAGTTAAGACTGTTAAACCCACTAAAAAAATATATATCACACACCGATTTATTTTATATTCTTTCGAGCGAACTCTGTTAACTTCTCTCCCCATGCTTATCTCCCTTTAATATACCTCATCCATCTTTTTGCTGAAGCGCAGATAAATAACCGTAATAATTCCTATTATAAAAGCAGAAACCAGACTCAGTACGGCTCCATAGCCCAGTTGAATTTGTATTCCTGATGCATCACTGCCAAAGCATAACTGGTAGATATAGGAAAACATAACCTGCGTTCGATGATTAGGCCCTCCGCCGGTCAATACAAGAATGGACTGATAATCTTTTAGGGCTCCGGTAATTGCCAGCATTAAAATCACTTTCAGCACAGGCCCCAAAAGCGGAATTGTTATTTTGAAAAAAATCTGCCTGCCATTAGCCCCATCGATTCTGGCGCTTTCATAAACCTCTTCCGAAATACTGCTTAGTCCGGACATAATCAGAATCATATAGTTTCCAAAGCCTCCCCAGACCGCAACAATTACAACCGAAATCATCGCAGTTTTAGGACTGCCGAGCCAGTCGATTGCGTGATGTGTAATACCTGAGGCCATCAGCATACTGTTTAACACACCATTATATGAAGCAAAAATAAAGTAAAAGATAAGACTGTATACCGCCGAGCTGATAACCGTAGGCATAAAAAATACGCCTCTGAAAAAAGAACTGCCCCGTAACTTCTGATGCAGCACAACAGCCGCCAGCAAAGAAAGCGGTATACAAAAAATAAGCTTCATAGCTGCATATTCAAATGTATTTCCTACGCTTTTCCAGTAAATAGCATCCCTGAATAAACGTGAAACATTATCCATCCCTGAAAAATATGCGGTAAAGCCATTATAATCATAGAATATATAGCGGAATATCCAAAGAAACGGATATACAGATCCTACCGCCAGTAAAAATAAAGAAGGAAGCATCATGAACCAAACCGTAAGATTTACTTTCTTTTTCATAGAGTGTCTGTATTACCTCCCTTTTAAAAGGAAAAGCTGTTTTCTTTACAGGCGGAAAACAGCTTTCTCAAACTTTAAGCTAACATCTTTTTTATTCTGAGAGATACACGGCTGTACCTTTGCCAGGATTCAGCGGGTCGTAGTTTTCAATGACGAGACGTTTGATTTTCCCACGCTTTATTTCTTTATCTAAAGCATCATTGTAAGTCTTATTCAACGTCTCAATTATCGCATCAATATCCGGCCCGTCCGGCTGGCAGGCGCTCCATAAAGCATCCCTGTAGGTTTCTCCTTCCGGCGATACCGGCGGCATTAACGGATACATAGAGTCATACCCGCCTGTTTCAGCAAAATCAGCCATCCGGCCAATTTTACTGTTATCTACCTTTTCCGCTATATAATCAGATATAGCCAGTCCATATCCTGCTTCCACATACTCGACAAGTACCTTCTCCGAGCTTAAATACTTAATAACCTCCCATGCCTTTTCCGGGTCTTTAGCCTGTAAAGTCATCACCCATCCATTTTCCGGAACACTTGTAATACATCCCTTTACAGTTCCGTCTATGGTTGGCAATTTTGCAACTCCCCATTCAATCCTGGCCGGAAATTGTTCTGTCAAAACTCCCACCTCTTGCGAAGCATTTCCATACATTCCCACGTTTCCCTCTGCAAATTGGGTTCTGGTGGGATCAATTTTCATAGATGTTGATCCCGGGAACACGCTGCCATCCTGAAACATCTGCCGGACAGCTTCCAGAATCGGCTTATATCCTGAAAATTCATATCGCCCTGCAGCGTAGTCATATGGCTTGACGCCGCTAAGTTCGGCAATCCCTTCAAGCCAGCGTTCAAAGGGAGAACTCTGGCCGGGAAAGATAACGCCGTAAGCGGTTCCTTCCCCTGCCTGCGTCAACGCCTTTGCTGCGGAAACTACTTCATCCAGCGTGGCAGGCGGTTGTATCCCTGCCTTTTCAGATAGTTCCTTATTGTAGATAAGACGGCTTCCGCTTCTTCTTGATGTAGGCATAAAGTAGATTTCATCCCCCAACACATTGCCCCCTTCATAGGAGTTGTTTTCAATATCTAAAACGGTTCTTTCCGTATCAGTAATATACGGATTCAGGGGCTGGATTAAGCCTGCGTCTTTATACTGCTGGAGCTTGTCATTGGCCCCTGTACAAAAAATATCAGGCGATTGGCCGGAGCTTGCAGCCATTGTAAGCATGTTAGACAAATTGTCCGTCTGAACCACATAATCAATTTCAATCCCCATATCATTGGATGCGTTAAATTCTTCAATTTGTTTCTGCCTGAGTTCCAGATCATGGCGTGCACCGGTCCAAACCGTAATCACCGTTTTTTCTTCCTGTGAACTGCTCTGCTGTACGGATTCTTTTTCACTGCCCGATGCCTGAATCTGGCTCTGGCCCTCACTGGCAGATGCGCTTTCCTCTCCGGCTCCTCCATTGCCGCATCCTGTCAGAGATACCGTAAGTATTAGAGACATTGCCAGGGCAGCCATACCTGTTAAACTTTTTTTCTTCATCAAAATCTCCCCTCTGTTTGTTTTTCTTAATTGTACCAAACGGTTCTTGTCATAGGATATGGTCTTTTTTTAGGAATATGTGACCTTTTCCAGCCTCTTATTCCAATCATCTTGAGTTGGCAATTTGCAAATGTTATAATGGATACACCAAAAGATGGGAGATGATTCCGGCATGATGTTGACAATGTTAATAGCGGATGATGAAGCCGCCATTCAAAACAGCCTGAGGCAGTTTCAACTGGAAAGAACTGGGAATCGAATTGATTGACACTGCTTCAGATGGTTTGGAAGCACTGCAGCTTATCAGAATGCATAAGCCAGATATCGTATTGACCGATATCAAAATGCCTTTTTGTGATGGTATAGAATTAATTAAGCAGACCCGTAGTTTAAAACTTCAAACAAAGTTTATAATATTAAGTGGTTATGATGATTTTGAGTATGCAAAAAAAGCGATTCAATACGAGGTTTCTTCCTATTTGCTAAAGCCAATCGTGCGTGCTGAGCTCCTTTCAGAGATAACGCGTATTCAAAAACAGCTTCTTACTTTTTATCAGGGAAAAGATATGGAAACGTTCAAGCAGCGCCAGATTCAGGAAGGAACTACCGCTATGCAGGAAAATTTTATGAACCGGCTCCTCCAATCCCGCCATTCGGAGTATAAAGAAATAGAGAATCAGCTAAACCAGCTTCACATTCCGTTAGAAATGGCGCCGTTAAATGTAATTTTATTCTCTTACCGCCTTCCGGATTCAAAAGATGGGGAAGCCTTTTCACAGGACGATTATTACCTGTTCATTTTCGCTATTAAAAATATTATCTATGAATTATGTCCGAAACCAAACACGTATGTTTTTAGTTATTCCGGCAATTACATTGCTGTCATTTATAATATGGTTTATCAGGGTCGGCCTCTTTTTCCCAGTCCTGACAATTTCTGCAAAATTTGTATTAATACCATATATGAATTCTGCCATATCCATATTCAGGCCGGGATCGGACAGGAAGTCTGTTCTCCGGAGTATGCCTATGTCTCCAGCCGCGCTGCATTAAACGCTCTGGCTTATGGTTTATATCTGCCGCAGCAGATGATATTTGACAGTTCCCACTATTGTCCCGACATCCCTTTTGCTCCCCGGGCTATGGATGCAAAAATTAATACTTTGCGTTTGGCGGATTCCATATTGGCAGAAAAAGCAGATGAAATCCAGGATTATTTAAATCAATTTTTTAATAATCTTTTTTATATACCGGAGCCTCCTCCCTCCTATATACGCGGAATGTGCATTTATCTGATCATGGATACCCAGAAAAATCTCCGTCCATATGCGCCGGAACACAGGGAACTGTTTCAGGAGGATCCTTATCATATTATTAACCATATGTCCTGTTTAGACGAAATCCGAGAGTGGATACAGGCTCTTTTCCTGCGGTATGCACAGGAACTCTCCCAATATGGAACCTTTAAAAAGATGACTCGGAATACACCCTTTCTACGGCTACTGCTTCCTTTAGGTATGCCATTAATAGCATACTGATGAACACCAGCCATTTTATCAGTGATAATCAGGTTCGTAAAACAATGTATGACATTCAGTTGGGAACCGGAAGCTACATTGACCACTACGTCGCTTTGCAGGATCCTATGGAAGCACTTGTCCAATCCCACGACTATATCGCTTATGCTACCATTATTGGAAAAAACGGGGAATTCTTTACGACCGCGGAAAAAGGCGGGAACCATGTCAGCCCTTTCTATCTGGAATGGAATCTGAATGATATTTCCCACACTGCACTGCTTAAACAGTATAATCTGCCTTTCTATGTGTACAGAAAAGTATTGCCTCTTGTTATTCCGGTTACTATGCTGACATCGGATTTCAGCGTAATAAGCAACTCCGATAATGATTTCACTGTGATGATCATTCTTTTGTTAGATGCCAATAAAATAAACAGCTACTTTGAGAATATGAAAAAGTCCAAAGATGCTGTTTTATATCTGGCAGATTCTAATGGAATTCCGCTAAATCTGGACAGCAGCTCCTCCATTGATCCACTGGCATCTGATTTAGCTACTCAAAAATTTATAGGTGACAATGACGAATTGGTTTTTGATAAAAACTTTCAAAATAATATTTTTCATATCCAATCAAAATCTATCGGCACCTGTGGTTTAAAGCTTATAAGTATTGTCTCTCAAAAAGCATTAATGTCCGAGCTGAAAACCGTACAGGCCTTTATTTTCAATGTATGGATCCTCAGCCTTATTGCCGTTGTTATTCTCTCCTCTCTGCTGGCCCGTTTCTTGACGAAACCCATTACCGGCCTGGTTTCCGTAGTAGAGCATATGGAACGGGGCACTTATAATAATGACTACTTTCCCAAATATCATGATGAAACCGGTGTTTTAGGGGAGCGGATCCTTTCTATGTATCAAAACATTCAGGAACAGATAGAAGTGATTAAAGCAGAAGAACAGGCGCTTTCAAAGGCAGAAATACAGATATTAACGGAACAAATCAATCCTCATTTTCTGTATAACACACTGGAGTGCATACGCGGAGAGGTACTGAGCGGTGCGTGCGGCCAGGCTGCTTCTATGCTGGAAAGTCTTGGCCAATATCTCCGAATCGGATTAAGCGGCGGAAAGGCTGCAATTACCATGAAACAGGAGCTGCGTCATACAGAGGAGTACCTGAAGCTGATTAATTACCGCTCCCATCAGAGTATCCTGTTTACCTGCCAGGCGGACCCGGAATTTACAGATTTTTTAATTGTAAAATGCATATTGCAGCCTTTGGTGGAAAATAGTATTAAACACGGTTTTTCTCCGGAGCATGTCCATTCATTTGCCCCTGCTCCTGCCATACACATTAATGTTTGCAGCGATAAAGGCGGTCTGTTGATACAAGTCATGGATAACGGATATGGTATTGACATAGAAAAAGCAACCAACGCCCTTTATGGGCAGGTAACAGGCAATTCTCACGTAGGGCTTAATAATATTTATAAGAGGCTGCAGTCTTATTACGGAAGTCAGGTTACTATTACCTTTCATTCCGTGCCATATGTACAAAACACGGTTTCCATTCACATTCCTTTAAATTCGCAGACAATAAAAGTATTTCAGGCGTAAGCACAGGACAGTTGCAGAAGCCAAATATTCATCCCTCCGGGGTATGCACACGGAATGCAAAAACGGCATTCCGGCGCTGATACGGACAGCACAGCGCGTGCGCAGTCCTACTGTAAAAATTTGCTACTTTCACAGCAAATACCTGTCCACAAACTCATACCCCAATCCATACCACATATGAGGCCCGTCGAAGGAACCGTGGGCAATGGCATCCTCTTTTTCAAAAAGCTTGTAAATCTTTTGAATCTTATGAAACTGATTAAGGGGATCCTGGATTCCGTCGGGGCCGTTTAATATATCCCGGATTCCATTTTCATAGAAAGCCGGCCTGGGGGCAATCAGTGCGGCAATATCTCCGATATCGTAGTTCAGCCACAGCTCCGGTACAAAATTGCAGGTGCACAGATGGGTCTCCAGGATACTTTTGCCTGTACTGTGGAGATAACCGCTGATAACAGCCAGACGGATTCTGTCATCCATGGCGGCAAGCCACAGGGTATCCAGGCCGCCTCCGGAAAAACCACAGCATCCGATTCTGGCAGAATCCGCTGCAGGCAGTGTGGAAATATAGTCCACAAGCCCCATCATATCCCACAACGCCAGCCCGGCAAAGGTCAGCCCCAAGGCCTCTGCCGTTATGGTCAGATTTTTGCAGGAGGAGCCCAAGGGATTCTGGGAGGGACTACCAAGAAAGGCCGCATCCTCCATGGAGAGAGGCTCCTGACGCTCTCCGAAGCCGGGAGGATCCGGACAAAACACAAGATAGCCTTTTCTGGCAAACACCTGTCCATAGTTTTCTTTCGGAGACCATTCCAGCTTTTCCCTGACACCGGGTGAGGAAAGGACGCCTGCCACACTTTCCTTGCTGGCGCCGTGAGCAGGCAGGGCAATCATGACCGGGAGAGGATGTGAAGCCTGGCTGCCTTCCGGCACCATCATATAAAAAGGCATGAAAACTCCCGGCAGTGTCTGCATCCGCAGCTTGTGGCGGGTATAGCCCTTTTCCTGAACGGACTCTATAAGCTCCGGGACTCCTTTTGCCAGGCGAAAAAGGACTCTTTGTCCTGGGCCTTACAGGCATGCTGCGTAGGAGAACTTTTCATAAGTTGCTGAAAAAAAGATTTGTAGGAATAAGACATGATATGTCCTCTCTTTCTGCCTTTGAACATAGGTATAAATTTTTTGCGTATGTACCTTTTATAAAATAGCAGAAAGGGCATCAAAAAGGAAGTCCGATTTCTAATGTTTTTGTATGCTTTTTAATGAAATATGCAAAGAGGGCTGCGAAAAATGAAGGCAAATCCACTCCATTTCATGCAGCCCGTCCTGATTCCTTATTTTCTTATTACAGCTACTCTTTTATTTTGTCAATATCCGTAAGACTCACTCCCAAAACATTAAGTAAGGACTTCAAATACAGATATTTCTCCTTTAATTCCCCATAAGTCTCCACCGCATTTTCTTTTTTCGCTACAGCCATATATCTCTGTATCTCTCTGAAATCATCTAATGCATTTTTTACAATCTCCGCATTACTTGGCATATAATCACCTGCTTTCTACCGATTCACTGTAATATGAGTTGCTACCTACATTATAATAAATTGCCTATGGGGTGTAAAGCTTTTTCCGCTGCTCCAGGTAATGCTCGTAGCCAAAGGGATAGTATATGACCGTTTCATTTTTAAAAATCAGAACCGTGTCTGCCACCTGCTTCATAAAATACCGGCTATGGCCACCTTCTCCTTTCCTTCTCAAAGATACATATCACTCCTCTGTACGCATTTACTGAAACATCAAGTGCATATTGGTATGCCTCTTCAAAGAATTTTTATCCTTTTCGATATAGTCCCAGGTCTTTTGATATGTGCCTGAAACAGCGATATCAGAAGCTGATATAAATTCTATAAACTCATTTATTCTTCCATCATATTTGTCCGCAAAGTCATCCGATAATATTTGCTTCTCTTCATCCGAATACGCTCTAAGC
The DNA here is from genome assembly GCA_910585435.1 of uncultured Hungatella sp. Taxonomy (GTDB): domain Bacteria; phylum Bacillota; class Clostridia; order Lachnospirales; family Lachnospiraceae; genus UBA3402. The sequence goes on along the minus strand of CAJUEJ010000021.1, from coordinate 35,001 downwards.
TCACCATACAATACATGTTCCAAATTACAGGAATTAAAATAAACCCGATAAGATATGCCATTGACTTTTCCTGTTTTTCTAAGCTTATACAGGATATTCCCTTTCCGCCTGTTTCGTTCTGCAATTGCATTTACATCCTTTGCATCAATATGGTCTTCAAAATATTGAATTTCTCCTGCAGCCCCTTCTTTAATATCTGTTTCCGGGATATATACACCGTCTGTGTCAACAATATGAATAATCCTTATAAAATCATCCTGACCATACCGATACTTTTTCTTTACACTCTCCATCTGTTCATTTATTTTTTTCAAAATACTGTCATGAGAAGCGTAATCTTTCAGTGTGATATCGCCATGCACAACAACAAACCGCACCTCATTACGGGAAAAATACTCTTTCATAACGGATCCCAGGGCAGATTCATCACTTGGCCCTTCTACTATGAATACAATCACTTTCTTTTCACTCACGCTGTGTTGTTCTACCTGCCTTTCTAAATGCACGGGCAATTCTCAAACTGTCTGTTTCCTCATAAATCACCTCATCCTGACCGCCAAGGGTAATTCCTCTAATATATGTGTCTCTGAGATTATTGGACGGCTTTACATTCTTCATCCGGATATATCTTCTGTCAGGATTTGCCGTGGAAAACATGATACTGTCTTTGTCCAGCATTTCCAGGGCGCGGAGATTATGGGATGTAAACAGCAGCTGTCCTTTTGCGCTTTTGCTGAAAATATCAAGCAGTTCTCCAAGCATATACTCAAAGATGCCTGCGTCCAGTTCATCAATTGCAAGGCAGATAGACGGGCTTCCAAAAGCCTGAATCAGAACATTTAAAATAGAGATAATTTTGATAATGCCCTCCGACTCCATTCGAATGGGAATAGGCGGCATAGCCTCCCGGGCGGAAACCAGCTCCACCCTATACCCGTTCTCACCGGAATCTGTCAACTGCATCCCATAATTATGGACCTTTATCTTCATTCCCGGAATAATCGTAAACAGGACCATATTTACCTGGTCCACAATCGCGTCTAATATGGTCTTCTTCTCTTCGCTTAAAACCACAGGTTCTGTCAGTGGAACGGCAAAATCCCCTCTCATCCCAATTTCTTTTTGTTCAATTTTAAATGCCATCGGCAGCACGAAATTGGCTGAAATCATGCCGGAATGGGTATTGCGGATTACAAATAAATCCTTTAAGGCAAACTTAAAAAGCGCCTTTATTATCTCTGCATAATGTCCGAAATTGTTCTCATATTTCCGGCAGAAAATCTCCCTGCTGTTCTCTCCAAAGATATAAGAGCAATTGCTTCTCTCAGCCATCTTCCTGGCTACAATCAGATCCATTTTATTTTCTGTATCAGCTTCTACAACCTCATCCAATCTTTTCTTGGGAGCAAATACATTCTCTTTGTCCCAACGCTGATAGTCCATGAACACGGTTTTATTGCTTCTGGAATCACCTTTGTTTACAGCACAGCTTAAGGTTTCACGGACAATCTCCGCTCCTTTTTCATTTCTCTGTAAAAGAATCTTATACGTTGTCTCATAAATGACCGCTTCTGCAAATATATTGAAATCAACGGCAATCTCCGCCTGGGTTCCATTCACATCAATATAATCTGCAATTTCCTGATTCAGCGTACTTCCAATCATGATTTCCTGTAAATAGTAAAGCGTGTCAATAACCGCTGTTTTCCCAGATCCATTCTGGCCATACAGCCCCAGCACCTCTGCCGTTTTACAGGATAGCTGCTTTCTATAGGTATTTGGCATAACAATCTGTCCGGTCCTGACATTTTTGATATTTGAAATTTTCAAAGAAGATACTCTTACAATGCTCTCCATCGTCGCTGCCTCCACGGACTCTATTTTATCATAAATAGCCGTTTATTTCAATTATTTTTCCTGTATCTGTATTTTTTATTCCATTTTTCAAAAAATATACTCGGTTTGTGGTATTTATACCAATCCTGCCAACAAACAAGTTTTTAAATCCTTTTCTCTTCAAGAAGCATGAAATATGTAAAGGGGGCTGCGAAAAATGAAAGCAAATCCGCCTCATTTCATGCAGCCCGTACTGATTCCCTGTAAGGTGTAAAACTTTTTCCGTTCCTCCGAAGTTAATTTGCCGGAACGCTGATTTGCCAGACATATTTATGTCCAATCCAGCGCTGCCTCTCCCCACTCCAGGCATCGCTGATGCCACAGTGCTGCTGCCTCCTGGTATTGCTGTTCCAGCCGTGTATACTCCGCCTGCATATCTCTGAATTCTTCCGCTTTTTCCAGTCCTACCGTTTTTTCCAATCCTGCCGCTTTTTCTAATTCTTCTTTTTCCGCTTCCGGCATCTGCCCTTGTCCAGGGGACTCCTGTATGGTTTCCGCCCAGAATGCCTCTGACTGAATCATCCTTATCCACAGCTTATCCATCTGCCCGGCTATGTTTTCCACATTTTTTCCGGCTTTATCCAGGGCTTCTGCTGCCAAACGCTGCTTCCAGTCCATATATGCGGTTTCCGTAGGAATCTCTCGAAGCTGATGGTGTTCTGCCTTGGGAACTGCGCGCATTCCTGCAATAAGGGCCTGGTCTTCTGCCTTCACCTGCGCTGCGATGGTCTCATGCTTCCCCTGTTTTTCCCGCTGCTCCAGGTAATGCTCGTAGCCGAAGGGATAGTACATCACGGCTTCCTTTTCAAAAATCAGTACGGCATCCGCCACCTGCTTCATAAAGTAGCGGTCGTGGGACGCAAAGAGAATGGTGCCGGTGTATGCCTGGAATGCGGACTCCAGAGTCTCCTTGGCCTGTACGTCCATGTGGTTGGTGGGCTCATCTAAAATGAGGAAATTAGGGCGGCTCTGGAGAAGCTCCGCCAGCACCAGACGGGCTTTTTCTCCGCCGGAAAGGCTGCTTACCTTTTTGGACGCCTCCTTCCCTCCAAACAGATAAGCGCCCAGAATGGTGCGAACCTCCTTCTCTGTCAGGGAAGGGAACAGCTGGTGAAAATGTTCCATCACCGTCTTCTCAGAGGTTATCTCCGCGGAATGCTGGTCAAAGTATCCGATGACCGTATGGTTTCCCAGAGAGTATTCCCCTTTATATGGAGGGCACAGGCCGGCGGCTGTTTTTAAAAAGGTGGTCTTTCCTGCTCCGTTAGGCCCCAATATGCCGATTTTCTGCCCCCGTTTGATCCGCATGGTCAGCTCCAGCAGAGGGCTGTCATACCCGATAAACAGATGCTTTGACTCGAATACCCACTTGCTTCCCGGGATAAGGGGATTGATGTCACCGGTAAATATATGGCCTTCTGCCTTCATCGGCTTCTCTACCTTTTCCATCCTCTCGATGGCCTTTTTCTTGGATCTGGCAAAGGCAGCTTTCCTGGGCTTATGTTTAAATCGTTCCACCAGCTCTTCCAGGCGCTTAATCTCCTCCTGCTGCTGTTGGTAGGCCTTCTGCTGGATACGAATCCGTTTTCTCTTTTCTTCGCGGAAATACGTATAATTTCCTGAATATTTCACAAGCTTTTTTCCGGACAATTCATAGACAATGTCTGCTGTCTGATCCAGAAAGAATCTGTCATGGCTTACCATGATGACAGCCTTGTCATATTGTTTTAAATATTTTTCCAGCCACTCCACTGTCTCTATGTCCAGGTGGTTGGTAGGCTCGTCCAGAATCAGGATGTCTGGTCTTTCCAGGAGCCGGCGAATCAGGGCGATCTTGGTGCGCTCTCCCCCGGAGAAGGAAGACAGAGGCCTGGCCTTATCTTCTCTCTTAAGCCCGAAGCCGGTGAAGAGACGGTCATATTCCTTCTCATATGCAAACCGCTCTCTGGCATAGACATCTTCCGGAGGGCAGGCGCTTAACAGCTCTTCCTCTACCGTGCGGGAATCGTCGGAGAATACCTGCTGCTTAAGCATTCCTATGGTAATAGCTCTGGAGCAGAAAATCCCCGGGCCTGTCCGCTTGTCGTCAGAGTCCAGCTCCAGCTCTCCGGCCAGAAGGCGCAGAAGGGTGGTCTTGCCGGCGCCGTTTTTTCCGGTTACAGCGATTTTTTCATTTCCCTTTATCTCAAAATTTATGTGATCCAGTATCACATTTCCCCCTAATGATACGGTTCCGTCTGTAATCTGATACAGCATTTTTAGATCCTTTCTGCCTCAAAAAGCTTTTCTAACTCCGCGGCATCGGCCATCGTATTTTTCCAACCGTATTTTTTTAAGTCAACAACAAAGCAGTCTTCCTTCCAGACCGCCTCCACCCCTTCTTCCTGAAGAAGGATTTTCTGCATATCCCATGTTTCAAAATATCCTGCGCCGCTTAAGATTCCTTTTCCATTTACCACCCTGTGAGCCGGAACCTCTCCGGCCAGCTGGAAACGAAGTCCGTAGCCTACCTGCCTGGAATTCCTGGGCTTCCCGCACAGCAGGGCGATCTGACCGTAGGTGGCCACGGTTCCCGCCGGAATTCTCTGGCATACAATGGACATTCTTTTATAAAAATCCATAGTTACTTTCCTTCTGCTTTCATTGATATCTTTAAAGCTGCCGTTTTTCTTTGGAAAAAAGCTGATGCACATGTCTCAAAAACCCTTCAGCTGCTTTCCCCTCTTTTTCATTATATTCCCATCCCAGTTTCTCCCCGACAAACCGCGCCGTGTTTCCAAACAGTTCACACATAGCCAAAACAGACCTCCACGCATTATCAACATTTCCATCAAAATATGTTGATAAAAGCATCTGCCACTCTTCCTCTGAAAGCCACCTGTACAAGTATTTTGATGATTTTCCAGTGCTTACCGACCATCCTGCTAAAATACCTGCTTTCCAATTTAGCATAGTAATAAGCTCAGTCCTTACATAATAATTTGTCATGTCCTGAACATAAGGGATTTCCCCCCGCCATAGCCCCTTTGCTATATTATTGGTACACCACCAAAATTCATTGCAGGTCGCAAAGTATTGTTCTTTTACAGGCTTTTTAACCCAGTACTGACAATCGGTTGCCGCTTCTATTTCAGGCAGTATATGTTCTTTATCCATTAAAATTCTGCAGAGCTTGTCATCGTTCATGTGCTGCAATGCGTAATTTACAGACTGCACTGTTAAGTCAATCCTGACTCCGTCTGCAAATTGCATTAAATAACCATAAGAATTTTTCTTATCGCTGGGAAAATACGGATTTTCATCCGGGTACTGCATGTAAAGAATTTCTCCGAAAATCCTAATCCAGTCTTTATCCTCTATAAAGCTTTGGGTCTCTTCCACAACATAGACGATATCATAATCCTGAAACATGTCTTTGGGAACATTTTCGTTTGTTCTTGAACCATTCATATAGACAGCTTTGATTCTGGCATCATTTTTTGCAACCTTTAAAATAAGATCGTATATTTCGTTTTCTGTTCTCATATCTGCACCTTTGTTATCCCATTTATTCAGATACCTTTCCAAAATTATTTATATATCTTGACATACTTTTGATTCTCACATACAATACTGGTGTAGAGTAGCAATACTCATATTGAAAAGCGCCCTGCCGCTTTGAGAGCAGATCATGTATGACAGGTACACCACAACCTTAATGGTGATTGTAATGATCTGTTATCATATTCATTTATATCATGATTCCGAGCAGATGACAACCGATACAAACATATCCTCTCCATTTCTTTCCTCCAAACCTTCTCTTTCTTATTGCATCCCCCCGACAGATGATGTATATTGAGAGCAGTCAACAATCGAAAGGAGACAAACCATTGATCATACCAAAACATTTTGAAAATTTAGAGATTCTCCACGAGAATACCATGGCAAACCGGGCCTATTATATACCGGCTTCCCGGCCCATGCCGGATCTGGTGAGGCACAGGGAACATTCAGACCGTATCCAGATGCTGAACGGCCTGTGGAACTTCAAATATTATAACAGTGTCTATGATCTGGAAGAGAAGTTTTATGAGATAACCGGCGATTCTCTTTTGGAGGATTACGACCGGATTCCGGTGCCGGGGGTCTGGCAGAATTTTGGTTATGACAGCCACCAGTACACCAATGTGCGGTACCCATTTCCCTTGGACCCGCCCTATGTTCCCATCGATAATCCCTGCGGAGCTTACATTCAGTATTTTGATTATCAGAAGGATCCGAAAGCTCCCAGAACATATCTGAACTTTGAAGGCGTTGATTCCTGCTTCTATGTATGGCTCAACGGAGCTTATATAGGCTACAGCCAGGTGTCCCACTCTACCAGTGAATTTGATGTGACAGACTATCTGAAGGAAGGGAAAAACAGGCTGGCAGTCCTGGTTTTAAAGTGGTGTGACGGAAGTTATCTTGAGGATCAGGACAAGTTCCGCTACAGTGGGATTTTCCGGGATGTCTATCTTTTAAAGAGGCCGTCCCAGGGAATCTTCGATTATTTCACTTCCACAAAGCTTTCTCCCGAATATGGGGTGGTCACCATCCTGGCAAGATTTATAGATGCTGAGACGGATACGCAGATTCCTGTACATATCCGTATCTGCTCTGACTGGGAAGGGGAGCCTGTGGCCCAGGGTGAGCTGGTTCCCAGGAATCCGGAAGATTTGCAGCGTTCCCACCCGGATTACACCCATGAGGCAGTGCTTACGGTTCCCAAGCCCTGCTTATGGAACCCGGAACAGCCCCGGCTCTACCACCTGTTCCTTGATTCGGAAGGGGAAGTCATCACAGACCGGGTAGGCTTCAGGGAAATACATGTGGAAAATCAGACAGTTATGGTCAACCATGTCCCCATCAAGTTCCGGGGTGTGAACCGGCATGACTCCGATCCGGTCACCGGCCCGGTCATCGGTCTGGAGCAGATGGAGACGGACCTGCGCCTGATGAAGGAACATAACTTTAATGCCATCCGCAGCAGCCATTATCCCAATGCGCCCTATTTTTATGAGCTGTGCGATGAGTATGGATTTTTCGTCATCGATGAGGCTGACAACGAAAGCCACGGCACCCAGACCCAGTATCTGAAGGATTCCCAATGGGAAAACCGCAGGGTACGCTGGAATGAGCGGATCGCAGACAATCCTGTGTTCACAGAAAGCACCCTGGACAGAACCATGCGCTGTGTCCACAGGGACAAAAACCGCCCCTGCGTAGTCATCTGGTCCATGGGAAATGAATGCGCCTACGGGTGTACCTTTGAGGCGTCTCTGGCATGGACAAAGAAGTTTGACCCCAGCCGCCTGACCCATTATGAAAGCGCCCTTTACAGAGGAAACCAGCGGAAATATGATTTCTCCAATATTGACATCTACAGCCGCATGTATCCGTCTCTTGACGCAGTCAGCGACTACATCAACAGCTGTCCTGACAAACCGTTTCTTATGGTGGAGTACTGCCATGCCATGGGGAACGGGCCAGGGGATCTGGAGGACTATTTTACATGGATTCAGGACCACCCTCTCATGTGCGGCGGTTTTGTCTGGGAGTGGTGCGACCATGCTGTCTATAAAGGAGAGTCCGCAGACGGCAAGGCCATGTACTATTACGGCGGGGATCATGGGGAGGCCATTCATGACGGCAATTTCTGCATGGACGGCCTGGTATATCCGGACCGCCGCCCTCACACCGGGCTTCTGGAATACAAAAACGTGTACCGCCCGGCCCGGGTGAAGGAGTTCTCTCCTGACAGAGAAGAGCTGCTGCTTTACAATTATATGGATTTTACGGATCTGAAGGATTACCTGTATCTTGTGTATCAGGTAACCTGTGATGGAGAGGTGGTTTCCACAGAGCGGTTTGACCTTCCCCGATCCATTGCGCCTCATACCGCAGGATCCGTTCCCGTACACTTAAACCTTCCAGAAAAGGGAAAATGCTTTTTAAGAGTCCTGTACTGCCAAAAAGGATGTGAAGGCCCTGGGGATCACAAAAAGCCCGTGTCCGCGGCAGGACAGCCTAAGCCCCTGGACATTGCTTCTCCATGGGTGTTAGGGTTTGATGAGCTTCCTCTTGAAAACAGAGACACCAGAAACCAGAAGGCTCTGTCACTTCTGGAGAGCAGGAACGGAGGGACAGGAGAGATCCATGTAGAGTCTGGTTCCCGGTATATCACCATACAGGGAGAGTCCTTCCAGTATACTTACGATTCCCTGACCGGCCTGTTCTGCCAGCTTTCGGCAGGGGGAGCGGCTCTGCTGACCCGTCCTATGGAGGTAAATATCTGGAGAGCCCCCACAGACAATGACAGGAAATTAAAGCAGCAATGGTTTGATGCCCACTACCACCAGGCCAGCTTCCGGGCCTATGATATACGGTGCGAAAAACAGCGGGACGGAAATGAGTCTTCCATCGTCCTTCACAGCAAAATGTCTGTGGCAGCAGTCACGGTTCAGAGGATTTTAAATATAGATGCCTGCTGGGCCATCGACGCATCGGGAAAGATCTCCCTGAAAATGTCTGTGCAAAAGGACATGGAGTTCCCGGAGCTGCCCCGTTTCGGCCTGCGGCTGTTTCTGCCAAAAGCTTTCGGGCAGGTTTCCTACTGCGGGCTGGGGCCTGTGGAAAGCTATATAGACAAGCATCAGGCCGCTTCCTATGGCCAGTATTCCAGCCCAGTAGCCCTTCTCCACGAAGACTACCTAAGGCCCCAGGAAAACGGAAGCCACTGGGGATGTGATTACGTCACCTTAAGCGGCAGCTCTCACGCTCTCACGGTAGTAAGCGAAAAGCCATTCTCCTTCAATGCCTCCCCCTACACCCAGGAGGAGCTGACTGCAAAGGCCCATAACTATGAGCTGGCAGAATCCGGCAGCACGGTTCTCTGTCTGGACTACAGGCAAAATGGCATCGGCTCCAACAGCTGCGGGCCGGAGCTTATAGAAAAGTACAGGCTCAATGAGGAAAGCTTTGATTTTGAGCTTACTCTTCTTGTAAAATAACACCTCCCTCACATCCGCCTGCAGACACTGCCATACAGGTGATGGCTGTATCTGGCCTTGCAGGCGTACGGAGGGCGGAAACAGCCAGTGCTGAATCAGACGAAATTTTGCCCCCCGGCGAATCCCATCCAAGATTCGCCGGGGGGCGTATTTTTATGAAACAGCCCTCTGTTATTGGTGCTTTTTACTATACACTGGTATAATTTACCATCCTGTAAGGCCAGAAATTATACAGGTTAACCAAATACTTTGAAAATACCATATTTTTTTTGACATATGTATTGACAAATTCCTTTTTTTGTGTTTTAATAAATTACGTAAACGATAACGTAATTATTTAAGCAATCGTTAAATTATGCAATATGTTATATGGCAGAGTTTTTTTATATAATAGTTTGGTCATAATTTCTATGACGATGCCGTCTGACCCACCGTAATTTGGTTTAGCGGCAAAGCATGCGGGTAGTCTGAATCCGCCTGGATTGTATAAGAATACCAGGCTGCCAGACTGTAAATCTCTGGCTGAACCGTTATAAAAATGTTATAATGAATTTAATTAACGGCGTTACACCAGAGGAAGGAGAGAATGTTATGTCTGAAGCTTATGAGGTAAAGGGCACAGGCCCAATTACAATAAAAGATATTTCTGCCAGATTGAATGTTTCCGCCACTTCTGTCCACAGGGCACTGACCGGCAAAGAGGGAGTGGGAGAAAAGCTTCGCAGGCAGATCCTTGAGACTGCCAAGGAGATGGGATATGAGATCAACTACGCGGCATCGTCCATCAAAAGGGCGACCAGACATATTGCTGCTGTCCTTCCGGAAAACGACGGGCTTTATTTCGATTATATCTGGAAAGGCTTCCGCACCATGGCCAAGGAGGTCAAGGGGCTGAACATCGAGATTGAGGAGTTTCCCTGTCGGGATGAGCAGAATCAATACGAATTACTGAAATTAATTGCGGATGCGGGAAATGAAAAATATGCAGGTGTGGTTACGTTTTCCTACACCCGCAGCCCTAAAGTACTGTTTCAGCTGCAGCGGATGGTAGCACAGAAGATTGTCACTATCGTGATCGATGATGAGCTGAAGGAGCCGGAAGGCCTGTACTGCATTCCGCCTAACGAGAAAGTGTTGGGGCGGGTAGCAGGGGAGCTGATCGACCTGATCTCTCCCAAAACAGGAACCCTCCTCGTATCTGAGGGACGTCCCGATTCCAAGATTCACATCAACAAGATCGGAGGACTGACTGAATTTTTGAGGGAGGCAGGGAGCCGGCTGTCCGTGCAGATTGTAAAAGGCTATTCCAATCGCCATGAAAAAGACGAGGTGATAGACCAGGCATTGAAGGAAGCGCTGCGTCAATACCCTGATGTGGTGACATGTTATGCTCTCACTTCCCATGACAATGCGCTGATTGTAAAAGCAGTGAAGGATATGGGGCTGATGAATCGGATCTCAATTATTGGTACGGATTTAATCGAGACAACAGCGCAATTCTTGAGGAACGGAGAAATGAAAGCGGTGATTAACCAGGGCGCATATATGAAGGGGTATACGGGACTCAGTATTCTGGTGGATTCCATTATCAAGCATATGGAGCCTCCCCAGAGAGTAGACTGCCCCATCGATATTGTGCTGAAAAGTAACTTGAGCTTCTATGAAAGCTCAAATCACATCAAAACTTGGAGGTAAAAAAATGAAAAAATCAAGAAAATGGATGAGCCTGGTAACCTGCGGTGCTTTAATCACTACAATTCTGGCCGGGTGCGGCAGCAGCTCATCCGGTGGCTCGGCAAATACAACAGCGGCAGGATCTTCTGAAACCACTGCGGCAGCAGCTACAACAGCAGCACCGGCGGCCGATGCTACAACAGCAGCAGAGGCATCTGGAGGCTCCGGAGACTTCAGCGGTGTAAAGCTGGTATACTGGTCCAACTGGGAGTCCACAGAGCCTCAGGGCATCGTGATTACCGAAGCAGTGAAGGAGTTCGAGGCAGAGACCGGCGCTCAGGTGGATCTTCAGTTTAAAGGGAGAAAGGGCATCAAGGAAGGCCTGATTCCGGCTCTGGACGCAGACCAGCAGGTGGACCTGTTTGACGGCGCAGGCAACAAAAGCAATTACGGTGACCGTATCATCTGTCTGGAAGATCTGATGAAGGCTAATGACTACGAAAAAGACACCAACCCGGCCCTGATGACTCTCAACAGAAGCTATTACAGCGACGGACAGCTCTATGAGATTCCTTATCAGATGAAAGCCAACGGTTACTTATATAATAAAGATATGTTTGACAAGGCAGGCATCACCAAGGCACCGGTGACCTGGGAGGAATTCCTGGATGCATGCCAGAAGCTGAAAGATGCCGGCTATACAGCCCTGACTACAGATGACGCCTATGCAATGCAGGCATTTGGACAGCATCTGGCCCGTCTCATCGGCGACGAGGAAGTAAAGAAAGTGGTAAATGACGGACTGTGGGACAAGGAAGAGGTTCTGGCTGCAGCAAAGGCTTTTGAGGATCTGGCTTCCAAAGGATATTTCTCCCCTCAGGTAGGAGCTAACGTATGGCCCACTGGACAGAACACAGAGCTTGCCACAGGACTGGCTGCCATGTACTGTGCAGGAACCTATGTGGTGAATGAGACGAAAACCATTACTGGACCGAATTTCAGATGGGGATTCTTCGCATATCCGGAAGTAGAAAACGGCATCAACGGACAGGAAGCCATGGTTATCGGAAATCAGAGCTTTGCCATCACCAAGAAATGTGCTAACCCGGAGGCAGCATTTGCCCTCATCGTAAAACTTACCCGCGGAAGCTGGGATACAAAGCTTGCCCAGGAAAGCCTGGCACTTCCGGCAGACAAGAACAACGAGTCCTGGCCAGAGCAGCTTCAGGAGGCTAAGCCCTATATGGATGGCTGTACAGAGCTGTTCGCTACCTCCGGAGGCCTGGAGAACAACCCGGACATCACACCGGCATTAAAAGAAAACCTGATGAAGCTGTATGCAGGAACTTGTACAGCACAGGAATTTGTGGATAATATGCTGGCAGCTTCCAAAAAGTAAGCCTGCAAGGGACTTTTAAAATAAGTAACAGATAATCGCGGCAAATGGCGTACAATTTCATAAGTTGTACGCCATATTTAAAAAGAAAGGGAATGGCAATGAAAAGAAACCGCAGCATGATTATTGCATTTGCTTTGCCGGGTACACTGGTCTTTCTGGTGACCCTGATATATCCGATTATCCGTACCGTAATCATGAGCTTCTTCTCGATCCAGGAGATTACGGATTCAGTGGATAAATGGAAATTTAACGGTATAGGAAATTATATCAGCCTGATGAGAAACTCTCTGTACCAGGCTTCCTGGATCAATCTGGCAAAGATATTTTTAATCGGCGGAGTGATCACGTTGGGGATCTCCCTGGTTCTGGCAGTTATATTAAAAAACGGCATACGTGGAAGAGGTTTCTTCCAGGCAGCTATCTATCTTCCCAATGTAATCAGCGCCGTGGCTATGGCGACCATGTGGATCCAGTACATATTCAATCCGTCCTACGGATTTATGACAAAGTTTTTCTCCGCACTGCATCTGGACTCTGTGGCCCGTATCCAGTGGCTCAGCGCTGACTATAAGTTCTGGGCCCTCCTAATCTCCTACTGCTTCGGCATGATCGGACACTTTATGCTTATCTGGGTCAGCGGAATCGAGCGGATAGGCATCGATTACTATGAGGCTGCCGCCATCGACGGGGCCAACAAAGTGAAACAGTTCTTTTACATTACGCTGCCTCTGCTGAAAGGAATCTTCCGTACCAATATTATCATGTGGTCTATCAGCGTATCCGGATTCTTCATCTGGTCCAAACTGTTTTCCCCTATCAGCGCAGACACATCTACGGTAGTGCCTATGGTTTATATGTACGATAAGCTGTTTGGAGCTGAGAACGTAGATGAGATCCGGCGTGACGCAGGTATTGCGGCAGCTGTGGGCGTCATGCTCTGTCTGTTCATTGTGTTTATATTTACATTGGTAAACCGTCTGATTAAAGACGACGATCTGGAATTTTAAGGAGGCTCAACGTGTGGAAGAATAATAAAGAAAAAGAAAACAATCCATTTAGTCTGAAAAAAGAGCTGGCCCTTGCCCCCGGATATCTGGTGCTGATGGCCTGGGTAGGTTTTACGGCAGTCATCCTCATCTGGGTTATTGCTGCCAGCCTGTCCACCACCGGCGATATTTTCCGCGGAACGATTTTTGAGTTCAGCACCGGGCTGCATTTTGAGAACTATTCCAGGGTGTGGGTGGCTTCTAATGTGTCAGTTTACTTTATGAACTCCTTGCTTTATGCAGTGATCTCCTGTATCCTGCTGATTGTGATGTGCGCCCCCTACTCTTACGTCCTGCAGCGGTTTAAATTTCCGGGCTCCGGGCTTATCAAGACACTGCTTGCGGCTACAACAGGCGTGCCGGTCATCATGGTGATTATCCCTCTGTATATGATTATCGCCAGGGCAGGGCTCCTTCGAAATGAAGTATCCAACCGGATCGTGCTGATCGCCCTGTTCGTAGCAACGAAAATCCCTTACACCACCATCTTCCTCATGGCGTATTTTGAAAATATCTCCCGTTCTTATGAGGAGGCGGCGGCAATCGACGGGTGCCACCCCATTAAGGCTTTCTGGAAGATCGTATTTCCCATGGCTCAGGGCGGGCTTATTACAGTGACTATTTTTAATTTTGTCAACATCTGGAACGAGTACTTCCTCTCCCTGTTATTTGTCAACTCGGAGAAGCTGCGGCCTGTGGCCCTGGGATTGTTCTCCATGATCAACGGCATGCAGTACAGCGGAGACTGGTGCGGCCTGTTTGCGGCAGTCATCATCGTCTTCCTTCCCACATTCATTTTGTATATCGCCCTCAGCAGATATATTGTAGGCGGCCTTACCGGAGGTGTGAAAGGATAATATGTGTTATGACAGGCAGCGGAATGAAATTCTTGACAGGCTGTATGCTGTAAAAGGGCCTGTGGAATCGATTCGTTTATATTTGAAACATATCTATGCCATGAAGCACTTCAGCTTTGGCACCTGGTCCAGCCGCCAGCATGTGATCGCAGCGGTTTCGGCCGGGGGGAAGACTGGCTTTGCCGAGTGTATCCTGTCAGTAAATGAACCGGAGGCTTCGTTAAAGCCCTGGAAAAAACTGCTGGAAGACCTGGCAGGCCTCCATGTCGGAGAGGCGCTTAAAGCTTTAAGGGAACATCAGGATATCTGGCCGGAACAGCTGATGGAGATGACGGAAATGGCTCTCATCGATCTGTGCGGAAAGATATCCGGCTGCCCGGCCAATGCCCTTCTGGGCCTTAACCAGGGGACACCGGTGTGCAGCGTCCATGTAATCCTCAGCGATAATTTAGAAGAAGTAGAGGAAAGCGCCCGATGGGCAAAAAGCCAGGGCAAAAACCAGTTTATTAAAGTCAAGCTGTTTGGAAAAACCGGGCTGGACTGCCAGGTTATACAGACTGTGAGGAAGATCTGTCCGGCAGAAGAAACCTTTTTGATCGGAGATGTGAACTGCGGATATCGGCCAGAGGGGGAAATAACGCCTCTGCCACAGATTGAGGAACAGATGAAAGACTTACATCAGGCAGGACTGGATGCCTGTGAGGATCCGGCATTCCTCTCCAGGGATGAGTGGGTAAAGCTTCAAAGTTCCGTCTCTCCTCTGGAGCTGATCCCTGACTATCCCATGCGGCCCTCCCGCCGTTCTATTAAGGAGATCTGTGCCGGCATGGGGAAAATCTACAACATCCATCCGGATTCCGCCGGTTCCATCGTGGATGCAGTGGTTTTGGCAGGACGGATCAGACAGCTGGGAGCCGGGCTGATGATCGGCGATGACAGCCTGGTGGGGCCCTCAGCCTCCATCTGGCAGCAGTTGGCATACGGTCTGGGAGCCAGGTGGGTGGAGGCTGCGGAAAAAAGGAATGAATCCGATTTTTTCTATCGCTGTGTCAGAAGCCTTGCCACAGACAGCAGCCAGAACCCGGTAACATTCACATTAAAAGATGGGTTTGGAATCGATTTGGATGAAGAAAAGCTGGCAGCAGAAACCGATCTTTTTGAGGAGATTCTGCCTGCAAAAAGGAGGGGACAATGAAAAAGAACCTGCTGTTTGTTTTTGCGGATCAATGGCGGGCCGGAGCTATGGGAGCCTCTATGGAGGACCCGGTTCTGACGCCTAATATGGATGCCTTTTGTCAGGAAGCCACATACTGTGATCATGCTTTCAGTACATTTCCCGTATGCTCGCCTCACCGCGCCAGCCTGCTGACAGGCAGGTATCCCCTTTCTCTGGGCATGTTCACCAACTGTAAGAACGGGCTTTCCATGCGCCTTGGAGATGATGAAATCTCCATAGGGCAGGTACTTAAACATGCCGGATATCAGACTGCCTACATCGGGAAATGGCACCTGGATGAGCCAGAACAAAATCATTGTAAAGAGCCTGTATCAGGGGCAAGGGACTGGGATGCCTATACACCGCCGGGGGTGCGCAGACATGGTTTTGACTATTGGTATTCTTACGGAACCTACGATATGCATCTGACGCCCCACTACTGGCAGGACACCCCTGAGATGATCCGCCCCGGCAAGTGGTCGGTAGAGCATGAGACGGATAAAGCTATGGAATATCTTTCTCAGGCAGCGAAGAAGGATATGCCCTTCGCCCTGTATCTTGCCTGGAATCCGCCTCACAGCCCATACGATCAGGTACCTGAAAAATACCTGAAGCTGTACCCGGATGTGAAGCTGAAAGACAATGTGAACCTGGAACACATCCATCACCATACGTGGGAGGCAGTAAACTATACCCAGGAGGAGCTGAAGCTTGCCACGAGACAGTATTACGCTGCCGTAAGCGGGCTGGATGATCAGTTCGGGCGGCTGATACATTTTTTAAAGGAACATGGATTATATGAAGACACTGTGATCGTACTCTCTTCGGATCACGGCGACATGATGGGATCCCACGGCCTTATGGGTAAACATGTGTGGTATGAGGAATCCATAAGAATCCCCTTTGTAGTGCGGGTGCCTGGCAATGACAAACGAATCTGCCGCACCTGTATAGGAAGCCAGGATATGATGCCTACCGTTCTGGGGCTTCTGGATGTGGAGATTCCTGACCGGGTGGAAGGAGAGGACTGCTCCCGGTTCCTGGTGACAGCTGATGAGGAACCTGGCAGAGTAAGCTTTCTGTGCGCCTGCCCGGGAAGAGATATTTTTCTCAGAGAGTTTGAAAAGTGGGGGAAGGATCCCAGGACTTTCGGCTGGAGAGGCGTACGCACGCAGGATTATACCTACATCATGGAGCTGGGATATGATGTGACGCCAAAGCCTGCCCGTTATCTCTACTGCAATCAGACAGACCCTCTGCAAAAACACCCGGCGGATCTGACGAAGGAGCCGGAAAATACCCTGGCCCGGGAACTGGAAATCCAGGTAATAAACTGGATGGACCGGCAGAAGGACGGATTCGCAGCAAACTGGAGAAATGTACTCTCTGCAGCGGACAGCTGTTAAAAGACAGCGTTCATTGAAATAAGTGCTATCAGTATAACGGTTTTAGATTGATGAGAGGAGAATCTATTTTGGAAAAATGGCTAACGATTCAACAGATTGAACAGTATCCGGAGATAAATGAGCAGCAGCAGAAGGAGGCTATGGCACAGTGCATCGCTCAGGTGAAGCACAATCTGCCTGCCTTTGAGACTCATTTTCCGGCAGCTAACAGTGAAAACAATTTTTATACCCCCGGCATCAACACGGACTGGACCAGCGGCTTCTGGACAGGAGAAGTATGGCTTGCCTATGAGAACGCCCTGGAAGAGGAAGACCGACGTCTGTTTAAGGAGGCCGGAGATAAGCAGGTGGATTCCTTTTTAGAGAGGATTCGGATCAAGCATTATGTAGACCACCACGACCTGGGCTTTCTCTACACTCCCTCCTGCGTGTCTGCCTACAAGCTGACCGGCAGCGAAAAGGCAAAGGAGGCAGCCCTCATGGCAGCTGACCAGCTGATGACCAGATACCGTCCCAAGGGAAAATACATACAGGCCTGGGGGCCTATGGACACACCGGAGAATCACAGGCTGATTATTGACTGCCTGTTAAATATCCCCCTTCTGTACTGGGCTACGGATATCTCCGGGGATATAAGGTACAAAGAGGTGGCAGAGAACCATATCCACACCACCATGAAATATATTGTGAGAGATGATGATTCCACCTGGCATACCATCATGTTTAACCCGGAGACAGATGAGTTTTCCCACGGGGCCACCTGCCAGGGTTATAAAGACAGTTCTGCCTGGGCCAGAGGACAGACCTGGGGCATCTACGGAACCGCCATTGCCTACAAAAATACGGGGCGGGAGGAATATCTGGACTATTTCCGGAGGGTTTCCGGGTATTTCTTAAGACACCTTCCTGAGGATCTGTGTCCTTTCTGGGATCTGGGGTTTGGCAACGGGGATGAGGCAGAACAGCCCAGAGATTCCTCCTCGGCTGCCATCGCCTGCTGCGGTTTCCTGGAGATGAGCAAATATCTTCCTGAAAAAGAGGCAGCCTACTATCAGTCCATTGCCAGGAAGCTGGCTCTGTCCCTGATTCAGAATTACCAGGTGACTGACGTTTCTGTCTCCAACGGCCAGCTTCTCCACGGCACCTATGCTAAAAAGACACCCTATAACACCTGTGCCAACTCCGGGGTGGATGAGTGCGTGATCTGGGGTGATTATTTCTTCATGGAAATGCTCACAAGGCTTATGCGTCCGGACTGGAATATGTACTGGTAGTCGTAGGGTCAGCGCAGCAGATGCGCAGATCTGCTGTAAGAATTCAATATTTTCATAATAGCAGAGGCCTCCTCCGGTATGTTTTACGGACCAGGCCTCTGAAAGCATTGCTTTATCTCATCTGCAACTTCTCCAATCGTATATTTCTTCATCTCATTTTCCATGGCTTCCTGGATGTGCATCAACTTATCATCCAGTGCCCTGTGGATATTCTTTCCTACAGGGCAGCTGGGATTGGGATTTTCGTGGAAGTGGAACAATTCCCCATCCTCCAGCAGATCAACTGCCTGATATACATCATAAAATGTAATCTGATCTACAGGCCTGGCAGGTCTGGCGCCGCCTGTGCCCCGGGCCACCTCTATAAGCCCTGCGCCCTTAAGCTGCGACAGAAGCTTCCGTATAATAACCGGGTTTACCTGGATACTGGATGCCAGGAAATCACTGGTAATCTTATAATCCTTCCCAAAGCTTTCCATACAGGCAAATATATGAAGTGCAATGGTAAACCTGCTGGATATCTGCATACTCCCACCTCCGTCGTACGGTTCTATACTCTCAAGAAACCTTCTGCCCTGCCATTGGGGCAGGTTTGCTTTCTATATTCTATATCTTTCCTGATGCGGTGTCAATGACTACCCTTCCAAGGCCGCCCCCTGTTGAAAACACGGCAGCGCATGCTCTGAATCCCTTTTAGATCAGTCTGCCGCTTCTCTGACTTACAGTCTTTTTAACAGTGACGGTCCCTGTCTCAAAAGAATCACAATACATACCACCGCAAACAAAGCGAAAAATCCTATGGGCAGCGCCAATGCCATCCACCAGGTTATGCTACTGCCCCAATAATACAAGCCTGCTGCCGCCCACAGTATGGCTATGGAAGCGAACATGGACAGCACTGTGGCCATAGACTGCTTGATAACCACCGTTTCATTCACCGCGTCAAGCTTGGGAAAGCACAGGCCCATAAGCATACCAAAAGAAGCCTGGCCTACGGCAAACAGCAGTGTGGCCATAAGCAGAACCGCCCCCTGCCACAGAGGAAAGCCAAAAGCAACTGAAAAGCATATCCCGGCGATGACTGTGGAGGGCAGAGTCAGCAGAAGCTGAAAGCCCACCTTGACCCAAATCAGGGAGCTTTCCTCCATCGGAGATTCCCGCAAAATCCACAGGTACTTTCCCTCCAGGCTGATGGAGGGCGCAGCAATAGGGCAGGTACAGAGACAAAAACCAATCACTGCCGCCGCCATAGGCAGAAGCGGCATGGAATACCCGGCCATTTCCACATAAGCCAGCAGCTTATCTCTCATAATCAGGGCGGCTGCCCCTGCTGCCAGCAGCATAATGAGCCCCATACCCGCATTCCAGAAATACATGGGTGTGCCGAAAAAACGTTTCATTTCCTTTTTCAGCAGGGCTTTCTTCTGTCCGGAGGCAGTCTGGGCCGAAAGCCTGTAATTGCTCTGAACAGACTGTGCGGCAAATGCAGTCACTGCCTGACGATATACCCGGCCAAGACCCATGACCATCAGGGCAAAGGGGAACACACAGCACAGGACAAAGGCCAGCAGCATCCCCCAGTCTCCCATAATGCCTTCTCCCATCCACAGCACAGGCGCTGCCCAGGTAAGGGAAGCTTTCACCCCGGCCACATTCTGGGCAAGGCCGCTTATCATGTCGCTAAGGTGAAACGAGAAGTAGAATACTGCAGCCATAAAGATTCCCATCACAAGATTCTGCCCCAGCGCTCCACGGGACAGCCGGGCAGACACAAATGCCACCAGCGCCCCCAGCAGAACGGAAAGTGCCGTGTCCAGAAGCGGGAGGGACAGCACCACAATTCCCAGCCGTATCCAGAACAGCAGGCTGTGCCCCACACCACTCTGT
Organism: uncultured Hungatella sp.; assembly: GCA_910585435.1. Classification (GTDB taxonomy): domain Bacteria; phylum Bacillota; class Clostridia; order Lachnospirales; family Lachnospiraceae; genus UBA3402. Next base: position 15,312 of record CAJUEJ010000021.1, on the reverse strand, counting down.
GTGAGAAAAGTGCAGATCACCCCAGCCGGAACCAAAACGAAAACGGAGAATAGCAGATTCTCCAGATAGATGGCAGTTACCCGGCTGGTCATCAGAACGGTTGTGGGCACCGGCATACTCAGCAGCAAATCATTGTCCTTTCCGCCAAAGACTACGCCCTTCACCGCAAAGGTGGTAAACAAAAGCCCTCCCACCAGTGCAACCATGCCCATGAATATGAATACCAGCACTTCCATATTGGATGGCGCCAGCGCCTTCATCAGCAGATAGCTGTAAATTCCGGACAGATACAGTCCCAGAAAGGCAATGAGAAAGACAGCCCCCAGTCCCGTGGCCGCTTTTTTCTTACTGCGTCCCCTGGAATTGGTTGAGGAAAGAAGCATGGAGCGGATGCTGACCTTCAGCAGAACAAAAAAATTTTTCATCCCTCTCCCTCCAGTTCCAGAAATACATCTTCCAGGGATGAATCTCCCACCAGCTCTGCCGTGGAACCGCTTCGCACCAGTTTTCCGTTTTTGATAATGGCAATCTGATCACACAGCTTTTCCGCCACCTCCAGTACATGGGTAGAAAAAAATACTGCCGCCCCGCTTTGGCATAGCTCTGACAGATAGCCTTTCATTACGTGGGCGGCCGAAGGATCCAGGCCTACAAACGGTTCATCCAGTATCAGCAGCCTGGGCCGCCGGATAAAAGCCGAAATCAGGGCCAGCTTCTGCCGCATCCCGTGGGAGTAGCCGCCAATGGGGGAGCCAAGATTGTCCGTCAGCTCAAAGCCACCGGAATATTTCCCAATGTCGGCTGTACGCTGTTTTGCAGAAATACCATACAGGTCGGCGATAAAATTCAGATACTCAATCCCCTTCATAAACTCATAGAGATCCGGGTTATCCGGAAGAAAAGCGGTGACACGTTTCGCCGCTACAGGCTCCTTCTTAATGTCATGGCCGTCAATGGTGATGGTGCCTTCCGTAAAATCCATCACCCCTGCCACAGCCCGGAGGGTGGTGGTTTTGCCTGCACCATTGTGGCCGATAAAGCCATAGATCTGGCCGGGCCCCACGTGGAGAGTCAGGTCATCCACAGCCTTCTTTCCGCCGGGATATATTTTAGAATAATGTTCAATATAAAGCATTGGCAGTCTCCTTTCAAACTTCCTATATATGTACCTAATTGTAGCAAATGATTTTCATAATTCAAGGCCTTTGGGATAATTTGAAAGAATTCTATACTATAAAGAATCGCTGCACAAGGATCATATACAGAATGGTTCCCCCTGCAATACTGAGAAGCGTATTCCTCTTCCATCTGTGTAACAGAACGATGAATCCTATGGCAATCACCTCCGGCAGCCCGTGATAAGCGGTAAAAACTGCATCCTTCAGGCAATAGACCACCAGAAGCCCGATGACCCCATAGGGCAGGACAGTACCCAGCCAGGTGATATACGCAGGCGGCGTCTTCTCCTCCGGAAAAATGAGAAAGGGCAGAAACCTGGTGAGAACAGTCCCTGCCACAACCGCAAGAATGGTGATTACACGTTCCATGACTGTCATACTACCGCCTCCCCTCTTTCTCTCTGTCTTCCTTTTTCCTTCCTAAAGTAACACACAGAATCATCAGCCCCATGGCCGGGAGTACAAACTGCCCGCTGCCGAAAATCAGCAGACATAAAAAAGAGCATCCGATCCCTGTAAGCGCAGACCTGTGATCCCTGCTCTCCTCCCACTGGTTCAGAAACATCACCACAAACAGCGCTGTCATGACAAACTCAATCCCCTTAGTATCAAACCGGATTACATACCCAAGAAGGGCCCCAAGGGTTGCGCCGCTTACCCAGTACATCTGGTTCAACAGAGTCACAAAAAACATAAACCACCCCTTATCCACCCCCGGCGGCGGTGTCACGCTGCAGTTGATGGTAAAGGATTCATCACACATGCCATAAATAAGATAGAATTTCTTCCAGCCCACATTTTTGTACCGTTCCAGCATGGAAATCCCGTAGAACAGATGCCTTGCATTGACCATCAGGGCAAGAAGAAACGCGTGAACCGGCTGGAAGGCAGACAGCAGCAAATTGACCGTGACAAATTCCATGGAACCGGCAAAAATAAAAAAACTCATCAGCATGGGGTAGAAAACAGAAAATCCTTTACTCCGCATAAGAAACCCATAAGACATCCCCAGAAACAGAAAGCCTACCGCAATGGGTATGGTATGGGGAAGGGCTGCCTGGAATGCTTTTCTTTTCATATGTTCCTCTTCTCTCAATCTCCGGATTAATCGGACAGGAAAAATCTATATTTTCCTTTGACCATATTCTAAATCAAATTTCCTGTAACGTCAACCGACATCTCCATGCTAATCATCTATACTTGTCGGCCTGTTTTTCCTTCTCCCCTTTTTGCATATTTGGTTCCGGAATAATCAGCAGCACATGGAGAACAAATACATTCTCCTGTGTCTCTATGCTCATGGCACCGCCATATTTTTCAGCTACCTTTTTTACATTCGACAAGCCTGTCCCTTTTTTGAATGTGCTGTTCCCATGGAAGCTATTTTCAACCTCCATCATAAGGAAATCTCCCTGGATACGCCCGGACACCTGGATGTACCTATTGGGGCAGCCTGCTACACATGCCCCTGACAGGGCGGGCGGACTGCCGGCTTCCGGGCTCTTACATGCCTGGATGGCATTATCCAGTGCATTTGACAGGACAATGCAGATATCAATGTCCCGCAGGCCACATGGATATGGCAGAAGAAGGGAGCAGCCCACATCTATCCCCATGCTTTTTGCAATCCCCAGTTTATTTCCCACCAGGATATCCACTACCGGGTTATTGGTACTGCAGGGGAATGACATTTTTTCCGCCATGTCGTCCATATCCTCCATATAGCTTACCGCCTCTTCCAGCTTCCCGTTCTGCAGAAGATTTTTTACCACTGCAATATGGTTCCTGATATCATGGCGGAAGGACTTTGTGCTGTCATAGCGGGTCTTTGCCTCCTCCACATACTGGTTCAGGGAATGCTCCTCCTGCTCCAGCAGCGATAATTCCGTGCTGAGGCGGAAATTCTGCTGCAGCTTCTTATAAGAGAACAGGATGCAGAACAGGCTGGCAAGGCCCAGAAGATGCATGACCAGCATCTGCCAGTGACTGAGCAGATACCCGGAAGGCCCTCCCTCTTCCAGAACCTCATACTGGAATTCAAATTCTATCACATTGATGTACTCGCTCATAATGAAAATCATCAGGATCGGGATGATAATCAGAAACATTTGCTGCATCTTTGCTGTAGTATGGTCAGAAAAATAACGGTACACCATATAATAGCAAAAGCCGGTGAGAGCCAGCAATGCCGCCTCGCCGGCCAGCATAATAGCCATACTGGCTGCATCATGGAAAACAGCAGGCAGAAACGGGTATAAAAGGCTTATCAGGGATTTCACAATTCCATAGCACAGCCGCATGATTTCAGTCGTCAGGGCCGCATACAGAAGGGAAGACTTAAGATCCCCATGGCAGGCCCAAGTCCCGCATACTGTAAGCAGAGAGACAAATACTATGAATCCTATGAACATGCCGGCCGAAAGAAAATAATTGACCGTCACTGCACATACTGCAAACAGGAAATAAGCAGGAGGCCATAATTTCTTTTTCAGGATTTTTGCCAGAAAATACAGCTGGAAAGACGTCTCAATCACGCTTATACTATATATCTTGACAGAATCTAAATACTCAGCCATGTTACCTGCCCCCTGTATGTAAAAGCTATTACATATTTTTCATATACTGCAGAACAACACTGGAGAACTCCTTGCTCCGCATCCGTGATACGGGAACCTTTTTGCCGTTATCCATATAGGCAGTCCCGTTTTTATAGCCTTTTAAATGCTTCAGATTGATGAGATAGCTTCTGTGGCACCGGAAAAAATATTCGTCCAGCTTTGTTTCCAGATTTTCAATCCGTTCATAATAATCAACAACCTCGCATGAAGCCAGGTTTAAATATATTTTCCGCTCTATGATCTCACAGAAGACAATCTCGTCCTTTGGGATGATGCGGCCCTCATATCCTTTTTGCACCAGCAGGCTGTCCCCACTGGCACTGCACATAGAAGTATAAAGCCGATCCATGGTCTTTTCAAACTGCTTTTTATCCACCGGCTTGACCAGATAATCGTAAGCCTGGACCTCAAAAGACTGGAATACCATCTCTTTCAGTACCGTAATGAAAATCAGGGAGCCACGGAACCTGTCCGCTCTCAGCTTCCTTGCTGTTTCCATACCGTCCATATTCTTCATCTGAATGTCCAGAAACAGGATGTCGATTGGTCCGCTGTAGCTTAACAGCTCTTCACCGCTTAAAAATGTGCGAAGATGGATCTCCTTATTCTTTTTACGGAAAAAATCGGAGGCCATTACCCTTATATAATCGGACATATATTTCTCATCATCACAGATTGCAATATGGATCAATGCGCTATGAACCGCTGGCCGTTTCATCTGCTTTTACATGTTTCTTAGCAATATAGAAATTGTCAGTCAGCCCTCTGAAAGCAAACGGTCTGTTCTTTCATGGATATTTTCCCCACCTGCCATCCGTATTCTGCAAGCTCTTTTTTATATTTGAGAAAAGAGTGGTCAATGGGTATTCCTGCGATATTCATGATCTCCTCAAAGGTCAGTTGAAACGAATCTTTTTTGTTTTTCTGCACATATTCCCATAATGCGTTATATTTACTCATCGCCCTTTTCCTCCTTTTGAAAGCCCTGATTTTTCTCTTTATGGGGCTTTTCTGTAAATTTTAATTCTAGCATCCCCCAGCCCCTGGAACAATCTGTTTGCCACAGACAGTTTTCTAAATGATGTGAAATGTATAACATGTCCTCCGTACATGTTCACTCCGTGGGATGCATAATTGACCGATTTTGAGAAGCACTCCCTGTTCCAGGTCTGCGGAATGTGACGCCTGCCTGGGGCGCTGATTGGATTTGTGATTGTTTCTGCTGCATTCTGCATGCCGGATGAAAAAACAGGGCCGCAGACAGAAACAAGGATCATAATTAAAACGATATCCGATTTTACATCATTGTATCATCCCTAAGAACCTCTGCCAAACTGATTTTGCGTACATTCCGCCACGCAAGATAATATGCCAGCGCTACGGATCCCAGGATGGCCAGCATGAACAGAAGGATTGGCGTAACCGGCGCCTCTGCCATAAATTCTCCCACTCCCATATAGCTTGCCTTCAGCATATATCCTGTTGCGATGATTACAAGTGGAAGGCTGATCAAAATGGGTTTGCCGGCTATCACCAGTGCTTCTGTGCAGAACATTTTCCTAAGCTCCTTCGGCGTCATTCCAATGGACATGTATCTTGCAAATTCCCTTTTCCTCTGACGCACGAATCCCAATGTATTGGAAAACACATTGCCGATGCCGATAATTGCAAGCAGGATGCAAAAGCCTCCAAATATCGCCATCATTCCCTGGATCTGCTTATTATTTATTTCATATTCCCGGATACGGTTTTCAGATTCTATGGTATATTTCCCGCTGAGGATCTGGCCCAGTTCATCTTGTAGCATGTTCAGTTCTTCCAAGGACGCATTTTCTTTCCCCAGGACACGGATATAGCTGTCTTTTTCCACGCCACCGATCTGTCCTTTGATCTCCTTCCATAAAGCTGCCGGGATAAAATGCACCAGTTCATAATAATTAAGCGTTGCGTATTCCTCTCTTAAAACAGGGACCTTTTCTGTATAAGCCAGGACCGGTATTCTGGCTGTCATTTCTTCATTCCCTGACTGTCTCAAAATACTTGCCGCATTTTCCCCTGTGCCCGGCGCCTTTATATAAGGCATAAAATCCGGATGCCTGAAATCCGGATTTGTCACATCCCGGATCTGGTTTAAGATTACTGCCCCATGAAGCTGCTGCGCAATGCCGATCTGTTCACAGTAAGCCAGAAAGCTGTTATCATCCAGTATGATGATCGGTGCATCCACCAGCCATCCGCCATCCGTCTGTGTTACATAATTACCAGGCGCATGGGAAAATCCGCCGAAGGATTTCATCTCTTCGCTTATTTCTTCCCCTGTAATCATCCGTTTCGCCATCGCCTTCTGATATATAACGGCGTTTTCCAATCCGTTAATCCCCTGAATACGCTCCATTTCTTCAAAAGTATCCACATCCGCATCTTTCACGGTAACCATAACATCCCAAACTTCCTGATACCGTTCAAAATATGTCTCCCTTGTACTGATTCTTGAAAGGGTAAAAAAGCACTGCATCACCATAAACGCCATTAACGCAGATATCAAAGATAAGGATGCCGTCCGCAGGGCTTTTCTCTGCGCCTTTAATGCATTGCCGGCCAGTTCCCCTTCCACACCGAACAGCAGCGAAAGAAAATGAGAATTTTTCCGTCGCTTTAACTGTAATTCGCCAGTATTTCTGATTGCCTGAAGCGGTGTCAGCTTACTTAAGTTTCTGGCTGGCAGCCATGCGGAAATCCATATGGTGAGTACGCTCACAAGCAATGTCAATACCAGTACCAGCGGATGATAACCGGGCACCACTTCATGCCGTCCCGGAATATCGCTTCCCAGCAAAATATTAGACAGCTGCATCAGGCCCATACTGCCCGCAATGCCGAGCAGATTTCCGGCCAATATCGGAACCGTACAGAGAGCGGCCGCTTCCTGTAAAAGGCATGTCTTGATCTGCTTTGGAGTGGCTCCGATACTTGAGAAAATACCAAACTGATGAATCCGTGCATTCATGGATACCGCAAAGGAATTGTGGATAATCACGATCAGGGAAAACGAGGCCCCAAGCGTAATCAAGATAAACATGGGAAACAACAGCCTGGGCGCTGTATCACTGGAATCCCTGACCAGATACATTGCCAGTAATTCATAATTGTAAACGATTTTTTCCGATGGGACTCTTATCTGCTGCGCAATATGGGGCGTGTCTGAAAAAACGGAATCCATGTCATCAAAGTAAATATCCAGTACCAATTCTGTACTGTCAGATCCTTTTTTATTTACCAGGGCATCCTTCACATTTGCAAAATTCTTTACGGTTTCTATGTCCTCTTCCCCAAATTCCCCAAGAATCCGGCTATGCCAGCCGCCTTCCTCCTGCTGAATCCGTTCCACCTCGTATTTCCATGCATTATAAAACAGACCGCACAACAGGGATAAGAGCAGAGCGGAAATAAATGCTGCAATCCTGACAGACAGGCTGGAGGAACGGTTGTTTTTCAGGAAATCGGCCGAATAATCTTTCCACATATCCATTACCTCCGCCGTTCATCACTGATAATGCAGCCGTCTTCCACCGTTATAATACGCTCTGCTTCCAGAGCCACCTTTTCATCATGGGTAATCAGTAAAATGGTCTGCTCCAGATTGCGGTTGGATAATTTCAGCATGTCGATAATCTCTTTGGAATTTTTCTGATCCAGGTTCCCGGTAGGCTCGTCCGCCAGAAGCAGGGCCGGCCGGTAGATCAGGGAACGGGCGATCGCTACTCTCTGCTGCTGGCCTCCTGATAACTGGCTCGGTAAGGCGTCAAGCTTTTCCGCGATGCCAAGAGAATTTACCACCTTCTCAAAATATTCCTGGTTGGGCTTTTTCTTATCCAGTGCAAGAGGCATGAGGATATTCTTACGCACCGTCAGTGTCGGGATAAGGTTATAAAACTGATATACAATCCCTACTTTCCTGCGCCGGAAAATTGCCGCCTCTGTCTGGTTCAGCTTGGAAAGATCGGTTCCGTCTATCATAACCTTTCCCTCTGTGGGCTTATCCACACTGCCGAGAATATGCAGCAGGGTCGATTTTCCGGAACCGGATGCCCCGACGATTGCCACAAATTCCCCTTTACTGACTGACAGTTCGATCCCGTTAAGGGCAGTCACCTGATTTCCGCCGGAGCCATATACCTTCCTGACTCCCTCACATTTCAAAATTTCCATTTTATGTTTTCTCCTTTCATCTGCCCCATAATTTTTCACAATAATCAGTATACCAAATGAAAGTTACAACTCAGTGACTGTAAAAGCGTATTTCAAAAAGAGCGCCGCCGTCCGGTATATTTTTCGCCCGTATAGTTCCGTTCTGGCGTTCAATTAACTCCTTTGACAAAGCCAGCCCGATTCCGATACCGCCCTCACATGGGTTTTTCCCCCGGTAAAACCGTTCAAAAAGGTGAGGAATGTCCTCTTTTGCAAATCCTTCCCCATCGTCCCAGATCAGGATTTCTGTATAGAGCGGATTCTGTGCATAGGAACAGTGAACCGTTCCGCCAGGACTGTGCTCCATGCAGTTTTTCATCAGATTCATGACTGCCTCCATGGTCCAGTCCAGATCCACAGTCACCAGCATTTCCCCCTTCTCCGGTATATCAACAGCAGTATGGGAACTTACAAACAGCTGCTGCAGGTTATCCGCTGCCAGAACAAGAAGCGTATAGACATCTGCCTCATCCCTCTGTAAACGTAAGGTTCCGGCATCAATCCTGGAAAGGAGCAGCAGCGCATCTTCAAGATGTGTCAGCCGTAAAAGCTGTTTTTCTACCTGTTCCAGATGTTTATGATCCATGTTCTGCTTCATCATCTGGACAGAAAGGGAAATAGCTGTGATGGGCGTTTTGAGCTGGTGGGCAATATTGGACAGATTTTCCGCAAAATCGTTCTTTGCCTGTATTGCCCTGTCCTTTGTCTGATAAAGAAATGTTACTGTCTTATAGATCTCATCCTCCAGTTTTGAGAAATCATCCTCCCCCGAAGCGGACAAAATGGCAGCCCTGCCGGTATTCACCTGTTCCAGATACTCTGCCAGATCCCGGATCCGTATGGCTTCCCTTTTATTCCGATACAGAAAGGTAACGATAAACAGCAGGCTTCCTGTCAAAAAGCCTGTTGCAGCTAACAAAATATTCTGCCGGGAGGTGGCGCCTGAAAAATCAGAAATGCGGTATCCCAATGCAGACAGCACATCTTTCTCCGCCACACCGTCAGGATTTCCTCCTGTATATTCCTTCAAGGCTGCGGAAATAATATTTTTTATTTCCGGCTCCTGTTCCACTACTTCGCCGCAGATTGCATTCAGCAGTTCAAACTGAAGCCGGCTGTAATGGTAAGAAGCAAGCAGGACAGAAACTGCCGCCGCAACCAGGCCGACAGACAGGACGAATCCAAAGGTGACCAGTATATTTTTCCGGCTGCTCATAGGGTATCCTCCATACGGTAGCCTACACTTCTGACGGTTTTCAGGCACTCCGGCTGGTGAAGCTTGTCTCTCAGACGTTTCATGGTAACAGTTAATGTATTATCGTTTACATAATTTCCTTTTACATCCCATACCTGCTCCAGTATTTTTTCCCGGGTAACCGTCTTTCCCTTATTCTGCATCAGACATAAAAGCAGCTGGTATTCTACCTCGCTTAAAAAGATTTCCTCTAAGTGGTGGAAAACCGTATGACGGTTTAAATCCATCCGGATCCCGTCACAGGAAAGATACTGCTTAGCCACGTTGCCGGTCCTGCGGAGCAATGCCAGAATCCGCGAATGCAATACCTCCAGTTCAAAGGGCTTTACAATATAATCGTCCCCGCCGTTTTCAAAGCCTGAAACAATATCTGCGCAGTCTCCCCGGACAGTAAGAAAAATAATGGGCAGCTCTTTCCAGTTCTTTCGAATCCATCGGCACAAACCGTCCCCATGTCCATCCGGCATGTTCCAGTCCAGCAAAACAAGGGTTGGGACATGTTCCTTTAGTGCCTGTCCCGCCTGTGCCAGCGTTACAAAGATCGTTACCTTAAAGCCCTTCTGTTCCAGATATTCTTTTACGATCCATGCAATACCCGGATCATCCTCAATATAATACAGATCAACCATGTCAGTCTCCAGTCCTTTCCTCTTTACCTTTTTCAATGACATCACCTGCAGTAAAACGGCTCATTCGCCCAGGAAGTCCGCACTTGCAGGCAGATGAACTTCCTGTAACTTATATTTTACCAGATAAAAGTGATAATTGAATGACTGATTGATCTCCTGCCACCACAAAAGCCCACAACCCTGATTTTTTCAGATTGTCAAATCGATTGCTTTTTATGCTGAGTGGAGAGCAAAACATACAGCACAAACCATACGATACAGTGAATTGCAAGAATACTAACATCTTTCATCGCTGTCCCTATACTCCCGGCGGACAGGGCCATGATGCCTTCAAAGGCCGGCTGGGATGGAACGATATTGCAGATGACCGCCAGTGGCCCGCTTACCCCGATCAGAGCGCATACAAAAGGTACTGCCAGGAACAGCAGCATGACGATTTTGATATAGACCACTCCGATCAGCAGGCCCTCGGAAAACTTTCCGATAAACAGGCCGATCAACGCTGCCACAAAGGATGAAAGCACAATCAATGCCAGCATGAGCCACAAATTTTGCAAGGACAATGGGAAACAGATACAAGCGGTCACAATGGAGGACAGGCTGCCAAAGAGGAAACCCACAACAACTTTCTGCAAAATATACTGACTTGGCGTCGTGGGAAGGATCTCGTTGACAAAGGCCACGCCATCTTCTTTTTCAGAAATGATATTCATGGCGTTAAAGGTACAGCCCATAAACATAGCGACGATCAGCACGGCAGGGATAAAGATGCCCTGCAGACTTTCCATGATGTCCGGGCGCTCCAACGTCTGGATCTCTGCCTGGCTCGCCGCTTCCCGGTGCTCATAGAGGGCAGGCAGAGTCGCTGCCGCCTGCCGGAAAATATCCAGCTCGTCCCCACTGACCGCAGTTTTGAGGCTGTCACCATCTGTCCTCACACCGATCACATTGGTGGACGGTTCGTTGATGGCAGCGGTCAGTTCTTCCTGTGTCCCATATGCCGTTACCGGCCCATACCGCTCCAGCCATGTGACCGTCTGTGGGGACAGCTCATTTTCCAGCACTCCAAAGTGCAGTTCCCCCAGGCTTGACATATCAATGGAACCCATGAAATTCAGCGCCACAGCCACCAGAATAGGGAGCAGGAAGGTCATCAGGCAGAATTTATCCCGCAGAACGCTTTTCATTTGATATTTTAATCCTTTCATGCCTCACCCCTCCTTTCCGATTTCCCGATGAAACGCAAGCCGCACCGCTAGGAACAGCAGCACAATCATACCGACAACACTGGCATAATAGACTGGCGGGATAGCCGTTCCAAAATAGGCGTTTTTCAGCCCCATGTAGACATGATAAAACGGATGATAGTGAATCCAGTCAAACTTGACCGATGTATTGGCGGACAAAAATACAGGTGTTGCAGCAAAAATGGCAATGACCAGATAAGCCAGTGTAAATTGCCGGAAATCCTTTAGTAGCAGCGCACAGAGCAAGCCCACCAGAGCCATCAGCAGCGACAGGATTGTTGTCTGAAGCAGAACGGCAGGCAGCACCGCCGCCCCATCTGCAAGCCCTGTGTTCAGCAGGGTGAGCAGTACCGCAAAGACCAGATCGGAAAACAGGAACACTGCCAACTTGGACAGCAGGAACAGATCTTTTTGCAGCGGGAGAATGGCGTGGACGCGGATCACACCCATGCCCTTTTCCTTGAACAGCACAGCGGCAATCCCCAGAAAGCCCACAGCGGCTAACTCGAAAAACAGCAGTTCACAGGTGATTTCTTTCCTGGCTTTCTGTTCCGGCGTGTTTGTGCCAAGCACCTCCGGGGGCAGGCTCACCGAGGGCTCCAACAGGGACAGGGCATAGTCCGCCCGGTGGCGGTCAATGGGTTCTGCCCCTTTGTAAATCACCACCCGCACATCCCCGGCACTGGCGTCCAGCCCCACGCCGTTGGCATCGGAGGACAGGGCGGCGTCCATAGCCTCCATGGACAAAACGGTCTGCACCAGAGAGGATTTAAAGACTTGCGTTTCCGCCGGGTCATACAGGTACACATGGTAGGGCTCCATCTGCATGAAGCGGATATAGCCCAGGTTCACATAGGCCGTATAGAGAGCCAGAAAACCAATCGCCATCAGGAAGAACTTCCCCGATGCCAGCATCCGGCAGTCTTTTTTGAACAGAGCGCAAAAACCTTTTCCCATCAGGACAGCCCCCTTCCCGTGTACTGAATGAACATCTCCTCCAGTGTCGGTTCCTGGGAGTGGATGCTGATGATCGCATCGTGAGCAAAGGGAATGCCCGTCTCCAGAGACCGTGCCTCAATAGTTTTCGTCTCCCGCTGCCCCTGGTACAGATATTCGATAACCACCTGGTGATTGCTGTTTTTCTCCTTCAGGCGCCTGGGTGTGTCCAAAGCCACCAGGTTCCCGTTAGTGATGAATGCCACCCTGTCGCACAGGAGGTCAGCGTCCACCATATTGTGGGTAGTGACAAAGACTGTCGTCCCTTTTTTCCGCTCCTGCTCGATGATCTTCCGGAACAGCACCGCACCGGAAGGGTCAAGGCCGCTGGTGGGTTCATCCAGGAACAGCAACCGGGGGTTACTCACCAGCGCCCGCGCCATACTTACCCTCTGGCGCATTCCCTTGGAGTAGGAGGACACTGGCTTTTTCAGAAAGTCCGGCTTAAACTCCAGTGTGTCCAGCAGCTCCCCCACATCCCGCCGCTGCTCCTTTGGGTAGAAGGTCGCGAAATAGTTCAAATTGTCCACAGCGCTTAAATTGGCATACAGATAGGGAAACTCAAAGAGGACTCCGATCTTCTGGAAAAACTCCTGCCCGCGGGCAGCGGAAATGTCCTGCCCGAACAGGGAGACTTTCCCGCCATGCCCCTTCAATATCCCAGTGAGTATCTTCTGGGTTGTAGACTTTCCGGAGCCGTTCGGCCCCAGGAAGCCGAAAATCTCCCCGTCCTCCACAGTGAAGTCGAGACCATGGAGGGCCTGTTTGTCTTTGCTGTAAGAAAATGTCAGGTTCCTGACCTCAATCATTCATCGTCACCCCACTTTCCATGCTGTCCCTTCTTCTGCTCCTGCTGGCGCTTACTCCACCATTTCATAAATTTTACCTTGAACGGGATAGAAACAATGAGTACCACCACAATCACAATCCACCAGTACCATTCCAAACCTAAAAACATAACCGCTACCTCCTTATTTTTAGGAAAATATCTTTCCTTCTGATGGGGTAAGAATAAAAAAGCGCGTTGAAGTCCATGTGAAATCGATGTGAAGCCTCTGTGAAATCTTTTCAAAAATAAAAAAGCCTCAATTACTTTTCAGTAACCAAAGCTTTTCGTTTGGATTGATTTTTATTTTACAATAGGAATGGAAAAATAGAATTCCACCCCGTCCGGATGGTTTTCTGCACCATACACAAAATTCTGCATGGAAAGAATCCGTGCCACGATCGCAAGCCCCAGTCCGGAACCGCTGTATTTTGTATTTTTATCACGGTAAAATTTCGTCCAGATTTTTGAAAGGTTTTCCTCCGGGATGCAATGTCCCTGGTTATAGATGGAAAAGTCCAGAACATCATTTCGTTCTGTGAGCGAAAGCTTCAATACACCGCCTGGCCGGGTATTCCGCTTTGCATTGACGATCAGATTATTTAGCACCTGCTCCATTCTGGCCTTATCTGTATGGACATAAACAGGCAGACCCGGCAGTTCATACTGAAGCTCAAAATCAGCATCCGGGATATCCATCAGCAGCCGCCCGGCTACAGTCTCCAGAAATTCCACAAAATCGAAGCGCTCCGGGGTAAGCTCTATGGCCCCGTTTTCCAGTGCAGATAAGTCAAGCAGTGTCGTAATCAGGCTGCCCATACGTTCTGTTTCTGCTATGATGACTTCAGAATAATCCTGCCTTTTTCCTTCATCTGTTTCATCATGCAGTCCTTCGGCATAGGCCCGGATTACGCCCAGAGGCGTTTTCATTTCGTGGGAAAGGTTGTCAACCAGTTCCTTTCGTTCAGCCAGCAGGCGCTTTTTCTGCTCCACATCCTGTTCCAGCTTCCTGTTTGCCTGTTCCAGCTCCTCAAATGCTTTCTGAAGATTTCCGGACATAACGTTCAGACTATGGGAAAGCTGCCCAAACTCATCACGCCCTGTCACCGTGCAAAGATGTGAGAAGTCTAAATCTGCCATCCGGCCGGCGGCTTCATTCAGTTCAGACACAGGCTTTGAAATAAACCGGGCCATCCACAGGTCAATCACGCAGATTAAGACGGCAACAAATACCAGCCAGATCATAAAAGAAACATCTGGGTTTAACGGCAGACTGGTCGAAAACACATAAGACAACACCAGAATAGCTCCCATCAGTTTGGAAGCCATTACTATTTTTTTCCGGATGGTAAATAGCTTCATATGGTCACTCATTTTCATGCTGTCACCTCAAATTTGTATCCGGACCGGATAAGCGTAACGATATGTCTGCCCTCCCCGCCCAGTTTTTGCCGGAGGGTTTTAATATGTGTATCCACTGTTCTGGTGGTTCCTTCAAAGTCATATCCCCATATCCGGTTTAACAGTTGTTCCCGGCTGAAAACCTGTCCTGGGTTTGACATAAGGAAATAAAGCAGTTCATATTCCTTGTAGGCCAGGGTAATCTCCTGCCCCTCCAGAAAAACCTTATGGGCAGACGGGAGGATGGAAATATTTCCACCATAAACAGCGTTTACGGTGTCTGCCGGAAAAACAGATAAGCGGCGCAGCAAGGCGTTTGCTTTTGCCAGCAGCACCTTCGGGCTGAAAGGTTTTGTCATGTAATCATCTGCGCCCAGATCATAGCCTTTTAATTTATCATCCTCATTGCTCTTGGCCGTCAGCATGATAATAGGGAGGCTGCTTATTTTCCTTGCCATCTTACAGACAGAAAACCCGTCAAGATGGGGCATCATAATATCCAGGATCAGCAGATCCATGGGATGATTCTTCAATACCATGAGCGCATCCATTCCATCGTCTGCCGTAAAACAGGTATGTCCGCCTCGCTGCATATATTCCACAATAATTTCCTGCATGCTCTTTTCATCTTCAACAACCAGAATATTGGCCATGAAATCAACCCTCTTTCTTTTTTTCTATTGCAGCTTTTGTCCATTCGCTTTATTATATTTCTTTTCATACAGGAATACAAGACAGACAAAGCAGTCAATATTTGAAACCATATAATAGATGCCATAGAACATACATTGGCCTTATTTTACATCCTCTTCCACAAAAATGAAATAAAATTTTTAATATTATAGGATTAGGGTAAAAAATTCGGATTCCCCATGTGAAAGCACCTCCATTTCTTTGTGCAGGAGCTGTAAAGT
>CAJUEJ010000020.1 GCA_910585435.1 uncultured Hungatella sp. | reverse complement strand
AGTTTTTATCTCGGATAATGCGCCCTATCCGAGTTCTTGGATAGGGCGCACTTACCCTCCGCGAACAAGGGAACACACCGCAGAATCCCCAGTCTGTGGTGCAAAACAAATTTAAAAAATCTCCGAGATCCCACATAAAAATATGGATCTCAGAGATTCCAAAAGTAATCTATTCCCACAGCTGCCACAGCTCATCCTGGCTTAGCACCAGATCAAGCTGGGCTTTTATATTTTCCTCTGTAGCCGGAACGAATCCCATGAGAGGGACATTACCTCTCTCTCCCATGGCCTGGCCCATCTGCAGCTCCCAGTGATACTGATTTTCCCGCCCGTCATTGACATAATATACCGGGCCGCCCCAATCGTCCGTCTCCATCTTAAATTCCCACTTGCTCTCCAGCATTCCGCTGTCATTTTCCATCTGGAAAAGGGTTATATCGCTTCCGCCGTGAACCATCTCCAGCCACACGCCCTCCCCCTTGGGGTCCAGGTACAATGTATTTCTGCCTCCGTCTTCAGGCACATCAAATTCCGCCGAGAGCTGAAGCTTCTGTTCCTCTATGTCCCACACGGCAATCTTTAAGATACTGCCGCCCCGTTCCATGGCATCTGTCACTACCAGATCCCGGTATCCGTCCTTATTTAAGTCCGTCAGCAGAAAGCAGGGCTGTCCCTGTACTGTCTGATCCTTTTTCGCGTTCCGGGACGTCTTCTTGGTGTTGGATTTCTTTAATTCGGATTTCATGGCTTTGCGGTATGTGTCATAAGCAGTGATCTGGGTTCCCTCAGGCCCCACATACCGGTCGTCCGGGGTAAATGTATTGGTACACATGGCTCCGTCTTCACCCATATAATACTTGTTCCCGCTGCTTTTATCCGTCACCCATCCGGTCTTCATATGACCTTTGGCATCCAGATAGTAGGTCTTTCCGTCAATAGTTATCCACTCATCCGTCACCGGCTCATCAGGGGCAATATAGTACATCCAGTACTTTCCGTTCTCTGACTTTTCCCACTCTGCCCCTTCCGCCGCAATCGCTCCGGCTCCCATAGTGCCACACGTAAAAAATGTAAGGGCCAGCACGATTCCCGTCATCCGGCGCCTGCATGTCTGTCGCTTTTCTCTCTGCTTCATCATCAACCGACCCTCCTTTTCTGTCCCATGTACTCTCAGAGTCTCTTTGTGCCTGATTCTGTGAGATGATTTTTTGTCAGATGCACCGGGGATTATGAAGTGTACGCGGAACGTACCCCTCATAATCCCCGGTGCATCTGGCGGAAAACAGACACAAAGGTATGTGAAAGAGAGCTCTCGAGAGTACATCATTCCATACTTTCAAAGCCTATTTACTCCTGATTTACTTCCTCGTTGCGGCTCAGTTTATCCTGGAAACGCTCCAGAAGCTTGTCAATCACATGAACCAGATTGCCGATCTCAGGCTTGGTCAGCTGTTCGTCCGCTCCCAGCTGCTCTCCCTTGATCCGCATCTGCTCGTCAATCAGGGATGAGAAGATGACAACCGGCAACAGCTTCAGTTTCGGATCATCCTTTACCAGCTTAGTCAGGCGGTGGCCGTCCATCTCCGGCATCTCAATATCCGTAATAATCAGGTTTACCTTCTCATACAGATCCGAATCATTGCGGACAGACTTCAGATAATCCCATGCTTCCTGCCCGTTGTTAAAGTTCTTTACTTCTGTAAACCCGGCTCTCTGAAGGGCATCATCAATCATCTTCTGCAGGAGAATCGAATCCTCAGCGATCACCAGCGGACAGTCACAGATAGGCCTGTCACCCATCCGCTCCACCTCGGACAGCTGAATAGTAGTCTCTGGTGCAATCTCAGCTACAATCTTCTCAAAGTCAAGAATCGTCACCAGCTCATTGGCACACTGGGCAATACCTGTAGCCACACCTTCGTCCCCGTGACTCAGTGTCTTGTCTGGCTTCTGGATATCCTTCCAGGAAATACGGCTGATACCCTCGATACTCTGAACACGGAAAGCCACTGTCATCTTGTTGAAGCTGGTTACGATGAATAAATCCCTGCTTTTATGCTCAAGACACTCATTGGTCAGGTAATAGCCCAGATCGATAACCGTAATCAGGACATCCCTTGGTTTAAAGATACCTTCTACGGCAGGATGGGCATGAGGCATAGCCTTCACTCTCCCAGCCATCATAATCTCTTTTACCTTGGCTACATTGATCCCATAAAACTCTCCCTGGATCGTAAACTTCATAATCTCGATTTCATTCGTCCCCGATTCAAGAAGGATTCCGTCTTTTTCTTTTTCCACTTTGTCTTCTCCTCTCCTATCAGCAGCTTTCCAAAAACCGTCAGCCTCCTCAATCACAAATGCTTCTCCGGTCTTCCTACCGTCCGTATCACTACAGCTCCCGTAGCCACATCCAGCAGCATGGTTCTGGCATAGCTGCCGCCTGTGTCCTCCGCCGAAATTCTTAATTTTTCTTCCATCAATATCTTTTTCACCATCGCCGCATTCCTTTGCCCGATGTTTCCAAAATCTGAACCGCCGCCCTTCATCTCGAACATCTTTGCTCCGCCTGCAATTTTTACCACCGTCCGGGATTTTACCATGCCAAATGCAGTAAGCTTGCGGACCGTTTCACGAATTCCGGTATCGGCATATTTAAAAACCTTCGGATCATTTGCATCCGACCTGGAAGGCAGCATAATGTGCAGAAGTCCGCCTAGTTTAATAACAGGATCATAGAAAGTTATCCCTATACAGGATCCAAGGGCATATGTAATAAGAATATTGTTGCCCCTGGTAAA
The DNA here is from genome assembly GCA_910585435.1 of uncultured Hungatella sp. Lineage (GTDB taxonomy): Bacteria > Bacillota > Clostridia > Lachnospirales > Lachnospiraceae > UBA3402. The sequence continues at coordinate 73,789 of CAJUEJ010000020.1, read as the reverse complement.
TTTCATATCGCCGATACCTACCTTTAAATCCTTTTCAGCCATCATGAAACCCCTAACTTCTCTAAAATATTATTTAGTGACTCTATGTCAGGGAGCATCAGCAACCCATCTGAAAGTTTTTCTCCCTCCATAATAAATTCCGCGTTGATATACATCAGTTTATCCGTCACATACCCGTATTCCGCAATGGGAACCGTCAGGATTCCGCCCAGCATATTCATGCTAGAGCTTGGAACCGACAAATCAATCTCCACACCCACCAGCTGCGTAAATGCATTGACATAGGAACAGATGATAATATTCCCGATCTCTTCCAGGGCAGAGTAATCCATCTCGTCCATATCCCCGAAAGACTGGTAGTTCCTCCCTATAAGTTTCCCCAGCACCGCGTTAGCCAGGTCAAGCTTAAAGATAAACAGCATCAAACCATTTACCTCGTTGGACATCCTGACCAAAGTTGCAGCAACCAATTCCTCGATCTCGCCGATCTTGTCTACCGCATCCTCATACCCCAGAACACTGACCTCCGGAATGGAGATCCGGATTTCCTTCTGAAGCAGCTTAGAAAGGGCTGTAGCAGCATGGCTGGTACCGATGCTGCTGATCTCTTTCATTACATCCAAATCCTGAAGATTCATATCTTCATAACTTTTTAATCTCATACACACCTCATAAATTATTAGGGTAAATTATCCTCTTAACGAGTTGATAGTAGATTCTACATCATCCGATGTCATAACCATCTTAAGCGCATAGGAGTATGCCCTCTGGCACTCGATCATCTTGACCATCTCCTTGGCCAGGCTGGTTCCGGATGTCTCAAGCATACCGGACACAATATTCGGATTGTTCACCAGAACCGGCTCCATCCCTTCAGGCGGTGCATATTCATTGCTTCCCACATTCATCAGGCGGCTGGGGTTGGAAAATGTATAGAGGCTTAAGCGGGGCGCATCCTCGTCCTCCTCCAAATCCTCGTCGTAGTCATCTTCCTCATAGTCTTCCCCTGACATAGCCTGCCGGATCCGTTCGATATCCGGTGTGTCGGCTTTTAAGGGCTCCCCGTTCTGGTCTAAGACCACCTTGCCTGCATCTGTCATCAGGTAGAAGCCGTCCTCCATCTCACCCTTGTAAAAATGGCCGCTTCTGGTGTAGGTGATAGCACCGGTCACCGTGTCCTGCACCATGAAAAATGCATTGTCGTCAAGAATCGCAAAATCAATATCGCTGTTGGTAGACGTCAGTGCCTCCACGCCAAAGGAACTGTATGTCCTCTGCATCCGCATACCATTTCCTGCCATCAGATCCGTAACCGCATCCTCAGAATCATTGAGATTAAAATTGAGCAGATCGGAAAATGAACTGTTCATTGGTTTAAAACCGTTGTTGTTAATATTCGCCAAGTTGTTTGAGATTACACTCATCTTTGCCATACAGCTTCCGGCCCCTAAAGCGCCGGTGTAAAATGACTGATACATGTCTGCTTATCCCCTCCCTTACAGTCTGCCTACGTCTGATGCAGCCTTGCTCATCACCTGATCATACATCTTAAGAACCTGAGCGGCACTCTGCAGCGCCCTCTGGGCCGTAATCATGGAAGTCATCTCCTCCATCATATCTACATTAGACCGCTCCAGCATCTTCCACAGGATCGATGGATTCTCCACATCCTGGGCTGCCTGATTGGTCGTGTATACACCGTAATCTTCCTTGTGAAGCTGCTCCAAATCCTCAAAATTCACAACCCGCAGGGTTCCCAGCTCCCGGACAGTTGTCTCAACCTCTCCGCCTTCCTCGTCTCCCTCACCCTCGGTCTCCACCACGCTGATTACACCGCGGCTGCTGACCGTAAAGTTTTCATTGTCAATCTGAATGGGCTGGCCGCCCGCACCCTGGACCCGGCCTACGCTGTTGAGGCAGAGATACCCTTCATCATCTACGCGGAAGGAACCGTTCCTGGTATAAGCCGTTCCGTTAGGCGTATCAATGACAAAAAAGCCCTCACCGCTCAGGGCAAAATCAAAAATCCCTTCCGTATCCTCAAAGCCGCCCTGCTCATAGCTTACATATGTTCTGTCCGCCGTCCGAATCTTGGATGTAGTTGCCAAAGGCTCCGGATTCTCTTTATAGCGCTTTCCTGTTCTGTAAAGCATCTCCTCCTGAAATGTGGTGCTGACCATCTTGTCTCTCTTGTAGCCTGGAGTCTGAATATTCACCATATTGTTGCTGATAACATTCAGATTCCTGTTCTGGGTCAGCATGCCAGATGTCAGATTGTAAAATCCTTGATACATGTCTAGTCTCCTCCTGGTATAGCAGCTGTTCAGACTCCGCCAGGGCTTTAGTGCCGCCAGCCGGCTAGTCTGAACTGCTGTTTAGTATGTGCTCATATATGCCTTCAGCTTGCGGATAGCTGAACTGTGAATCTGAGAGATCCTGGGCTCACTGACCCCCAGCACCTGGGCAATCTGCCCCATGTTCAGCTCCTCCACATAATACAGGGAAACCACCAGCTTTTCCTTTTCCTTTAAACTGTTTATCGCCTCGGCCAGCATCTGCCTGGACTCCTCCTCCAGAAATGCCCTTTCCGGCTGAGAGTCCACATCGCTGCTGGACAGCTGCATGGACTGGTGTTCCCCCTCTTCATCAGTTATCATATCCAGGGACAGCACGTTCATCATGGTACTCATCCGCTGGAATTTTCTGTATTTCTTTATATCCATCTGCATGGCGCCAGCCACCTCCTCATCAGAGGGAGGGCGCCCCAGGCTCCGGCTCAGCGCATTCTGAGCTGCCTCCATGGCCTTCACCTGCTTGCGGAAATCCCTGGGCATCCAGTCATTCTTCCGCACCAGATCGATAATCATCCCCCGGATACGTCTGGATATAAATGTCTCGAATTTATTATCTCGCTCCGGGTCATATCTGTCAATACCTTTCATGATGGCAATTACGCCTTCATTGATAATATCTTCCATCTGAAGACTTCCTGAATAGATATTCTGCATCTGAAAAGCGATTGTCTTCACAATATAGAGGTAGCGGAGTACAAGCGCCTGTTTTACCTCAAGCTTCCCTTCTTTCCGGTACATATCCAGAAGTTCCTCATTGGACTTTTCTGCTAAATGATCTGTCTGAACCATGTTCCGTCATCTCCTCATGAGCGGTTAGGCCCCCCGTCTCTCTCTTCCTTCAAGAGTCAGGCTGCCGATTGATTGTATCTGGACATTATTCGAAATCTCATTAAAGGACAAGACTCTGACGTTGGGATAAAACTGTTCAATCAACCGATAAAAGTGAACCCGCATAACCTGCGAGGTTAAAATAACAGGGTTCTGAGAAAGTCCGTTAAACTTTTTAAGCTGCAGGGTAATCTGATTAATCAGACTCTGAAGCACATCCGGATTCAATGCCAGGTAAAGGCCTCTGTCCCCCTTGGATAAAGAACCTACCATTGTACGTTCCAGCTCTGCATCCATAGTCAGCACCTTCATGCTGCCGTCCTCGCAGTACATACGGGTAATCGTACGTTTCAATGCGATTCTGATATTCTCAATCAGTCCGTCCACATCCCTTACCGGAGCAATCGTATCCGACATACATTCAAGCGCAGTCTCTATGATTGTCTCCAGATCTTTAATTGGTACTCCCTCCTTTAAAAGACTGGTAAGTATCTTCTGGAACATGCTGTAAGAAAGGTAATTGGGAAATGCTTCATCAATAAGCTCACCAGACGTCTTTTTCGCATTCTCAACCAGATGCATCACTTCCTGTCTGGTAATCAGCTCATGTGCATGCTGTTTTACCACCTCTGACAGATGGGTTACCAAAACAGAAAGAGGGTCAATCACTGTATATCCGTAAATCTCTGCCAGCTCCCGATCCTCCGGCCGAATCCATCGGCTAGGAATACCATATGCCGGTTCGATGGTTTCGATTCCATCAATCTCTTTTTCCAGGTTTTCCGGTTCCAGGGCCAGATAGTAATCCACCAGGATTTCGCCCTTAGCAACCTCTTCCCCTTTAATCTTTATACAATATTGGTTCGTATTCAATGAAGAACTGTCCCGAAGACGGATGGAAGGAATGACAAATCCCATATCCTGGGCGTATTGCCTCCGGAATATGATGATTCGGTTGATCAGATGCCCGCCCGCCGTCTCATCCACCAGAGGAATCAGGCTGTAGCCCAGCTCCATCTCGATAGCTTCCACAGACAGAAGCGTATATACATTGTTGACATCCTTGTAAAACTCTTCCTCGCTGACCTGCTTAGGCTCCTCGGTCTCTCCCTCTTCTTCAGCCACTCCCTCCGGCGGGGCATAATTCCTGAGAGTGCCTCCTCCCGCCGCCGCAAGAGCCGGCTCCGCCTGAATCCTTCTGGACAGGTAAAAACCTCCGCCGATAAAAGCAGCGGAAACCATCAACAGCTGAACCACCGGCATTCCCGGGATGACTACCAGCACCGCGATGACCATACCACTCATCATGATTGCTGTGGGCTGCGCCATAAACTGCTTGGAGATATCCTCGTTCAAGCTTCCCTCCGCAACCGCTCTGGTAACGATCATACCTGTGGCTGTGGAAATCAGAAGAGACGGGATCTGCCCTACCAGACCGTCACCTACCGTAGCGATGGAATAGGTGTTGAGCACCTCATTTAACGTGGAACCGCCCTGCACCATACCGATGATACATCCGCCGATAAAGTTAATGGCCGTAGTGATCAGTGACATGACAGAGTCACCTTTCACAATCTTGGTGGCACCATCCATAGAACCATAGAAATCCGCTTCCCGCTGAATCTTCTCACGGCGCGCTTTCGCCTGCTGCTCATTGATAAGCCCTGAGTTTAAGTCCGCGTCGATAGCCATCTGCTTACCTGGCATAGCATCCAGAGTAAATCTGGCGGCAACCTCAGCCACACGCTCCGCACCCTTGGTGATAACGATAAACTGCATCAAAACGATGATTAAGTAGATAACAATACCTACGACAACATTTCCCTGCAGGATAAAGTCACCGAACGCCTGGATAATCTGTCCTGAAGAACCAGAATTAGATAAAATGTTTCTGGTGGTGGACACGTTGATACCTAAGCGGAACAAGGTGGTAATCAAAAGCAGGGACGGGAAAATGGAAAGCTCCAGCGGTTCCCGGATGGTCATGGTGATTACCAGAATCATCATTGAAATAGACATATTAATGATAATCGCCACATCCACAATCGCCGGCGGAAGGGGGATAATCAACAGCAAAATTACGGTCAGTACAAAAAATACTATGGAATAGTTCAGTAATCTTTTCATGTAAAAACTCCATCCATCTATAAATATATGCGTCTGTCAAGCTGCCGCACAGTTATTCAAACATATCTTCCCGGTTACTGGCTTTGTAAATATATACCAGTATCTCGGCCACCGCCCCGTAGAACTCTTCCGGTATCTCCCGATCCAGTTCACAAGAAGCATACAGGGCCCTGGCCAAAGGCCTGTTCTCCATGATGACTACTCCGTTTTCCTCCCCAATCTTTATGATCCGAAGAGCCATATGATCCTGCCCCTTGGCAAGGACCACCGGCGCACTGTTTACATCCGGATCATATTTAAGCGCCACTGCAAAATGTGTCGGGTTTCTCACAATCACATCTGCTTCCGGAACCTTCTGCATCATTCTGCTTAAGGCCATCTGACGCTGAATACTTCGGATTCTCCCCTTAATCTCCGGATTTCCCTCTGTATTCTTATACTCTTCTTTTACTTCCTGTTTTGTCATCTTTAAATTGTTTTCATAATCCCATCTCTGATAGAGATAATCAAAGAAAGCGATCACTGTAAATGCAATACATACCTTCTTTACCAGGTCAAACACCAGCTCCAGCGTGCGAACCGATGATTTGTAGATATCCATATCGATCATCCTGGCTACTTCAAGAATGTCGTCACTTACCAGATTATAAAGAAGCACCAGAAGCACTGCTATCTTAATCAGATTTTTTGCCAAATCCACCAGTTTTTTAGGGCTGAACATTTTCTTAATCCCGTTTATGGGATTAAATTTGCTGAATTTAGGACGCAGCGGCTTAAACGTAATATTAAATTTGGTCTGTACGCCATGGCTGATAATTCCCAGAAGCATGGACATCAGTAAAAGGGGCAGCACACATTTCAGCACGGAAACCACCATATATACATAGATGCCCGGAGAGGAATAGATAGAATTTTCCTGCCCCACCGCTGTAAAGAAACGCAGCATACATTCCCGGGCAGTTTTGTAGATTTGAGGAAGCGTCAGTTTCACCATGTAGAATACGCCAAACAGCATAATCACAGTAACCGCATCTTTACTTTGAAACAAGTTGCCTTCTTTTCTGGCATCATTGCGCCGTTTACTGGTAGGTTGTTCGGTTTTTTCCTGTCCATTCGCTTCCGCCAAGTCCACCACTCCCTTCTATCTGTCCATGGGCCTGCGTCTCACTTATGATATCAGCTTTTGTTTAACTGGTTGCCCGGTATCAGGTGCCTGGGCTATTGCAGTTAACTCATTACGATAAAAAGCTGCTGCATATACATAAACATATTGTCTATAATCACATATAATCGTTCTGACATAGGACTGAACATAAACAAAAGCATCATCAGTCCCACGATAATCTTCAACTGAAAATTTACTGCAAACACATTGATCTGGGGAATCATACGCATCAGGATTCCCACAGCCGCCTCCGTGACCAGCTCCATGGCAATAATGGGAAATGCCAGCTGAAGTCCCATGGTAATATTGGCGGTAAATGTCTCCAGCATCATCCGCGCAAGTCCTGTATCTATGGTTACCTGGCCGAAAGGAATCAGCCGCGCAGATGAAAAGAAAAGGGCAAGAAGACGAACATGCCCATCCCCAGCCAAAAATAAAAGAAACAAAAATGCATAGTATAAATTGGATGTGATCGTCATCTGGGTATTATACTGTGGATCATAGGTCTGGGCCATGGAAAGACCCATGGTCTGGTCAATGATCGACGATGCGAACCGGATTACCATAAAGCCAAGCTCCATGGAATATCCTATGACAAATCCCACCATCAGTTCCTTTAAAAGCATGACTCCGAATTCTATGAGATTTGCCGGTTGATGCTGCAGATTCCCCTCCACCCCCAGATACAGAAGAAGGGAAAGCATCAGAACCATAGCCCCCTTGGCAGTCCTGGGCAGATTGGTTCTTCCCAATACAGGATTAAACACAACAGCCCCGCTCATGCGCATGACAACCAGGGCAAACAAAATAAGCATCTTCTATCAGCCTCCCGCAATAATTCCAAGCATCTGCCTGAAAAAATCCTGGAGCATATTTAAAATCGAACTTCCTAAAAATCCCATAATCACCAGTATGGAGATAAACTTGGGAACAAAGGTCAGTGTCTGTTCGTTGATCTGCGTCGCCGCCTGAAAAATGGCGATCACCACACCTACAACCATACTGGTAAGCAGAAACGGCATGGTCAGCCTGGCTGCCAGCTGAAAGGTGTGATACATAATATCCAGAACCTCTGTGGTAGTCATTTCCTACATCCCCTTTCTTCCAGGCTACTTGTAGCCAGCAACAATACTGGAAAACAACAGCTCCCAGCCATCTACTGTGACAAACAAAAGCAGCTTAAACGGCATGGAAATCATAGCAGGCGGAAGCATAACCATACCCATGGACATCAGTGTGGTAGAGACAATCACATCTATCAGAAGGAATGGCAGATAAAGCAGAAATCCAGCTGTAAATCCCCATTTCAGCTCACTGGTCATAAAAGCCGGAACCACAATCGTCAGGGGATAATCCATGGTATTCTCCTGCACCTGGGCACCGGACATGCTGACGAAATTATCCAGGGTGCTTTTGTAGGTATTCCGAAGCATGAATTCCTTCAAAGGAACCACTGCCCGCTCGATGACCTCCTCCTGGCTGATCTCCTCCCGAAGATAGGGCTGATATGCGCTGTCATTGATGTCCTGAATCACCGGGTCCATAATATAAAGTGTCAAAAACAGCGCTATGCCTACCAATACCATGTTGGGCGGCGCCTGCTGGACACCCATGGCATTTCTTGTGAAGGACAGGACAATGATGGTTCTTGTAAAAGAAGTCATCATCACCACTATCGAAGGCAGAAGCGCCACAAAGGTAAGCAGGATAATTAAATCCAAGACGGGAACGTTCCCGCCGTTTAACTGTGTCAGAAGGTCATTCATCTTTTTCTCCCTTCTTTCCCTGATGCGGCGGCATATATTTTTTCAGAATCTCCTGAAACGGAATCTGCGGGACGGCCTCCCTGTGGAATACAGGCTCCTTAGGCTGGAAATCACCTTCTACCTCTGTCAAAAAACGGATACCTGCCTGGCTGACACCTATCAGATAAGTATGTTCCCCAACCTTTAAAAGAAGTATTCTCTGATTCTGCCCTACCTGTATATGTTCAAGCAGTCTCATATTGCCGTCTCCGGAAGATTTCACCCACTGTTTTTTAAGCAGTACGCTACACCAATATGCCAGTACCAGCACGCCTGCAACTGCCAGCACCGTACGAAACAACAATGTAAAATTCTCCCACATCTTATAAGCTTTCCGGATTTAATTCCTTGGCCACAATCTCCGTGATACGAATACCGAAATTATCCTCTACCACAACGATATCGCCTCTTGCGATACACTGACCGTTTACAAACAGATCCACCTGCTCGCCGGCCATCTTATCCAAAACAACCAGAGTACCCTGGGTAAATTCCAGAATATCCTTTACCAGCCTCTTGGTTCTTCCTATCTCTACGGAAATCTCCAGAGGCACCTTCATCAGCATCTCCTGGTTGGTCTTGTCTTCCTCTCCCTGCCCTGCGTCATCCTGAACCTGAGGCGAGCTTAACGGACGGATAATAGAGCCGCCTGTACCTGAAGATGGAGCCGGCTCTGCTTTGGGAGCCTTCATCATCTCCATCATCTGCATCTGGGTCTGCTGCATCTGATTCAGAAGCTGCAGCATCATAGGATCCATACCCATAGGCGGATAGGAATAAAGGGGCTGCTGTGCGCCCTGAGGTGCTGCCGCCTGGGAAGGCATGGGAGCCGGCGGTATCTGCTGTGCTGCCGGGGCTGCCGGCTGGGATGCAGATGCCATCATGGCATTGATCTCCTCCTGGGACATGGAACCGCCTGTGGACGGGGCCGGGGCTGGTTCCGGGGCTGCCGGCTGAGATGCCATGGACATCATAGCATTGATCTCCTCCTGAGACATGGAACCGCCTGATGTTGAAGCTGGAGCCGGTTCCGGAGCTGCAGGCTGGGACATAGATGCCAGAAGTGCATCCATCTCTGCCTGGGACATGCTTGCTCCTCCTGCCGAAGCCGCTGCCGGCTCTGGTGCTGCCGCTGGCTCTGGGGCTGCAGCCGGTTCTGGTGCCGGCTGGGAAGCTGCTGCCGGCTGTTCCTGAGGTGCAGAATCTCCCATGGACGCCGCGAAGGGCTCCAGAAGACGCTTGGCCAGTGCTATGGACATGATGTTCATAAATTCACTGTTCAGCTTATCCTCAATCTCCAGACGGAACCGGACAACCACCATACCGTTCTCTTCCGGGAAATATTTTTCTTTAAATGCATCCGGCTCCCCGATATCAAATGATTTGGGAGTCGATATATTAACAATCGTACCTAAAAACTCTGACAGTGCTGTGGCAGAGGCCCCCATCATCTGGTTCATGACCTCGCAGATTGCACTGATATGAATCTCATCCAGCTCAGGACTGATAGTGGCAGGATCCTCCCCCATCAATGTGCCTACGATAACACACACATCTTCCCGGCGGAACATCATAATATTTTTGCCTTCCAGACCTTCCACATAGGCGATTTCCACACCGATAGCCGGTTCCAGACGCTTGAACTCAAATTCCGCCCGGGTCTGAACACGAACCACAGGCGTGGTGATATTCACCTTTGTGCCCAGCATCGTGGAAACTGCTGTTGCGGAGGCACCTAAACTGATATTCATTATCTCGCCTATTGCATCCAGTTCCATATCGTTAAAGCTGCTAGCGCCCATTTTTTATTTCTCCTTTATCCTTAATTTTCCTGCGGCTCCGGACATTACTTACCAATTTCCAGTGCCTTTTGCGCCATCAGCTTCATCGCATTCAAAGCGGTAACATTGGCTTCATAAGATCTGGTGGCGGCCATACTGTCAACCGTCTCTTTCAACAAATCTACATTAGGCATTGTTACAAAACCGCTTTCATCTGCATCCGGATGATTGGGATTGTACACCTGGGTCATCTCCCTGTCATCCTCAACGACTCCGGCCACCCGGACTCCGGCATTCCTTCCGGTAAATCCCAGGCCTTTGGATGCATTGCGGAGAGCCTGTTTAAAAGAATTGGCCCCATAGCTTTCAAACACAATATCTTTTCTGCGGTAGGCTCCGCCCCGCTCTGTTCTGGTGGTGTCAATATTTGCAATATTTTCTGCGGCAATATCCATTCTCAGACGCTGGGCGCTTAAACCCGACGCACTGATATCAAATGAGCTTAAAAAAGCCATGGTCTCTTCCTCCCGCCCCCATTAATTTCCTAAAATTGTATTAACGGTCTGGACAATACGCTCTGCATTGAAAGGCTTTACAATGAAATCCTTGGCGCCGGATTTGATGGCATCAACAACCATTCCCTCCTGGCCCATAGCGGTACACATAACAATCTTTGCATTGGGATCGGTTCCGCGGATCGTCTTTAAAGCCTGAAGACCGTCCATATTAGGCATGGTGATATCCATGATTACCATATCCGGTTTTTCCTCACCGTATTTCCTCACAGCTTCGGCTCCATCCTGGGCCTCCACAAAATTATCATATCCAGCTTTCGTCAGTGCATTCTTCACCATCATTCTCATAAAGGCGGCATCGTCAACCAGCATAATCTTAGCCATTATCTTTTCCCTCTCTTTTCCATAAATAATAATTTAAAAAAATGTAACTTTTATTCTGACGCAGCATATTGTCCCTCAAGAGCAGGAGCTGCCTCCTCCTCCTGGACATAACTGACGTCTGACGCGGTTTCCTCCTCATCCCCTTCATATATTCTTTGATTGATGCGGATCGCCACGTTCTTTTTATATACACCCATTTTTCCGGTAAACCACGGCTGTCTTCCGACATACAGCTTCACATCCTTGGTCTTGGACTTGTTCATATCGATGACATCGCCAATCTTTAAGTGGTAGATATCATCCAAATCCAAAACCACAGTTCCCAGCTGTCCTGTAACCGGAAGAACTGTTTCACGGATATTGTCCAGAATTGTATCGCGGTTATCCTCATACGCATAACCTCTTGCAATGTGTTTCCTGCTGTCAATCACCTGGAATATACTTTCCAGAAGTGTTCCCGGCATACAAATCCGGATCCGCTCTACTGCAAGTCCCGCCACATCCACATTCAAAAGGATAATTGCCACTGTTTCATCCAGGCCTACATCCTGTATCATACTGGGGTTCTCTTCAATTCTCTGGGCTTTAAAGTCTATACTTATATAGTTGGCAAACCCATCCTTCAGGGCCTGAATCAGGTATGACAGAATCCTTCGGTACAGCGCCGTCTCCACGTCGGAATACCGGTATCCGTCCTTCACCTTCACCACCTCTTCGCCGCCTCCCAGCATGTGGTCAATCAGTGTAATCACCAGTCCGGGTGTTACATACATCATCAGAGGAACCAATGCCTTGTTGTGATCCTGTATGTTGGCATTCACCAGGGTAACCGCGTCGTTTTCACTGAGAGAGCTTACGAACTCATAGTAACGCCGCTCCTGAACCTCCAGCACCGTAATGTCTGTCATAACCCTGAAAATACCGTTTACCTGAGAAGTAATGATTCTGGCGTAATTCTCAAATACACTGGTGAGAATCTTCATCTTATCCTTGGTAAACTTCCTGGGGCTGTAAAAATCATACTTACTGTACTTGATTTCCTCTGTCTTTTCTACTTTTTTCTCAACCTTTGCTTCCACCGCCTGCGGGGCGTCAGCCTGTGGTTCCGACGATCCGCCGGAATTCATAGACTTTAAAAGTGCGTCAATCTGACTCTGAGATAATACGTCTGCCATCTGTAAAAGCCACCTTTTCTCAAATTGTTACTCTGTGCCTGCGTTTTACTCCGATGGATTTGCCGCCGGGTCCGTAACCGTTCCCTGTGCATCGGCATCATTCACCGCTGTCGGGTCAAGCATGCTGGCCTCCCCCTCCATGTTTCCGCCTTCTACCGGAGAAAATCCTTCCGGTATCTCCCCGGTAACTCCATCCGTAACTACAACGGAGCCTTCCTCCAGACGGTTGTAATACTCGTCATAATAATCATTCATGGACTTAATGTCCGCTCCTGCGTCAACAATCAGGAATTCCACACGCCGGTTCTTCGCCCTGCCTTCGCTGGTTTCCGAAGAAGCCACCGGACGGAACTGTCCGTAACTGATTCCTACTAATTTACTTGGGTCGATTATATTCTTGCCCTGTATATAAGCGGCCACCTCCGCCGAACGCATGGCGGAAAGCAGACGGTCCGTTCTCACATTGTTAGGCTGATCCGGCCTCGCCTGCGCTGTATGGCCCATGATTTCAATCTGGGAAATTCTGTCCGCCTCCGGAGCTATAATCTCGCTGAATATGTCCAGAGTCTTAATGGCCTCATCGGTCAATACGGAACTGTCGCCGTTAAAAAATGCCTGGTTTTCAAACGCAACAAAGGTATATCCTTCTCCCTGAGACACTGATACGCCTTCTATGCCGCTTTCATTCAGTTTTTTTACCAGAACCAGATACAGATCCTCCAGTTCTGCGTCTGCCTCAGGCTCCTCCTCCACTTCCAGCTGGCCTGACACATCAAATTCGCCTTCGGCAATATTCTCATTGATAGCAACCTGTTCCAGGTCATCGGAGTTGGGGAAGATACTTTTTACGAATACCTCCCACTTCTGCTGGTCTAAGTTGGACATGGAATACAACATAACAAAAAAGCACAAAAGAAGGGTCACCATGTCGCCATAGGTGTCCATCCAGCTTCCGCAGTCTTCGCCTCCGCCTCCGCCTTTTTTTCTTCTGCCCATCAGCCTTCACCTCCGCCGGCAGCGCCGCCGCCGTTACCTGCCTTTAACAAAAGCTTCTTCTTCTGGGACTGTTTCATACAGGAAATCAGATGCTCACGGAGAAACTGAGGATTCTCTCCTGCCTGGATTCCCATGACTCCCTCTACAATGGTGGTACAGAAAAGCTCCTCCTCGGCCTGGCGGATTCTCAGCTTCTTGGCAATAGGCTGGAAGAAAATATTGGCAAATCCGCTTCCGTAGAAGGTTGTGATCAAAGCCACAGACATATCCTGGCCCAGGCTGCTGGCTCCGCCGCCGTCGCCCAGGTCCATGCCCTTCAACATGTTAATCAGACCTACCAGAGTACCAATCATACCGAAAGCAGGCGCATAGGCGGACATCTTCTCATAGATTCCCGCCGCCTCATCGTGTCTTGCCATCATGTCGTCCATCTCTTTTTCCAGCATCTCCCTGACCTTGTCCGGATCATTGGCGTCCACGATCATCAGGACACTCTGTTTAAAGAATGGGTCCTTTATCTCCGCGGCTTTCTCCTCCAGGGCCAGAAGTCCGCTTTGTCTGGCAAGCATGGCTAAGTCTACCAACTGGTCTACTAATTTGGGAATGTTATATTTACCTCCCCGGAAACATACCGCTATATGCTTCGGTATATCCTTCAGGATGCGGAAAGGATAGCTGGCTATCGTTGCTGCTACGGCACCTCCAAATACGATCGCAAGGCTCTGCAAATCAACAAAGTTGCCCAGCTTATCTACTCCAATTCCCCATACGATCAGTCCCAGGGCCATTATGACGCCGATAAGCGTTGTCAAATCCATTGTTTTATCCTCCTAATTCCTGCTCCTACTGCCTGAAAATATCATTGGGACATTTACTGGTCTTTTCCTTTGTCCTCCGAGACAAAACAGCTTCTGAAAAATCCTTTCATCTGCTCTAAAATGGAATCTTCCGAATCCTTTACCAGATAATAGTAACCGTTCATCATCTTTATCTTTGTCTCGGGTATGGACTCGATACTTTCAATCTGAAAAATATTCAGATACAGTATCTCGTCATTCAGCCGCGTTACCTTGATCATGCCTCTTGCCCCTTCTTTCAGCTTTTCCTCTGTTCCATCCAGGCCGGAGGAGAGCCCATACTGCTCCCTCCTCCTCTCGCCGGATATCCGCTCCATACGGACTTTTCTTCTTCTGTCAGCCATCTTCTGGTTGTCGTTTTTCCACCATCTCATGGTCTGTTCCCTATATTCCTGTTCTTAATTTAATTACCGCTTCATAGCTACCAGGTCAGACAGCATCTCGTCGGATACGGTGATCATCTTCGAATTGGCCTGGAAACCTCTGTGGGTGGTAATCATATCGGCAAATTCCTTTGCCAAGTCTACGTTGGAGGCTTCGATGTAGCCGGGCATTAAGGTTGAGGTTAAACCGCCTGGAATTGATGCGCCCATCGCTCCAGTATTATCTCCTGCATTAGTAACATAATAGTTATTACCTACTTTTGCCAAACCATTTGGGTTCTGGAAAGTCGCAATACCTATGGTTCCTAAATAAATAGTTTGAGATTTCTCCCCTATTTCAATTGACGCTGATATTTTACCTGTGTTATCTATTTGAATATTTCCAAGCTTTTCTACATCTGTATTTTGGGGATCATAATCAAACGCTACATCCTTTATAGTTCCAGTATCTGGTAATTTTGATGGTGCACGCAATGGAACTAATTTATTTAGCTTATCAGTTTCAACTTTACCAGTTATTGGGTCAGATGGTTGATATCCATATACAAAGTTACCATTACCATCAACAACGTATCCTGAACTATCCACACTAAATTGCCCAACTCTTGTATAATAAAAACTTGCTGCTTTAAGGGCATCTGGATCTGTTGTATCTATTCCATCTTTTACCGCCGTTGTCATAACCAAGAAAAAACCTTCTCCATCTATAGATGCGTTAAATCCACCCCTATAAGTTGGTGTACTGGCTGTCATATCCATTCCGATGGTTCCCATCAGAGTACCATAACCATACTGAGCTGCATTCACACCACCAGCAGTACCATTATTTCCAGTAGAGGCTGTAGAAGTCTGATACATAGCCTCCTTAAATGTATATGTCTGGGCTTTAAAACCATCTGTATTTACGTTTGCGATATTATGGCCTACTACGTCCATCTTGTTCTGGTGGGCGCGAAGGCCCGCCACTGCTGAGTCCATTGCTCTTAACATAATCTGCTTTCCTTTCTGCTGCCGTCTTTCCGCCTGCCCATCCGACAGGCGGATTAAGCATCCTCCACGAGGTCCTGCTACATAATAACGGCACTGTCAATATTAGTAAATACTCGTTCTTTCATATCACTCTGGGACATGGTGGTAACTACCGTGTTATTGGGTACATTCACAATAAAAATCCCCTGTGCCCCGATAATAGCCACATCTCTGGCGCCTTTCTTCCTGGCATCCTCCACCGCATGTTCCAGATTACTCATTAATTGATTATCAACGGCAATTCCCCGCTCATTCAGACGCTTTGTGGCGTGTTTGGAAAAATTCAGGCCTACCTTCACCCTTTGTTGGAGCATCTGATAGAAATCCTGACTCTCCCCCACTCCAGGCGTTTTCGTATTCTGGCCGGGGATGCCCTGTCTGCCGTTGTCTATACGGCCAATTCCATTCACATCCATACTCGTTCCTCCAAAAGCCATTGCTCTTCCTGTGGCTTATTGCCTTACATCAAATTACTTTTCACTACCGTTACTCCTTAAACTGTACCTGGCCCTTCTGCACCTCCAGGTCCCTCTTCGCCGTTGTCGCCGGAGCCTTCGCTGTCGCCTCCAGGCCCTTCCTGCTCATTATCAACCTCCTTATTATACGGATCCGGAACCTTCCCCACTCCTACCAGATGAGATAAAGGATGCTCCTTATCATCGCCCTCTACCTTAAATACCGGTTCACCTTTCGTAAAGTTGACATACTCCACTCTAGCATATTTTACACCGGTTGGCTCTTCCTGTCCATAGGAATTTTCTTTCACTACCGCCACAGTCACTTCCTGGCCTACCAAACTTCCTGCGTATGTCTGGGCGCTGGTAGCTGTGGATGCATCAATCGCTTCTGTCATGGAAGTCATGGACTGCATCATCGCCATCTGGGTCATCTGGTTCATCAGCTCACTGTTGTCCATGGGGCTTGTGGGATCCTGATACTGAAGCTGTGTTGCCAAAAGCTGGAAAAAATCAGTAACGCTTAAGGTGTTTTTGTCATTGGATGTAGCCGTATAATATGTCTTCTCATACGGTTTACTTGTTCCGCTGACCGAATTAATCGTATCTGCCATAGTTCTTCACTTCCTTTTCTTTTTTCACACAAGTCCCAGCCGAAGCTGCTGTGCGAAAGATTCTGCCTGATGGGTATCTTCCCCATGTCCCTGATTTTTTTGTTCCTCAGGTTCTCCCTGTTCCTTGCTGCGGTTCTGGTTCTGCTGCTCGTCATACTGCTCACTGCCCTGCTGGGCCGGCTGTGTGTAGATGATGGTCTCCTGCCCTGTCTTCTCCTCCAGAATCGCTGCTATCTCCGATGCCTTCTGGCTCAGCATATCCAGCGTCCTGGGATTGGATGCCATGATGGACAGCGAAGCCCTGTCTCCCTCATACACCAGTCTGATAGTAAGCTTTCCAAGATTTGCCGGCTCCAGTTCCACCGTCAGGGTTCTGCCTGCCTCCAGGGTTCTTGACGCCAGGGTCTTTCCCAAATCCTGGGGAAGCTGCTCCGGGGTGGTCTTTAGAGGAATCTGCTGTGTCCTCTGATTCATGGACGGCATCTCCCGCACCTCCTGGGATGTGTGAACCTCCGTGGTGTAGACCGTATCCTGATTCTGATTGTCAGACCGGCTGTCAGTATCCCTGCCAATCTTTTTATCATGGGATTCTGCCGCGGGAACCTGGGCCTTCGGTTCTGCCTTTGCCTCTGTCTGCCTGCCGCTGTCGGACCGTTCCTCTGTCCTGGTAACCTTCTGGGTCTCTGTCTCCTGCACCGGCTTTTGTGCCGCTGCCTCCGGGGTCTGCTGTCCTTCCTTATGCTCTGCAATCTTCACAGGCTCCGCCTCCTTAGGCTGTACCTGGGCCGCTGCCTCTGTCTGAACTGCTGCCTCCGGAACTGTCTCAGGAACCGCCTCCGCGCTTACAGCTGCCGTGCTGCTTACCTCTGCCATCTGGGGAGCTGTCTCCACAACCTCTTCCACCGGCTCATCAGACTGCATCAGCATCTGGGCTGCTGCCTGCTGCATAGCTGCCTGCTGCAATGCTTCCTGGGAAACAGAGTTTTCTTCCGTCCCCTCATCCTGGGAAGTCACTTTCTCCGGCTGGCTGTCCTTTGATACATCCTCAGTCTTTCCTGCGGCATCTGCTGCCGTCCCGTCAGCCTTGTCAGGCTTTTTCCCGGTATCCGTCTTCCCTGTCTGGGATGTGCCGTCCTTCTTTGCCTGGAGAAGCTTTGTAAAATCATCTCTCTGGACAGAAGACTGCTCTGAAGCCATGCGCTTTGCCCCGTCAATCTTAACCTGGACAGACGGCTGTACCTTTCCTGCTGTCATGATACGCCTCCTTTCTGTTTCTATATTTATTTATAATCAACAGCTTTCGCTGAGATTACCACTTTAACCTCTGTGCTGGTGTCTGGCCTTGATGGATGTGTTGGAGACAAACTCCTCCACAAATGTCTCATCCGCCTTCATCACTGCTTTCTGATACTCCTGCAGCTTCTTTTCCTTCAGCTTCTCGAACTTGGAGGTATCCACCTTGGCTGTGATGACCTCCTGCTTCTTCTCATTCTCCTGCTTTTTTAAGACCTTCAGCCTGCCCTTCTCCTGGTCGATGATCTCTTCCATCCGGACGATGCACATGCTGTACAGCCTGCAGTCTCCGATGCTGACCCCCTGCTCCTTGGCCTTGTTGAAATCATCCTCATAGCCAGCCAGCTTCCGGTTCAGCCCCTGGATCTCTTCCTGCTTTCTGTTGACCTTCTGCACAATCACCGCATGCTCTGTCTTTAGGTTATCCAGCACCTGGGTCTTATAGTCCAGCACTGTGTCCAGTCTGTATTCGAACTTTTTCACTTCTCATGTTCCTCCGAATCAACCGGTTATCTCTTCTATCTTTTTTAACGTCTCCTCGTAGGTAAAACGTTCCTTGATCCCCTGCTGTAAAAAGCCGTTGATGCGGTCAATCTTTGCCACCGCCTCATCCAGCGCAGCATTGGTTCCCTGCTTGTAGGCTCCGATGGAAATCAGATCCGCGTTCTTCTGGTACAGTCCCAGGATATTCCTCAGCCTGGAGGCTGTCCTCTGATGCTCCTCTGACACCACCTCCACCATAAGCCTGGAGATGCTGGCTCCTATGTCGATGGCCGGAAAATGGTTCTCGTTGGCTAACTGCCTGCTGAGAACGATGTGGCCGTCCAGGATACCTCTCACTGTATCGGAGATAGGTTCATTGGTGTCGTCGCCCTCTACCAGCACTGTATATACACCGGTGATAGATCCCCGGTCAAAATTCCCGCTTCGCTCCAGAAGCTTAGGGAATTCCGCGTAGATGGACGGAGTATATCCTCTGGCTATAGGGGGTTCTCCGATAGCCAGGCCGATCTCCCTCTGGGCCATGGCATATCTGGTGAGGGAGTCCATCATCAGCAGCACATCATAGCCCTGATCCTTAAAATACTCTGCAATGGTAGTGGCTACCAGGGGGCACTTCATGCGAAGCATAGCCGGCTGATCCGAGGTGGCTACCACCAGAACCGAACGCCTCATACCTTCTTCCCCCAGGTCCTTCTCGATAAACTCCAGAACCTCACGGCCACGCTCTCCTACCAGAGCAATCACATTGATATCTGTTTTTACATTCTTGGCAATCATGCCCATCAGGGTACTTTTTCCCACGCCAGAACCGGCAAAGATACCGATTCTCTGTCCTTTGCCGATGGTGTTCAGCCCGTCGATGGCTTTGATGCCGAATTCCAGCCGCTCCCGGATGGGAGGGCGGTTTAAGGGATTGATATAGGGGCTGTTTACCGTATAATGCCTGGAGTGGGGAAGAGGCTCCCCGCCGTCCATAGGCTCTCCCAGAGCGTTGATGATCCTGCCCCGGAGAAAATCTCCTACCGGCACCTTCAGCCTGCGCCTGGTGTTGCGCACGAAGCTTCCTGACGCGATACCGCTGGTAGGCTCATAGGTCATAAGCTGAATCCGCTCATTCTTAAATCCCACCACCTCCGCCGGCATCTGACGGTTCTGTTCCTCGTTATAGATCATAACGATGTCGCCGATGCTGGCACGGCCTCCGGAAGCCTCCATAGACATCCCAACTACATTTTCAATTTTCCCGATATAGCTGATAGTCTCTGACTTCCCAATCAAAGGCGGTATCTTATCATACATATAAGTACTCCTATATCCTGATATTCTCCAATATATCTCTTATGTTCTCAATCTGTGTATTGACACTGATATCTATGATTTCTTCCGGCATCTCTATGATGCAGCTGCCGTCCTCTTCCTTATCCATGACAATGAATTTAATGTTGTCTGACAGGTGGGAAAGCTCCTCAAGAACATCTGCATCCGCCTTCATCATCATGTCGTAATCATATTTATCAATATAAATCTTAACCCATGCGGTCTTCTTAAGCTTCTCGGTGGCGGAGACAATCATCTGCTTAATCACCTCTCCACTGGACTTAAGGCTAATGTGAATCACCTTTTCGCCTATGGCCACCGCGCAGTCCTTCAGCTCCTCCAGATAGGTGTGGACGCATTCTTCTTTGGCTCTGTCCACTGCCCGGAATGCCTGCTTCATATCCTCCTGAAACTCCAGGAAATCATTCTGAAACCGATTCCTGACCTCTTCCTCTGCTGTCTGTCTTCCCTCCAGATGGCCTTCCTCATAGCCGGCCTGATAGCCGGACCTTTTGGCCTGGTCTCTGGCGCTTCTGGCCTGGGTCCTGGCTGCCTCTAGAATATCTGCCGCCTGCTGTCTGGCTTCCTCCAGAATCTTTTCCGCCTCCAGCCTGGCTTCCTCCCTGGCAGCCTCAAGCAGAGCCTCCGCCGAATCCTCCGGCTCCTGAGGCTCCTCCTCTTCCTGCCACTCCGGCTCCCCTTCCGGCTGTTCCAAAGCCTCTGGTTCCCGGGCCAAATCCTCTAAAAGCGGGCGTTCTGCCTCTGCCCTCTTTCCGTCTTTCGTATAGCGCGGAAATACTGGTTTCGTCTGGGTCAGTGTCCTGCTGTTAGATATATCTTCCAGCGGAGGGATATACTGCTCTATCATCGTCTCTCTCGGCATAGCTGTTCGTTTGATAACTCGTTTAGAGGATGATATCGTCATCTCCTCCCTTCTTGATGACTACCTGTCCCTGCTCTTCCAGCGTACGGATCACATTAACAATACGCTGCTGGGCTTCCTCCACATCCTTCAGGCGGACATTGGTGGTAATCTCCAAATCGGCCCGGACGGAATCGGACATACGTTTTGACATATTTCTGAAGAAGATATCCTTCATCTCCTTGGAAGCGCTCTTCAGAGCATATACAATATCTTTGGTATCGCAGTCCCGGACGAAACGCTGTACGGACCTGTCGTCCATATCCAGAATGTTCTCGAACACGAACATCTTCTCCCTGATACTTTGAGCCAACTCCGGGTTGCGCTTATCTAATTCCTCAAAAATCTTTCTCTCGCTGCTGCGGTCCACATGATTCATCATGTCAGCCACATAATCCACGCCGCCAAGGCTCATATTGTCCTCGCTGGTAATGATGGTGGCAAATTTCCTCTTCATCTCTTCTTCCACGATGGCGATGGCTTCCGGAGAGACACGGTCCATACGGGCCATACTCTCCACGGCCTGGATCTTCTTCTCCTCCGGCAGCTGCTCCAGAACCTGGGCCGCCTGCTGGGATTCCATGTATGCCATAATCAGGGCGATAACCTGAGGGCGCTCATTCTGCAAAAGGGACAGCAGAGCTTTGGGATCCCCCTTCATAAAGAAGTTAAAGGGTTTTGACTGCAAGGTCTTTGAAACCTTTTCCAGAAGGTTCCTGGCAGTGGACTCGCCGAAGGCTTTCTCAAGTACGTTCCTGGCATAGTCCAGACCGCCGTCAGTCATCATCTTATGAGTCAGACACAGTTTGTAGAACTCATCCAGGGTTCCTTCCACCTGGGTGTTGGATGTCTTCCCCAGCTTTGCCACTTCGTATGTAAGCTCCTCGATGTCCTCTTCGTTTAAATATTTGTAGATTTGGGAGGCTCTGTCTGCTCCCAGGGATACCACGACCAGGGCCGCCTTGCTCTTGGGATCGGTGATCAGAGCGTCCCCCTCCGGCTTGACACTACTGCTTTCTATTAGCTCTTTGGGCTCTGCCATCGTCGTCTCCCTCCTCTCCTCTCAGCCAGCTCTGGATAAGCTTGGCTGCGATCTGCGGATTCTGATCCACAAAGTCGCCTATATTCTGTTTCAGGCGCAGGCTGCGCTGCATACGGAGATTAAGAATCTCCTCATTCTTCGCAAACTCGTCTTCTTCTTCAGGAGCAGCCATAGTAACAGGCTGACCATCTTCGGACTGAATCTCTTCTGCCGGGAACTCTCCTTCGGACATCTGATCTCCTTCGATAAACTCGTCGCCTTCCATGACAACCTCAGGCATCTTGCGCTTCTTCGATTTTCTGACAAGAAGCAGAATCAGAAGAAGAAGGAGGAGCAGGATTCCTGCACCGATAGCAATCAATACCGGCAGCGGAATGGCCTGAAGAATCAGAGCCGGGCCTGTCACCGGAACTACAGGCGGATTCACAACCTCCTGGGTCGGCCCCATGGCACGGACAACAGTCACTTTATCATCCACTGTCTCCACAGGAATGCCTGCGGAGTTTGCTACCAGCCGCTTTAACTCGGTCTCGCTTACAGTGGTGGTGTCTTCTGTATTGATCACCACACCGATGGAGACATCCTCCAGCACGCCGGGATTAATCTGGCGCTGTTCCTTTAATACATTATATAGCCAAACCCTGGATGCGGTTCCGTTATAGTAGGTGTCCGCATTCTGTCCGGTACCGTCGTTGTTGGTGTATCTGGGGGTATCTGCATTGGCGTCGGCTCCCACAACCCCGCTGGCTGTCATGGCAGAGGATGATGTATTCTCTGTGGTGGTATCCTCTGACTGCAAAAGCCCTGACTTATCCTGCTCGTCAATCTTGTCAGGCGTGGTGTACTGGGTGATCTCCTGAATCAGGCTCTCCATATTGAGCGTTCCCTTTACGGATACGGCTACGTTGCCGGTGCCGTAAAGCTGCTCCAGAACCCGGCGCACATTGGCTGCTATGTTGCTTTCCACCAGGGTGGTCAGGCTTGCCAGATCCGTGGTGTTGCCAGAGGCGGTTCCTCCTTCGTCTCCGCTTACCTCCAGCATGGTATTGGCGTCAAACACAGAAACCTCGGCAAAATTCATCCCTTTTACAGAGTGGGAAACCAGGTTCTTCACTGCCTGTGCCTTCTCAGGTGTCAGGGTGCTGCCGCTTTGCATGGTTATGATAACGGAAGCCGTGGCCGGTGTGGCAGCTGTATCGCTTAAGGCATACTGCTGTTCCACTCCCTCGCTGATGTTCACCTTGGCATCCTGTACCCCTTCAAACATCCGTATGGTGGCTCCCAGACGATCCTGCAGCTCGTAGCGGGTCAGCTGTTTTTTATCTGACTCTGTACTCATCAGACCTGTATTGCTCAGATACATGTCATAGGCAAAGCCGCTTTTGGGATATCCCTGGCTTAGGAGATTGACTCTGGTCTGCTCTACGGAAGCCTCCGGGACTCGTATGGAGCCGTTGCTGTCATTGTATTGATATGTAATCCCCTGTTCCTGCAAAAGGGAAACTACCTGCTGAGCCTCATCCTGGTTAAGACCGGTAAACAAAGTAGAGTAGTCTGTCTTTCTTCCAAGATTCAGTGCAACGATCGCAATCAGAGCAACTGCTACCGTTGCCCCGGCAATCATCATTATAATTTTTCGGGTCTTTTCCGGCATATTCTGCCAGCTCTCTTTAAAATTTTGCACGTCTTTATCCAACCTTTGCCAAATTTAATCTCATCAGACACTCATCTTTATCAGTTCGTTGTAGGACTCTACAGTTTTGTTCCGCAGGGCAATGAGCACATCCACGGTCAGGCTTGCTTTCGCCTCCGCGATAGGCAGGGTATGGGCATCGTCTAACTGGCCTGTGGACAGAAGATACTGTTTATATTCCACGTCCGCCTGCGTTTCCTTCACCTCATTCAGTGCGTTCCTGAAAATATTCTTGAATAAAGACGCCTCTTCATTCACCACAGCCTCTGTTTCCTGGCTGCCGTTCATATTCAGATTTCCGATAGTGCCCCATGGCTGCATGGGTATAATAAATGATGCTCCCTCCATAAAACGGTTTCCTTTCTGACTAGAAGTCTCTATGTACATGGCTTTAACCCTCTGATGTATCCCTTAAGAAAAAATCAGAAGGTCCTGGCCGCGCTTTTCAAACGGTTCATATCATTGTTAAATGAGCTTAACATATATTGATATTCATAAGCGGTTCTGACAATCTCTACCTGCTCCTGATCCATATCTACATTATTGCCGTCCAGCCTGCTGGATTCGTTCCATGTGGTGTTCACCCACATCATGGTGGAATCTATGGCGTTGGAAACCTTTTGTCTGGGAGCTTTTTTAGAATTGCTTGCGTCGAATAAGCGTTTGGCAAGCTCCTCCTCAAATGTAACATACTGGGACTTAAACCCTGGGGTATCTACATTGGCAACGTTATTCAGTGATACCGCCTGCCTCTGCCACAAATAATCAAGAACCTTCTCTGTCAGCGAAATGCCGTTACCGTAAATTGATGACATCATTTTCTTCTCCTCTCACCATTGCCTTCCTATTTTCTATCATTTAACACTCTTTTTCAAGAGTCAATTTTTACCATCTTCATAACTGGTCTTATGCAGTTTTTATAAAATATGCTGTAACAGGGGGCTTTTGCGCAATACCCCCCCAGCTTTTAGGCAAAATAAACATTTTTCTTATAAATTTTCCAGTACTTTTCCATATCATCCATGAAAAAGGGCAAAAAATCCCCAGCGTATACAACATTTATTATGCCACAATCCTTTTCTTCTGTCAACCGATTTTATTCACTTTAAGTTCTGAAATCTCATTAAATTATCTAAAAAAGCAAAAAAAGCTTTTGCGGCACCTAAAAAGCTCCCCGTCCTGCAACGGAGAGCCATTGTGGGTATGTCAACCTTATACCAAAATGTTCAGCATGGATACCGCATAGTAATTGCTTAAATTGTAAGCGCCGCCTCTAGCGAAGCTTGCAAACTGCAGGAAGGAATCAGACATAACGCTCTTGGAACCGGAAAATGCGGAACTGGCCGAGCTGCCGGAAGTGCTGGAAGAAGCCTTGGATGCCTCTTCTTTTCCCACAATCCTGTCCACAGAGGAGTCAAGCACATAGGTGGCTTTGCTGCCGACGCGCTCCGCCATACCGTACTGGCCGCCTACAAGGCCTTTTACCTCTTCCGGATCATTCTGAAGCTTCTCTCTGAATTCTTCTTCATTAAACACCAGATTTCCTTCTGAATTGTAGCTGATCCCCAGCTGTGCCAGGGTCTTCTCAGAAGGGATGGAACGCTTAAGGGAATCAGCCTGGCTGGTTACGCCTGAGCCAAGGCCTGCATTGGCCTTCAGGTAAGACAATGCGTTGTTAAGCTTGCCTACAAAGTCCTTCATGGAGGCTACCACATCATCCTCTGCCTTGCTTAAAGCCTTGGCAGAAGCTTCGCTTCCGTCATACTTTTTCAGTGCTGCATCGTAGCTCTGGAACACATTGTTAGCCTTGCTGCCGGTCAGCTTTGCAGACGAGGTTTCCAGCTCCTTGAGCACGTTCTGGTATCCCATAAGGAAGCCGGACACGCTGCTTGCACTGGCATAGGTCTTTGTGGTACCTGTGGTGCCTGTGCTGCTGGTCTTATTGGTGCTGCCTGTCTTATTGGTACTGGTCGTATCGGATATGCCAAGATTCTCTTTCAGCTTCTCAGCCTCTGCATTGGCGCTGTTGGTCCAGTCATCGCTGTTGAGCATGCTGTTGTTGCCGTAGCTGCCCAGTGTGTTGCCTCTCCCATAGCTGTAGCTGCTGCTGCCGTAAGGATTGAAACCTAATGAAACTCCACCAACTGACATTCTTTTTCATCTCCTTTCTTTCATACTTATCCTGCGGCACGTTTTGTGCCGTTTCTCCGATTATGAGAAACATTTTAACTGTTTCTCATATTTAAATATATCGGATTAATTTTCCAAAAATATAAGGCAGTTCATATTTTATTCAAAAATCATTCAAAAACCTTTTACAGTCTACACATGATTTCTTCATGAATAGGGAATATACTTAGGAACATAGAAACAAAAGCAGTTGCCATTCTAAATGCTTATAAGATTTTTTTCATAATACTCGAGCTGACGACTTTACGGTCGTCAGCTCTCCTCCCTTTTCCCCACAGATTCCCCATATTCAGTTTTATGTATCCTGGCTTTATTTCCTTTTAGGAAATCTCACCTGCCTTTGAAGCAGAAGAAGGGCGCAGATATTGGGAAAGGCCATCATCCCGTTCCAGATATCTGAAAGTGCCCATACAGCTTCAAGGTTGCTGACACATCCCATAAACACCGCGTACCCATACAGAATCAGATATGCAATTTCTATATTGTTTCGTGTCCCCGCTGAAAGAGGAAGCCATCTGGAGATTTGCTCCAGAACTGTTTCCAGCGTCTGTCTTCCCAGGAAAAACCATGCGATCATGGTGGCAAAGGCGAAGATTGTCATGGCACCTGACACCAGGTATTCCCCCATATTTCCAAGCACGACACCAAAGCAGCCGGCTGTCAACACAGCCCCGTCCCCATACCCCTGAAGAGTGCCGCCGGTTCTTCCGGTCACACACAGAATCACCAGCGCTGTCAGAGTGCAGATCACTATGGTGTCAAAAAACACTTCAAACATGGCCCACATGCCCTGTTCTTCCGGTGTGGTGTTCTCCGTGGCCCCGTGAAGCCCTGCCAGGCTTCCCAGCCCGGCTTCATTGGAGAATACGCCTCTGGCAATGCCGTAGCGGAATGCCCGGCTGATTCCGTATCCCCCTATGCCTCCTGCCACAGACTCAGGGAGAAATGCATACCGGAAAATATCCATAAAGGCCCCTGGTATCTGCTCATAGCATGCCCCCAGGGTGATGCATGAAAAAAATATGTAAATCCCGGCTGCCCAGGGCATCAGCTTTTCCGCCACCTTGCCGATCCGCAGGATTCCTCCTGCTGCCACAGAGCAGGTCACGGCTGTCACTGCCACCCCGCAGAGAAGGGGCGGCACCCCGGCCGAAAACCCTATGGTCTGGGTGATGGCATTGGACTGGACCATGCTTCCCATGCCCAGGGAGGCCATAAGGCACAGGATGCCGTAAAAAATCCCCAGAAACGGCATGTGAAGCCCTTTGTCCAGGTACACTGCCGGCCCGCACACCCACCGGCCCTGTGTGTTTTTGTACCGGTATCTGATTCCAAGCCATGTCTCTGCGTAGGCTGTGGCCATGCCTGTAAGTGCGGAAACCCACATCCAGAAGATGGCACCGGGCCCTCCCGCTGTCAATGCCGTGGCGACCCCCACAATATTTCCTGTGCCGATGGTGGCTGCCAGGGCGGTGCAGGCTGCCTGCCCCTTTGTCACATATTGGCCTTTCTGTCTCTTAGCCTCCCCATCTTCCCGAAGCAGGCTTCCCACGGTTTCCCGCCACCACACTTTTATACCGAACAAAGGGAATCCTCCGGAACGAAGGGTATAGGCAATGCCCACTGTCAGAAGCAATGTCAGCAGCACCGGCCCCCAAACCATCCCATGCAGCTTCTGTATCATACCATGAACCTCCCTTTTATGTTCCGGAGCTTTGGTTCATACTATGTGGATAGGGGCCTGTCCTATGCAGTAAATGTATAAACCCAAAAACTATCAGTGGCATTGCAGCTTTTTTCATGGTATAATTTACAGAGAGATTTAAAAATACATTCAGAAAGCAGGGATCTCCATGCCAGGTTTTACTACCCATTACATTATGGGCATGAAAGCCTATAATGACTTGCCGGCCAACCAGTTAAAGCATATTATCGCCAAGTATCGGTGGCTCTATCAGTTAGGTCTTCAGGGGCCGGATATATTCTTTTATTATATTCCGATTCTGCGTCACCGGGATTACCGGAATGTGGGTTCTTACATGCATGAGCATCACGTGCAGGATTTTTTTGTCAACTATTTAGAGGAGACAGCCAGGATTTCTTCCAAACAGCAGCGGGAACAGGCGCTGGCTTATTTCTGCGGATATATATGCCATTATATCGGGGATTCCATCTGCCATCCCTTTGTGTATGGCAGGATCCAGTATGACACTGCCAATCCCAGCATGGCCCATCATGGCCTTCACGCTGAGCTGGAGAATGATATCGATGCCCTTCTCCTTCACAGATACAAAAAGAAAAAACCGTCTGAATTTAATCAGGCGGCCACCATCTGCCTCAACGGCCTGGAAATACAGTTTATCTCCCGGCTTTTATCCACATGCATCAACGGAACCTACTATCCCATCACGTATCAGAATAATTTCCAGGTATCACCCCGGATGGTACACCGTTCTATTGTGGCTCTCCGGTTCGGCTGCCGGACTTTGTCAGATCCTCACGGGCGCAAGCGTGTGGGGCTTGAGCTGATGGAGTCCATCCTGAATAAAAAGCCGGCGGCCTCCCGAAAGCTGGTGACAGATCAGGTGATCAATCCCAGAAAAAGCCTGAATCTGGATCATGAGACCTGGTGTAATCCATGGAAAAAACAGATGGCATCAGACCGCTCTTTTCCTGAGCTGTTCTATCAATGCATGGGGAAATGCAGGCTGGTCTACTATCTGCTGAATGAAAGCATTACCTCAGGCCTTCCTGTCCAGGATATGGATTTTCAGCCGGTCATTGACCAGCTTGGGAATTATTCTTACCACAGCGGGCTGCCTGTCTCTTAGAGGATAAGAATTTAACCAAAAAGACACCTGAAAGCCTCTCACTCCAGGTGTGGCTCTCAGGTGTCTTTTATTCTCTCTACATTTATTCTGCTGTTGCAGTCTCCTCTGTACCTGTATCTCCGCCAGTCTCCTCCTGGCCTGCCTCCCCGGTTTCCACTGTGGGAAGTGCATCCGGATTCACCGGGCGGTACTCTCCTGCCGGGATGGTGTCCTCTATCATCCAGCTGGCTTTATCTTCCTTGTATTCTTCCAGGCCCACCATCACATATACGTTGCACAGGCTTACATAGCCGCCGTAGGAGCTGTCGGAAGAGTATGCGTATTTGGAATTCTGTGACGCAATCAGATCGTTAAATCCCTTAATGGCCTCTGTGGCATAGTCTGCCGCCTCCTGGGGAGAGATTTCCTCTTTGAGAAGCAGGTACAGATCCAGCTGCTTCTTCTCCGGGTCAATCAGGCCGTTGACCGAATCGATAAACGGATACCAGGCCTCATCTGCATACTGGCTCTCGAATTCCTCCCAGACCTGTTCCCACAAAATTCCTTCAGAAGATAACTGAGGCATATCACTGTTCTCATCATCTCCCTCCCTCTTGATAATGTGGCTTTTGGTACACCCGCACAGCAGGCAGCCTACAACCAAAAACAGCGTGATTCTTTTTATCCAATTCATGTTTCTTGTCCTCCTTATAATGAAATGCACTCTCAAATTGCCAGAGCACGTCAGATTTATGTATTATATAGGAAAACCATATTTTTTTGTAGGCCTTTTTCGAAAATGTCACAAAATCTTCATAAATGCGTAATCGTCCTATAAGCTGCTAAATCCTTCAGGACAGTCTGTGGATAAAAATCCCGCTTCTCAGCTTGGGCTCAAACCAGGTAGATTTGGGAGGCATGAGAAGCCCTGCATCCGCCACGGCAAACAGCTCCTGTATGGAGGTGGGGTACATGGAAAAGGCCACTGTCATGTCCTCCGCTACCCGGCGCTCCAGCTCTCCCAGCCCCCGTATGCCTCCGATAAAATCGATCCGCTTGTCCGTCCTGGGATCACCGATACCCAGAACCGGCCCTAAAAGCTGCTCCTGAAGGACAGACACATCCAGCCCTTTTACCGGATCCTCTGTTACAAACTGGGGTTTTATCTTCAGCATATACCAGACGCCGTCCAGATACATGCCGAAGGTTCCTTTCTTTTGAGGGCTGCAGGCCTCTTTTCCCACCTTTGCCACGTCAAACTTCTCATAAACAGCTGTGAAAAACTTCTCCATGGAAAGGCCGTTCAAATCCTTTACCACCCGGTTGTAGGGCATGATAAACAGCTGTTCCTCCGGGAACAGTACAGACAGGAAATAGTTAAAGGGTTCTCTCCCTGTGTATCCCGGATTCTCCTGCCTCCGCTTAAGCCCCACCTTCACCGCGGAAGCCGCCCGGTGGTGTCCGTCTGCAATGTATGTGGCAGGTATGGCCTTAAACCCTTCTTCAATGGCCTGTACTGTCCTGGGATCCCCGATTCTCCACACCCGATGCCCGATCCCGTCCTCGGATACGAAGTCATACAGGGGAGTATTCCCCATTACCTGCCCTGTGATACGCGCCAGTGCCTCATTGCTGCGATACGCCAGAAAAATAGGCCCGGTGTGGGCATCTGTCACATCCACATGGCGGATTCTGTCTAGCTCCTTGTCTTCCCTGGTATTCTCATGCTTTTTGATGACTCCTGTCTCATAGTCATCGATGGAACAGCAGGCCACAATCCCGGTCTGGCTCCGCCCGTCCATGGTAAGCTGGTACAGATAATAATTATCCCCCTTGTCTGTCACAAAGGTGCCGTCAGCCACCCAGGCGTCCAGAAGCTGCCTGGCCTTGTGGTATACCTGAGGCGCATACATATCCACATCCTCCGGAAACTGGGTCTCTGCACGGTCAATATTTAAAAAAGACAGGGGATTGGATGCGGTCACCTGGCAGGCCTCTTTTCTGTTGTACACATCATAGGGAAGAGCCGCCACTTTTGAAACCACGGAGCACTCCGGCCTGATGCATGTAAATGGTTTTACGATTGCCACATTATTCCTCCTATTCGTCAAGCTTACAGCTCCATAAGATATTTTTAACTTTCAACCTGGAGATAACATAGCCCGGAGAGGGCGTTATATATCTTCCTCCAGGGTACTTGAAGACCATCGGTACTTAGACGCTGTCTTTTAGCGTCTTATGTACCGCTATGCTCTTCACGTAGCGAGAGCGTGCCCAGGAGGAAGATATATAACGCCCTCTCCGGGCGGCCCTCACACAATTTTATTTAATCACTCTGACTCTAAGCACGCCCTCGATGCTCTTCAGCTTCTCGATGGTAGCCTCATCTGCCTTGCTCTCCAGATCCAGAAGGGTGTAGGCAACTTTATCCCGGCTCTTGTTGGTCATATCGGAAATATTTACATTGCCGGAAGCCACGGTGCCGGTAACCTGGCCGATCATGTTGGGGATGTTCAAGTGGAACACAGCCACACGGCTTGCTGTGCGGCAGACTCCCATGTCACAGTTCGGATAATTGACGGAATTGCGGATATTTCCGTTCTCCAGATAATCCATCATCTCTTTCACTGCCATCTTAGCGCAGTTGTCCTCTGACTCTTCCGTGGAAGCGCCCAGGTGAGGAATGGCAATCACATGCTCCATATGCACGGACTTGGGATTGGGGAAATCAGTCACATATCTGCGCACCTTTCCGGATTTCAGCGCTGCCGCCATGGCATCGTCGTCCACCAGACGGTCTCTGGAGAAGTTCAGCACCACAACGCCGTCCTTCATCTGCTCCAGCGCCTTGTCTCCTATCATTCCCTTGGTGGCATCCATCAGAGGCACATGTACTGTGATGTAATCGCACTCCTGATAAATAATGTCTGCGGAGGTAATATGCTTTACATCTCTTGACAGCCCCCAGGCTGCATTGATAGAGATATAGGGATCATATCCGTACACTTCCATTCCAAGGGCTGCCGCCGCATTGGCAACCTCAGCGCCGATGGCGCCCAGGCCGATAACGCCCAGCTTCTTTCCCTTGATCTCATATCCGGCAAAGGCTTTTTTCGCCTTCTCCACAGTCTTGGCAATATTCTCGTCTTCCTTATTGTCCTGGCACCAGGCAATGCCGCCTGTGATATCTCTGGCGGCCAGAAGCATACCGGCTAACACCAGCTCCTTCACGCCGTTGGCGTTGGCTCCGGGGGTGTTGAACACCACAATCCCTTCCTCTGCACAGCGATCCAGGGGGATATTGTTCACACCGGCGCCGGCCCGGGCGATGGCAAGCAATGAATCGCCAAACTCCATATCATGCATGGCCGCACTTCTCACCAGCACGCCCTCTGCCTGGCTTAAATCATCTGTCAGCTCATAGTCAGCTGTCAAAAGATCGGTTCCGTATTTGGATATTGCATTTAAACAATGAATTTTTCTCATGCCTTGTTTGCCTCCTCAAACTCTTTCATAAATGCCACCAGCTTCTCCACGCCTTCTATAGGCATGGCATTGTAGATGCTGGCTCTCATACCGCCGACGCTGCGGTGGCCCTTTAAGTTTACAAATCCTGCTGCTGTAGCCTCTTTGATGAACTTTGCATCCAGATCTGCGTCTCCGGTGACAAAGGGAACATTCATCAGGGAGCGGTCTTCCTTCACCACAGTCCCTTTAAACAGCTGGCTCTCATCCAGGAAATCATAGAGAATCTTTGCTTTCTTCTCGTTGTACTCCTTCATGGCCTGAAGGCCGCCTTTGGATTTCAGCCACTTAAACACCTTGCCGCAGATGTAGATGCCGTAGGCAGGCGGCGTATTATATAAGGACTTTGCGTCTGCATGGGTCTTGTACTGGCACATGGTAGGTGTTCCCGGAAGGACATCCTCTGTGATCAGGTCTTCCCTGATGATAACGATAACCACGCCGGCCGGGCCCACATTCTTCTGCACACCGCCGTAGATAATGCCGTATTTGGTAACATCCACCGGCTCGGATAAGAAGCAGGAGGACACATCGGCTACCAGGGTTTTTCCCTTTGTGTTGGGAAGGGTTTTAAATTTGGTGCCGTAGATGGTATTGTTCTCACAGATATATACATAGTCCGCATCCTCGGAAACAGGAAGATCCGAGCAATCCGGAATATAGCTGAAGGTCTTATCCTCGCTGGAAGCGATGGCATTGGCCTTGCCGTATTTCTGCGCCTCTTTAAATGCCTTTTTCGCCCACTGTCCGGTGATAATGTAATCTGCCACCTTGTTCTTCATCAGGTTCATCGGCACCATGGAGAACTGCAGATGGGCTCCGCCCTGAAGAAACAGCACCTTATAGTTGTCCGGAATCCCCATCAAATCCCTGATGTCCGCTTCCGCATCATTTATAATCGTCTCAAAGGCCTTTGACCGGTGTGACATCTCCATCACCGACATTCCGGTGCCCTGATAGTCCAGCATCTCTGCCGCGGCTTCCTTCAATACTTCTTCCGGCAGCACTGCCGGACCTGCTGAGAAATTGTACACTCTGCTCATTACCATGTCCCCTCTTTCTTAAAATTAAATATTTATATTTTATATCTTTAAATCTGTATCGTCAAATGCATCGGATATGGCAGCTCCCGGCGACACCATGGGGAATACCTTATCGTCGCAGTGGATCTGACAGTCAATGACCACCGGAATATCCAGATCCATAGCCTCCTTTAATACCGGCTTCAGCTCTTCTTTCTTCGTCACCCGATATGCCCTGGCTCCCATAGCCTCCGCCACCTTCACAAAATCCACCTGATCATTTAATATGGTATGCGAATACCTTTTTCCATAGTACAGTGTCTGCCACTGGCGCACCATGCCCAGCACATGGTTGTTGACAACCACCTGGATCACAGGAATGTTGTACCGGGTCGCTGTGGCGATCTCGTTCATGTTCATGCGGAAACAGCCGTCTCCTGCGATGTTGAACACCTTCTTGTCCTTTCTGCCCATCTTGGCCCCGATGGCTGCTCCCAGGCCATAGCCCATGGTTCCCAGGCCGCCAGAGGTCAGAAGGGTGTGAGGCTTTTTAAACTTGTAATACTGGGCCGCCCACATCTGATGCTGGCCTACCTCGGTGACGATGATGGCGTCCCCGCCTGTCACCTCATAGATAGCCTCCACCACTGCCGGGCCTGTCAGCACCTCTTTGTTGTAGTGAAGGGGGTACATGTCTTTCAGACGCTCAATATGGGCGATCCACTCGTCGTGATTCTGGGGATCCAGACGGGCGTTTAATTTTCTTAAAATAATCTTGATGTCCCCTATGATGCTGGCATGGGTGCGGACGTTTTTATTGATCTCAGCCGGGTCGATGTCCAGCTGGAGAATCCTGGCATTCTTCGCGAATTTGGAGGCATTGCCTACCACCCGGTCGCTGAATCTGGCGCCGATCACCACTAAAAGATCACACTCGGTAATGCCGAAATTGGAGGTCTTGGTCCCGTGCATCCCTGCCATGCCGGTGTACAGCTCATCCGTCCCGTCAAATCCGCCCTTGCCCATAAGGCTGTCTGCCACCGGCGCCTGTATCTTGTGGGCAAATGCCTTCACTTCGTCGGCTGCGTCGGACAGGACCGCCCCGCCGCCTACAAAAATAAAGGGCTTCCTGGAGGCCTTTATCATCAGAAGGGCCTTCTCCAAGTCTTCTTCTGTGATGGTGTCCGCCTGCCGCACCACCTCCTCTGGCGCCTGATACTCATATTCGTAAGAGTTGCCGGTCACGTCCTTGGTGATATCCACCAGAACCGGGCCGGGGCGGCCTGACTTGGCAATCTTAAAGGCCCGCCGCATCACTTCTGCCAGTTTGGTAATATCTTTTACAATAAAGTTATACTTGGTAATAGGCATGGTGACCCCGGCAATGTCAATCTCCTGGAAGCTGTCTTTTCCAAGAAGGTTCACCCCCACGTTGCAGGTGATTGCCACCACAGGGATGGAATCCATGTAGGCGGTGGCAATACCGGTTACCAGGTTGGTGGCCCCGGGCCCGGAGGTAGCCAGGCATACGCCTACCTTTCCCGTTGCCCTGGCATATCCGTCCGCAGCATGGGCGGCTCCCTGCTCATGGGAGGTGAGAATATGGGTTATCTCATCCTGATGTTTATATAGTGCGTCGTAGATATTCAGAATTGCTCCGCCCGGATATCCGAATACGGTATCCACGCCTTGTTCCTTCAGACATTCTACTACGATCTCTGCTCCTGTTAATTTCTGCATATGCGCATCATTCTCCTCACTGTTCTTTCCTAAATGGGCTGCCAGCGCTCAGCTGCCGTTTTTCCTGGCTGCCATCACTCCTGACTTCCAGCGCTCAGCTGCCATTTTTCCTGGCTGCCATCACTCATCTGCCAGCACGGCTCCTTTGTCTGCAGAGGTCACTGCCCTGCGGTAACGCTTCAGATATCCGGACACTTCCTTAACCTTCGGTGTCCAGCTGGCTTTCCTTCTTGCCAGCTCTTCGTCGGAAACCTTCATATTGATAGTATTGGCATTGATATCGATAGAAATAATATCTCCCTCTTCCACAAGGCCGATGGGGCCGCCTGCCGCTGCCTCCGGGCACACATGTCCGATGGATGCGCCTCTGGACGCCCCGCTGAAGCGTCCGTCTGTAATCAGCGCTACAGATGCCCCCAGGCCCATGCCTGCGATGGCGGAGGTGGGGTTTAACATCTCTCGCATGCCCGGGCCGCCTTTGGGGCCTTCGTAGCGGATCACCACCACGTCCCCGGCCACAATCCTGCCTCCCTTGATAGCGGCAATGGCATCCTCCTCACAGTCAAACACCCTGGCCGGGCCTTCATGCTTTAGCATCTCCGGCACAACGGCGGAGCGTTTCACCACACAGGAGTCAGGAGCCAGATTCCCTCTCAGCACGGCAATACCGCCTGTAGGGGAATAGGGATTTTCCACTGTGCGGATCACCTCTGTGTCTCTGTTTACCGCGTTCTTTATATTCTCCCCCACAGTCTTTCCTGTGACGGTCATACAATCCAGGTTCAAAAGCCCCAGCTTGCTGATCTCCTTCATAACCGCGTAGATACCGCCGGCCTCATTCAGATCCTCCATATATGTAGGGCCTGCCGGAGCCAGGTGGCACAGATTGGGTGTCCTGGCGCTGATCTCATTGGCAATATCCACATTCAGCTCCACCCCTGCCTCGTGAGCGATAGCCGGCAGATGAAGCATGCTGTTGGTGCTGCAGCCAAGGGCCATATCCATAGTCAGAGCATTCCTGAATGCAGCCTCTGTCATAATATCCCTGGGGCAGATATTCTTCTTTAACATATCCATAACCGCCATGCCTGCGTGCTTTGCCAGACGGATTCTCTCAGAATAGACGGCCGGCACGGTTCCGTTGCCCTCAAGCCCCATGCCCAGCACCTCTGTCAGGCAGTTCATGCTGTTGGCTGTGTACATGCCGGAGCAGGAACCGCAGGTAGGGCAGACTTTACACACAAACTCTTCCACATCCTCTTCGGTCATGGTTCCTGCAGCGTAGGATCCCACTGCCTCAAACATGCTGGACAGGCTTCTCTTCTCCCCTTTTACACGGCCTGCCAGCATGGGGCCGCCGCTTACGAACACGGTAGGGATATTCAGGCGGGCTGCCGCCATCAAAAGCCCGGGTACATTCTTGTCGCAGTTGGGAACCATAACCAGGGCGTCAAACTGATGCGCCAGAGCCATGCATTCTGTGGAATCTGCAATCAAGTCTCTGGTTACCAGGGAGTATTTCATCCCCTCATGGCCCATGGCGATGCCGTCGCAGACGGCAATAGCCGGGAATACAACAGGGGTTCCTCCTGCCATGGCCACACCCTGTTTGACCGCATCTACTATTTTATCCAGGTTCATATGTCCCGGAACAATCTCATTATAGGAACTGACCACTCCTACCAGAGGCCTTGCCAGCTCTTCCTCCGTGATTCCAAGTGCCCGAAACAGCGAGCGGGCCGGAGCCTGCTGCATGCCGGATTTTGCATTGTCACTTCTCATAGTTTTTCTCCTTTTAAATTGCCTGCTATCAGGTCGCCCATCTGTGCCGTCCCCACTTTGGTACAGCCTTCTGAATACAAATCTCCTGTGCGGTAGCCGTCTGTCAGCACCTTCTGTACGGCTTTTTCGATGGCATCCGCCTCCCTGTCCAAATCAAAGGAATACCGGAGCATCATGGCCGCAGAAAGAATGGTGGCAATAGGATTGGCCATATCCTTTCCTGCGATGTCCGGCGCGGAACCGTGGCTGGGCTCGTACAGGCCGAATCTGGTTTCGTTTAAGCTGGCTGAGGACAGCATACCGATGGAACCAGTAATCATACTGGCCTCATCCGATAAAATGTCTCCGAACATATTTTCCGTGAGAATCACGTCAAACTGTCCCGGGTTCATCACCAGCTGCATAGCGCAGTTGTCAACCAACATATGGGTCAGCTCCACTTCCGGATAAGACTTTGCCACTTCCTCCACCACGTTTCTCCAGAGCCTGGAAGAATCCAGCACATTGGCCTTATCCACGCTGGTAACTTTTTTCCGCCGCTTCATGGCAATGTCAAAGGCCTTGACGGCGATCCTGCGGATCTCTGTCTCTGTGTAAGTCAGGGTGTCTACTGCTGTCATGACTCCATTCACCGGTTCTGTGTGGCGTTCCCCGAAATAGAGGCCGCCGGTCAACTCCCGCACAATCACCATGTCAAAGCCGTCGCCGATAATCTCTTTTTTCAGGGGACATGCCTGTTCCAGCTCTCTGTACAGGTATGCGGGACGGATATTGGCAAACAGGTTCAAGCCCTTGCGGATGGCTAAAAGGCCTGCCTCCGGCCTTAGGTTCGGCGCCACATCGTACCACCTGGAATTTCCCACATTGCCGCCTACCGCTCCTAAAAGCACGGCATCGCTGCCTTTTGCCGTCTCAAGGGCCTCCTTTGTCAGAGGGACTCCGAAGGCATCGATGGAGCAGCCCCCCATCAGCACTTCTGTATATTGAAAATCATGGCCGAACACCTGGCCTGTCTTGTCAAGCACCTTGCATGCTTCTCTCACAATCTCCGGGCCGATTCCGTCTCCCGGTATGGTTACAATCCTGCAATTCATGGTCTTTCTTCCCTGATAGGGCTCCTTTTTATGTTTTTGACGGATCCCAGGTTCAAAAATCCTCTTGCAGGCAAGCCTGCATCGGATTTTGCCCCTTGACCCTGGTATCATAGAAATGATTTCTTTTCATAATATCTCATTTGCACAGAGATTTCAATAATGGTTTTGAAATTCCCATAAACTTATTTGGAATTTTATGTATAATCCAGGGTTATAGCTTGCTATATTTTTACTTTCGTCCACACGCCGGAGCGGAATCTCCACCGGGTCAGAATAAAGCGGGACAGCTGGTCGCAGACTACTCCCAGCCAGATTCCCACCATTCCCAGCCCCAGGGGGTAGCACAGGACATAGGAGCTGATAGTCCTTACGAAGGTGACGCTGAAGGTGGACGCTATAGTGGTAAATCTTACGTCCCCTGCGCCTCTTAAGCAGCCCATGTAAATCACCTGGGAAATCTGCAGCATCACCACGATCACAATAATCCGCATAATCTGCACTCCCATGGCAACAATATGAGGCTCTTTGAAATAGAGGCCGAAGAATGCTTTTCCGCCCAGAAGATACAGCACTGCCAGCACCAGGGAGATGGTGTTTCCTATTCTCTGGCAGATAAAACCGTAAAGCCGTGCCATATCCGGCCGTTCCTCTCCCAGGCTTCTTCCAATGAGGGCCACGGCCGCAACCTGCATGCCGTCCCCAAAGGAGAAGGAAAGGCTCATAACATTCATTCCCACCTGGTGGGCTGCGAACACATCGGTTCCCAGTTTGGCTGTCATCACAGCTGTTGACATAAAGCCTATGCGAAGGAGCAGCTGTTCCAGAAAAATATTGGATCCGATATGGAAAATATTGGTCAATGCGCTGGCCCGGAGGCGGACTTTTTTCTTTATCATATAGAAGATACTGATAAATCCGTCTCTCTTAAACAGGGAAGCAATACTCATGCCGCAGGCTACCACGGTCCCGAATACAGTAGCCAGTGCCGCCCCGTAGATTCCAAGAGCCGGAAAGCCGAAATTGCCGCCTATCAGAAGATAGTTGCCGATCATGTTCAGCACATTGGCAGTCACATTGGTCTTCATGGCGATCTTCGTGTTTCCTGCCCCTCGCTGGGCCGCGTTTATGGTCAGGGAGATAATATTGAACATCATGCCTCCCATAATGATCCTGAAATATGCCACCGCACTTTCGTGGGTGTCCTCTGCGGATCCGCACAGGCGTATGATTGGGTCTGCGAATATGACACAGATCAGGCTGACTATGACGCCCATAATCACGATAAATGCCAGGGCCATAGCCAGAGTTTCGTTGGCTCCCTTCTGATCCTGCTGCCCTTTCCGGCGGGCCACTATGGCGGATACCGCCACGTTTACTGCGATAAACAGGGCAAGGCCAATGAACTTAGGCTGGGTAGTCAGCCCGACCGCCGCAACGGCATAGGCCCCTATGGTGCTTACCATCAGGGAATCAACCATGCCTGCCAGAGCCACGAAGAAGGATTCCAGCACAGAGGGCCAGGCCATCTGGAATGTCTCTTTGATAAATCCCCGGTTGGTTTTAAAAAAAGTTTTTGCTTTGTCCATTTTCTTATTCATTTCATTTTAATCCTGACTTTCTGCTATCTTGTTGTAACAATTCAGACAAATGATAAAAGACGGGCTTTCAGTCTCTCCACATCTCCGTCTGCAAAGCAGTATCCGTCCATACCTGTCTGCCGGGCCCCCTCAATGTTTCCCGGCAAATCGTCGATAAAGAAGCACTCTTCTGGCTTCAGATTAAATCTTCTGTAAAAATGCATGTAGATTTCCTTCTGAGGTTTTAAGCATTTTACTTCTGCCGAAAAGAGAACTCCGTCAAACAGCTCAATGGCAGGAATCACCTGCCTGTAGCAGGACAGCATCCGGAGGGATGCGTTGGAACACAGGTAGATGCCGTATCCTTTTTCCTTCAGCTCTGTGACCAGTTCCCTCATCCCGGGGATTTCCCACATACAGTATTCATGCCAGTGTTCCAGGCACAGGCGGGCCGCCTCCCTGGCATGGCCCTGGGGAAGGCGGGCCTGCATCTTTTTAAGGGCTTCTTCTTCTGACATTACGCCCATGTCTAAAAATATCCATTCCGGCGAGACGAAGACTGAAGTGTTTACCAGATTCAGCTCCGTTTCGTCCTCTGCAAACTGACGGCTTGTTCTCATGGAATCATATCTTACCAGAACATTGCCCATATCAAACACTATATTTTTTATCATCCCTGCTGCCTCCTGACCTTTCGCTTGTCGAGATAACGTAGCCTGGAGAGGGAATCATATTGTTTTCTCCAGGGTACTTGAAGGCCGTCGGTACTTAGGCGTCTCCGAGCGGCCCCTTTAACATAAAAAAGAACTCCTGTCTGTTTTAGCAGACAAAAGATCTTTTTTCTGAAAGCTTCTGCACTTTAGACTTCCGGCTTCTCCACCTGAACAATGGCAGATTTCTGCATCGGGATCCGGCAGTTTTTGTTGCTGCCAAACTCAATAATCACGGTGTCGTCTGTCATGTCGATAACCACACCGTAAAATCCGCTGGAGGTCAGAACACTGTCTCCCACGGCAATACTTGCCAGCAAGGCCGCCATCCTCTTTTTCTCTTTGTTCTGGGGGCGGATCGCTATAAAATACATCAAACCGATGAGAAATGCCGCATACACGACCCAAAATCCAACACCCATACCACCACTTGCCGTAATCATAAATTATTGTCCTCCTCGCCTGGTTCTCTGCCGCTTCGGCACAGGAACTCCTTATTCTCTGGTTATTTTGCCGCCATGCCTTCCAGCTTATGGGCTTTATACTCTGCATAGCGGTGTTCTTCGATTGCCTCGCGAATCTCTTCCATCATTTTATTATAAAAATACAAATTATGCAATACACATAATCGCATCCCCAGCATTTCTTTTGCTTTCAGAAGATGCCGGATGTAGGCCCTGCTGTAGGAACGGCAGGCCGGGCACATGCAGCCCTCTTCGATGGGGCGGGGATCCAGCTCATATTTCTGGTTGAACAGGTTCAGCTTTCCCTGGTTTGTGTACACATGGCCGTGGCGTCCGTTTCTGGAGGGGTAGACACAATCGAAGAAATCGATGCCCCGATCCACAGCCTCCAGAATATTGGCCGGCGTTCCCACGCCCATCAGATAGGTGGGCTTATCCTCCGGAAGGAAGGGCACCACTGCATCCAGGATCCGGTACATCTCCTCATGGCTTTCCCCCACTGCCAGGCCTCCCACTGCGTAGCCGTCCAGGTTCATGGCTGAAATAGTCTTTGCATGAGCGATACGGATGTCCTCGTAGATGCCGCCCTGGTTGATGCCAAATAAAAGCTGCTGTTTGTTGACTGTATCCGGCAGGCCGTTCAGCCTCTTCATCTCTGCCTGGCACCTGGAAAGCCACCTTGTGGTCCGATCCACGGATTTTTCCATGTAGTCTCTGTCAGCCACGCTGGAGGGACATTCATCGAAGGCCATAGCGATGGTGGATCCCAGGTTTGA
Source organism: uncultured Hungatella sp. (assembly GCA_910585435.1). Classification (GTDB taxonomy): domain Bacteria; phylum Bacillota; class Clostridia; order Lachnospirales; family Lachnospiraceae; genus UBA3402. Next base: position 32,860 of record CAJUEJ010000020.1, on the reverse strand, counting down.
CTGAATCTGCATGCTTTCTTCTGGCCCCATGAAGATCTTGCGCCCGTCAATATGGGAGTTAAAGTACACCCCTTCTTCTTTGATCTTGCGCATTCCTGCCAGGGAAAATACCTGGAAGCCGCCGGAATCTGTCAGGATAGGCCTGTCCCAGTTCATGAACTTGTGAAGCCCCCCAAACTGTTTTATCAGCTTATCCCCGGTTCTCACATGAAGATGGTATGTGTTGGACAACTCCACCTGGGTGCCGATATTTCGCAGATCGTCGGTCGACACGGCTCCTTTGATGGCCCCCACGGTTCCCACATTCATAAAGACCGGTGTCCGGATGACGCCATGGACAGTCTTTACGTCTGCCCGTTTGGCGCCTTTATCTTTTGCAATTATTTTATATTCCATTGCTTATTTCATCTCTTTCTTTTTCCAGGTCGTCATAACATACCACAAAGCTCCTGTAATGCACACAGACGAGTAAGTGCCGCATATGATTCCTGTCATCAGGGGCAGTGCAAACTCACGGATAGAGCTTACTCCCAGGATGAACAGCACAAGAACCATGACAAATGTAGTCAGGGAGGTGTTGACGCTTCTGGTGAAGGTCTGGGTAATACTTGCATTTACCACATCCGCCAGGCTTTCCTTGTTGTTCTTAAGCTTCAGATTCTCACGGATACGGTCAAATATAACGATGGTGGCATTGATGGAATAACCTACGATGGTCAGCATACATGCGATGAAAGTGGAACCTACGGACCATCTTGCCACCGCATAGAAGGTCAGGACCACAAACACGTCATGGACAAGGGCGGCCACCGCACTGGCTGCAAACCGGATATCCTTAAACCGGAACCAAATATACGCCAGCATACAGATGGTGGCAATCACCACTGCCACAACGGCATCCTCTTTCATCTCTTTGCTGACCGCGCCGGAGATGCTTTCCGCCGTAGTCATGCTGGAGTCCACACCGAAGTTTTCTTCCAGGGCTTTATCAAGGGCCTCTCGCTGATCGACAGACAGTGTCTTTGTCTTAAAGATTACCTCGTTGGTTCCTTCTACCTTCTGGGTCTGTACCTCCGGGTCTCCTGTCACCTGCTCTATGATGGGAACCACTTTAGCGGAAATATCCTCTATACTCAGGTTCTCATTAAAGGTAACATTGGTGGAGGTTCCACCCTTAAACTCGATGCCGTAGTTTAAGGCCCCTCTACCGCCTGCCGCACTTACTCCCATAAATCCCCAGCCTGCCACCATAAGCACTGCGGAGATGATAAAGCAAAGCTTTCTTTTTGCCAGGAAATCCACCGGCTTTTTATTTTTACGGATTCCGTAGAATTTCGCATCCTGAAATCCCATCCAGTACAGTGCGTACAAAGCGCCTTTTGTCACAAACAATGCCGTAAACATGGACAACAAGATACCGATAGCCAGAGTGGAGGCAAAGCCTTTTACCGAACCGGAGCCTCTCCAGAACAGGACGGCCGCCGCAATCAGTGTGGTCACATTGCCGTCGATGATGGCGGACAAAGCCTTGGCAAAGCCGGTCTTGATAGCGGAATGAACCGTCTTTCCCACGCCGATTTCCTCTTTGATACGGGTGAAGATAATAACGTTGGCATCCACTGCCATACCGATAGACAGGATGATACCTGCGATACCCGGAAGCGTCAGGGTTACTTCAAAGGCTGCCAGAAGAATCAAAACCAGGCCTACGTACAATGCCAGTGCAAGCCCGGAGGCAAGGCCGGGAATCAGATACACCGCGATCATGAAGATCACCACAATAGCAAAGCCGATGGCTGCCGCCTTTAAGCTGGTAGAGATGGCTTCCTCTCCCAGCTTGGCGCCTACTACGTTAGAGCGGAGCACTTCCAGTTCCAGAGAAAGGGAACCGATGCGGATGGTGGCTGCCAGGTTCTGGGCCTCCTCATAGGTCTCCATGCCTGTGATGACACACGCACCGTCTGTGATTTCCGTCTGGACGACAGGAGCGGACTTGATCTCGTCATCATAAATAATAAAGATAATATTGCCGATATTGTTGGCAGTGGCCTCTGCAAAGGTGGCCGCGCCTTCATCTGTGAAGGTCAGGCTTACCACATACTCGGTCTGACCGTTTTTCTCATCGATTCCGGGTTGAGCGCTGGCTACCTGGTCTCCGGTGAGAATGGTCTCGCCGTTCTGATCCATAAAAACCAGGGAGCCTGGCTTTCCTAAGTCTCTCAGGACCGCATTGGCATCCGATTCTCCGGGAATATCGATATTGATACGGTTGCCGCCCTCCTGATATACCTCAGCCTCAGTGCTGTAATTCTGTACTCTCTGCTGCATCTTGTAGATGGTGTCAGACATCTCCTCTGCTGTAGGTTTCTCCTTCACCGTCTGATACGTAATGCTGACACCGCCGGACAGATCCAGGCCCAGCTTGATGTCATCCATAGTATCATAGCCGAAATAGCCAAACACACCGATACAGATGAGAATGGCCAGCAGGCCTAACAGGCCCTTTCCTTTGTTGCTCTTCATCTTTTTTCTCCTTTATTCTTCCTTGACAGCCGTCTTCCTATGCTTTTAGCTGTCTTTTATCCCCAAACCATACATACTGTCTGCTTTAGGGTATTACTCATCCATATCCGCCAGGGCTGCCTTGATCATGATGGAACACTCGATGCGCTTTTTCTGCATCTGGCATCCAATCTCATAGGCGTCCGTAATGGAGCCGTGGAAATTGTAGGAATTGGCGGCGCATCCGCCGCTGCAGTAAAACCTGGCAAAACAGTCTCTGCATTTTTCTTTTGCATAGACATTGCACAGCTTAAACTGGTCTTGGATTTCTGTATTAGTGATTCCTTCTTCCACATTGCCTAAAAGGAATTTCTCCTGTCCTACAAACTGATGGCAGGGGTACAGATCACCCCACGGGGTCACTGCCAGGTATTCCGTGCCGGAACCGCATCCCGACAGCCGCTTGGCAACACAGGGGCCCTGCTGCAGATCAATCATGAAGTGGAAGAAATTAAAGCCTCTTCCCTCTTTCTTTCTATTAATATACTCCACTGCCAGTTTATCATACTCGGAAAGTATCTTTGGAATGTCTTCCTCCTGTATGGCATAGAGTTCCGTGGAAGCAGCCACCACAGGCTCTATGGACATCTGTTTAAAACCTAAATCTGCAAAGTGAAGGACATCCTGCGAAAAGTCCAGATTGTTCCTGGTAAATGTTCCTCTGACGTAGTAGTTTGTCTGATTTCTGCTTTCTGCAAATTTCTGAAATTTGGGAACGATCAGATCGTAACTGCCGGCTCCCTTACGGAAGGGCCTCATGCGGTCATTGACTTCCCTGCGGCCGTCCAGGCTTAAGACCACATTGGACATCTCCCTGTTGCAGTATTCCATAATCTCATCGTCAAGGAGTACACCGTTGGTGGTAAGGGTGAAGCGGAAATTTTTATTGTGAATTTTTTCCTGGGAGCGGCCGTATTCTACCAGCTTCTTTACTACTTCCCAGTTCATCAGAGGCTCGCCACCGAAGAAATCCACCTCCAGGTTGCGCCTGTTTCCGGAATTGGCGATGAGAAAGTCCAGAGCCTTTTTCCCCACCTCAAAGCTCATCAGGGCGCGGCGGCCGTGGTATTCTCCTTCTTCTGCAAAACAGTATTTGCAGGCTAAGTTACAGTCATGGGCAATATGAAGGCACAGGGCTTTCACCACTGTCTTTCTCTTTTTAAAGTCCACCACATAGTTTTCATACACGTCTTTGGTAAACAGCTCTTCTCTGTCTATCAGCTCCTGAATGTCGGACAACGCGTCTTCGATATCCTGAAGGCTGTAATCTGCTTTCAGCTTCTCTCTCACCTGTGCCTGAAGCTCTTTGGGGACAGGTCCCGGCGTCTCCATCTCCGGCATCTTCTCTGACAGCAATGCCACGGCGTCATAGACCACATCTTCAACCACATGAACTGCGCCGCTGTTGACATCCATTATAATATGGTATCCGTTATTTTTATACTGATGAATCACAGTTATTCTCCTTTATCGCGGCAGCATCTGTATTCTCCGCCGTCTCATCTCTTCCGTTGTTTCCGGTCTTCGGACAGATAAAGTACCCCTACAATCGCAAGGACCGTAGGGGTGCTTACCTGCTCTCTAATATCGCCTGTTACGATTCATCAGCGGTTTGCATTCTCGCAGCTCTGATTTCCCACTGTACAGGAAGTCTTGCATGCGGACTGGCAGGAAGTCTGGCACTCTCCGCATCCGCCTTTCTTCATGGTGTTCTTCAATGTACTATTGCTTAAAGTTTTTACTTTCTTCATGGTTATCCTCCTCACATGCCAGTTATCTTTTGGCATTATAGCATAAGAAGTTTCCTGTTGCAAGGTTTTTATTGCGAAGAACATTTGACAAATATAGGATTTTCATGTACAATCTCTTCTAAAATATAGTATATAAGGAGTGATTTTTTTTGGACTCGAGTGACGTCATACAGTTGCTTGTATTAGTTGTTTTATTGGCTTTATCTGCTTTTTTCTCATCGTCGGAGACAGCACTTACCACCGTCAACAAAATCCGTATCCGCACACTGGCGGAAGCAGGGGATTCCAGGGCCATCATCTTACTAAAGGTGATCGAAGAGCAGGGTAAGATGCTGAGTGCGATTCTTATCGGTAACAATATTGTAAACCTGACCGCTTCTTCTCTTATGACTACGCTGACTATCAATTTGTTTGGAAGCAAGGCAGTTGGATTGGCTACCGGTATCCTGACCTTATTAATCCTGGTGTTCGGTGAGATCACACCGAAGACTTTGTCTACTATATCCGCGGAAACCATAGCATTGAAAGACGCAAAAATCATATACAGCCTGATGCTTGTCTTAACACCTGTCATCTATGTGGTGAACCAGCTGTCCCTGGCAGTCCTGCTTCTGATGCGGGTGGATCCCAATGCCAAGAGGGATACCATCACAGAGGATGAACTGCGCACCATCGTGGAGGTAAGCCATGAGGAAGGTGTCATCGAGACAGAAGAGAAAAAAATGATCAACAACGTGTTCGATTTCGGAGACTCTGTGGCAAAGGATGTTATGGTTCCCCGCATCGATATGACTATGGCAGATGTGAATGCCTCTTATGACGAGCTGATCGATATTTTCCGGGAAGAAAAGTATACAAGAATCCCTGTATATGAAGAAAACACGGACAATGTTATCGGGATTGTCAACATGAAGGATCTCCTGTTGATTGATGACCGGGAGCATTTCCATATCCGGGATTATCTGAGAGAGCCTCTTTACACGTATGAATACAAGAAGACTGCTGAGCTGATGGTGGAGATGAGGCAGACCTTTAACAATATTGTCATTGTGCTGGACGAATACGGCGCTACGGCAGGCCTTATTACACTGGAGGATATGCTGGAGGAGATCGTAGGAGAGATCCGGGATGAGTACGATGAGGATGAGGAGGACAGCCTGATCGAGACGGCGCCGGGACAGTATTCTGTGGAAGCTGCCATGAAACTGGATGATCTAAATGATCGCCTGGGGCTGGAGCTTGAATCGGAGGATTATGATTCCGTAGGCGGACTGGTCATAGGGCTTTTGGATCATCTGCCTGATGCAGGCGAAGAGGTGATTGATAACGGGATTCAGTTTATCGTTGAGAAAGTGGACAAAAACCGGATCGACAGGATTAAAATCGTTCTTCCGGCCAGTCCGGTGGAAGCAGAGGAGCAGCCGGCTTAAGGTTAACCTTCTGCCGGCTTCATGCTCTGTCCGGGCTTTCCGCTTTCGGCTTCCCGGTTCAGCTTAGGACCCCGCCCAGTATTCCGCTTCCTGCGCAGATGGCCAGTACCATGGCTATCTGCTGGATGGATGGCGCCAGGCCTTTTTCCAGAAGGAATGACACTGCCATCAGAACCAGGAAATACAGGACGCCGGCTAAAAGCCCGCAGAAGAAACGCTGGCGGCGAAGTCCTTTTCCGGCCAGAAAACCGGCCAGAGCGCAGGATAAAACGTATACCAGGATTACCGCCATCTGGATCTGGGATTCCTTCAGGCGGAAGCGGTATAGGGCAAAAGATATGACTACCAGCAGAATGCCGGACAAAAGATAGGAAAATAAAAGGGAACGCAGGAATATTTTAGGATTGTACCGCTCCATGGATAGCTCCTTTAAGGTGTTGGTTTGATTCTAATATATTCCCTGGTTCCCCTTTTTAGTACAAGACTTTTCCCCACAGGATTAGGATTCTTCTTTTATGGTCCGGGCAAGCTCTGCTGCCAGTAAGATAGCAGCTCCCAGAAAAACACAGATATCTCCCAGGTTAAAGACTACCTTTTTCAGCCCTTTCCACCGGATACTGAAATAATCTACCACGTATCCCCGTTTCATCCTGTCATAAAGGTTGCTTAAGCCGCCGCCTATAATCAAAGCCAGCCCTGCCTTCTCTACTATATATCCCTTTCTTGGAAACAGCCACGCAAAAATCCCGGCAACGGCGGAAACCACAGCCAGGGGAAGCTGTTTTACCAGTTCTTTTTTCTCCTTTAAAGCTCCGAAGGGAAATCCTTCATTGTGATTTCTGTGAAGCATAATCAGTCCTTTTGTTTTTTCTATTGTCCTTGGAAACAGGGACGGATCTGCGTTCTCAATCGTAAATTTTATTCCCAGATCCATGAGTAAAACTGTGGCTGTCAGCAAAATAAATATCATATTCTTAAACCTCCTGTGTATTCTTTTTCTGTCTGGTGGGATATCCTTCCCCTTCTTTGTATATTATATATAGAAAAAAAGTTGAGATTTTGCCTATGGACATCTGTAATTTTCCCGCAGACCAGGAACAGTACGCTGATTTTATCTTCCGTACCAGCGGGTTAGGAAGGGAGGAGCTGTCCGGTCTCTACGGAGATATCTGCATCAGTTACGTTGACGCCGAATATGCCATCGCTCATCTGCCTCTGTCAGATACTCTTCCCATTTCTGTAGAAAATCATTCCTACTTATCCATCCCGGCCCTCTACGGGCTTTTGGACACTACCAGTATGGAACGCTCCGGCATCTTATCCACGTTCAGGCAGCCGGCCTTGAATTCCCGGGGAGAAGGAACCATCATCGGGCTCATCGACACGGGTATTGATTATCAGAACCCAATATTCCGGGAGGAGAACGGCAGCACGCGGATCCTGGGAATCTGGGATCAGACTATCCCAGGAGAAGGTTTTGAGATGAACAATCCCCGGGGGCAGCCTTACTATTTTTTTTACGGTCAGGAATACAGGGAAGACGCCATCAATGAAGCTCTTTCCAGGGAGGATCCCCTCTCGGTGGTTCCCTCTGAGGATACCAACGGCCACGGAACCTTTCTGGCCGGCATCGCTGCCGGAAAGCAGACACCTTCTTTAGATTTTACCGGCGCTTCCCCCGGATGCAGGCTGGGAGTTGTAAAGCTGAAAAAGGCAAAAAAATATCTTCGGGATTATTACAGGATCCCTGACTCTGTGGATGCTTACCAGAGTACAGATCTGATGATGGCTGTCACCTACCTGCGGCTTCTGGCGGTTCGCCACCGCATGCCTCTCATCATATGCCTGTGCCTGGGAAGCAATCAGGGCGGACACAATGGTTTTTCTCCCCTCAGTCAGGTTTTAAATAATCTGAGGCAGATCCAAGGGGTTTCCACAGTGTGTGCCGCTGGCAATGAAGTAGGCTTCCGCCACCACTATATGGGAAAAATATCTTCTTCCTCCGTGTTTGACGAGGTGGAGTTTCGGGTGGGGGAAAAAGAAACCGGCTTCATCATGGAGCTGTGGGCAAATCTCCCAGAGATCTATACCATCGGATTTGTTTCTCCCACGGGAGAAGTCATCGAGCGGATACCTTTCCGTGCCGGGGAGGATACCTCTGTTCATTTTACGCTGGAGCAGACTACCATCACAGTCTCCTATGTAGCCAGCACAGGAACTCAGGATGATTTCCTGGCGCTTATGCGTTTTGTCTCTCCTACTGCCGGAATCTGGAGGCTGCGGATATATCCCACGGTGTCTATCACGGGGCTGTACCACCTGTGGCTTCCTATCCACGATTTTGTGACAGAGGACACCGTATTTTTAAATGCCGATCCCTTTACTACCATCACAAGCCCGGGAAATGCCGCTTTCCCTATAACAGTCAGCGCCTATAACCATCTGAACAACAGCCTTTATATCCATTCCAGCAGAGGTTATACCCGGGACGGAAGGGTCAAACCAGATATCGCCGCCCCTGGTGTGGATATCTTCGGGCCCGGAATCTCTCCGGTTCCTGGTGACTACCCTATGACCCGCATGTCCGGCACCTCCGTGTCTGCCGCTCATGTGGCAGGGGCTGTGGCTAATCTGTATTCCTGGGGAATCGTTCAGGGAAATTATCCCCAGCTTACCAACAGCTCTGTGAAAGCCTACCTTGCCCGGGGAGCCACCAGAAACTCTAACTTTACTTATCCCAACCAGGAATGGGGGTATGGAACCTTAAACCTGTATCAGTCCTATGTGTCTCTGCGGGATCATTAAAGTCACAACAGGGCAATGCCATCTTGTTAAGGGCCTTACAGGTTCTTAGCCTTATGGCATTGTCTATCCCCGCATCTCGATCCTGGGGCCGCCGTTTTTCTCCAAGTACCCGCGGGTAATCACTACAGTCCCGATCCCCGGGTCCTTTGGCACTTCATACATTATGTCCAGCATAAACTCCTCGATGATGGCCCGCAGGGCTCTGGCCCCTGTCTCTCTCTTCAGCGCTTCCTCGGCAACCCAGTCAAGAGCTTCCTCCTCAAACACCAGCTTTACTTCGTCTAAGGCCAGCAGCTTTATATACTGCTTCAGGATAGCATTCTTCGGCCTTCTCAAGATTTCAACCATCATGTCCTTCGTGAGGCTCCTGAATGCCACCACCACAGGCAGCCTTCCTAAAAACTCCGGAATCATGCCGAAGTTCCTGAGATCTCCGTTGGTTACATATCTTAAGATATCAGGATCGTCCTGATACCGGTCTTTCAGCTCTGCCTGAAATCCCATGGAGGTTTTCTTCCGGAGGCGCTCTTTGATAATATCCTCCAAATCCGGAAATGCCCCGCCGCATATAAACAGGATATTATCTGTGTTCACAGTAGCCATAGGGGTCAGGGCATTCTTCTGATTGGATCCTACAGGTACCTCCACCCGGCTTCCCTCCAGAAGCTTTAACAGTTCCTGCTGCACAGACTCACCGCTGACATCCCGGGCATTGGTATTCTTCTTCTTTGCGATCTTATCGATCTCGTCAATGAAGATGATCCCTCTCTCTGCCTTCTCCACATCGTTGTCGGCTGCTGCCAGCAGTTTAGACACTACGCTTTCGATATCGTCCCCGATATAGCCAGCCTCTGTCAGCGCTGTGGCGTCTGCTATGGCAAGAGGCACATCCAGCAGCCTGGCAAGGGTCTTCACCATATACGTCTTGCCGCTTCCCGTAGGCCCGATGAGAAGGATATTGGATTTTTCAATCTGTACCTGGTCTTCTGTCTCCTCTTCCTGCTGGTTTTTTGTAAGCACCCGCTTGTAGTGATTGTATACTGCTACAGATATGGCCTTCTTGGCCTGCTCCTGCCCGATGACGTATTCGTCCAGCTTTCCCTTGATCTTGTGAGGCGCCGGAATGTCCTTCAGCTCAAAGGCAGGCTCCGGATTTTGGGCTGCCTTTTTCTTGATCTGCTGCTTTTTGGGAATCTCCATCTTCGGCATGTTCTGATTCAGATTGTTCAGGTTCAGATTTAAATAGGGCATGTTGGGAATCTGGGAAAAATCCAGGCCTCCGTTCATCACCGAGTCAAATGTCTTCTGCATACAATCACGGCACACACAAAAACCGCCTGGCACAGTGATCATCGCTCCCGCTTTGCTCTCCGGCCTGCGGCATATATAGCAGACCTTTTCATATTCATCTTTCTTATCGGCCTCTCCCTGTTTTGTGGTACTGTTTTTCGTATCCTCATCTTTTGTGGTATCTTTTTCTTCCAAAATAATGTTCCTGTCCCTTTCGTAAGCCTTTTTTATTCTTGTATTATAAACAAAATCAGGCCCTGACACAAGATCAGAGCCTGATTTTACATTCTTTTTATATTTTTCTCATGTTTCAGCCCCATCTGCCGCCAAGCAGGAATACATTAGCTGTCCTGCCCCAGAGTGGCTTTCTTGCCCAGGGTAATGGTAACCGTTCTCTCCACATATTTTCCATTCTCCAGAGACTGTACGGTTAAATCCACGCTCTCCCCTGCCTTATATCGTTTCAGAAGATCCTGGAGGGAGGCCATGCTTCTGACGCTTTGCCCGTCAAATTTAGTGATTATGTCTTTTTCTCTTAAGTCAGAATCAGCGGCGGCCCCGTCATCGACGATGGCGTACACGAACACACCTGCCGGCATATCCAGCTGTTTCACCATGCTCTCATCCACGGTCAGCCCCTGAATCCCCAGGTATCCTTCCTGTCCCTCCTCCACGGTCTTGCTTCTTCTTATCATCAGTGTATCGATGATGTCCTGAACCTGCGAAACCGGAATTGCGTATCCGATTCCCTCCACATCGGTTCTGGAATACTTGGCAGCATTGATTCCTATGACTTCTCCCTTCATGTTCAGCAGGGCGCCGCCGCTGTTTCCCGGGTTAATGGCTGCGTCTGTCTGAAGAAGGTGTCTGGTGGTAGAGCCGTCTGTAGTCACCTCCCGATCCAGAGCACTGACATACCCTACGGTAGTGGACTGTCCATATCCTAAGGCATTGCCGATGGCAATAACTCCCTGGCCTACCTTCAGCTCTTCTGAGTTGCCAAGCTTTGCTATGGAAATCTGGCTCATGGTATCTTCCGGAATATCTTTAAGAGGTACTGCAACCACTGCCAGATCTGACTCCGGGTCTGTCCCCTTTATGATAGCGTCTATGGATTTCTCATCAATAAAGGTGACGGAAAGGGTGTTGGAGCCTTCCACCACGTGATTGTTGGTCACGATCAGAAGCTCTTCATCATTTTTCCCTACGATGATACCTGAACCGCTGCTGGGAACCTCGTATTGCTGCCGCTGTCCGAACCAGGTGTTTCCCTCATACAGCATGGTGTTATTGATAGCCACCACAGACGGCATGGCCTGCTCTACGATGTCGGAGACATCCAGCGCCAGTGCTGTACCTGCGTCTGCCCTTGTGGACGGTGTAATGGCTGCCTGGGTGGTAGGCGCCTCTGTGGGCATCTCTGAAGGGCTAATCTGTGTGTAGGCCTCCTTTTGCCCAAGGGAGCCTGCCAGCATGTTGATCCCTACCATAGTGCCGCCGGAAACTGTGCCGAACAGGAGGGCTGCCGCCGTAATGCCTGCCACCTTCCGCCCCATTCCGGAACGTCTTTTCTTCTCTTTGTGTGCCGGCCTGTCAGGGTTGGCTTTCCCCGGATCAGAAGCAGCCCCTGGATTTTCATTCTGCCAGTTGTACATTCTCGTGGCCCCTTCCGGCTGCTGGCTGGTTCCGTTCTGACAGGGATGCCCCTGATCGGCGGCGTACTGACAGGAATATTGGCCCTGCATATTCTGGCCGCCTCCGGCCTGGTACTGGGAGCCCTGGCTTCCCTGGCCGGACATGCTCTGGTACTGAGGATTCTGGCTGCCCTGGCCAGACGGGTTCTGGTACTGGTGAATCTGGCTTCCCTGAACGGCTGGGTTCTGGTACTGGGAGGCCTGGCTGTCCTGACCGGCTGCATTCTGATACTGAGGATTCTGGCTGCCCTGGACGGCTGGGTTCTGGTACTGAGGGGCCTGGCTGTCCTGGCTGGCTGTAGTCTGGTACTGAACATTCTGGCTGTCCTGGCTGGCTGTAGTCTGGTACTGGGAATTTTGGTTTTCTCCCTGGCCAGCCGGGTTCTGGTACTGAGGGCTGTGGCTGTCCTGGCTGCTGAAGCCGGCTGTAGTCTGATCTTTTAAAATAAAGTTTGGCGTCCCCTCTTCATTTAACTTTTTATCTGCATTTTCATCGTACATCTTCACCTGTCTCCTTTCTGTCCGATGTCATAGGCTTTTTGTCTCTGTCTATTTGCAGCTGCCGGGTATCCCGGCTGTTATGTCATTCCTTCTGTTTCATCGGCTATGAACATACTATAGCAGTGTTTTGTGACTAAATTGTGATGAAACTTTTATAAAATAGTGAAAACCAGACCAAAAGCAGTTTCTTTTCGGTCCGGTTTTCTGTGTGGCAATCTCTGTTTTTATCGTCCCAGGATTGTACCGTTATCAAAGATTATATTTCCGCTGTCCGGATCCTGCACGTATCCAGGCCCGGCAGGGTCGCCTCCATTATAGCCGTTCTGTCCCTGATTCGAATTGCCGGGATTGCCTGGGCCATAGACGTCTGAAGAGGAAGGATTGCCTGGGCCTCCTCCGGGGCCTGTCACCTGATCCCCTGGCCCGTTCCCTATATCACCCGGTTGGGACGGGTTAGGATTGGATGGGTCGGTAGCGCCTGGGTCAGCAGGATTAACCGGATTCGTCGGATTCGTCGGATTCGTCGGGTTTGCAGGATTTGTAGGATTCTGCGGGTTTGCCGGGTTATTCCCGCCTGGCAGGATCTGTCCGTTCCAGGGATCATCCGGATCCTCTGTCTCAGGCCCGTCTACCAGGTTGCCGAACTCGTCCGTCTCACCAATTCCGGGAATCCTGTTGGTATTGCTCTCGGAAGGCTGTAAAGGATTGCCGAACGCATCTGTCTCCTGGGCCTGGGTGGTCTCCTCTGCTTCTGTGGTCTCTTCTTCTCTGGTCTCCCGCGGGGCAGTGGTCTCACTGGGCAGATAGCCTTCTGTCGACACATGTCCCACGCTCTTGCCCTGCTTATACATACCAGTGTCAGAAGAAATCTTATTGCTGAGCTGCTTTACTGTCTCCGTAGGCTGATACCCGTCATCGCCGAACAGGAAGGTGTGAAGCTCACTGACATTGGACTCCAACGTCTGAGGGATTACACAATCGCCCTTGCCGGGAATCACCAGATTGGTTCTGGCAAAGGGGAAGCCGGCAGTCTCTCCGATATGATATTTGCTGATACTCAGCGCCACGTTTGTCAAATCTACAAAGTCCAGATTATGGGATACCTGGGGAAGCACTGTCACCAGAATATTATTGAGGGTAGGATAATCTGCCTGCTTGGCCTTGGCAAATGCCAGCTCAATAATCTTTCTCTGCCGCTCCGTACGGGCGAAATCCGTGTCCATCAGACGCAGACGTCCATAGGCAACGGCCTGGACACCGTCCAGATGATTCATCCCCGCGCTTTTCAGCTGTGTGGAGCCAAGGTTGGTACCCTTTACGGTCTCTGTGATAAAACCGTTGATAAAGCGGAATTCCGCCTTGCTGATCTCCAGATCCACACCGCCCAGAATATTGATTCCTTCTGCAACGGCCCTCCAGCTGAATGTAATGTAGTCCGTAATATTTAAGTCCAGATTCTTATTTAAAAATTTCAGGGCCTGCTCCGGGCCTCCTCTGGCGTAGGCCTCATTAAACTTACTGTACCGTCCTTCATCATTGGTATTCAGGTAGGTATCCCTGAACACGGACACCAGGCGGATCTCTCCTGTATCCTGGTTGATACAGCAGATCATATTTACATCTGACTGATTGCCGGCCCCGACGCTTCCGTTACGGCTGTCAACGCCAAAAACGGCTATCATCCAATAGCCTTTCATCTTCTCTAAGTCTTCCACCTGCAAATCATCATTAATAACATTTTTCTTGTCTACATCCGGCCTGGGCATCAGGCTGATGCGCCTTGCGAAGTAGGCATATCCGAAAATAGCAGCCAGGGTGAAGCACTCTGCCACGATCATCACAATGATACGTCTCTTAAGCCGCTTTTTCCGGTCTCTGTCCCTGCGCAGGTTCTCCAGCTCTTCTCTCCGCTTGCTGACAGCTCTGGCCTTGGCGATACTCTGCTGGCTGCCGTACTGGCCACCGGCCACCCTCCGGCCTCCGGGCTGCTGGCCGCTGTGGGACGGGCCGCCTGGCTGATGGCCTCCTGGCTGGCTCCCATACCGCTGGCCGCCTGCCTGATGACCTCCCGCCTGCCTTGCATATGTCTGGTTCTCATATGTGTGACGGCCTCCCGCCTGGCCTGCGTATGTCTGACCGCCTGGCTGACAGCCCCCTGGCTGGCTCCCATATCCCTGGCCCCCCGGCTGATAACCGCCCGGCTGTCCTGTATACCCCTGGCCGCCTGGCTGTTCCCCGTACGTTTGACCGTCCTGAGAATATCTCTGCATCGGCTGATGGCCTGCTGCTCTCTGCTGGCTTCTTCCCCGGCTGTTCTCTACTTCATCATTCCTATAGTCCATGTATCAACCTCTTAGTTATTAATACGCATTTTTATTGATAAATCCTTTAAAAAAAGTCAGAAACAATATCTTAAAATCCCACCCCAACGTCCAATTCTCAATATAATACAAGTCATGCTCAATCCGTTTTGTTATGGAGGTATCACCCCGATACCCGTTTACCTGGGCCCAGCCGGTCATGCCCGGCCGAACCTGATGCTTTATCATATATCTTGGAATCTCTTCCTTAAACCGCTCCACAAAAAAAGGTCTCTCCGGCCTGGGCCCCACCAGGCTCATATCCCCTTTTAAAACATTAAAAAACTGCGGCATCTCGTCAATGCTGACCCTGCGGATAAATCTGCCGATAGGGGTCACCCTGGGGTCATGAGGAGTTGTCCACTTATTCTTCTCTGTGGAAGGAGGCTGCACCTCCATGGAACGGAATTTATACATATAAAACGGCCGGTTGTGAAGGCCGATTCTCTCCTGTCTGAAAATAAGAGGCCCCGGGGAAGTCATTTTAATAATAGCCGCTGTCAGAAGCATAACCGGCGAAAACAGGACAATCCCCACAACCGCACCGAAAATATCCACGCTTCGTTTTATAAAACGGTTCAGCGGATCATTTAAGGGCACATGGCGGATATTGATAACCGGCAGCCCCTGAAGATCCTCCATAAACGGCCGGGTGGAAATCACATGGTTATAATCAGGGACAAACTTGGTATGGACGCCTGATTTTTCACACACAGCCACAAGCCGTTCCAGCTTCACATACTCTCCCAGACTCAATGTGATGGCGATCTCATCCAGGGTGTTCTGTGCCAGAATGTCTGCCAGCTCCGCCGTGGCCCCCAGGACCCGGACACCTCTGTATTCTCTGCCCGGTTTGGAATTATCATCCAGGACGCCTTTGATCTGATATCCCCATTCCGGGTTGCTCAGCACGCGGTCTATGAACCCTTCCGCCGCCCTGCTGTAGCCGATGAGCAGGATATGCTTCTGATTATAGCCCTTAGAGCGCATAGAATGCAATACATATCTTATTAAATTTCGCTCAAAAGTCTCTGCCACAATATTCACGGCAAAGAAAAAGAACACCATCCTGGTAGAAAAGTTGTTGAAAAACGGGTTCTTTTTAAGAACAAACAAAACCAGGGTTATAATCAAAAGGCCTATGGCATTGGCCTTGCATATATTGGCAAGCTCATATCGCCGCTGCTGAACCCTTTTAGGGGTATACAGATTAAAAAATGTATACAGAACCAGATATAAGGGTACAATCCACACCAGCATAGCGAAATAAAACCGCGCCGACAGTACCTTGGTCTGAGGGCTGAAAAGCCGGTTTCCCAGAATCAGCAGCCCCCATGCCACCAGGTAGGATATGACAATCACCACGGCATCCAGGACCACATGCAGCCTGTTTAACTTCTGCTGATTGTTTTTTATCATTTTTTTCACCTTAGCATTAATGTAACTCTATATTTCATACATTATACATGAAAACATCCATCCTGCCATTAAATTTCTCTTAATTTATTAGAAATTTCTTGAAAATTTTGCCTGCAGCAGGATTTCCTGAAGGATTTCATATCAATTTCCTCAGCTGTCTGCTGAGAAACTCGTAAACATAAATGCCGGTGCCCATAATCAATTCCCACTGAATTGAAAGATAATTGGGGAGATTGGCCGGGGAATAGGCCACCTTCCTGCATTTTCTCATAGTGGCAAATCCTTCCTTCACTCCCTGTACATACTCTTTCCCGAAACCGATCTTCTTAAAAAATCCGTATTTCACACAGATTCCCGCAGCCAGAGGCAGGCTGTTTATGAGAATCTGGCCTAAAGGCATATTCTTATAGTTTAAATACACATTATTCCGGGCTGCCAGCCGCACCTTAAACCCATTGTATTTGGATCCGCTGGTGGCACTTCCCACGTGACAGATCACCGCTGTAGGGCAATACCGGTTATGGTATCCGAAAATCTTTGCCCTGTAGCACACGTCAATATCTTCCAGATAGCAAAAATGCATCTCATCAAAATATCCGATGGTTTCAAACACCTTTCTCCGATATATGGCAGCCGCCGCACAGGCGGAAAATACCTCCCTGGGCCGGTTATAGCCTTTGGAGCTTCTTCCCACCCCTCTCTGGTACGCCCATCCCAGAAGGCTGTACATGTCCCCGGCATCATCCATCAGCTCTCTGTGATGCATCTGGATCATCTTGCTGCTGACGGCAAAAATCCGCTGTGACTGCTGTATGGCTTTCAAAAGCTCCTCCACAAGCCTGGGATCAGCCACGGTGTCATTGTTTAAAAGCAGCACAAACTCTGTATGGGACGCTTTGATTCCCACATTCACGGCGCCGGTAAAGCCTGTGTTTTCCTTTAAAAATATGGTTGGGATCCCCTGCTCCTTCAGCCATTCCACGCTGCCGTCGTCGGAGCCGTTGTCCACCACCAGAACCTGGAACTCCCGGCAGGTCTGCTGCCTTAAGGCTTCCATACAGGGCCTCATAAATTTTAACCCGTTGTAATTGGGAATGATCACTGTCACTTTTTCCGCCATGGCTTATTCCTCTTCTTTCATCAGTTCCAATATGGCCGGATCCAGCTGATAGGGCTGTCCGATTCCCTCTTTCTTCAAATCTCTCAGTGCAAAATTGGATTTGCGCAGAGTCAGGTTAGGATTGTAGTAAGGGTCTCCGTCTCTTAAAATGTCCGGCCACTTCCTGGCAAATTTTGCCACCTCCCGGTTAAACCTCGCCACCTTCTCCGGTGTGTCCTCCAGCCCTCTTGACTTGGACTCATAGTGGTACAAAAGAGCATAGGGGGCAAAAACCACCAGTTTTCCCAGGCTTCTCACCTTCATGCAGTAGTCAATATCATTAAATGCCACCGCAAAATTCTCGCTGAAGCCTCCCACCTTCTCAAATACAGACTTTTTGCTCATCATGCAGGCCGCGGTCACGGCACTGTAATCCTGGGCACACATAGCCCTGTGGAAATAACTGTTTTCTGCCTTGTGAAGCCCGATAAACGTATGTCCTGCCACGCCGCCGAAGCCTACCACCACCCCTGCATGCTGGATGGTATCATCCTGGTACAGAAGCTTTGCGCCTGCGATTCCCACATCATCTCTCTGGCAGAAGCCCAGCAGCTCCTCCACAAAATTTTCTGCGATCAGTTCTGTATCGTTATTTAAAAACAGTAGGTATTCTCCCCTGGCGTGGGAGACTCCAAAGTTGTTGATGGCCGCATAGTTAAACTCCCTGGGCCATGTAACCACACGCACCTGGGGGAATTCTTCCTGAAGCTTTTCATAGTACGCGAAGGTCTCAGGCTCCGTGCTGTTGTTCTCCACCACCACAAATTCCAGATTTTTATAGGTTCCTTTCGTAATTATGGAGCGGACGCACAGATCCAGATCCCTGTGGTGATCCTTGTTGGGTATAATCACTGACACCAGAGGCTGGCCGGGAATGTCAAAGATTGTATGGTAGATCCCGTAGTCCACCCCTTTTTCCACCTTCAGCGCAGGAATCCCCATCCTCTTATAATGCTCCATAATGGCTCTGGATCCAGCCTCAAAGGCATACATTTTGCTCTGGGGATTGCTGGCCGTGGAGCCCTGATGGCACCGCCAGTGATACAGCACCTTGGGAATATGACAGATCTCCTGAGCCTGTTCCGTACACCGGAAGATAAAGTCATAGTCCTGGGCACCGTCAAACTCCCTGCGAAGGCCACCTACCTTCTGAACCAGCTCCTTCTTCACCACAAACTGATGGCAGATATAGTTGACGCTGCATAAAAGATCCGGATTGAAGTCCGGCTTAAAGTGGGGATCAAACAAAGCGCCGCCGTCCATATCCATCTTGTCCTCATCCGAGTATATGACCTGGCACCCGGGATGGGCATTGACAGCCTTGGCACACTCATACAGGGCATCTCTTGTCATGGCATCGTCATGATCCGCCAGGACAATGAAATCCCCCTCTGCCATTTCCATAGCCGCGTTGGTATTGTCCGAGATTCCTTTGTTGCCCTCCAGCCGCCTGTACCGGACTCTGGGATCCTTTTTCCTGTATGTGTCCACCACAGCAGACACGTCTTCTCCCTGGGGGCTTCCGTCTGCCAGGCACAGCTCCCAGTTTTCATAGGTCTGTTCTTCTATGGAATCCAGCATCTCTCTCAGATACCGCTCCGGTGTCTTGTAGAGAGGGATCACAATGGAAAATTTAGGTTCCACAGGAAAATGCTCCTCTCTCTGTCTCTTAAGTTCCTCCTGGGAAGGCTTTGTGAGAGAGTACCACTCTCCGTAGTCATAATCATTGTCCAGGCCCTGAAGCTTATGGGTGGATTTCACAAGCAGCGCCCTGAGGCCGTTTTCCTTCCAGAAATCCAGAGCCACATGAACCGTCTCCATATTCATCAGATCCTTGATTTTCTGCAGCCGTTTGTGGGCCACGCTGGCACGTTTTTCGATTAATTCCTCGTTGTATTTGATCCGTGCCTTCCGTCCGTCGCACCGGATCACCAGATAATAGTCTTTTCCTCGCTCATAGGGAAACTGGATATCAAATCCAAAGTCTCTGTCATATGTCTTTCCATAATAAATCTGGCTGACATCGTCCCGTCTTGTGGAGACATACTGAAATTTCAAGAGCCTGCCTTTTTTGTCCTCCACCATGAATTCGGGCCTGGACTCCGGTGTCTTTCCGATGACCCATCCGTTCAGCTGGATAGAATTCTCCCGAATCCGGACCACGTCTACATTATGTTTCATCCTGTACCTCTTCGAAATTGATTCGCTCCTCTTCCACTACCAAAGGCCGCCGCATCACCCGGGAATTGATGGACAGAATATATTCTCCCACCACGCCGATGAAAAATATCTGGACGGATCCTAAAAAAAGCATACTGATAAGCAACGGCGCCATGCCTGCCGCAAACCGATCCCAGTACATCAGCTTCATCACCAGATAGATGATGGCGATGACCATGCTGGCTGCGCTGCAGAAACCGCCGAATATGGTAGCCAGGCGCAGCCCCACTTTCGTATAAGAAGTAAAGCTTAACATGGCCGCGTCATAAAGCTTGTAAAAATTATTGCTTGTCTTTCCTGCCCGGCGAAGAGGCTGCTCATATGGGATTTCTTTTCTGTGGAAGCCTAATTCTGCCACGATCCCCCGCAAAAACGGGGTGGGATCGTCCAGGCTCCGCAGCACATCGATAAACCGTCTGTCATACAGGCCAAAGCCAGTAAACTGCTCAATCTGCTCCACGCTGGACAGCTTCTTAATCAGTTTATAGTAGCAGCCCCGCAGCCAGTACATAAGCTTATTCTCCTGGCTAGATTTCTTGATGCCGATGACAATCTTGTAGCCATTCTCCCACTCTTTCACAAATCCGGGAATCATGTCCACAGGATCCTGGAAATCTGCTGCCATCAATATGGTACAATCGCCGGTGCTTTGAAGCATGGCATAATAGGGGGAATTAAACTGCCCGAAATTCTTTGCATTGAAAATGCCTTTGATATTCTTATCGCCGCCTGCCAGCCTGCGGATAATGTCTCTTGTTTTATCCCTGGAATCATTGTCAATAAAAATGATCTCATATCCATAGCCAGGCAGGCTTGTCTTAAATGTATCTCGCAAGGCATCTGCCAGGGCCTCCACATTTTCCTCTTCATTATAACAAGGCACCACGATGCTGATCGTCTTCATAGTACTCTCCTCACTCCATAGTCACCATAACCTTAATCAAATCCTCTGGCTTATCTCTCATAAGATACAGCGCCTGCTCTATTTTGTCAAATCCTTTCAGGCGGTGAGTCACCAGCTTCTCGGGATGAATCCGCCCGTATTTTACCATGGCAAGCATTCTCTCGATGCGGACCCTTCCTCCCTCTGCCAGCTCCGTGCGAATGGTCTTTCCCGCCATCCCCCGCCCTCCGGAGAACTTGGGAAAGGGAAGATCTCCTGTACCTCCGAAATAGTTGATGTTGGATACCACTCCCACGCCGTAGCGGACCATGTCAACTGCCTGGGCAAACACCTGGTCGCCGCCGCCGCAGACAATGACGCAGTCTGCTCCCACGCCATCTGTCCGTTCCAGAACCTGCTGCACCACATCCCCGTCCCTGTAATTTAGCACCTCTGTGGCCCCCATCTCCAGAGCCCGTTTTACACATACAGGGCGGCTGCCTACAGCCAGGATCCGGGATGCGCCTTTTAATGCTGCGCCGGCCACTGCCATAAGGCCGATGGGGCCGATGCCCATGACCACCACCGTGTCTCCGAATTTAATGTTCCCGTTCTCCGCCCCTGTAAACCCTGTGGTTACCACATCCACACACATCAGGGCCTGCTCTGTGGAAATACCCTCCGGAATCCTGGCCAGGGTGGTATCTGCATCTGGGATCAGGAACCGCTCTGCAAACACTCCCGGCTGGCTTCTCCCCAGCTGATGGCCGGAAAAAGGCGCTGACGCATGCTTAAAATTGTGATCCTGGATCCCTCTGGCCCTCCAGTCCGGTGTGATAGCAGGTACTGCCACAGTCTCCCCTGGTTTAAAATCCTCCACCAGCTCCCCTGTCTCTACTATCCGGGCCACACACTCATGTCCCAGAACCAGATTAGGCGCTTTGGGAGAACCTCCTCCAAACACGGTATGGACGTCTGAAGAACAGGGGGCCATGGCTACCGGCTCCAGAATCGCCCCATAAGGGCCAGGCACAGGCTCCGGCACATCTTCCCACCCCACCTGGCCAGGTTTTTTCAGCACAAATGCCTTCATGACAGTTCCTCCACTTTATCACTTCTCAGTGTCAGTATTTTTACGTCGGTTCCAAAACGGGTCCGGATACAGGCTGCAATCTCTTCTGTATAGCCAGGGGCCACGATCAGCAGCACATCTGTAGGATCATCTTTGTAATGATCCGGTGATACGATGGGCAGATGGGAAGCCGGAGCATATTTTCCCTGCTTAAAGGGGGCCGAATCTATGATATACCTGGCATGATTTTTCAGAATTGTGGTTGCCGCCAGGGTAAAGCCCTGATGGCTGGCCCCCCAGATTGCCATGGATTTGCCCCCCTTTTCCAGACTGGTGCAGAGCTTTTCCATCTGGCGGCAGATATCCCTGTAGCTGGCGGACAGGCCTGAAATGTCTAGCGGAGTTATATTCCCTCTCCCGAAGGCTTCACCGATTCCCAGCGGCTCCGGGATCTTTCTCACGATGACAGACAAGGTATCCCGGTTAACCATCTCCTCTTCCAGAACCTGAAATCCGTTGGTCTCCAAAAGCTGTCTCAGGGTATCAAAGGTATAGTAAGCAATATGGTCCCGAAGGAGTTCATAATAGCCGTTGTACTTAAGGATATATTCCAGACTGGGTACTGTAATCAAACCCATGCCGTGTTCTGTCAGATTGTTCCGGATACACTGAAGCATCACCCCTGGCTCAGGCTGATGCTCCAGGAAATTAAAGGATAAAAACACATCATAAGGGCCGTTATCCCCAAGAATGGTGCAGGTGTCCTCTGTAAAGCCCTCCACTACCTTCAGCCCGTCCTTCACGGCGATTTCCACCAGCTCCTGCCTGTGCTCCACCCCGTAGGCCTCCACCGGAAATCCTGTCAGGGTCTTCATAAATTCGCCTCTGCCGCACCCTACTTCCAGAAACTTCTTTCCTTCCAGATGATAGGTATCTATAAGGTGTCTATACTGGCTGGTTCTCAAATCCGCCATGGTTGTGGAATATCCGCCGGATCGGATCACATCCCGGTAGTAGCCTACCGGCTCGCAGTCAAACTGTACCAGCCCGCAGCTTTGGCACTGGTGAAGCCGGAGGGTGACTCCCTGATCTTTGTCTACCTCCTGTTCATCCGGAATGTCCTGGGCTGAGGCCGGCATTCCCTCAAAAGCTATCAGTTCTTTTTTTTCCAGCGGCTGCCCGCATAGAATACAAGTTGTTTTTTTCATAGTAGTTCCCGCCCTGCCTTTTTTTCTGTCTCAAGAATCCGGCCAATCCCCTCCTCAAAGGAAATCCTGGGATTCCATCCTGTCTTTCTCTTTATCTTTTCAATATCCGGAATCAGGTTGGCCTGCCCCTCCGCGTTGGGCGGCAGGGCTCCGTAGACACAGCTGCCTCTGCCCCCGCAAAGCTTTCGCATGGTTTCCACATAGGCGCTCAGAGGCATGGTGGCATCCCTGTCGGCTGCCAGATTATATATGCCGTCTTCTCCCGGCTCTCCCCTGTATCCTGCAGGTGCTTCACAGACTGCCAGAGTCCAGAGAGCCTCAACCAGATCTTCTATATACAGGAAGTTCCACTGCTGGGTACAGGCTCCCAGCTTCATGGTTTCGCCGCGAAGAAATGTATCCAGGCATGTCTCCACCAGGGAGCCGGGATGATCTCCAGGGCCATAGATGCTGAAAATCCTGGTATGGATGAATTCAAGCTCCAGCTTTGGATCTTCTTTTTTCCATCGGGCGATGCTGTCCACTGCCTGGCGGTAGAAGAAAGCCTTGGCCTTTCCGTACTCTGATACGGGACGGCATTCCCTGTCCTCTGTCATCAGGCTTTGGCAGATCCCATATTCTGCCTGGGATCCGCTGAACAGGAAACGGCTGCATCCTGATTTCCTGGCGCCCTCCAGGGCTCTCAGGGCATAGACAGCATTTTGGTGCTGCACATCCCCTTTTTTCCTGTTATCGCTGCCGGATCCGTCCCATCCCAGATGGAAGTAAAGATGGCATGGCTTTGGGATCTTCTCATCAAGTGCATCCAGCTGGCTTAATTCTGATTCTATCACGTGGATCCGGGCTGCCTGCTGCCCATTCTGCTTCTCTCTCTCCGATTCCTCTGCCACGGTATCCAGTGCTTTTTTGTTGGAGGAGCCGGGGCGGATAACTGCATATACATGGACGCCTTCCTTTAAAAGCCTGCGGATCAGGTGGGTGCCTATGAAGCTGGTAGCCCCTGTCACAACTGCATTCAACTGTCATCCCTCCTTAATTCTGGGGATTATCATGTTGGCGTCCATCTCCTCCTCAGGAAGAAACGGGGACAAATCCTCTAACGGCGGAGAGGTCAGGGTCCCGTCTGGCATTCTCTTGGCTGAGGACTTGGGCTCAAAATTCTGATCCACTGTCACGAATATCTCACAGATTGCCGGCCCTTTTATGGCAAGAGTCTCCTCTATGGCTCCCGCCAGCTGGCTGTTATGGCGTGCACTAATATAAGGATACCCATAAGCCCGGGAAAGTTTCCCCATATCCGGAAAACTTAAGTCCCCGCTGTCCACGCCGATTCCCACCAGAGGCTCGCCGAAGAAATTCTTCTGTGTCTGGCGGATGGAATGGTAGCCTCCGTTGTTAATCAGAAAAATCTTGATGGGCATCCTGTGATGGATGATAGTCTGAAGCTCCTGAAGATTCATCTGGATGCTTCCGTCTCCTGTCAGAAGAATAATGTCCTCCGCAAAATCTCCTCCCTCCAGGGCCGCCACACAGGCGCCGATAGCCGCAGGGAGATCATACCCCATGGAGGCAACTGCAGAATTGGAGATAAAGCGCTGTCCCTTCTTTATAATATAGGCATGGCCGCCTGCCACACAGGCCGATCCATTGCCTGACACGGTAATCTGATTCTCTTTTAACCGGCTGCTCAGTTCCTGTACCAGGGCATAGACATTGGCTTCCTTCGTATCATCTGGCAGCAGATGCTCAGGCTGCACCACCGGGTACGTCTTTTTCCACATCTGGCAGGTCTCTGTCCAGGTCATGTCTCTTAATCCTTTTCCGCCGTCAAAAACAGGCGTCTTCTCTCTGTCCAGCACCCTGTCCAGCGCTTCCAGAAGATCTCTGGCATCTGCGTGAACCGGCATGTCCACGTGAACGCTGGGCTTTTTCAGCTCTTCTATATCTATATCATTGACAATGGTGTATGCTTCTCTTGCCCATGTCTCATAATTATATCCTACCTGGCGGATACTCAGACGGCTTCCCACAGAAAATACCAGGTCGCTGTTCTGTACTGCAAAATTCCCGGGCCTGTCTCCCATGCCGCCTGCACGTCCCACATATAAGGGATCCTCTGTCTCCATACAATCCTGGCTGTTCCAGCCAGTGGCCACCGGAATCCCCAGCTTTCTTACCACGCGACAGAATACAGGGTAGGCTCCTGCAATCCGGATCCCGTTGCCTGCGTTGAGTACCGGACGTCTGGCCCGGCGGATTTTCTCGATGATGACAGCGGCGGTCTCGTCTGTGACTTTGCCTGGCAGCTTCTCTGTCAGGCCCTGCTCCGGCCCGCTGGCCTTGGGATCAAACCCCTCCAGCTCTTCTTCCTCTACGTATGCGCCCTGCACATCCAGCGGAATATCCAGCCAGGCAGGCCCCGGCCTTCCGGAGTACGCAAGGTAAACCGCCTTTTCCAGGCAATAGCGGATTTTCTTTGGATCGATTACCATCTCGCAGTATTTTGTCATACAGGCCACGGCTTTTGTAATGTCAAATTCCTGATCTCCCATAGCCCGGATGCCTACCCCTGACCACCTAGCCGTAGTGTCATACCGCACCTGCCCGGACAGAATAAGCATGGGAATGGAATCCAGCCAGCCACCCAGCACGCCTGTGATGGCGTTGGTACCCCCCGGCCCTGTAGTTACACACACAGCTCCGATCTTATTGTGAATTCTGGCATAGCTTTCTGCCGCAATGGCACATGCCTGCTCATGATGCTGATACAGACATGTAAGTCCTTTTTCATGTCCCAGGGCATCATTCAAATGCATCGCTCCTCCGCCGGTTACGGAAAATACCTGTGTAATCCCATGTTTCACCAACTGTTTTGCAATATAATCGGAGACCTTTATCCTCATATGCAGTCACTCCTTCTCTCAAACTTGTAGCTTTTCGCCCCTTTTCTTTCCAGGAAGCGAAAATTTTCGTAACCGCTACATTTTCCTACGGTCAGCGCGGTGAACGCGCAGACCTATCTGAACCGTTACAATTTTCCCTTGTTTTCAGCCATGCAGGGTCTTTTCACATCCGTTTAACCGGCAAATGGCTAAATCTTACGTAAGTATATCATAAATATTTTTATAGTAAAAGCGGTTTTATTGCTTAAGCCTGCCATATTTACCATCAACCTACACTTTCACCCCTCCCGCTTATGGGTTATAATGCAACAGTAATGCAACGACGGATTATCGGCCACATAAAAAAGGAGAGAAGAATTTATGAAAAAACACATTAAGTTAACGGCTGTATTATCCACTGCGGCAGTGATGACCGCATTTGCCCCGGTTTTTGCTTCTCCGGTTCTGGCACAGTCCACGGGCTGGGTACAGGAAGACGAGGATTGGAAGTTTTATGATTCTGACGGTTACTTTTTAACCGATACCTGGAAGAAGAAAGACGACGGCTGGTACTATTTAGATGAAGACGGGAATATTTCCGTTGACCGCCAGATAGATGAGTATTATGTAGGCGCTGACGGAAAAAGAGTTTCGAATCAGTGGGTGATTATCCCCAACGAAGATTATGACTACTCTGAGGACAGCCCTGAGTCCTACTGGTATTACTACGGAAACGATGGCAAAATGACTGTTTCCAAGTTCAGAACCGTCAATGAGCAGACCTACTACTTTGACAGCGACGGACGTATGGCCACCGGCCTGGTAGAGATCGACGGCGCAAACTACTACTTTGGAAAGCCTGGGGACGGCGCCATGAAAAAGGGCTGGGTACAGACGACCACTGACGACGATGATGCAGATCTGGAAATCACATGGTCTTACTTTAACAGTGACGGACAGAGAGTTGAAAATCAGATTGACAGAAAAATAAACGGTAATTATTACACTTTTGAAAACGGCAAAATGATAACTGGCTGGTACAAGCTACCCCAGCAGGCACCGGCTGCTGATGCCGGACAGGAAAATGATGCCGAGGCCAGCGATGCTGGGCAGCAGGGGGCTTCCCAGGACGGCGCTTCCGCTGAGCAGCAGGCTCCTTCTCAGGATGGCGCTTCCACTGAGCAGCAGGCTCCTTCTCAGGACGGCGCTTCCGGCGAGCAGCAGGCTCCTTCTCAGGATGGCGCTTCCGGCGAACAGCAGGCTCCTTCCCAGGACGGCGCTTCCGACCAGGAGCAGGCAGTCTCCAAAAATAACGCTGACGGTTATCAGTATTACAACGAAGACGGTTCCCGTGCTTCCGGCTGGATGACCATTTACGGAATTCCAGGCCTTAGCAGTGAAGATGATCTTTATAAATTCTACTTCAAGAACGGCAAGCCTTACTTTGCAGAAAAGGATATCCAGATCTTCCGTGTCGGCGGTGTACGCCATTGTTTCAATGAGAA
Source organism: uncultured Hungatella sp. (assembly GCA_910585435.1). GTDB lineage: Bacteria > Bacillota > Clostridia > Lachnospirales > Lachnospiraceae > UBA3402. Next base: position 6,119 of record CAJUEJ010000020.1, on the reverse strand, counting down.
GGGCGAGATGCAGACAGGACTTCAGGTTATCACTCTGGAGGACGGCTCCAATGCCAACTACTACTTTGGTGCTGACGGCGCTATGAAAACTGGTAAGCAGACCATTGTAGATGAGGAATCCGGTGTTACACAGACATGGTTCTTCCACACTGACAGCGAAAAGCTGGGCCAGGGCTTCCACGGGATCCGTGACAATGTCATCTATATCAGCGGGCTTCGTCAGCAGGCAGAATCTTATATGCGGTATGCTCCTGTAGCTTTTGAGGGCAAAAACTACCTGGTAAATGCTTCCGGTACGATTCAGAAAGCATCTTCCAGCTCCAAGTCCTCTGAGCGTCCGGATCTGGGTACCGGATACCGTGATTTAAAGGATGCATTTGAAAACATCTGGACCATCGATGTAAACGGTGTCATCCAATCCAGCAACTAAATAACCGGTCTGTCAAAACAGACTCCGCCATCCGTTCAGAAATGGGACTGCCGCACCTTGTGCCTCAGTCCCATTTTCATACTGTTTATTTACACAAATATAGAATTTTTTTATATTTTTTAATATTTGCGGTTATAAATTGTCGTTTTTTCCGTTATATTACTTTAAGGGGAAGTATGCCTTGCTTTCAATATGGGGGAGGAATAAATTATGAGAGATTTATCCGTGTATTATTGTAAGAAATGTGGCTATTATGCTTATTACCAGCTTCCTAAGAATGCCGTGTGTCCTAACTGCGATTGCAAAATGGCATTGATGGATATGCGCTATCAGGACTTTATGGACCTGAATTATGAAGAACGCGACCGCTTAATCAGCCAGCTGATCATCAATGCTTCCGCTTCCCTTGTTCAAAGAATCTGTGCCCCGGCGAAGGTTTTCAATCAACGAGAAATTATCGGTCATCTGACACAGGAAGTCACTGCGCTGGAGCAGGAAAACAAACGTCTCAACGAAACCATTGACTGGATGCACCAGACCATCTGGGATCAGCTCCATCTAATCAAAAAACTGGAACGTGAACTGCTGGAGCTAAAAGGTGCCCAAAAATGATCTGGCAGCCCCTGTATTCCTACATAAATAAAAAACCAGGGGAGTTTATAACTCCCCCCTACATTATTACCCCTTACCTTCTGAATCTGCAGAGATGTATTGAAGAATCAAACGATTTAATGTCACCCGCATCTGGGCTACAATTTCCAGCAACCTGTCATTGTCCGTTTTCAATCTTCGATTCTCTGACTCTAATACTGACAACTTCTCCTTTTCACTCATAAATTGAGCCTCCTTTTTTGGGAACTGGCTTAAATATACCGTATTTCTCCGGGTTTGAAAAGCGGATTCAAGCGCGTAATTCGACATTTTTCTTTTTTTAATGTCAAAAGTTCCTGAAATCTTTTTTTATTTTTCAGCGTCCCACTAGATATGCTGTTGTTATTCTGTTCCGGATACCACCTGTAGAATCCTGCCAAAATTTCCTTTTCTAAAAATGTCGAAAAGATTTTTCTCCTTCTGCCTTTTTCGTTAAGAAAAGTGTCTCAAAATCGTAAGATTTGAAAAAAACTTTTTATCTATGCAAGCGTTTATCCCTATGATATACTGTTGTTAGTAAATAACAACGGAGGTTGTATGTATATGAGACGCAAAGGAGTCATTGCAGTTATTCTTTCATTTCTGATGATGCTTATCTCCTCCTTCCCTCTTTTTGCAGGGACCTGGACGGAGCATGAGGATCATACCTGGACTTATTTAAACGACGAAGGCGAAAGTGTCACCGGTTGGATAGACGACAACAATAACCGCTATTATCTGGACAAAGACGGATACAAAAAAACAGGTTGGTTCAAGACAAAGGGTTCCTGGTATTACTTTGATCAAGACGGCGTTATGGCCGCGGATACCTGGATCGATAACTATTATGTCAATTCCGACGGAAAGTGGAAGGGAACCAGATAAAGCAGGCCTTTTTCGTTCCGGAGTTTATCCCCGGAACCGGTTCAGGCAGGCAAAAATTTCCTGCTTTCTTGGTTTTGCCAGCCCGCAAGGTATATAGGCCCCGCAGAAAGGTTCCCATCCCTTTCGTTCCAGTAAATCCCAGAGAATCTGCACTGTCTGCTGCACTGTCTTCTTCCCATCAATTACCTGTTCCAGACCATATCGCAGCAGATATGCCAGTCCGCTGGTCTGTTCACTGTCAGCCAGCTGTTCCACATAACGCAAGTCTACATTTTCTCTGTCCAGAGAGAATCCATCCCGCCCCATAGTCTTTACTTTCATGCTGTCATGACGGCGTTCTCCTCCGTTTTTTCTTTCGTTGTGTGCATATTTCAGATCGTAGATATTTTCACCTCTCTTTCCTCTGGCTGTGGCCAGCGATCGTTTGAAATCCGGAATTGCAAATCCAGGCGCCTGAATCCTCGGAGCCTTATGTTCTTTGCACAATTCCTTTACCCTGTCTGTTATATCTATGGGACGATAACAATCCATCTGCAAAATTTTATCCGCAATATAGAAAAATGCGCCTGAGCTTCCTGCCACCAGGATGGTGGAGATATCCGCCTTCTCGTATAATTCTCTGGCCCGTTCCAGAAAAGGCGTAATAGGCTCCTTCTCACGGCTGATGACCTGCTGCATAAAATCATCCCGCACCATAAAATTAGTGGCTGAGGTGTCCTCGTCAATCAAAAACAGGTGGGATCCTGATTCTATCCCCTCCACCACTCCTGCCGCCTGGGAGGTGCTGCCGCTGGCATCAGGTGTGGAGAAGGATGTGGTGTCCTTTTTGTTGGGCAGATCGTTGATGAACAGAGAAATATCCACATTTCGAATGGAACGTCCGTCTTCTGCCCTCAGCTTCACCGCCGTCTGATCCGTGATGACAAATTCCCTGCCATCCCCTGCAATATGATTGTAAACTCCCATCTGAAGGGCGTCTAACAATGTGGATTTTCCATGGTATCCGCCTCCTACAATCAGCGTAATTCCTGCCGGAACAGCCATGCCTTTTATCTCCCCTCTGTGAGGAAGTGTCAATGTGCGTTCCATGGACCTGGGAGATGTAAAGGGAACACTGTCCCTCATAGGCAGATCTGACACACCGCTTTTTCTTGGCAGAACAGAACCGTTGGCTACAAACCCTGTCAGGTGCTCTTCCTTCAGGATCTGTCTGACTGCCTCCTGATCCTCCGCCAAAAAGACAGCCTGCTCTACTTTCTTTTTGTCTAATCTGCTGAACAGAAAGCTTTTTTCTGCACATCTGGGCAGAAAATCGAATAGAATCTTCTCCAGCTCTCCTGCATTGATAGTCCTTCCAAAGGCAGGGAAGCCCACATGAAAACGGACAATCACCTTAGTATCTGTAATCTGGCACGCGCTGCGCTCTAAAACCTCCTGCCCACACCTGGTGATGGCTATAAGCCCGCTTTTTCCTGAGCCTTTCGCCTTAAAATTAAAGTCCTCCACCTGAGATGCAAACTGCCTGGTGAGAAAGTCCTCAAGGGCAATTCTGGAGCATCCGGCTTTGTAGTATATCTCCGGGAAGCCTGCCTCTTTGTGAGAAATCTCCATATGGAGGCTGGAAGGCGATGCAAACGGATCTCCCTGTACATGGTCAATAAATAATTGATATATACCAAACTGGTATCCACCGGCCAGAGATTTATATGCCGGATAGCTTTTATGGTCAATGGAGCGTAATAAAGTACGCAATTCATTTGATGATTTCATAAGCTTTTACCATTCCTTTGCTTTAAAAGTCTGCCGCCGATTTGGCGGCATCAATTCAGGTATGCCTAATGGGCCCGCCAGACTTTCATGTGCGGTGGGTTGTCCGCTGCCGGGCACATGCAGGTTTACTGTCAAAATCTTGGGTTCACAGCCCCCTTTATTCATGGTGGGGCCTGAGGGCAGACATGGGGGTTACTGTGCCTGGCCTGGAGGTATCTCTTCTGTTTTCTCCTGTATATCCCCTGTCTGGAATTCTGATTCTTCAAGTGCCGTGACAGCCTTCTTATCCTTCCTGCATCCGGCCACGGACATAGCCAACAAAGTCCACATAATAGGTGTCACGATAGGCTGGCTGATGTTCACCACCCCCTGGGTCACATAACAGAATACTCCCGTCAGCATCGCCATAATGTGAACACTGTTTATCCGCCTTTTTATCACAAGCGCAAATGCACTGACTAAAAACGCCACATAAAAGAACGCACCGAAAGCTCCATTGGTCATAAGATACTGGAGATACTCATTGTGGGCATTCTCAAACAGCAGATGATAAGAATCTATCATCTCCGCCAAATTGTTAAAATATGTGATAAGCCCAAATGTATCCGGCCCGTGTCCGAACAATTTCTGAATAAGGGGCATTTTCTCATAATTTTCCAGGGCAATTCTCCAAATATAGCCCCGGCTGCTTCCCCAGGAGTCAGTGAACTTTAAATACTGCTGCAGGGAGCCGTATCTTTCTCCATTCCCGGCAATATTTGCATCATACAAAACAAAGACGACAGCCAGGCCTGCTGCCACTAAGAGAATCAGCCAGCTTCTCCACAGCCACGGGGTAATCTGAGCGTCCTGCTTCTTTGTCACATAGTCAAACACATACAATGCCGCTATCACAGCGCAGAGTCCGAATATCACCACATTCAGCTTCTCAAATCCCACAATTATATTATATATGCTGTGAATCGCTACCACCTGATCCGCATATTGGATGCTGACCCACTGGACTGCCTTTGCCGAGGCTAAAAATGTCACCACAAGAATAAGATACCGCCGTATTCCTCTTCTGCTGCGGAAGGCGTACAGGGGCAGCACCGCGAACAGTGCCCCTATGGACAGATATGCGTTATCGCTTTGCCCTGTTATGGCAGCCAGATATATAATCCAAAGGCAGAAATAATACCAGATACTCCTTAGCTTATTTTTCGTCCCAACCCACATAAGGGCAGCTACTCCCAGATAAATGGTTACCAGCTGGGTATACATATTAATATTTCCGATAAATGATGTAAAATTGGCTTTTTGGCTTGATGTGAGAAATTCTTCAAATCCCAGCAAATCCAGATTAAAAAAATCTGTCAGCCCAAATATACATACCACAAGCCCTGCAGCTAAACACAGGTCTACATACCATGCACGCACCCGGAGACATCTTGTAATACAAAAGTATACCACTGTATACAGTGTAAGCAAAAACAAGCCGCTGAAACGCCCTTCATTGCCCCAGAAGGACTCAAATTTAAAGGGGGATAAAACCGTAGATATAGCTGCCACAATCAAAAACATGATAAGCATCAAATCGGGAATGGAAAATATCTCCAAAATCTTTACATTTTTAAGATTCCTGATTTGGATCCGGCCCCATCTCTTCTCCCGGGTCATTTTAATAATCCCGTAAACAAACAGCGCCACCAGCATTGTAATGATGCAGCCACAATAATAATAGTATTTAACCTCCAAAATATTATAATAATAGTCCCCGTAAACAATAGGCAGACCGATTAACACGGCTGCGATATGCAGCCCTACGATAATCGCCGCCCAGTCTCTTCTCTTTTTTATCGCCATAATAAACCTCCAGTTGTGTGTTGTGCTTTGTTCTTTGTGTATGTCTTTCAGACATTGGGGGTGTCTTTTGGACATTGGATTGGTATGTCTTTGTATTTTTATTGTTTTGTTTGTGTCTTCGTGTCTTTGTGTCTTTGTGTCTTTGTGTCTTTGTGTCTTTGTGTCTTTGTGTCTTTACACTTCTATATCATCTGCTCAATGCCATCTCTGCTCTTTTGATACTTAACTACGTTCATTACTATAATATACCATCAAATATTCAATTCTACAACACTATTTCGAAAAAGGCTGTTTAAGAAAATTTATTTGGCTGTTTACATATTTTATTCTTGTGCTACAATGCAGATATATTCTGCTTTGTATTTAGAACTGAATCTTGATTTTCTACTCATCTAGCATTTTGGATAGTTTTTGCCACACGCCACCCTGCTTTTTGTCCTATATTTGACCTATATTTTTTTGCAGGGTCCTTTTCCTTTCAAGCCATTTGAGACCTCAACTTTCGATAATTCGGATTATAGGAAGTATAATTACCTCGTAATGCAATTAGGATTTTCAA
>CAJUEJ010000019.1:62113-77173 GCA_910585435.1 uncultured Hungatella sp. | reverse complement strand
TATACTGAATGGAAAAAAATTTCTCCACCATACTCATATTCAGGGTTTTTCCAAAACGTCTGGGACGGGTAATAAGAGTTACATTATCACCTGTTTCCCACCATTGCTCTATAAACTGCGTTTTATCCACATAAAAATATCGATTCTCCCGTATCACCTCAAAATTCTGATTTCCTATCCCTACTGTTTTTGCCATATAACTCACTTCCTCCCTTAGGTCACGAATTTCCTTTATTTGCTGCTTTCATTTTATCATCGGCAAATGTTCTTTACAAATGTGTCTCTATTTCCCATCCATCGGAAAGCTGACAATGGCATAATCTCCCAGGGCATGGGGCACCGGAATAGAGAAGTACAGGGTGCTTTGGTTCAAATAGCTGAAAGACTCTGGAAAATCTGCCGTCCCGTCAGAGCTTTTCAGCGGAAAATCTGCCTGGTTTAACAGGTCGGTGAAGTCCTCCACGGTCTGGGTGGCCCGATACTCTAAAAGAGAGCTTTTCAGGCTGTCATTTACCTGATAAAACTGGACATCATCGGACATAAGATAGCCGGCCATGGTGTAGGCGTCGGAATAGTCATTGATGCCAAGGGATTTTACCTGCTGCAGATCTACCGTGTTGGTAAAAAATACGCTGACAGGGTAGGGGCCGTCTTTCAGCTTATAGGAACCTGTATAGACTACGGTTGCACGGTTCCGGTCCAGAGCTTCTACCTTGCATTTGATATCCATGGATTCCAGGGTGCCGTCTGCTGCCAGACAGGTGTACAATGCAGATGCATTTTCCATCAGAAGCTTATTGACCTGCTCCTGTTTGCCGGAATCGTTCATGTTAGCAATCTCCGGATAGGCTATGGAGACATTGTCCTGTGGCTGGTAGGAGAGGGCCTTGGAGGAAATCTGGCTGGCATCGTTGGAGGCTTTTGTGGTTTCTTCTGACTCTGCTTCTGTAGTGGTTTCTTCTTCAGAGGCCGTAGAAGGAGCCATGGTCTCCCGGGCTGCCGTGGTATGGATGCTGGACAGATCCACCTGCTCATGTTTCTTTTTGCATCCATTTAAAAGAAAGACACTGGCTGCAAGGAGCAGCAGAATAGAAAATTTACGTTTCATAAGATATCTCCTTTGTATTTTGCGGTTTTTGTGTTATAGTTCTTATTATACAATCAAGGTTGTGCTTTTGGAAGAGGCAAAATTATTACATAATATTTAAGTATAGGATGCTTTAGCAATAGGAAAGGGAATATACGTTAAAATGGAAAAAAAGCAGATTTTACAAAAAAATGCAGGTTTATTTACATTTTTTATCAGCGGCATCTGTGTCATCAGCAGCGGGATTGTGGTCAGCCTTCTGCAGGAAGAGTACGGTTTTGCCTACAATATGACAGGGACCCTTCTTTCCCTGGTGAGTGTGGGAAATCTGCTGTCGGGATTTATGACAGCTGTCCTCAATGGAAAGCTGGGGATGAAGAAGACGGCCGTGCTTTTGACTGCAGGCTATGGAATCGGATATCTGGTTATGGGAATGACTACTTGGATGACTGTATTGATGCTGGCTTTTTTCCTGCTGGGGATCGCAAAAGGATGTGTGATCAATACCTGTACCATCCTGGTTGGAAATAATTCCCAAAACAGGACGGTGGGCATGAACCTGATGCACAGCTGCTATGCCTTCGGGGCTCTTCTCTGCCCGTTTTTCATTGCGGCGACCGCATCCTTTGGCTCTCTGGTTCCTCTCTTTGTCCTGGCGGCTATGGGAACTGTTATGTGGGCCGTGTTTTTTATGACGCCTATGACAGTAGGCGGAAAGCAGAAGGAGAAGGGAACCGATTGGAGTTTTCTGAAAAGCAGAAAGTTCTGGCTTCTCACAGGGCTGTTATTCTGCCAGAATGCGGCGGAATTCAGCGTCAACGGATGGATGGTTACCTATTTTAAAGGAAGAGGGATTTTATCCGGTATCCTCAGCACTTATACGGTGACGGTGATGTGGTCGGCCACGCTGATTGCCAGGCTTTTGATTGCATTTGTATTTCCCATTAAAAATACGTATTCCGCGCTGATTAAAATGGGAATCGGATGTATCGTCTTTTACATAGGGATGATGATGACAGACAGCCAGATACCAGCGGTTCTTCTTTTGTTTGCCTTTGCCTTTTCCATGGCAGGCATGAATCCTACTGCCATGGCCAGTGCCGGGAAGATGACTACGCCTGTCAGCATCGGCATCATGCTTCCGGTAGCCAGCGCAGGGGCGATTCTGATGCCCTGGATTGCCGGAATCATATCGGAGCAGGCAGGCCTGACAGTGGGGATGGCATCCAATATCGTGCCGTGTATCGGGCTTTTGATCTTCAGTATCCTGGTAAAGCGGATGGGGACAAAAGAAGAAAAATAATTATGGAGCCAGCGGCTGAAGCATTACGAAAAAGGTTATGGTTTACCAGATGGCGGTGAATCGCGGCGAAAAACCGTAAGGCAAAACAGATGAGACACAGAGAGCCGATTGCTTTTTTGGAATTTTTTTTGTATACTAGTAGGGCGTGTCTCGAACAGGTTTATGCCGGGGCATGGTTTGACAGGGCGCTGACAAGGTTATACAGGTGACGGCAGACAGACAAGGGCCGCGGCGTCAGGGCCAATGAAGATGAGTAAGGAGGCTTTAAAGACTGATGGCTGGGACAAAAGCAGCAGGAAATAAGACAACTGGAAAGGGAAAAAAGACATCAGGAACAAAGGCAGCGGGAACAAAGGTATCAGGAAGCAGAACAGCAGGGACAAGAGCCAAAAAACAGACGCAGAATCAGAACCAGGAGGAAGGGTTTCTTCGATCTGAGGTTTTCATTATTGGGTCTTTTGCTTTGGCTGTTTTGTTCTTCTTAAGTAATTTTCATCTGTGCGGGGTTGCCGGTGATTATCTCAGAATGGTGCAGCTGGGGTTCTTCGGCATGATCGGGTTTGTTGCGCCTGTTATTTTGTTTGTGGGAACTTGTTTTGCCCTGGCAAACAGAGGGAATCCCATTGCTGTCTTAAAGCTGGTTTCTGTGATTGTGGCAGTGATAATCCTGTGCGGGCTGGCAGAGATGTTTTTTGGAGAAGGCTTTAAAGAAGGACAGAAGGCGGTGGAAGCATTTTTCCGTTCCTCTGAGAACGGGGCAGGAGGCGGTTTTATAGGAGGCCTCCTGGTTGTGGTGCTGGGGTCTGCCTTTGGGACGGTGGGAACCTATCTGGTGCTTTTTGTACTCTTAGCTATATGCGGAGTCTGCATCACAGAGAGATCCCTGGTGTCTCTGGTGAAAAAAGGAGGCGGAAAGGCCTATCAGTATGCCAGGGAGGATGTGGAGAGAAAAAGGGTTATTCATGAGGAGCGCAAGGAAGAGCGAAAAAGGCTCAGGGAAGAGCAGAAGCTGCGGGGGGTAAACTTAAGCTCCACCAAACTGGATGCCTGGGTGGATGAGCCGGAGGCAGATGTATATGACGATTATCCGGAATATGAAGGCCAGGATGGCTATGAGGAATATGGGGCGGATGACAGATATGAGGAGTACGGGGCTTATGAGGAGTATGAGGCATATGAGGAGCCTCAAAAGGCTGCCGGCCGGAGACAGGATATGCAGGCAGATGGGGGAACGGAGCAGATAGTCTCACCGGCGGATCTGTTTACCGGAACAATTCATATGCCCAAATCGTATGAGGAACCGGAAGACAAGGTCCCCTTTGAGGCGGGCAGGGCTGTGGATGTTTCCGGCATGGGAAATGTATCCTGTGAGAGCCCAGGCCGCAATAACAGCCAGGAGCTGCATGTACAGAAAGACACCCGCACCCTGGGGGAAATGGAAATCACAGATGATTACTGTGTCCCGTGGAATGCCAGAGGAGAAAAGACGGCTGACGGGGCGGGAAAATACGGTGATCTGCAGCAGACATCAGAGTTTGACGGCTGGGCAGGGAGATTTCATGAGGAAGATCCGGGAGAGGGCAGCTTCTATGGAGAAGATGCAGCGCAAAACCGTAACAGGGAGGATTTCCATGACGGGAAATCCGCGTATGATGGCCCGGGGAACAACCGGTTTTATGATGGGAATAACGGCCGCTACGATGAGTCCGCCCTGTACGGCGATTATGGAAATGGTGACGGCGACGACAGGGGCGCCGGATGTGATGTTTATGGAAACAATGACGGCTGCAGTGGGAACGCCGGATATGATGCTTATAGAAATGGTGACGGCTACGGCAGGGGCACCGGATATGATGCTCATGGAAACAATGACGGCTACAGCAGGGGCACCGGATATGATACTTATGGAAATGGCGACGGCGACGACAGGGGCGCCGGATATGATGCTTATGGAAACAATGACGGCTACGGCAGGGGCGCCGCATATGATGCTCATGGAAACAATGACAGCTACAGCGAAGGTGCCATGAATGAGAGCTGTGGGGATGATGAAGGCTATGGTGAGGATGCCTTGTATGATGCCTATGGAAACGACGGCCGCTACAGCGGAGGTGCCATAGATAAGAGCCATAGGGATCAAGAGGGTTATGGTGAGCCCGCCTTATATGATACCTATGGAGACGACGGCCGCTACAGCGAAGGTGCCATGAATGAGGGCCGTGGGAATGATGAAGGCTATGGTGAGCCTGCCATACATAAAACCCAGGAGAACATCGGCTTCTATGATACCCAATCCAGCGGGCCGTCTGTTTCCTCTGCAAGAGAATTCTCTGTCCCTGAGGAATCCAGGCGTGTGGTGACTGCAACAGGGAAAATCATAGAGAGCGACACAGAAGCCCTGAAAAAGAAGGTGGAGAAAAGGCGGGAGGAGGCCATAGAAGCAGGGGATGTGATTGTGCCTTCCCAGATGCAGGAAGAGATGGCGGTACAAAAGCCTTATGAATTCCCGCCTATAGATCTCTTAAAAAGGGGGAAAGGCTCTGCTATTTCCTCTTCTGATAAGGAATACAGGGAGACAGCCATAAAGCTGCAGCAGACCTTAAGAAACTTCGGTGTGGGAGTGACTGTAACCAATGTAAGCTGCGGCCCGTCAGTCACCCGGTATGAGCTGCACCCGGAACAGGGGGTGAAGGTCAGCAAGATCGTGGGGCTGGCAGATGACATTAAGCTGAATCTGGCAGCTGCGGATATCCGTATCGAGGCGCCGATTCCCGGAAAATCCGCGGTGGGAATCGAGGTTCCCAACAAGGAAAATACGGTAGTCTACTTAAGGGAGCTTTTAGAGTCAGAGGAATTTAAGAACCACAAGTCCAAGCTGGCTTTTGCCGTAGGCAAAGACATCGGAGGGCAGGTAGTGGTAACAGACGTAGCTAAAATGCCTCATCTTCTCATCGCAGGCGCCACAGGATCCGGCAAATCCGTGTGTATCAATACACTGATCATGAGCCTTATTTACAAAGCGGATCCCAATGATGTGAAGATGATTATGATTGACCCCAAGGTGGTGGAGCTCAGTGCCTACAACGGGATTCCCCATCTTCTGATCCCTGTGGTAACCGACCCGAAAAAGGCTTCCGGAGCCCTCAACTGGGCGGTGGCTGAGATGATGGATCGCTACCAGAAATTTGCTCAGTATAATGTCCGCAACCTTCAGGGCTACAATGCGAAGGTTGAGGCAATTAAAGATATTGAGGATGAGAACAAACCTCAGAAGATGCCCCTGATCGTGATTATCGTAGACGAGCTGGCGGATCTGATGATGGTATCTCCGGGAGAAGTGGAGGACGCTATCTGCCGTCTGGCTCAGCTGGCCCGGGCAGCCGGTATCCATCTGGTGATTGCCACCCAGAGGCCGTCAGTCAACGTTATCACCGGACTGATCAAGGCCAATGTCCCGTCCAGGATTGCATTTTCTGTGTCTTCCGGTGTGGATTCCCGTACCATTATCGATATGTACGGTGCGGAGAAGCTTCTGGGAAAGGGGGATATGCTGTTTTATCCTGCCGGCTATCAGAAGCCCCAGCGTGTCCAGGGAGCCTTCGTGTCTGATCAGGAGGTGTCCGGGGTGGTGGAGTTTCTGACTGCCCAGAATACAGCGCCTGTCTACCGCAAGGAGATTGAAAGCCAGATTGCCATGCCTGTGTTTACAGGGCAGGCGGAGGCAAAGGGTGACGGGCGGGATGAGTATTTTGCCCAGGCCGGGAAATTTATCATCGAGAAAGAAAAAGGCTCCATCGGAATGCTGCAGAGAATGTTTAAAATCGGTTTCAACCGGGCGGCCAGGATTATGGATCAGCTGGCGGAGGCCGGAGTAGTAGGAGAGGAAGAGGGCACCAAGCCCAGAAAGGTATTGATGACCCTGGAGGAGTTCCAGGACATGTTGAACCAGTAAAGATGTACTTTTAGGGTCAAAAAGAATTCCAGAGTACATAAAAGCCAAAAAGGAGGATTTTCATTCATGAAGACTGACATTCAGATTGCCCAGGAGGCAAAGATGCTTCCCATCAAAGACGTTGCCGCTTCTTATGGAATCGGGGAGGATGAACTGGAGTTTTACGGCAAATACAAGGCCAAGCTGACAGATGCGCTGTGGGATCAGGTGAAAGACCGTCCGGACGGTAAGCTGGTACTGGTAACTGCCATTAACCCTACACCTGCGGGGGAGGGAAAAACCACCACCAGCGTAGGGCTGGGAGATGCCCTGAGACGTCTTGGCCAAAAGACGCTGATTGCCCTTCGGGAACCGTCTCTGGGGCCGTGCTTCGGAATCAAGGGCGGTGCGGCAGGGGGCGGATATGCCCAGGTAGTCCCTATGGAAGATCTGAACCTTCATTTTACAGGGGATTTCCACGCCATCACGGCTGCCAACAATCTTTTGGCGGCTCTTTTGGACAATCACATCCATCAGGGCAACGCATTGAGAATCGACACCCGGCAGATCCTGTGGAAACGGTGCCTGGATATTAACGACAGGGCTTTGCGCAATATTGTGGTAGGCCTGGGAGCAAAGGCGGACGGGTTTGTGAGGGAAGATCATTTTGTGATTACTGTGGCTTCTGAGATTATGGCAATCCTGTGTCTGGCTGATGACATGGAGGATTTAAAACAACGTCTTGGAAGAATTATTGTGGCATATAATTATGAAGGGGAGCCGGTAACCGCCGAGGATCTCCACGGGGTGGGAGCCATGGCCGCTCTTTTAAAGGATGCCATCAAGCCCAATATGATCCAGACGCTGGAGCATACGGGGGCCTTGGTTCACGGCGGCCCGTTTGCCAATATTGCCCACGGGTGCAACAGCGTAAGGGCTACCAAGACTGCACTGAAGCTGGCGGATATTGTGGTGACAGAGGCAGGATTCGGCGCGGATCTGGGGGCGGAGAAATTCCTGGATATCAAATGCAGAAAAGCGGGATTAAAACCAGATGCCGTGGTTTTGGTGGCCACGGTCAGGGCATTGAAATACAACGGCGGCGTGCCGAAAAATGAACTGGGAACCGAGAATCTGGATGCTCTGAGGGTTGGTATCGTCAACCTGGAAAAGCATATTGAGAATATCCAGAAGTATGACGTGCCGGTGGTGGTGACCCTGAATTCTTTCGTGACAGATACGGAAGCAGAGTATCAGTTTGTGAAAAAGTTCTGTGAAGACAGGGGATGTGAATTTGCCCTGTCTCAGGTGTGGGGCAAAGGCGGCGAAGGCGGCCAGGCCCTGGCTGAGAAAGTGATCGAGACTCTTAAGACCAGGGAAAGCCATTACCATCCTCTTTATCCGGATGAGATGTGTCTGAAGGATAAGGTTGCCACGGTGGCGAAAGAAATCTACGGGGCGGACGGAGTGACATATGCTCCGGCAGCTGCCAGGGCCATGGAGAGAATTGAGCAGATGGGATTCGGCAATCTGCCGGTTTGTATGGCGAAGACCCAGTATTCTCTGTCAGATGATCAGACCAAGCTTGGAAGGCCAAGCGGATTTGTGATTAATGTGAGAGACGTGTATGTGTCGGCAGGTGCAGGGTTTGTGGTGGTGATTACAGGAGCGATTATGACCATGCCCGGGCTGCCTAAGAAGCCGGCGGCAGATACGATTGATGTGAATGAGGATGGGATGATCACAGGGTTGTTTTAACGGAGAGGCTACGTTATTTCACAGCAGGAGGATGAGAATGAAAATTGCTGAAGGCCTGAAAGATTTAGAATATAAAGTGCTCCAGGGTTCACCAGAGCTGGATGTGGAGGATGTGGTGTATGATTCCAGGAAGGCGGGGCCGGGGTGTATATTTGTGTGCATTTCCGGAAGCAGAGTGGACTCTCACCAGTTTATCGGGCAGGTGACGGGAAAGGGCTGCCGGGCTCTGGTGACAGAGAGGGAGCTTGAGAAAGAGGAGCAGGAGATGATTCCGGAGGATGCCCTTGTCCTCCGGGTGAAGAATTCCAGGCAGGCCCTGGCCCGTCTGTCGGCTGCCAGGTTCGGATACCCGGCCAGGAAGATGGTGTGTATCGGTGTCACGGGAACCAAGGGGAAGACAACCACCTCTTATATGATAAAGGCTGTTTTGGAGGCTTCCGGAGAGAAGGTGGGGCTGATCGGGACTGCCGGTGTGGTGATCGGCGATAAAACCTATCCTACCAGAAATACCACCCCGGAGTCATATGATCTTCACAGATATTTTGCTCAGATGGTGGAGGAAAACTGCCGGTATATGATTATGGAGGTTTCTTCTCAGGGGCTTAAGATGAACCGGGTGGATGGAATTATCTTTGACTATGGCCTGTTTACCAATATCTCCAGGGATCACATCGGACCAGATGAACACGCAGATTTTGAAGAATACCTGTATTATAAATCCCAGCTTCTCAATCAGTGCAGGACAGGAATCATCAATCAGGATGATCCGCATTTTCAGGCAGTAAAGGAGCAGGTAAGGGAGGAAAACAGAAGAAACCTTTACACCTTCGGGCTGGAGAACCCAGGAGATTTTAAGGCCGGGGATATTACATATGTAGCAGAACCTGATTTTGTAGGGGTGGACTTTAAGGTCTCCATAGGAGAACGGCCGGGAGGAGGCAAGAAGGATAAGCTGGAGGTGCGGGTCAATATTCCGGGGAAATTCAATGTTTACAATGCTCTGGCAGCCGTATCTGTGTGCAGTTTTCTTCATCTTCCAAAAAAGAGTATCTGTCATGGCCTGGAACATCTGTATGTCAACGGCCGGATGGAGATTGTACATACGTCTGAACGCTGTACAGTGCTTGTGGATTACGCCCACAATGCGGTCAGCATGGAAAGCCTTCTTCTGACACTGCGGGAGTATCACCCCAAAAGGCTGGTGTGTGTCTTTGGGTGCGGCGGCAACCGTTCGAAAGACCGCAGGTATTCTATGGGAGAGATCGGAGGAAAGCTGGCGGATCTTTGTATTCTGACGGCAGACAATTCCCGTTTTGAAAAGGTGGAGGATATTCTTGCGGACATCAGGGGAAGCATCCAGAAAACCGGGGGGAAATTTATTGAAATCCCGGACCGAAGAGAGGCTATTGAATACAGCATTACCCATGCACAGCCAGGAGATATGATTGCGGTCATCGGCAAGGGGCATGAGGATTATCAGGAGATTGAGGGAGTCCGGTATCCGTTTTTGGATCGGCAGGTGATTGAGGAAGTGGTTGGGAAAAAGGAGGCATGCCCATGGAAGGAATGACAGTAAAGGATCTGGTGACAGCCAGCCATGGTACTTTGCTGTGGGGCAGTGGAGATAAGGCTGTGACAGGGATCGCCATTGATTCCAGAGAGGTAAAAGACGGAGATTTATTTGTCCCTCTTGTGGGAGAACATACAGATGCCCACAAATATATAGAAGAAGTACTGAAAAAAGGAGCCCGGGCCGTGCTTACCAGCCGGCCGCTGGAGCCGTCCTGGACTCTGGCTTCTGATGACAAAGCCATCATTCAGGTGGAGAATACCCAAAATGCCCTGCAGGCAATCGGAAGCTATTACCGGAAAAGGCTGACCCTTCCTCTGGTCGGGGTCACCGGCAGCGTGGGAAAGACCACAACCAGGGAGATGATAGGGGCAGCCCTTTCAGCAAAATATCAGGTGTACAAGACACCGAAAAACCATAACAGCCAGGTAGGCGTTCCCATGACGCTGACAGAGATCGGAAAGGAAGCGGAGGCCGGGGTCATTGAACTGGGGATGAGCGAGCCGGGAGAGCTGACTGTCATAGCCAAAATCGCCGCTGTCCACATGGCTGTGATCACCAATATCGGTGTGGCCCACATAGAGCAGCTGGGTTCTCAGGAAAATATTCTCCGGGAGAAGCTGACGATTCAGGACGGCCTGCAGCCCGGGGGAACTCTCTTTTTAAACGGAGACGACCCTCTTTTAAAAAATGTGACAGCAAAGGAAGGAATACATACTGTCTATTACGGAACCGGGGAAAACTGCCAGTACCGGGCAGAGGATATTCGTCTGGAAAACGGTTACCCCAGGTTTACAGCTGTGTGCGGACACAGGAGGATAGAGGCAGCGCTCCAGGTGCCGGGGAATCACCAGATATTAAATGCCATGGCAGCCCTTGCCGTTGCAGATCATATGGATGTGCCTCTGGAGGAGGCGGCCAGGCAGCTGGAGCTGTTTGACGGGGTGAAGAACCGTCAGCAAATCTATCATCTGCCAAACCAGGTGGTGATGATTGACGATACGTACAATGCAAGCCCTGTCTCGGTGGAAGGCGCCATTGACATCCTGGCATCCCGCCAGAAGGCCGGCCGGCGGATAGCCGTGCTGGCAGATATGAAAGAGCTGGGAGCCCTTGCAGGCAGGTACCACCGGCAGGTGGGAGAATACCTGGGCAGAAGACAGGTGGATATGCTGATTACCTACGGCCAGCTGGCAAAAGAGATCCAGGCGGGAGCCCTTGCCTCCAACCCTGATTTGAAAACCCTGTGGTTTTCCATAGATCAGAAAGAAGAGTTAAAACAACGGCTTGTGGCAGAACTGCATCCCAAAGACTGCATTTTGCTAAAAGGCTCCAACAGCATGAAATTAGGAGAAGCGGCAGAATATGTACGCCAACATTATCATTGATATCTCTCACGAGAAAGTAGACAAACCATTTCAGTATAAAATCCCGGAAGCATTGGACAGTGAAATCCAGGTGGGAGTCCAGGTGCGGATTCCTTTCGGAAAAGGAAACCATGAGAGAAAAGGGTATGTGGTGGGAGTCACAGAGGAGGCGGACTTTGATCCGGCACGCATCAAGGAAATCACCGGGGTGGTGACCGGAAGCGTGACGGCGGAGTCAAAGCTTATCGGGCTGGCCTGGTGGATGAAGGGACGGTACGGCTCTACCATGAATCAGGCATTAAAAACCGTCCTTCCTGTAAAACAGAAGGTGCGCCCCAAGGAGAACCGATGCCTGGTCTGCCAGTTACACGGGCCGGATCTTAAAAATGCCATCCTGGAGGCCGGGAAAAAAGGGTATAAGGCCAGGGAACGCCTGCTGAAAGCTTTTGAGGACACACCTGTCATTCCCTACAGTGTAGCCGCCGGCCAGATGAACCTGACCATGGCCTCCATAAAGCCTTTGATAGAAAAGCAGATGATTACCCTGGAATCGGAAACCGTGTACAGGAATCCGAAAATCTATGGAAGCCTTCAGAAGCCGGCAGTGAAATTAAACAGCAGGCAGGCAGCCATCGTCAGTGATTTCGCCCTCAGGTATGAACAGGGGATCCGGGAAACTTCCCTGCTGTACGGTGTCACAGGCAGCGGCAAGACAGAGGTCTACTTAGAGATGATAGACCTGGTGCTAAAGCAGGGAAAACAGGTGATTGTGCTGATTCCTGAGATTGCCCTGACCTATCAGACCGTACTCCGTTTCTACCGCAGATTCGGCTCTCTGGTGTCTATCATAAACTCCAGGATGTCGGCGGGAGAGCGGTACGACCAGTTTGAGCGGGCCAAAAGGGCAGAGGTGAGGATTATGATCGGCCCCCGGTCGGCTTTGTTTACGCCTTTTCCTTCTTTGGGCCTGCTTATCATCGACGAGGAGCATGAGAGCGCCTACAAAAGCGAGCTGTCTCCCAGGTATCATGCCAGGGAGACGGCCCAGAAGCTGGCTGAGATGAATCATGCCACCCTGGTTCTCGGCTCTGCCACCCCGTCTCTGGAGGCATATACCAGGGCGCTTAAGGGGGAATACCGGCTGTACCGCCTGACAGAGCGGGCCAAAAAGGACAGCCATATGGCGCAGGTCCAGGTGGTGGATTTGAGGGAGGAGTTAAAAAATGGAAACCGATCCATTTTCAGTGAAGCGCTGCAAAATGCCATGAAAGAACGGCTGGACAAGGGGCAGCAGATCATGCTGTTTTTAAACCGGAGGGGGTATTCCTCTTTTGTCTCCTGCCGTTCCTGCGGGGAGGCTGTCAGATGCCCTCACTGTGATGTGACCCTGACCCTTCACCACAAAAACCGGATGAAGTGCCATTACTGCGGGTATGAGATTCCTTTGCCTGACAGATGTCCTGCCTGCGGTTCGCCTTACATCGCCGGATTCGGCACGGGAACCCAGAAAATCGAGACCATGACTAAAAATATGTTTCCTCAGGCCAGAGTCCTTCGGATGGATCTGGATACTACCTCCAAAAAAGGCGGCCATGAGGAAATTTTGTCTGCCTTTGGGGAGAAGGAGGCAGATATACTGGTAGGAACCCAGATGATTGTGAAGGGCCATGATTTTCCCAATGTTACTCTGGTAGGGGTTTTGGCAGCGGATCTGTCTCTGTATTCTTCGGATTTCCGCTGCGGTGAGCGGACCTTTCAGCTTCTCACCCAGGCGGCGGGACGGGCTGGAAGAGGGGAGACGGCAGGGCAGGTTATCATCCAGACCTACAGCCCGGATCACTACAGCATCACCTGTGCCGCCGGCCAGGATTACGAAAGCTTCTATTATAAGGAGATGGCCTACAGGCAGACGCTTAAATATCCTCCTGTCAGCCAGCTTCTGGCGGTTCTCATGTCAGGAAAGGATGAAGCCATATTAAACCAGGCGGCCCAGCAGCTGCACAGGCAGGTTTTATCCTCTGTCTGGAAGGGAGACGTGGAGGTTATCGGGCCGGCAGAGGCCTCTGTATATAAAGTTAATGATATATATAGAAAAATTTTATACTTGAAACAGGAAAACTATGGTATACTAATAAACATTAAGGACAAGCTGGAGATTTTCAGCCGCGGTGCGCCCTGGTTTTCCCATGTGATTATCCAATACGATTTTGCTTAAATAACGTAAAAAAGAAGGGAATAATAAGATGGCAATTCGAACAGTAAGAGTGGTTGGTGACGATATTTTAAACAAACCGTGTAAACTGGTGAAGGTTATGACGCCTCGTCTGGCAGATCTGATTGACGACATGTTTGAGACCATGTATGAGTACAACGGCGTAGGGCTTGCTGCCCCCCAGGTAGGGATATTAAAACAGATTGTGGTTATCGATGTAGATGACGGCAACCAGTATGTGTTTATCAATCCGGAGATTCTCTGGGAGGAGGGAAGCCAGACAGGGCAGGAGGCCTGCTTAAGCGTTCCCGGCAAATACGGGATTGTCACCAGGCCCTACAAGGTGAAGGTCAAAGCCTTTGACGAGCGCATGAACGAGTTTGTCCTGGAGGCAGAGGATCTGCTGGCCAGGGCCATCTGCCATGAATGTGACCATCTGAAAGGGGAGCTTTATATTTCCGTTATTGAGGGAGAACTGATGGACGCTGAGGAAGAAGAGGAGTAAAGCTCCGGAAAGGAGACTTAGAAGAATATGCGGATTGTTTTTATGGGGACACCGGATTTTTCGGTTCCGGTTCTGGAGGCCTTAGCTGGAAGCAAACATCAGGTGATTGCCGTTGTGACCCAGCCGGATAAGCCTAAAGGAAGAGGAAAGGCAGTGGTCATGACGCCGGTAAAGGAGAAGGCCGTTGCACTGGGGATTCCTGTCTATCAGCCTGCAAAGGTGAGAGAGCCGGAATTTGTCCAGGTATTAAAGGACTTAAACCCGGATACTATAGTGGTGGTGGCTTTCGGACAGATCCTTAAGAAAAATATTCTGGATCTTCCGCCCTTTGGATGTGTCAATGTCCATGCGTCCCTGCTTCCCGGTTACCGGGGATCTGCGCCGATTCAGTGGGCGGTGATCAACGGGGAAAAGGAAAGCGGTGTCACCACCATGATGATGGATGAAGGCATCGATACAGGTGACATGCTGGAGAAAGCATCCATCCCCCTGGAATCGGATGAGACAGGAGGAAGTCTTCACGACAAATTAAGCAGGCTGGGGGCAGAGCTGATTCTCTCCACCCTGACAAAGCTTGAGGACGGGACGTTAAAGAGGACGCCTCAGACCGACGAGAATACCTGCTATGCCAGGATGCTTAAAAAATCCATGGGAGATATTGACTGGACCATGGATGCGGTTTCTATTGAGCGGCTGATCCGTGGCTTAAATCCCTGGCCCAGCGCTTATACCAGGTGGAATCAGAAGACGCTTAAGATCTGGAAAGCCCAGGTATTGGAAGAGGAGTATGAGGGAGTATGCGGGGAGGTAGTATGCACAGATAAAAGCAGAATCCTTGTAAAAACCGGAAAAGGGACCTTGTCGTTAAAGGAACTGCAGCCGGAGGGAAAGAAACGGATGGAAGTGGAGGCATTTCTGCGGGGATACCCGGTGGAGCTTCATACGGTGTTTGAAAGGAGTTGTTAGTATGTACGGCGGTTATTATGGCTATGGATTTTTTGATCCGACGATGATTCTGGTGCTGCTTGGGGCGTTGCTTTCCATGTGGGCATCAGCCAAAGTAAAAAGCACCTTCGGGAAATATTCCCGGGTACGGAGCATGACCGGCATGACCGGGGCGGAGGCTGCCAGAAGGCTTTTGAATTCCCAGGGGATTTATGACGTATCCATTGAGGCGATTCCCGGGCAGCTGACGGATCACTATGATCCCAGGACAAAGACCCTGCGCCTGTCAGAACCAGTCTATCAGTCTGCATCTGTCTCTGCCATCGGTGTGGCGGCCCATGAGTGCGGCCATGCCATCCAGCACCAGAAATCCTATACGCCC
>CAJUEJ010000019.1:0-62103 GCA_910585435.1 uncultured Hungatella sp. | reverse complement strand
CAGACGTGTGCTATTCCGATCTGCCATCCAGGACAATGTAGGCTATGTGCCTTTGAAGATGCGGGGAGCTTTTGTCCCGGTGGTAAATTTAGGCAGCCGGCTGTCCTGGCCCCTGATTCTCATTGGGCTGATTATCGGCGGCATGGGAAGCACCATGGTAAATATCGGGATCTGGATGTTTGTGCTGGTAGTGCTTTTCCAGCTCATAACCCTTCCGGTAGAGCTGAATGCGTCCAGACGTGCCGTAGTCCTTCTGGACCAGATAGGAATCCTTCAGGGGGAGGAAGTGGGGCAGACAAGGAAAGTGCTGGGGGCTGCGGCTCTCACCTATGTGGCTGCGGCTGCGGCTTCTATCCTGCAGCTTCTGCGTCTGGTGATCCTGTTTGGAGGAAGGCGGGACCGTGACTGAGACCATAACCGGAAAAAAGAGACCCAGTTCTGCACAGAATATCCGGGAGCTGGCTCTGGATATTCTCTATGAGATTTTGGAGAAAGATGGCTTAAGCCATGTGGTCCTGCATCAGGCCTTAAGCAAGTATCAGTATCTGGAGAAGCAGGACCGTGCCTTTGTCACCCGGGTGACAGAGGGCACGCTGGAATATCTGCTGCAGATTGACTATGTGCTGAATCAGTTTTCTGCCACAGAGACAAAGAAGATGAAGCCTCTCATACGGACCCTTATGCGGATGTCTGTATACCAGATCTTATATATGGATCGGATTCCTGATTCGGCTGTGTGCAACGAGGCTGTAAAGCTGGCCCAAAAGCGCCGGTTCCAGGGGCTTAAAGGGTTTGTAAACGGGGTGTTAAGAACCGTTTCCAGACAGAAGGGGCAGCTACAGTTTCCTGACCTTTCTGTTAAGTACAGCATGCCTTCCTGGATCATAGACCTGTGGAAGCAGACTTACGACCAGAAGACTGCGGAAGGGATGCTGACCTGTTTTCTGGCTGGGCATCCTTTTACGGTGCGGTGCAATCTAAGCCGCATGGAGAAGGGGAAGATCATCGCCAGCCTGGAAAGACAGGGAGTGGCTGTGAGAGAATATAAGGGGATAGACAGTGTTCTGTATCTGGAGCATCTGGATTATCCGGAAAGCCTGGAGGCATTCCAAAAGGGATGGATTCAGGTGCAGGATGTAAGCTCCTGCCTGCCCGGGCTGGCCGCCTGCCCCAAAAAGGGAGACCTGGTCCTGGATGTGTGCGGAGCCCCTGGCGGAAAAGGGCTTCACATGGCAGACCTTCTTGGAGGAACCGGCCATGTAGAGGTGCGGGATATAAGCCGCCATAAAGTTGATATGATAAACCAGAATATTGAACGTTCCGGTTTTTCCAATATTTCGGCTTCTGTGTGGGACGCTTTAGAGACAGATGCTTCTTTTGTGGAAAAAGCGGATATTGTGATGGCAGATCTGCCCTGTTCAGGTCTTGGGATCCTGGGGAAAAAGCCGGATATCAAGGCGAAGGTGACGAGGGAAGCCCTGGCTTCTCTGGCAGAGCTTCAGAGGAAAATCCTGTCAGTGGTCTGGAGGTATGTAAAGCCAGGAGGGATTCTGGTGTACAGCACCTGCACTATAGACAGGCAGGAGAATGAGGAGAATGTAGCATGGTTTCTGGAGCGGTATCCGTTCCGGCCTGTTGATATAGAGGGAAGATTAGGAGAGGAGCTGAAAAGTGATACCATGAAGGAGGGATATATTCAGCTTTTGCCTGGCGTTCATCCCTGCGATGGATTCTTTCTTTCAGTGATGCAGAGAATATAATGGAAAAAACAGATATAAAGTCCCTGACCTGTGAGGAACTGGCCGAAAGGTTAAAAGATATGGGACTGCCGGCTTTCAGAGCCCGGCAAATATACCAGTGGCTTCACGAAAAGCAGGCCGTCTCTTTTGATGACATGACAAATATCTCCAGGGAGTTAAGGGAGAGATTAAAGGAATACTTTGAATTTGTCACCCTGTCCCAGGTGGATGTAAGGATTTCCAGGGCAGACGGAACCAGGAAATATCTGTTTGCACTGCCGGACGGCCATGTGATCGAGAGTGTTCTGATGAAATATAAATACGGGAATTCGGTGTGCATCTCTTCTCAGGTAGGGTGCCGCATGGGCTGCCGTTTCTGTGCGTCTACCTTAGACGGACTTGCCAGGAATCTGCGGCCGTCGGAGATGCTGGAGCAGACTTACCAGATTCAGAAGGATGTGGGGGAGAGGATTTCCCATGTGGTGGTGATGGGATCCGGGGAGCCTCTTGACAATTATGACAATTTTGTCCGGTTTATCCGGCTTCTCACCGGGAAGGGCGGGCTAAATATCAGCCAGAGGAATGTCACTGTATCTACCTGCGGAATCGTCCCCAACATGAAACGCCTGGCACAGGAGCATCTGCAGATTACCCTGGCATTGTCCCTCCATGCCCCCAGCGATGAGGTGAGAAAAAGGCTGATGCCCTCAGCCAATACATATCATCTGAAAGATATTTTAGAAGCGTGCCGGGAGTATTTTGAGGTCACCGGGCGAAGAGTCACCTTCGAATACAGCCTGGTAAAGGGGGTCAATGACAATCTGGAGGAGGCCAAAGCCCTGGCCGGGCTTTTAAAGGACATGCACGGACATGTAAACTTAATCCCGGTTAACCCCATAAAAGAAAGAGAGTATGTCCAGTCAACGCCCCAATCGGTGCAGGAGTTTAAAAATTACCTTGAAAAAAACGGGATTCATGTTACTATAAGAAGGGAAATGGGCCGCGATATCGGCGGTGCATGCGGTCAGCTTCGGAAAAGCTATCTTAATCAAAAAAAGGAGGGATGAGGATGCAGGCTTACGGTCTTACCCATGTGGGAAGAGTCAGGACTCACAATCAGGATTACCTATACTCCTCGTCAGATCCGGTGGGAAATCTGAAGAACCTGTTTCTGGTTGCGGATGGTATGGGAGGGCACCAGGCCGGAGATTATGCCTCCAGGTTTGCAGTGGAGAACCTGGTGTCGTATCTGAAGCAATATAGACAGGGCCAGGTGGTGTCTGCGCTTTTGCAGGGCATTAAAACAGTGAATGCACAGCTGTACAAAAGATCCATGGAGGAACCGTATTTAAGAGGAATGGGAACGACTCTTGTGGCTGCTTCTATAGAGGATGATACCTTATATGTGGCAAATATCGGTGACAGCCGTCTTTATCTGTACAGAGAACATTCCATGGTTCAGATTACCAGGGATCATTCCTTTGTGGAGGAGATGGTTGCACGGGGACAGATGAACCGATACAGCCATGACTATCTGGAGAAGAAAAATATTATTACCAGGGCAGTGGGAACCGGCACCAGTGTGACAGCCGATTTTTTTGAGGAACTGTTAAGACCGGATGACCTGATCTTACTGTGCTCCGACGGCTTATCCAACATGGTGTCGGAAACGGACATGGGCCTTTGCCTGGACCAGAATATTTCTTTGCAGCAAAAGGCAAGGCAGCTGGTGGATATGGCCAATGAACATGGGGGGAAAGATAATATTACGGCCGTGCTGGTGGAGCCCCAGATAAGCGAGGTGACGCCATGTTAAGAGAAGGAATCTATCTGCAGAACCGCTATGAGATTCTGGAGCTTATCGGCTCCGGCGGAATGGCAGATGTATATAAGGCAAGGTGCCATAAGCTGAACCGGCTGGTAGCCATAAAGGTTTTAAAAGACGAGTTTAATACAGACTCCGGGTTTGTCAGCCGCTTTAAGATGGAGGCACAGGCAGCAGCCAGGCTGTCCCATCCCAATATTGTCAACATATATGATGTTGTGGATGAGGAGAACCTTCACTATATTGTGATGGAGCTTATCGAGGGGGTCACCCTGAAAAATTATATTGCCAAAAAGGGGCAGCTGGATATCAAGGAAGCAGTGGGAATCGCTATCCAGGTGGCCCAGGGAATCGCAGCCGCTCATGAGCATCAGATCATCCACAGGGATATTAAGCCTCAAAATATGATTATATCCAGAGAAGGCAAAGTTAAAGTGGCGGACTTTGGAATTGCCAAGGCGGCAACCGGCCAGACCACCACCATGGCTGCCATGGGATCTGTCCACTATATTTCTCCGGAGCAGGCCAGAGGAGGATACAGTGATACCAGAAGCGATATCTATTCCCTGGGTGTCACCATGTACGAGATGGTTACCGGCAGGGTTCCCTTTGCCGGGGATAATACCATAGCGGTGGCGCTGGCCCACCTGGAGGCGCCTATCGTGCGGCCAAGCGTATATAATCCGGCCGTCCCGGTCAGCCTGGAGAATATTATCTTAAAAAGCACGGAGAAAAAGCCGGAACACAGATATTCTGCGGTCACAGACATGATTTCCGATTTAAAAAGATCCCTTATCTACCCCGATGAAGATTTTGTGGAGATGGCGCCGGATCAGGATTTCGGAGGCGAGACAGTAACTATCAGTGACAGGGAATTAAACGCCATCAAAGTGGGGCAGAAGAATTACCAGCCGTCTTACAGGAATCCGCAGGAGGAGTACCGCAGGATGGAGGATTTTGGGGCTGAGGATTATGATGGTTATGGATCGGCAGATCCTATCCCGGACAGGGAGTATCGGGACAGAGGCTATTCGGACAGAGAGTACCAGGATTATCCGGACGATGACTACCCGGACAGAGGGTATGGCCGCGGCTCAAAAAGAACCCGCAATGATGTGAACCCTAAGATCGAGCGGATCATGACTGCAGCAGGTATTTTTGTGGCTGTACTGATTGTGGCCCTGCTTATCTTTGTGTTTGTTCAGCTGGGTGGGATATTTAATCTTGGGAGCGGCAGCAATCCCACTACCATTCAGACAGAGATTGTACCGCCTTCAGAGGAAAATACCTTAAGCGATACGGAAACATATATGCCGGATGTCTACAATCTTCATGTGGATATGGCAAAGGCAAAGCTAAAGGAATCCAATCTGGATATGAAGATTCTTGGATATGAAGATTCTGATACAATCGAAAAGGATTATATCATTTCTCAGGCAGTTCCTGAGGGGACGGTTGTAAAAAAATACGACAGTGTAGGTGTTTATGTGAGCAGCGGAAGCGATCTGGTGGATTTAAGCCAGATTGTCATGACAGGCATGGATGGGGAAGCGGCAAAGCTTGTTCTGGAGCAGTATAAATTAAATTCTGCCCTGCAGCCGGAATACCATGATACCATACCGGAAGGACAGGTTATCCGCTGTGAGCCTATGAAGCCCAGGGAAGGGGACACGGTGACAGTCTTTGTCAGTGCCGGTTCCATGGCGGATATGCGTTCTGTACCGGAGCTGCGCAATATGACTGAGGAGGCTGCCATAGGGCTTTTGGCCGCGGCAGAATTAAATCCGGGCACAGTTACACCCCAGCATCACGACACTGTGCCGGCTGGCTTTATTATCAGCCAGGAGCTGGAGGCCAATACGCTGGTCAAGGCAGGAACCACGGTTTCTTATGCAGTAAGTTTGGGACCGGAGGGGAAACGGTTCATAGGGGCCGTCAATACCACCTTTCAGCTGATAGCAGTTGGTGAAGAGCCGGTTCCGGCTCAGGTCAATGTGATGGTACGTCTAAAACAGGACAACAACGGAGAAGCGGTCTATAAGACCCTTATGGAGGCCAGGACGCTGGTGGCAGACGAGGTGCTTCCTATTGATTTCCCAAGTATGGAAGGCATACCCGGCGTGGAATACGGAGAAGTAGAGGTTGTAAACATAGAGAACGGGATGGTGATGCAAAGTTATCCGGTGGCCTTCTTTGAGGCGGAATAAGAACAAAGTAAACCTGTATGTGCCCGGTTGCCGGCACACCACCGCACATAAAAGTCTGGCGGGCACATTGGGCATACCTGAATTGATGCCGCCTGAATGGCGGCAGACTTTTAAAGTAAGAGAGGAAAGTCTGTGACAGGGAAAATTATAAAAGGAATTGCCGGTTTTTACTATGTGTACGGAGAGGATCATCTGATATATGAGTGCAAGGCAAAGGGGATTTTCCGGAACCGGAGCATAAAACCAGCTGTGGGGGACAATGTGGAGATCGCAGTGCTGGGGACGGATCCCCCAGAGGGGAATATAGAAAAAATCCTTCCCAGGAAGAACACCCTGGTTCGCCCGGCGGCAGCCAATGTGGATCAGGTGCTGGTTGTGTTTGCCCTGGCGGATCCGGAACCGAATCTTAATCTTTTAGACCGTTTCCTGGTGATGGTGGAGCGGCTTGGGATTCCGGCCGCCGTCGGATTCAACAAGATGGATCTGTCCCATGAGACGGTTATGGACAGGTACCGGCAGATCTATGAACCGGCCGGGTATCCGGTTCTGTTTTTCAGCGCCTGTGAGGACCAGGGCATGGAAGCTGTCCGGCATTTTCTCACAGGGAAAACCACCGCCCTTGCAGGCCCTTCCGGTGTGGGGAAATCTTCCCTGATGAACCGGATCCTGCCTGATGCCCGGATGGAGACAGGAAGCATCAGTGAAAAGATTAAGAGGGGCCGGCATACGACCAGGCATTCGGAGTTATTCTGCACGGAGCCGGGGACGTATCTCATGGATACGCCGGGATTCAGTTCTGTCTTTGTGGACGGCATGGAGGAGCAGGAGCTAAAGGACTGTTTTCCTGAGTTTCATCCGTTTGAGTCAGAATGCCGTTTTCCTGGATGCGTCCATATAGGAGAAAGGATTTGCGGGGTAAAAGCTGCAGTGGAAGAGGGGAAGATCAGCAACAGCCGTTATGGGAACTACCAGTTGTTTTATCAGGAACTAAAGAACAGAAGGAGATACTGATATGATTATTTTGGCGCCCTCCGTTTTGGGAGCAGATTTTAAGAACTTGGAAAGTGAACTAAAGGCAGTCAGCAGTGCCGGAGCCCAGTATATTCACCTGGATGTGATGGACGGAGATTTTGTACCCAGCATTTCTTTCGGGATGCCTCTTATTTCTTCTATTCGAAGCTGCACAGACAAGGTATTTGATGTTCATATGATGGTAAAGGAGCCTTACCGGTATATCAAGGAAATCCGTCAGTGCGGGGCGGATCTGATAACGGTCCATGCCGAGGCATGCCTTCACCTGGATTCCACTATAAAGGTGATCCGCAAGAACGGGGCCAAAGCAGGGGTTGCCATCAATCCCAGCACTCCCATCAGCGTCATCGATCTGATTCTTCCTTTTGTGGACATGGTGCTTGTCATGACTGTAAATCCCGGCTTCGGCGGACAGGAGCGGATCCCCTATACCCTGGACAAGGTATACCGCCTGCGGAAACGCTGCCAGGAGAGAGGGATTCCCATGGATATTCAGGTAGACGGGGGAGTGACCCTTGACAATGTCCGTGAGTTCCTGGATGCAGGGGCCAATGTGATCGTATCCGGATCAGCGGTCTTTAAAGGAGATGCTGCCGGCAATACAAGAAAGTTTCTGGAGATTTTTAAGGAGTATCCGCAGAGCGTATGACAGAGAAAACAGGATTGATCATAACCGGTGGGAGGCTTGATTTGGCTTTTGCCGGTTCTTTTTTAGAGAAGAACAGATTCCAATGTGTGGTATCCGTAGACGGAGGCCTGAAATATACAGAAAAGCTGGGGCTTACCCCTTCGGCTGTGGTAGGGGACTTTGACACGGTGGATCCCCTGCTCCTTCAAAGATACCGGGACATACCCGGGATTCTGTGGGATGTACACAAGCCTGAGAAGGACGAGACAGATACAGAACTGGCTATCAATACAGCGATGAAACTGGGATGCACCCATCTGACTCTTTTGGGAGCAACCGGCGGAAGGCTGGATCATGAGTGGTCCAATCTTCATCTTTTAAAGCTGTGCCTGGACCACGGTGTAAATGCCTGCCTTCTGGACTCCCAGAATAAAGTGTATCTGCTGTCTGAAGGAAAAACCTTTTGCCAGTCAAAAGTATACGGAACATATATCTCTTTTCTTCCGTTGACAGAACAAGTCCATGGCATTACCCTGAAAGGGTTTAAGTATCCTCTGAACAAGAAGGACATCCGCATGGGGGCGGAGGCAGGCTTATGTGTCAGCAATGAAATTGTAGAAGAAAAGGCTGTGATTACATTTGACGACGGAATCCTGATCTGCGTGGAATCAAAAGACTGACCTGGCTGGTCTGACCTGATTTAATAGTTTAAAACTGGCTATATTTATCACTCCTCACATGTGCTATCATGTGTTACATAGAAAATGTATTTTCAAAACTCCAGGGGGCTGCCTTGGAAGCGGATTTTCTGTCCTGTGCACCTGAATCTACGGGACGCAGTGCATAAGCTTTATAAATTTATGCACACCTATGCATACCTGACGGAAAATCATCTCACAAAAGCAGGCCCTAAGATATTTAGGAGTACATACGGAATATAAGGAGGAGCGATTCATATGAATGAGACAAATGAAAAGGTGTATAAAATTGTTATTACTGGTCTGATGGCGGCCCTCTGCTATGTGGCGTTTACATTTTTAAAAATTCCCATTCCCACCTTTGGCGGGGATATGGTAGCACTTCATATCGGCAATGCCTTCTGTGTGCTGGCGGCTCTTTTGCTGGGAGGCGGCTACGGCGGTGTGGCCGGCGCCCTGGGAATGACCATCGCGGATCTTCTGGATCCGGCATATGTGACCAGTGCTCCCAAGACATTTTTCTTAAAGCTTTGCATCGGCCTAATCGCCGGGCTGGTGGCTCACAAGGTGGCTCATATAACTGAAAATCATGACAGCAAATATGTTTTTAAATGGTCTTTGATCGCTTCTGTGGCCGGACTGGGATTTAATGTGATTATGGATCCGATTGTGGGA
Organism: uncultured Hungatella sp.; assembly: GCA_910585435.1. Classification (GTDB taxonomy): domain Bacteria; phylum Bacillota; class Clostridia; order Lachnospirales; family Lachnospiraceae; genus UBA3402. The sequence goes on along the minus strand of CAJUEJ010000019.1, from coordinate 53,299 downwards.
TATTTTTATAAGAATTATATTCTGGGGGTAGAATCCTCTGCCGCGAAGATCATGTCTACCTGGGCGGCAGGCGTGACATTTATCAATGCGGTAGCCGGCACCATCGTAGTGGTGGTGGTGTATATGGCAGTGAGACCTGTACTGAAGAAGTCAGGATTATTTTTCCATATTTAAGCAGTTATAGCAGGCTGTAAAATGTTTATTGCATTCGCCTCCGATCTGCGGTATAATCACACAAGATGATCTTTAATTTATTTAGTTCGCGGCAGGAGGGAAACAAAACATGTTAGATCTAAAGTTTGTAAGAGAGAATCCGGAAGCGGTAAAGCAGAATATTCGCAATAAATTTCAGGATGCAAAGCTTCCTTTAGTAGATGAAGTCATTGAACTGGACGGGAAGAACCGGGCGACAAAGGCAGAGGCAGACAGCCTTCGTGCCTCCAGGAATAAATTGTCCAAGCAGATCGGACAGCTAATGGGCCAGGGAAAGAAGGAGGAGGCAGAGGCAGTAAAGGCTCAGGTTACAGCCAATGCTGCCCGTCTGGCTGAGCTGGAGGCACAGGAATCTGAGCTGGAAGAGAAGATCTTGAAAATCATGATGACCATTCCCAATATCATAGATCCCAGTGTGCCTATCGGCAAAGACGACAGCGAGAATGTGGAGCTTCAGCGTTTTGGGGAGCCGGCGGTTCCTGATTTTGAAATTCCTTACCATACGGATATTATGAAAACCTTTGATGGCATCGATCTGGACGCAGCCGGGAAGGTAGCCGGCAACGGCTTCTATTATCTTATGGGAGACATTGCAAGGCTTCATTCTGCCGTGATTTCCTATGCCAGGGATTTTATGATTGACCGGGGCTTTACCTACTGTGTGCCGCCTTTTATGATCCGCAGCAATGTGGTGACAGGGGTTATGTCCTTTGCGGAGATGGATGCCATGATGTATAAGATTGAGGGGGAGGATCTGTACCTGATCGGGACCAGTGAGCATTCCATGATCGGCAAATTTATCGACACCATCACCAAAGAAGAGGATCTGCCTAAAACCATGACAAGCTATTCTCCCTGTTTCCGCAAGGAAAAAGGGGCCCACGGAATCGAAGAGAGGGGAGTATACCGGATTCATCAGTTTGAGAAGCAGGAGATGATTGTAGTCTGCAGGCCAGAGGAATCTCCTGTGTGGTATGAGAAATTGTGGCAGAATACAGTAGATCTGTTCCGGTCTCTGGATATTCCGGTTCGCACGCTGGAATGCTGCTCCGGGGATTTGGCTGATTTGAAGGTGAAGTCCTGTGATGTGGAGGCATGGTCTCCGCGGCAGAAAAAATATTTTGAGGTTGGCTCCTGTTCCAATTTAGGCGATGCCCAGGCCCGCCGCCTGAAAATCCGTGTAGATGGCCCGGACGGCAAATATTTTGCCCATACATTAAATAACACAGTGGTTGCGCCGCCCCGCATGCTGATTGCATTTTTAGAGAACAATCTCCAGACTGACGGAAGTGTGAAGATTCCGGCTGCGCTGCAGCCGTATATGGGCGGGAAGACAGAGCTTAGGCCATAATACAATATTCCGTTGTGTTTTAAGTTGTTTTGCATAGAAGAAAAGTGTGCCGGGAGTGTCACAACATGTTTGCCACATTCCTGGCACTTTTTATATTGTCTCTTCTTTTTAATCGGCAGCTCTTCTTTAAAAAGTTCATGCTGGATTTTGCTTTAGAAATCAGATTTCTATGGTGAAATTCGCTGGATTTACTTTAAGAATCAGCTTTAGGAATCAGATTTCTATGGTAATTCATTGGAGTTACTTTAAGAATCAGATTTCTATGGCGAATTCATCCGATTTCTTCAAGTTCCAGTTTGGGGGTGGAAACCATGGAATAGTTGGTATGATAGATCACAAAGCCTGGTGCGCCGCCGGCAGTTTTCTTTACATGCTTTCTCTGAATATAATCAATCTCCACCTTATCGTTATTCCGCCCTTTGGAATAGTAGGCGGCCAGGGCGCCGGCTTCCTCAAAGGCCCGATCCGGCAGCTCTTTTCCCTCTGTCTTCACAATCACATGGGAACCGGGGATTCCCTTGGCATGGAACCACCAGTCATTTCCTGATGCCATCTTAAAGGTAAGCTCCTCGTTCTGATAATTATTTTTCCCTACGTATATGTGGAAGCCGTCGGATGACAGATAGTGGAAGGGCCGGCTGGTGATCTTAGGCTTTTTATTTCCCGGGGCCCGCCGCCTGATATAGCCGTATTCCATCAGTTCTTCTTTTATTTGAACCAGATCATCCTCTTTTAAAGCAATATCCAGAGAGGTGCTTATGGATTCCAGATGCTGTATTTCTCTGTGGGTCTCCTCGGTCAGTGTGGTCAGTGCCTCGTAGGTCCGCTTTAATTTATTATATCTGTCAAAATATTTCTGAGAGTTTTCCAGGGCTGACAGCTGGGGATCCAGGGGGATTTTAATCTCCTGATCCGTGTAATAGTTTAAGCATTTCAGTTCTTTTTCCCCGCCGTGAAGCTCATAGCCATAGGTGTTCAAAAGCTCCCCGTATACCTTGTATTTATCTCGTTTTTCCGTATCTTTTAACTGTCTCAGCTGGAGATCATATTTTTTATAATTCCGTTCCAGGGTGGTCTGCACAATCTTTCGGAGATCCACAGATTTCTGCCTGATCCGGGTAATGGTGTTTTTAGAGGCATAATAAGTCTCCAAAAGCTGGCTGATGGCGGGAAACTGCCGGGACTCATATGCGATGCCTTCCATACAGGTAAGCGGGAGAGAGGCAAATTCTACAGGCTCTTCGCCGCGGTATACGATTTCGGGGACAAAACGGCCGTCCTTCACGTCCTCCATCATGAACATCAGCGTGCGGTAGAGATGGAGCAGCTCGGCTTCTGACAGTTCATTGGCAGAACGTTCTCCGTCAATAGAAGCCAGATGGCAAAGCTCAGTTCCCATAATAGGACTGATTCCCGTTAACCTTAAGTACAGCGCCTTTTGAATCGGGGCAGGAGTATGTCCGATTCTGTCTTTAAAAACTTCACAGGAGATAGTCAGAGGATCCTCCTTGTCTGTGGTGTGAGGGATAAAATAGCTTCTCCCGGGAAGCACCTCCCGGACAGAGCTTACCTGGGCGGACACGTGCTTGATGCTGTCCAAAATCGTGCCGTCCTCCTTGCAGAATATAATATTGCTGTGCTTGCCCATCAATTCTACAATAAGGCGTTTATGGCAGACATCCCCCAGCTCATCCAAATGCTCAATCTCAAATTCGATGATTCTCTCCAAACCTGGCTGAGAAACCTTCAGAATTCTTCCGCTTCCAATATGCTTGCGCAGAAGCATACAGAAATTAGGTGCTGTCAGAGGGCTTGGTTTATTATTCTCTGTAAAATAAATCAGCGGAAGGCTGGCGCTGGCAGAAATCAAAAGCCGCATAGTTTCCCGATTGTTCTTTATGGTAAACAGAAGTTCATCTTTTTCCGGCTGGGCAATCTTGTTGATTTTCCCGCCTTCTAATCTTGTTTTAAAATCCCTGGTCAGATTTGCGATTACAATGCCGTCAAAGGCCATAGCAGCAATCCTCCTTTTACTACAGTATACACCTTGGAAAGTGATTACTATCTATTATAATGGAATAGGACAAGGTTGCAAGTATTTTTCTATCTTTTGTGATTATTCCGCAATTCAGAGATTGTAAATCAGGAATAAATGATTTATACTGATATGGTATAGTGCCTATCGATATTATACCAGCGCTGATTTGCCGTCCGACGAAGGAGGACAGTTTCCCAGGCAAATCATGTGTATTCCGCGGAGTGAACATGTCCGGAGGACAAATACCGATACAGAAAATAGTGGCAGAAATGAGGGTAAGATAAAATGTCTGTTGAAAAGGTAAAAGAATATTTTAAACAATATGGAATGGAAGATAAGGTCAGGGAGTTTCCGGTGTCAAGTGCAACCGTAGAACTGGCGGCCGCCGCACTGAACTGTGAGCCTAAGCGGATAGCAAAAACCCTGTCTTTTCTCATAAATGAACATGCGGTTTTAATCTGTACAGCCGGCGATGCCAAAATTGACAATGCAAAATATAAAGCACAGTTTGGAACCAAAGCCAGGATGCTGTCGCCAGATCAGGTGGTTGACCTTATCGGACATGCCATAGGCGGTGTCTGTCCATTTGCAGTAAAAGAAGGCACAGAATGTTATCTGGACGTATCCCTGAAGCGCTTTGAGACTGTTTACCCGGCCTGCGGAAGCTCCAACAGCGCCATCGAACTTACAATCCCTGAGCTGGAACAGTATACATCCAACTGTATGGGCTGGATCGATGTCTGTAAAGGATACATTTGAAGGGAGGTCAAAAATGCTGGACGAAATCTTAAGCAACCCGGTTTCCTGGGTAATTTTCGGGCTCATTATGAGTATTGTAACTACGATTATTCATTATATTAAACCACCCAAGCACTGATTGACGTGGAATATCTAAACGCCCAGGGACGCCAGCCCCCAGGCCGTCCGGTACGCTAACAACTATTCGTTAAACCGCAAATTTCACGAAAGTGTAACGGTAGTTGTGGCGCGCGACATCCATTTTCCCGTCGGAGCGCGCCGCTTACAACTATTTGTGAAATTTCAGTTTAACGAACTAGTTGACACCAGTTATTTTTATCCCAGTATCCTACTGATTTATTTCACATATATTATCAAAACATTTTCTATTGTCTCTGTATATTCTACCCGATAACCGCCGTATCTGTTAATAATAGCATCCGAAGTACCACCGCCAATATACTGGATTTCCCCGAACAGCCTCCGCCTCAGCGAAATATGCCCCCGGTAATCCATGGCTTTTAATAGATTCCTAAGCGTTTTCAAAAGGTATCACCTCCCCTTCCGTCACAACCCGGAACCCGTCTTTCCACAACCGGATATCATATGTCTGGACTCCTTTACTGCTATAATACTTTACCGTCCCTATACGCCTTAGGAAAGCAAGGAAGTCTTCCATGCATTCCCTCTGGGAATCCGGATATTGTGCATCAATACTGACATTTGTACCTATGTAGACTTTCGTAAAACAGGCCTGCCTGTTTGTGTACCGGCATGGGAGTACAACCGGATAGCCGTCCAGATATTTCAGCATATCGCCCAGCGGGAGAGAGGAGCGGAACTCCTCAAACAGTATCACATCCTGTCCCATATAGCTGTCGAATGGGTGACGGTAGTCTGTTACCCGGTATACATTCCGGTATCCGTACTTTTCCATCACATACCTTGTTTTCCCGGTTCCCGTATCACCATAGATATAAGTTACTTCCAGGTCACGCCATCTTTCGGCAAACTCTTCATCACGGATAGTCTGCCGGACTATCTCAATCTTATCCAGCTGGAACATGACATCTGGTATCTGTTCCATGATTTCATAGTTGGTCATGCCCTGCTTTACCATGGAGTATATGTCCGCTAAGTCATTGCGCGCCCCCTGGCGCTCTACTGGCATTTCCCCCCATTCCTCTATTGTGTCAGGCACCTGTGTTTCATGTTTCTTGTCTTTTTCCCACTTGCCTGACTTTGTTACATAGTCCCGGTTTTGTGAGGCTGTCCCCTTCGCCATTTCAAAGTGGCCGCCGTCAAAATGTTTCCGGACGGTAGAAAACCGGATACCGCCCCGGCCTTGCAGGTACAGGTGTGTGTGATATGTGCCATTTTCGCCTATTTCATCAGCCATACACCAGTATACCAGTTTGAGGCTGGAAAGGATTTCCTTTATCCGGTCATGGGTAAAGCCTTTTTCTAAAGGATTATTGATTGTTATCTGCCACTTGCGTGACTGTGTATCCTTTTCCACAACATTGATTCCACTTCACCATTTTTTTTAATTTGATGATGCACATTTTCTAAGTAGGGGTTGAAAACCGTGGCACCCTCCTACTCCATACAGTGTTTCAAGGAGTACGACACTCCAGGACAGCCCTATGGGCTTTCCGTGTCTGTAGCATCCGTCGATAACCGGGTGCCCAACCCCTGAAATTTGATGTTGCGACAAAAACGTTTCCGCGACCGTCGCAACCGGTTCATGTCGCAGGGGTGAAAACCCTTGATTTCATTACGCTTTTCGACGTTTGCGACAAAAGTTGCTAGGTAATACTAGGCTAGCAACTTTTGGGGCTGGGCTGTCTCCGTGGAAACCGGGCCCCCTGCGTTGCCCCCAGTTTCCCGGATGCAGTTACAGAAAACGGGGAGAGGGCAGGAGCGGCCACAACAAGAAAAAAGGAGGGTTTTCCTGCCACTGCAAAACTGGCAGGAATCAAAAAGAATCCTGGCATTACTTGGATTTCTTGGTATCGGCAGGCTCTGCTGTGCCGGCAGGTTCCCCGGTATTAGCGGCCCCTGCTGTGTCAGCTGGTTTGGAATCCAGGATGCGTAAATCGGCCACGTAGCCGCGACGGTTATACTCCACATCAATCAAGGCCCCTGGTTTTAAAGCATACGCCAGGCCTATGCAGTCCAGGGAATCTGATACAAAAACATCCTCCGTCATTTCACCGTCTACTGCTTGGTCTTTGTGGGAACAGAAGAGGGTAGCACCCTTTACGGGCCTGCCTGTTTTCTTGGATATGTAGTCCACCATCTGGATACCCCTTACTGTCATTTTCATAAATCATACCTCACTTTCATTATTAAATTATCAATGTGCCGCTGAGAGAGTTTACATCATCCCAGCGGATACTATCCGGAGCGTCAAAGGGACAGGCGCATCCTTAAGCATCTATTACCAGCAACGGATTTCTCAATAGAATACCGCTTAACAAACCGCTTGAGCAATCTATAGGGGAACTCCCCCGAATGGGAGTTAACCGTCATAAATGATAATAAAAAGACAATTCCTCACGCCTGGCATGAGTAATTAAATCAAGGAGGAAGAGTGCGCTAAGGAAACCGCCGAAGTACCCTCTGTCATAAGAATCTGTAGACAGATTAAACATTTTGGATAACCTGGAAAGATAAGCCAGCGCATCATCCACCTGTTCCTGACTAATCTCATAAACGCTATTTTCTCTACGTGTCATATTTATTTTTCCCCTTTCACGTATGATAAAAACAACTTTTTCACCGGTTTACCAATGAAACCGGAAAAAGAACCGCTTGAGCACTATGTAGCAATGTGATACAATATTATTAGGAGAGATAGTAACATCAAAGTGATATCACCTTTCTTAGTTATAATTATAACATAGGTGATATTACTTTGCAACTACTTTTTAATAGAAAAGAGAGAATTATGCCAAGTAAAATACCACCTTTCACTATTCGATTAGACAATATTACAAAGCAAAAGCTACAAGCTATTGCCGATAGTCAGCAACGAAGCATAAACAAAGAAATATTATTTTTAATTCAAGAGGAAATTAAACGCTTCGAACATATCTATGGAGAAATCAAAATAGAAGGAGACAATAGCGGAACTATTAATATGTAGCTTGACCTAGCTACTTCCATATGTTACCATAATAAACACACCCCTAAGAAAGGAGACAATATATCATGACACAAAATGAACTCATTCTAACATTACGCTCTGAACTGGAACCAATTAAAGAAAAACTTAGAGAAAACGAAAATGCCCTACACGATTTTCGACTCTATGTGGAAAATGAAATTGAAAACAAAATAAATATCTTAGCAGAAAACTACATGCCAGCCGCCAAAAGATATGAGAGAAGTATGCCAGAAGCGATTGAAATGAAAAGGGATATTGATGTTATACAAGCCGTAGTTAAAGAACATAGCGAAAGCATCTCATTAATAAAAGAAGAGGTTCAAAAGCTACAAATGATTTCATAAAATGTTCTCTCAATAATATCTGTCAATTCGTGCTGCAGCAGAAGTAGTTGTGTCTACATATAGAGACTATTCAGACAATTCTTCTGTTAGCACCACGGATGCACCGCCCTGCAGAAAGAATTGTCTCACAATTCACGACATGCTAGTCCGGACAGTCTGCCAGTGCCGCCATGGGGGCCCCTTACCCCATGTCAGCCCTGGCAGGCAGTTCCGGACTTCCTTCTATTTCTTTCTCACGCTTCTTATCATCAAACACCAGATAAGTGTCATAAAGCCGGAAATACCTCTTCTTCGCCTTAAAGAATTCGCTCCCCACCTTCTCCTTCATCGGATACCACATTTTCACAGATACAAACAGATGGGGGGAGAGCATCAGGGCACACAGGAACTTCCCCTTAATCCCAAAGTTGGACACTTTCCTGTGTATCTGTTCATACTCAATCAATGACCGTATCTGCCTGTCAATCATCCGGTCAAACTGTGCCAGCAGGATAATGTCATAGCCGAAGTGCCGGTGTATCTGGAAGAACTTATTCCACCCGGCCCGGTCTCCCTTGTCCCAGCTTCTGGCATTAAATAACATCTGGGCTTCATCAATCACAAGGGTTATGCGGCCCTCACGGACAGCCCCTCCGGCAAAGTACGTCCGGCTGAATTCCTCCAGCATATCCGGCACAAGCTCTGTATTGTCCACATACAGGAACCGTTCCGGATGCTTTACATATTTCAGGTTGATATTGAAATTGCAGATTACCGGCAGGTTCCGATAGAGCGTATAATAAATGACCCGGGCCGCATGGAGGCTCTTTCCGCTGCCCGGGGTGCCGCTGTACAGATAAATCATATCCTTCCCCCTCTAATCACCTATCATCTTAAGCCAGCGCATGATAATACTATAAACATAAAACAGCACAATAGCCGCAAGCCAGGACGCACCCACAGCCACACATTGCCCCACCGGGATGAACCAGTTCAAGTACCCCAGATAGGGCAGTTCTGAAAAGGCTTCTATGTACTCCCTGAACGGTGAGGAAGGCAGGACTTCCAGCAGGGTAGAAGCGAAACTCCCCATCATTTCCCCGAAAAACTCTAACATGCCTTACCCCCTTATCATCTTTTCCCGTGTAATTATTATCAGTCCGACAATAAACGCCAGCAGTTCCATGTTCCGGAGGATGGCGGCGGCAGGGTCAAACGGTGACAGGTCAATGTCGACCACATACTCCTTCGGCCCATCAGAAGCCATATAGCGTATGGGCCACTGGAAATGAGGTGCTTCCGGTTCCGCGGCAAGCACCTGGAAGAAGTCCACCAGGTCAAAGGGCAGGCAGAACGGGAACAAGGATTCCAGGCCTTCCATGGTGAATTCCCCTGTATCAGCCGGAGGCACCGGGACGGTGATAGCACCGGTTTTATCAACGACCTCCACACCGACCTGGTTCAGCACCGCATCAATAGTTGAGGTGCCCTCCACCACATCTGACAGGGCACCGGCAACACTCCGGATTTTAGACCAATCAATGGGGACGGTCTCGACTCCGGAATCTGCTATGGCATCCGCTGGAACAATGTCCACGTTGGCAATGGCACGGTCGCGGGCAATGACTTTAGAGGCAACAGATTCTGTAATGGCAAAAGAGCCAAAATTTAGACCCTGTATAACATACTGAGCCAGCAAGTCACGAGCAACATAACGGTAGTCATTCCAAGACAAATCACCAAGATTTAAAAAAGAAGCCTGGATAAGAGGGTTCAATTCATAATAAAACCCCTTGCCATATTCCCAACAAACACTATTTAAATAGGCAATCGAACCATAATATACATATTCCCTGCCATCAATAAGAATCGTACATTCTTCACAGGCTCCTATGCCACTCGCGGAATATTCTACCCTCCAAAAAGGAGAAAGAGACACCGTTACCGCCCCTAACTTAAGGGCCCCCCGTCCCTGAGAATTAATAAAATACATGGTATAACAAGGACCTCTAGCATTCATTATTCTATACGGTGCTTTAGCACCACTTGAAGTAATATATAGACAATCCCACTCCAGCGAATCATACACATACATACCACTCACCGGATTGGCAACGGAACCACTTCCGGAAGACGACGAGCTTTCATCCATAGCCAGCCCCTCACACCATTTCTTAAACAAGTCAAACACATAAGATGCCTTATCCAGCGTCCCTGCAATAGCAAGCGCTGTCCATACGTCTATATCAGCAGCCAGTTCCTCAGCCGTCTTTCCGGTCACTGCGGCGAATCCGGACGCATAGAGTTTAAACTCCTCCAACTGTTCTTCCCCCCATGCCTTGATACTGTCCGCATTCTCATAAACTGCCACCGAAGCGGCCACAATCCCGAAGGCCGCTAAAAGAAAAGCCACGACCTCACCGGCCGTAACCGCCACACCACCTATAGCCAGTGCATGGGACTCCTGATGGGCGCCCATGGCACAGGAGCAGGAGAGGAACACCGCCAGGAACAGTGCCGCATACCGTTTTCTACGTGTTATTAAAAGCATAGATTCACCAGCCCTCCTTATAAAAACACCGGGCAGAGGCTTAACCCCTGTCCGGTCAAAGAACTACCATTAAACCTACTTTGTAGAAACCTTTTTAAATATCTTAAGGCCGATTCCCACAACCGCAATAGCCCCCATAATAGGCAGGGCCACCGGAATGACCGCACCGATAGCGGACATAGCATCCGACGCAATCGTAGAGATGCCGGTAGTCATAGAAGAAACTACCGTACTAATAGCTGAACCTGAAGTTGTTGCTTCAAATAACATGAAATCACCTTACCTTTCTTTTCTTTCTTTTTATTTAGTAGCTACTTTCTTAAAAATCTTAATACCAATCCCCACAACCGCAATAGCCCCCATGATGGGAAGGGCTACGGGAATCACCGCGCCGATAGCAGACATAGCGTCTGACGCAATCGTAGAGATGCCGGTAGTCAATGCAGTGGTTACAGCCTCCATGAACTCACCCCCTTTTCATCAGATTTATCGCAAAATGTATCAATTCCCCTATTACAAAGGGCAGGGCAGAAAGGATAATGCCACAGCCGAATCCCTGGGAATACAGCTTTAAAACCTCATTCATATCCATTACCTGACCCTCCCCCACATAATCTTAGAAGCCGACAGGCCGCCAGCCATGCCGGAAGCAAATATCAGAAAGAGCAAAAGAGACTCTAAGTCTTCTGTAGACCCTGTTAAATTTTCATCCGAAGCAGAAGAGGAGTATTCCTCCGTTTCCCGGGAATCTTCTTCCATGCGGTATTCCAGGAGCCTGTCAAGGGATTCCCTGTATTCCTTATAATACTGGGCAAGGGGCTCTGTCTCAGTATCCGGGTTTTCCCCTGACTCCGGAACCGTTTCCAAAACATCCGTAGAAGAGGATTCTTCACCTGGGAGAGACGTCTCGTCTGGAAGAAGCCCTTCATCCGGAAGAGGCCCTTCACCCTTCAAAGCTTCTGAGGAGCTTTCCTCCGGGATATCCTCCAGGGCATCCGGAGAAGGTTCTTCCAAAATCCCCTGAGAAGGTTCCTCTAGGGCCGGGGACGTTTCCTCAAGTGTTTCCAAAGCCCCATCCATGCCAGAAACATCCGTAGAAGCCTCCGTCAAAGTATCTGCAATATCTGGAAGGATTTCATTATCCACATAGATAGTTTCAGGCATATCCTGGCTATCAGGTAAATTATCTTGTCCATGTTCTGATTCTCCATATTCTGTTATTGATTCAAAGGTTTCCGGACTATCTGCCAGAACAACGAGTACAGGGAAGAAAATGAGACAGCCAGAGAAAAACAGACATACAAACATTTTATACAAAAGCAACACCGCCTTATTTGACAATCCATAAAATTCTTGTTATGATAAATAGCAGCCCATTTTAAACGTCCGGGGACGCCAGCCCCCAGGTTAGCCGGTACGTAAACAACTATTCGTTAAACTGTTCTTTCGCGAATAGTTTGCTTGCACTATTGTCAGATACTTTTTAGCAAGGAATCTTATCAATGAAATTACAGCGTTTACTTAGTTTAACCCGTCAGGCTGTGGATACCTATAATCTAATTGAAGCCGGTGATCAGATTGCGGTTGGGATATCCGAAGGGAAAGACAGCCTGACGCTTTTGTATGCCCTTCATGGTTTGAAGCGTTTTTATCCAAAACAGTTTGAATTAAATGCCATAACAGTTGACCTTGGATATGAAGGAATGGATCTGGGGCCGGTGCAGGCGCTTTGCAAACAGCTTTCCGTTCCCTATACCATAGTATCTACTGATATCGGAAAGATCGTATTTCAGATGCGTCAGGAGGCAAATCCCTGTGCCCTGTGTGCCAAGATGCGCAAAGGCGCTTTGAATCAGGCTGCCCTGAATTTGGGATGTAATAAAATCGCTTATGCGCACCACAGGGATGATGTTATAGAGACTGCGTTTTTGTCCCTTCTGTATGAAGGCAGATTCTATTCCTTTCCGCCCTATACCTTTTTAGATCGGACTGGTTTGGCTGTGATTCGTCCCATGATTTATGTCCATGAGGCAGATGTTATAGGCTTTAAAAATAAGTATCATCTTCCGGTAAGCAAAAATCCCTGCCCGGTGGACGGACACACGAAACGGGAATATGTAAAAAAGATGATAAAACAAATTGAGAGGGAAAATCCCGGCAGCAAGGACCGAATATTCCATGCCGTTGTAAACGGTAATATTCCGGGGTGGATGCCGGATCGGGAGTATATATCAAAGGAGGATTGAGAACCGTGAATCAAATACCGTATCATGAGCAAAAAGACAGGGAAAATATCCTTCATCTCAGGATGATGATAAAAGAACTGCCTCCCTTCTGTACAGATTTTTTCAGAGGCATTGAACCTCAGACCTCCTCCCGGACAAGGATTGCCTATGCATATGATCTGAAAGTATTCTTTGACTTTTTAAGAAAAGAAAATCCGGCTATGGCCAGTATTGAAATCCGGGATATCACACTCTCCCACTTAGACCAGATTAATGCATCGGATTTGGAAGAATATATGGAATACTTAAAATACCGTTTTAATGACAGAAAACAGGAAATTGTCAATAAAGAACGGGGGATTATGCGCAAGATCTCCTCACTGAAAAGCTTTTACAACTATTTTTACCGGAAGGAAATGCTGAAGAATAATCCGGCTGCCCTTGTAAGGCTTCCTAAGCTGCATGAAAAGGAAATCATCCGCCTTGATGTGGATGAGGTAGCTCTTCTTCTGGACGCGGTAGAAAAAGGCGAAAACCTTACCGAAAAACAGAAAGCCTTTCACGAGAAAACGAAAGTGCGTGATTTGGCCCTGTTAACCCTCCTTTTAGGGACCGGAATCCGTGTCTCAGAATGTGTAGGACTGGATATCAGCGATGTAGACTTTAAAAGCGGCGGAATCCATATCCATCGAAAAGGCGGGAAAGAAGTCACGGTTTATTTTGGTATGGAGGTAGAGGATGCTTTACAGGATTATCTGGATGAAAGAGAGCTTATGATTCCTGAAGCAGGTCATGAAAACGCATTATTTTTATCACTGCAGATGAAGCGGATATCTGTGCGCAGCGTAGAAAACCTGGTTAAGAAATATGCAAAGATTGTCACACCCTTAAAAAAAATAACACCTCATAAGCTTCGCAGTACTTACGGCACCAATTTATACAGAGAAACAGGGGATATCTATCTGGTTGCAGATGTCCTGGGGCATGCGGATGTAAATACTACCAAAAAGCATTATGCCGCCTTAGATGATGCCCGCCGCAGAAGTGCCAGAGATAAAGTAAAACTGAGAAGAGACTGAAAACTGTGCATGTGGGCAGCATCGGTTACTGCCCACAGACAGAATACATAACTGTCAGATGGCATCCGGCATGGATAACATCTTTTTTCAGGTGATTCATCTGCTTCAGATGCTCTATATACTCTCTTGTAGTCATGCCCGTAGATGGCGCGTACTCTTCTGCTATGGTCCAAAGGCTGTCTCCTGCCTGAATCTCAATACTTTTATAATATAATACTGTCTCCCTGCGGCTTGTCTCCTGCGCTTTGGAATTCAGCAGGGATACACCGCAAAGGCTGCTTACCAAAATCAAAATTAAGAATGCAAGGAACAAAGTCTTTTTCATGCCCGCCTACACCTCCCACTGTTTTATTAAAAAATAAAAAAATCAAAATACAGTCTGTAAAGCCAATCTATATAAAGAACACATGTTCGTAGTGATATTATTATATCATCGAACAAATGTTTGTCAATACATTTTGATAAAAAAACCGAACAAAAGTTTGCATTTTATTCGAACATATGTTACTATTAAAGCAGTTAAGATTAGATCTTGTAGAGGAGGTTCTTGTTTATGGCACAAGGTAAGATTACTGCGAAGCAACAGGAGATATTGGAATACATAAAGGAGATGATTTTAAAAAAAGGCTATCCGCCGTCTGTCCGGGAAATCTGTGAAGCCGTCTGTTTGAAATCTACATCTTCCGTGCATTCCCATCTGGAGACTCTGGAGAAAAACGGATATATCCGCCGGGATCCGACAAAACCCAGAACCATAGAGATTATTGATGACTGCTTTAATCTGACGAGGAGAGAAGTTGTCAATGTACCATTAGTAGGTACGGTAGCCGCCGGACAGCCGATTCTGGCAGATGAAAATATAGAGAATTATTTTCCTATTCCGGTAGATATGCTTCCTAATGAGCAGACTTTCATGCTGCGGGTAAAAGGCGAAAGCATGATTAATGTAGGAATTTTTGACGGCGATCAGATTATCGTGAAGCAGCAGAATACTGCCAGAAACGGTGAAATTGTAGTGGCACTGATTGATGATTCCGCTACGGTGAAGCGTTTTTACAAAGAAAAGGGGTATTATCGTCTTCAGCCGGAAAACGATGCCATGGAGCCAATTATTGTGGATCATGTAGAGATAATGGGAGTTGTTATCGGATTATTCCGTATGATGTAAAAAAGTTGACATAAAAAGGTTGCAACGGCGCTATAGGTTGTAAAAACAGGCGAAAGGTTATCTGCTTTTTAGGTTAAAAAACTGACAATGTTTTAAGGTTACAGTAAAAAAGTAGGTTAAAATCTGAATTTTCAAAAGGTTATCTGACAATAATGGGTTTAAATCGCAAAATATACATCAAGGTTACAGTAAAGGCCTGCTATTTTATAGTAAATAGGTTAAAAGCAGTGAAATTGACACATATTAGGTTAAGGTTTACAACTTATCTGCAATTTATAAAGTGATGCTATCCCAGGTTACGACAAGATATTCCAGGTTATGGCAAGACATCCCGAGTTACAGCAAGATATTCCAGGTTACAACAAGATGCATCTCCAGGAACAAGGTGTGTTCCAGGCAAAATCCGCCTCTTGTCATATGATTTTTAAAGCTATATAATAGACAATGTATTTTATTACCCTCAGTGGACAAAAATCTGTTACAAAAATCGTCAAATTATTTTTTACAAGGAGGCTTTATTCATATGAACAACCATATTACCAGGGAGCAGCTGGAGAATTACAGTACTGCTTTCAACTCCGACCGGGCCAGCCGTGTAGCCTGTGATGCTGTGATGGCAGGAGGTTTGCTTGGCAGCTGCAGGAATCCTGCTGTGATAAGAAAAATGAATCATGAATTTTCCCTTACATTGAAGCAGGGAGCTATCACCAATCAAAAGCAGAGCGGCCGCTGCTGGCTCTTTGCCGCTACCAATGTAATGCGTTTCAGAATCATTGAAAAACTTCATCTGGAGGACTTTGAGCTGTCTCAGAATTATCTGCTGTTTTGGGATAAGCTGGAGAAATCAAACTGGTTTTTAGAGAATATTCTGGACACAGTGGATGAACCTGTGGGAAGCCGTATCCTCTGCTTTCTTCTGGATGCCCCTGTTGCCGACGGCGGCCAGTGGGATATGATGGCCAATCTGGTTGCAAAATACGGTGTAGTACCCAAATACAGCATGCCGGAATCTTCTCCCTCCAGCAGTACCAGGGAAATGAACCGTATCCTGACAGAGCTTTTAAGAAACGACGCCTGTATTCTCCGCCAGGCTGCAAAGGACAAAAAAGACAGGCAGTCTCTGGAGGAGATGAAAGGCAGGATGCTGAAGGGTGTTTACCGTATGCTGTGTATCTGCCTGGGGGAGCCTCCCAAAACCGTAGATATGGAAGCCAGGGACAAAGAAGGCAAATTCATCCAGGATACAGGTTTGACACCTGAGGAATTTTTCAAAAAGTATGTGGATATTAATTTGAATGATTACATAAGCCTTATTAACGCTCCCACTGCCCATAAGCCTTTCTACCACAGATACACAGTAAAAATGCTTGGCAATGTAAAGGAAGGCAGCCCTGTCTGCTACCTTAATCTGCCTATAGAAGAACTGAAAAAAGCAGCTATCGCTCAGCTAAAAGACGGGGAACCGGTATGGTTCGGCTGCGATATGGGGCCGTGTATCTGCCGTGAACTTGGAATCATGGATCCGGATCTCTATGATTTCAAAGATTTTCTTCAGACAGACTTTCCTATGGACAAGGCCCAGAGGCTGGATTATGGCCAGAGCCTTATGACCCATGCCATGGTATTCCAGGGAGTAAATCTGGATGAGAACGGGCTTCCTACCCGGTGGCGGGTAGAAAACAGCTGGGGCGATGATAAAGGTAAAAAGGGATATTTTGTCATGAGCGATTCCTGGTTCACAGAATATATGTACCAGGTGGTAGTAAATAAGAAATATTTGACAAAAGAACAATTAGATATCTTAAATACAGAAACCATTGAGTTAGAGCCCTGGGATCCTATGGGATCACTGGCATAATATCCGGAGAGAGGCTATGCTTTCTCCCAGGGTACATGTTCACCAAAGCGTGAGCATACCCGAAAAGAAAGTATAGCCCCTCTCCCGGCAGGTCTTCCCCGATTTTATAAGCGTATCATCACAGTAGTTCCGCTTCATCCATCAGCTTACCGTCTCTCCAGATACGCTCCAGATCATAAAACAGACGGTCTTCTCTGCAGAACGCATGGACGATAATATCGCCGTAATCCATCAAAATCCATCCGCCTGTGCGGTATCCCTCAATCTGCCTGCAGGGATATCCGGCTTTTCCCAAAGCCTCTTCCACACTGTCCACCATAGCCTGGACCTGATTGACATTGGAACCGTCTGCAATAATAAAATAATCAGCCATGACCGATACCTGGCGGATATCAATCACCTTGATATTCTCACCCTTCTTCTCTTCCAACGCTGCTTTTGCCAATTTCACCATGTTCAAAGCCTGTTCCATTCCGCTTATCGCCTCCTTTCATAATATTCATATGTTACTCTCGTCAAAGGATCCACAAAACATCCTTTTCCCTCCAGATACTCCAAAGTTCCCTTCAATATCTGATACAATGCCTCATCCAGATCCTCAAACGCCAGCTTCCGCATCTGGTTCAGATTCGCCGCCTTATCCCTTCGGGCCTCGATAAAATCCGCAATATATAAGATCTTATCCAGAGTGCCCATCCCCGGCTTTCCGGTAGTGTGACAGGCGATGGCCCCGAGAATTTCCGGATCCTCCACCCCATAATGCTCCCTGGCAAGCCAGGCGCCGTATTTTGCATGGAGGACAGCCGGAGCCATTCTCTCTTCCTGGCTCACAGGAACCATATGCTTTTCACACCTTTTCAGGATCTCCTCATCCTCATAGCATTTTGCACAGTCATGCATGAGACCGGCCAATTCTGCCCTGTCCAGAGGATACTCATAACGCATAGCCAGACAGATGCAGGTAAAAGAAACGCTTAGTGAGTGCTCATAACGGGATTTGCTCAGCTTACGCTTCAGCTTTTCCCGCAATTTGGGTATTTCCGGATTCATTGGACACCTCCTGGTACAAATGATGGCATTGGATATACTCTCCCACCTTCTCAGGAACGAATTGCCGGATATCTTCTTTGCAGCGTACCATC
The DNA here is from genome assembly GCA_910585435.1 of uncultured Hungatella sp. Taxonomy (GTDB): domain Bacteria; phylum Bacillota; class Clostridia; order Lachnospirales; family Lachnospiraceae; genus UBA3402. The sequence goes on along the minus strand of CAJUEJ010000019.1, from coordinate 35,441 downwards.
CGGCGGATTTCTTCAGAAGAGATATCAAGCTCATTACAGTGCAGCTTTTTTATATCACAGGAATACTTTTCTGTCAGATATGCCATCTGACGGTCAACAGACAGATGCTCTTTGGGATATTCCCGCTCAGCAGCCAGAATCCTTACCGATGACAACACCTGTTCCGGATGGTACCAGTTTTCTATCTCGTACAGGGAATCTGCCCCTACAATAAAAGAAAACACGTGCTCCGGATATGCCTCTTTTAACAGCCTTAAGGTCTGGGCTGTATACGTGTTCCCTGCCCTTGAAGTCTCAAACTCTGAAAGAGAAAAATGGGCTTCCCCTTCAAGCGCCAGGCTTACCATATCACACCGTTTCCTGGCATCTGTTATGATACGGCTCCTTTTATGAGGCGGCTGCCCGGACGGCATATACCAGACAGAGTCCAGCTTATATTCCACATACGCCTGTCTTCCAAGAAGAAGATGCCCGTTGTGAATCGGATCAAAGGTTCCGCCTACAATTCCAATATTTGCCATGACAGAAACTCTCCTATATAGATTGATACTATGGCAGAACGATCTTTCTCTTCTTTTCATCCTTTGCCTGTTTGTATAAAACGATTTTTTTGCCGATAACCTGCACCACCTGAGAATGGGTGCGTTCCGACAGCATCTGTGCCATATCTTTTCCGTCATCCAGGCAGTTTTTCAATACACTTATCTTAATCAGCTCCCGTGCCTCCAAAGCCTCCTCCACGGCGGCGGTCAGCTCAGGAGTAACGCTGGATTTTCCTATCTGGATAATCGGTTCCAGATTCATGGCAAGGCCCTTTAAGTAGGCTCGCTGCTTTGTAGTCATAGCGATCCCTTCCTCCTATTTATAATAATCAAATGCAAAGCCATACATCCGGACTGTGTCGCCCTCCTGGATGCCGGCCTTCTCCAAATCCTCCAGAATCCCGGAGGTCTTTAAAAAGTTCTGGAAAAATAAGAATCCCTTTTCCGATTCTAGATTGGTATAACCCAGCATTTTTTCAATCTTCGGGCCCTCTACCACATACTCCTTGTCCTCATTTATCTGGACAGTATAGGGAAGGTCTGCACCGAGGCTGAGAAGGCTTGTGTCAAATTCCTTCTCGAAAATCACCGGGGTTCTGTCAAGGGTCTGCAACAGCTGCCAGACGCCGTACAGAAGCTCTCTCACCCCTTTGCCGCTGACAGCGGAAATAGGATAGACCGTGATGCCTTCCGGTTCAAAGGCCTGACGGATTCTCTCAACCGGATCCGCATCTTCCGAATAAATGGCATCGATCTTGTTGGCGGCGATGACCTGGGGACGCTTTAACAGCTCTGGATCATAGGCCTTTAACTCTTTGTTGATGGTGCGGATATCCTCAACCGGATCCCGCCCTTCCGTGGAGGCTGCATCCACAATGTGAATCAGCACCTTCGTCCGCTCGATGTGCCGCAGAAAGTCATGTCCAAGCCCGATCCCCTGGGAAGCACCTTCGATCAGGCCCGGAATATCGGCCATGACAAAACCTGCCCCCTCATCCAGATCCACCACCCCCAGATGGGGATCCAGGGTGGTAAAATGATAATTGGCCACTTTGGGGCGGGCATTGCTGACTCTGGACAGCAAGGTGGATTTGCCTACATTGGGGAAGCCTACAAGCCCTACATCGGCAATTACCTTTAACTCAAGCTGCACCCACAGCTCCTGCCCGTCTTTTCCCGGCTGTGCGTATTTGGGAGCCTGCATGGTAGGCGTGGCAAAATGCATGTTGCCCCACCCGCCTTTTCCACCTCTTAAGATAGTCTCTCTCCGATTTTCTCCTGACATGTCGGCAATCACCTTGCCTGTCTCGAAATCCTTGATTACAGTCCCCTCAGGAACCTTTATAACCAGGTCGTCGGCACTGGCGCCGTGGCATCTCTTTTTGTTACCCGGCTCCCCGTTCTTGGCAACATATCTGTGAACCTGCCGGAAATCAGTCAGGGTATTGAGGCCTTCATCTACCTCAAAGATAATATCTCCCCCGTCTCCTCCGTCTCCCCCGTCAGGCCCTCCGCAGGGAACATACAGCTCTCTGCGGAAGCTTACATGGCCGTCTCCGCCTTTTCCTGATTTAATAAATATTTTTGCATGATCTGCAAACATGAAACACCGTACCCTTTCTCAAACGCCAGGATGGTATAGGAAAGGCTTCATACAAAATGTATGAAGCCGTCTCAATTACTCATTCACTGTTCTAGGATATACAGAAACCTGCTTTTTGTCTCTGCCTTTTCTCTCAAATCTAACAACTCCGTCTACCATGGCAAACAAAGTATCGTCTCCACCGCGGCCTACATTAATACCTGGATGGATTTTGGTACCCCGCTGTCTGTACAGAATATTGCCAGCCAGAACAAACTGTCCATCTGCCCTTTTTGCGCCTAATCTCTTAGACTCGGAATCTCTACCGTTCTTGGTAGAACCAACTCCCTTTTTATGGGCGAATAACTGAAGGTTCATCTTAAACATTTGTCACACCTCCTTGAATCTGATTTTAATATATGGCTCTCCGTAGTCTTCCTCTATATTCTGCAATCCGAATACGAGAGAATTCATAAGAAGCTTTGATTCAGCACTGATGCCAGAGGTAAAGCGGAAAGAAAACTCTCCCTTCTCTTCCTCCTCATCCGCTTCGAACAGGTCATCTGTAAACTGCTCCACGCTGTTTGCCATATTTAAAACCAAAGCGGAAACAGCCGCACATACAAGCTCCTGGCCTTCCTGATAATCATCGGCAAAGCCTGCATGTCCAAGCAAATCGATTCCCTGATAGCAGTGCTCTGAATCAACGGAAATAGTTACACTTATCATAATTAAGCATTGATCTTGTCGATCTTGACTTCGGTATAGATCTGTCTGTGGCCGTTTTTCTTGTGATAGCCGGTTTTTCTCTTATACTTGTAAACAATGACCTTTTTAGCCTTGCCGTCTCCCATAACAGTTGCGGAAACGGTTGCTCCCTCTACTGTGGGGCATCCTACTGCTAACTCGCCGTTGTTTACTGCAAGCACCTGGTCAAATGTAACTGTCTGTCCGGCCTCAACCCCAAGCTTCTCAACTCTAATGATATCGCCTTCCGCTACCTTATACTGCTTACCGCCTGTTGCAATAATCGCGTACATGTGGCACCTCCTATTATCATTACTCGCCAATTTATGGTGTCCGGTAATCTCCGGAGCTTTAATACCTCATTGTGCGGCATACTTAGATATAATAGCATTCATTCCAGCTTTTGTCAATCAATTTAAACGGTTATTCTCAAAAATTATTCTTAAAAAAGGCACTACGGCGATCAAAAATCACCATAGTGCCCAGCTTATAGAAGCGGCAGGACATTCCGCACAATTCCATACAGAACCAACACAGCAGTGCCTAGCCACACTGCCGTATTCTCCATTGCCCCCATAGTCCACCGACCTGTCCTTATATACGTTTTTGCTGATTTTATAAAAACCGCCAGGAGAACGGGGCTAAGTACAAGTACTGCCGGGTTGGCCTCAAAGGCTCCTGCAAAATCCAACTGAAGAAGCGCCACAGCCATGCGGGTGACACCGCAGCCAGGGCATTTAAGGCCTGTTAGCAGATGGAACATACAGGGAATACCCAAACCTGTCTTTCTTACAAAAAGGCCATACAGGATTCCTGCCAGGCCTCCCAGAAGACAGCTGCCAAGCACCTGGTACAGACGCTTATCTGCCATCTGCTTATTCTTCAGCAAAGTTATTTAATTCATTCTGCATCAAAGCCCATGCTACCACCGGGAAGATCAGGCACAGGATCAGGTAAAGCACGCCGCTGTTGCTGGACGGCATATTCCTGTTCTGCTTTGCAATGTCGATCTTCTCGCCCTGCTTGTAAGCCCAGTACAGGCCGTAAATATTGCAGGTGATAACAGACAGAAGGTAGGCGACAATGCCGGAAGTCCCTTCTACATTGGCTGCTGTCTTCGTGTCCTCAGTCAGGCAGACAAACCAGTAGATGCCATAGATACCACAGGTAACCAGTGAGAGAATGATACATAATGCGATATTTCTTCTCTTAATCATAGCGATAGCTCCTTTAAAAAGTATTTTCTTAATTATATCACAATTCGGACTTTTGTCTACATTTTACGACAAATTTTTTCGGGGACTTTTCAGAATATTTACCGCAATATTTGCTGCAAATAAATAATTACCCTAAATTTTTCCATTTTAGGCGAAATATTGTCCTGTTTTTTCTTTAAACAGAGGCATACAGATCCCTGCCTTCCGAATCAATGGCTACGATCGCCGGGAAGTCCTCCACATACAGCTTCCGTATGGCCTCTGTCCCCAAATCCTCATACGCAACGCTCTCAGACTTCTTGATGCACTTGGAAAGAAGGGCTCCCGCCCCTCCCACGGCGGCAAAGTAGACACACCTGTTCCTTCTCATGGCATCGATCACCTGGGCGGAGCGTTTTCCTTTTCCGATCATTCCCTTCATGCCCAGATCCAGCAGGCTGGGAACATACCGGTCCATTCTGCTGGAGGTGGTAGGCCCGGCAGAGCCGATGACCCTCCCCTCTCTGGCCGGCGAAGGCCCCATATAATAGACAACGCTTCCACTTATCTCAAAGGGAAGCCCGCTTTTTCTGTCCAGGGCCTCCTTCATCCTCTTATGTGCGGCATCCCTTGCCGTATAGATCTCTCCCGTAAGATACACATAGTCTCCGGCATGCAATTCACGTATATCCTGCTCTGTCAGCGGCAGTTTTATATGTCTCTCCATCTCTCCTCCATTATTATACCGCCTGGTCAGGCGGCAGACTTTCACACCACACGGCTTATATGCCGGTTCACATGACAGCACAGGTTCACCGCCAGAGGCAGCCCTGCAATATGAGTTGCATAGGTATTGATATTCACTGCCAGAGCCGTCGTGTTTCCGCCTAATCCTCCGGGGCCGATTCCCAGCCTGTTGATCTCCTCTAAAAGTTCACATTCCAGCTTCTCAATGTGTGGAAGCTTTGCGTGCAGCCCCACCGGCCTTGTCAGCGCTTCCTTCGCCATGAGAGCCGCCTTTTCAAAGGTTCCTCCGATTCCCACTCCCACCACCAGAGGCGGACACGCGTTGGGCCCGGCATCTCTGACGGCCTTTATGACCCCCTGCTTCACTCCCTCTGTGCCGTCAGCAGGCTTTAACATCACAAGGCTGCTCATGTTCTCGCTGCCAAAGCCTTTGGGCGCAAGGGTAATGGTTACCTTATCCCCCGGCACAATCCGGCAGTGAAGAATCGCCGGCGTATTATCCCCTGTATTCACCCGCAAAAGAGGGTCGCCCACCACAGATTTTCTCAAATATCCCTTTTGGTATCCCTGACGGACCCCCTCATGAACCGCCTCTGTCAGATCACCTCCCACAAAATGTACATCCTGTCCGATATCCATAAAAACCACTGCCATCCCTGTATCCTGGCAGATGGGAATCATTTCCTCTCCTGCGATTTTCAGATTCTCCTTAAGCTGTTCCAGCACCTGAACCGCCAGGGGCCTGGTCTCTCTTTCTGCCGCCTCCTTCAGTGCCTTTTCCATATCCGGAGACAGGAAATGATTGGATCGGATGCACATATCACAGACAGCATCTGTTATCGTATCCACCGCAACTTCCCTTACCATAGTATGACCGCCTTTCCCTGTTAATGTGTTTCCAGAATATATTTTGAGATTACCTGGGATAAGTTTTCCAAATCAAAGGGCTTTGCAACATGGGCGTTCATGCCACTCTCCTGCGCCATCCGGATATCCTTTTCCAGGGCATTGGCCGACAATGCGACGATGGGAATGCCGGCCAGCTTTGGATCCCCAAGCTTACGGATGGTCCTGGTAGCCTGATACCCGTCCATCACAGGCATCTGGATATCCATCAGAACCAGGCTGTAGTATTCCGGATCTGCAGAAGCCACCTTTTCCACGGCAATGCTTCCGTCTACAGCCGTGTCCACAATAAGCCCCAGGCCGGTGCCGTGGATGCCGCTTAAGGTAGTGTTCTTCTCCCTCTCAAACGGATCGAAAATATGTCTCTGGAATTCTTCGCTGATTCCGATTCCCGTATCGCTTACCTTAAACTCATAAACCACATAGTGGTTGGGCAGGGCTTCCTTCTCTGTCACATCCACAGAGACCCTGCCCCCATCCTCTGTATACGTTATGGCATTGCCCACAATATATTTAAGAACCTGTTTAAGCCGCTGGCCGTCGCTGTACACGGTGTTGTGCTTCACATTAACAAAGTCCAGGGAAAAATGAAGGTTTTTCTCCTCCGCCTGAGGCATCAGCTCATTGCAGAGCCCCTTTAACAGCTCGTGGAGGCAGCATTTTTCGTCCAGAAGCCGAATCTCCTCTGTCTCCATCCATGACAATTCAAGGACATCATCTATGAGATGAAGCAGCTGCTGGCCGGAAGCTTCGATCCGCTCCAGATAATTGAGTATCTCGTCACTATCCTCCAGGCACATCTTGGCCAGAGCGGTAAATCCGAAAATAGCATTCAGAGGGGTGCGCATGTCATGGGACATGTTGGACAAAAATACGCTTTTGGCCCGGTTGGCTGATGTGGCCCTGGTCAGGGCTTCCTCCATCACCTTTTTCTTTTCCATCTCGTATTGGATTTCCTTGTCAACCCTCTGGAATCCCAAAAGGACAGGGGAAACTCTGCCGGTGTCGCCGGTATTTACGATTCTCACCTGTATGTACAGCATGTCAGAGCCGTCTGTGGCCCTGTAGTTCATATAAAAGGTCTTGCTTTTGGCCAGCCTTTCACGGATATACGTCTGAGACAAAGTATCCAGAAACATCTGGCGATCCTCAGAATACACACAGGTATCGGCATAGGTCTTCATACACCAGCTAAAGCTCTGCTCCTGGGAAAGCCCTGTAAAAATATTTCCTGTCCGGTTGCTTAGCCGGTAGGGCATCACTTTATCCTTGTCCAGATCCACATAGAAAATAGAATCATAATTGATGCTTAACCCCTCTATGATCTCAAGGCGTCTTAAATGTTCCTGGTGGAGTGTCAGGTTTTCCGCCAGAAGCCGCTCTCTCTTTTCCGTGGAATCGCCTACAAACACATAAAAGATATCCCCGGATGTCTTGCTCCGGATGAAGTGCCCGTAGTCCTCAACCCAGCGGATGCCCCCGTCCTTCTGGATAATCCGGTATTCTACATAATCCAGATCATACTGGCTTTTTTCAATCTGCTCCCGGATGCTTTCCTCCACCTGATCCAAATCTTCCGGATGAACCAGGCCTTTAAAAGAATTTCCGGTCAAAATGCGGAATTCCTCCATGGTATCACACTTGAAAATGCGCAGCAGAGCCTTGTTTGCGTATATGATTTCCTCATTGCCGTCAGCGTGATAGATGAAAAAGCCTCCCGGCATTTCATCCATAAACTTTCTGACTTCCTGGGCCATATAAATGCTCTGAGATTCCTGAAGAGAAGGAGCTTCCAGGGAGTCTAATTTCGATAACATATATTCGATCATGTTCTGGTCCTCTTTCTTATTCGTGCATATCCCTGTCTGCCGAGGGGGAATGCTTCTCAAACACTGCTCCCACTGTCTCAAGCAGTTTTTCCACATTGATGGGCTTTGCAATATGACCGTTCATTCCGCATTTTAAGGCCATCTGCTTATCTTCCTCAAAAGCATTGGCTGTCATGGCCAGGATAGGGATGGAGGATGCGTTATGGTCCTTCATATTGCGGATAGCCACAGCCGCCTCATATCCGTTCATCACCGGCATCTGTACATCCATCAGGATAAGCCGGTAATACCCAGCTGCTGACTGTTCCACCATCTCGACGGCAATCTTCCCGTTTTCTGCGGTCTCAATCTCAAATCCTGCTTCGCTTAAAAGCTCCATGGCGATTTCGCGGTTCAGTTCATTGTCTTCGACCAGTAAAATCCGCTGGTTGTAATGCTTTTTACAGGCCTCTCCCAAATCCCCATGGCCTGTTTGCTCCGGGGACACAAGGTTTAACAGGCAGGACCGAAGCTCTGAGATAAATACAGGCTTGCTTAAGAATGCCGTAACACCTGCTTCCTTTGCTTCCTGCTCTATGTCAGACCAGTCGTATGCGGACAGAATGATAATATGGGCATCTTCCCCCACTTCCCGGCGGATTCTCCGCGCGGCCTCCACACCGTTCATATCCGGCATCTGCCAGTCAAGCATGTAGATCCCATACATGTCGCCCCACTCCAGAGCCTGGCGGCTCCTTAAAACAGCCTCTTTTCCGGACATGGTCCACTCCGGGCGCAGGCCCAGCTGCTGCAGCATGGCTGTCACGCTGTCACACGTATTGAAATCATCATCCGCCACCAGACAGCGGCAGTTTTCCAGCCCTGCTATGACCTGAGGCGTGTTGGAGACAGACTGAAGGCGGAAGGATAAGCATACCTTAAACATGGTGCCCTCTCCCTGCCTGCTCTCCACCTCTATGGTGCCGTTCATCATGTCCACGATGTTTTTGGTGATCGCCATCCCCAGGCCGGTTCCCTGGATACCGCTTATGGTAGAGGTACGCTCCCTCTCAAAAGGCTCGAAAATATGCTCCAGAAACGCATGGCTCATGCCGATGCCTGTATCCCTTACATAGAACTCATAATCTGCGTATCCGGGAGTCCGGCCCGGCTTCTCCACAAGCTGCATGGTGATGGTGCCGCCGGCCCCTGTAAATTTCACCGCATTTCCCAAAAGATTGAGAAAAACCTGGTTCAGCCTGAGCCTGTCGCAGAAAATGTTTTCGTCTATGACATCCACCACATCGATGCAGAAGGCCAGCTGTTTCGCAGACATATCCGCCTGTAAAATATTCTTAAGCTCGCGGAGAATCTCCGGAAGGCTGCAGGGCTTTTCTTCCAGATAGATTTTTCCGCTTTCAATACGGCTCATATCCAGAATGTCATTGATTAAGCTTAGCAGATGGTTTCCTGAAGACATAATTTTAGCCAGATACTCTCTGACCCTGTCCTTCTGGTCAATGTGTTTGGAGGCAAGGGAGGTAAAGCCGATGATGGCATTCATAGGCGTACGGATGTCATGGGACATATTGGACAGGAACGTACTCTTGGCCGCATTGGCCCGCTCCGCCTGCGCCAGGGCATCCTCCACGATCCTTCTCTGCTCGATCTCCTTTTTTACAGTCTCCGTAATCACCCGCTTTGCCAGAACCAGCTGGAACTTCTGGTTTTCCCCTGATACCTTGGTGAAGCTGAACTGAATGTAATCTGTCTTTTCCGATGCATTATTTCTGATATTTACATTGTAAATAGTCTTGTCTTTCAGCTGGTTTAATATATAGTCAAGCCTTGTACAGGTTACCCACATTTTTTTGTCTTCCTCATGGACATACCTGGTGTAGGCGGAAATTGCGTCATAATAATATTCATTAAGGGACAGTGCAATGATGGCTTCCGTAGAATTACTGCCTACCTTGTGTACAGACAGCTTCCCTGTCTCCGTGTTGATCAGCGCAATAAAATTGTAATCGCTGCTGAGGCCGGAGATGATCTCATAGGATTCCTCCATCAGCTTTTTCTGAGCCTGCTCATGGCGTATATCGCTGTCTACGCTGCGGAAGCCCAGGACAATCCGGTGAGAATCCTTCCAGCTGCCTGAACGCACGATCTTTACCTGATAATATTCTGTGTCATTGTCCTTTTGCCTGCGGTAATTGACATAAAATGCCTTTTTCTCTGACATCTCCTTAAAGATCCAGGAGCGGGAAAGGGCTTTTTTCATCATTGGCCTGTCAGCCTTAAAGACCAGCTTATCAATATATCTTTCAGCGCTTTCTGAAAATGAAAAGGTAGGGTTAAACCCAAACGCTTCATTTTCCAGAATTCCCTCACTGGTTCTGACGGAAACAGCGCTGTCCGTATCCAAATCAGCCAGAAACACGGAGTTAAAATCCACGCTTAAGGCATCGATCATCTGAAACTGCCGCACCTTCTCCTCTTTTTCCTGCTCCTTCTGAGACGTATAGTCAAAGAGAAAGCGCTGGTAAAACAAAAGGCCGTTTTCCTCCACCAGCTTGATTCTGCCGATGACATTGACGATTTTCCCGTCCTTGTGAAGGACACGGTAATCAATGTTGTCGCTGTCGCCGGCCTCTTTAAGCCTCTGGATACACGCCTTCAGCTTAGGCTTATCCTCGTCCAGAACCGAATCGGCGATAAGGTTAAAGCCGTCAATCATCATCTCCTCCTGGCTTTCATAGCCCAGAATGCTTAAGGCGGCCTGATTGATGCTGATAATCCGGCTTCCGTCCAGGGTATGCCGCATCATGCCGCAGTCTGTGGTGGAGAAAATCGCTTCCAGGACATGGGTCTGGTTGTCAAGCTCCTTCTGATCTGCCTCGGTTACTTTATTGTCTCTCTCTATGTAAAGGGCCTGGCGGAGGACGCGGCCCAGCTTTTTGACCGCCTCTCTCTCCTCCTGTGTCCACTGCCGGTCAGGGCTGCTGTCTGCGATTCCCACCCGGCCGTCATACTTTCCGTGGCGGAAGATTCCGTAGTGGAGAAAGCTTTTCTGTGACTGGTATTCCATCTCACAGGGACTGCGATCACACAGACATTCCTCATCATACATATGAGCGAAATCGGCAAGCTCACTGGAAGTCATCTGCCGTTCCTGCCCCAGAAAATTATATTTTTCGTCCGAGAAGCTTGCATGGGTATAAAGCAGGCTTTTCCGGTCAAGCTTTATCTCCGCTACATAGGCAGTATCCACATGAAGAGCCTGTCGATAGGAGTCCAGCAGATGCTGGATATCCTGTTCATCGATATAGTCCTTGCTTTGAATCGCCAGATAATACTCCGAAAGCGCGTTCTCTGTTCCGGTGAGAATTGCCATTGTTTTATTGCTCCTTTCACTCCCAGGCCGTTTCCACTTTTTTAGCCGCCACTACAAAACGTCCGTTTTTCACATGATAGCTGCAGGTGGACAGTGTAATCAGCTGATCTCCAAACCCAATCTCCTGGCCGGTGTCGATTATGTTTTTCTTGCTTATGCGGCTTATGTAATCATAAAAGACGTCCTCGTCTGATAAATCCGGGTAGGCGTAATACAGGAAGGCATCCGTTCCCTCCTCATCCAAATCACAGTAAAAAGCGGCAAAGGCCTGATAGATCCCTTCCTCGTATATAGTATCAAAATGAATCAGAGGATGTGCATCTGCAAATTCCTGGGAAGCATAGGCCAAAAGGCCGGCAAACATGGATCCGTCCTTCATGTGATGTCCATAGATAATGGTATTGCCTCCCTCCCTGCAATATCCTTCTCCCATAAACAGACATCCGCCGTAAGCCTGATCCCCGTAAAAATTCCGGTGGAGATAATATTCCGGATCCTCCGGCGTATACATGACAGGATAGTCAATCCTTGTACCCTCTATCCGAAGCCATCCTGCCAGATCCGGATTTTCTCTGTAAAGCTGTGCATACCGTAAAAGAGGCTGCATATGGGAAGCAGGCGTAGCCTTTTGGCTGTCCCAAACGCTTCCAGGCAGCTGTCCTTTTTGAGAGGTGTCTCCTGCCTTCTGCCCTGCTTTTTCTACCCGGTCTGCCAGCTGTGCATATATCTGTTGTTCTCTGACATAGGGATATATTTCTCCTGCCGCCGTGAAAACACAGACGAAAAATACCCCGGCGCAGATTCCCAACAGGATTTTTTTAAGAAATGTGTTAAATCTTGTCAATCCATTCTCTTTCTTCAAATCGCTTCACAATATGATACAGAATCTCAACCGTCTTTTCCATGGACTGGACAGGGATAAACTCATACCTTCCGTGGTAATTGTGGCCTCCTGTACACAGGTTGGGGCAGGGAAGGCCCATAAAGGAAAGCCTGGCCCCGTCCGTACCTCCCCGGATAGGAGAAACCAAAGGCTCCACATCCACATCCTTCATGGCCTGGGTGGCAATATCGATGAGATAAAAATGTTCTTTGATCTTTTCCTTCATGTTATAGTAGCTGTCCTTCAGCTTCAGCTCAAAGGTACCTTCCCCGTACTTCCTGTTCAGGTAATCGGCCACATGCTGCATGCAGGCTTTTTTGTCTTTAAATTTTTCCATATCATGATCCCGGATAATGTAGTTTAAAGACGCCTTCTCCACGCTTCCTTCCATATCGTTGAGATGGAAAAAGCCCTCATACCCTTCTGTGCAGCCGGGATTTTCAAATACGGGAAGCATCTGGTGGAATTCCATGCCCATCAGGATGGCGTTCTTCATCCTGTTCTTGGCTGCGCCGGTATGGATGCTGAAGCCGTGGATCGTAACCAGGGCGGAAGCCGCATTGAAATTCTCGTATTCCAGCTCTCCCAGGCAGCCGCCGTCTACGGTGTAAGCCACATCAGCGCCAAAGCCCTTTACATCAAAAAGCTTTGCACCGTTCCCCACCTCCTCGTCGGGGGTGAAGCCGATTTTGATGGCTCCGTGGGGGATCTCCGGGTGGCTTAAAAGATACTCTGCCAGGGCCATAATCTCAGCTACACCAGCTTTGTCGTCAGCGCCAAGCAGGGTGTTCCCGTCTGTGGTGATAAGCTCCCAGCCCTTATACTTTAAAAGCTCCGGATAATCGGCTACTCTCATGGTAAGCCCGGTGTCCCGGTTCATCACAATATCCCCGCCGTCATAGTCTTTTATAATCACCGGGCTGACACCTTCCCCTGAACAGGCCGGTGAGGTGTCCATATGGGCGATAAATCCCAGGACAGGCACCTTTTTTTCGGTTGTTGCCGGAATACTGGCACAGACATAGGCATGCTCATCTACCTTCACATTCTCTGCCCCCATAGCATTCAGCTCCTCAGCCAGAAGCTTGGCCAGATGGAACTGCTTTTGGGTGCTGGGCATAGCCTCCACATCCGGCTGTGACTGGGTATCAATTTTTACATATCTTAAAAAACGTTCTTTCACAGATGATTCTGTCATGGTGTCCTCCTTTTTGTGCATGTACGTATCAGCGGTTGGCCAGCTCCTCTGTGATCTCCTCCCAGCTGATTCCTTTCTGTGCCATCAATACCATCATATGATACAGAAAATCGGAAATTTCATATTTGATTTCTTCCGGATCAGGATTCTTGGCCGCAATCACGATCTCTGTGGCTTCCTCCCCAAGCTTTTTCAGTATCTTATCCAGCCCTTTGTCAAACAGGTAATTGGTATAGGAGCCCTCCTTGGGATTCTCCTTCCGGTCCAGGATGACAGAAAAGACTTCCTCAAACACCTTTAGGGGATTGGTCTCCTTATACTCTTTTTCGGCCAGAGGCGTGAAAAAGCAGGATCGGGATCCTGTATGGCAGGCAGCGCCGATCTGATTGACCTTTGCAAGGATGGTGTCCCTGTCACAATCCAGGGACAATGCCTTTACATACTGATAATGCCCAGAGGTCTCCCCTTTTAACCACAGCTTCTGTCTGCTCCGGCTGAAATACGTCATCTTTCCTGTACGGAGGGTATGCAAAAATGCTTCTTCGTTCATGTAGGCAAGCATCAGCACCTGCTCTGTCTTGTAGTCCTGAACAATGACAGGTATAAGCCCGTCGCTGTTTAATTTAAATTCTTTCCATGAGACGGAGGTTTCAAAGATATCCACCGGGATCCCCAAATGCTTTAATTCCTGTTTCCATGTCATGCAGGTGCCGGTTTCTCCATGGGGAATGGAAAACACCACGCCGGCAGATAAGGGAAGCCGCAAAAAGCTGGCAGCTGCCCTGGGAGTATCCTGGCAGAATACGAGAAACGGCACGGTGAGGGAGGCGGCCTTAACGGCCAGGTCGCTATCCTGTGCCGACGCCTTGAGAATCACCGCGGAAGCGCCCAGCTGGGCGTATTCCTCCACTCTGCTGATATAAGAGGCGTCAGGAAGGAAGGCATAGATTTTCTCGCTTCCGAACCGGCTGGAGGCCTCCTTGATTAAATCTACATTGTCTTCGTCAGACACATCCAGATAAACCGCTTTTGCCCCGGCATACAGGTATTTCTTCACATCCTCCAGGCGTTTTATCCGCCCTCCGGTCAGGATGGGGATGTCTGCAGCCCTGGCAGCCTCCTTGATCAGATGAATGGCCCTCTCATGGCTTCTGTCATCCTCTGACAGATCCCGGATCAGCAGCTCGTCAGCTCCGTTGTCACAGTGAAAACGGCACAAATCCAGGAGCTTGCCGCCCTGCCCTCCCATACAGTCAAAGACAGGAATCAATTTCTTTGTTGTCATACGTATCCCCTTTCCGGCAGCTGAAAATATTCTACGGCTTCTGCCAGATTGATTCTGTTTTCATACAAGGCTTTTCCAATGATGGCCCCCGGGATCCCCTGGCGATACAGCTTCTGCAGATCCTCCATGCAGGAGACGCCTCCGGACGCAATGATGTCAAGGCCTGTTTGTTCCATAAGCTTTTTGGTAGCAGGAATATTGGGGCCTGACAGCATGCCGTCTCTGGAGATATCTGTATATACCACATGGCGGATGCCGTACTCCTTCAGCTCTGTGCACAGCTGGACGGCAGATACTCTGCTTACTTTCTCCCACCCCTGCGTGGCCGCCATGCCATCCTTGGCGTCAATGCCGGCCACTATTTTTTCAGGGCCGAACCGTTTAATCAGCTCATGGATAAACAGGGGATTCTCCACCGCCCTGGTCCCTATGATCACCCGGGCTGCCCCCAGCTCCAGCAAGGCCTGTGCCGCCTCCAGGGTGCGGATTCCGCCGCCTATCTGCACAGGGACAGATACCCGCTCTATGATCTGGCGGATGGCAGATCCGTTGACAGACATGCCTGCCAGCGCACCGTCTAAGTCTACCAGATGAAGGTAGGTGGCGCCCTTTTCTTCCCACAAGGCCGCCATGTCTGCCGGCGTGTCGGAGTAAACAGTCACATTGTCAAAAAGTCCCTGAGTCAGGCGGACGCATTTTCCGCCTTTTAAATCAATGGCTGGATATAATTGCATAATAGTTCTCCTTTTATTTAAGGCCATCCTCTTCAAAAAGGGAAGCAACGGCTTCTTCGTAAGTACGCAGGGTCTGGGCTTTTTTTATCTTCTTCTCCCACTGCCTGCTGTCAGAAAAACCGGAGATCATATAGCTCCAGATCTCTTTCATCTTAAAAAGAACCACCCGCTCTCCTGATGTGGGAAGAAAAAAGTCCTTGTATCCGTGGTACAGCTGCTGATGAAATTGCCACAGCTTGTCCTTTGCCACCGGCTCTTTGGTCTGTATCTCATATAAAAGCCCTGGATTGGCAGCGATTCCCCGCCCAAGCATAATCCGGTCCAGGGCGGGGAACCGGGCTGTCAGCCGTCCTTCGTCAGCTGCTGTAAAGATATCTCCATTATAACATACAGGGCTTGCGCTGTGTAAAAAACCTTCGGCGAAAATAGCCATGCGGGGCGTATTTTTGTAATAATCCTTCTGCACTCTGGGGTGGATAATCAGTTCCTCCAGAGGATATCGGTTGTATATGGGAAGCAGCCTCTCAAATTCCTCTTCCTGCTCTTTGCCGATTCTTGTTTTTATGGAAATTTTTAAGTCTGTCCCTGAAAATATGTGATCCAGAAAACGGTCCAATTCCTCCGGGAAGGCTAAAAAACCGGCTCCCCTTCCCTTGGACACCACTGTGCCTGAAGGGCAGCCCAGGTTTAGATTTATCTCCCTGTACCCCATCTCTTTTAACGTGCCGGCTGTGGAGAGGAAGGCATCTTCATGGTTTGTCAGGATCTGGGGAACCACGAAAAGGCCCTGGTTTTTGTCCCTGTCCAGCTCCGTATAATCTCTGGGGCTTAGGCGGCCGTTGTCATTGGGGGTGATAAAGGGGGCAAAATATTTGTCCAGGGGAGGGAAACAGGCATGGTATGCATTCCTGAAGATTCTTCCGGTCACGCCCTCCATAGGCGCCAGATAATACTTCATGGACGTACCTGCCCGTCGCCGTAGACAATATATTTGGTGGTTGTCAGCTCCTTTAGTCCCATAGGCCCTCTGGCATGAAGCTTCTGGGTGCTGATGCCGATCTCCCCGCCGAAGCCGAACTCATACCCGTCGGTAAACCGGGTAGATGCATTGACATACACAGCCGCCGCATCAACCTGATCCAGGAATTTTCTGGCATTGGCATAATCTGAGGTGATGATGGCTTCCGAATGCCCGGTATTGTACGTGTTGATATGGCTGATAGCTTCCTCAACAGAATCCACCAGCTTGAGGGACAGGATATAGTCTAAATATTCCTTCCCCCAATCCTCCTCACAGGCAGGAAGAAACGCAGGCATGATGGCACAGGCTTCTTCATCGGCACGGATTTCCACCTGTTTTTCATCCAGCCTTTTCTTTAAAAGGGGGAGAAATTCTTTTGCAATCTTTTTGTGGACTACTAAAGACTCACAGGCATTGCACACGCCGATGCGCTGGGTCTTGGCATTGAAAATGATGTCGGATGCCATGGAAAAATCTGCGGATTCATCTACAAAAATATGGCAGTTTCCGGTGCCTGTCTCGATGACGGGCACAGTGCTGTTCTCCACCACATAGCGGATAAGCCCTGCACCGCCTCTGGGAATCAGCACGTCTATATATTGGTTCATCCGCATCAGCTCTCTGGCAGTCTCACGGTTGGTATCCTCAATCAGCTGCACTGCCAGTATCGGAAGGCCTGCAGATGCAAGCCCTGCCTGTAAAGCCGTAACAATGGCTTTGTTGGATTCCAGGGCATCGCTGCCGCCTTTTAAGATCACAGCGTTTCCTGATTTGAAGCAGAGGCCGAAGGCGTCTGCGGTCACGTTAGGCCGGGCTTCATAGATCATGCCTATGACACCGATGGGAACCCGCTTCTGTCCGATAAGAAGGCCGTTGGGCCTTTGCTTCATGGAAAGGACCTCCCCCACCGGATCTTCCAGGGCAGAGATACATCTGAGCCCGTCTGCCATGGCCTGAAGCCTGGCAGGATTCAGCATCAGACGGTCCACAAGGCCGGGATGCATCTCCTTTTTCCTGGCTGCATGAAGGTCTTTTTCATTGGCAGCCATAATCCTGCCTGTGTCATGTAAAAGGGCGTCTGCCGCTGCGTTAAGGCCCAGGTTTTTCTGTGGTGATCCCAGGGCATTTAATGCCAGGGCTGCCTGCCTGGCATTCTTTCCGATTTGTTCCAGCATATGTGAGGACTCCTTCCTGTGGGGGTTTTTGCGCGGGTCTAGTCTTTCTTTGTACCATGCTTCTTTCCTAAATCCGTGACGGTTCCGTCAGCTTCTTTGATGGAGATATTGTCTAAGCTGGCCCGCATGTTGGTGCGGATAGATTCTATATAAGCCTTCCGAAGGGCTGCCTGCTCTTCTTTTTCCTGGGCAGTCAGGCCGGTTGCCTGTGATTTATGGTACAAGGTATTGATTCGGTCTATCATTTCCTGTGTAATCATGAGAAGCGCATCCTTTCGTTTAATACTCGTTGTTCAGATAGTGCATCAGATCGAAATCCACATTTTTATGTGCCATGAAGAGGGTGCCTTTCTCCTGGCCGTCTATGATATGATGGATAACATCCACATCTTCTGCGTTGGCAATCACCATATCCGTGCCGCTGTCCGTGGCGATCCTGGCTGCCGCCAGTTTGGCTGCCATGCCGCCGGTTCCCACGCTGCTGCCGGAGGTTTCCTTCCCCATGGCCAGAAGCCCGGGAGTGATTTCCCGTACCAGGCTGATGAAAGATGCTGCCTGGTTGGTCCTGGGATCATCTGAATAAAGCCCGTTGATATCGGACAGGAGAATCAGCAGATCCGCGCCGATAAGCGCCGCCACGATGGCAGACAGACGGTCATTGTCCCCGAAATTGTCTACCAGAGGGATCTCGGAGGTGGATACCGTATCATTTTCGTTGACAATGGGAACAGCTCCCAGGGTCAACAGTTCGTCGAAGGTATTCCTGGCATTGTACCTGGAGGAATCGTGCACCATGGTGTCTTTTGTCAGAAGGACCTGGGCAGCTGTCTGATTGTATTCTGCAAACAGCTTCTGATAGACCATCATCAGCCTGGCCTGGCCGATGGCGGCAAATGCCTGCTTCTGGGACAGGCGGTCCGGTCTTGCGGAATAGTGGAGGGCCTGCCTGCCGGCTGCAATGGCACCGGAGGATACCAGCACTACTTCCTTGCTCTGGCCTTTTAAATCGCTGATGATCCGGACCAGTTTTTCGATTTTAAAAAGGTTTAAATCTCCTGTCTCCCGGTGGGTCAGGGAGGAGGAACCGATTTTTATGACGATGCGTTTTTTTGTTTTTAACTGACTGCGTTCTGCGTTCTCCATAATAAGGGGTATTTCTCTCCATAGGTATTGTTTTTTGACATTTCAATCATTATATATCAGGGATTTAGGTTTGTAAAGTAACTTAATGCAACCCCTTTTACGGCTTAATAAGGGCAGTACCTTCTTCCAAGCTCCTCAGCCACTTTTATCCCGTCCATGGCAGCAGATGTGATCCCCCCTGCGTAGCCGGCGCCTTCGCCACAGGGGAAAAGGCCTTTTATTTCGCTTTCGAAGGAATCGTCCCGGCAGATTTTTACAGGGGAGGAGGTGCGGCTTTCGATTCCGGCCAGGATGCTGTCGTACCTGGAAAATCCGTGGATTATATGTTCAAACTGCTCCACGCCTTCCGTGATTGCCTGGGACAGGTAAGGGGGAAGCATCTGGTATAGGTTGGCGAAGCTGGTGCGGCCTTTAAATTCCGGGGAGACATCGCCAAAGGAACGGCTGATCTGGTTCTGCTTAAAATCTCCGTACAGCTGGACCGGGATGCTTCCCTGGCCGTATTCATAGGCCAGCTGCTCCAGATTCCTCTGGTACCAGACTCCGGCCAGAGGGGAATCTCCTGGGAAATCCTCAGGGGTTACGGTTACGATGATGGCGCTGTTGGCGTTTTTCCCGGCTCTGTCATGGTTGCTCATGCCGTTTACAGCCAGGCCTCCCGGCTCTGTGGAGGCATTGACCACGTATCCGCCTGGACACATGCAGAAGGAGTATACGCCCCGGTTTAAGCTGGTCTGACAGGTAAGCTTATAGGAGGAAGGGCCCAGAAGCTGCCACAGGCTTTTTGGGGAATACTGCCTGTCCGGCCCGTACTGGGACTCATTTATCATGGCCTGGGGGTGCTGGATCCGCAGGCCTACGGCAAAGGGCTTGGGCTTCATGGGGACATGCCTTTTGTGGAGCATGGAAAAAGTATCTCTTGCACTGTGGCCTACAGCCAGAACCAGGGCCTGGACAGGGATCTGCTGCCTGTCATTTATAACAAGGCCCTTTAAGATCCCCTGCTCTGTCAGAATATCTGTGACCTGGGCGCCGAAGATGACCTGGCCTCCTGCCTCTCTGATGTGGTTGCGGATGTTTTTGACGATTCTGCTTAACACATCGGTTCCGATGTGGGGTTTGTTTATGTACAGAATCTCCGGGTCAGCCCCGTGCTCTGCCAGGATTTCCAGGACTTTTTTATTTCTGTTTAGGGGATCTTTTACCAGTGTGTTTAATTTGCCGTCTGAGAAGGTGCCGGCGCCTCCTTCGCCGAACTGTACATTGGAGCGCTCATCTAAAATCCCCTCCAGCCAGAAGCGTTTTACCTTCTCCTGCCTGGAATCCACATCGTCTCCCCGCTCCAGGATAACAGGCCTGTATCCTGCCTGGGCCAGCATAAGGCCGCAGAAAAGTCCTGCCGGGCCGCTTCCTGCAATCACAGGAGGGGTTTCAAGGGGCGTGGTTCCCGGGGCGGGAAAGGTGTAGGCATCTTCCTTTGCCAGGGCTATCTGGGGGGATTTTACCTTTTTTAACACCTGTTTCTGGTTCTCTATCTGCACATCTATGGTATAGATAAAAAGGATTTGTTCCTTTTTTCTGGCATCTGTGGATTTTTTAATAATGCTCCAGGAACGGATGCGGTCAGGGGGAATATTTAAGATTCTGGCTATTTTGGCGGGAATGTCTTCTTCCCTGTGGGTAACCGGAAGCTTTAACTGGGTAATCCGAATCATGGCTGCCTTCTTTCTGTGTTTACTTTAAAAGTCTCGAACCCTCATGGTAGGTCTGCGTACTTGGTGCGTTGAGCGTACGGCACCAGAATACGTTTTTTGCATTCCGTGTGCAAGAGGATTATGCCTTGTCCTGTGTGGAAAGGGCGGCGCTTCTTCCTGCCAGGGTTCCGCTGGACCAGGCCCACTGCAGGTTATAGCCTCCGCAGATGCCGTCCACGTCCAGAATCTCCCCTGCAAAATAAAGGCCCGGCACTTTTTTTGATTCCATGGTCTGGGAACGGACTTCTGCCGTATCCACGCCGCCGCAGCATACCTGGGCATTTTCAAAGGGATTGACCGATACGATATCTGTCTCATACGTTTTTATCTGGGACAAAAGCTTCTCTAGCTGGGCCTGGGACAGCTGTGCGGCTTTCTGGCCCGGGTCTATTCCGGCAAGCTTTAAAAGCACAAGGTTAAGCTTCTTGTTGAAAAGCCCTGTCATCCACTGTTCACAAGTCTTGTATCCCATCTGCCTGCGGCGGCAGTCAAGCATACGGCCTGACTCCTCCCAGGACATCTGGGGAAGGAAATCTATCCGGACCTTTACCGGATATCCTCTGTACAGGGAGATGGAGGCATAGCGGCTGATCTGAAAGATGGGAATTCCGGACAGGCCGTAATCAGTCAGCTGCACTTCGCCCCTGTCTTCTGCCAGGATGCTCCAGGAATTGTGAAGAGAGGTAGAGCCGCCTGGCAGGGGAGAGACAGCCTGTCCGGGAAGCCGGGACAGCAGGCACACATAGGCCTGTGTGCGGATGCCGGCCAGCTGCTTGTAGTGCTTCTCGCGGCACCGAAGCTGCACCAGGGCAGGGAGCGGCGGCACGATGGTATGGCCCAGGGACCGGGCAAGCTCATAGCCGCTGCCGTCGGAGCCTGTAGACCGGGCCGCCCTTGAGCCGGCAGCCAGAATAAGAAGGTCTCCCTCTATCCTGCCCATGCTGGTATCAATGGTGAATCCGTCCAGATACCGGACAGACTGTATCTGACAGTTGAGAAGGATCTTTACATTTAAGTGTTCCAGCTCCATCCGAAGCACGTCCAGCACAGAAGAGGCCTGGTCGGAGTTAGGATAGATGTACCCGTTCCTGTCTTTGGGGACAATGCCAAGTTCTTTAAAAAACACCAGGGTATCCTCCGAAGAAAAACAGGAAAGTGCCTCTGACACAAAGCCTTTCTGGCCGCACCGATAATACGCTTCTGCCTGGTTTAAATTGGTCAGATTGCACCTGCCGTTTCCTGTGGACAGGATTTTCTTGCCTACCCGGTCCATGTGTTCTAAGATGGTTACCCTGGCCCCTTCCCTGGCCGCCTGGATAGCCGCCATCATTCCGGAGGCCCCTCCTCCGATGACTAAAATCTGCTTTTTCATACTTAGTTTTTCACCTTTGTCAGCTTGTATAGGACTCTAAATACTGGAAGACCTCCATCATAGACGGAAACCAGATTCCCTCCCGCAGCCGCTCCTGCTCTTTTTCCGGGAAATCGGTAATGGGGATGTGGGTGTACAGGCAGATAGTGGACTGATCCTGGGAGAAGACCAAAAGAAATCCTGTCTCCGACACCAGGTAAAACTGCTCCAGAGGCGCTGTCTGTACAATAGGTTCCACCTGCTTCTGGTTGATTACCACCCGGTTTTCTCTCACAGTCTCCGTCTCATAGGTTGTATTGGAAATAGCGCTTTCCTGCTGCATCTGTGTTCTCGTGGCGAAGTATCCGGCTGTCAGGCAGGCGATGGCCATAACGAGAAACAAAAGTAAGCAGATACCATATTTTTTCATAGGATTTCCTCCATATGGATTATTATGTCCTTAAAAAATTTTTAAGGATACAGTATAGTATCTGCCTATCTTTCCATTTTTAATCATTTATGCAGGATAAGTGTTACATGAGCCGTAGTTTTCTGGCTACGGTCAGAAGCCGGGTGCCTCCCGGAAAGCTTTTCATCTCCCTGGCGTCCACCCCTTTTAATTTAATCAGCAGGACAAAATACACTGCCACTGCCACCAGGATGGAAAGGAGGGTGCTTGGCAGGTTCCCCAGAATCAGGGAACACAGGCGGTAGACGCAGTAGGCGCTGGCCCCCATAACTGCGGAGGCGGCCATGGGGATCAGGAACGTCTTTACGATTTCCTGGCGGTATCGTTTATATCTGGAAATGGTCCTTGCGTTTAAGATGCAGATAAACAGGGCGAATAAAATGTTGGCATACAGCACACCGTAAATCCCCATCTTAAACACCCGCAGCATCACATAGAGGATGACCCCGTGGAGGACCATGGAGATGGCGGCATTTTTGATAGGCACATTCATACGGTTGATTCCCTGAAGCACCGCATTGGTGACAGTGGAGAGGGAATACACCACCACAGCGGATGAGCCGAAGAGAGTCATCTGAATCAGGGTATGGTTATCTCCTCCTGAAAACAGAAGGTTGCACACCGGCGCAGCCAGCACCGTAAGGCCTACTGCAGAGGGGATGGCAATGATCATGGAAAAACGGATGGCATTGGAAATCCTCTCCAGCACCTGCCGCCTGTTCTTTTCCGCCACGGCCCTGGACAGGGACGGGATCAGGGAGGAGGACAGGGAGTTGGCTACGGCAACCGGGATATTAAACAGGAGATGGTATTTTCCTGAATAGATGCCCCACTGGGAGGCTATCTCGTCTTCCTTCCCCAGTGTGGACATGACCTGCCCGAACAGGGTGTTGTCAATCACTGTGCTGCTGTTATACAAAGTACTGCTTATGATGATGGGGACAACCGTGAAAAATAAAATGCTGGTTATGGCCCCGTAGCTTTCCGTCTGGGCGGCAGGCTCCCGTTTCGCCTTCCGCCTCATGGCAGGAAGATAAAGGATTAAAAAAACCACAAACAGTAAAAGGGCGGTCAGTGCACCTGCCCCGGTTCCCAGAGCGCCTCCTGCTGCGCCGAAGGCATAAGAATATTCTGTGGAACCGTATACCAGGTTGGAGCTTGCCCCTATATCAAAAAGCGCCCTGGCTGCCAGAAGGCTGACAACCGCATTGACAATCTGCTCGAAAATCTGGGAGATGGCTGTGGGAACCATGGTGGAGTGCCCCTGGAAAAAACCTCTTAAAACCCCCAGATATGCCATGATCCATATGGTAGGCGCCAGAACCTTGAGGGCATAGGAGCTAAAAGGCATCTTGATAATCCGGGAGGCGAAAAAATCAGCTCCGAACCACAGGGCACAGAATCCCAGGCCTCCTGCAACGGTTGCATAGAACAAAGCTGCTTTCAGTATTTTTAAGCAGTTTCGGTTCTGCTTCTTGGCCAGCCTGGCAGACACCATCTTGGATACCGCCACCGGCATGCTGTAGGAGGATAAAATCAAAAGAATGGAATAGATATTGTAAGCCGCGCTGTAGTATCCGTTTCCCTCGTCCCCGATATAGTTAGCCAGGGGAATCCGGTAAAACATGCCGATAAGGCGGACAAGGATTCCTGCCGCCGCAAGAATGCTTCCCTGGACAATAAAATTAGAACCTGTCTTTTTCCTGGCAGGCGGTGTATCGTAATTGTCTCTCCGGCTTTGGCGGCCCTGGGAACGATCCGCAGCGATTTCCAGTGACCGGCGGGAGCCGGTAAAAGCCAGGGAGTGCCGGCCTTCTGCCCTGCCGGCCCAAGACTGTCTGTCCTGGGCTTCCTGCTGCCTGCGCCGGTTCATGCCTGGGTGCTGCGTCTGCTGCCCGCCTGAAGCCTCCTGCTGTCTGGAACGATACATGCCCCCAGCCTGCATCTGCTGCCCGTCTGAACTCTCCTGCTGCCTGGAACGGTACATGCCTCCTGCCTGCATCTGCTGCCCGTCTGAACTCTCCTGCTGTCTGGAACGGTACATGCCCCCAGCCTGCGGCTGCTGTCCCCGGTACACGCCTCCTGCCGGCTGCCGGCTGCTTATCCCGCCTGGCTGTGCCCGGCGCTGTGCTTCCTCTGCCTGACGGCCTCCTGAAGAAAGGGGCTGCCGGTACCCTGAAGGATGCCCGCCCCCCGGCCGGCTCTGGTTTCCCTGCATCCGATCCCGCTCTGTCATAAGCATAGAGTCAAAACCGCTGTCTGCAGGCATAGGCTTTTGTGCCTGATGTACCCGGTTTAACCGATCTCCCGGCCCTGTATATTTACTTCTGCTTTGCTTTACCCTAGTCGTCTTTTCCATGGATCTCCGTCTTGTCGAAATCACTGGTGGAAACGATGCAGACCCAGGTCTTTCCCTGGTTCAGAGTGATTTCTTCCTTGTCTACGTTATAATAATGGGTTACGCCAAACTGGCCGTCCTTCTCCCAGCTTAAAGGAATTGCCCGGCCGTTAGTAATATAATACCCATATTGGCTGGTATGTACATCAATATTCAAATATTCCGTAGTGGCATAATGCCCGGAAGAACAGTACTGTATAATAATGTTTTTCACGGCGATGGGCCCCTCGGAGCCGCTGTGCACATCCCCGTACTGATACCGGTGATACAGCCCATCTTCCTGTGAATATACAAAATATGGCTCACTTAACACATATCCGGGCACCACCTTCCATGCGTCAAGGGAATCGTCCAGCCAGATTTCCTTCCCATCTTTTGCAAAACGGTAATGCCCTTTATAGTCTGGCGCATACTCCTGAGAATATCCGGATTTTTCCATGGCGCTCTGCAGCTTTTCAAAGCTTGTATAGGCATTGTGAGGCGCCTGTCTGTCGCTGCTGCGGTAGAAGGCCGAGCTTCCCACCCCTTCGATTCCGTTTATATTGTCCACATTGTCCAGATAGGGAAGCGCAAAGGTACTCTGCCCGAAATGAGCGTAGATGGCGTCAAATTCTCTGGCAAAAAATGTGTAGTATGTCCTGCAGCTCCGGACGGATCCGATTCGGTCCAGGTCGTCGTAATCCTCCATGATAGCCATATACCGGTTCATGCCGCCTTCCACAGGAGCCTCGTAGACCACACCGGCCCGGTTGATGCCATATTGGGGAAGGGCGCTTTTGTCATTGCTCATCATCACTGCCACAGGCCTGCGGTCAGCCTTCTGTAC
Organism: uncultured Hungatella sp.; assembly: GCA_910585435.1. Classification (GTDB taxonomy): domain Bacteria; phylum Bacillota; class Clostridia; order Lachnospirales; family Lachnospiraceae; genus UBA3402. The sequence continues at coordinate 10,282 of CAJUEJ010000019.1, read as the reverse complement.
ATCCACCATCTCCCCGGTCAGATAGCTTCGGATTTTGCCATCCTTCTCAACCCTGGCCTGGCTTTCCTCCTCCGTCTCTTCTGTCTCCGGCTCTGTCAGGCTTTCCGTCTCCTCTGTGGTGCTTTCCGTCTCTATGACGATCACCCTGGGAGAGCTTTCCGTAGCTATAGCCTCCTGGGATTTTTTTGTACATCCGGCTAACAAAAACAGAACCATTATCAGGATGGCTCCCTGTGCTCCACGCATTTTTCTCATAAGCATTCCCGCCTTTTGTGAATTTAAGAATTTTCCGTATTATCGCCTGTATCCCATATGTGCAAGAATCTGCCGCTGCTTTTCCTCCATCACCAGCCGCTCCTCCTCCTCCACATGGTCATACCCGCATAGATGAAGCATGCTGTGAGCCGTTAAAAAAGCCAGCTCCCGCTCCAAGGAATGCCCGTACTTTTCTGCCTGCTCCTCCACCTTGTCCACGGAGATCATAATGTCTCCCAGCATCAGCTCCCCTGTCTCCGGATTAAAGCAATCGGCAAACGCTTCCTCCACCCCCTGAAAATCCGAGGGGATCCCGAATTCCAGCATGGGAAAGGAAAGCACATCCGTAGGCCTGTCTGTATCCCGGTACTCCTTATTCACCTGGCGGATGCCTGCATCGTCTGTTAAAACCACATTTACCTCTGCCTCATAGGGACATTCCTCAAAATCCAGAGAGCCTTCCACAACAGAGCGGATGATCTCCTCCCAGGGAAGGGTAAGCTTTTTTGAGGCCTCGTAATCAATATTGACCGTCATCTGCGTCTCCTTTATCCTTATTTTCTTTTTCTCTTTCGATTCCCCCTGCCGAAGGAAACAGGCTTCCCTTTTTCAGCCTCTTTTTCATAGTCCTTCCTGCTCTGGCTTTTCATCTCATAATCGTCGTAAGCCTGCACGATCTTCTGCACCAGAGGGTGCCGCACCACATCGCTGCTGGTTAAGTAGCAGAACCCGATATCCTCAATTTTTTTCAGGACCCTGACGGCCACATCCAGCCCGGAGGTGCTTCCTCCCGGCAAATCCTTCTGGGTCTGGTCGCCTGTGATAATCACCTTGGAGCCAAAGCCGATTCTGGTTAAAAACATCTTCATCTGCGCCGGGGTGGTGTTCTGGGCCTCGTCAAGAATGATAAACGCATTGTCCAGCGTCCGGCCTCTCATATAGGCCAGAGGCGCCACCTCTATAAGCCCCTTCTCCGCATTGTGGAGATAGCTTTCCGCCCCCATGATCTGGTGGAGGGCGTCATACAGGGGCCGGAGATAAGGGTCGATTTTGCTCTGCAGATCCCCTGGCAGAAATCCCAGCTTCTCCCCTGCCTCGATGGCCGGCCGGGTCAGGATGATCCGGCCCACCTCACCGTCCTTAAAGGCCTGGATTCCCATGGCCATGGCAAGATAGGTCTTGCCAGTTCCCGCAGGCCCGATGCCGAACACGATCATCTTCTTGCGGATGGCGTCCACATAAGCCTTCTGTCCCAGGGTCTTTGGCTTAACCGGCTTTCCGTTTACTGTCCTGCAGATAATATCCTGGTCGATCTCCAGGATCTGGCTGTCATTTTCCGAAAATGACAATGCGATGGCATAGTCAACATTCTGCTGGGTAATCACATTGCCTCTCTTTGACAGCTCTATCAGATTGCCGAATACGCTTTTGGCTTTTCGGATCATCTCCTCCGGGCCGATCACCTTCAGACATCCGTCTCTGGACACCATAGTTACGTGAAAGGTCCGCTCCATCTTCTTTATATGTTCATCAAACTGGCCGCAGACATTCTGCTCATGCTCTACGGGAATGTCAACCATTGTCTCAATTACACTCATCTTGTCTCTGTCGTCTCCTCATTTACTTTAGGTGCTGGCTGCTCCATATCTGCCACCGGCTGTTGTATGGCAATCCTTTCCCTGGCCGCCACCTGTCCCTCTATGATATAGAAAGATCCATTCTCTTGTATTTTAACATTATTTTCAATAATTTGTACCCCTTTTTGCAATAAATTTTTTATATACTTCTCTTCCAGCCCCCTGGCCGCTTCCTGGGCCTCCTTGCTGGTGTAGGGGCGTTCATAGGAAATGTACTCCTCCCCTGTGATTTGTTCAAAATAAACCGGAAGGTAGAAGTCCTCCATCAGGCACAGCTGGGTGGTTTCCGACACGTAATTCCACGGGTTATCGCCCCATACAGGAAAAAGGAATACCCACTGCCACGGCCCGATGCGGATACTGCCCCCTGGCCGTTTCCTGCCAGTTTTTACGGAGACCGTGTAAAGCCTGGGCAGTGTCTCCTGGTAGGTATACTCTGTGGACGCCCAGACGTCGGCGTCGGCATGGACGTACGCATTTCGGACTACCTCCCCGCTGTCATTCATCACAGGCAGCTTTGAGGCTACCAGCACCTGCCCCTGCTCCACCGTATCCCCCACAGCTACCTGGGCCTTTCCCTGCCTTACAATCATGCTGGTTATGGTCCCCCTTTTTTCCGCCACCAGATCACAGGGGCTTTCATCCTTCTGGGGGATGGAAAAAAGCACCTCATTCTCTTTTATTTTTATGAGAAGCCTGGTTCCCGATACCCTGGCAGATACCCAGGTAATCTCCGGGAAGCGGCTGCGGATATTTTCCTCCAGCTGTTCACAGGAAATCCCCTTTTTTCTCATGCCATACCGGATCCCCTCTGATTCCAGATACCCTAAAAGATTTTCCCGTGTATAGTGAGAATTGCCCTCAAAAGAAATATTCCAGATAAACAGAGACAGGATATACAGCAGAAGAAAAAAGGAGGCCAGACCCAGGAAAAGTCCTGTCCTCTTCCTGTTTCTCTGTAAAAAAAAAGGAAAACCGGATCGGCCCAGAATCTGGACACGGACCTTTGCCTTCCTGGCAAAAGGCCGGATCCTCCAAAAGGCCGGAAGCGTCATCTGGCACAGAAACCCGTCCCGCTCCGGCTCCAGATCCCAGATTTCGATCCGGTTGGCGCTGCAGATATTTAAAAATCGTTCTGAAAAAAAACCGGAGACCCGGATTTTAAGAATTCCCGCTCTCCATCGGTTTAACACACGAAGCAACTCCATCAATCCCTCCAGCTAACCTTCCATGGAAACGGAATGTATCTGCCCTGCGATCAGCATGTCATCCCTAGTATAATATTCAATCCGAAGCCGCTTTCCATGGACCAGAATCCGGCATGTTTTGGCCTGGAGTTTGATCTCTTCATCCTGAAAACTGACAATCCGGTGATAATTTTCTATGTAGACCTTCTGCCTTCCCGTCATGGTGACCATAGGTTCTCCCGGAATCACATCCTTCGGAATGCTTAAGGCAGATGCAGTCTGGTCTTTGACACTTTTTAGCATATTCCGGTTTCCGGCTGATTTATTTATTGTAATCTATGCTTTCAGGACAGAAAAAAGTCCTTAATCTTCTGATTAAGGACCTTCCAAACTTCCTGACATTAATTGTACTTACGCTTTCTTGCGGCTTCAGACTTTTTTTTGCGTCTTACGCTTGGCTTTTCGTAATGCTCTCTCTTACGAATCTCCTGCTGAATACCAGCCTTTGCGCAGTTTCTTTTGAATCTGCGTAAAGCGCTGTCTAATGATTCATTATCTTTAACGATCACGTTTGACATAGCTCACACCTAACCTCCCTCCAGTTGTGTACTTGTGCATAATACAACTGTTTGGGTATTTTATAGCACTGCAGTAATTATAGCATAAAATCGCCATTCGTCAACTGATTTTTTCAAAGATTTCCAATTTTTTATAATATTTTTTACTTGGCATCATACCAGCTTTCCCCGCTGTGGGCCTCAACCTCTAAAGATACGCTTAAATCCGCCGCTTTTCGCATCTCAGCCTCCAAAAGCTCAGTCACCTCCATAAGCTCCGGCCTCCAGGTCTCCACCAGAAGCTCATCATGAACCTGCAGGACGATCCTGGATTTCAGCTTCCGCCTCCTAAGCTCCCGGTCCACCCCGATCATAGCCAGCTTCATAATATCCGCCGCCGTGCCCTGAATCGGAGAATTCATAGCCACCCGCTCCCCGAAGGAGCGCTGCATAAAGTTGGCGGATTTCAGCTCCGGAATCGGCCTTCTCCGGCCGAACATAGTCACAACAAAGCCTTTTTCCTTCCCTTCCTCCACCTGTCTGTCCAAGAATGCTTTCACGCCGGGATAGGTCTCAAAATACTTGTCGATATAATCCATAGCCTCCTTGCGGCTGATGCTTAAATCCTCACTGAGGCCGAAGGCGCTGATGCCGTACACGATCCCGAAATTCACCGCCTTGGCGTTGCGCCTCTGAAGAGCTGTCACCTCAGGAAGAGGGATGTGGAATACCTGGGATGCTGTGATGGCATGGATGTCCTGTGCCTCCCTGTAGGCGCCGATCAGCCTTTCATCCCCCGACATATGGGCCAGGATTCTCAGCTCAATCTGAGAATAATCCGCGTCCACGAATATATACCCTTCCTCCGGCACAAATACCTTCCGTATCTCCCGCCCCAGCTCCATCCGCACCGGAATGTTCTGAAGATTCGGCTCTGTACTGCTGATTCTTCCCGTAGCCGTGATGGTCTGGTTAAAGGTGCCGTGAATCCTGCCGTCCTTTCCGATAAAATTATAAAGCCCTTCCGCATAGGTGGAATTCAGCTTCGCATACTGCCGGTAATCCAGGATCTTTCTCACAACCGGATAGTCCGGCGCCAGCTTCTCAAGCACATCCGCCGCAGTAGAATACCCTGTCTTGGTCTTCTTCCCGTGAGGCAGCTTCATATGGTCAAACAAAACCTCCCCCAGCTGTTTGGGAGAATTTATATTGAAGGTCTCACCGGCCAGGTCATAGATCTGCTGCTCCATCTGTGCAATCTCCACCTTCAGACGGTCTCCGTATGTCTTCAAGGTCTCTTTCTCCACCCGGATTCCGGCCTGCTCCATGTGGTAAAGGCTGTAGATCAAAGGCATCTCCATCTCCAGAAATAAATCCCACATCCCTGTCTCTTTCAGCTTCTCCTCCAGTACCGAGGCGGACTTCCAAGCAATATACCCCATATAGCAGAGGCAGACTCCCGCCTGTTCTTCCGAAGCCTCCAGGGCTGCCCCCACAGAGCTTTTCCCCAGCAGATCCGCCCTGGAGGGAACCGTGATTCCCAGATAATCCCTTGCCAGATCATCATAGTCATACGTATCCTTCAGGGGATTGAGAAGATAGCCGGCTACCTCCATATCCATGGCCGGGCTTTTCTCCTCCACAGCCAGATAGGGAAGCTGCTCCTTCAGCTTCAGCGTAGCTGCCCGGGAAGCGCCAAGAATCAGGCGGGTCGCCTTATCTGCCAGATACTGCCCTGTCAGAAAGCCTTCCGCCACGATCCCGTAGATATCAGACTCCCCAAAACAGAGAGCCATGCCTTTCACAGCCCCTTTTTCCGTCACCAGCTGAAATCCCAGGTTTTCTTCCTTTTCAGCCTTCAGGAAAATCTCCTCCGCTTTCCCGAAATCCCCAATCACCTGAAACGATTCTTCCACGCAGGGCTTTTCCATGGTATTGGCATCAAACCGGGCCAAAATGGATTTGAATTCCAGCCGTTTCATATATTCGTAAGCCTCCTGGGTATACAGATTGCCGATCTCCATGTCTTTATAAGAAAATGCAATGGGGCAGTCAATACAGATGGTGGCCAGGGTCTTGCTCATCTGAGCCATGTCGTAGTGCTGGGCCAGAGCCTTCTGGGCCCTGGGAGGCTTTATCTCCTCCAGGTGGGCATAGGCGTTCTCAATGCTTTTGTAGGCGACAATCAGACTGGTGGCAGTCTTTTCTCCAATAGACGGCACCCCCGGAATATTGTCAGAGGCGTCTCCCATCAGTGCCTTCACATCGATAAACTCCGAAGGAGTCACCTGATACTCTCTTTTCACATCCTCCGGATAATAGTCCTTTACCTCTGTGCCGTTCCTGCTGGTCTTGGGAATCCGGATCTTTATGTGGGTGTCTGACAGCTGGAGCAGATCCCGATCCCCGGACACCACAGACACTTCCACGCCCTGGGCCGCATTTTTCTTTGCCAGAGTCCCCAGGACATCATCTGCCTCATACCCTGCAAGGGTCATAATAGGGATTCCCATGGCCTTCAGCACCTCCTTCATCAGAGGCACCTGCTGTGCCAGCTCTTCCGGCATAGGCTTTCGGTTTCCCTTATATGCATCATACATTTTGTGGCGGAAGGTTGGCTCCTTCAAATCAAATGCCACCGCCAGATGATCCGCCTGCTCCTCCTCCAGAATCCGAAACATAATAGTAAGGAACCCGTACACCGCATTGGTGTGGAGTCCCTCGGAATTTGTCAAATCCGGTATCCCGTAAAAAGCCCTGTTTAAAATACTGTGGCCGTCGATCAAAACCAATTTATTTTCCATTTGCCCTCCTTAAAAAATCCCCTGCTGCAGCCAGATCCGCATCTGCAGCACAAACATTACCGCCATACTGATGAAAAGAAGTGTATCCGCCGCATACCGGGCCACATCCAGCAGATGAATACTGTACAGCTTCTGTCTGGAAGCCGCCAGATCTTCCTCCATATCTCCCTTTATATTATAGTTCCCGGTATCGCTGTCCAGCTGCCTTATGCCTGCCTCCACCGTATAATATATCTCAAGTTCCTCTCTGCAATTCTCACAGGAATCGATATGATCCAGAAACTCTTCCATCCTCACATCGTCATCCAGCTCATGCCGGATATAGGGAATCACCAGGTTTTCCGCCTCTTTACAGGTCATACGCCGCCTCACTTTCCTAAACAGACTGTTCTCGATTCATTATAACGAATACGCTCCGCGGTGTAAAGCTTTATTCGGACTAACTTTTTTCCAAAAAAGCTTGCAAAATCACCAGACATATGCTAGAATAACAAACGTTGCAGGAAATGACGCCGGCCTGTCGGAATGGCAGACGAGGTGGACTCAAAATCCATTGATGGCAACATCGTGCGGGTTCAAGTCCCGCGGCCGGCACTCCTTGGCAGGGGCATAAATCGCTGTAGGTTCGATGATTTCGGATCTTGGCGATTTTTCTTTTGTCCATCTTTGAAAATACATTTGATAAAATCACGAAGGATACAGATATGAAACTGCAAAAATCAGCCTCTTTCACCAACAGCCAGATTATCAACGGAATTGCCCTGGGATTTTCTCTGTGCTTTTTCGTCTCCGCCTTTATTGCAGCCTTCTACACCGGGGAATGGGGACATGTCCTGGACAACTGGTATTTAATCATGGTCTCCCCCTGCCCTCTGGTAACGGATTATTTTGATATCGGCGGTCTGGCAAGCGCCATGCTCAATGCAGGCGCCTGCGGCCTGGCCTGTTTTGGGTTCATGGTTGTCTTAAAAGGGGAATCAAGGGCCAATACCCTGGCCGGCTATTTTCTGGTGGTGGCCCACTGCTTTTACGGCCTGAATTTCCTTAATATGTGGCCCTGCTTTCTGGCGCCCTTTATGTACCTGCGCCTGAAAAAACTGGATTTTAAGAAAAATCTCCATATCTGCATGTTTACCACCAGCTTCAGCCCGTTTATCAGCGAGTTCCTCTTTCGCTACACCTTAGGCGACACCTACACCTTCGGCAGGCCTGATGTGACCCTGACCGGCGTGGTGCTGGCTCTTTTATGCAGCGTTATGTTAGGCTTTGTGGTTCCCGCCATCCTTCCCGGCGCCCTGGCCTGGCACAAGGGATACAACCTTTTCAACGGCGGCCTGGCCTTCGGCCTGTTTGGGTTTTTCCTGTACAATTTCATGTACCGCACCATGGGAATCCCCTCCCACGGAAGCCTGGTACGGGGCAATGTCATCTACAGAAGCTTCGGCCACTCCTACGGTGCGTACTCCAACCTGTTTTTCCTCTCGGTTTTTGCCCTGTGCATTATCATAGGCTACTTTCTCAACCAAAAAAGCTTCCGGGGTTTTAATTACCTGGTAAAGGACACCGGCTATTCCAGCGATTTCGCCGAAAAATACGGCATGCCCCTGTGCCTTATCAACATCGGATGCCACGGCAGCCTGTTTCTCATGTATTTAAATCTGTCCATCCATTTTACAAGCGGCGCAGGCTTTACCGGGCCTACTGTGGGCGTGGTTTTAGCTGCCCTCACCTTCACCGCCATGGGACAGCATCCCAATAATGTGTGGCCTATCATCCTGGGGTATCAGATCCTCCATTTTACAGTGATTTTGGTCTGCAAAGCAGGCGGCCTGGATCTGCCGTGGACCTTGTCCACCCAGGGATACATAAACGGGGTGGCCTTTGCAACCGGCCTGTGTCCCATCGTAGGCCGCTACGGAAGACGGGCCGGGGTGGCAGCAGGCTTTCTGTGCGCCTCCCTGTGTACCTCCACCAGCCTCCTCCACGGCGGCCTGGTACTGTACAACGGAGGGTTCACCGCCGGGATCACCGCCCTTATTCTGATCCCAATCCTGGAACACTACGTGCCGGAAACCAGAAGCGAGATGACCTCCTTCACCGCCAACATGCGGGATATGATCTCCCTGATAGGGAATCCCTCCTCCCAGGAAGCCCAGAAAAAGGAGTAAGGTACTTCCGTCAAAGCATCTGTGCCCCGCAAAGCCGTATCCGCAAAGTCCTGTCAAACTCTGTCAGATCCGTGCAGTACACCATAAAACGGTCACCTGGCTCTGCCCGCCATCCCGGCGGTAAATCTGTGGACGGCAAATCCCGGCCCGATCCCCAGGTCGCGTTTTTATATCACAGGCCGCACTTCCCTATGATACAAAATAAGGCAGCCACCATAAACAGCGGCTGCCTTCTCTCCCATTATTCATGAACATTAGACAAAATCCCCAGATGCTCCTTCACCACATAATCAATAACCCCGTCGCTGTCAAGCTCTCCGCCGATAGCCCTGTCAAACGCGTCTCTCACAATATTGTCCACGTTCTCTCCTGTGTGCTTGGTAAAAATAGAGGAATCATACCGGGGCTGTGTAATACTGTTGTTGATTTCCATATTAAAGATATCAAGCCCCTCTACTGTATACGAAGGGGTAATCCCTGTCTTTCCCGGAAGATAATTGCCTGTCTCACAGTACAAGGTGTAATTCTCCGGCTGATAGAACCATTCCAGGAAGTAAATTGCATCCTCCTCAAGCCCGGTTCCGTCCATGGCATACAGATAATTTCCGCCCAGGCAGGTAGCCACATTCTGCTCCTTGGGCATCAGCACGGGACACCACTCAAAATCCGTAATATTGGTTGTATAATCGTTCATGCACCAGTTTCCTGCCAGATGGGCTGCCACCGTACCTGTCTTAAACACGTCCTGGGCATTCTCTGTGCCTGCTCCCACAGAGGCTTTGGAGATTCCGCCGTCCTTATACATATCCAGGATAAAGTCAATTCCCTTTTTAGTCTCCTCGCTGCGGAATGCAAATCTTGTCTCATCTGCAGGGTCAAAATAATTCATGCCGAACTGATACAGGATGGTTCCGATTCTCTGCTGGGAATGGTCGATAACCAGCCCTGTGTTCACATTGTCATTCTTCTCCACCACTTCATTGACTGCAGCCACAAACTCATCCCAGGTCCATCTCTCGTCCTCTGTCAGAGGATACGCCACCCCTGCCGCGTCAAAGGCCGTCTTGTTGATAAATAATCCGACTGCCGTGGTATTGATGCTGGTTGCATAGATCTTGCCCTCATAGGATACGTCCAGCAAAAAATCATCCTGCGTCAGGCTGGAGCCGTCAAGGGGAAGCACATAGTCAATATAGTTTCTGAAATTGGAAAGCTTGATCAGTGCCGGAAGCTCCCCCACAGCCGCCCGGTTCTGAATCTGGGTCTGCATGTCTGCGTATGCGATCTCATTCATCTTCACCTGGATGCCCTTGTCCTTGTGCTCCTCGTTAAATTTGGCAACCACCGTTGCCATGGCGCCGCCCTCCAGTGTGTCATCAGATATCAGAAGCTCCAGCTCCACTGCATCCTTTCTCGCCTCAGGTGCTGCCGTGGTCTCTTTTGCCCCCCCGTCTGCCGCCGCGGTAGATGCCGGGGCAGCCGTCGTCCCGCTGCCTCCTCCTGCGCTGTCTCCTCCCTTGCTCCCGCATCCGCCTACTATCACAGATGCTGCCATCAGTGCCGCTGCCATTGCTGCTGCTCTTTTTGCTGTTTTCTTTCTCATGTTTTTCCTCCTTCTACTTTATATAACTTCTCGGAATCTTCAGCCCTTATTTCACAGGGCTTTCAGAACCT
>CAJUEJ010000018.1 GCA_910585435.1 uncultured Hungatella sp. | reverse complement strand
GCGATTGTGCAATAAAAAGGGGACGGATAGCAGATGCTGTATTTTCCGAGTGGTGTCTTATGTGCGAAATGGTTCTGTGGTATGAAATGGGGAGAAAAAACCAGGATGGTGAATTAATAGATTATATGAAGAAGCTGATAAAAGCTGAAAGAAGGCTGGAAATATTTTCAGAAGTAGATTGGTGCAGAAAACAGCTTTTTTATCTTGGATGTAAGTTTTATCCATTTTATAAATTGATAGAAAATATTATGCATTGGTATCATGTAATAACAGGTAATCAACGTGAATTATTAACTTTTCCAGACTTTTAAGATTGCATCAATGAGGAGACAGAAAAGTTTATGAAACGAGACAGAATATATAAGAATATTATTCTTATTTCGATGACTCTGGCAGCAGCTATGCTGTTTCTGGTTTTATATTTTGATTTAGAAAGACGAAGAGAGGCAAAGGGGCTGACAGAAGATAAGGGTATTTATATGCAGGATAATAATATTTATGATGTTTATATCAGTGTATTCCCGACAGAAAATGACGAAGGGGAGGTTATGGATCTGTCGGCTTTTTCTCTGCATACTTCCGGAAACAGGGATTACAATCCTGTTTTAGACTGTAATGTACAGATATTAAATGAAGGAGAGACGCCGGATATCAAGACAGACATAAATAGTAAAAATGCAACGATTCGGGTCAGGGGAAATACTTCGCGAGGCGATAAATATAAAAGTTATAAAGTTAAATTGGAGAATAGTGCAAAGCCGTTTTTTGGACAGACGAATTTAAATATTAACAAGCATACCTGGGATATAACAAAAATTGCCACAAAATTGCAGACAGATTTACTGGTGGATATAGATGATTTACTTAGTTACCGTACATACTTTATGAGAGTATGGATTAGGGATACAACACTGCCAGAGGAGGAGCAGCAATTTCAATATCAGGGACTTTATACGGAGATAGAGCAGCCGGATAAAGAGTATCTGAGAGTGAGAGGCCTGGGGGAGAATGGGGTTATGTACAAGGCGCGTAATTTTGCCTTTGGTTTTTCTGATGGATTGAGGAATGTTGACGATCCTATGTATGATAAGGATAAGTTTGAGGCAGTACTGGGGATCCAGGCTGGAAACAACCACAGGAAACTTCTGGAGATGCTTGCGGCAGTGAATGATATGTCATTGGATTTTAAAGAGGTTTTTCAGACTTATTTTGATGAGGAAAATTATCTTACCTGGCTGGCGTTTAATCTGTTAATGGGAAATGAAGATGTAATAAGCCAGAATTACATCTTTTTCAGCCTCGGAAACTCTAAAACATGGTATTTTATTCCGTGGGATTTTGACGGAGCATTATATTTTGACAAGTATGTGGACACATGGCAATATCCTCTTTCCTTAAGAAGTATGCAGAGGCTTAATATATCAATCCTGCACCGCAGATATTTTCAGATAGATGGAAGCATTGAAAAATTGCAGAAAAAAATGGAAGAGCTGCTGTGCAAATCGATTACCAGAGAAAGGGTGAGGGAACTGGTTGCGCCTTATAAAGGCGTTTTATATAAGACTCTTTCGATACCGCCGGATGACAGGCTGAAGGATATAACATTGGAAGAACTGATGGTTTATCTGGATAATCTCCATGAAGGAATGGTAGAGTCTTATGAATTGTATAAGAGAAATATTGCCTATCCGATTCCTGTGTTTGTTGCACAGCCTGAAAAACAAGAAGATGGTTCTTTGCGGTTTGCCTGGGAACCGTCGTATTCATATCAGGGACTTGCCATTACATACAAGATCCAGGTGCTGGATGATACAATGGATAAAGTGATATTTGAACAAGAAGGCATTGAAGATACTTGCTGGGTTTTAAAGGAAGGACTGAAGCCAGGGGCATATTTTCTCCGGGTGTCAGTTGTGGACAGTGAGGGACATGAGCAGACTAATTTAGAATATTCCATGAAACAAGCAGAGGATGGCTGGCCGGTTGAGATATATGGTTTGTTAGATTTTGTAATAGATTAAAGGGGGACGTATGAAGTATTCAGGGCATGTACTCAGACATGAGATAAAGTATTATATTAATGAAAAGCATTACTTTAACTTATGCAGGCGTCTGAAGGTTATAACAAAGCAGGATTCCAATGCAAAAAAGGATGGATATCTGGTCAGCAGTGTGTATTTTGACGACCCTTGCCGTTCAGCATTAGAAGAGAAAAAAGCCGGGGCAGAGTTCCGGAAAAAATACAGATTGCGTTGCTATAACCGGGAAGATAAATTAATCCGGCTGGAATGTAAAAAGAAATATGGGGATTTTATAGCTAAAGAGAGTGCAGAAATCAGCCGAAGGGAATATGATCTGCTGCTAAAAGGGGAGTATGATTTTTTATTGGAAAAGGATAAAACATGCAGAGAGCTGTATTTGGCGCATCATATACGCCTTTTGAAGCCCATATTATCAGTAGAGTATTTTCGTGAAGCATATATTTTTGAAATTGGAAATGTGAGGATTACATTTGACAAAAATATTTCTTTTTCGGTAAGCGATTATGATGTGTTTTCTGAGTATTACAGTGTATGCCAGGCACTGGAACAGGGAATTATGATTATGGAAGTAAAGTTTGATGAATTGCTGCCAGATGTTATTTTACAGGTGATTAGCACTGTGGCTGCAGACAGATGCGCAATTTCCAAGTATGTAATGTGTTCAGAGGCGAAGGAGGTTTATTTAAGATGACTACATTTGCGGATATTTTTAAAAAGAGTTTCTTGGGGAAAACAGAGATCCTTACATTGGAAGGATTTCTGGTGTCTATGCTGGCTGCTTTTATCTGTGGTATGATCGTATTTGCAGTTTATCGAAAATATTACAGCGGCGTCATATACAACAATAATTTTAATATTTTGCTTGTCATGACCAGTTTAGTGACTTGCTTCATAGTCAGTGTAATCAGTTCGAATGTAGTACTTTCGCTGGGCATGGTAGGTGCGCTGTCTATTGTAAGATATCGAACAGCAATCAAAGATCCGCTGGATGTGGGGTTTCTTTTCTGGACGGTGGCGGCAGGTGTGACCTGCGGAGCAGGTCTGTATATGATTTCTTTAGCAGGAACGGTTTTTATCGCATTTATTTTTATCAGGCTGGTAAAATGCAGGATTGGAAGGCATCAATATCTTCTGGTTATTAAATATTTGGATAAGGCAGCCGGGGAAGTAGAAAAAGAAATGAAATCCAGGAAAAAGAAACTGAAGAATAAAACAGTTGTTAAGGACTATACAGAGCTTACATATGAGATGGATCTGGATGATGCTGATGGGGATAATACTTTGTTTGTGAATACACTTTCTGGGATAGAAGGGGTAAAAAGTGCGGTGTTAATTGAATTTTCAGGTGATTATATTGTGTGAAGGATTTGTGCTGTCAGGGGGGAAGAGAACAGGGCGGCATCCTGCGGGATGTTTTTATAGAAGGGGATATTAAATGAATAAGGTATTATTCGTGATTGCAACGTTAGAAGGGGGCGGAGCAGAGCGGACACTGTCTAATATAGTAACCCATTTCCCGGATAATTGGTATATTGATATACTGATAAATAATAAAGAGTGTATTAAATATCCATATAAAGGCAACATACTGTCACTCTCTCTTCCTGGCTTTAAAGAAAAGAAATCAATTATATATCTTTTGAAGGAAGTTGTTAAGCGAACGATGTATATGCGGAAAATAAAAAAGGAAAATCATTACGATGCGTGTATAAGTTTCCTGCCCAGTTCCAATATTTCAAATATACTGTCCGGAAATAAATATTGTAAAACGATTGTTTCCATACATGGTAATGTTCTGAATGATGAGACGGGAATAGTTGGTAAATTCTGGGCTTTCTTTTTTATTAAATCACTATATAGTCATGCTGATAAAATAGTAGCAGTTTCAAAAGAAACAACGGTTAGATTCATAAGACAATTAAAAGTATCAGAGAAGAAAGTAGATACCATAGTAAACGGATATGATATTCAATGGGTACAGAAAAAAATGGAAATTATTCCTGCAGAAGGGGAAGGGCGTTTTTTTACTAATGAAGGCAAGGTATTAATTACCGTGGGAAGATTGGTTGAGGAAAAGGGGCAGTGGCATTTAATCAGAGCTTTTTCAGAAGTGGTAAAGCAGGAGCCGAATACGAAACTGCTGATTATTGGAGATGGCGTGCTGAAAAAATATTTAACACAGCTGGCTGAAATGTATGGTTTAGAAAAAAAGATTATTTTTACAGGGTATTCAGATAACCCGTTTTGGTATAGTAAACATGCGGATATTTTTGTATTGCCGTCATTATCGGAGGGATATCCAAATGCATTAGTGGAAGCAGTCTGCTGCGGATTGCCGTGTATTGCAGCAGATGTCCACTCCGGCGTACGGGAAATACTGGCACCTGGCTTAGATGCAGCAGGAGAAAGAACGGATCGTATATTAGAGGAAGAGTATGGCGTATTAATTCCTGTATGCAGCGGACAAAAGTATCAGCATATGGAACCGCTTGAGCCGTCAGAGAAAAAGATGGCAGACGGGATCGTGATGCTGCTTAGAGACAGCGGAAAAAAAATGCATTATATGCAGAAAAGTGTGGAAAGAAGTAAGGATTTAGATCTTAAAATAATAGTTGATAAATGGATGGATGTTATGCAAGAGTAAAAGGCGGATTTTTTATGGAGGAATTAGTATCAATTATAATACCTGCTTATCAGGAGGAAAAGAGAATAGAGCGCTGTCTTCAGAGCATTACTGCATCATCATATCGCAACATAGAGTTGATAGTGGTTAATGATGGATCTACCGATAATACGGAGAAGGTTGTCAGGGATTTTAAGAAAAAAAGTGAACCGAAGCATATTCCGATAAATATAGTTACTATTTCTAACGGAGGGGCGGCCCGGGCACGCAATTATGGCCTGCATCTTGCTAAAGGAGATTATATTGGTTTTGCAGATGCAGACGATATGGTTCATCCCAGTATGATAGAAAAATTGGTTGACAGTATGAGAAGGGGAAATGATCTGTCTGGCTGCGGATTATTATTTTGTAACGAAGATGGGAAACCTAAGGTTCGTCAATCTAATTTACGCAGCCAGAAAAAGCAATGTCCCCGTCAGGCATTGTCAATGGTTATGTGGGATCAGACTCAGATGAGCCTTTGCACAATGTTGTTTCGCAGAACATTAATTATGGATGCGGATGGAAAGCCGGGTTTGTTATGCCCTGAGAATACTGTGGCATTTGAAGATTTTTCTTTTATTTGCGAATATATAAGCCGTTGTAATGGCTTCATGGAAATTTTGCCTTTTTATGGATACTTTTACTGTAAGCATGAGGAAAGTTTGACAGGTAAAAAATACAGTGTGGAGAAACTCTGCTATGCTTTACAGCCGATTTTGGCTGTTGGCGAACGGATAGGAGATACAGATTTTGTGGCACATAAATTACAGTATGCATTTTTAATTATGGAATTTTGGTATAAAGAAGTACTCAGAAGCAGCAGGTATGAATTTTCTCCGGAGTGTGAAAGCTGGAGAATCTATATGCGGGAGCTGGAACGGTATGCGGATATTTATATGAATGCTTCTAATGTTGCATTATATAAGAAGATGGCTATGTGGATAGTCCGAAAGCATCCGGAAGCAGGACGTTTTTTGGCAAAGACAGCAGGGAGATTCGTTTTTTAAAGATGAGATGAAGCTAAGATAATCTACCATACAGATTAAAATTTGTGAGGAGAGAATGATGGCGGGTAAATTTGGATTGATTCTCGATAATTACAGAGAGACAGAGTGGATATGCTATAAGAAAAGGAAATACAGAAAATTAAAGAACCAAGATGTAAGTATCATAAGTTCAAATTGCAGCGGCGCATTTATGTATTATGATTTGGGAATGAGGTACCTTAGCCCTACCGTTGATTTGAGTATAGAAATGAATGATTTTGTTAAAATGGTAAAAGATTTAAAATGGTATATGGCCCAGGAACTGGTGAAATCAGAAGAAGGCAAGTGTCCTATAGGCCTGTTGGGCGATATAAAAATAAATTTTATACATTATAGTAATTTTGAGGAAAGTAAAAGGAAGTGGGAGGAAAGGAAAAAAAGAATAAACTGGGATAATATTTTTGTTGTCGGATCAGAGAGAGATGGATGTACATATGAAACAATCAAAAATTTTGATAATCTGCCATATAGAAATAAAGTGATATTTACACACAAAAAGTATTTGGAGTTTTCCTCTGCGTATTATATAAAGGGGTTTGAGGAAGAAGAAGAACTGGGTATAATAACGGCATTTAAAGCTCAGAATAAGAAAAGACGATATTTAGATGATTTTGATTATGTAGACTTTATAAACAACATGAGAAATGGATAAAGGGGGATGCAGACGGCGGAGGAGCGGGAAATAAATAGTCCTAAACAAGGGGAGGAGATGACGTATATGTTATCTCCTCCCCCTGTTTTTAACGGAAAGGTTAAGGAAATGCCGGGAATAAAGAGATTTACCTCAAGATGCATAATAAAAACAAACTGAATGAATAAAATTCAAATCGAACAATAATTCTGTATTGGGTTATGTTAAATGGTATACTTATTGTGTAAAAAAAATACTTATTGTTGTGTGTTTGCTTTCATGTGCGGTGGTGTGCCGGCTGCCGGGCGCTTGCAGGTTTATTATGGAAATCAGAGCATAGAGAGGTAGAAGTTATGAATCAATTTAATACAGTCTTTTTTGGAGGATACCGCAAAGAACAGGTGGATGAATATATAAACAGCCTGATTGCCCAGATAGAGCAGATGAAGGAGCGTATACAGAAGATGGAAGAAGCAGAAAAAAAGAATGCGAATGAATCGGTGGATGCTGATTAAGGGAGTGGATAAACAGTAACTATGAAAATAGCGATGATAGGTCATAAGCAGGTTCCTTCACGTGGGGGTGGGATTGAAGTTGTAGTGGAAGAACTTGCTGTAAGAATGGTAGCTCAGGGCCATACGGTGGATATATATAATCGTTGGTGCAGGGGGATGGAGATGCCGAAGGAATACAAAGGAGTCCGAATATATCATATTCCAACCTTTCGTTCTTCGGCATTAAATGTGCCCGTTTATTCCTTTTTGGCGGTTTTGTGTGCGTTATTTCGACATTATGATGTAATTCATGTTCATGCAGAAGGCCCAGGGGCTATGACTATATTTACCCGGTTATTCAGAGTTCCTTCAGTTGTATCCATACACGGATTAGACTGGCAGAGAAGCAAATGGGGGAGATTTGCTTCCCGGTATTTAAAATGGGCGGAGAAGGCTTCGGTAAAAAATGCGGATGAGATAACCGTCTTATCCGAAGGAGCCAGACAGTATTTTTTTGATACATATGGACGCAGGACACATTTAATACGGAATGGCCTCACCATTAAAGGACGTCAGCCGCCAAAACGTATCCATTCGTTAGGAATAGAAAGAGATAATTATATTTTATTTCTGGCCAGAATCGTTCCGGAAAAAGGGCTTCATTATTTACTGAAGGCGTTCCGGCAGATAGAAACAGAAAAAAAACTTGTGATTGCCGGTGAAATTCACCCTGGTAATGCTTATATTAAGGAAATATGCCAGTTGGCAAAGCAGGACCCGCGGGTAATTATGGCAGGGTTTGTTGAGGGGGAACTTTGGGAAGAACTGTATTCAAATTGCTGCCTGTATGTTTTGCCAAGCGAACTGGAGGGAATGGCATTAAGCCTTTTAGAAGCATTGGGATACGGATCAGTCTGCCTGGTAAGCGACATTGAGGAAAACCATGGTATTGCGGAAGAGTATCTGAATTTTTTTAATAAAGGCGATGTAAACCATTTAAGCCGGCAGTTAGAAATTCTTTTAAAGAAAGAGATAGATGAAGAAAAGCAAAGTCAGCAAATTCGCTGGATGAAAGAAACTTATTCATGGGACAGTATGACAAAGGAAATGGTAAGAATATACCAAAAAGTGATGGAGCGGCATGAAAATACTGATTGTCAATAAATTTTTGTATCCTCGCGGCGGAGCGGAGACTTATGTTTTTAAGATAGGGCAATATCTGGAAAAACAAGGACATAAGGTGCAGTATTTCGGTATGTATGATGAGAAAAATATTGCAGGGAATGAACTCGGCCTGGGAACCGCTTCTATGGATTTCCGTTCAAGAAAACCAGCACGTTTACTATATCCGTTCCGGATTTTATATTCTATAGAAGCGAAAGAGAAGATAAAACACTTAGTAAAGCATTTCCGCCCGGATGTCATTCACCTGAACAACATTAATTTTCATTTAACTCCTTCTGTCATTGACGGGGCGTTTGATCTCGAAATTCCTATGGTACAGACGGTGCATGATTTCCAAATGATATGCCCTAATCATATGATGCTGGATATGAGAAAAAAGATGCCCTGTGACAAATGTATAGCTGGCAGCAGATGGAATTGCGTTATAAATAAATGTATTCATAATTCTTATATAAAAAGCATTCTGGGCTGCCTGGAAGGGACTCTCTACCGGTATAGTTGCAGCTATGACAAAGTAAGTCAATATATTTGTCCCAGCCGTTTTATGGAACAGATGCTTCTGAGAGATAAAAGATACAGAGGGAAAACGATTGTACTGCAAAATTTTATCCAGAGGAGGGAAGAAAACATAACGCCTGAAAAGCAGGATTATGTTTTGTATTTTGGCAGGCTGTCAGAGGAAAAGGGATTAGGACTTTTTTTAGACGCCTGCAAATTATTGCCTGGGATTTCTTTTGTTGTAGCAGGAAGCGGGCCAATGGAATCTCTTTTTAGGGGACAATGTCCTGCGAATGTAAGATTTGTCGGTTTTAAGAGCGGGCAGGAACTGGAGAATTTGATCAGGCAGGCGAGATTTACAGTTTATTTTCCTGTGTGGTATGAAAACTGTCCCCTGTCCATACTGGAATCACAGGCCCTTGGAACTCCGGTGCTGGCAAATCGGATTGGCGGAATACCGGAATTAGTTCAGGACGGGAAAACAGGAGTTTTAGTAAATAAATTTACACCGGAAAATTATGCGGTGCAAATTAAGGCTCTGTATGAGGACAATGAAAAACTGGAGCGTATGGCAGCTAACTGCAGACAGAAAGAAGATTTTATTACATTAGATTCTTACTGCCAGCAGCTGCTGCAAATATATAAAAGTGTAATTAAGAAAGGGTAAAACAGATGAAAAGGGTGATAAAAATCATGCTTAAGACTCTGGTCATGATAGGAGTTTTGTCAGGAGCATGCACGGCATGGATTATCTGGTCGAACCGTACATTTGGGGAGACTTTCTATACACTCTATTCTCGTAAAATTGAGACTCCTGTGCGGGCAGTTCTTTTAACAGATCTTCATGAAAAAAGGTTTGGGGAGAACAATCAGGAGCTGATTCTGCGAATTGGGGAATTAAAGCCGGATTTGATTTTGATTGCCGGAGATGCGCTCAATAAAATGCAGCCCGATATTGAATATGTGATAAGATTATGTCAAAGTTTATCAGAGATTGCGCCTGTATATTATGGATTAGGAAATCATGAAAATGAGATAGTCTATGGAACGGATTTAAATAAGAATTACCTGGAAAGCAAAGCGGAGGCGCTTGGGGAGAATCAGGAAGATTTCAGTCCGTTGATTCAGAACGGAGAACTGCTGGAACGATTAGAGGAAAACGGAATTCAGGTTGTGCAAAACCAGTCAGTGGAGGCTTTAATCAAAGGAAACATAATAGAGATAGGAGGCATAAGTACCAACTTAAGCAGCTTCTGGCCGTACTCCGGGCAGTTTGTATATGGATTTTCACAACAAGATCAGGATAACTTCAAAATTTTGATTTCCCATCGTCCGGAACTGGTTACTCAGTATATCGCAGGGTATCCCATTGACCTGGTAGTATCCGGTCATAACCATGGAGGTATTATCCGCATTCCCGGTTTAGGCGGATTGATATCTGCTGACGGAGGCTTTTTTCCAGAATGTGATGAAGGGATGATAGAATGGGAAGAGATGACTATGGTTATCAGCAGAGGACTTGGAGGACATGGGAGTGTTCCAAGGGTATTTAATCAGCCGGAGCTGGTGATTATAGATATTAATTAAAGGCTTGGTGATGTAATGTTCTATTTGACAAAATATTATAAATATTTAATTGGAATGATTTGTTTTTTCCCGGCTTTATATGGGATTTTAACCATTTTAAACGGACGCAGGCAGCCGTCTTTCAAATCATGGATGAGCGGATATCATGTATGGAAAGGCAAAGGGATTTTTAATTTTTTGATCCTTGGGGTGTTTTTTTTAAACTGCTTTCTGATTCCTGTCTGTATGGGACAGAAAGTATCAGCAGAAATATCCTTAAATTATGCCAAAGCATCCCAGGGATTAAATCCCAACGGCACACGTTTTAATCAGTCGGATATACTAAGCAATGCTGTGCTGGAAAGGGCTATAGAAAAAGGAGCATTAAAAGGCGTTACGGCAGGAAATTTAAAAAGCGCCCTGTGGGTAAGCCCATTGGTGCAGGGATCTTCTGATAATGAAAATGCTTATTTTATTTCCACCCAGTTCGGTCTTTTTTACAATGCCAAAAAGAGTACAGCCCATCTGAATGGCGAGACATTAGTCAGGCTGGTAGCAGAGTCATATAAAGAGTGGTTTGTTCATGAGTATTCGGAAAATGTTAAGGTGCTGCGAATGGATTTTTCTCAAATTGGACAGAGAGATTATCTGGATATATGTAAATACTTAAGAAAACAGGCGGAATCTATAGGAAGCTATATGCTTACAATGTCTAACGAGGAGGCGGCTTTTCAGTCGGAAACCACCGGGGAAACCTTTCAGTCTATTTCCTCTCAGGCTTATTCGGTAGCCAATGTTATGGCAGAGAGCCTTGAGGCTTACGTGCTGGAAAGCGGGATATCAAAAGAAACGACAGAATATGTAGGACGTCTTAGTTTCCAGAATGTTTTTAAATATTTTGATGCACAGAAGGCAAAGGCAGCAAGTGAAAATAATCTGACGGCTATTGCCATGTATGAAAATGATATGGCAAGAATTGTTCTTGTTCCGACTTATGATATCAATGACCAGTTTTATATGTCGCAGACAAGGATTGGCATTGATGATTTTGCAGCGGCTGCAGACAGTTATGCGAATACAAAGACAGAAATCCATAATCAGATGGCAAAAAATGATCATATCCTGAATATGCTTTCCAAGATGTCTGTACCTGATGGTACTGATGAAAAAGCGGAAAGACTGATCGCGCAGATAGAGGCTGAACTAAACAGGCTGGCGCTGGAGGCGGAGAATCTGGTAAAGGAGTACAGCACGCAGCAGGCAAACAAGTATATGTCTATTAAGGTTATAACTTTGGAGGATCAGATATTTTCTGTTATTATTAAGATTTTAGAATATACTTTGCTGTTTGCGGTCAGTATGCATTTATGTATGTTTGCCGTTCATATAAACAAGAAAAGCAGAAGAAGGATGAGCTGATATGAAGAAGTTTGAACTGTTTCGTTATCTCAGAAAGTGGATGCTGCTGATCATTGCCTTTTTTTGCATTATGACAGTCCTGGCTTTTCAGACGCTTGAAAAGAGGCAGAGATATACAGCTTCTTCCGTAATTGAATTTACCAATGAATCAGCCTCTGAAGGGTATGCTCCAGATGGTTCAGAAATAGATGTGTCTGAAATTTACTCATCATCTAACATGACAAAGGTTATGGACAACCTGGGACTTTCCCATGAAGACTATAGCCTGGATACCCTCTGTGCAGGTATTACGGTTACGCCCATTATAGAGGAGCAGGATAAGAATATTCAGGATGCAGTAAATGAAGAAGGTGAAGAGTATACGTTTTTTCCGACAGTGTATATTGTAAGCTGCACACTGGATAACCACGGCAGTGAGGGACAGGCCAGGAATATACTTAACGAATTGCTGGATGTATATTTTTCTGATTACAGCAATAAGCATATTAATCAGGATCAGGTTACTAACCAGACTCAAAATTTGATACAGACAGACTATGATTATCTGGAAATGGTAGAAACCATTGATTCTCAGCTGGCAGAGACGATAGATTCTCTCCATATCCGTTATCTGCGGGCACAGGGATTCAGATCAATAGATACCGGCTATTCTTTTGCAGATCTGCGGGATCAGTTTACACTGCTGCGGGACATAGATATTTTCAGACTGTATTCGTTGATATTGGGGAATCAGATTACAAAGGACAGGGAACTTCTGATTGACAAATATCAAAACAGAATAGCGAATTATGGTCTGAATGCCGGAAAATCACAGGAAGATATAGGGGACAGCCTGCAGGTTATTGAATCCTATGTAAGTAAGATGCGTGAATCAGGGAATACAGATATTAATCATGAATATATTCTCTCCGATGTGTATGAACATGACTGGCTGAAAGATGAAGAGGGAAATTACAAATTGCCTGATCGTACGGTTCAGTACGATATGCTTCTCAGAAGCTGGGTTGATTCTCGTAACAGCTGGGATTATGCGGAGATTAATTCTGCTTATTGTACATATGTAATCGGAGTATACCGGGATGGCATTACCAGCCTGTCGGAGACAAGAAGCTTAAAAGCGGAGAGTGTTCCTACGGAATCAGCGGATTTGACGGAAGGCGCCGGCAGCGAAGAGGCTGTACCTTTGGTGGAAGAGACAGTTACCATAGTGGAGCAGGTGCCAAAGAGCGGCAGGGAGATATCTACAGAGGAAGTGGAAACGGAAATCGGGGATGTGCTTTCCAGGATGAATGAATTATATGATATTGTGACAAAAACCAACAGTGAATACAACGAGTATCTTGGGGCGGCTAACATCAAGATTCTTTCCAGCGCATCGGTAAGAAAAGCGTTTAATATGAGACTTTATAAATTTGTCATTGCGTTTTTTTTCCTGGTGGTCGGATGCTGCGGAGCCGTTGTTCTGGGGCGTTTGGGAGACATTCTGGAGTATCTGTTCCTTAAGGATAATATGACCGGATGCATGAACCGTGTATCCTGTGACAATTACATACAAAAACATGAGAATCTGCTGCTTCCTCTTAACACTTGCTGCGTGAATTTACAGATAACAAACCAGCGTGATCTGAACAGTATGTATGGGCGTGAGGGAGCCGACCAGGTTCTGAAAGAATTCGGAAGAATCCTGCAGGAGATTTTTGGAAACCGGAAGAACAGTTTTATTGCATACAATGGAGGAGGACAGTTCCTGGCATTTTTTGAGAAGCTGGAGCAGGAAACGATTCAGCATGAAGCGGACAGACTGACAATCATCTTGTCTCAGGCTTTATCTGAATATTCGGTTTCCTATCAGATGGGAGCTGTAAATGTAGGGGAAGAAGCCTCATTTAAGATTCGTGAACTGCTTACCAAGGCTGCCAAGGCACGCAAGCCATACAAAACAGAGAAGGAAGATAAATAGGGTAATGCGCCTATGAGAAATGTTATATACAGAATACTGAGCGGGATCTATTTTTTATTAGGCGTGGGTATGTACTATTTTAATACGGAAGGTATCAACGCCGGGATCCATATCCTGTATAAGATTATTCTGGCAGCTGTAATCGCAGCCGTCAGCTTTGCCTTGTTTTTAGTTCACACAAATCTGAACAGGGCAAAAATATTGCTGAAATATATTTGTCTGCTGATTCTTCCACAGCTGACAGTGCTGGTGGTGGCGATGCCTCTGTGGGTATATCGAATGCAGGGGGCGACTTATATACGCAGAGGAGCTTTTGATCAGGTTTATGGAATTACGGTGACTCTGGCTATGGCCGGAATCATATACGTATTTGGAAAGAAAGGATTTTGGCTGAATCTGGCAGCCATGCTGGGCGCTAATCTTATAACTATCATAGAAGTGATTCAGGCAAACGGACTCAGGGCTTACTGGCAGGAGCTAAAGACAGTGGTCGTGACTTTTGCAGGCGAAACAGGGGAGCTGATGCAGGCAGTAGAGATCCATGAACTGACATTTGCCATAGGGGTATGTCTGCTGTTTTGCATCCTGGAGTGGAAGGAGATTAAAAAAGGCCGTTTTATATGGGGCTTTGTATTTTTAACTGTCTTTTGTTTCTTGTCAGGCTTTAAAAGGATCGGGGCTTTTGCCATAGCGGCGGCTTTTCTTTCCGGGATTTTTCTTTTCAGAGCTGCCGCCGGAAAAAGGGATAAGAAAATATGGCCGTTATTTTTCTCTTTTTCTGTTATTGCGGCGATGTTTTTGTATATCTGCCTGGTAAAAGGAGGCGTTTATGAGTTTCTCAGTGCGCATTTCCATCTGGATACCATGGGACGGCGGGAATTAAGCAGATATATAGATAACTATTATTGGATCAGTCCTGATTATCTGGGGAATGGAGCTGGATTTGTCAGCAGAATGTTCTCTGATCTGCCTGAAGAGTATACGATCCGTGCTTTACATAATGATATTCTTGCCATATATATAGACAATGGCTTCTGGGGCTTTTGGATATGGATGCTGCTTTATATGCCATATCGTACATGGGTGCTGTGCAGATGGCAGGGGATACGGGGAGGAATCTTATCCGCCTGTCTGGGCTTGTTTGTGCTGCTGACAGCCATGACAGATAATACGATTTATTATGTATATGTAACAGCAGCGCTGGCGATATGCATTATGAGTTATCGCATAGAAGAACTGGAGAGGTGAGTGATACATATGTTGGAGGTTTCTCTATATTGTACAGGAAAAACGCCCCATCTGAGTATGCTTGTAACAGGTTTTCTTATCTTACAGGAACAGGGAAAGATTTCTTTATCCTGGGAGATTGATGAAAAGAACCGGAAAAGGTTTCCTTATCTTCCTTTGCTGGGAGTGTATGCAGAGGGAAAGAGGATTCTTTTTGATATGGCGGACGGTTATGGGATGTCTCCCAAAGAGCTGGCTCAGGCAGTTGAACAGTCAGACTATTATTTCCGCCGCAGCTTTTCAAAGACGTATAATCAGAAGCTGGATGCAAAACAGCAGGAGAAGATGCATCCTCTGGGCTTCCATTACCATGTATCTTATCCGGGAAATTTTATAGACAGAGCGGAATCTTTCAGCGACTGGAGAAAGGAATGGTTCCAGCTTGTGTTTAATGGGGCGTCCCGCAGATATTTTACACCAAAACGGTTTGAGTGTGAGCCGCAGAAAAAGAAACATTTGTCCGTAATGTTTTACACCAGGCTGTGGAATCCTGGTGATATGCCAAAGCTGTATGACAGCGTTGTCAAAATAAATCAGGACAGGATACGGCTGGTATCAGAGCTGAAAAAGAATTATGGTTCCTGCTTTTGCGGAGGCATCCAATATTCAGGGCTGGCTGCGAAAAGCTGCAAAGATTTGATAGCGGACATTGGCACAACAAAAAGGAAAAAATATCTGGAGCTTATGCACCAGGCGGACATCTGTATCGGTTCTGCCGGCCTTCACGGTTCTATCGGGTGGAAGACAGGGGAATACATTGCGGCGGCAAAAGCAGTTGTAAATGAAAAGTTTCAGTATGAGGTGACAGGAGATTTTTGTGAAGGAATAAACTATCTGCCGTTTATGAATACAGATCAGTGCCTGAAGCATGTGGAATGGCTGATAAAACATCCGGAGCAGGTGTATCTGATGAAGCAGGCGAACCAGGAATATTATCAGAACTACCTGAGGCCGGATCGCCTGGTAGCCAATGCGTTAAAACAGGTATTTCCGGACTTTGAAAAGGAGAAAGAGATACAATGGAAGTCAGCGTGATTGTTCCTGTGTACAATGGGGAAAAATATCTGCCTCGATGCATGGAGTCTTTGCTGGCGCAGAAGTTTAAGGACAGGGAAATAATCCTGGTAGACGACGGTTCTTCAGACGGAAGCGGTTTTCTGTGTGACGAATATTCTGCATTGGAAGGGGTATCGGTCATTCATCAGGAAAATATGGGTTTAGGGCTGGCACGCAACAGCGGTATGAAAAAAGCTTCGGGCAAATACATACTGTTCTTAGATCCGGATGATTACTTTGGAGACAGTCTTATAAACGAATTGTATGATGCTGCGGAAGGCGAAAGAGCGGATCTTGTGATTGGCGGCTTTACAACTGTTTATCCGGACGGACGGACAAAGGCATTTCCGCTTACACAAAAACTTATGGAATTTTCAGAGGCTGCTGTTAACGAACTGGTTTTAAATATTGTGGGTTCTTTGCCGGAAGAGCGGCAGGATTCCAAATATGGTGTATCTGCCTGCGCCAGGCTTTACCGGAGAGATATTATAACAAAGTACGGACTGGGATTCGTATCAGAGAGGGAATTGATCTCTGAAGATTTGATATTTAATCTGGATTTTTTGTATTATGCCAAAAAAGCGGTGGTTATTGGAACAGCTTCCTACTTTTACTGTACTAATGCAGGTTCATTATCCAAGAAGCCCAGAAGCGACCGATTTCAAAAGGACTGTGAGTTATATGAGGCTGTGGAGAAAAGGCTGAATAGATTTTGTAAAGAAAGTGAGTATAAATTGTATTTGTACCGATTTATAATTAGTAGAGCCAGATTTGATATGATACAAGGGGTTGTTTATCATGACAGGGCAAAACAAGGATATCCTCTGCGGGACACGGTAGAGGATATGGTAAATAACAAAAAATTGCAGCTTGCATTACAGGAATATCCGTGGTGGCGCCTTCCGGTAATGCAGGGAATATTTGCATATATGATGAAGAAGAGAAACATGAGTATCTTAATTTTACTGATACGCCTGAAGCAGCAATTCAGGCCGGGAAATCAAAATATATGAAAATTTCAGTGATTGTTCCGGTTTATAACGTGGAACATTATATAGAAGAATGCCTGGATTCATTGCTGGCGCAGAATCTGTCTGAAGAAGAATATGAGATTATCTGCATTGATGACGGAAGTACAGACCGCAGCGGTGAGATTGCAGAAAGATATGGAAAGCTATATAGACAGATCCGAATAATCAGACAGAAGAATGGAGGATTAAGCAAAGCCAGAAATGAGGGATTGAAAATTGCTCAAGGCGAGTACGTTTGTTTTGTGGATTCGGATGATTATATACAGACTGGCATCCTGAACCGTTTATATGATTTGGCAGTCCGATATAATTTGGACAAACTGATGTATGGGTATCAGAACTTTAAAGATGGAGAGCGTCTAAGTTTTAATGAAAAAAGCGACAGAAAGGGAGAAACTCTCCTCTTTTTTCAGGATGCATCAGAGATGGATACATGTAAAATCGTTCCGGATTGGAAGGTAGCCTGGAATTATCTGATTAAGAGGTCTGTAATAGAACGATATGATTTACATTTTATGGAAGGGATCTTATTTGAAGATGAGGAATTTGACTTCTGGTTAAATCATAGCGCCGGTTCAAGCGGATATATAGATCAGAAAATATATTATTATAGAATGCGGGACACAAGTATTTTGCGTACTTTCAGAGATGACAGTATGTTTTCAAAATATATAAAAGGACGCTGTAAATTAGTTCTGCATCACAGAAAAGTATTAGAAGATTACAGCGCAGGGAAACTGCCGGATTTTCGGATTCCGTTATCAAGAGGAGAATTAGAAAACAGGTTATACTGCGAGATAAAAGGAATGTTAAGTCAGCTTATCTGTAAGGCAGATACGGAAATATTTGAAGCTGCTCTTGATTTTTTAAAAAATGAAGAGTTGTATCCATACCCGTTGCGGTTATACTGGCAGAAAAAGAATGGAATAATAAAAAGAGTTTTAATTATGTTCTTTTCTTTTTGGTATCCTAAAGAAGGGTATATACGATTCTGTATAAAGCTTTCTTGTCTGATTAAAAGGATAAGATATAATGTGAAAGACTGTTTTAGGCTTTAAGGGTTAATATATAAGGCAGTGTTGACAAATTAAAAAGGTGAAAAAAGATGGAGGACAAATGTGAAGCTTTCTGTGATTGTTCCTGTGTATAATGTGGAAATGTATATTAAAGAATGTTTGGACTCTTTGATTCAGCAAAGTCTTTCCGATGAAGAGTATGAGATAATCTGTATTGATGATGGAAGCACGGATCTTAGTGGAAAAATTGCGGAGGATTATGCAGAAGAGTACAAGCAGATTAAAGTATTCCAGCAGGAAAACAAAGGAGTAAGCGCGGCCAGAAATGAGGGAGTGAGAAGGGCAGGAGGAGAATATATATGTTTTGTGGATCCAGATGATTATTTGTCTGCAGGAATACTTGGAAATTTATATAAAATGGCCGTTAAGAATAACTTAGATAAACTGATGTATGGCTACATAAGATTTAAGGACGGCAAAAAGGAAAGTCCTGCTAATAAGGATAGTGAAAAGATAGAGGAAAAAGATATTATTTTTTTTAAAGATGGGTTAGAAATGGAAAAGAGCCGCATTACGCCAGATTGGAAAATAGTTTGGAATTATCTTGTTCGGAGAACCGTTATAATAAAATATAATTTACAGTTTTTGGAGGGCGTTTCTTATTTTGAGGATGAGGAATTCAATTTATGGTTAAATCGATGTGTTGCGGATTGTGGATATATAGACAGGGAAATTTATCATTACCGGCAATATGGAACAAGCACTCTTCACACTTTTATGGATGATAATCATTTTGAGCATTATATACAGGGAAGATGCAAAGTGGCCATTTATCATAAAAAGATATTGGATAATCTGATTGACGGAAAATCTCAAAATCTCAGGGTTCCTATGGGACAGAAAGAACTGGAGGAGATGATATGTTATGAGATACGAAAAATATTAAGCCATCTCATTTATAAGGCGGATAGAAATATCTTTGAACATATACTTCAAATTTTAACAAAAGAGAATCTTTATCCTTACCCTGTGCGTTTGTATCATATGGGGATTGATAAGACTTTATTAAGATTTCTTTTTGATTGTTTTACAGTTTTGTATCCCTTGGAATGGTATTTGCGATTTTGTATGATGGTTCGCTGCAGGATATTAAAAGGATTCATGGTAGACTATTTTGACTGACCTTATAAAAATCGTTATAAAAGAGATAAGGAGCAGGCTACAGCGTTTATACAGGATTAATAAATGGATAGAATAGGTATAATCACATTTCATAGATCCTATAATTATGGATCAATATTGCAGGCTTTTGCCTTACAAAAATATATCAAAGAGAATGTTGGAGAGGCAAAAATTATAGATTTTATACACAGGGAAGATTTTAAACAATATCATCTTTTCAGAAAATATTTATACAAAACATATCCAACTGCTTTAGGGGCAGATATCATATATTTTGGAAGAAATTTAAAAAGAAAAAGGGCGTTTGAACTTTTTATAAAGAAATATATATCACTTACGGATAAAAGATATAAGGATTACAATCAGTTATGCGAATTAAATTCATTATTTGACGTTTTTATTTGCGGCAGTGATCAGATTTGGAATCCGGATTGCACTAATGGCGTTGAACCGGCCTACTATTTGCAGTTCTCTATATCTGAAAAGAGAAAGGTTGCGTATGCACCGAGTATGGGACATTTAGTTTTTAAACAGGATGAATTGAATCAGGTAACGAGGTATATTAACAGATTGGATTTTCTTTCTATCCGTGAGAAGAGTATATTGCCCTTGCTTCAGAGGATGACGGATAAAGAAATTAAAGTTGTTGTCGATCCGACCTTGTTATTGGAGAAGAAGGACTATATTGAAATCATGTATCCCTGCACATCTTCAGGATATATTTTTGTTTATATGCTTGAGGATTCCTTAGAGCTGATTGAGTATGCACAGAAGCAGAGTCTGAAAATGGGGAAAAAAATAGTTTATATTTCTAAAAAGAAGCGAAAACAATACAGAAACGCGGTAAACATTTATGGTATTAGCCCTGAGGGATTTCTTAGCTATTTAAATGCTGCAGATTATATTATTACCAATTCTTTTCATGCAACAATATTTTCAATTATCTTTGAAAAAAAGTTTTGTACCTTTTCTACTAAAAAAAGTTTTTCGCGTATGACAGACTTGCTGGAAAGATTAGACTTGAAACAACAGCTGTATCATGAGGGATTCCTTATTGACTGTGATATTGATTACAGAATAGCTAGAGATAAATTGAATATTTGGAGGACAGAATCGATTCAGTATCTGAAAGAGAGTATAAGTAAAACATAAAAGAATTATATTATAAGAGTAAGGATTGATATATGAAGGTAAGTAAAATAGAAAATACAAAACGGAATATTGTATTTGGCGTACTGTTAAAAATTTATCAACTTGTTTTGCCATTTATATTCAGAACAATAATGGTCTATACATTAGGCATACAATATTTGGGATTAAACGGCCTTTTTACATCAATTCTGCAGATTTTAAACCTGGCGGAACTAGGCATAGGAAGCGCCATGGTTTTTTCCATGTACAGACCTATTGTGGAAGAAGATGATGAAAGAATTTGTGCTTTAATGCGTTTGTATAAAATATATTATCATATAATTGGGATGATTATATTAGTTGGAGGTTTGATTCTTACACCATTTATTCCATGTTTGATAAGCAGAGAAATGCCAGATAAAATAAATATTTATATACTCTATATCATCAACCTGGGAGCAACAGTGTCTACATACTGGATGTTTGCCTATAGGAACAGTATTTTAAATGCATATCAACGTCAGGATATTATTAGCAAAGTGACTATTATAACAGATACTTTAAAGTATTCCATGCAACTGGCAGCGTTATATATATTCCGGAATTATTATTATTATGCTATTTCTATTTTATTATCGCAGGTGTTAAATAATTTGATCACCGCGATTATATCACAAAAGATGTATCCAAAGTATAAGCCGAAGGGAAAACTTCCTAAGAGGGAAATACATTCTATTAATCAGAGAATCAGAGATTTATTTACGGCCAGATTTGGAGGTGTAATTGTAAATTCTGCTGACACTATTGTGATTTCATCCTTTTTAGGATTGGAAGTATTGGCTGTTTATCAAAATTATTTTCTTATTTTAAATGCTGTAATGGCTTTTATGGCTATTTTAAATAATTCTGTGCGTGCCAGTATTGGGAATAGTATGATTACGAAGTCTCTTAAAGATAATTTTAAGATTTTCAATATGTTTATATTTATAGAGATTTGGATTTTAGGGTTTTGTATCTGCTGCTTTAGTTCGTTATTCCAGTCTTTTATGATCCTCTGGATGGGAGAAGAGTTGCTTTTAAATTACTCTGTAGTGTTTATGCTTTGTATTTACTTTTTGGGATATGAATATGTAATGATGATGAGCGTATATAAAGATGCATCTGGGATTTGGCACGAAGATAGATATAGACCTTTGATCTCCGGATTAGTGAATTTGGCGCTGAATTTGATGTTTGTCAAGGCAGCAGGTATTTATGGTATAGTCCTTTCTACAATTATAAGTATATTTCTTATTAGTGGACCCTGGATAACCAGAAACGTTTTCAGTCTGATTTTTAGAGATGAAAGTTTAAGGAAATTTGTAAAACAAATGATAGTATATCTTATAGTTATGGGGATTGCAGCTGTTTTTGTTAACCTGATTTGTGCGATGATTCCAAATAGTGGTATTATTACTTTTATTATAAAGTTGTGTATCAGTGTTTTCTTGCCTAATATGTTTTTTGTTGTGGTGTATTTCAGATATCCGCTTTTTAAGGACAGTATATGTGTGGTTAAACAAATGTTTTCTAATGATTTATGGAGGAATCATCGTAATGCTTAATGTGTATGACTCGAAAGAGAACTGTTGCGGATGCGGGATGTGTGCACAGATTTGCGCTAAATCTGCAATTAAGCTGAAAGAGGATAAATATGGATTCTGGTATCCGGAGATCGATCAAAATCTTTGTACAAATTGTGGGGCATGCAGGAAAAACTGCTCATTTAATTCTAAAAAGACAATCTTGACAAAAGAGTGCTATGCTGCAGTTAACAGTGATGATTTACAATTATCTATGTCTGCATCAGGCGGTGTATTTTCTGCGTTAGCATATGCGTTCATTACTGATAAGGGAAGTGTATGTGGTGCTGCAATGGAATTGGATAATGGAAATGTAACAGTTAAACATATTTTTACAGATTCGTTGCGTGATCTTCCCAGACTGCAGGGATCTAAATATGTTCAGAGCTATACGGCTGAGACATTTTATAAAGTCCTTGCATATTTAAAAGAAGGGAGAAAGGTTTTATTTTCAGGTACGCCCTGCCAGGTAGCGGCAATGAAAACCTATGTTGGAAATCAATATTCTGATTTGTTTTATACAATAGATATTATTTGTCATGGAGTTCCCAGTAAAAAAATTTTTGAAGACTATATCCAGACAGAATCTGAAAAAAGGAATCTTGTAATTCAGAATTTTGTGTTTCGTGATAAGAAAAGCGGATGGGGGCATAATGGAAGAATTACTGGTAAAAATTTTAGTGGAGATAGTATTTCAGAAAAAATCAATCCGGATAGCTCTTCATATTATAGATTTTTTCTTGATGGAGAATTGTGTCGGGACTGCTGTTACAAATGTCCATTTGCACAAGAGAATAGAATTGGCGATTTGACAATAGGCGATTACTGGGGAGCAGAAAAATACAGCCCTGAATTAATGCGGGAAAACGGGGGTGTTTTTTCTAATGATTCAGGGATTTCATGTCTCCTTGTAAATACTAAACAAGGGAAAGAACTTCTCAAGCGGTATGGAGGTTTAATCATTAAAAAGGATGTTAATATTTCTAAGGTAAAGATAATCAATACCCGGCTTAGACATCCTGTAATACATTCAAAACTGCGATATAAATTAATGAAAGCTTATTCTGAAAAGGGATATGATGGTATTGAAAAAATATTCATTATACAAAAAAGTAGAAAGATAATCATACAGAATATAAAGAACCTTTTCAGACAAAGAGAACATAAAATTATCTGATTATAATTTTTCGCGTCAGGAACAGCAAAGCCTATGTAAAGAGCTTGAGGCATGCAGAATGAAATAAAATATAAGAAAATTACGTAATTAGGAAAAGAGAATTATGAAAACAGTATCTGTCATTATTCCGATGTATAATTCTGAGCGGCATATACAGCAATGTATTCAATCAGTACTGTCTCAAACCTATCCATCATTGGAGATTCTTATAATTAATGATGGATCTACGGATAGTAGTATGAAATTGTGTCAGGAATTGAGAAATACAGATAACAGGATACAGATATTCAGTCAAAAGAATAAGGGAGCATCTTCAGCCAGAAATTATGCGCTTGATATTGCTTCGGGAGAATATATTTTTTTCCTGGACAGTGATGATGCGATTCATCCGCTGCTTATAGAAGAATCTGTAAAGCAGGCGGAGAGACTGGGGGCGGAATTAGTGCTTTGTTCTCTTTTAGAGCAGAGTACCCAGCAATTGAAAAATGCGTTGGAAAAAGCATCCGAAAACGATAAAAGACCGCCATGTCAGGTGGTAGAGGGTAGGGAGCTTGACCAATGGTTTCATATAAAAAATGTGCATGATTTATCACGGGTTGGCGGAGTAAATATACGCCGTGACTGTATAGGGAAATTGCGTTTTGAAGAGAATGTGACATGGGGTGAGGATACTTTATTTATGTATCACATATGTTCTCAGCAGATACGGATGGTTTATTTAGATATTGGCTGGTATTACTACCGGGTAAACCCAGAAAGTATGACACGGTCTGTCACAATAGAAAATGCTAAGTGTTATTATAAATGTATACAAAAAATCAGGGACAGCGAATTCCAAAAGGATAATTTTTATTTTGCATTGTCATGGGAAAGGCTGTTTTTAGACGTTGCAGAAATCGCCTGCACGAAAATAAAGGAGGCAGATGATGAGAGCGGGTTTAACGCTTTAAAAAGAGAAGCAGTTGAGGAAATGAAATCTCCACTATTTAAAGAACTGGCATTGAGAAGAAGGATTTTGTTTTTTTCATGTTTCTTTTTTTCACCGGTTTATTTTTTCTTAAGCAGATTACGTCCTTTCTACCGTAAAATAAAAGAGAAAAGGCAGTAGGGACGGATATTGGCAAAGGAGGGTACAGTGCAGAAGAAAGGCCTGGTTTCCTGCATCACACCTGTGTGGAATGGAGAAAAGTATATAGGTTATATGTTAGACTCTGTTTTACGACAGAGCTATCCACTGATTGAAATGATACTTGTAGACGACGGCTCAGAGGATCATACGCTGGAGATTGCAGAGGGATACAGAGAGAAATTTGCAGACAAAGGATATGAATACCAAATTGTATACACACGCCACAAGAATGCATCGGCAGCAATTAACAGAGGACTTGAACGGATTCAAGGTGAATATCTGATATGGCCGGACAGCGACGATGTGCTGGAAAAGGATTCTATTAAAAAAAGAGTGGATTTTTTGGCAGGGAATCCGGAATACAGCAGTGTCCGTTCTCTTATGTTTTACTTTGACGATGATGGGCAGATGGTGTCAGACAATGAGAAAATTGGGGATATAACAGAAGAGAAGCTTTTTTGGGATATTTTATACAGCAGAACATTTGTATGCTGCGGCTGTTATATGCTTAGGACAAAAGATTTTTTTACTGTTTATCCGAAACGATGCATTCCGGAATCTCCTGTGGGGCAGAATTTTCAGATGCTGCTTCCATATATGTACCGTTATAACTGCCATACGATTCCGGAAACCTTATATGGAGTCCGTGTACATGAAGACAGCCATTCCAGAAAAACAAGGACACAGAAAGAAGAAGAAGACAGATATAAGGGGTTTGAAAAATTAATAGATGAGATAGGCAGAATCTGCCATATCCGCTGTTTTTCTGAAAAAAAGAAGATTATATGCTGGAAATTACAGCGCAGGTACAGCATTGCGCGAAAGTATGGAAAACATCTGAAAGCAATGGAGGCTAAACTTTTATTAAGCATTTTCCACGAACATGCAGCGGGAAAAAGATAAGAAAGTGGGAGAATAATGATGCTGTCTATGTTTTTATATTTGATTGCGATATTGGATATTAAGGGAAAGAGAACATTAAGTATATATAGTATCTTAAGTATTATGACACCGATCGTGGATTTATTCAGCATTTCAATGATGCTCCCTATTATGAATCAGTTGGTGGGCGCTGCTAATGTATCTAAGGATTTTGTTGTGCTAGTCCTGGGAATGAATATTTTAATTATACTGAAAGGGATTTTTGAATTATATAAAAGTAAAATTTTAAACGAATTACTTTATCATGGAGTACATCATTTATCTATAAAACTATATGAGCTTCTTATGAAAGAAGATTTGCTGAAGCATAATCATAGAGAAGCAATGCAGGCGATCACTATGATTCGTGGGGACAGTGTGGCTTGCATGAGGCTGCTGATAAATGGAATTGATATCCTAAGTGCAAGCTTGACAGCGGGAGCTTTTTGCGCAGCTCTTGTAGCAGTAGCAAAAGGTATAGGTTTAATAGGATGCTGTGGATTTTTTCTATGCGTTACTTTCGTATTTTTTTTCAACAGAAGAAATATGAAAGTGTACGGTGAAGAAAGAAGAAAATATGAAATCAGGTTAAATGCGCAGATTACAGTTTCCTATGGAATGTTTAAGATTTTTAAGATAGATGAATGCTGGAAATCAGCTATGAGGCGTTTTAAGAAGTATGGCGAGAAATATGCACAAATGCAGGAAAAATTTTTGTATAGAAATACAACAGTTGGTGTTTTTTTAAACAATATTATTCAGGCGGTTTTCTTTTTTGGAATGTTGTTAGGGGTCATGTTGGAAATAAATCTGACATCTGTTTTTGCAGAAACAATCGTTTTTGTTACACTCCTTGTACGTATGCTTCCCATAGGAAGCAGTATTGTTAAAAGCCTGCACAGTGTGGAGTTTGAAAGAAGAGCCTGTGAATCATTGCGTACAAACATGGAAGAGTATGAAAAAATAAAGAGGCAGGAAGAAGTATGCGAAGGGCATAGACAAAAACGGATTTCGTTATCCGAAGGATTAAGGATACGTAATTTGACTTTTTCTTATAGGGAGGGTATCGATATATTTACAGATATGTCGGTTGATTTACCAGCCGGAAAGTCAATTGCAGTTATTGGGCCTTCTGGTGTGGGAAAAACCACATTTCTAGATTTGGTTCTGGGGCTTTTAGTTCCTCAGCAGGGAAATATTTTTTATGATGATTATGATATTGTAACAGAAACAGACAGCCAGGGAAAATGTAAAGGAATGCTGGGTGAGATCGTAAGTTATATTCCGCAGACAATCTATTTGAATGGGGAAACTATCAGAAATAATGTGGCTTTTTTTGCAGATGAAATTGATGATGAACGGGTCCGCCAATCTCTGGCTGTTGCTCAGGTATTAGAAGATGTAGATAAACTGCCGGAAGGAATTTACAGTTTGATTGGTGAGCATGGAGCGGCTGTATCAGGGGGACAGCGGCAAAGGATCGCCCTGGCTCGGGCTTTATACAAAGATTTTGAATTGCTTGTTATGGACGAAGCGATGGCAGCATTGGATATGGATACAGAAAAGGCAGTTATTGACTCCATCAGAGCAGTGAAGAAAAATAAAACTATTTTACTTGTTACGCATCATATGAATCTGGCAAATGAATGCGATCAGATTTATAAAATAGAAAATCAGAAATTAGTACAAGTTAGGTAGACTGAGAAAATGATTTCGATTATTGTGCCGATGTATAATTCAGAATGTTACTTAAAAGAATGCCTCTCTTCTGTTTTGAAACAAACAGAGCATGATTTTGAGCTTCTTCTTGTAGATGATGGATCCGTGGATTCTACCTGTGCAATCTGTAAGGAGTTTATGAGAGGAGATTCCCGAATTCATCTTTATGTGCAGAGACACAGAGGGGTTTCTGCGGCGAGAAATGCTGCTTTGGATGCAGCACGGGGAGAATACATTTTTTTTCTGGACAGTGATGATGCAATAGCTCCTGACGCACTGGAAGTGCTGCTTGAACAGATACTTTTGCAAAAGGCAGATATTGCTTTCGGAAAGTATAAGACAACAGATATGTGCTTTACCGATGGAAGGGAGAAAGGAAAAAGAGACAGAGAATGGCAGCGGTTTGACAGCGGCAGCCTGATAGATCAATTTTCTCAGAAAAACTTTATTTTTGGGGGAATCGGAGGAAAGCTGATTAAAAGAAAGGCTATAGGGGCTTTGCGATTTGAGGAAGGCCTCATCTTAGGTGAAGATACGCTGTTTTTTTATGAACTTATTTGTAAGGGGCTCTCTGCTGTATATATTACAGATGCTGTGTATTATTATAGAAAAAATGAAAGGGGATCCTGGCATTTAAGATTTACGTTAGATGGTGTATTGGTGGCTGGCAGCGTATTTAAAAGAATTGAGGTCAGTGAACAGAACTGTGGGAGAACAGAGAATGCCAGATTTTGGGAGGAGGCATATTTTAGAATTTTAAAACGCGCTATGGATTGTCTTCCTGAGAATGAGCTGTATCAAATGAGAGAAGCGGTTATACAGGAGATGCGGGATCCTTATTTTCGGGAGCGCTCATGGGTAACAAAAGGATCTGTTTTTTTAGCTTTTTTTAGTTATCCGTTTTATTGCTGGGCAAAAAGGCTTAAGGACTCCGTAAAATGTCTGTCTGGAGGCGAAGATGACAAAATTATTTGAAAAGAAAAGCCAATGCTGCGGCTGCGGCGTCTGTAAGGAGATATGTGCCAACGAAGCGATAGAGATGGCTGTGGACCGGGAAGGATTTTCCTATCCCAAGGTGAATAAAAAAAACTGTGTGGGCTGTGGAAAATGTAAGGCTGTGTGTCCGCTGATCCCCTGTGAAGAAAAGGGAAATGGGGGAGGA
This sequence comes from uncultured Hungatella sp., assembly GCA_910585435.1. Lineage (GTDB taxonomy): Bacteria > Bacillota > Clostridia > Lachnospirales > Lachnospiraceae > UBA3402. The sequence continues at coordinate 50,119 of CAJUEJ010000018.1, read as the reverse complement.
CGTATCTATCTGGGAACTCAGGCAAAGGATGACAGCATACGGTTTTCAAGCACATCAGGAGGTGTTTTTCCTGTTTTGGCCCAACACGTACTTTCTGGCGGCGGGGTGGTATTTGGTGCTGCAATGGATTCTGGCGGCAGAGTGTTTCATAAAGATATTCAGAGGATGGAAGAACTTGGACTGCTGCAAAAAAGCAAGTATGTTCAAAGTGAGATGTCTGGCTGTTATAAGAAAATAGAAAGGTATCTTAAGGCCGGGCGGCAGGTATTGTTTACGGGGACTCCCTGTCAATGTCAGGCGGTGAAGCAATTTATTGGAGGAGAGAGTGACAAGCTTCTTGTGGCAGATTTAGTATGCTATGGCGTTCCATCTCCCCAAATATGGAAAAAGTACCTGAGAGAACTGGAGATAAAGTATCACGGAACAGTTTCAGATTTTTGCTTTCGGGATAAAAGAGAGAAGAATAATGGACATACTATTTCTTTGAACGTTGGGAATAAAGAGTATTCTTATTCTATGGATCAGGATTTGTTCTGTAAATTATATTTTCAGAATTATATCATTCGTCCTTCCTGCCATTCCTGCAAATTTTGTACAGTAGAAAGGGGAAGTGATATTACTATGGGAGATTTCTGGGGAATTGAGAAAATAAAGCCGGATATGAAAGATGGGATGGGCACTTCATTGGTGATTCTGCATAATGAAAAAGCTTATAATGTCTGGAAGTCAGTGGAGAGTCAATTCCGTTATTTTCAATGTGAAAAAGAAGATATTTTGCAACCAAGGCTATGCAGTCCTGCCTCACAATCAAAAAGAAGAAAAATGTTTATGGTATTGAGCCGGATTTTGCCGCTTGTTCTAGCAGAAAGAATTGTAAGAAGATAAAAATGACACCAGGAGGGCTCTATGATTGGTATTTTAACGTTCTATTGGGCAGATGATTATGGAGCATTGCTTCAAAGTTATGGGATTAAAACATATTTGAATAAATATCAGGAAACAGTAATGATTCCTTATTATCCAATGGCCCTGCGTTCACGATATCGTTTCATCCAAGTTGATGAAAAAGATGTTTTTTTACGAAGGATATATAGAATTACAAGGCAGATAGCAGGGGAAATGTGGCATCAAAGATTTTATGGCAATTTGAAGACAAAATGCAAAATAAGCAGCTTCAGAAAAAAATATCTGGTGAGCAGTTCCAAACGTTTACAGGATTCGAGAGAGATTTATGAGTTTAATAAAAACATTGACACTTATGTAGTAGGAAGCGATCAGGTATGGAATCCTGAAATAACAGAAGGCCTTCAGGAGGGATATTTCTGTACATTCCGCAAATGGAGGAAAGAAAATTCCCGCTATGTTTCTTATGGAGCGAGTATTGGGACGGAGCGTTTAGAGGAGCGTTTTGATCAGCCTGTTTCAGCTCTGTTAGCTAATTTTGATGCGATCTCTTTACGAGAACCGTCGGCAGTTTCCTATATTAAAAATTTGTGGGCAAGAAGTCCGGAAGTAGTTTTAGATCCGGTATTTTTGCTGAACAGAGAGGAATGGGAAACGCTTATTAAATCAAAGAAAAAAAGGAAGAGGAAATATATTGCGGTTTACTATACGGAATACAATCTTCGGATGGCAGAGTATCTGAGACAGCTTGAAGCATATACAGGACTTAATGTCCTGATAGTAAACCCCAAAATCAGGAATGTTTGCTGGACAAAGAATCAAAAACATGCAAAGGGATGTGGGCCTTTAGATTTTTTGGCGCTTCTTTATGATGCGGAATATGTAGTGACAAATTCTTTTCATGGGGTTTCCATGTGTATTATTTTTCATAAACAGTTTGCCGTATTTCCGCACAGCAGCAGAGATGTAAGGCTGTCAGATATTCTCCATTCCGTTCATCTTGAGACAAGGATTGCAGGTGAAGGGGAGAAACCAGACCGGATAAATGATAAAATAGATTGGGTAAAAGTGGATGAAGCCTTAGTGGAGGCAGTAAAGCATTCAAAGGAATTTATAGAGAACGAAATTTGTAAGGTACCGGTAAATTCGGTATAAATCGTAAAAAGCGGGTGGAAGAGTATGACCTCAGTGAAAATAATATATAGAATAGGAAAGCGTATGTTCGACTGCATATGTTCCCTGGCAGGTTTACTTGTCTTGTGGCCTGTGCTTTTTCTAATTGCGGCGGCGATCTACATAGACGATCCCCACGGGTGCCCTTTTTTTATACAGAGACGTGTAGGAAAGGACGGGAAAATATTTACCATGTACAAGTTCAGGACAATGATTAAAGATGCGGAGGCCATGAAGCCTGGCATGAAAGCTTTAAATGAGATGGACGGCCCGGTTTTTAAGGTAACGAATGATCCCCGCATTACAAAAATCGGAGGTTTTCTCCGAAAAACAGGGTTAGATGAACTTCCGCAGCTGTACAACGTATTAAAAGGGGATATGAGCTTTGTAGGCCCCAGGCCGCCCCTTCCGGAAGAGGTGGCGTGCTATACGGAATACCAGAAGCGGCGTCTTAAGGTTCTGCCTGGGCTTACCTGTACGTGGCAGATTATGCCTCAGAGAAATGATATCGCGTTTCATGACTGGGTGGAAATGGATCTGGATTATATTAAAAACAGATGTTTTCTTCTGGATTTAAAAATCATCTTGAGAACACCTTTGGCTATGCTGCATAAGGGCGGGAGATAGAAGATACTAAACAAGGTTTTAATATTTTACAGAAATTTTATAGATAGGTGCCGGCCCTTATATGAGTACGCCTGGTTTATCCAAAAAATCAGGGACTATATAGGACAGGGACAGGAAAGGGATGCGGCTATTGTTCAGGCGGCAAAAGATTGTGAACAGGAGGGTATACTGGCAGACTTTGTGCGTAAGCATGGATCGGAGGCTATCAATATGCTATTTACACAATTTAAATTGGTTTGTCGTAAGCTGGAGAAAGGGAAAAGATCAGATGTAATAGCAGAGGAGCTGGAAGAGGAGCAGGATATGCAATAATTATACGCAATAAGCCTCTGAAAAGAATATGATACAATAATAAATCTTTTCTGAGGCTTATTTTATATGAATTCAAATACAGGCTATAGCCGTACTATCAAAGCAAGCTGCCTGGGCTATGTGACGCAGGCTGTCGTCAATAACCTGGCGCCGCTGCTTTTTCTGACATTTCAGGAACTCTACAACATATCTATGGAACGGATTACCCTTTTGATTACCATAAATTTTACCATTCAGCTTTTTGTGGATCTTTTGTCGGCAGGATTGATTGACAAGGTGGGGTATCGGAGGGCCATTGTATTTGCCCATATGTGCTCGGCAGCAGGAATTGGGGGAATGGCTGTCTTTCCGGCAATGTGCGGGAATGCCTACCTTGGGCTTGTGCTGTCCGTGGTATTGTATGCCATAGGGGGAGGTTTGATAGAGGTTTTAATCAGCCCTATTGTGGAGGCCTGTCCTACAGAGAAAAAAGATGCCTCCATGAGTCTGCTTCATTCCTTTTACTGTTGGGGCCATGTGATTGTGGTGATAGTGACCACATTGTTTTTTGCGGTATTTGGAAGAACGTGGTGGAAGGTGCTGTGTGCGCTGTGGGCGCTGTTACCTGTGTGCAATGCGATCTATTTTGGGAGAGTCCCTATTCGCTCTTTGAATGAGGAACAGGAGCCTATGCCGTGGCGGGGGATGTTTTCAGAAAAATTGTTTCTGATATTTGTTCTTCTAATGCTCTGCGCAGGGGCGTCGGAGCAGGCTATGAGCCAGTGGGCCTCTGTGTTTGCAGAGTCAGGGCTTCAGATGCCAAAAGAGGCGGGGGATTTGGCAGGGCCCTGTATGTTTGCGGCTTTGATGGGGGTGTCAAGGCTTACGTATGCCAGGTTCAGCGACAGGATTTCCCTGAAGCGGTTTATGCTGGGCAGCAGTATTTTGTGTATTCTCAGCTATGTGCTGGCGGTTTTTTCGGAGAATCCGGTTCTGGGGCTTGCAGGATGCGGGCTTTGCGGCCTGTCTGTGGGGATTTTATGGCCGGGAACCTACAGTCTTGCCTCCCGTTCCCTTCCCGGGGGAGGAACTGCCATGTTTGCTTTTCTGGCGCTGGCAGGAGATTTGGGGTGTACTCTGGGGCCTACGGTGGTGGGCATGGCCTCGGCAGGGATAGGAAGCATTCAGGGAGGCCTTTTGACGGCGATTTTCTTTCCGGGTATGTTGCTTTTGGGAGTTGTTTTATGGAATTTAATAAAGTCTTAATAGGAAAATGTCTGAAAGGCATGGTATACTAATTGTATTCTTGGGAAAAGTGAGAGTGGTGCTGCTAAGGACAGCGGATCTTCCAGGCTGTTTTGTCTGGCGGCGGATTGGCTGCCAAGCTGTAAGCCAGCAATTTCTTGCGTAAATTTCGCAAGGCAATATATGATTTAGAAAAAGGAGGCACACATGCGGCTTTATAAAACAAAACTTCAAGAGAAGCTGGAGGAATCCCTGGTGGCTGTGCTGCCGGTGGTAGGCCTTGTGCTGCTTCTTTGCTTCAGTATAGCTCCGGTATCCCCGGGGGTGGTGCTGGAATTTCTTATGGGAGCGCTGCTTCTGATTGTGGGGATGATGTTTTTCAGCCTTGGGGCGGAGCTTTCCATGACTCCCATGGGGGAGAGAGTGGGAAGCAGCATGGCAAAGTCCAGGAAATTGTGGGTGATGGTAATCCTTGGCTTTATCCTTGGCTTTGTCATAACCATATCGGAGCCGGATCTGCAGGTGCTGGCGAACCAGGTGCCGTCAGTGCCCAATCTGGTGCTGATTCTGGCGGTGGCCGGAGGGGTGGCCCTGTTTCTGGTGCTGGCCCTTTTGCGTATGCTTTTCCGGATCAAGCTGACGCCCATGTTGATTGTGTTCTACCTGTCGGTGTTTACGCTGGCTGTGTTTGTGCCGGAGGATTTTCTGGCGGTGGCATTTGATTCTGGCGGCGTGACTACAGGGCCTATGACGGTTCCATTTATCATGGCCCTGGGCGTAGGTATCTCTGCGGTGCGTAACGATGAACACGCGGCCGACGACAGCTTCGGGCTGGTGGCTCTGTGCTCGGTGGGGCCGATTCTGGCAGTTTTGATTCTGGGGATTTTGTATCAGCCTGACGGAGGGGCCTATGCAGCCGCAGAGCACATGGAGGTGCTGGATTCCGTGTCTTTAGGACAGATGTTTACCACATCCATTCCTCATTACATGATGGAGATAGGGATGTCTCTGTTCCCCATTGTCCTGTTTTTTGGACTGTTTCAGGTGTTCCTTCTGAAGATGGAGAGGAGAAATCTGGTAAAGGTGGGGATCGGGCTGGTCTACACGTATGTGGGGCTGGTCCTGTTTCTGACCGGAGCCAACGTAGGATTTATGCCGGCAGGAAGCTTTCTGGGAAAGACTATTGCCGCCCTTCCTCAGAAATGGCTGATTGTGCCTATCGGCATGATTATCGGATATTTTATCGTCAAGGCGGAGCCGGCGGTGTATGTGCTGATGAAGCAGGTGGAGGAGCTGACAGACGGCGCGATCCCCGGGTCGGCCATGCAGCTGAGCCTGTCCATCGGTGTTGCGGTTTCCATCGGGCTTGCTATGACAAGGGTGCTGACAGGGGGTTCTGCCATGTATTATCTGATTCCCGGATACGGCGTTGCCATTATTCTGTCGTTTTTTGTGCCCAAGATATTCACGGCTATTGCTTTTGACTCCGGCGGGGTGGCGTCCGGGCCTATGACAGCCACCTTTCTTCTTCCCTTCGCCATGGGAGCCTGCCAGGCTGTGGGAGGCAATCTGGTACGGGATGCCTTCGGGGTGGTCGCCATGGTGGCCATGACGCCGCTTATTACGATTCAGGTGCTGGGTGTTGTCTATCAGGTGCAGAGCAGGAGGAAGAAGGCTGTGGCAGGTACATATGAGGCAGTGGGAATGGAGCAGTATGGTGATTTTGATATTATTGAATTGTAATAGCCGGGAAGGAGACAGGGAATGCAGGAGATATGTATGATGACCACCATCACCAACCGAAGCATGATGCCCAGGATTCTCGCTTTCTACCAGGAGCAGAAGGTACATGTAAATCTGGTGACATTGGGCCATGGGACGGCGGCCAGTGAGATGCTAGACTATTTCGGGCTGGAGGCGTCGGAGAAGGCGGTACTGTTTGCCGTTGTGACAGACCAGGTGTGGAAGGAGATAAAAAAGGGGCTGCAGATGCGGTTTCAGATTGATGTGCCGGGAACAGGAATTGCTTTTACGGTGCCTCTTGGAAGCATGGGCGGCAGGAGAGAACTGCAGTTTTTAACCGAGAATCAGGGATATGAAAAAGGGGAGGAAAGCAGATTGAAGGATACAAAGCACGAGCTTCTGGTAGTGATTGCCAATCAGGGCTGCAGCAATCTGGTGATGGACGCGGCCAAGGAGGCCGGGGCCGGAGGAGGGACGGTGGTGCATGCCAAGGGAACGGGAATGGAACGGGCGGAGGCATTTTTCGGTGTGTCTCTGGCGTCGGAGAAAGAGATGATTTTTATTGTGGCAAAGTCTGAACAGAAGAATGCTATTATGCAGGCGGTGATGAGGGGGGCAGGGATGGATACAAGGGCCAAGGCTATTGTATTTTCCCTTCCGGTGACCAATACGGCGGGGCTGCGGCTGATGGAGGAAGAGGGGTGAAGCGTGGGAAAAACCAGAGAGAAAGGGAGATATAGGTGAAGAGAGAGGCAGGCGGGGAATTTTATACGTCGGGAGAGTTTGCCAGGAAGGCTAATGTGACCATTCGGACCATACGTTTCTATGACAAGCAGGGGATATTGAAGCCAAGCAGGGTCAGTGATTCCGGGTATCGCCTGTACACCGATGAGGATTTCGGACGGCTTCAGAAGATTCTTTCTTTAAAATATCTGGGATTCTCACTGGAAGAGATAATGGCTATGACTATCAATGACGATGCGGAGGATATCGTATATTCCCTGGAGCTTCAAAAGGATCTGATCCGGAAAAAGATCCGCCATCTGGAGATGATGGAGCGGACGCTGGACGACACGTTTCAGATAGTCAAGTCTTCTGGTGTCATTGACTGGAACCGTATCTTAAACTTAATCCATATCACCAATATGGAGCATGCCATTATTGACCAGTATAAAACGGCGGTAAACTTAAACGTGCGGATTGAGCTGCACAATCGTTTTTCCCACAACCCGGTGTCCTGGTTTTCATGGCTTGCTTCCAGGATTCCTGTAAAGGAAGGCGCAAAATTTCTGGAGGTAGGGTGCGGCAACGGGGAATTGTGGCGGCATGCAGGACGGGACAGAGCATGCCACGGAGACTGGCGGCCGGATATGGAAATCCATGTGACAGACATCTCTTCCGGGATGGTGGAGGATGCGGCAAGGCTTCTGGAGGGCCTGGATCTGGGGAAGCTGGTGTTCGAGACAGAGGACTGTCAGAGCCTTACCTATGAAGATGATTATTTTGACGGTGTCATCGCCAATCATGTGCTTTTCTACGTGAAGAATATTTCCCAGGCCTTAAAGGAGATCTGCCGGGTTATGAAGCAGGAGGGAGTTTTTTACTGCAGCACCTACGGCAGGGAGCATATGAGGGAGATTACCCTGCTGGTGCAGGAATTTGACTCCCGCATCATTTTATCGGAGGTGGCCTTATATGAGCTGTTTGGCCTGGAAAACGGGCAGGCCATGTTGGAGCGCCATTTTCAATCAGTGGAAAAAGTGATGTACGATGATTATCTTCTGGTGGATGAGGCGGAGCCTTTGCTGGACTATATTCTATCCTGCCACGGAAACCAGAGCGAGATATTGAGCCAGAGGCAGCTGGAATTTAAGGAATTTCTTCAAAAGAAAATCAGGGAAAAGGGCGGGATTCGGATAACAAAAATGGCGGGGGTGTTTATTTGCAAAGGAAAACTAAAAAACTCCTTGACAGTGACGCAACGTAACCCTTTATAATAAGTCCAAGATAAAAAGTATGGAAAACATATGGAGGACTTATTATGAAGGGTATTATTTTGGCCGGAGGTTCCGGGACCAGGCTGTATCCGCTTACCATGGTAACCTCGAAGCAGCTGCTTCCCATTTATGACAAACCTATGATCTACTACCCCCTGTCGGTTCTGATGAGTGCAGGTATCCGGGAGATTCTGATTATTTCCACGCCGGAAGATACGCCTCGTTTTCATTCTCTGCTGGGGGACGGGCACCAGTTTGGCATCCGCCTGTCTTATGAGGTGCAGCCTTCGCCGGACGGGCTGGCCCAGGCTTTTATCATCGGTGCGGATTTTATCGGCAAGGATCATGTGGCAATGATTTTGGGGGATAATATTTTTGCAGGCCATGGGCTAAAGAAGCGTCTCCTCCGTGCGGCCAACAAGCAGGAGGGGGCTACTGTATTCGGATATTATGTGGACGATCCGGAGCGGTTTGGGATCGTGGAGTTTAATTCTGACGGAAAAGCGGTGTCCATTGAGGAGAAGCCGGCGAACCCTAAGTCTAACTATTGCGTCACCGGCCTGTATTTTTATGACAACCAGGTGGTGGAGTATGCCAGGAACTTAAAGCCTTCTGCCAGAGGAGAGCTGGAGATCACGGATTTGAACCGGATTTATCTGGAAGCGGGGAAATTGGAGGTGGAGCTTTTAGGGCAGGGCTTTACATGGCTTGATACAGGGACCCACGAATCACTGGTGGATGCCACCAACTTTGTGAGAACCGTGGAGAGCCATCAGCACCGGAAAATCGGATGTTTGGAGGAGATAGCATATTTAAACCACTGGATTACCAGGGACCAGCTTTTGGAGAATATCCAGCCTTTAAAGAAGAATCAGTATGGGCAGTATCTGATGGATGTGCTGGCCGGGAAATTTATTGACAAATGACAGCAAGTAAAAGCAAGTGAAAGGAGAAGCGAAAGCATGAAAGTATTAGTGACCGGAGGCGCAGGCTTTATCGGCGGAAATTTCGTACACCATATGGTGAATAAATATCCGGATTATCAGATCGTGAATCTGGATTTACTCACCTATGCAGGGAACCTGGAGACCTTAAAACCGGTGGAGGATAAGCCTAACTATCGTTTTGTAAAAGGCGACATTGCAGATGAGCCTTTTATCATGGATCTGTTTGAGAAGGAAAACTTCGATGTGGTGGTAAACTTCGCGGCGGAAACCCATGTGGACCGCTCTATTACGGATCCGGGAATTTTTGTGCAGACCAATGTGATGGGAACCAGGGTGCTTTTAGACGCATCCAGGAAATTCGGTGTAAAGAGATACCATCAGGTTTCCACAGATGAAGTCTACGGCGACCTGCCGTTGGACAGGCCGGATCTGTTCTTTACTGAGGAGACGCCTATCCATACCTCCAGCCCCTACAGCTCTTCCAAGGCCAGCGCTGATTTGTTTGTGCTGGCGTATTACAGGACCTTCGGGCTCCCAGTTACCATATCCCGCTGTTCCAACAACTACGGGCCGTATCATTTCCCGGAGAAGCTGATTCCTCTGATTATCAGCCGGGCTCTGGCGGATGAGGAGCTGCCTGTTTACGGAAAGGGAGAGAACGTCAGGGACTGGCTCCATGTGTCTGATCACTGCGAAGCCATTGATCTGATTATTCATAAAGGCCGGGTGGGAGAGGTGTACAATGTAGGCGGCCACAATGAGCGCTCCAACCTGGAGGTGGTGAAGGTTATCCTGCATGCGCTGGGAAAACCGGAGAGCCTGATCCGCTTTGTGACAGACCGTCCCGGACATGATATGCGCTATGCCATAGATCCTGCAAAGCTGGAGGGAGAGCTGGGGTGGAAGCCTAAATACACCTTTGACACCGGCATCCGGCAGACCATTGAATGGTATTTAAATAACAGAGAATGGTGGGAGCATATTATTTCCGGAGAGTATGCAGATTATTTTGACAATATGTACGGAGAGAGGCTGGAAGGCTGACTCCAGGACCCTGAAAACAGGTGCATAGAAATTACAAAGGCTTGGAAAGGGATAAGAAGATGGAAGATCAATGGCTGGAGAGCGTCCAGAACAGCCCGGATGGGAATGGATGTTCAGAAGGAACGGAATATCCGGAAGGAACGAAATGCTCAGGAGGAAAAATAGATCTGGAAGCAGAGAACGGCCCGGACAGAAAAGGCAGCATGAAAATACTGGTGACTGGCTCCAAAGGACAGCTGGGGTATGATGTGATCCATGAACTGGAAAAACGGGGCCATATTGCCGTGGGAGTGGATATTGACGAGATGGACATCACGGATCCGGTGTCAGTGGAAAGGGTGATAAAGGAGACGGCGCCGGACGGAGTGATTCACTGTGCCGCATACACGGCGGTGGACGCGGCGGAAGACAATGTGGAGCTGTGCCGAAAGGTCAACGGAGAGGGAACAGCCAATATTGTAAGGGTGTGTAAGGAGACAGGGTGCAAGATGATGTACATCAGCACGGATTACGTCTTTAACGGCCAGGGGGAGCGTCCCTGGGAGCCGGATGATGACAGAGAGCCTCTGAACGTCTATGGGCAGACCAAGTATGAGGGGGAGCTGGCGGTGGAGGCGCTTGAAAAGTATTTTATCGTCCGCATTGCCTGGGTGTTCGGGGTTAACGGGAAGAATTTTATAAAGACCATGCTGAACCTGGGGAAGACCAGGGATACCATAACCGTGGTGGACGATCAGGTGGGATCTCCCACGTATACCTATGATCTGGCAAGGCTTCTGGTGGATATGATTGAGACGGAGGAGTACGGCCGCTACCATGCCACCAATGAGGGGCTGTGCAGCTGGTATGAGTTTGCCTGTGAGATTTTCAGACAGGCAGGGCTGAAGGTACACGTGATTCCGGTTTCCAGTGACCAGTATCCGGCCAGGGCGAAACGGCCCATGAACAGCCGGATGAGCAAGGACAAGCTGGAGGAGAGAGGATTTAAGCGTATGCCTGCCTGGCAGGATGCATTGGGGCGGTATTTGAAGACAGTGGCGAACCTTTAAAGTAAATCTGTTGGCACTTACACAGACGCAGGAGACTTTGGGAGTATATGGCTATGAAGTGGAGGAAAGAATGAAAAATACACTGGATTATCTGCAGTTTCCCAGGCCGGATTTCAGGAGGAAGTGCTGGGAAGAACTGAACGGGGAATGGAGGTTTGGGTTTGACGCCAGGGAGAACATGGACCGTACTGTCTGTGTGCCTTTTGCGTACCAGACCAAAGCAAGCGGAATCGGAGAGACAGGGTTTCATGATATTCTCTGGTATGAGAGGACGTTTCGGCTGCCGGAGGAGATGAAAGGAAAAAGACAGTATCTTCATTTCGGGGCAGTGGATTATGAAGCCCATGTGTGGGTGAATGAAGCTTATCTGGGAAAGCATACAGGAGGCTACACCCCTTTTTCTTTTGAGATTACAGAGCATGTAAAGGAGGACGGGGAAAATGTGATCGCCGTAAAGGTCATAGACAGAGCGGACACGGCTCAGCCCAGAGGAAAGCAGTACTGGGAGGAGGAGCCCAGCCGTTGCTGGTATACTCCCACCTCCGGCATCTGGCAGGGCGTGTGGCTGGAGGCAGTGGAGGGAAAGCCTATTGACCATATAAAGCTGGTGACGGATATTGACAGGAACCAGGTTGCGGCCACAATCACGGTGGATGAGTATGAGCCAGGGGATCAGGTATTCTTAACGGTCTCCTATTATGGGAAAACCGTGAAAAAGCTTACGGCTTCTTTAGACGGTATCCGTACCCAGGTAGTCATTGCCTTAAAGCCGGAGGATGCCATCGATGAGATTCATTACTGGTCCCATGAGGATCCCAACCTGTATGACATGACAGTGGATCTGGTGCGGATGGACGGATATTCTCTTCAGGTGCTGGATTCTGTGGGGACTTATTTCGGGATGAGAAAGGTAAGCCTGGACAGCGGGAGAGTCCTGATAAACAATATTCCCTGTTATCTGAAGATGGTATTGGATCAGGGATACTGGGAGGAATCAGGGCTGACGCCGCCATCGGCTCTGGCGCTTAAGGAGGATGTGGAGATGACCCTGGCCTATGGGTTTACAGGTGCCAGGAAGCATCAGAAGATAGAGGATCCAAGATATTATTATCTGGCAGACTGCTATGGACTCTATGTGTGGGGAGAAGTGCCCAGCGCCTATGAATTCTGCGATGATGAGATAATGAACCTTACCAGGGATTTTGCAGAGTTTTACAGAAGAGACTGCAACCACCCCTGTCTCATTACCTGGGTTGTGTTAAACGAGTCCTGGGGCGTGAGAAAGATTTTAAATGACAAAAGGCAGCAGAATTTCGGAAAGGCACTGTACCATATGGCAAAGGCCCTGGATCCCACAAGGCTGGTGAGCACCAATGACGGCTGGGAGAATGTGAAGGCGGATATTATCAGCATCCATGACTATGCCCAGACCGGAAAAGCCTTTGAGGACAAATACACCGCCAAAGCGCTGGCTGCGCCTGAGGCAATCTACCCCCAGAAGCGGAGGCTGTTTGCAATGGGAGAGACAGAAAGCCGGTGGAGATGCTCAGAAGACGGGGCAGGAGAAAAAGCCGGAGATGAAAGCCCTGCCGGCGGCTGCCAGGCTGCCCATAAGCCGGCGCTGCTTGTGACAGAGTACGGCGGCATCGCCCTGGAGAAAAGTGTAAGCCAGGAAAACTGGGGCTATGGAGATGCAGAGAAGGATGAGGAGGCTGTGATCCGGCGGTACGAGGATGTGACGAAAGCCATCATGGGGATTCCGGGCTGCAGCGGATTCTGCTATACCCAGCTTACAGATGTATACCAGGAGGTCAACGGGCTTTTAGACGGGAACCATCAGCCCAAGGTCAGCCCGGAGAGAATCCGTGAGATAAACCAGACGAAGTAAAAACATGAATCATGAATAAGGTAATTAAATAAGGCAACAGAAAACGGTGTACCCCGGGAAACTTCAACATGCCCGGGACACACCGTTTTATTCTGTATTTATGATCTACCTGTCTCTCAGCTCAGCTCTTCAGCCCTGCCTTTCAGGCCTGCTTTTTAGCTCCGCCCTTAAGCGGCCTGCATTTTAACACATTTTTATAGAAGTTGTCCAGCTCTTTCTTGGTATCAAAGGTAGCCACATACATCTGATTGCCCATGGCGTCAGACAGCACATCGGGAATCCTCTCCACCATCTTCATGTTAGGGCCGTATTTCTCCATAATGTCCTCATGGCTCATGACAAAGTTTTTGCCGTCCCGCAGTCCGGCGAAGGCGCAGTAGGCATGCTTTCCCACAGGCATGGTGGACTTGTCAAAGGCAACCATGTCAGCCCAGATTTTATATACGTTGGTGCTGTGGGCAAAGTTAATCATGTCAGGGGTAAAGCCGCCGCAGGGACGCATATTGACCTCCAGGGCGATCACGTCGCCCTTCTTTCCCAGGCCTTTATGGTCGCTTAAAAGGCGGAAAAACTCGAAGTGGATGAAACGGCTTTTTACGCCAAAGCTTTTGACGGCAGCGCGGCCGGCCGCTTTTGTGTCCTCCGGCAGATCTTTTACGATGTAATAGATGGAATTGTCGGAATTATTTACGATATCCATAATGGAGTTGGGTGTCACATTCCCTGTCTCAAACATGGGCTCGCCTTTGGAGTCAATGACGGCATCGTAGGAATTCACCTCCGCATCGATAAACTCTTCCATAATATATGGGATATAGTCCTCTTTTTCTGCAAAAAACTTCTTAAGCTCCTGATCATTTGAAAGCTTGTACGTGTGGGAAGCGCCTACGCCGTTGTCCGGTTTGGTAACTACAGGGTAGCCCACCTCCTTTATAAAAGCCTGACAGTTTTCAATGGTATCCACCAGATGGTAGCGCGCCACAGGGATGCCTGCCTTTGTATAATATTCCTTCATCCTGGATTTATACTTGGCTCTCGGAATATCTTCTGTGTGGAAACCAGTGGTGATATTAAAATCTGTCCGCAGCCTGGCGTCCCGCTCCAGCCAGTACTCATTGTTGGATTCCAGCCAGTCAATCCGGCCGTGCTTGAAGATGAAGAAAGCCACGGCACGGTACACCTGATCTTCGTTTTCCAGGCTGTCTACCTTGTAGTATTCATTTAAACTGTCTTTCAGCTCCTGGGTCAGCTCATTATAGGGCTGGTCACCGATTCCCAGAACATTCATTCCGTTGTTTTTCAGCTCCCGGCAGAACTGCCAGTAGTTGGTGGGAAAGTTTGGGGAAATAAAAACAACGTTTTTCATACTCGTACTCCTCCTTAAAGGTTTCTTTTGGATTTATGGTTTATCTAAGAAGATAAGGTACAAAATAGGTAACCTGCTTATACCACCAGTCCCAGTCGTGGGCACAGTCATAGCCCCAGAAATCCACCCACACCGGAATCCCTTTACTCTGCAGGATTCCATGAAGCTGTCTGGTGGTATCCGGGATCTCCCATGGGCCCTGGCCTACGCAGATGACTCCCTTGTTGTTGCGGTACATGCCTATATAGGGATGGTCATCCGGCATGTTGGGAAGATAATGAACCGGAGAATTTAAGTAGACCAGCTCATCCATGTATCCGTCAAAACCATAATCAGCTGTGTAGATACCGCTTAAAGCCAACAGCCCGTCAAAGATGTCAGGATGCTGGAAATACAGGTTGGCCGCATGGGTGGCGCCTAAGCTGCAGCCAAAGGCAATAATGCCGGGATTGCCCTCCCAGCCATTTCTTTCATTTACCATCTTCCGGATGAAGGGGGCCATCTCATCAACAATAAAATGATTCCACTGTTCGTGGCGGCGGATTCTCCAGTAAGGATCACCGGATTTGTTGGACCAGGTTTCCTCATCCATGGTGTCAATGGAAAAAACCATGACCTGTCCGGAATCGATCCAGGGAGCCCACACGTCAGTCATACGGAAATTTTCAAAGTCAAAAAAGCGCCCGTTCTGACAGGGGATATAAAGGACAGGCCTGCCTGCGTGTCCATAGACCTTGCACTCCATGTCTCTGTCAAGTGCCGGACTGTATTGCTTAAAATATTGCGTTTCCATAAATGCTTTCTCCTTTTTTAAAATAAATTTGCCTGCAGCGGCTGTGAACTGTCCAAAGGGGACAAAACCTGACCTTATGGGAGGCCGCCGGTCAGATATCATACATCAGAGTATTGATAAAGAAAGGCACCTGCTTCTCCCAGCTGGCCTCGCAGTGGGTTCCCTCCGGTACGATCCTTAGATTCAAAAGCACATGGCGTTTTAAAAGAGCGGAGCCGATTCGGGAGAACTGCCGTTCCATCTTCCCGTGGTTGGAAAACTCTTTGGCACCGTAATCCATGTACAGAATGGTATCAGGCGCCAGAGCTGCCTGAGAGATCAGATGCTCCAGCTTGTCCGGGGCTACCCACAGAGACGGTGAGAGCGCAGCGGCCCGGGAAAAATACCGGTTATACTGAATCAGTGCAAACAGACTCATAAGACCGCCCATGGAGCTGCCGGCAATAAAGGTATGTTCTCTGTCCGGAATGGTGCGGTAACGGCGGTCAACCTGCCGCTTAAAGGTGCGGATCATCCATCTCATAGTCGTTTTTCCACGGCCTGTAATGGCTCCAAACCGGTTGTCCTTAAAGGAGTATGGGGAATACTCCTGAAGGCGGCCGTTGTCCGGGCTGTGATTGCACTCCACGGCGGCGATGATTAAAGGAGTTCCGGTAAAGTCCATGTATTCTTCCATCCCCCAGCTTTTGCCGTAAGTGGCATGATCATCGAAAAAGACATTGTGTCCGTCAAACATGTATAAAACAGGGTAACGCCTGTCAGGCTCATACTCATAAGATTCCGGAAGATAAATGTAGGCACGTCTGGTTTCGCTGCCTGTCAGCTCCGGAATGGTGATATTCCATACTTCTACCATAAATAGTTCCTCCGTAATATTGATTTAATATACCACAATCATGCATAAATATCAAGACACGTTAAAGATTTAATGGTTTAAATTGGTATAGCAAAAAAGAAAAATTTTTCTGCAAAGCGGGACATAGGGTCTGCCCCCACTGCCGCTTTGCAGATGCACAGATGACAAAAATATCATGATTCCTGAGTTCCCGGGGCCTTTCTTCTTTTGGGCTTCCATTTGCGGCAGCAGAATACAAAACGGCCCAGCCGTGTTTCGAACAGTATGCTGTAAGGATATCTTGTGGCAAAATCAGATCGGAACTCGTCGCTGGTTAACAATTCTTCTCTGTGCAGGCTGTATACGGCATCGGACCGGAATAAACCGCCCATATGGTGGAGGAACTGTTCAAAGATCTGCAGAGCCACCTCATGTACCATCTCCGTATCCTGCATGGTCTGCATGCCGTAGATCAGCCCTACGCCGCGGCGGATCAGTTTGTCCTCCGCACCCATAAGTATAAGTACCTTTCCTCCGTCATCAATATCATAGCCTAAACGGCAGTAGAATCCTGCGCCCAGATACTGTCCGTAGTAATTATCGTCCACAAGAACCGTATCTATATGGAACATGTCATTCATAGCCTGGCTTACGGCCTGGGCCGCAACCGATACCCGGGTGGAATAGTCATAAAGGTTTGTTTTACATGGAACCCCTGATATCAGCTGGTCTTCTGTCATAATATGACCGGCAAGCCAGCCCAGCATGGTATTTAAAAAGCGATGTACTGCTGTCAGAGAATAATCCGACAGCTCCAGAGTCTTTTTAAGAGAGACCAGAGTCTGGTCCCTGAAGGTATCATGGATTTCCTTATGCTTTGCATAACCGGAATACCGGATGGAACGCATGTAGGCTTCTTCCTCCGCAAAATGTTTTATGGAGTAATCTTCCAGATATTTGACGCCCTCCTTACAGGCATTCTGGTAATTCGAGTCACTATTAACCAGTTCAATCAGTTTTCCCACAATCCGAAAAAGGTTGGCGTGGGCCTTGTCTACGATCTCAACGCCGATATTGAGCTTTTCATTCCATAACAGCTTTTCCACAACAGATCATTTGCCCCCTCAGATTAAATTTTATTTATAAATTATGTTCCTGTTTCTTTTTTCGTTCTTTATTATAGCAGTCAGACTTCTGTTTGTCTACTTTGTAAGGCCTTGAAAATTTCCTGAAACTGTCAGAAAAACTTCCGTAAAATGGAAGAAATTCGTTACGAAACATTAAGAGAAAAGATAAGGCAAACTAAGAGTTCTCTGGTATACTTACTTCATAAACCTGCATGTGCCCGGCAGCAAACGCACCACCGCACAAAAAAGTTTGGCGGGCACATTGGGTAAACCGGCAGCAGGATTTTTAAAGAAAGAAGCAGGAGAGGAGAATGTTTATGAAAAAAATGTATGGTTTGGCGGCAGGATGTGTGGGGATGGCAGCGCTTCTTACGGCATGTACCCCTCAGGTAAGCACCAATGTCCCCAATGTGATCCGGGTGGAGAATGTGGACGCGGGAGACGAAGGAAAGGTAACCATAAACAGCAGCGACAGTGTGGAGGTGACTCCGGATATGGCGGAGATTGTCTACGGCATTACCACAGAGGATGATGATGCCTCTGCCTGCCAGCAGAAGAACACGGAGGCGCTGAATCAGGTTCTGGCATTTTTGAAGGAACAGGGATATGCGGATGAGTCCATAAAAACCACAGGGTTTTCCCTGGATCCCAGGTATGACTGGAGCGGCAATACCCGGGAGCTTATCGGCTATGAGATGAGAACCCAGGTGACGGTGACCGATGTGCCTGTAGGCGACGTAGGAGGACTGCTTTCCAAAACAGTGGAAAGCGGGGCCAATGAGATTTTAAACGTCACATATTTTTCCAGCACCTATGATGAGGCTTATAGGGAAGCGCTGAAAAAAGCGGTGGATCTGGCCAGAGGAAAGGCGGAGGCCATCGCCGAGGCGGACGGAAGACAGGTGGGGAAGGTTCTTCGGGTGGAAGAATACAATGACGGGCAGTATGGAAGATATGTTTCCTCCGGAATCGAACAGCGCAGCATGAAGATGATGGACGCGGAGGCGGCACCAGCGGCAGGAGCCGCCGACATGGGGGTTATGCCGGGACAGATGAAGGTGACGGCCAACATATGCGTGGATTTTGAAATGCTGCCATAATGGATTGAGGCTGTGTGTCTTTCCTTGTCCACTGAGGGTAGAAAAACAGTAGACAACATTACATCCTTTTGATAGAATATTCCTAAGAATATGAAAAAGCAAAGGAGTTTTTGTGATGAAGAATCCAGTGGTTACCATCGAAATGATGAATGGGGATAAGATTCTGGCGGAGCTGTATCCTGAGAAGGCGCCTAATACGGTGAATAATTTTATCAGCCTTGTAAAAAGTGGGTTTTATGACGGACTGATTTTCCACCGTGTGATTAACGGGTTTATGATTCAGGGCGGATGTCCCGACGGAACCGGCATGGGGGGCCCGGGGTATGCGATTAAGGGAGAATTTTCCCAGAACGGCTTTGACAATGACTTAAAGCATACAGAAGGCGTGCTTTCCATGGCAAGGGCCATGTCTCCTGATTCCGCAGGCTCCCAGTTTTTCATCATGCACAAGGATGCCCCTCATCTGGACGGAGCGTACGCTGCCTTCGGAAAAGTAACCGAGGGCATGGATGTGGTGAATAAGATTGCAGATGTGAGAACGGACTACAGCGACCGCCCCATGAAGGAGCAGAAGATAAAGTCCATGACTGTGGAGACGTTTGAACAGGAATATCCGGAACCGGAGAAGTGTTAATACTGGTTTTTGTAAAGCGGCAGAGTGTGAAAGCTCTGCCGTTCTTTTGTATCATAGGAATTTCCTCCCCTTCGATTTTTTGCAGAAAGCCCCAATTATCTGCCATGCAAAAAATTACACTTGAAAGCCTTCAGCCGCAGATGTTATAGTAATTACCAGTAGAAGAAGGTGTGGTTGTCTTAGTCTTAAAGAGAGTGGTTGGGGTGTATGAAGAATCGTAAATATCTGTATCGTCTGTCCAAGGTTATGCTGCTGGGGCTGTTTTTTCCTGCCCTTTTGTTTTTCATGATTTTCTGGAGATACGCATTTGACCAGATTGAGCAGGGCAATGAGGATTTCTATGAAAATGCGCTGCTGACCTATACGTCTCTGCTGGACAAAAAAATTCAGGATCTGGAAAGGTTTGCGGCGGAGATCAGCGCGGAAAGCCGCAGATACGACAGCACACTGTTTGAGGGGGCAGAGAATCTGACAGAGGATCCATATCAGCTGTACGTAACGGTCAATGAACTGAGCAAAAAATATACCCGGAGCGATGTGGTGGAGTGGGGGATTTATTTCTATGATACGGACAAGATAATTACTCCCCAGTATGCTTATACGCTGGATCATTTCCTATATAAGTATACAGGGAAGAACCGGACAGAGGCGGAATGCGGGGAGCTTTTCTCGGAGGAGAGGTATTCCATACGGAACACCTTGTTTCATACCACAGGGGAGGAGGAGATCTATAACCGATACCTTCTGGCAGGCGTCTGTACCAGAATCGGCAAAAGCAATGACAGGGCCATGATTTTTTATGTCCTGTCCCCGAAAAATATCAGTGATTCCCTGGCAATCGTTGGAGGGGAGGGAATCGCCTATTATCTGCTGGACAAGGACAGCGACGACGTTCTGCTGGCATGGGGGGAGATACCTGAAAAAAGCGCCGGGGAGGTGCTGGCATCTGATGCCTGGAAACGGATATCCGGCATAAAGCAGAAGGTGCTGTATAATATAAAGAGCAATTACCGGCAGCTGTCTGTCACAGCTTACATTTCACAGAATTCCATGCAGAGCGATCTCATTGACTGGGCCGTCACCATTCGGATCCTTTTGCTTTGCACGGTGATTTTCCTGCTGCTTATCTGTGCGGTGGCTCTGTACGTGTCCTACAAACCAGTCCATGAGCTGATCCGTGAGATTGACGACTCCGACGGCGGCGAATTTGAACGGATCCGCAATACCTTAAACGGCAAGGACTCCAAGATCGGGGAGCAGGAGATGCTGATTCTGGATCTGCTGGTCAACCATCTGATATACGGAGTCCCCATAGCAGAGGAGCGGATCAAACGGCTGGGGATAGAGGAATCGGCACGGTATTATTGTGTGTTTCTCACAGGCGGATACTTCTTCACAAACAGTGAGGCGGAGAAGCTTAGTGCTCATGTGAAGGAACACCACAACGCCCGCATCTTCATAACCGACTGGCAGGAGGAGAATTACAGCGTGGTAATCGCGTTTTTACATGAAGAGGATATTTCCGGCCTGCAGGAGGAGCTGGCCCGGTGGCTTCAGGAGAATTATGCGCCGGGGTATACGCTGTATACAGGCAGAACTGTGGATAAGCTGGAAAATATTCAGCTAAGCTTCCGCTCCTGTTTAAGCCAGATGAAGAAGAAAAATGATAAGAAACAGAAAAGCGACGGGGATATCCCTACGCCCAGGGAGGAGCAGCAAAAGAAGATGAAGGAGGAGGTTCTGGCCTATCTGGAGCTTCACTACCGGGAGTCTGATTTAAGCCAGGTACAGGTGGCGGATCGGTTCCGGATATCCAACTATACCCTCAGCCGCCTGTTTAAGAATCAGGTAGGCGTGGGATTTGCGGAGTATCTGACGGCAAAGCGTCTGGAATGCGCCAAGGAGCTGCTTCTGACTACGTCCTATTCCGTGAAGGAGGTGGCAGCCATGGCAGGCTTTGCCAGCGAGAATTATTTTTCCAGGACGTTTAAGCTGTATGAGGGGGTATCGCCCTCCGCTTTCAGGAAGAAATAAATAAAAAAGGTATATGGGTTTTATCCCGGGTTTTCCCAAATGGAAATCCGGGATTTTTTGCGGCAATATGCACATAAAAGGACGTTCAATATTTTGCAAACTGGCTGTTTTGACGGAAAATGCAAAAAAGTATTCTTGAAAACAGGGAAAAATGATGGTAGCTTTGTGGCAGGAAACGGGAATGAGAGACGCAGACGAATAAAAAATCTGAAAGGAGCGGATTGATGAAAGGCAATCATTTAAGCGCCCCTCAGGGGGCAAGGAAACAAACTGCCACAAGGATCTGGAAGCACAGGGAGTATTATCTGATGCTGCTGCCGGCAGTATTATATGTGGCGCTGTTCTGTTACGCACCCATGTATGGCCTGCAGATTGCATTTAAGAACTACAAGGTGTCTCTGGGCGTGTCAGGCAGTCCCTGGATAGGATTTCGGAACTTTACCGATTTTTTCCAGAGCTACTATTTTGTGACGCTGCTTAAGAATACCCTGGTTCTTTCCCTGTACGCCCTGATTGTGGGCTTTCCCATACCGATTATCATTGCCCTGATAATCAATGAGATGAAGGGAAGATTTAAGAAAGTGACCCAGACCGTGCTGTACGCGCCCCATTTTATTTCCCTGGTGGTGCTGGTAAGCATCCTCAATTCCATGCTGTCCCCTTCCCAGGGGGTGGTGAACACGATCCTGGAGATGCTTGGCAGGGAGAGAATCTATTTTATGGCTGACCCCAAATATTTCCGGCATCTGTATGTATGGTCCGGTGTGTGGCAGGGCATGGGATGGGGGGCCATCATCTATCTGGCGGCCTTGTCCGGCGTGGATCCGGTTCTCCATGAGGCGGCGGACATTGACGGGGCTACCAGGCTGCAGAAGATTTTACATATCAATATTCCCACGATTCTGCCTACCATCATCATCATGCTGATTCTGCGCATGGGGCAGGTTATATCCGTAGGCTATGAGAAGGTGTATCTGATGCAGAACAGCATGAACGTGGAAACCGCGGAGGTTATCTCCACCTATGTGTATAAGCGGGGTATCTTAAACAGCAACTACAGCTTTTCCGCGGCGGTGGGATTGTTCAACAATGTGGTAAACGTCATTCTGGTGCTGTTTGCAAACTGGATTTCCAAGAAGGTAAGCAAGACAAGTCTCTTCTGATACAGGGAAAGGTGGGTGTGAAATGACAGCGAAAAAAAGAAAAAAATTTACGAAATTTGATATGGGAATCTATGGTGCCGGTGTTATACTGCTGGTGATTGTGGGATATCCCCTGATACTGGTGATGTCCAATTCCCTAAGCTCTCCCCAGCTGGTGGCAAGCGGGAAGGTGCTTCTCCTGCCCAAGGGAATCAACCTGGAAGGGTACAGGGCCGTGTTTGAGGACAACAGCATTGTGTTAGGCTATGCCAACACCATCTTTTATACGGTATGCAAGACCTTGCTTGCCCTGGCCATAACTCTTCCTGCAGGCTATGCCCTGACCAAGAGTACTCTGCCTGGACGGAACATATTTATGGCCATGTTCATGTTTGTCATGTACTTTTCAGGCGGCCTGATCCCTACGTTTTTACAGATACAGAAATACGGGCTTTACAATACCCGGACCGCGATTGTTGTGATGGGGGCTTTCAGCACGTACAACTGTATTATCTGCCGGTCCTTCTTTGCCTCCATGCCAAAGGAGCTGGAGGAAGCGGCGGAGATTGACGGATGTACTCCCATAACCACATTTGTTAAAATCATCCTGCCTCTGTCAAAAGCACTGCTGGGTGTTATGGTGCTGTATGTGGCGGTGGGGCAGTGGAACTCTTATATGGACTGCCTGATTTATATTAAAGATGATGCGAAACAGTCCCTGCAGGTGGTGCTTCGGAGAATTCTTCTGATTGCCCAGGCGGCATACGTCACGGCAGAGGAAGGGGGAGAATATGCGGCCATGATGGCAGACCGGGAGGCTCTGCTGCGGTATTCTGCCATGGTAGTTTCCTCGGTGCCCCTTCTGGTGGTATACCCCTTCCTTCAGAAATATTTTGATAAGGGTGTGATGATCGGTTCAGTGAAAGGTTAACCTAATTAAAAATATAAAAACAGTCAAATAAATGACGGAAAGGAAAAATGATGAAAAAGAGAGCAGCTTCAGCAGTTCTGGCAGTTTCCATGGTAGTGTCACTGTGTGGGTGTGGAAAAGGAGGAAATCAGGAAAAAGGCGGGCAGACCGGGACTTTGGCAGAACAGCCTGGCAATGCCACGGCGCAGACCGGGCAAAACGGGGAGGCGTCCTCAGAGGCAGCGGATGGGGCAGAGCCGTATGTGCCTGTCTACCCGATTGTAGAGGAACCGATTACCGTGACCGGGCTTGTGGTGGACGGAGATTTAAGCGTCAGTGAAAGCAGGATTGTGTGGGATCTGGTGGAGGAAGTTACAGGCATCAATATTGAATGGATTAATATTGACAAGGAGGCCCTGTCCACCTACCTGGCCGGAAATGACTGGCCCGATTTCTTCCATACGTATGAGCTGTCCAGCAGCGAGGTCAATGACTACGGGGTGCTGGGAGGAAGATTTGTAAATTATCTCGATTACCTGGATGTGATGCCTAACCTGGCCAAAACCTATAAGGATTATCCTCTGACACTGGCAGCCTCCACCCAGCTTAACGGTGAGGTGTACAACCTGTTCCAGGTAACGGGAGGGAGCGCTACCGGAACCACGGCCAGGCCTCATGTAAGGCTGGATGTGCTGAGGGCGGCAGGAATCACAGAGCTTCCCACCACGGTGGATGAGCTGTACAACCAGCTGGTTATCCTGAAGGAGAAGAACGGGGAGCCTGGCATGATTCTGGATACGGACAATAAGTTTGGCTATATTCCCATGCTGTTTGCGGCCTTTGGAACCTTAAACAATCCTGTGTTTGATACGGACCAAAGCCAGAAGGTGGTATTTGCTCCCATAACGGAGCAGACAAAGCACTATTATGAATTCCTGCACAAGCTGTATGATGAGGAGCTGATGCACCGGGAGTGGCTGACGCTTGACAATACGGCCAAGAATCAGTTTGCACAGTCCGGCAAGGTGGCATTTCTTCCCCAGCCCTCTGCACAGATGCTCAGCGAGACAGATTTAAACGGAGAGTGGGATAATTTAAGCTGCGTGGCGCCTCTTACCAGTGAATATGACAGTACCAGAACACTGGCAGGCTTTGTGGACTACAGGCCTGTAGCCGGCATGTACATCAACAAGGACAGCCAGTATGTGGAAGAGATCTGCAAGATGTTTGACATTGCATTTGCCACAGAAGAGGTGGCAGAGGGAACGGGACTGTACGGGCAGGCGTTTACCCACGGCCTGGAGGGCGTGGACTGGAAGTTAAATGACGACAATACCTATGAGCAGATTGTGCCGGAAGGCTTCAGCTCTTTCTCCGCCTATCAGATTCAGGCGCTGAGATGGCAGGATCTGGGAAGGGCAGAGGCAATCGGCCTGGCCACCACATCCACGCCGGGCAATGCACAGGCAAGGCAGATTGCCTATGTTGAAAATGTGATTCCTTATCAGATTACGGAGAACATTTTCCCTCAGGATCCTTCGGCTATCCTTAAGTTTACGGATGATGAGCAGTATGTAATTGACAATAAGTACGGGGATATCAACCTGTATGTGGAAAAGATGAAGGCGGAGTTTATCACCGGGGTTACGGATATTGACAAGGGATGGGACGCCTATGTGGCCCAGTGCGAGAAGATGGGAATCGACCAGGTGCTGGAGGTGTACCAGGCTTCCTATGACAGATGGAGAGAGGCTTTAAACTCACTGAACTAAGGTGTGTCTGAAAATCAACGGAGAACATGGCAGAGCGTTTCGAATCCCTGTTTTATGGAACGCTCTGCTATATTTATAGCATCGGATTCTGAGGCAAGGAGGAGGGAGGACAATGTCAGAGATGACACAGATATTAAAAGAGGGGATTACCGTAAAGGACGTGCTTGAAAATCTGAAGGTGCGGGAAATGCAGTTCCGGCAGGGAGTGTCTTACAGGGAGAGAGGGAGAATCATCCGCAGGATGCTGCCGGAGGTGTATGAGGCGTGTGTAAAAAAGGCGGAAAACTGTCTTAAGGGCCTTACTATTCTTCCAGGCTCTCCGTCTCTTCATTTTATCGGAAATCCTGTGAAATGGCATGAAAATATATATGGGGATGAGGAGTACAGTTATCAGCTGAACCGTATGGATCACTGGAGGACCATGGCGGAGGCTTATTCCTTCACTGGCGACAGGCGGTTTGCACAGAAGATACTGGAGGAATTTTACGACTGGGTGGAGGATTGTCCCTGCCAGCCCCTGTATGATGAGGAGGGCAGGCTGGCGGTGGAACGCTTTGGCGGCTATGCCTGCAACCAGGGAATCTGGCGTTCCCTGGAGGTGGGGATCCGCATGCATCAGACCTGGCCCTATGTGATTCACCACCTGATAGAGGATGGGTTCCTGGATGAGAAGTTTTTAGAAACCTATTTAAAAACCGTGTATCAGCACGGGCGCATTTTGTATCTGATAGCTCCGGTTATGTGGCCTAAGGCGGATCACAACCATTATCTTATGGAGAATGACGGCCTGCTTTATTTGGCCTGCATGTTTCCGGAATTTAAGGATGCCGGAATCTGGAGAGACCATGCTGTCTGCCAGATGGAGCGGAGCATGGATGCCCAGGTGACAGAGGGAGGCGGACAGATTGAGGGGTGTGCATCCTATCATAACGGCTGCATCTACTGGTTTGCGCTGCCCATCTGCCTGTCGGAAAAATACGGCTTTGCCATGTCGGAACATTACAGGGAACAGATGAAAAAGATGATGTTGTACTCGGTTCATGCCACCAGGCCCTGGGGAGGCAACTGTGCATGGGGGGATTCCAACACCTACACTGGAACCCTGGCTATGGGAGCATTCAGCTATTATCTGGCATTTCAGGACAGTATGTATATAAAAAATGCGCTGTGTTATTACAGGATGGAAGATTTGAAGGCTCAGATGGTGAAGCAGATCTGGGAGGTGGAGGATCTGGGAGATCTGGAAGGGCAGCTGAAGGGAATCGGGAAAAGTGTCATTCCGCCTGCGCTTCCCAAGGTCAGCTGGCAGAAGGGATTAAAGCAGGTTTTTATGAGGACGGACTGGTCTGGGAATGCCCTCTATGTGATGTTTGCCTGCCGGACACCGGTACAGAATCTTCATGCCCATATGGATCCTGCCGGATTTGAATTCGGCGCCTATGGGAGGGTGCTGCTGGGGGATCCTGCCATCTATCATTACAAAAATGATGAGATCCGCCGGAATTTGAAATCCATACACTGGCATAACTGCCTTACCTTAAACCATGAAGACCCGTGGGAATATATAGGAAGCTGGGAGTATGGCAGACAGAAGCAGGGAGATATCTTACATGCAGAGCAGGGCTCCAGGCTGATCTATGCTGTGGGGGAGCATTATAATTATGAGCCGGCGGTTCACAGACGGGCGGTGGCCATTGTGGATGGGAAGTTTTTGGCTGTCATGGATGTACTGACGGATGTGCCGGAGGATACAAGTGTGCAGATCAATTTTCACATGGATTCGGCTCAGGTCATAGCCAACTCTGAAAAGTCCTTTGCCGCATCGGTTACTTTGGGGGCAAATGTGACGGTTTACGGGGACAGGCGTTTGAAGCCTGCCCTTGTTCCGGCAAAAATATCTACCCGGAATAATGTATGGCATGATACAATGATAGTACGTTTTGAGGCTGAGCATCTTGAAGGGGGAAGATATGGTTTTCTGTCGGTTATCTGTCCGGCGCCGGCGGGTGGGACGGCTCCGGATGTGACGGAGATTGAGGAGGAATTCCGCTCTGACGGAACCGTGGAGTTTCGGTTTGTCATGGCGGGGTGTTGGTATGTGCTGGAGCTTTGCGGGAAACGTCTGTCTGTCCGGTCGGAGGTGAGGGAATAGGTATGGTTTGCGGGAGCACAAAGTGCGGAGCAATCCGATATCAAAGGGGTCAAAAGACCTTTTGACCTCAACATCATGTCATTTAGTTAAAGGTTTGCTGTTTGAGAAATCGTGAAAGGTCCGCCCGGCGAGAGAATGCTATTGTTTCTCCTGGGCACGCTCTCGCTACGTGAAGAGCGCAGCGGTACATAAGGCGCTAAAAGACAGCGCCTAAGTACCGGCGGTCTTCAAGTACCCTGGAGAAACAATAGCATTCTCTCGCCGGGCTACGTTATCTCGGAATATCAAGTGTTAACCAAATGACATGATACCAGGATTGTGGGTTGCCGGGCACCAGTGATGCCCGTTTGGCAACGACCGAAGCGGAGCGTAGACGCAAAGTGCGGAGCAATCCGGTATCAAAGGGGGGCAAAAGACTTTTTGACCCCAACATCATGACATTGGTTTAGAGTACCCAATATATGAGAGGAAGAAACGAGAGAACGGGCATGTGGTGTCTGGAAACATGCAGAGTACTCATGTACTGTAATGGAGGTAAGATGATGAAGAATATCGTAGTTTTTATAATGGATCAAACTGCATGGAGAGCTCTTCCTGCATATGGCAATACATATGCGAAAACACCCAATATAGACCGGATTGCAGAAGGGGGGATGTGTATTGACGGCTGTTACAGCACCTGTCCCCTGTGCCAGCCTTCCCGGGCTTCCTTCTGGACAGGAAGGTACCCTCATGAGACAAGGGTGGTTTCCAACAGCGCCAGGTGTAGAGAGAAGGGGGTGCTGCCGGATTTCCCCACCATGGGAGAGGTTTTTTCGGCGGCGGGATATGAGACGGTTCATTTCGGCAAGACCCATGACGCAGGTACGCTGCGGGGCTTTTACTGCGAACCGGAGAAGGAGATAGTGTCAGAACCGGAGAACCCTGCCTATCCCCAGAATCGGGATACGTTTCGTGACAACTATACATTTCGGGCTGCCTGTGACTGGATAAGACAGAGGCAGGATGAACGGCCTCTCTTTCTGGTGGCAGATATTGTCAATCCTCACAACATCTGCGGCTGGGTGGGAGAGAATCAGGGGGTACACCGGGGGATGGATAGTGGGGAGCCTCTGCCGCCTCTTCCTGAAAATTTTGATTTCCCGGATATTGCCGGGCAGCCCAGGGCCATTCAGTATGTGTGCTGCACCAATATACGGCAGTCTCAGACAGCAGGATGGACACCGGATAATTTCAGGGAATATCTGAGGGCCTACTATCATTTCCTGTCTCTGGCGGACCGGGGGATTGGCCAGGTGCTGGATGCCCTGGAGGAGAGAGGGGTTCATGCAGGGAATACGTTGTTTGTCATGATGTCCGACCATGGCGACAGCATGGGGGCCAGGGGAAGAGTTACGAAGCAGGTGGATTTTTATGAGGAGACCATGCGGGTTCCTATGATTTTTAAAGGGCCTGGGATAGGGGCAGGGAGACGGGAAGGAATTGCCTCTTTGCTGGATCTTTTTCCTACGTTGTGCAGCCAGGCCGGGATTGGGGCGCCTGAGGGACTGCGGGGAAGGGATATCTCGGCGGCGCTTTCGGGAGGCGAACTGCCTGGAAGGGATTATGTGGCAGGGGAATGGCACACGGAATGGGGGTATACGGTTTCGCCGGGGAGGATGATCCGGACGGGGCGGTATAAGTATACCAGGTATATTGAGGATGGTGGGGAGCAGCTGTTTGATTTGGAGATGGATCCTCTGGAACAGAACAACCTGGCCGGGGAGCCGGAGAGCGCCTCTGTCCTGGAGGGGATGCGGGATTTGCTGAAGCGCCATCTGGAGGAGACAGGGGATTCTTTTGAGACGCTTAAATGGGCTGCGGATTCCCGGTGGCGCAGCCATCCGGTGGGGTATCAGAACCATAGGGGAATTGCGGCGCCTATGACGGGGGAGGAGCATTGAGGGAGAGTAGGTGCATTTGGCAAAAAAGCAAGTGCAAGAGAGAAGGGGAAGGAGAGGAAAGATGGAATCGTTGTATCTGAGGCTTTTGAGAAAGTGGTGTGACGGCATGCTAAGGTTTCAGCTTCAGGGGTTAGGGGGTTCAGGGGACGGGGCGCTATATTGTCCCTCCTGCAAGCTGATACACGGGCGGTGCCCGGATGCAGTTTATCCTCTTATGTGTCTGGCTGACCGGACAGGGGAGGAGAAATATCTTGAGGCGGCCCGCAAATTATTTGCCTGGCATGAGAACCTGATATGTGATGACGGCAGTGTCTACAACGACGCAAACAGCCAGTGGAACGGGATTACGGTCTTTGCCGCTGTCAATCTTCATGAGGCACTGGTGCATCACGGTCATCTTCTGACCGGGGAGGAGCGCAGGCGTTTTGAGGAGAGAATGAGAGTTATGGGGCAGTGGGTTTCCCGGACCATCGGCCCGGATTTTGTGAATAATATCAATTACATCGCTTCGTCGGCAGCGGCAGGGGCCCTTATTGGACAGTATTTCGGCGACGGGGAGATGGTGGAGCGGGCAAGAAAGGCAGCAGGCTATGTGTTTCGGCATGTTACGGAAAACGGCCTGCTGTATGGGGAAGGGCTTCCTCATAATCATATAACGGCCCGGGGGTGCCGGCCTGTGGATATAGGGTATAATGTGGAAGAGTCTGTGGGGATGCTGATTCGGTACGCCCTTGCCGTGGGGGACGGGCAGGCACTGGATAAGCTGGCAGATATTCTCAGAAAGCAGCTGGAATTTATGCTTCCTGACGGGGCATGGGATAACAGCTTCGGGACACGGGCTGCCAAGTGGACTTACTGGGGCAGCCGTACCTCTGACGGATGCCAGGCGGCTTATGGGCTTCTTGCCCACAGGGATCCGGCGTTTGCCCAGGCGGCATACCGCAATACAAAACTGATGGAGCGCTGTACTTTTGACGGGCTTTTGTATGGAGGCCCGGATTACAGAAGGCATGGGGAGTTGCCATGCATCCACCATACCATAAGCCATGGGAACGGATTGGCGGCTGCTTTGGATGCAGGTATTGAAAGCGATACGGTCCCAGCTTCCCTTCCCTGTGACCGGCCGGAGCAGAAAATCTTTTATTTTCCTGAGATTGATACGTACAAGGTGCGCCTGGGGAAATGGAGGGCTACTGTGACCGGCTATGACTTCTGGGTTGACAGAGGCCATGCATCAGGGGGAACCATGACTCTTCTGTGGCATGAGGATGTGGGAGCCCTGCTTCTGTCTTCCGTGGTGGATTACCGTATGCTGGAGCCTTTTAACATGCAGCTTACTTTGAAAAAAGGCAGCCACCGGCCTCTGACCCCTCGTCTGGAGAAGATGGAAGGGGGAAAGCGGTATTCTTTCTGCTATGATACCGGGGCGAAGATAGAGGCAGAGCAGCAGGAGGGGAGGATACGGATAGCCTCCTGTGCAAGGCTGGTTTCCCTGGAGCAGCAGGAGCTTCAAAATCCTGTTTTCGGTGAGATAATCTATACCATTGAGGAAGGCAGCATACAGATAGAGGCGCAGATTTCAGGTGCTGTGAAGGGAACCCGGCTGGTGGTTCCGGTGATCGCCGACAGGGCGAAGGTTTTGGGGGAACCGTTTTTGGGAGAAACGGAGAATATATTTTTCCTCACAGGGGGATTTTGCGCCAGAGAGTTTGTGGTGGAACCGGATGAGACGGGAAGGGCTTTTGTCCGGATTGAGATATAGAAGGGAGAATGGAGAGGAATATGAGTAAGAAAATAACTGCAATGATTGTGGGGGCAGGGCACCGTTCTTTGCTGTACGGCCAATATGCCTTACGTCATCCGGAGGAATTCCAGATTGTGGGGGTGGCAGACCCGGATCCTCTGCGCCGGTCAAAGGCGGCCAAGATGTTTGACATCCCAGAGGAGCGCTGTTTTGAGAGCGCAATGGAACTGGCGAAGGAGCCGAAGCTGGCGGATGCGGTTATCAATGGAACCATGGATAACCAGCATGTGGAGACGGCTGTCCCACTTCTGCAAAAAGGCTATGATATGCTGCTGGAGAAGCCTTTTGCCACCAATGAGGAAGAGATGTGGAGGCTGTACAAAGCGGCAAAGGAAACAGGCCGCAGGGTGATGATCTGCCATGTGCTGCGGTATGCGCCTTTCTACAGGGCAGTTAAGGAGGCGGTGACAGCAGGAGAAATCGGCGACATCATCAACATATATGCTACGGAACACGTCAGCTACCACCATCTTTCAGCCGCTTATGTGCGGGGAAAATGGAATAATTGTAAAAAGTGCGGCGCCACCATGCTTTTAGCCAAGTGCTGTCATGATCTGGACATCCTGATCTGGCTGAAAAGCGGGATTGCGCCCCGGTATGTGGCAAGCTTTGGCAGTGATTTTCGTTTTACATCGGACAAAAGGCCTAAGGGGGCAGGAAGCCGCTGCCTGACAGACTGCCCTGTGGAGAGGGAATGTGACTATTCTGCCAGGAAGCTTTGCATCGATCATCCTGACCGCTGGGGGTTCTATGTGTGGGACAGCCTGGCCCATCTGGGAGAGCCTTCCATAGAGGAGAAAATAAAATCTCTTTCCACAGACAATCCTTACGGCCTGTGTGCGTGGAACTGCGGACATGAAAATGTGGATCATCAGTCGGTGATGTTAAGCTTTGCAGACGGGGCGACAGCCACTTTGCATATGGTGGGCGGCGCAGCCAAGGCGGAGCGGAATCTGCATATTGTTGGCACAAAGGGTGAGATAAAAGGTATCTTTGACGATTCTTTTTATGATCTGCGGAAAATTGATCACCAGGCGGAACGGGGATGGAGCGAAAAGAGGATTGACTTGGGGATCGGCGGAGATAAAAGCGGGCTGACAGGGTCTCACGGGGGAGGAGATCTGCGGCTGGTGGAGGATTTTGTTCATGTGCTCCAGGGGGAGCAGCCGTCCATATCCTATACGGGTATTGAGGATTCCATTCACGGACATCTGGCGGTGTTTTTGGCTGACCGGGCAAGGGAGACTTTGCAGGTGCAGGAATTTCCGGCAGTTACATTTTAAAGAGTGCATGGCATGGGACAGGAGGTTTATGACACAGGAAAGAGAAATCAGAATAGAAGGAACAGGCTATACGGTTGTCATATCGGATGAAAAGGAGGCTCTTCTGGCGGCGAAAAGGGCAGGGAAAGCCGTTATTGGGCTGCAGGACAGGGAGGGGCTTGATCTGTGGCCGGCTTCCTATGTGGCAGAATCCCTGAAAGACATCGATGCAGCCTATCTGGAGCAGGTGGTGAGAAGGCATGCAGGGCTGCCGTGGCGGATCGGGGAGACGAGGCGTCTGTTAATCCGGGAGTTTCAGGCAGAGGATGCAGGGCAGGTTCCCAGGGAAGGGACGGATACACAGGAGGACGCTGTCTTCTATACAGAGGAAAGTCTTTCCCGGTATATCCGCTGCCAGTATGGTTTCTATGAATACGGCCTGTGGGCATTGGTGGAGAAGGAGACCGGAAGACTGGCAGGGAAGGCAGGCATTGTCCGGACAAGCTATGGAAGGGAGCCATGGGAGGACGAGGCAGCAGAGGCAGATGGGAACGACCTGCTTTACATCGAACTCGGATACCATATATTCCGCCCATACCGCCGCAGAGGCTATGCCACAGAGGCCTTAAGGAAAATCGTGGAGCTGGCAAAGGAAAAGGCCTGGACGCCGGTGTGTATCTATGCAAAAATCGATGCCTCCAACAAGGCATCGATCCGCGTGGCAGAAGCTTTAGGTTTTTCTGTTATTGCTCAAAAATGTATCGGAGCAGGGCAATGGCTGTATCTTGGTTCTGACTGTTGGAGATAAATCCGCAGTATGCCGGTTCCAGGGAAATTCCCATGTTTTCGGTAAAAGCAGTCCGGCTGATATCCACGGCAAAGGCGGCGGTCTGGCCGTCTTCCGTGGTTCCGTAACAGAGACGGTCTTTTAGAAGCGCTAAAAGGTCTTCCGGAAGAACCTGCTCCAAATCTGCATACCCGTTCATGGTGGAGTAGCGGTCAAAATTCTCCTTGTCGGTAATCAGGATATCCAGTTCTTTGCTGGCAATCATGGCGGAGATTTTCGCCATGGAAGCGTAGCTGAACTCAGATACCACATCGCCGTAAGTGATGTAGATGGATTCAGCGTGAACCTCCTGTTTTTTCCCAAAGCCCATATGATCGTGGAAATCCTGGGTCAGGACTTCGTAATTCATCTCACTGTTTGACTGGTTATTGATGATAATGCAGTAAAGGGAATTTTCTATGGTGCTGTTGTAAATGGAAGTTCCGATGATGCAGAGGATAAAGATAATGCCGATGACCACAGCGATATGAAACTTATAATACTCCCAGATATACCAGAGCTTATCCTGAAAAGACATATGTTTCAGTTTTTCCCGTTCTACGGCGGCTTCGTTCTTGATTTCTTCCTTTAAAGACATGTAATCTCTCCATTCTTCTGTGAGTTAATAACCGCATTCTATCACAATATGAGACAGTTTTCAATTTTTTATATTATTAATTTTCTATGAAATGTGCAGGATAAATTGATTTTTTTCTTCTTTTCCGATATAATAAACAGATATGAAAAAGTAGACTTAAGAAAAGAGGTTTTTCTATGCTGTCAGGCTTATTTAATTACGACAACCCTATATGGCGTTTTATCGGTAAATTCTGGGATCTGCTTATTGTACATATCCTGTGGTTTATCTGCTGTATTCCCATCATAACCGTGGGAGCTTCCACCACAGCCTTGTACTATGTGACCCTGCGGCTGGTCCGCGACGACGATGGGTATACCATCCGGTCTTTTTTTAAATCCTTTAAGGAGAATTTTAAGCAGGCTACAGGCATCTGGATGATTTTTCTTGTAACCGGCCTGATTCTGGGATTTGATCTGTATTTTATGGCCACAGTATTTACCACCCCCTCTATGTGGCGGACAGCCCTGGTTACCATATTTCTGGCTATGCTGGTTATCTGGACGGCTATGATTACCTATGTGTTTCCGCTGCAGAGCCGTTTCTACAATACGGTGAAGAAGACGATTTTCAATGCGTTTTTTATGTCTATCCGCCATATTTTCCATACCATAGGTATGGTGGCCATCGATGTGGGTTTGATTTTCCTGACATTGACCCTGATTCCTCAGCTGATGCTTTTCGGATTTGCATTGATTGCATTTATAAATTCCTATTTTCTGGAAGCGGTGTTTAAAAAATATATACCCAAGGATGAGAGGGAAGACAACGGAGAGCTGAGACCCCTGTTTGAGGATGAGGATACGGGAAGCTTCGGACAGATCGGAACTGAGAATTCCGTGTGGAGTACCAGCAGTTCTTCTAAGAAGGACAGAGATGAGCTTATCAATAACCGCGGGGAGGAGAAGGAAGAAAACCAGCCTCCTGCAGAAGGATAAACAGGCAGCGGCCCTTGAACCATTCCGGTTTCAGGGCCGCTGCCTGTTTTCCTGACTATGCGACAAACTGATACATCATAATATAGTGGCACAGGCTCCCTCCCATGACAAACAGATGGAAAATCTCATGGGAACCGAAATTCTGGTGCCTGGAGTTGAAGATGGGCAGCTTCAGCGCGTAGATGACTCCTCCCACGGTGTAGATGATCCCTCCTGCCAGAAGCCATCCGAAAGCGGTTGACGGCAGGGCGCGGACGATTTTGGTAAATGCCAGGACACATACCCAGCCCATGGCGATGTACAGAAGGGAAGAGAACCATTTGGGGCAGGTGATCCAGCAGGCCTTGATGGTGATTCCCATGATGGCAATGGACCAGACCAGTGCAAGAAGCATCCAGCCGGTGCGGTCTCCCAGGACTACCATGCATACGGGGGTATAAGTCCCTGCAATAAGGATAAATATCATCATGTGGTCGATTTTGCGCAGAAGCTTGTTGACCTTAGGTGAGATATCCAGGGTGTGGTAAATGGTGCTGGCTGCGTACAGCAGAATCATGCTGATGATGAAAATCGCCAGAGACAGCCAGGTGAGGGAAAAATTCCCGGTATCCCGGTAGGCTTTGAAAAGCAGCGGCGTGGCTGCCAGGACAGACAGAACCATGGCGATGAAATGGGTGATGGCGCTGCCGGGATCTTTGATGTGAAGTCTGGTCATATGGTTATCCTCCTTAAAGCGGAATTTGATATCGTAACATGTAGTTTTAAAAACTACGTATCATCTTTTTATATACTATACACCCGGCGCGAGAAAAATGCAAGGAAAAAATAAAATATATCAGGAGAATATGCATGCTTACCGTATTTTATGAGGACAAAGATATTATTGTTGTGAAAAAACCTGTGGGAATGGAGGCCCAGTCCACCCATTCCTTTGCACCGGATCTGGTCAGCGAGATACGGAAGCATATAGGCAGGTTATCAACAGCAGGGTGTGAACCTTATGTGGGAGTTATCCACAGGCTGGACAAGCCGGTTGGGGGAATCATGGTTTACGGAAAGACGAAACAGGCTGCCGCAGCCCTCAGCAGACAGGTTCAGAGTGGGGAGATGCGGAAAATGTATATGGCCGTCGTTTGCGGGAGACCTGTGGATAATGTGGATAACTTTGTGGA
Organism: uncultured Hungatella sp.; assembly: GCA_910585435.1. Lineage (GTDB taxonomy): Bacteria > Bacillota > Clostridia > Lachnospirales > Lachnospiraceae > UBA3402. Next base: position 14,765 of record CAJUEJ010000018.1, on the reverse strand, counting down.
TTATTTGTTGAAAGAGAAAGAGAGCAATGTGTCGAAGATTGTGGAAAAGGGGATAAACGGGGCGAAGCGTGCCGAACTTCGGTATGAGGCGGTGGAGACTATTGTGGAAAACAGCTTGGCAGAGGGCGGGGAGCTTACGCTTGTAAAGGTGCATCTTCTGACCGGGCGCCATCACCAGATCCGGGTGCAGTTTGCAGGACATGGGTATCCTCTGTGGGGGGACAGCAGGTATAATCCGGCGTTTGCCCATGCCGGCCGCCGGCCGGGCAGGCAGACGCCTGTCGCCCTGTCGGCCTGCGGGCTTGGGTTTGTGCATCCCGGGACAAAAAAGAAGATGGAGTTTCAGATGGAGCCGGAGGGGGAGATATTTGAGAGGTTTTTGATTAAAGGTTCCTGTTTTCGGAAAGAATAGAATTAGACATAAAGAAAGGAGACAGGAATATGTATAACAATGAAGACAAAGGAAACCGGCAGGAGATTCTGCTTAAGAATCAGCATGATATTGTAAATTTTGTAAATAAGATTGAAAAGTATCCGTTTCATGCGGATTTGTACTGTGGAAGCCGTGTGGTAGATGCAAAATCCATTCTGGGAGTCATGGGATTCGGCATGGGCAAGGTGATGACCCTGCAGATCTATGGAGACGAGGATATCCGCACACTGCCTGGTATTTCGGAATACGTGGTAACGAATGCAAAGAATTAATGCAGCGCCGTACCAGGCAACAGAATCCAATCACAATTTTTACATAAGATCAAAAAAACAGGATATACTGATTACTGTACAAATGAAGTACTAATCAGGAAGCAGATGAGTCCTAGGTTTGTCCGTGTAAGAAACTGAAGATGGAATATAAAGTCGGGGGCCTTTCGGCCCCCTTTGCATTTTTGCAATTCTTAAGAAATAATCTTATTCTCCGACCTCCAGTGTCTGGGCGAGATTCCGTAAACATTCTTAAATGCCCTGGAAAAATGAAGCTGGCTGGGATAGCCCACCGCGTTGCTCACATCCCCCACCGACAATTCCGTGGTTTTTAAAAGCTCCGCCGCTTTCGTCATACGGTAGTGAATCAGAAATTCCTGAGGGTTCTTCCCTACGGAATCCTTGAAAATTTTCCCGAAATAGCTGCGGTTTAAGCTGCAGAAGGCGGCGATATCTTCCACGGATATATCATTTTGGAAGTTCTGCTCAATAAAAGATAATGCCTCCCTGACATAAAAATCCTGAAGCTTTCCTGTCTGCAGCCGCTTCTGGTTGGAGGAGGAGCGGGTCAGGTAATCTAAAAACAGATACAGGTGCCCGATGAGATTTAAGGGGGGGAAGTCAGAGTGATTGGTAATATAAAGCATCTCATTTTTCAATTCCTGGCTTAAATCCCTGGAATTGGTGTGGTAAATCGGAGCGGCAACCGTCAGCCCTGCCAGATCCAGCGCCTCCTTTACCCTGAGGCCGTCAAACTCCAGCCAGGTATACTCCCATGGATGCTTCTCGTCGGCTGAGTAGGAGGTAACCTGTTTGGGAAAAATCATGAACCCCTCGCCGCTTTTCAGGCGGTAGGTGTGGCTTTCCCCGTTAAAATCCGTGGTGGTCAGGGTTCCGGTCCCGGAGATAACATAGTGAAACAGATAGTGATTCCTGACATATGGTCCGTAAGAATGGAGAGGCTCACATTGCTCCCACCCATATTGATATAAGCCAAGGTCAACGAACCGTTCGTTAGGAAAGACTGAAAACAGCACATTGCTCATAAAGTGCATGCTCCTTCCGTAAGTTTGTTGAAAAATCTGGGGCATATCAAAAAAATTTCCGTTAAAATCCACATGTAGCAAAGACATCTTCTGTTATTATATACCAAAATGTGTTTCTATTTCAAGATAAGATTAAAAATATAGCATTTTGGCATATGATTCACAAAACCATTGCATTTACGCACGTACCGTCAAATGTTATCATTTATCTTGAAAATAAGCCGCGCGGTTGTAACAAATGCAGCAGTTCATCTGTCTGGACTGTTGCATACAAAGATTATACAAGGAGGTATATTATGCGAAAAACAATGAGAAAGGGAATTGCCTTAGGGTTATCCCTGGGATTGGCGGTTGCTTCCTTAAGCGGATGTCAGGGCTCTGGCAGGACAGCAGACGGGAAAGTAAAATTGTCATTCCAGATTTGGGATAACGCCCAGAGAGCCGGTATGCAGGCTATCGTGGATGCTTACATGGCCCAGAATCCTAATGTGGCAATCGAGGTGCAGGTAACAAGCTGGGATGAGTACTGGACAAAGCTGGATGCAGCGGCAGAATCCAATCAGCTTCCGGATATTTTCTGGATGCACACCAACCAGATTTTAAAGTATGCGGATTACGGCATGCTGGCGGAGGTCACCAATCTTTATGATGATGTGGATCCCAATTATTACACAGAGCATTATTCCGAGGTTTCCTTAGACAACGCCAAGGGAAGCGACGGGAAAATCTACGGAGTGCCTAAAGATAAGGATACGGTTTGTCTCGTATACAACAAAGAGATGTTTGACGCAGCAGGGGTTGCCTACCCGGATGAAACCTGGACCTGGGATACATTATGTGACGCATCGGCCCAGATCTATGAGAAAACCGGAAAATACGGATATATGGCTTACGGCGATGACCAGTTAGGCTACTGGAATTTCGTGTATCAGGCAGGCGGACATATCCTGAATGAAGATAAAACCAAGGCCGGATTTACGGACCCGGCTACCAAAAAGGGTATGGAATTCTATATCAACCTGCAGAAAGAGCCATGGTGCCCGGATCAGAATTATTTTGCAGAGACCAACCCTGGAACAGCCTTTATCTCTGAGCAGGGAGCCATGTATCTGGAAGGAAACTGGAATCTTATGTCCATGAGAGAGAACAACCAGGAGCTGGAAGGCAAATGGGACGTGGCGGTTCTGCCTATGTGCCCGGATCCGGTAAACGGTGACGGAAGAGCCACCATCTCCAACGGCCTTTGCTATGCCACCGGTGCAAAGGGGAAGAACCTGGAGTACGCTCTTGATTTCCTGAAATTCGCAGGCTCTGAGGAAGGGCAGAGAATCGAAGGTGAGTCAGGCGCCGCTATTCCTGCCTACATAGGTCTGGAGGATACCTGGATCGGAGCATTTGATAAGTTTGACTATGATATGAACGTTGAAAAATGTGTGGAAATGTTCCCCTACGGTGTGCAGAGTGTCAACAATGCAAGCCGGCCTAACTGGAAGACCCAGGTCAATGACTTCCTGTTAAAGATCTACAGCGGAGAGATGACCTTAGACCAGGGCCTGGAGGCAATGCAGAAACAGGTTGACGAAGCCAAAGCACCGTAACAGAAAAAGGAGGGCAAAAAAATGGGAAAGAAACATGTGTTGACAGAGGATGCGAAGTGGGGCTATCTGATGGTAGCGCCTACCATCATCGGACTTATTGTATTGAATGTGTGGCCCTTTATTCAGACAGTGATTTTAAGTTTTTCCACCACACATCCCTTTGGATATTATGAACTTTCAGGAATCGGAAATTATACCCAGATGTTCGGCAACAAGGAATTCTGGAAAGCTACATGGAACTCGATTTACTTCTGTATTCTGACGGTGCCCATTGGAATTTTCTTGTCCCTGCTTACCGCAGTGCTTTTAAATGCCAAGGTTGCAGGAAAGACCGCTTACCGTGCCATCTACTTCCTGCCTATGGTTGTGGCTCCTGCAGCAATCGCCATGGTGTGGAAATGGATCTTCAACGCAGAGTACGGTATCATCAACCAGATTATCGGTTCCAAGGTAAACTGGCTGACCAACACCAGCCTGGTGCTGCCTGCCTGTGCGGTTGTGGCTATCTGGAGCTCCATCGGTTATGACGCGGTGTTGCTTCTGTCAGGAATCCAGAACATTTCCAAGAGCTACTATGAGGCAGCCAGCTTGGACGGCGCCACCAAGATTCAGCAGTTTTTCCTGATTACGCTGCCTATGGTGTCTCCTACCTTGTTTGTGGTTATGATTATGCGTCTTATGTCTTCCCTGAAGGTATATGACCTGATTTACATGATGATTGACACAGCCAACCCGGCCATCACAAGCGCCCAGTCTCTCATGTATCTGTACTATCGGGAGGCGTTCGTGGCAGGCAACAGAGGGTATGCGTCTGCCATCGTTGTATGGACCGTGGCTCTCATTGGTATCGTAACTGCCTTCCAGTTCTGGGGACAGAAAAAGTGGGTTAACTACGAAGTATAAGGAGGGAAATTCATGGATTCTTTAGAGAAAAACTACAGAAGAAATAAAATGTTGGTTTACCTGGTTCTTACCGCAGGCGCAGTGCTGATGATTTTCCCGTTTTTGTGGATGGTGCTGACCAGCTTTAAATCCGCCGGCGAAAGCGTGCAGATTCCGCCGACAATCCTGCCAAAGAACTGGCTGGTGGATAACTATAAAAATGCACTTACCAGCCTTCCTTTTGTGAACCTGTACATTAACACAACGCTGCTGATTATTTTCCGTGTTCTTTGTGCGGTGGCATTTTCTTCCGCAGCCGGGTTCGCATTTTCCAAGCTGGAGTTTAAGGGAAAGAACGCGCTCTTTACTATTGTTCTGGTACAGATGATGCTGCCGTCTCAGATTTTCGTGATTCCGCAGTATCAGATGCTTGCCAAGGTGGGACTGACCAATACCATGTTTGCACTGGTGTTCCCCGGTGTGGTAAGCGCTTTCGGAACCTTCTTCCTGCGCCAGTCCTATATGGGAATTCCCGATGAGGTGGGGGAGGCTGCTTACCTGGATGGGTGTAATAAGTGGCAGACCTTTACCAAGGTTATGATGCCTCTTACTAAGTCTTCTATGGCGGCGCTTACTATCTTTACGGCAGTGTTTGCATACGCAGACCTGATGTGGCCGCTGATTGCCAATACGGATTTGAAGAAAATGACGTTGTCGGCAGGGCTTTCTACTTTGAGAGGGCAGTTTACTACCAATTATCCGGTTTTGATGGCTGGTTCTGTGCTGGCTATGGTGCCTATGGTGATTCTGTATCTGGTATTCCAGAAGCAGTTTATTGAAGGTATTGCCATGACAGGTGGTAAATAAATCCGGCTTTTTCCGTGGCAAAATCGGTGAAAATAACGATTGCAGTATCAGTAAAAATGTGCTATTAAATAAGATAGTTTTGCAGCTGCTGGACGGGGGGCGCATGTGCTTGTGCTAAACGGAAAAGGACGCAGAGCAGAAAGGTTTTCTTGGAGGAGTTAGTTATGGCAGTACAATTTGAAAAACTATCCGGATTGTTTACATTGGAAACAGAAAATAGCATGTATCAGATGAAGGTGGATGCATATGGTTTTCTTCTCCATCTGTATTACGGGAAGAAGACGGCAGGGAGTATGGAATATCTTCTGACCTACTATGACAGGGGGTTTTCTGGAAATCCTTATGATGCGGACAGGGACAGAACATATTCCATGGATGCGCTGCCGCAGGAATATCCAATATGGGGGAACGGTGATTATCGTTCCCCATGTTTGGAGGTACGGATGGCAGACGGCAGCTTCGGCAGTGATTTAAGGTATCAGGGATATGAGGTTTCAGACGGAAAGTACGGGATTCCCGGACTTCCGGCAGTGTATGGGGACAGCGGCCAGGCGCAGACTCTGAAGATTTATATGGCGGATGAGAAAAGCGGCCTGGAGGTGGTTCTGTATTACGGCGTGATACCGGAATATGATGTGATTACCCGTACGGTAAAGGTGGAGAATAAAGGGCGTGAGACCGTACAGCTCGAGAAAGTCTACAGTGCGTGCCTGGATTTTCTGTCAGGAGAGTATGACTGGATTTCATTTTATGGACGCCATGCCATGGAACGGACGATTCAGAGAACACCGGTGGTTCATGGCTTACAGGTGATTGGAAGCCGCAGGGGAACGTCCAGTCACCAGTATAATCCGTTTTTGATACTGGCGGCCCATGAGGCTACGGAGGACTATGGGGATTGTTATGGGCTTTCTCTTATTTACAGCGGAAGTTTTAAGGGGGAAGTGGAGAAGGACCAGTACAATCAGACCAGGATTTCCATAGGGATTCAGGATGAGCAGTTTTGCTATGAGTTAAAGCCAGGGGAAGTCTTTTATGCACCGGAGGCTGCCATGGCTTTCAGCGGGCAGGGACTGGGGAATCTGTCCCGCCATTATCATAAATTGTACCGGCATCATCTGTGCCGGGGAAAATATAAGAGCGTTCCCAGGCCGGTGCTTATTAACAACTGGGAAGCTACCTATTTTGATTTTACAGGGGATAAGATCTATGAGATTGCCAGACAGGCTAAAGAATTGGGCGTGGAGATGCTGGTTCTGGACGACGGGTGGTTCGGCAAACGGGATACGGACTATTCCGGGCTTGGGGATTGGAAGACCAATGAGAGAAAGCTGGGGGGCACCTTAAAGGATCTGGTGAACCGGATCAACGGTCTGGGCATGAAGTTCGGACTTTGGGTGGAACCGGAGATGGTTTCGGAGGACAGTGAACTGTACCGGGAGCATCCGGACTGGGCGTTTGCCATACCGGGAAGGAAGCCGGTGAGAGGACGTTCCCAGCTGGTGCTGGATTTTTCAAGGCCGGAAGTGGTGGACGGGATTTATAAGCAGATTTCCATGGTTCTTGACAGCGCCAATATTGAGTATATGAAGTGGGATATGAACCGCAGTATTTCGGACGTGTATTCTGCGGTGATGGCGGCGGACAGGCAGGGGGAAGTGCTGTACCGCTATGTGCTGGGACTGTACGATTTTCTGGAGAGGCTGCATGTGAATTATCCGGATCTTCTGGTGGAGGGCTGCAGCGGCGGCGGTGGACGGTTTGATGCCGGGATGCTGTATTATTGCCCTCAGATATGGTGCAGTGATAATACGGATGCTATTGACAGGATTTCTATCCAGTATGGGACGTCTTTCGGGTATCCGGTTTCGGCGGTGGGATCCCATGTGTCTGTGGCGCCCAATCATCAGAACGGAAGGGTTACGCCTATTGATACCAGGGCGGCTGTGGCTATGGCAGGGAGCTTTGGGTATGAGCTGGATCTGTGCAGGCTGACAGAGGAAGAGAAGCAGCAGGTGAAGAGGCAGATTGAGGAGTATCATAAGTACTGGGATGTGATACATAACGGGGATTATTATCGGCTGACTAATCCGATGGAGCAGGATGTGGCGGCATGGCAGTTTGTACGGGAGGATAAGAGGGAGAGTCTGATTCAGGTTGTGATGCAGAATACTCATGGGAATCCGGTTGTGCCTTATGTGAAGGCGGCGGGGCTTGATCCTGAGAAACGGTATCGGGAGGAAGATACCGGGGTGGTTTATACCGGGGCTGCTTTGATGTATGGAGGGATTCCGGTTCCGCAGAGGGCGGGGGAGTATTTGGCTTATAGGATGTATTTGGTTCAGGTGTAGAATGAGATAGTAAGAGGTCGCGGAGGGGACGCTCCGGAACCAGTTCTCTTCCGTTTGCGGGTTTCGGAGCCAGAACCTCTAAGCCTCCGGAAATCTGCTAAAAGCAGGGGCAAAAATCCGAACTCGCTTCGCTCAGACATGCGAATTTTTGCCCCTGACGCAGATTCCCGGAGGCTTAGAGGTTCTAGGACTCCTGCAAATGCAAACGGAAGAGAACTGGTTCCGGAGCTGTTGGCTGCTGGGGCTGAGAAGTATTGTCGATAGATAATTTGGAAGTTGATGGGGCAGTGTGGGAGGAACCATACTTTTAAGTTTGAAGATGGCTTGGAGGCGAGTTGCTGTTTGGAGTTTGCCTGTTGGTGTAGGTGGAATGGTGTCGGATGAGGGATAGATAGTTTAAGAGGGAAAGCAGGGTAAAGGAGGCTTATATTTATATGGGGAAGAATGAGGAGATTTATGAGAAGCGGTTTGCCAGGCATTTGGATGAGCTGAAGTGGCTTTATATGGAGCTGTATGATTCGGCGGAGCATTTTGAGGAGCTGCTGGGTATGATGAAGGATATGTACGGGCAGAGGAAGGCGGCTCTTAAGAAGCTGGATCTGGAGAGGGAAGAGAATCCGCAGTGGTTTAAGGGAAATGACATGCTGGGCATGATGATGTATACTGGGCAGTTTGCAGGGAACCTTAAGGGTGTGAAGAAGCATCTGGATTATGTGAAGTCCTGCGGGGTGAATTATCTGCATCTGATGCCTCTTATGGAATCGCCTAAGGGGCGCTCGGACGGCGGGTATGCGGTGGCGGATTTCAGGAAGGTGCAGGAGGAACTGGGGACGGTGAAGGATCTGGAGGATCTGGCGGCTCAGTGCCATAAGCAGGGGATCAGTTTGTGCCTGGATTTTGTTATGAATCATACATCGGAGGATCATGCGTGGGCCAGGAGGGCCAGGGCGGGGGAGAAGGAGTATCAGGACAGGTATTTCTTCTATGACAGCTGGGATGTTCCGGGGGAGTATGAGAAGACGGTGCCTCAGGTGTTTCCTACTACGGCGCCGGGGAATTTTACGTGGCTGCCGGATACGGGAAAGTGGGTTATGACTACTTTTTATCCGTATCAGTGGGACTTGAATTACAGGAATCCGCTGGTGTTCCATGAGATGATGTATAATTTCCTGTTTATGACCAATCTGGGGATTGATGTGATCCGGATCGACGCGGTGCCTTATATCTGGAAGGAGCTGGGGACCAGCTGCAGGAATTTGAAGCAGGTGCATACTATTGTCCGGATGATGCGGATGATCGGGGAGATTGTGTGTCCGGGGATTCTGCTGCTGGGTGAGGTGGTGATGGAGCCGGAGAAGGTGGCGCCTTATTTTGGAACGGTGGAAAAGCCGGAGTGCCATATGCTTTACAATGTGACTACTATGGCAACCATCTGGCATACGGTGGCGGTTCAGGATACCAGATTGCTTAGAAAACAGATGGATATTGTGTATGGGCTGCCTAAGTCGTATACGTTTTTGAATTATCTGCGGTGCCATGATGATATCGGATGGGGGCTGGATTATGATACCCTGGAGTCCTGGGGGATGAAGCAGGTGCCTCATAAGCAGTATCTCAATGATTTCTTTACCGGAGCTTTGGAGGAGAGCTTTAGCAGAGGGGAACTGTACAATAATGACCCTGTGACTAAGGATGCCAGATTCTGCGGGACGGCGGCTTCTATGTGCGGTGTGGAGAAGGCCGGGTTCTGTCAGGATGAGGCGGGGATGGAGCAGGCTATCCGCCTGGATCGGATGCTTCATGCCTATATGCTGTTCCAGTCGGGGATTCCTGTGATTTACAGCGGGGATGAGATCGGACAGGTGAATGATTATACCTACAAGGAGGATCCGGATAAGGCGGAGGATTCCCGCTATATTCACCGGGGACAGTTTAAGTGGGAGCTGGTGGAGAATATTGAGAAAGAGGGGACCGTTCAGCAGAGGATGTTTGACGGGCTTCGGAAGCTGGAGACGCTGCGCAGCTGCCATGAGGCTTTTGGCAGTGAGGCCCAGGTGCAGACCGTGGATTTTGGGGATAATGGGCTTTTAGGTATTGTACGTACGGGGGAGACAGAGAAAATCCAGGGTATTTTTAATTTTAACTGGCAGGAGAAACGGGTGTTCTGTGAACATGGAGGACAGAATCTTCTGACAGGGGAAAAGGTGGAGGCAGGGGAATGGATTTTGATTCCTGCCTATGGATTTGTGTGGCTGAAGGTTCCTGTGGAGTGAGGGTAGGTTTTGGCCTGCTTTGTTGCTATTTCGCAGTTATTTTGTAGTAAGGACAGCCATGAGGGCTGTTGGATTCTGCCTTTTGGATGGGGGTATTGTAAGGTTTTTCCAGCATATTAAAATTAAAATTTGAGAATATTGGTAAGAGTAAACACTTGACATTTCGAGATAACGTAGCCTGTCGAGAGAATGATATTGTTTCTCCAGGGTACTTGAAGACCATCGGTACTTAGGCGCTGTCTTTTAGCGCCTTATGTACCGCTATGCTCTTCACGTAGCGCGAGCGTGCCCACGAGAAACAATATCATTCTCTCGACAGGCGGACCTTCCACGATTTCTCAAACAGCAAAATCTTAAGGGTATCTGAACTGTTACGAATTCTGGAAGAAATGAAAAGGCAGAGGGTGAATCCGTGCAGGAAAACGAGAAATTCAGAAAATTAATGAAAATTTTAGGCATGGCGGTGGCAGTGTACGGGGTGTTTCGATACCTGCTGCCATTGGTTATGCCTTTTTTGTTTGCCTGTGTAGCCGCGGTTCTTTTAAAGCCCTCCGCATGCTGGATATCTGAGAAGCTGCAGATTAGATGGCGGGGGCGAAGGTTTGGCATCGGGGCAGGGGCAGTGGGGATTGTGGAGCTGGGAATCCTGTTCCTTCTTTTAGGGCTGGGGATTTATGCCGGAAGCCGGAAGTTATATGGGGAGATGTACCTGTTATCGGAACGGTTTCCCTACTGGATTGAAAAGCTGGATATCTGCCTGACGGGAATCTGCCATGAGCTGGAACATTCCTTTGGACTTAAGGCTGATTCTGTGGTATTCCTTATGCAGGAGATGATTATCAATTTTATGGACACCATAAAGCAGGGGGTTATGCCATATATTATGGGTAATTCGCTGACGATTGCCAAATGGTGTGTCGGCTGCTGCATCATCACGGTTTTATTTGCCATTGGTGTGATGCTGTTTATCCAGGAACTGGATACATGGAAGGAACGGATGGAAAACTCCGTTTTTCATCAGGAATTTGTAAGAACAGGCAGACTGCTTCGCAGGGTGGGAAATGCCTATGTGCGGACCCAGGGGCTGATCATGATTCTGACTATGGAAATCTGCACCATCGGATTTTCGCTTTTGGGCAATCCCTACAGCATACTGGCAGGAATCGGAATCGGGCTTTTAGATGCTCTTCCTATCTTTGGCACAGGAACTGTGCTGATTCCGTGGGCAATCGGGGCGTGTCTGAGGGGGAAATGGCTTCGGGGACTGGTTATTTTTGGGCTTTATGTGATATGCTATTTTGTAAGGCAGATTTTAGAGGCGAAGCTGATGGGGGATAAGGTAGGGCTGTCGCCTCTGGAAACGTTGATTTCCATGTATGTGGGCCTTCAGCTGTTCGGAATATTGGGAGTTTTGCTGGGGCCGGTGGGGGTTTTGGTGGTGAAAGAATTTGCCGGGGAGCCTTAGGTTTGCTAAAAAAGATTTCATAAAGATTTATAAAAAATTTATAGTAAAACCGTCTGCCGTATGCTATATTGGTTCCATCATGAAAATCTAATGTCAAGATTTCCGGTGAGTTCTCACCGCATATTCCGGATTTGATAAAATTCTATTTATGGAGGGGAAGGCCTATGGTACAAAGAAATGCAAGAGATGATACAAAGGAGATACAGAAAGGAAAGGCAGGGGATTGGATACAGGAACATGTGCAGGACAGAGAGGCTGTGTTTATGTCTAAACAGGGAGATGAGGTGATTGGATTTCTAAAATGTTCACCGATTCTTTACAGCCGCTATCAAGGACTGAATGAGGAGTGGAAAAGGCGTTTTCTGGATTTCTGCCATGGTAAGAAATCACTTCCTCTTACGTATGACCCTTTTTTCAAAAGGATTTTTCATCCGGATATTCATCCAGATCGCCTGTCTCGGTTTATATCCTGTATGTTAGGAATTACAGTCAGAGTGCTTAAAATGCTTCCCACAGAGGATAGTGTTTTAAGTGGAGGAACCCTTTTGATTATGGATCTTTTAGGTGAGCTTGAGGACGGCTCGCTGGTGAATGTGGAGATTCAGAAACAGGGGTATGCCTTTCCGGCGGAGCGGATTTCCTGCTATGGAGCGGATTTGCTAATGCGCCAGTATGCCAGAGTTAAAGGGGTGAGGGGAAGAGACTTTACATATCGTGATATCAAGAAGGTCTATGTGATTGTCATATTTGAGAAAAGCACAAAGGAATTCCATGATATATCTACAGCATATCTCCATCGGGGAAAAATGGTCTTTGATACTGGTCTGCACATGGAGTTTTTACAGGAATATACATTGGTAGCGCTTGACGTATTTAAGAACTTCCGCTATTCTAAAGAAAGAAGTGAACAGACAGCGTGGCTGTCTCTGTTAACTGTAGAGGACTTAGAGGAAGCCCAAAAAGTTATGGAGGAGTATCCGTGGCTTGAGGAAATTTATGAGGAGACAGCCATGCTCCGTCAGAAGCCTGAGGAGGTGTTGGAGATGTTCTCGGAAGCGTTGAGAATATTGGATGAAAATACGTTAAAATATATGATAGAGGAGCTTCAGAAGGAAGTGGAAGAGAAAGAAGAAATACTTGAGGCGGCGATAGAAGAAAAAGAGGCCGCACTTGTCCAGCTTGTGGAAAAAGAGGCGGCACTCAAGAAGAAAGATATAACACTTGAAGCGAAAGAAAACGAGATTGCCAAATTAAAAGAATTGTTGAAGCAATATGAAGGAAAGTAAGGCGATAGCCGCCTATTCTATATCAGAATAAGATGGAAACAGCTGCCAGGCTTTCGCCAGGGCAAAGTTATAGTTCCGGATTCCCAGCTTGCGGTAGTTTTTCTGAGAATGGACATAATAATAATTGTTAAGCTGGGTGCTGTAATCATGTCCGTCTGTGGTGTTTTCCGTAAATCTGAGAGTGGAGATAGCCGGCGCTGCATCCGCGCTAAGCTCATAGTACAGAAAGTAAAAATCGTTCTCTGTAATATGGCTGGTGTCCATATGGTTTACGTAATCCCATGCTACGATGGATCCGGGCCTGGCCCACAAAAGGCCGATGTAAAAGGCTGATACCACAGCCAGACTGTAGGAAAACAGGGGGAATTTTGTCTTCCATATAATGAGCGTGACGCCAATCATGAGAATGGACAGCATGGCCAAAAACCACAGAACCATCAGCCGCAGATACGTCAGATGATATTCTCCCACATACAGCATCATCCGGTACCAGGCGGAGGCAATCATTACATAGGTACACAGGCAGATGAATGTCAGAACCACATGTAAGGCTTTATGAGGGCGGATATATTTTAAACAGCACAGCACCATAATCAGGTTTAAGAAAGCCACTAGGAGAAGCTGGAAAAATCCCTGTCTGGCATAGGAGGAGAAGGTGTATCCCTGGGGCAGGCTTCCCTTTCCCCAAAATAAGTAAATGATCTGAATCCCGCAGAACAGCAGATAGACTGCACATATGGTACTCATACAGGCAAAAGCAATCACAGGCTCTCCTTTTTGCCGGTTGGCCGGATCCGGCTTCAGGCCGTGGAGGCAGCATCCGCAGATGATGCAATACAGAGCCAGCACTCCGAAGCAAAACTGCATCAGAACGGAACATATGGTTGCAGGCTTTAACAGTTTCCCCAAAAGTTCATGAATCAGATTGGAAAATACCGCATCTGCCGCTCCCAAAAGGGCAACCAGCACAGCCAGCATGGGGACAGCGATTAAGAAACCGATGAAGAAATAAGAAATCCTTTTCATGGTTTTATTTTCCTGTTTTTTCATGTAGGAACAGGTATGGCGGAAGGGACAGGGCAGGGTCTCGAGAGCCTGGCATACGTATACGACGATGGAACAGAAATATTTCCCTATGTTCCAGGTACGGTCATCATAAAACTGGTGGATTCCAAATACGATGCCTAAAAGAATTAAAGCCATGCCGTTAAACCATATGAGAAACCATTCGGATGTACGGCAGGTTCCGATGCCGATTAAGAGGGCGGCAGCCATCAGAAAATAGCTTCCGCGCTTTAAGGGGACATCAAGCCCCTTGCAGGCCAGATACCCGCACAGGCAGGCAAAGGCAGTAAACAGAGGGTAGGTGATCCCGGCAGGGTTCCTGTACAGGCAAAAGGTATAAATTGCTCCGAAGGCCAGGCTCAGTCCCATAAAATAGGGAAATCGTCTGGTGACAGGAGAGAGAAGGGCGTCCCGTTGGGAAGTGGCTGCCTGGTTTGCCGGAGCTGGCCGGATTAGCTGGTCTGTCTGTGCTGTCTGAGCTGGCCGGATTAGCTGATCTGCCTGGTTTGCCGTTTCCGGTTTTGAAGTTCCAAAGCTTTCAGCAGATTCACAGGCAAGGTTCTTGTTTTCATTTTTTAATTCTTCCATAAAAATCTCCATTTCTCAGTTTTTAGTCAGAGTCAAGCGTGTCACTGGCATCCGTTTTCTTCCTCCACAAACTCAATTAAATCCCCGGGCTGGCATTCCAGCGTGCGGCAGAGGGCTTCCAGGGTGGAAAAACGGATGGCTTTAGCCTTATTATTTTTTAAGATGGACAGGTTAGCCATGGTAATATCCACTTCTTTAGACAGTTCTGTCAGCCCTATCTTTCGCTTGGCCATGACTACGTCCAGATTGATTACAATCCCCATTTCGCGGTCCTCCTGTGATAATAGAATGCTTCTATATGGTGAGATCATTTTCCTCCTTGTATCGGACTGCCTTCTCAAATACCTGACACAGCACGATGCTGAACAGGCCGGCGATAGCAAATACGATCACCACTACCGCAGTAGCCGGAGTGGGAGAGAAGAAAATACGGATAACCGACAGGAGGGAGATGAGAAAGCTGTATTTCCCCATGGATTTGAGAGAAACCACGTTGGCATCCACGAAGGCGTTGTCCTCCAGCACGGTGCAAAACATTTTGCGAAGCTCTGCCACAATCAAAAGGCACAGCACCCCGGACAGTACATAGAGAATAGATCGGAAGAGCGTCGTGTAGGGAAAGAGTGTTCAGAGCCGTGTAGA
>CAJUEJ010000017.1 GCA_910585435.1 uncultured Hungatella sp. | reverse complement strand
CCAATCATGTACTGGCAGAAAGCGCAGCCGTTTTCGGCTTTTTCATAGATCACATTCCACGCTTCTTTTATGCTGTCAAAAGGCATGATCTCCTTTAGCTCCGGTGTCAGCATATCCATACGCAGCGCCCCCAGAACCCCAGCGGCGCTGCCAAGGGAGATCGCCTGATGGAGCATGGCATAGGCCGCCGCCTCATTTTCTTCAAAGGGATGGTATTCCCAGCTGTAGCAGGAGCCGGAAAAGCAGCGGGAGAGGAAATAGCAGGCGTCCCCATCCTCTTCCTTTGCCGCAAGCAATAATGCATCCGCTGCCGCCTTTGCCTTGTCGTTATCACAGCAATAATAAAGATCCTCAATGGCCTTATCCACCACATCGCTAAAATACTTACCCATGTTTCTTTTTTCCCTTTCTGTCTGCTTTTTCTATCTGATCGGTAATATCAATCCATCCGCTCATTTCTTCAAAAAAGCTGTGTTCCAGGTAATTTACCAGCCAGAACTTCACCTGTACCACGGTTCCTTCTTTCGCCAGAAACCTGGTGTTTCCTTCTCCTGTGTTATTGGTACACCAGATCACCATCAGGTCATTTTGAACGCCGGGAAAGAAATTAAGTGCCTGTGTCCCCCGTTCCAGGACCGCCTTTGTATATTTTCCCTCATGGATGCCGTCAATAGCCAGTTCCACATCCCTGGCGGAGAAAAATTTGTGTTCATCATGCCAGCTCTCTCCAAAAATCACCAGTAACTGATACCAGTCCCGCATTTGACCTTTCTGTTCCCTTTGAAGCTGCTGCCAGAAAGATTTTATGCGTTCCTCAGTCTGCTTGGCAGTATCCGCTTCGCTCTTCCCATCCACGGCTTCTTCTGTATTTATAAAAGAGGCCGGTTTGTCAACATCCGCTGTCAGCTCTGCTGCCTCATCTGTATTTTCCGGGCTGTCCTCAATTTTACCTGGACAGATGCCGTCTTCCTCCCCTCCGGCATCCTCTTCCTCGCTGTCTTCTTCCTCGCTGTCCTCATCTTCGTCGGTACATTCCTCCCACAGGGGAACGTTCTCCATTTTTTTCCACCCCGAAAGATCAGCGCTGCCAGTCAGGAGTTTTTCAAACCAGTCCCTGGCCTCGTCAAACGCTGCGCTTTTATGGTACGATTCATATCCACCCTTAGATTCGTCCAAAAATACCGTCAACCCAAAGAGTTCATGGTATACGCAGAAAATCTGGCTTACGTTTCCTATCTCCTGCACGGCAAATGGCGGCAGAATCTGGAGTCTGAAAACGCCCCCTTTATCACTTTCCATCAGGTCTTCCAGCTGTTTTTGTAAAGCCTCCACCGTAACATTGGACGTCCTGTTTCCGGATGTATCCGTAAGGATAAACTGGCTGGCCGGTGCCTGCTTATATCTTTTCTCCGGCTTAACCAGATCACGCACTCCATCCCATATTCCCAGCAGACCAAAAACCGCCATACCAAGCCCCATCAGAAGCCGGATAATGCCAATCACTTCCTCTATTTCAGAAAATCCGATAACTGCCAGGCCAAAGCCCAGAAATACAGCATAGCCTCCCAATCCAAGCGGTATCAGCCGCAGCCGTTTTCCTGTTCTGTTATTTTTTCTCATAATGTGCGCACACCTTACAAAGTTATTTTTCTCAATCTGTTTTTCAAACTGTAAACTAAAATTCTAACAGCTATCTCTTTATTCTGGTATAAATCTTCTGTTCGTCTTCATGATGAATATACGCGCCGTTTTTCATCTGTACTCTGAGGGATGCGGGATTATCCTTGTGAACGGACATATAAATTTCATCTTCGCGAATCATCTGCCACGCCTTTTCTATCGTCAGTTTCAAGCCCAGGGAGGCATACCCCTTTCCTCTATATTCCTTCCTGATTCCATATCCTATATGTCCTGCTCCTTTTGCCAGCTCCTTTGTAAGCCAATGCCGTATTCTGAACCAGCCCACAATTTTATGATCTTCCCATAGAAAAAATTCCGTTTCCGGCACCCATCCGTCCTGCAGTCCAATACCCTTTGCCGCGTTGATATAGCCTGGCAGAATTTTGTATGTAAATTCGTCTTTGGTGCATCCGGCTCCAGGATTTGTAAAACCTTTTTCGTTCTCGGGAGTGTTTGTTACAAACTCATATTCTTGCTCTAAATCTTCCATATTTGCTTCTTTCAGATATAACATATCCTCTTTCTCTCCTCTCCAGACGGATTTTACATTACCTGCATACCGTCAATTCAAATTCTGTCATGCTCTCAAAATGCTTTGGACAAATCCCCGCTTTTTCATACTCTGCAAGATACTTATCTAAAGCCTGATCGAAGACATCCGCATTCTCTTCCAGATTTTCAGGGTTAAATTTATCCATAATTTCAAAGTCATCCACTGCGATACCTTCTGCAATCTCATGGAGCATCCACTGTAAAGACAATAAGTTCATAAAGGAAGAATACACATCATCTCTGCCTGCCGCCTCGGCCATTTTATTTTTCCAGTTAGAATACATTTCCTCATATGTTCCACGCAGATTATCTGCAGAAGGCAGTTGCTTTTTCTTCGGAACCTGCAGATACCCGTCTGTCAAAACGAAAACTTCCGTCAGTTCTGCCTGTATTTTTTCCACGGTTTCCGCCTGAATGACGGCAAGGATCCTGGTTTCAAGATCAAAAGGAAGGGTAAGTTGTTTAAGCTCATCCAAAGCCCTTTTCGTTCCTTTTCTGAAATACCGGCCGTTATACAACATGACCGCATTTTCTATAAACTCAATAGCCGCTCCTGCACAGCTTCTGGCTTTTGATAACGAATGTGTGAGGCAGACCTCCGCAAACATCTTTTTTGCATCGCCATATGCCTTGTCAGCCTTCTCATACCGCCTATCCGATGCAAGCAGCTCTGCCGCCTTTCTTCTGATCTCATCCAGCCTTTTCAATGCGCTTTTGTCTTTGCAATAGACAATCCTCGTGTCCAACAGCTTAGACAAATGTGCGTGGTCACACTGCCCGTCTTTTTCAAGCATATCCCAGCTGGTACAGTAAAGATCATATCCTATATCAACATCATCTATAATAAATCCGTCAGCCAGAACCTGTCCGTTTTCATCATTGATCAGGATCATCAAATCAAGATCGGATTTTTCGTATTCATCTCCGGTAATGACCGAGCCATAGACACCAATCAGAGCCAGAGAATCCGGACATAAAGCATCTGCCTTTTTTATAATAACGTCTATCATTGTTCTATCCATATCATTCATTCCTCCCCCCTTCTTTTCGTTTACATTACACCATGAGACAACACTTCAAATTCAATTTTATCGTCCAGGGAGGAAATTTCCGCTGCCACATCAAGGCTCATATAATCTTCTTCCTGTCCCCTTTCCATTCCAGTCAGCCCAACCTGGATAAAAATTTTATAATACGTTGTGATTTCATCGCTGTCCAAAGGGAGATACTTTTCTTGCCGCTCATTTCCTTTATAGCTTACGTTTCTATATTGTCCGTTTTTGATGTGGTAAGGAAGGTGATTATGATCCCGGTAATTGAAACCGTAACTCTCGTACACAACATAATAATTTCCCGTAAAATAACGGATGTCAGGAAAACTGCCAACCTCCGAGGAAAGGTCTTCACTGGTTTCATCAAGATAATTCCTGAAAATAATCTCTTCAATCTGCGCCAGCATTTCCTTTCGTCTCCCTGCAAGGTGCTGATATGCTTCCTGCGGAAAGCCCTCATCAATCGAAATCCGGGGCTTTACCTTCAATTCAAAATTCGCATAATCATTATCACCATTCTCTTTTTCAAAGACAATCAAGTTTGGCCTTTTTACTCCCTTTTTCTTTTTGAACCTATCAAAAATTCCCATCCTTCAATCTCCTTGATTTGTTTGATATTTACTTACCTCATTCAAAATATATTCTTCAATGGTTTCAGCGTTTGTGTCAAGCCCGCTTAAATAAAGACTGTCAATTTTTATAAGACAAGATTGGTCTTCCGGCCATGCAGATTCCCTATATGTAAGCATTACAGACACACCATAGGGTATCTCCTTAACTTCCTCAAAGGTATCTGCATAGGCCAGGGATAATACCGTACACACGGTTTCCAGATTTTCCGAAGAAACCGGCTCGATATTTACATACAAATCAGAATAGTAAACGGATGATGACTTGACAGGATAGAAGTAGTCAAAGGAATATTCCACATCCGTATCAGCCGCCCGCGTTTCAAATGCCTGGCTGAAAATATCAAGTGAATAGGTATCCTGTAACCCGTTACGAAAGCCAGGTACGCTGAAACGCTCCCCCTCAACTGTGTTGAATACAAAAAAATGCGTCTCCGGGTTATCGTTGGGTGACACGGTATATGCCATTACTTTCCATACATCATCATAATACTCATCGGTAACAGACTCGGAGGAAAGCACCGTAAATTCCCGGCCGTACTTTCTTTCTAAATATGCTTCCACATCCCCCTGGGACTTGAGACGGAAATCACATGAAGTAAGCAGTAAAATCAGCGCACATATAAGGCTGACAAAACATATTCTTGCTTTTCTTTTACCTGCCGTTTTACCTGCCATATTCGTCCTGCCTTTCACGGTACAACTCAATCAGCCGGTTCTGCAGCTTAAGCCCCTGCCTGTAATATTCCAGTAGCTGCGCCGCGCTGTATTCCTGCTTGATATTCTGGTCGGAATACTCGTTTGCACTTGCAGGGTCTATTCCATTCCACAGGCGGCATTCTTCAAAATTATTGCTGCAATCATTCGTCTCAAAGAATCTGCCGTACCTCGTATTCTTTTTCATCGTATTGACTAACCGGAAGCAGCATCATGTTTTCTACATACGTCCTCTCACTGATAACATCTTTATCCCATAGGATGCCAGATACTCTTTTAGCCTGTCCATATCCTCCAGGCAGGAATCCACCTTTGCCAGGGTTTTGAACTCCCTGTCATACAGCACAAGCCAGCCCAGACTTCTGGAGACAGAGGACACATTTCTCACAGAAAACTCTGCAGTCCGCCCGAACCGGGAGACCACACGCATCTGCTCCCCATCCACTTCCACCTGACAGGCCTTCCCCATCCGCAGATAGACAATGCCCATTCCCATCACAGCCAGCTCAAGGAAAATGATGGCCATCCGTTCTGCCACAGTCAGGGCAGAAAAGTCCAGCGCCAGGAAAAGAGCCGCCCCGAGAAGCAGGAGGAACCACCCAATCCCTGTAAAACCAATCCGGGCAGAGCGTTTCAGGCGGAGAGTAAATTGCTGCTGAAGAGCAAAAGACTCCGCCGGTTCCTGCTCAGGGCCGGCCTCAGCCAGGGAATGCCACCCGGCAGGCCCGTTGAGGATGGGAATCTCCCTTTGGAGCAGCCAGAGGAGCATCAGGTCTGCGTGTTCCATGCTGCCTGCAAACTTAGCCAGTACCCGATAGTTCCTGTCATAAAGTACATTACACCCATTCCCCGGCCCCAGCACCACACCGGCAATATCACGGACGGAAAATACACAGTCTTTCCTGAGCCGTCTCCGCCACCGAAGGCTGCTGCCCTCCACAATGAGCCAGGTCCCCGGCGCCAGGCGGCTGTGTACGGCAAAGTACGCTGGTGGGTTGATGGCAGGAAGTTTTTCCGGAAGCAGATTGTAGGAATACCCGTTCCCCCCTGCGTATGCAATATGCCAGGGGCCTCTTTTCCAGTCTGCGTAGGCCAGCAGGCTTCCTCTGGTAAAGAAAAATCCGGTCAGCCCCAGGCCGGCACACAAAAGCAGCAGTTCCCAGAGCTTCCCCCACAGCCTGCTCAAATCCGCTGCTGTGAATGGAGCCGGAGAAACGAGAACAGGCAATAAAGCCAGCATCACTACCCAGAGGACGCTGGCCAGCACAGTACAGATTCCCACAGTAACATAGGCGGCAATTTTTGACCGCCGCCCATGGAACAGACGGTAGAACCACCCGATCACAAGCCCTGCGAAAAAAAGGAGCATGATACGGAAACCTTCCATCTGGCACAGGGAGCATAACAGAATCACCAGGATGCAGACAACCATCCCGGTGACACTTCCTAAAATGCCCCTCAGGATACTTCCTTGTAATTCAGGGCTGATTTCATTGTATAATCCGCTCATCAATCTCTCCTAACCCTTTTTATTCATGGTTGTGCTTTTTGGCAATCCTGCTGTTTTTCGGTGCAGATGAAAGCCTTCTTGCACTGGCCGAAACTTATTTAATGTCAGTGAAAGCGGTTGTTCCGCTGTTCCTGTTCAATCAGATGCTGGCGGCATTTCTGCGGAATGACAATCCCCCTGAACTTGCGACTGCTGGTGTGTTAGCCGGAGGATTGTTCAATGCTGCCTTCGATTACATTTTTATATTTATTATTGATATGGGGATTTTGACCGTGCTTTTTTACCGTCAGATTATGAGATATTTAGGCAGTAATGCGCTTTCTGTTTACGATCCGGTTATCAATGTAAGTACGATTGTTCAGTGCTGCGCTTATAGTGCAGGCCAGGCTGCACAGCCCATTATTTCTATTAATTTCGGTGCAAAGAAATGGCAGCGTATTAAAGAAACTCTGCGGTATGCCCTTTATACGGTTGGTGTGTTCAGCACATTTTGGACTGTTTTTAGTTTGATTTGACCGAAGCTGTATATTTATATCAAGCCGGCAAAAGCCATACTGGAAATATAATTTTTATCTTTATTTCTGCAAATCCATATTCAAAATATCTTCAACAGAATATTCAGGCTGCTCATACTTTTCCTTTGTATAATCCCCTGTCCCTCCATTGTCATACTCTTCCAGATACCTGGCCATTCCAAGAGGTCCCAACGCTTTTATTAAAGCCTCCGTCCCTATACGCCTGATTTCACTTCCTTTTGTCAGATGAATTGCCGTATTCATTTTCACTCACCTCCAGAAGAAAATTAATAGGGTTTCTTACCCTTATTTTTGTGTTTAATCGATTCGCTGCTTTCATAAACTTTGTATCTGTTGTCAACAATACATCTGCCTCCGTTTCAGCACTCGCTAAATGAAGGCTGTCAAATGATTTAATTGAGGATTGAGCCATAATCTCTTCAGCTCGCCGAATAATCCATCCGTTTAGCATGATTACCGCAGATGTTAATTCATTATATATACTTTCAACGTCTCTTCTCTTTTCATTATTAGAAATTAATGACATTTCTTTTTGCAAAACTTCTGACCCAACAATCTTAATATTCCCCTCATAAGCCATTTGCATTATAATCAACACCGCCTCCCGTTCCAGATAATTCCTTATATTGGAACGATCATCAAAGGGACGATTGTAACAACAATTATCCAAATACACAATCAACATGATATAATGTCCTCTTTTCTTATGTAATATCATAGCATGATAGCTGTTTCTTTACAAGTGTCATCGCATGATAGCTGTTTTTTACAAGTTATCAGTTTTTACTCACCCCAAACCGGGCTCCCAGCCGCTGTCATCGATTTAATGTCTACCCCAAATACCATTACCACCCAGAACGCCAAAACGGTTGAAGAAATTTTCAGGGAAAAAGAAAAACTGGTTAACAGATTCTGCCAGGAAATCCTTGCGCATAAAGACCATCAATACAGCAACCTAGTACTGCCTTGCGGAAATTCCAGTGAATTAAGCACCATACATTATATTGAACACCACTATCCACAAAATCTGACTGTAAGACAGCTGGCGGATGAGTTGAACGTCAGTATCAATCGTCTAATCTCTGACTTTCGGACAGAGACGGGAAAAACTCCAGGCAGCTATATTCAGCATGTACGTCTGTCACAAGCTTCCCGTCTTCTGTCCAATACCGATTTAACCATTCAAAACATCAGTACTATGGCCGGCATTCCTGATGCAAATTATTTTATCAAACTTTTTAAAAGAGAATATTCTATGACTCCGAATCAGTATCGAAAATTTTATCGCTTATAAATCTTATGAACCACAATTAAGCTGTAACTGCTGCCTGCCTCCCTATTCCTCCACCCGTTCTATCTTAAACACATTCAGCGTATCCACATCCGGGCAGGCAAACACCGCCGTTCCCTTCTCCTGTCCGGGAATTTCGCCGCCGTACCGCAGAATATCCACGTAGGGAAAAGCAACATGCATAGCCATGGGGCAAAGCTTCCCCCGCTCCGTATCAAAATCAAAGGAATCCCCCACCTTATGTCCCCGGTGGCATCCCACCGCGCCCTTCCGGTCAATAAGCGTAATTTTTATCTTTGGTTTCTTCATCTGTCAAGCGCCTCCATACATAATTCAAGGGGAATCCCTTTGTATTTGTCCTTATTGTTTTGATTTTCAACTATCATATTCCTTACGGTGTCCATTGCCCTCTGTGTTGCGCTTTTTAAGTCATTTCCCTCCAGAATCCCTCCCATGAGAACCGAGGAAAAAATATCTCCTGTTCCCGGAAACCTAACCGGAATTTCATCAAAATCCAGCTTGAAGTAATCTTTTTTCAAAAAATCATACCCCATGACAGACTTTTTCTCTGTATCCTTCATCACAATGCTGGTAATTATCACCGATTTTGCCCCCAGTGTCCGCAGTCTGTCAATCATGGCATAAATCTCATCAGCAGAAGCGCCCTCCGGGCAGTAAGGTATCTGCGCCAGATACGCTGCCTCCGTATAATTAGGAACAATATAGTCTGCAGCGGAAATCAGCCGCCGCATCATCTGCACTGTGTTTTCCGTAACTCCATTGTACAGCTTCCCGTCATCCCCCATAATGGGATCCGTAAAAACTGCCGCGCCCTTTTTGCCTCCCAAAGCGCCCTTCCCTGCAGATTTACAGGCACAAAATTCCGCCACCAGCTTTGCTTGTTCCTCAGAAACAATAAAGCCGGTGGATATGGCATCAAATTCAAATCCAAGCTCATCCCACACCTTCATGGAATTTCTCATATAATCCGTCGTTTCCAGAATATCAAATTTTCCGTAATCCAGCGTGTTCGATACCAGTGCCGTAGGCAGATTGAAGACTTCATATTTCATGTGGGACAATACCGGAATCATTGCCGATAAAGCTACCTTCCCATAACCGGCCATATCGTTTATTAAAAGTATTTTCTTATGCATCCTGCTGCCGCCTTTCCTTTTTGCAATGAAGTAATTTTTTGTAATGAAGTAATTATATGCCGCAGCTGGATATATTAAAATATCCACATAAGATTAAATCCATCAGGCCAGTTTCGCACACTGCCTCCACAAACAATGTAACAGATAACCCTTCAACTGTTACCAAACAATTTCAATGATACCAGGGTCAAAAGGTCAAAAATCCGATGCAAGCTTGCTTGCAAGAGGATTTTTGGCCTTGGGACCCGCCAAAAACATGAAAAAGTAGCCCGATTAGGGCGGATTTTGAATGTTTTTGAGGATTGCGGGTTGCCGGGCACCAGTGATGCCCGTTTGGCAACGACCGAAGCGGAGCGTAGACACAAAGTGCGGAGCAATCCGGTATCAAAGGGGTCAAAAAGACCTTTTGACCCCAACATCATTTCAATTAAGTTGTCCTGCTCCATGCACCTATTGACCTTGCTGAAAACGCTGTCACTTACCAAATCCGTTCTGCCGTTTCCATTCTTTCCATCTGCTTTCATCCATGAGAAGCTTAAAGCCTCCCGGGTAATTCATGCCAAAATAATCAAACTGCCGCATCAGGTTACTTGTAAGCTGCCCCTCCGGCCTGCTGGCTCCCATACAGGCGCCGCCCCTTAAGACCATCTGGCTGCCTTTATAGTCAGATTTTGTATTTTCATGGGTCCTGTACTTATCCATCAGCCCCACATAGAGTTCCTTAAGCTGCTGGTTCTCCACCCCTTCCGTACACCAGACGGCGTAAATCAGCATAGTAGGATCTTCCTCTGTGGACAGATAATCCAGGAAATAATCCAGCACCTCCTCTTTCCCCTTCAGCTTCTGGATGCAATGGAAAAGCGCGATCCTGTCATTTCTGTCCAGGTCGTTTCGGTTCAGGGCTTCCCTCAGTCTTCCTGCATGCGGTAGAGACAGGAGCCGTGGGCATCGTGAAGCTCCTTTTCCCCTGTCTCCACCCCATAAAGCCCATAATAAGGGCCTGCGCCGCCGTTTCCCACAAAAAGAAGAAAGTCCCGGTATTCTTCCGGCAGCCGGATTCCCTCCTGCTCCTCAAATTTTTGTATCGCCTCTTCGCTGGCAGGCGGTGACAGCTTATACCTGTGGCTGTAGGCACCAAACCGCACAAGATCCCGGTCTTTCGCCTTTGCCTGCTCCAGCAGCTTTAAAATACGCTTTGCCCATGGGGGCTGTCCTGTCTTTCCCATCTTCCGCCTCCTGTCAGCCGGTCAAACTCTGCGGTCTGTCCATGCATTCCAATCCTGCAGGGAATCCATTCCACCGGCTCCCCTTTTCCTTCGATCTGACGTGCGAATTCCTCTGCTTCCTGAAATACATTGCTCAGCAGTCCCACGTCATTGAATCTTGCTTCTGGCAATTCCTTCTGCAGAGAATTGCACAGAAAAGAATGAAAACCGCCAATATCCCATCCCAAAATATCATTTCCAAGACATGGGCTGTTATCATTCTCACCATTCATCAAAGCATGGCTGTTACTGCCCTTCAACTCATCCAGCAGGATTTTATAATACTCCATGGTTGTAGAGATACTTACCACACAGCATGGGAGCGCCCGACAAAATTTCTCACAAAAATCTCTTGCATCCCATAAATCCAAAAACCTGCAATCCACATCCAGTCTTTTGGCATCAAAAAGGCAGCCTGCCGTTTTCGAAAATTCCCTGTACTGTTCTCTGTCAATCCGCAGCTTCTCCCCATATTTCCGTGCTTCCTCTTTGCTCCATCCGCCCATAAAACATTCCCACCTGGGATGCTGCTCTCCTATGCAGCCACTGACAGATACAAGATGCCTGCTGATGCCCCTCAGCCATTGAGGTGTATGGATTATTTCGCATATATAATATCCGATCACTTTAAAACACTCTTTCATTCCTTCTTTTTACCCTTCCCGATGATTCCCTGGAACGCCGCCATCGCGGCAGACACAAAGCGTGCCGGCAGATCCTCCTTTGGCGGCAGCAAAGCACAGGCCCTCAATACATTTTCCAGTTCCAGCTGCTCATAATCCGGCCTGGCAAGCTTCTCACAGATAATCCCTTACATCCCTTCCCCAAGGCCTTCCATAACCTCCATCAGTTTCTTATATCCTGTTTCGCTGGCAGCTCCATAAAGCACTTCCAGGTCGCCGCAGTCCATAACCACAACCATATTGTCAGGGGCATTGCTGTAAAAACTCATGTCCATCCCCAGCCAGCCATGAAGACCGAAGGGCTGTTTTTCAAGGCCGGAGCGGACTGTCTCCAGTTCCTCCTGCGTAATCCAGTACATAAGCTCTTCCCCATGAAGGGGGACCGCAAATACGGATTCATAGGCAAGGGCAGCCTGAAGAAATTCGCTGAGTGTTCCGGTGCATAAGGTCCATTTCCAGTCATCAATCCCATCTGCAGCCACATAAACCGGCGGATCTGTTTTTCCCAGATCTTTTCTTCGAATTCCTGCCCGGCAGCATCCCTGATTTTCAATCAGAATCACCAGTATGACCCGCACTAATTAACCATATGTTTCGCGCAGGATAAATTTTCAGCCTGCAAGGCGGAAGAGGGAGGCGATGCGGTGGCATCGTTGACCGATGACAACGAAGCAGATGGAAATTTAGACAAGTGAAACATATGGTTAATTGGTGTGGGTCATACTAGGTAATCGCTGTCCCTTAACCAGTCCCATTTATCGAAATCTTCCGGTTTCATCCACTTATCCTGTACCTTATGGATCGCCTCTGTGCATGCCGCCCTTTTCCAAAACTCTTCCAGCACCAGAGGAAGAGCATCAAAATATTTTTTCACAACGGCGATTTCTTCCTCTGTATAGCCCTGCGGTTCTTCTACCGCATACAGCTGACAGAGCATTTCCATATAATCCCTTCTGTTCTGCCCCTGGGTTCCGGTTTCATCCGATTCTGATTCGGACGCTTCCGTAAACAAATAAGGAACTCCAGGCCATATGAGTTCCGGCATTTCTTCCCGTTTATTAAAATAGAGGCAGATCATCTGGTCGTCTCCCCAATATCCGGATTCCGGCCTCCTGGTACATACCGTTATATGATAGTATCCATCCGGCAGAGACAATTTTTGTTCCTGGGGAAAATCCGCATTCCAGCTGCTTAACCAGAACAGATCACAAAACTGCAGAGAACCGCCCCTTACTTCCAGTGCCAGCCGAATCATAATCGGGAATTCCTTTTCTGCATTGGAGTCCGGACAGCCAGAGCGGAACCAGAGTACGAAATCGCCTCCTGTACCTGTACAGAAAGCCGTGATATCTCCTTTCCGGATGTGTGCGCCAACCTGCTTCGGATTCGTAAATTCCTCTGTCAGAAAATCGCTTCCTGGAATAACGGATTTCATAACCTCTGCTGAAAACAGGACTATCCCCATGCCGTCAATACTCAGGTGTGCGGTATCTCCCAGCTGCAGTGGTTTACAAAATGCCTGATGCCCTGAAGAATGCTGGTTCTCTGCAGAATGCTGGTTCTCTACAGAATGCTGGTTCTCTACAGAATGCTGATTCTCCATACAGCACTTCCCTGGTTCTTCTGCTTTTTCCTCTTTTACCTCAATCCGACAGGATAACTGTTCCAGCACCTCTTTATGCACTAACTGGCTGCGGGCAGGCAGGAGGACCTTCTTCAAGGCCGGAAGGCCTGCCAGCAGCCGGCAATCTGAAAAGCTTGTATTTTGCAGATCCAGTATATTTAAACATCTGCACCTGGCCAAAAAAGAGTAGTCATCAATGGCAGCATCATGGAGTGACAGCTGCTTCAGCTTCGTCATCTCCCCAATCAAAGAAAAATCATCCTCCTTTACTACCAGCCAGGAAGGGAGACGCACATCTTCTATCTTCTTTACGGCGGAAAAGTTTCGTTTTCTGCTGTCCAGACATTTGATCTTTGCCAGATCGCTGAACGTCTGCAGATCATGTCCCGTATTCTTTTGTATCCAGATCACAAGCCTTGGATCAATCCCATACTGCTTCATCATCCTGAAAATCCCTCCCAAAAACACTCCGTCTCTGATCTGTTGTCAGCCGTTCCTGACACTCTCAAGGAATTTTTCATATTCCTGCTCTAACTGTTTTCCATAAGGATCATTCATGGCATTGGCCGCCGCAATCCCCTTTGTATATAAATTCCCGTATCGGCTTGACTGCGGCACTTTCTGAAATTCTGCCTTTGCCCAGCTCCACAAGCCGGCGCCTGCCCTGGCATCCCTGACTGTAAGTTCAAAGCAGACTTCCAGAATATCCTTAAACAGCCGCAAGGTCCTGATCTGCTGATAATCCGTAGTTTCTATTACCTTTTTGCAAAAACACAGCCCATTCCCATAATCACCCATATGCAGATAATACATGATCAGGTTTTTGTACCCGGAAATAATATCTCTCGCACTGCTGTTTTCTTCTGATAAAATCTCTTCAAGCTGTTCCCGGTAGAGCCCTTCATTTTCCATGTCCCTTCCCAGAAATGTATTGAAGTCAATCAGTGTTTTGCGGTCAGAGCCTGACCACTCCACTGTATTTTTCTTCCACTCATCCACCATAACTCCCATCACATCTTTGTATTCCATTTCCTGGCACAGATAGATGCCATCCAAAAGGCTGTTTCGCCCAAGGTCATCCTCCACTTCTTCATCCGGATCATAACCGCAGGCACAATCAAAGTTGGCATTCTTTGCCCGTTCCAGCAAAGCCGTATATTTGCCATCCACATTGTATTTTCTGATAAGATGGGTCAACACCCGCAACGTACTTCCGATTCCCTGAAAAGAATTCCGTTCCCTGTCTTTCAGTTCTTCCTCAAAGAGGCTGGCAGCCGCCTCTTCATCTTCAATATGGCAGTACAGAAGGTAGTATGCCAGCCGTAAACGGTTCGTGTAGTTCTCATCATCCGTGCCCCACTCCCCGTTTTGAAATTCCTTATAACAGACCATGGTGTTATCCCCTTCTTTTAGGGCGTCATAGACTGCCTGCTGCTCTTCTATTTTAGATTTTAACTGTTCAAGTTCCATAAATATCCCTTACCTTTGCAAAATCTCTGCCCGCTCCTGACGGGCCTCCTGTCTTCATCATTTCTGTTCCGTCTTCTTTTCTCAACCTTCCTTTCTGATATCGTATGGGCGCAATTACTTTTTCACATGTAAATCTCAAAATTTTCACTGTGCCATGAGGAAAGCACTTTATCAGCAAGCGCTTTATCCATACGCAGCACCGTGTACTCACAATCACAATAAACAAAATCTTCCAACACAATCAATTTCACCCCATGGGTATCTAAAACCTGGTTTATTGCAGTCATGGACTTTTTGAAATTGTCATGATCACTGCAATCGGTATATATTTTTTCTCTGCAGATAATCTCTGAAATTTCCGGATATTCCATTCCCTGCACATGAAAGAAATCTGTTAAGACAGATGTCAGATCCTCTTCATATCCCCCGATCTGGATACCATAACCGTGAGCGCAGAGAAAAGCAGCGCAAAAACATTCTTTCTCAAGGCTATTCTCCTTTGAAAAGTCCAGAAACTCTTCAAGCGTTTCAAGAAATAAAATACTTTGGATCATGTTCTGATTGCTTTCATAAAACGCAGAATACTTTGACTGCTCTAACAGCTCCATTGAAGTTTGCAGCTCCCCCTTTTCATCAGGAGATAAGAGCAGGTCAGCTAAATTCAGGATATTCATAGTTTTCACTCCTTCAAAATAATTTTGACTCACGGAAAAGCATCTTCCGCAAGCGAAATTTCATAAACCTTTTTCTCCAGGTACTCCCAATCCCCATTCCCCACCGATTCATAAGATGTCCATGCCACTTTAACCTGGTTTTCAGATAAATAAAATCTGATACGTGTCGAAACTCCTTTGCTTGTATCAATATCAGGCTCCGCAACATAATCAAATGTATAAACCACATGTTTCTGCGCCCAGTCCGAAGTATCCCGGTAATAAATTACCGCATTTTCCGCAGGTATCTTTATCAATCCAAACAGCTTCTCCCTTTCTTCTTTTCCGGGAACATAGAAATAGCATCGTGTTCCATTTGTGGTGATGTAAAATTCATTTTCTCCTGCCTTCTCCTGAAACAGGATTTCGCCATCACTCAAATCAATCAGGAGCAGATCGCTTTCTTTCAGCCAGCCTTCCACATAGCCATTGTGGTGAGGAGCCGTCCAATGCTCCGCGCAAATCCAGATTTTACCATCCTCCTGCACACTCCCACGCATCGCTTTGCTCCCCACATCGGGATAAGTATACAATTCCGAACCATTTTCATCCAGGATATGTATATCGTAGTCATAAGTTTTCTTATAATCATCCGCTTCTTCCCACTGAAGACAGCAGGAACTTCCCTCAATGGGAGATTTTTCATCATAAATAAAACTATCCCTGCTATAGCCGGATGGGTAGATAACTTCATACTCTGCTGCACCGCTTGCTGGATTGCAGCCTGTCAGCAATAAGATAAATGCCGCTGCACAGCATAAAGAAACAGCATGGCGCATCATCTTTACCTTAAAAGTTCGCCGCCGGTTAGGCGGCATCAATTCAGGTATTTCAAGTGCGCCCGCCAGACTTTCATGTGTGGTGGTGCGTCCGCAACCGGGCGCATGAAGGTTTACTTTCATATCTGCTCCGTTCTCCTTTTCATGCTGCTTATCATGCATCATGTTGTCACATAAGTCCACGCTTAAAGGGAAATGGATCCCTTAACATAAAAAAGCCAGTACACTGCCAGCCAAAAGGCATAATGGTACTACTGGCGCAAAAATCACTGGTAATACTCGATCGAATCCATCGAAACAGCTAAAACTCATATCTTGTGCCATGGGAGAGTAACAAGCCATCGGTTAATTCCACGCATAGAATGATGGTATTTTCGTCATCAAAATTATTATGTCCGTTATCAATCCATTCTGCAAAGACCTTTTTCAGCTTTTCAGCAATGATTCGATTCTCTTTTTTTCTAAAATATCCCAGGTTTATACCTTTTCCATGGGCTGTAAACCATTCACCAGCGATTGCAACTACAGGATTGGCCTCTATATGCTTCATTTTATTTGAGAGTGCGTAGGTAATGATATAAAACGCACCGTTTTCATAATAGGCATTTACGTACCTTACAGAAGGCACTTTATTTTCCGTTGTTGCCAATGCTATCAATGTGTCCTTTCCAAAACGCTCAATCATAATCTGTTCCGCTTCCTGACTAAATCTTTTCATGAAACGATTCCCCTTTCCAGTTCCAACCTTTGCAGGATGTCTTTTATGATGCCTCTATAAGTAACTTGAAATCACAATTTGCGGCCTCAAGTTCTGTTGCTTCGTATATCCTGAAACTCAAAATTCCAAATAGGAATACCAGGATTTATGTATGCTTATCGTTTGCTTTTATAGTATACCATACATTTTTCTATGAAGATAGTCATAATCTCGCCATTTTTATTCCGCCATCTTGATTTTCCAATATCAAAACCGGGCTGCCAGATTGAATAGACAGTTTTAGATTGTTAAGTTATAGGGAAAAATCTCCCTTATAATTCCAACTGTTGTTTATGATAAGCAGACCATATTTTCTATAGCCTTCTTTAGCGAAAACCGTAAAACTAAAAAAATATTTTTCTTTTGGAATCATACAAACTATGGTATAGTTATATATAAATCGGGATTAAACGCGGGTTAGTTTATGTAATTAGAAAGGATCAGATTATGAACGATTATCAAAAAATCAATTCGGAAGTTATTGATTCCTGGTGTAAAGAAGGATGGGTTTGGGGGCAGCCGATTTCTCATGAAACTTACCTTGAAGCAGCAAAAGGTAAATGGGATGTGGTTTTGACGCCAACGAAGCCTGTACCACATGAATGGTTTGGAAATCTGAAGGGTAAAAAGGTGTTTGGCCTGGCTTCGGGCGGCGGTCAGCAGATGCCTGTTTTTGCGGCATTGGGCGCAGAATGTACCATGCTGGATTATTCTAAGGAGCAATGTGAAAGCGAACGTCAAATAGCTGATAGAGAAGGATATTCTATTAAGATTATTCAAGGCGATATGACAAAACCATTGCCATTTGAAGATGAAACTTTTGACATAATTTTTCATCCGGTTTCTAATTGTTATGTGGAAGAAGTTGAACCGATTTTTAAGGAATGTTATCGTATTTTGAAAAAGGGCGGCGTATTGATTGGCGGCTTTGATGTAGGCATCAATTATCTTTTTGATGAAACGGAAACCACAGTTACATATGCGCTTCCATATAATCCATTGAAAGATAAAAAACTGTATGAGCTTTCCATGAAAAACAATGACGGCATACAATTCTCCCATACGTTGGAAGAACAAATCGGAGGTCAGTTGAAGGCCGGATTCAGACTGACGGATTTATATGAGGATACAAATGGTGTGGGAAATTTACATGAACATAACGTACCGTGCTTTATTGCGACCAGAGCAGTAAAAGAGCGCTAAGAAAAAGTTCTCAAACTGTTCCGAAAGTACAGAAAGATAAACATTCATAACTGTTACATTTAGAGACATCTAGTACTGACTTGCGGAAATAACGGTGAATTAAGTGCCTGATGTCTGCGTCATCTGTGCGTCTGCAAAGCGACGGCGTAGTGGTGCCTACGTCTAGCTTTGCAGGCGTGCAGAGGG
Organism: uncultured Hungatella sp.; assembly: GCA_910585435.1. Lineage (GTDB taxonomy): Bacteria > Bacillota > Clostridia > Lachnospirales > Lachnospiraceae > UBA3402. Next base: position 61,214 of record CAJUEJ010000017.1, on the reverse strand, counting down.
CGTAGGCAGCGGGTGCTTAATTCACTGGAATTTCCGCAAGGCAGTACTAGGAGTTTCCAGATAATCATGAAGTCTATACAACATTGTCAAGTGATGAATTCAATTTTTCTTGCATATATTTTTATATTATGGCATAATATAAGTAAGAAATTCTTACTGAAAAGGGGCGTAAGCAAATGAACACACAAATATTGACAGTTTCTTCCAAAGGACAGATTTCATTGCCAGTCAGCATCCGAAAACTCCTGTCAATTAATACTGGTGATAAACTGGTGGCATATACTTCAGGAGATGTTATCATGCTCAAAACTTTAAAACTTCCTTCTGCTGAAGAATTTGAAGCCTCACTCGATGAAGCGCAAAAATGGGCAAAGTCTGTTGGGTATAATGAAAATGATGTTAATGATATAATCAAATCAGTTAGAAAGAAGAAACAAGTATGAGAATTGTGATAGATACAAATGTTTTGATTTCTGGTGTATTTTTTGGCGGATTTCCGAGAGAAATTCTCAGCGCTGCTGTTGGTCAGAAGATAACAGCCTGCGCTACAACAGAAATTATTAACGAATACGAGGAAATCGTGCAGGAGATGATTGACAGAAAACAAGGGCATATTAATAGAACAATTTTAAGCCCGCTAATTAAAGCTATGGAAATTATCGAACCTGTTACCCATGTTGAAATATGCCGCGACCCCGACGATAACAAATTTCTGGAATGTGCAAAAGATTCTCATGCTTTATATATTGTCAGCGGAGATAACGATCTCCTCGTAATAGAGCAGTTTGAAAATATTCAAATCGTGACTGCAAAAGACTTTTGTGAGAAATACTTTTCCGAATAAAAAGGAGCTATTACCTTTTCTATTGTAATATTTATAGTTTCAAAGAATTCATTGCAGACACAATTTTTTGTCTTTGAAAGTTCGGTACGTTTCCGAGAAACATTATTTCTATATGTATCAATAAGAGCCTTTTTTCTCCTTTCAATATCTTGAAATACCAGGCTGAAACCTCAAAACTATAAGTAACTTGAAGCCGCAATTTGCGACCTCAAGTTCTGTTGCTCCGTATATCCTTAAACTCGAAATTCCAAATCGGAATACTAAGTTTTATGTATGATTGAAATCTATTCAACGGTAATCACCACAATTTTTACAGCCTCACTTGGATGCTCTTCATCAAAATCAATCAGCCCCCGGTAACTGACCTCTACTTTATCCCCCACAGCAATCGGGGAATCTCCTTCTGCTGCGTGTGCATTCTCCGTAGAAAACCCTTCCAATATCTGTGCGTTCTCCGTGGAAAAATAATAGAGCATGTCATCCTCCGGGGTCCTGATTGTAATTTTATTGCCTTCATACTTTTCAACAATTCCGGCAATAGGGTCGCTCTCCGTGCTCCTGTCCGGTTCCTTTAATGACTCATCATTTAATTCCCCTGACGGTGTTTCCTCTGCCTGGATTTCTTCTGTTTCAGTAACAGATTCAGAACCGGAACCGCATCCTGTAACCATTGTATTCAATATACAGACAGTACCGAATACTATCATCGCCTTTTTCAGTTTCATAAATACCTCCTGCTTGTTATTTAAAGAAATAACAAACATTATAGTCCGTATGAATCATTTAAACAACCTGTTGGATGTGAAATGCTTTTTGGATGTCGCAAACGTCCTTAACCTTCCTTTTATTTTCTCATACCATAATTCCGCAGCTCCTGATGAAAAGCCCTTCTTCGTGAATATTCGCTTCTGTATCTTTCCATAATATGAGCCTTTGCATATGGAATCCCCAGGGACTCCTGCACTTCTCCTAATGCTGCGATATAAGAAGCACACTCCCCATAATAATTCCTGTGATTTCCACTCATAATTCCTTCTACTCTGGCTTCTATCCATTCATCTATTTTCGCAAGCCAGGCTTCCCTCTGATTATCTGCTATCTGCACACTGCTCTTCCACTGCCGGAGTAATCCCCAAAATATCTCCCCACTGTCCGTATCATCAGATTCCCCGGTTCCTTTAAAATACATATCCCTGTCAAATTTACAAGCACAGGATGCCATATTTATCATGGTTTTAATCCCTGCCGTCTGCTCCTCTCCCTCATAAAGCAATAGAAGAAATAAAGCCAGCCCCTGTTTCATGAATGTCATTGACCAGCCGAGAACCCCCTTTTCATTCATTCCTGTTTCAAGTACCTTTTCAAACTGGCCCTCCAAAAACAGCATAAGACAGTATTCATTCTTATGAAGGCTGTTTTCTGCCTGCCTGTCTGCAAGATATCTGTTATCCATATGTTTACTTTTTTCTTCTGTCTCTTTGTATACCTGCTCATAGATTGTCTTTACAGCGTCCTTATATTTTGTCCAGTCTCTGGTCCGGAACCGTATCCTCAGATAATTCAGTACCGTTGAATCCGAGCGGAACGCCTCAAGCCAGCAAGCCTCCGCCCTGTCTTTATCCTGCAATTTGCAGGCATATTCCGCAGTAAGCAGGGCTGCCTGGCTTCTAATCACATAGGATTCGGGAATCTGCCCGAGAGCCTCCACGCCAATCTGAAGCAGCTTTTCATTCTCACCGGAATCCAGCTTCATTTCAAGGAACTGTTTATACAGGGATGGATGAACAACCGCATACTTTCTGGCATTGGCAATCTGCACATTTTCATCTGGCAGCATAACCTGTGCCTCCCGTAAAAGCTGTCCTGCATGATGACTTCCCTGTTGTCCCAGGTATGCAATCCACTCTGTAAGAAATGCATCAAATTCCGGCAGTTCAGAATCTCCTGCCTGGAGAATATTCTCAAGGCTCAAATCATAGCATTCAAAATTTTCCATCATGCAGAAAATCTCATCCGCCCGGTCCGATATCTGATTCCCCATATAGGTAAGGTACAGACATTCTTTTACCGTCTCTTTAAAATCACAGTCCAACAGCCTGTACCTGTCCAGTTCATGTATACTTAACGGTGAACCATCCATATCATTGTAATCGCCATCCGCTGAAACTTCCAGTACTGACAGAAGCTCCGCCAGTTCACATCCTTCTTTATAAAGCTCCATATCGATGCAGCGGTGAATTAACTCTATCGCCTCGTCAATATCATCAAGAACATTCTCATAATCCTTAAAAATCACTTCATCCGCATCAGGATTATACCAATCGTCCCACTCCTCATTATACTCGCTCTCCAGACAGCGCTTCCCGTCGTTGATTTCACCCAGTTTCCCCTTTATCGCCTCAATATCTTCTGCCAGGGTGTTATATCCGTCATCTTCCGCTATTTTACGCTGGGTTTTCTGACCGCTGAAATTCTTTAATGTATCCAGAAAATAGCTCCGCTTTTCCTCCGGCAGAGTTCTGGCTATTTCATGTACAAACCCTGCCAAATCCTCATGGGACATTTTTGAAGCAAAAGCATCCACCTTGTTTAAAAATACTGGTAAATTCATAAGTCTTCCTCATCTTCTTTCGTATGTTTTAACTGCTGCCCTCCCTCAGTACCGGCAAGCTTCTCAACGGCAAGGGAAGCCGTCGGCTGAAAATAAATGTCTCTTCCCCTGTTGCTTTCATACATAAAGTCTTTCAAGGGCTTGCTGGTATAGGACGAAAAATCTCCATATATTGCAAACCTCATGCCGTAATTAATAAACTTCTGCAGTATTTCTCCAGCCAGACAGGTGCTTAAGATAAAAAAATCATTTATAACAGCCTCTTTATTTACAGCAATATTCATACAGCCTGTCTCGTATTTTACCGTCATTATAAAGTCCAGGGCAGACTGCACATCTGTAATCAGCACCTCATCGCTTTTTACAACTGCAATCTCCATATTATTTTTTCTTACAACTTCCGTTTTCATTTTTTATCATTCCTTTCCTTGGTTCTTTCATTCATACAAGCCGTCAATCAAGTGGTCCACCATAAAATCAAAGGTTTCCATATGATTGTATGGAAGAATATCCTTATTTTTGATATTCATAATCAGAGAGTACAGCACTGACATGGCCATATCCGGCTCAACCCTGAGTTTTAAATATGGCCGGCTTAAAAAAAGCTGTTGGCTCATAGAATCAGACTCCCGTATTTTTTCTGCCTGCTCCTTAGATAATTTATTCATTAAAACTGTAAAATCCATATGGTTTGAATTGTATAAAAAATTGTATTTATCGTATTCCCGATACATACATTTCAAAGCTTTTGCAACCCCATATTTATCCCTATGTTCCTCCATAGCCATGAGAGCAGCCTCACGAATCTGGTTTTGAATTGAGCATAGAACTTCGCAAAAAAGGGTTTCTTTCGATTCATAGAAAAGATAAAATGCCCCTTTTGAGATTCCGGCATGCATGCAAAGCTCATCTACACTTGTTTTTTTATAGCCATACTGTACCCAGCTCTGTTTACAGGCATCCTGCAGGCTTTTTCTGATGTTTTCCTTTTCGCGTTCTGAAAAGCTTCTTGACATCCTTTCCACTTCCTTTGTGACTCAAAATATTGTTTCAGTCATATATTATACTATTTGCAGCAAAATGTCAAGACACTAGTACTGCCTTGCGGAAATAATAATTCCAATCTATCAAACCTCTGTTACACACTTTAGATTGATTTCTTAAAATGAGTATGCTATCCTATGATAGTCCTATATCGTATTATTTTGACAGATAATGTTCAAACGTTCTCTTATCCTGAATTCAGTAACACAATCTGAAAACAAAGCAAACGTACATTGGGAGGATTTAAAAATGATTACATCAGAGTATGTAAAAGAATTTGCCATGAAGCAGAAGACCGCGTTTATCGGCTCTATAGACGAAGAAGGTTTTCCCAATATAAAAGCAGTATTCGTCCCCCGCAAGATAGAAGGAAACTGTTATTACTTTTCATGCAACACTTCCTCCATGCGTTCCGGTCAGTATTTGAAGAATCCCAAGGCAAGCCTCTACTTTTATAACAGAGGGCGCTTTCGCTATGAGGGAATCATGCTGATCGGAACTATGGAAGTTTTGCAGGATGAGACAATAAAAAAAGAAATCTGGCAGGCAGGGGATATTATGTATTACAAACAAGGCGTAACCGACCCTGATTATTGTGTATTGAAATTCACGGCCCATAGAGGAAGGCGTTATTGCGACCTGAAATCAGAGAATTTCATCCTAAATGAACCGTCCTGCCAAGCCTGACAGACTCCCTGTATCCCCCAGATAAAAACCGTACAGCCAGCTCACCTCTCAACCATACCCAATATATTGGAAAGCAGATACGAACACAAAAGTGCGCAGAGCCCCTCCCCAAATATAATCCCAGGGGTAAAAATGTGGATAACCACCACCGCCATAACAAAATAAACCAAGGCCATCAGCACGGTACACAACAAAAACCGCATACCAATCATCAGCGAATTTTTAAACATGGCCCATATGGTATTGTCAAATCTTGCCAGAAGGGGAAATATGTACATCAGAATAATGGCATAAGCGGCAAGCACTGCCATAAACACCGCGGTTCCAAAGGTCCACAGCGCACTTTCAAACCTCATATGATAAAAAATGTACCCATCTATCCCCAGAACAATTCCTGTCCCCAAAAGAATCAACCAAATCACAGTGGCCTGACGGAAGTTCTCCTTAAAAGCGCCAAAAAACGCTCTGGTGATATTACCCTCCTCGTTTTTTACAATCTTTAAGGTCACATAAAACAGAGCGGTTGTGGAAGCGCCCACGGTAAAAACAGGCAGGCAGCAGATTACCCAGAGAATATTCAGCCAGACAGCATACACAATCTTTGTTATAATCTGCATAACAGGTCCGTCAATATCCAAAAGTCCCTTCATAATATTTTAATCCTCCGTAGATTCCCTGAATATCAAATTGGTTTCAATATACATGGTCCGGTAATTTAAAGACGGCTCTTTAATCCTTGACATAAGCAGTTCCACAGCCGAAAGGCCTATGTCCTGGCTGTGGATGTGGATGGTGGTAAGAGACGGTGTCACTACTCTGGATTCAGGCGAATCGTCAAAGCCGCACAGATAAACATCCCCCGGAACAGAATAATTCAATGAATTCAGCACCTGCATCACATCCAGAGCCGTTGCATCGTTGGCGCAGATGAACACGTCCGGAAGCTTTTTCATCCTGCTGAAATGCCCGGTCAGATACGAAATGTAATTCTCCCGGCTGTCTTTTAAAGACCCGTGGTTATTTCCAACAAGGCAGTATTCCTCCGGGCAGGGAAGCCCCATAACATACATTGCGCTGCGATAGCTCATATACCGTTCGTAAAATGACTGGCAATGCATATATTCTCCCACAAATCCGATTCTCTTTTTTCCTCTCCGGACCATCTCTTTGGCAAAGCGGTAGATTTCCGTCTGATTGTCCATATAAAGCCTGTCCGCTTCCAGAGGGGCTTCAAAGCCGTCGGCAGGGGAATCAATAAACAGAAGCGGAATGTTCAGACCGCATAGCATCCTGCAGTATCCATGATCAAAGATTTCAATACAGGCGATGCCGGCAGTCCTCTCCGGCCGGAAAGAAACCGGAATCCGCAGCCTTTCTATCTCCTCATCAATTACCCTGTACATAGTAAGGCTGTAACCCAGCTGAGCCAGCTCCCTCTGAAATTTATCGAGCATTGTAGAGGCAAAATGAGAATTGCCCACAAAATTTCCTAAAAAAAGCGCAATCTCCTGTTTGCCCTCCGGGCCGGAATCAGAGGAGGCCCCGCCGGCCTTTGACAGATTCATATAGGAAAACTGCTTATATCCCATCTCCTGCGCCTTTTCCAGAACTTTATCTCTGGTGGCCGCAGCCAGAACCCCCGTATTATTGATTGCTTTTGAGACCGTATTACGTGAAACCCCCAGCGCGTCTGCGATATCCTGAATTGTAACTTTTGAAGCCATAACTTTCTCCTTTCAGATATTACATATGTATCATATCGCACAGTACAAAATATGTCAAATGTAAAATTTTTAAGATTTTGTATTAAAATTGATGAAAAAGGAAAAATAAATGCACAACAAATTTGTTCAAATGTAAAATTATATATTGACCGAATGTAAAATTTATGATATATTATGTACAAACAGCATGGCTGATATTTTACATACGCACAACTCATAAGCGTGCATATGCCAAACACATTCTAAATCCTTCCTCATATGTGTGGGGCAAGAATATGCGATGTAAAATAAAACAATACAGGCATGCGAGAAAGGGGGAACCAATGGCTTCCAATTCTTCAACCGTTTCCACAGGGAAACAGAGCAGCAAATCGGGGAGGATTCACAATACGGTGGTGTATGTAAAACAGCACTGGGAACTATATGTGATCTTCCTCCTGCCGGCATTGGCATTGACTTTAATCTTTAAGTACATTCCTATGGGCGGCATCCTCATCGCTTTCCAGGATTATAACCCCTTTAAGGGTATTCTGGACAGCCAGTGGGTAGGGCTTCAGTATTTTCAGAGATTTCTTTCATCTCCTGATTTTTTGTCCTATCTGGCCAATACGCTGAAACTCAGTATTTATGGCCTCCTATGGGGATTCCCAGTGCCTATCATTCTGGCATTTTTGTTAAACCGGATCAACAGCAGGGGACTCAAGAAGAAGATACAGCTGGCCCTTTATTTGCCAAACTTTATTTCCGTCATCGTTCTCTGTGGTATCATAAGGATTTTCCTTTCCGTAACCGGCCCGGTGAATCTGCTGTTTGGCAGCCAGATTAATTTTATGACAATGCCCCAAGCATGGAGAACCATCTATATCGCAAGCGGTATCTGGCAGGGGGCCGGCTGGGCATCCATTATGTATACAGCTGCTTTAGCAAATGCAAGCCAGGATTTAAGAGAAGCCGCCGAGCTTGACGGTGCCAATATCCTTCAGCAGATCCGGGTGGTGGAGTGGCCTGCCATCAAGGACATTGTGGTAATCCAGTTTATTCTTCAGGCAGGAAACATCATGAGCATTGGATTTGAAAAAGCTTACGCGCTGCAGACAGACTTAAACCTTGCCAGTTCGGAAATCATCTCTACATACGTTTACAAACAGGGTCTTATCAGCGGCAACTTCAGTTTCTCAACAGCGGTTGGTCTGTTCAACACGGTCATTAACGTAATACTCCTTGTAAGCGTCAACAAGATTGTGGCAAAAATGAACGACGGACAGGGATTATAGAGGAGGAACGTCTAAATGAAAACGAAGAAATTTTCCAGCTACGGCACACAGGATAAAATACTTCTCACAGTAGGTTATATTCTTATCGGCCTGTTTGTCCTTGCAATTATTGTTCCTATGATTTATATTGTTGTTGCATCTTTTATGGATCCCATTACTCTGCAGAATAAGGGAATCACCTTTGATTTCAGCAAATGGACCCTTACGGCATATGAACGTGTCATATCAAACGCTCAGATTTGGATCGGCTTTAAAAATGCGGTGGTTTACTCCGTAGTCTTTACCGTGGTATCTGTAGGCATCACTCTTTTGGCTGCTTATCCCATGTCCAGGCCGGACTTCAAAGGCAGAGGGTTCTTCAATGTAATTTTCATGATTACCATGTTTTTCGGCGGCGGCCTGATTCCTACCTACCTGCTGATTGGTAATCTGGGGCTCCTTAACAGTATGTGGGCTATCATTCTTCCCGGAGCCTTCAGTGTGTGGAATATGACTATCGCAAGAACCTATTACCGGGGAATTCCCACAGAGCTTCGCGAGGCAGCAGATGTGGACGGAGCTAATGAAATTACTTATTTCTTTAAGATATTGCTGCCTGTATGTACCCCCATTATCGCGGTGCTGGCTTTATGGCAGTTTGTTGCAATGTGGAACAGCTACTTTGACGCCATGATTTATCTGAACGATTCCGCAAAACAGCCTTTGCAGCTTGTGCTTCGTTCCATCCTGATTCAGAACCAGCCCGAGTCCGGTATGATTTCCGATATGCAGAGTACGGCACAGCGCGCCCAGCTTGCAGAACTTTTAAAATATGCCACAATTATTATTTCCAGCCTTCCGCTTTTGGTGATGTATCCGTTCTTCCAGAAATATTTTGACAGCGGCATCATGGCAGGTTCCGTAAAAGGCTGATGAACGAAAAAGGAGCAAGGATATGAAAAAAGAATATATAAAACGCGGGGCTGCATGGATACTGGCTGCCGGAATAGTACTTCCCCTGACTGCATGCGGGCGAAGTGTTGCCTCCCTTAATACCGGCGAAGAAATGCAGGTGGTAGATCCAGCCACACTTAAGTTCCCCCTGGCGGAAAAAAAGACCCTGACAGGAATGATTAGCTACCCCCCCAGCACGGAGTCCAACCCCAATAACCGAACGATCTTCAAACGGCTTCAGGAAGCAACCAATGTGGAGATTGACTGGATGGCAATCCAGTCGGACCAGTGGGGCGATAAAATTGCCCTTAATATGGCAAATCCCAATCTTTTAACAGACTTTGTATTCAGTGCCGATTTCAGCGATAATGACCTTCTCCGGTATGCAAATTACGGCGCCATTATTCCGCTGGAAGAGTATATAGATGCTTATATGCCGAATTTAAAAGCGGTTTTTGAAAAATATCCTGAATACAAAAAAATGAGTACAGATACCAACGGCCATATCTGGGCACTCCCCTGGATTGAACAGCTTGGGTCTGAGAAAACGGCAATCCAGACCGTCAGTGAGATGAGCTTTATCAACAAAAAATGGCTTGACTTTCTGGGCCTTGAAATTCCCGAAACTGTAGATGAATTCGAGCAGACCCTTTTAGCCTTCAAAGAACATGCCCCTGAACTTCAGGCGGAGTTCGGAATTGAGGGAAGCATTATTCCCATGTCCTGCATTATCAATGACGGAAGCCAGGACCCGGCTCTCTTAATTAACGGTTTCGGTGAGGGATACGGTGACGGCGACCAGGGAAGGCATATTGCGGTTACCGATACGCTTAAAGTCATCTGCACGGCAACCCAGCAGGGATTCAAGGACGGAATCTCATGGCTTCACAAATTATATGAGGAAGGCCTCATTGACCCTGAGGCATTTACCCAGGAGTGGTCTACCTATGTGGCGAAAGGAAAATCCGGGCGCTATGGAGTCTGCTTCAGCTGGGACGTAGCCAATATTGACAACATCACGGACTGGGTTCCCCTTCCGGCACTGACTGCTGATACCAGAAATATCACTCCTGAAAACGGCTCTTTCACAAGCGGATATAACAGGGGGCGCTGTGTGGTGACTGCGGTTGCCAGAGAACCTGCGCTGGTATGCGCATGGCTTGATCAGATGTACGCCCCCCTACAGTCTCCCCAGAACAACTGGGGAACCTATGGAGAGGATGACGATTTTGATATCTTTGAGATGAGTACTAATGATAAGGGAGATCCTATGCTAAAGCATGCCGTACTTGGGGATGCCTCTCCGGTGGAAGTCAGAGAGGCGGAAGCCGTCGGCGGCCCCCTGGCAATTCTCGATGAATATTACGGTGTATATGTCACCTGTCCCGATGACGCCCAATACCGTCTGGATTGGATCAAAGATTATTATACACCGGATATGAAAACTGAATACGTGTATCCCAATGTATTTATGAGCCGTGAAGACACGGACAGACTTTCCGTCCTGACCACAGACATCGCACAGTATATTAACGAGTGCCGCTCCAGATGGATTATGAACGGATATACGGAAAATGACTGGAACGAATATATAGAGAAACTGGATGCTTACGGACTGGAAGAATACCTGTCTATTTTCCAGAAGTATCTGGATGCTTTCTATCAATAACCTGCTGCTTTACAGCCATCAATCATATTCAGGAGGCGTATCATGATAAGTCCGTTTTTGCAAAAGGCACGAAACTATGAGGAGACATATGAAAAACATATAAAAAAAGAAGAGAGGCCGGAATTTCACCTGTCCCCCCGTGTAGGCTGGATGAATGACCCCAACGGTTTTTCCTTCTACAACGGACAGTACCATCTTTTTTACCAGTATTACCCTTATGATTCTCATTGGGGATCTATGCACTGGGGACATGCCGTCAGCCCGGACCTGCTGCACTGGACCTATCTTCCCACTGCCTTGGCGCCAGACGAGGCGTATGATAAAGACGACTGTTTTTCGGGGAGTGCCGTTACACTCCCCGACGGAAGGCATCTGCTTATGTACACCGGAGTGGCAAAAGAGACCCAGGAAGACGGAACTGTCCGGGACGTACAGAGGCAATGCATTGCCACAGGCGACGGTATCAATTATGAGAAATATGAAGGAAATCCGGTATTGACAGAATCCCACCTTCCCTCCGGCAGTTCCCGCTATGATTTCCGGGATCCCAAACTGTGGCAGGGAGACGATGGTGCCTTCTACGCCGTTATCGGAAACCGCCCTGCCGACGGAAGCGGCCAGATTTTACTTTTTAAGAGCTCTGACGGCTTTGACTGGAAGTTTCAGCAGATATTATGCCAAAACCGGGGGCGCTACGGAAAGATGTGGGAATGTCCTGATTTCTTCGAGCTGGACGGAAAGCAGCTTCTCTTAGTGAGTCCCCAGGATATGCTGCCCCAAGGATTTGAGTATCACAACGGAAATGGAACCGTCTGCATCATCGGCTCCTACGACAAGGAAAAACAACAATTCGTCGAGGAACGCAACCAGGCCATCGACTACGGCATTGACTTCTATGCCCCCCAGACCCTTCTCACACCAGACGGCCGGAGAATCATGGTCGGCTGGATGCAGAACTGGGATACCTGTCTTCCCTCCACGGTTCAGACTCCGTGGTTCGGACAGATGACTCTGCCTCGGGAGCTTTCCGTGAAAAACGGACGGCTTTACCAAAATCCGGTGCGGGAGCTGGAAACCATGCGCAGAAATGAAGTGCGGTACAGGGATATTACATTCACAGACATTCTGCAGCTAAGCGGCATCAGCGGCAGAAAAATAGACATGGAGCTTGACCTGCGCCCTGTGGATGAGAACCAGGTATATCAGAAATTTGCAGTGCGTTTTGCCCAGGATGCCAGTCACCGGACAGCCGTCAGCTTCCGGCCTCACGAATCCATCCTGAAGATTGACCGCAAATTCTCCGGCTCCAGAAGAGCAGTCATCCATCAGCGCCGAAGCCTGGTAAGACACCAAAACGGCAGAATCCGCCTGCGTCTGATTCTGGACCGCTACAGCGCCGAGTTGTTTGTAAACGATGGAGAACAGGTACTTTCTGTCTCCATCCAGACGGACCAAAGAGCGGAAGGAATCTCCTTCTTCTGCGACGGGCTTGTCAGTATGGATATTGTGAAATATGATTTGGGTTGATGGAATCTTGGAGAAATCGCTATAAAATTTACAGACGGTATCCAGGGAATCCGTATACGTTCCGCCAGGCCTCCGCTTTTGGAGAGACTTGACGGAACGTACGGATAACCATACGGAATCATTAAACGCATTCCTTTTGTAATACTTCTGAGAGTTTTCTGCTATATTTTGGCATCACGGTACTCCCTGTTATACAGAAAACGCCTGACCTCCATAATTTTTCTTGGACCTTCATCGCCAATCACCACATAATAAATTACAAAGTTCTTTACATAAATACGATAATATGGATATCTTCTCTCTTTCAACGAACAATATAGCTCAAAAGATTCTGCATTTGGCAAACGCTCTAAGATAACCGACTCAACTAAATCCAGAAGATCATTTGCAGCCTGCGGATTTTTTAATGTCTCGGCAATATATATCACTTTTTCTTCTAATTCCTCATAGAATAGTGGCAAATACCGCAAAATATACTTTGTATCAGCCATTTACTCTCCTTCTAAGCCCCCCAAAAACCTGGTTATGCGTATAACGCTTACTGTCACTTTCAGCTGCCAAATCTGCTTTATCCATAACATTTTCCGCCCCATCCGTCAGTTTGGAATATTCTTCAAGACTTAGTACAACCATAACGCCATACCCATTTTTAGTTAAATACACTGGTTCGCCAGAATTTACGATTCTTTCTATATCCGGAAATTTATTTCTAAGGTCAGAAACTGGTTTTATCTGTATCATAGCGCTTCTCCTTATCATAATTTTATCAATATTTTATCTCAATTTTTATTATAAACAAAATATATATTTTTTTCAAGCAATAAAATAATTAACTTCCTTCCCCCTGCTGTCTCAGATTCAGACATATATAAAACAGGATACCCTTCCCTAAGGAATGGTATCCCGTTTTCTTCTTCAATCTGCAGCAGCTCTGCAAAAAACCTCTCGCTGCCATCTTCCCTTTTACAGCTCGCGCTCTACAGCCCCAGCAGCTTCTCCATACTCTCCACAGTAATCCCTTCTGTCAGCACGCCTGCCGCCTGGCCGTCCTTGATGGACACCACTGCAGGAACTGCTTCCACGCCCAGTCTCACTGCGATTCCGTTGGATTTGTAGACATCCGCCTTGTTCACCTTCACCTGGCCTTTATGTTTCTCCTCGAAAGCCTCAACCTCTTTTAAAAGTTCCCGGCTCTCCGGAACCACTGCGTTCCAGATATACACGATACCAGGCATGGATTTATCCATAATCTGGTTCTCAAATACTTCACTCTCTGCAATATACTTCTCTACAGCATATCCTGCGATCGCGCCGTCGCCTACGGCTGTGGCCACCTGCTTTAAGAACTTTTCCCTCACATCTCCGGCGGCAAATACACCGGGGATATTGGTCTCCATCTTCTCGTTGGTAATCACATAGCCCGGGCGGGTCATGTCGATAATTCCCTTGAAAATCTCCGTGTTGGGAACATAGCCGATAAACATGAAGCATGTATCCACAGGAACGTCGATTATCTCTCCCGTTCTGGTGTCTTTTAAAGCCACGCTGCGAAGATGCTCATCGTCTCCTCTGAACTCTGCCACCGTGGTATTCCAGATAAACTCCATCTTGGGATTTGCCAGGGCCTCTTCCTTGGCAATCTCGTTGCAGTCCATCTTTCCTTCCTCGTGCATGACGCTGACGATTACCTTGCGGGCAAACTTTGTCAGGAACATGCCTTCCTCTATGGCTGCGTCTCCAGAGCCGATGACGATAACAGTCTTGTCTGTGTTGGCTGCGGCATCACAGGTTGCACAGAAGGAAATTCCCTTGTCATACAGGAACTTATCCTCATTGGGCGCGCCTGTGAGACGGGGCTTTCCGCCGCTGGCGATAACCACTGCCTTGCACTGATAATCTGTGCGGAAGGTCTCCACAGTCTTCACATCGCCTTCCAGCTTAACGCCTCTTACATCGGTAAGTTTAAATTTAACCCCGAACTTTTTAGCCTGCTTATGGAACAGCTCCATAAGCCCAAGGCCTGTGGACCCTTCAGGAAATCCCGGATAGTTCTCGATCTCGTTGGTGTATGTAGCCAGACCGCCCACCAGAGCCTTCTCGATAACCAGGGTTTTTAATCTGGCACGGCCGCAGTAAATAGCGGATGTCAATCCGGCAGCGCCGCCGCCGATGATGACTACATCATATTGCTCTGTCTTCTTCTCCATCTTTTAATCCGTCCTTTACATAAAGTATTTCGCAAGCAGCTTGCTGCCGATAAAGGCTCCGATAAACAGGAAAATTGCAAATACCCAGCCGGACAGGGACAGGGATGAAATACTGGAATAGAGTGCTCCGATATTGCAGCCGCCAGCCAGTCTGGCACCGTATCCCATCAAAAGTCCGCCTAATGTTGCCGCCACTACCTGTTTTAACGATTTAATCTTCTTAAACTTAAACTGGGAAGCCAGAAGCACTGCCACCAGGGCTCCTGCTATAATACCGAAATTCAGCCAGGAACCGGTATGGTTCAAGATCCCGTTGTTTAAGGTCGCCTGAGCACCCTCAGAAGAAAAATAGTACCATTTGTCTACATTTCCGCCTACCAGACGGTACAACCAGGCGCCCCAGTTAGCAAAGGTACCTGAAACGCCCCAGGGTGAACCTGTACTTGCAAAAATAGCAATCTGGAAAATCGAAAGCAGCACTGCGCCGGTTACGTATGTAAAGGGATTTTTAAAGATCATCTTATAATAAGGATTCTTACTTACTTTATCCCAAAAAGCCTTCAAAGCTTATGCACCTGCTTTCTTATTTGGTCTTTTCGATTACGATCTCCCACTCGCCGTCGTCAACTTCCTCGATCTCTACGTTATGTCCGTTGTTTCTTGCCCACTCCGGAATATTCTTCATCGCACAGCTGTGATCAATCTGAGCAATCAGAACGTCGCCTACTGCCATCTTCTCCATCTGTTTCTGAACCTTCATAAGGGGTACCGGACAAGCCTCGCCTAAACAATCAACTGTAAATTCTGCCATGATAAATTCCTCCTGTTTTTTATTTTCATTAATATTATGATGAACCTTTGTTCACCTGTTTCTGAATCAGTCTGTATTTCCCATACGTTTCTTCTCATATTTATCAGCTGCAATATACAGAAGCGCTATGATTGCCAGCTGCAGTATCAGGGCGCCTGCCCAGCCGAACACATCGGGAAGGAAAATCTTGGGAGCCGTCGCATTGAAATTCAATGTCCACCATCCCATATGGTTTGCTCCGATGAGAGAGCCCACCACAAAGAAAAATAAGCTTAACATCTGCATGCCAAAGCCTTCGCCTACACGCATCAGAGTTCCTGAGGCGCATCCTCCTGCAATTACCATCCCGATTCCGAACATGACTCCTCCCACACAGGTAGCCAGGCTCACAGGCATGATGTAGCTCTGTCCGGGTATAGTTCCCCCGTTGACATAAGCACCGTATTTAATAGCCGTGAATCCGATGGTAGTGATGGCAAATGCTATAAGCACCGCACGGGTGACAGATGTGGAACCGGTGATACAGGGATCCCGCATTGAGGCTGTAAAACAAAAGCGGGCTTTCTGTAAGATAAAGCCGAAGCAACATCCGAATACCCAGAACAATGCAAGCGTACCATTCTTCTGTCCCAGCACAATGGCTATGACAGCTATCAGCAGCAGTCCGAGGAATCCGAAAGGAACCTGATTCTTTTTCTTCTTCCTGGGAGCGGATCTGCGGATAGAGGATCCGCCGGACTGAGTCTGTTTTTCCGCATTTTCCTGCATTCCTCATACCTCCTTGTATAGTTTTGAACGCTTTACTACTCTTTCATTATAGCACATTGTGATTTTTTTAATTATCTGAAAACCTTATACAGTATAACGGTTTTCTATAGGCGCCAAACCGTAAAAAAGCAGTTCAAATCTTGTAATTCAAATGGATTTCTTGTATAATAATGTTCTATATGAGTTTGTTTTGTCCCCCTTAGATTGATAAAAAGATAACGATTTCAGACATACATGTTCTCTCGGAAAATCAGTCACAAAAGCAGGTGCCAGGAAACTCCGGGAGTATAATAACAAAGGAGGTGCCTTCCACTTGCTGCTGGAGCACATTATCATGTTTTATAAGATAGCCACGGAAAAAAGCATTTCCAAGGTGGCCCAGAACAATCATATCTCCCAGCCGGCCTTAAGCCAGCAGATGCAGCGGCTGGAAGAGGAGTTGAACGTAAAGCTTCTGGAGCGTTCCAACCGGGGGATAGAGCTTACTCCGGCCGGTAAAATTTTCCAGAAATACGCGGTGCAGTTTATGGGATTGTATGATGATTTAAAGGAAGAGCTGGACAATCTTCACACCGGGAACAACACCTTTCATATCACGGCAACCTCCGTAGCCTGCAACTACGCCCTGCCCTGTTCCCTCTATAAAGTAAACCGGCAGTTCCCCCACTATACCTTCCATTTATCCAGCGCGCCTTCCAGCGACGTGATCCGCCAGGTTTCAGATGAAAGGACAGACTTAGGCTTTATTGTGGGAACTGTGGATTCGCCGGAGCTTACATGCAAAGCGGCCTATCAGGACAAGATCCATCTGGTTGCCCGCAGCGATTACCCTATCGAGTCTCATTTAACCCTGGAAAATCTGAAGCGTTATCCACTGATTCTTCTGAATGAATCCTTCAGCTCCTACCGTTTGGTGTGCAACTATATTAAACAACTAGGGTATCCTATCGGCAGTTTCCAGGTTATGTACCGTCTGGACTCCACCGAATCCGTGAAAAGCGCTGTCCAGGCAGGCCACGGTGTGGCATTCCTGCCCTACATCGCCGTAAAAAAAGAACTGTATCAAAAGCAGCTGAAAAGCATCGAGATTGACAGCTTCGACCTGGATTACTGGGTCTACTCCATCTATAAGCACTCCAACACAGATACCCACGTCAATGAGATTATTGACTATTTTGTCTCCAATGTAGGAAAAAATATATGCTGATTACAGCTTTTCAATGGTTATCTCCCAGATTCCGTTCATGGGCTCCACAATGTTCATGTGAAGCTGCCTCTTTTTGCAGTATTCCGTAATGGATTCCAGCACACAGCTGTGGTCTGTAATCAGCATGACCTGGTCTCCTTTTTGCTTTAACTGCTGGCATTGCTTTAATTTCATAATGGGAACGGGGCACATATCCCCCAGACAGTCCAGCTCCAGCATGGGACAACCTCCTTTTTCGTATTGCAGTGCTCAGGTTTACTTTAAAAGTTCCGCCGCCGGTCAGGCGGCATCCGCCAGACTTTCTTGTGCGGTGGTGCGTCCGCTGCCGGGCGCATGCAGGTTTACTTTGCTTCACTTAAGAGTATACCACAAAAAATCAAGATGTAAAAGAAAGGCTTCTTTCATGAATATACCTTTTTACGCACAGCATTGTACCGGCCAGGAGGAGAGCGCTCTGCTTTCCTGCCTGAACACGGAATTAGCAACAGACGGCCTTTTTACCAAAAAAGTTCTCAGCCAGCTTTCCTCTGTCTATTCTGACAGGGACAGCCGGTACATGCTGACTGCCAGCTGTTCTCTCGCTCTGGAGACAGCTTTGGAGATGTGCGGCCTGTCCGGAGGAGATGAGGTGCTTCTTCCCTCCTACAATTTTCCATCAGCTGCCAATGCAGTGCTGAAAGCAGGAGGTGTTCCTGTCTTCTGTGACATTGACCCTGATACACAGAATATAAGCCTTAAAGACGCTGCCGGCAGAATCACATCCCGGACCCGGGCCATTATCCCGGTTCACTATGCCGGTATCTCCTGTGATATGGACAGTCTTTTAAAGCTGGCCAGGGAAGCAGGCCTGGCTGTCATCGAGGATGCCGCCCAGGCCATAGACGCATTTCATAAGGAAGCTTCTCTGGGCACCCTGGGGGATTTCGGCTGTGTCAGCTTTCATTATACGAAAAATATCAGCTGCGGCGAAGGTGGACTTCTTCTGTGCAGGGACAGATCCGATTTTGAAAAAGCCCGCTGCTATCGTGTCCACGGCACCAACCGGGACGCTTTTTTTAATGGGGAATGTGACCGTTATACCTGGGTCTGTCCTGGAAGTAGCACGGCTGTCAGTGAACTGTGCGCTGCCCTTCTGTCTGCCCAGCTGTCCGGCCTCCATCAGATTACCGCCGCCAGGAAGCGGCGCCTTCAGGACTACCTGGATTTTCTTAAGCCCCTGGAGCAGGAGGGATATGCCAGGCTGATGGCTGTTCCGGATTACGCCTCTCCCAACGGCCATATATTTTACCTGCGTTTTGCCAGCCAGGCCTTGAGAGAGCGGATGCGAACGCTTCTCATGGAGCATGGAATCGACGCCAAAACCCACTACGTCCCTCTCCACATTTCTCCTATGGGGGCCAGGCTGGGATATAAGCAGTCAGACTTTCCGGAAAGCCTGGCCTGCTATGATACCTTGCTGCGCCTCCCCATCCACACCAGATTAACCAGACAGCAGGTCTGTGAAATTTCAGAAATAATGATAAAAGGAATCCGTTTTTATGGATAATATTACCCTGGGAATCGTGATCCCGGTGTTTGGCTCCACCCGGTCTGTGGCCGAACTGGTTCATCAGATTCATACGGTTTTTACCCCTGTATGCACATATCATATCTATCTGGTTGACGACGGCAATCCGGAAAATGTCTCCTCCTGGCTGAGGAAAAACTGCCGTCTGCCCCATGTCACCCTTATCCGGCTGAAACACAATTACGGCCAGCAGAATGCCGTATTATGCGGGCTTTGCCATGCCGGAAGCTGCCGGTATATCGCCACCATGGATGATGACCTGCAGCACAGCCCTGCCACCCTTCTTCGCCTGTACCAGACCATTTTAAAGGGATTTGACATTGTGTACGCTGTTCCCGGGACAGATTCCCGGCGGCAGCCCTCTTTAACCGGCGGCTCCCCTGTCCGGATCCTGGGAAGCCGTATGAGAGATCTGCTGTTCCGGGTTCTCTTAAAGCTGCCTTCCCACATAAAGGTCAGCAGCTTCCGCATCATGACAGGGGAACTGGCCGCGGAGATTTCCGGTCAGGCTGCCGGGTTCTTTTACCTGTCCGCCGCCGTGTTCTCCCGCCCCAGAAGGGCTGTGACTCTTTCCTATCCTGCTCGGCCCAGGCCCTACGGCCGCAGCGGCTACACACTGAAAAAGCTTTTGGCCTTATACTGGAACATTATCCGGTTTTACGGCCCATTTGCATCTGTATTTCCATCACAAAAAAGGAGGGCTTCTGCCTTGTACGAGGAATCATCCATCATGATATTAGGCGGCTCCAACTGCCAGCTTCACGCTGTAAAACGGGCCAGGGACAACGGTTACAAAGTCATCCTGGCGGATTATACGGACCATCCTCCCGGCGCGGAGTATGCCCATGTCCACTGCCGGACCAGCACCTTTGATATGGACGGATGTACGGAAGCAGCCAGAAGGGAACACGTAGATGCCGTCATGACTATGGGAACCGACCAGCCGGTATACACGGCTGCCTGCGTCTCCAGCCGCCTGGGACTTCCTTCTTTTTTAAGCCCCCAAACGGCCTTGTCCGTCACCAACAAAAAGATAATGAAGCAGATTCTGGCTGATCACAACATCCCCACAGCTCCCTGGAAGCTTATTGATAGGGATACGGCCGCTTCTGATCTGGACTGCCTGACTCCGCCTCTTGTCATAAAGCCTCTGGACTCCCAGGGACAGAGAGGGATCTTCAAATGCAGCCAGGCCGGTGAGCTTTTATCCTGCCTGCCTGGGACCCTGTCCTTTTCCAGAAGCTCCCAGGCACTGGCAGAACAATTTTATCCCAGCGACGAGATCACCGTAAGCGGCTGGGTTTCCAAAGGACGCCTGACCGTCCTTACGGTTTCCGACCGGCTTTTGTATCCTGACCCTGTCCATATAGGCATCTGCATCGGCCATCGGTTTCCCTCTGTCCACATGGACCGTCTGCCGGAGATTGAGGCCCTGAGCCAGGAAGTGGCGGCAGCATTTGGCCTGACAGAGGGCCCCTTCTACCTTCAGCTTTTAATCGGTGAGGAGGGAATCCGGGTCAATGAGCTGGCCTGCCGCATCGGAGGGGCTTTCGAAGATGTTGTGATTCCCTATCTGACCGGGTTTGACATCCTGGAAGCTGTCATGGATCTGTCCTTTGGGCGCAGCGTTACGCTGAATCTTCCCCGGGATTTCCGCCCCGACAGGCTGGGGAAATGCGCCAGCGTCCAGCTGACCTTCTGCCGTCCGGGTGTTATCGCCTCCTGCACACCGGAAGCGGAGCTTAGGAAGCTTCCTTTTGTCCTGGACTGCGGCTACAACTACCGCCCCGGCCAGGAGATACCTCCGGCTCACAATGCCACGGCCCGTTTCGGCCACGGAGTCATCTCCGGAACCCCGGATACCATAGCCGGCAATATCCGCCGGTTTTACCAGGTCTGCCAGGTACTCTCCCCCACGGGAGAAAATCTGTTAAACCGCCTCTATCCAGATAAATAAATACTTGCTTCATACGTCAAATCCACAGACGTCTGAAAAACAGAAAGGAATCCGCAATGAAAAAAAGTTTTTCTCTCATGTTCCTTCTTCTCCTGTCATCCCTGGCCCTGTGGGGATGCCGGAAAAAAGAACAGCCTGTCATAGGGATTGCCGAACAGTACGGCATCGCCTATGCCCCCTTAAATATTATGAAAGAAAAGGGAATCCTGGAAAAGAAGCTTCCCGGCGTCACCATCAGCTGGCAGCAGTTCGGCGGCCCTACGGCCATCCGCGAAAGCATGATGAACGGGGAAGTGGATTTTGGTTTTATGGGGATCGCCCCTGTACTCATCGGCATTGACAACGGCATGGAGTGGAAATATGCCACCGGCATCAGCTCCAACCAGGTAGCTGTCGTAACCCGCAGTCCTGACATAAAAAGCCTGGCTGATTTTACAGAGCAGGATCGAATCGCCATCCTCTCCCCAGGCTGTACCCAGCATGTTCTTCTGTGTATGCTGGCTGACCAGCAGCTGGGAGATCCCATGGCTTTAGACAGCCAGCTTGTATCCATGAGCCACCCGGATGCCCTTCAGGCCCTTTTGTCTGATACAGAAATCACGGCCCATGTGGCCACTCCCCCCTATATCCAGCAGGAGGTTGAGGCCGGCATGTCCGTCATGGCTACCGGAGAAGAGATTATGGGAATGCCCTTTACCTTCATAAGCGGTGTGGCCATGACAGATTTTTATGAAGAACACAGAGACTGGTACGATGCTTTTATTGAAGCCCTGGATGAGTCCATTGACTATATCAATGATAATATGGAAGAATGCGTTCAGATTCTGGCCCCTGTCTACGGGATCTCGGAGGAGGCCCTGATGGAGCAGATGACCTACAACGGCACCATCTATTCCAACCGGCTGGAGGGAATTCCCCAGCTCAGCGCCGCCATGGAAAAAATGGGGCTGACAAAAGGGAATCCGGATTTTGACACCATTATATTTGATAATGTAAACAAGGGGAACCTTTCAGATAACCCTTGAACTATTGCAAACAAGCAGAAAGGAGACCGGCTATAGCCTATGAACTTATTTTTCCGAAAACATGCAAAAGGCCTTGGACGTGCCTTCTGGTGCCTGCTGCTGCTTCTTATATGGGAGCTGTGGGTTAAAATATCCCGGGTATCTCCCATGCTGTTTCCCTCTGTGGAAGCCGTCCTCATCACTTTGTGGGAGGATCTGTTTTACGGAAACCTTCTGGGGCAGACCTTGTCTTCCCTGTGGCTTATCAGCTCAGGGCTTTTTATCGCCCTGCTTCTATCCCTTGCCGCAGGGCTTTTGTCCATCCATTCCAAATGGGCGGCAAGCTTTATGGATACCCTGACAACCATTGCCCACCCACTGCCTGGTCTGGCCCTTCTGCCTCTTATTATCATGTGGTTCGGAACCGGGACGAAGGCTGTCCTTGCCATCATCATCCATTCCGCCCTGTGGCCTATGCTTTTAAATCTTCTGGCCGGCTTCTCTTCTGTCCCTGCCATCTATCTGGATGCAGGGAGGAATCTTTCCATGGGGCCTGCCGCCATCACCTTTGAAATCATGCTCCGGGCCTCCATGGGCTATGTCCTTTCCGGCTTAAAAATCGGCTGGGCCAGGGCCTGGCGCGCCTTAATCAGCGCCGAGATGGTATTCGGCGCAGTCGGCAATAAGGGAGGCATCGGCTGGTATCTTCTGAATCAGAGAACCTTCATGGATACCGCCGGACTGTTTGCAGGAATTGTTCTGGTGATTCTCATCGGCATCCTTGTGGAGGACGTGTGCTTCTCAATTCTGGAGAAGCATACCATAAAACGGTGGGGGATGAAGGGATAGGAGGAGGAGCTTATGTTAGAAATCACGGATGTATGCAAAAAATATACGGAAGGTTCTTCCCAGCAGGAAGTTCTGTCCCATATCAGCCTGACTGTCAGGGAAGGGGATTTCCTGGTGATTCTGGGGCAGAGCGGCTGTGGCAAGACCACCCTGCTGCGGCTTATGGGAGGGTTTCTGAAGCCGGACTCCGGCAGCATCCTTCTGGAGGGAAAACCGGTTGAAAAACCGTCCGGCCAGATGGTTATGGTATTTCAGAGCTTTGACCAGCTGTTTCCCTGGTTCACCCTGGAAAAAAATATTACCTATGCCCTGAAAAAGGCGAAGAAAGGGGAAAACGCTTCTGACCGCCAGGCTGCGGCTCTCCATTCTCTTTCCATGACCGGACTTTTAGACTTTAAGGACAGCTATCCCCACACTCTGTCCGGCGGTATGAAGCAGCGGGGCGCCCTGGCCCGGGCCCTGGCCTTAAATCCCAGGGTTCTCCTTATGGACGAGCCGTTTTCCAGCCTGGATTACCTTACCAGGACACAGCTCCAGGCGTCTTTAAAGGAGCTGGCCTTAAAAAACCATTCCACAGTTATCCTGGTAACCCATGATATTGAAGAAGCTCTGACCCTGGGAACCAGAATCGCCATCTTAAGCCGCAGCTCTCACCGCATCTCCCATTTCTACGACAACTTAAAACCACACACTCATTTAAAGGAAGAGCTGGAGGAGGCCCTTCGATAAACCGTCACCCGGCCATACGCCTCCTGCCCTCTTAAGCCTGCCACCCGGATTCCGTACCAGGGGTCTTCAAAGCTTCCCACCCTCTGGCAGTTTTCCCGGCAGTATTCTCCCAGTTCTTCCACAAACATTACGTTTCCGTAAATCACGTTATAATAGGGGCGGTGTTCCCAAAGATAATCCAGCTCCTGATGATACACGATGTACTCAATCTGATTCCTCTCCAGGTACGCCTCAAGTCCCTCTCCTTCCACCGCATAGGGAAGGTTCCTGTAATCCCTGAGGCAGTCATACTCCATAAAAAATTCCATATTCAGATTTCCCAGGACTCTGGAGCCTTCCGGAATCAATTCCTGTATCTTTTCTCTGTAACTGTCATAATCTCCCTTTTTTATCTCCCCTGAAACCTGAACCCCGGTCAGGCCGCACGCAGCCGCCAGAAGCAGTGCCCACAGCCCCTTCTTCACCTTTCCTTCAAACAGCTCCAGGGCCATGGCTGCGGCCATGTAGCCAAAGGGAAAGAAAAAAAGGATGCTGGTCTGATTGTACCTTCCGATTATCATCATCCCTGCCATGATTCCTGCAGATCCTGCAAGCAAAATCTCTATCTTCCCTGCCGTCTCTCCCATCTCCTTCCTCATGGCCGCATACACAGCCGCCGCCATCAGAAGGCTGCCTCCGAACAGGAAAAACTGAAACCGGATATCAGGAAGATAGTAGGTTCCGCTGTTTCTTTCATACAGCCTGCCCAGGAAACCGAAAAACCCCAGAAGCTTTTCCCCTGCCCCTGCGTCTATGCCGAACTCCGCCGCGCCGTTAGAAAAATAATGCAGAAGAAACTGCCTGTCCATGGAGAAGCTTAAGCCCACAAAGGCAGCGCCGAAGACGGCTGTCACCAGGACATACCAGGCAAGGGGGCTCCGCCAGCGGCTTTTTCTTCCCCTTTTTCCGGCCTTAAAGGCTCCTGTGAGGAAACACATCCCGTTCATCGTCCCGATGAGAAAGCTGTTGGGATGAAGGCCGATGGACAGTCCGGTACAGACACCCAGAATTACAGCTGTCTTTCTGTCATAAAATCCTTCCGGCGAAAAAAGCTTCCAAAGACAAATCCACTGAACCAGGCACAACAGAATCTCCTGCCTGGCAAAATGGGAGGCATAAAGAAACTGAATATCCAGACTGAACACTGCCATGAGAAAAAAGCCTTTTTTCCCACTGTTTAAGAGCCTCTTCCCACAGAGAAAGCACATCCAAAGTGCCGCCCCTCCCCCAATCCAGGACAACAGCCTGACAGACCGTACACCATATCCCAAGACAGCCATCATCCCCATCTGCATCACATGAAAAAATGTCTTTATCCCATGGGGATACCTGGGCTTCAAATCAAAAAAAGCCTCCGTAACCCCAATACTTCCCTCTTCCATCATCCCCCTGGTAAGCCCTGCCAGCCAGCTCTCGTCCGAGTGGACAAAAGGAAATTGCTCCAGGAAGGCCAGCGATACCAGGCTGAATAACACAATATACACCGCTGCCCCTATGTTCCATCTGACATTTTCTGTTTTCTTCTCTGTCATCCCTGCCTCTGTCATCCCTGCCCCTCTCTTCCTATGTCCTTTCCTTATATTATGATACAAGCGTCAAAAGGTCATGCGTTTCATGCTCGCATGAAAAAGCATGACTTTGGGACGCGAAAAACACCGAAAAGTAGCCATTTTTCATAGAAAAATGAGCGGATTTGAGGTGTTTTAGGATTGCGGGAGCACGAAGTGCGGAGCAATCCGTATCATGAGAAGCGGCAAAAGACCTTTTGACGCTTCTATCATATTATATCTCCGCCTAAAATCCCCTCGTTATTAAATTAACAGATACAGTATAAGCAAATACTATACCCCCACGTCCCCAAAATCAAGTACAATAGAAGTCAGCAAGAGAATTGAGGCTCTTTTGCCAATCAAACTGATACGCATTACTACACCAAACGATTATACATTTGAAAGGGGGTTTTTTATGCGCCCGTGTACGAAAAAAGCTGCATTGTTTTTAGCACTGGTTCTCATGGCTCTCGGAATTTCCGGCTGCGCTTCCCACACATTCGTGCAGACAGATCCTTCGGTAATCTTAAGCGTGAAGGATTTACCGGGATACATAGGTAAAGAAGGAGTTGTCATTGTAGATACCCGTTCCGCTGAAGACTATGCTGCAGGCCACGTAGAGGGTGCGGTCAATATTCCTACTGACGACATTGTAATCAATGTCCCGGTAAAAAATATGCTGACCTCCCAAAAGAAAATTGAAAAGGTTATGGGAGCTAACGGTATTTCCAACACGACTACCGTGATTGCCTATGACTCCAACAAAATGGGGGCTTCCCGTCTTCTGTGGACCCTGTTTATGTACGGACACCGGGATGTGAAAGTGGTAGACGGCGGATTTAATGCCATAAGCGCACAGAATCTGGCGTCCAGCACAGATGTACCCACTCCGGCAGAGGCCGTTTTTACAGCACAGGAGCCTGCTTCCAACTGGCTGGCTACCCAGGAAGAAGTCCTTGCCCAGGTCAATGCGCCTGACGACAACGTAATTCTTCTGGATGTAAGAAGCACGGAAGAGTATTATGAGGCTGGAAAAGTTCCCACCTCTGTTATGATGGACTATAACACCAATTTCTTCTCCGGCGACCAGACATTCAAAACCACGGATATTACCAAGATTAATTATCTGCAGGAAGGGATTGTCCCGGAAAAAGAAATCATTATCTACTGCCAGACTTCTCTGCGTGCGGCCCCTGTGTTCGTACAGCTGTTTGAAGCCGGCTACCGCAACATCCGCATCTACGACGGCGCTTATCTGGAATGGACATCCAATTCCAGCAATCCCATTGAGATGCCGGCAGGAGCCGCTGCTCCGGCTGCCAAGGATGCGTCATAGCCATACATAAGTTATACGGTCCGCCGGCACAGGCGTCAATATGGTATGATACTGACGCGCTGTCCGGAAGCCATATAATAAAACCACTCTGACACAGAGTTTAAAAAGGAGAACAACATGAAAAAAATCTTACCTGTAATTTTAACTGCCGCACTGCTTGGCAGCACCATTACCGGATGTGCCACCAAGACCGTTTCGGAGACCACTGCTGCACAGACAGCTGCACCAACCACTGCTGCCGAGACAAAAGCAGAGGCAGAAACCGAAGCCGAAGCTGAGACCGAGGCTCCTGAAACAGAGGCCGAGACTGAAGCTGCCGCTACCGATTCCGTCACCGAAGCTGCCATGAGCTACTTTGCAGATTTCCCGGAAGACAGACATATGATTAATGTGGCAGACTTATTTGCCAAGATGGATGCGGAAGAGGATATGCTGATTATCGATATCCGTCAGCCAGACGCTTACGCAGAAGGCCATTTAAAAGGAGCGGTCAACATTCCTTACGGCCCGGCTATCGCCGAGAACCTGGAAAAGATTCCGGATGACGTGATGCTGTACATCAACTGCTACAGCGGCCAGACCTCTTCCCAGGCAGTTGCCCTGCTGGCTATGGCAGGCAAATACACCACCAACATCCAGAGCGGATACAACAACGGTATCTCCAAGGCAGAGAACTTTGAGAACTACATTGAGACTACGGAAAATGTGCTTCCGGATGAGACCTACGAAGTAGATGAAGCAATCGCAGCAGCCATTGCCGATTACTTTGCAGAAGCTACCTCCAACACCTTCTCTTCCTTCAACTTCCCGGTTGACGCTTTAGGCGAACTGGTAGAGGCAGAGAGCGAGGATTACACCATCCTTTCTATCCGTCAGGCAAAGGATTTTGACGAAGGCCACATTGCAGGCGCTGTCAATATTCCGTTCGGCAAGGGAATGCAGGAGCAGCTGGCACAGCTTCCAAAGGACAAACCAGTGGTTGTATACTGCTACACCGGACAGACCGCTTCCCAGACTCTGGCTGTTCTGCGCATGTTAGGTTACGAGGCTTATAACCTGGCCGGCGGCATGGGCAGTGCAGAAACCGGCGCAGGCTGGCTTGGCAAGGGACTTCCCACTGTGACAGACTAATGATTTCTATATATCCATGATACAAAGGGGCTGCTGCACGAACGGTTTTCCAACCATCCGTGCAGCAGCCCTTTTCCGTTCGCTTCCAAGCTCCTTTCCTTCCGGACACCTGTATCCCCTGCTGCCTGCCCCTTTGCCTCCCTGCCACGCTTCTGCGCCGTCTCCACGCCCTGCATGTCTTGCCTCCCGTGTCCATGGGCACCGGACGGCTACAGCCGCTTTAAGAACCCCCCCGGCAGGCGCTGCAAACCAGCGCAGGCTGCGTCGTCATTTCCTGTCTGCCATCCGCATCATGCACTCTTTCTTCCTGCACGCAACCCCGTACTTTAAAATCACATCCATTCCGTCCTGTCTAAGCCTTGTCTCATACCCCTTGTCCTCAATCTGGCGAAGGGCCCCCTGGCACCCGGTCTCCAGACTGGAATCGTCGGGATACTTCACCTCTATGACTATACCGATCCCTTCCTCCTCAATCTCCACCAGAATATCGCTGAACCCTTCGCCTGACTCTGCATTGGAATCAATATCCCAGTCTTCCCGGTGGCTCAAAAGTCCCAGAAGAATTCCGTGATAGAAGTTCTCCTTCTTCTCCTTGCGCACGCTTGTATCCCGGATGCTGATAGTCTTCTTCAGGTACTCATCAAACCGCCTCTCAACCTCTCCTGCATCCCCTCTTGCGAAAGCCTCACAAAAGGCGTCCAGATTGGGCGTGTCCTTCCTGGCCTCCTCCTGAAACCATTCCAGAATCTGGTCGATAAAAATCTTTCGCACCTCTTTGTTGGGGATTCCCAGACGGTACGTATCCTCATCCACTTTTTCCCTCTGGGTCAGATACCCGGTGGTAAAAAGCACGCTCCAGATATTGTCAGCCTTTTCGTAGAGTTCCCGGTAGGTCAGCTCCTGGTTAATCTTTTTCGTCACCAACTCCCCATTGACCAGCTGTTCTATCTCCCTCCTGGTTTTCTGCTTTGCCATGCGCAGAAACTTTCTGATGATATCATTTCCACTGGTGTTGAGCCAGAACGCCCTGGGAACCGCATCCGGCTCTGACCGCAGCAGATTTACGTAATTGATTACATCCCAGGGGCAGTACACATCCGCATTGCCGAAGCGGTAACCGTCATACCACTCCCTCACCTGCTCATACTTATGCTCCAAACCGTAATTTTTAAGCATATCCCTCACTTCCCCATCCATGAAGCCGAAATGTTCGTCAAACTGCAGGTTGGTGATGGACAAAACGTTTAAATTATTCAGTCCTGTGAAAATGCTCTCCTTAGCAATCCTTAAGCACCCGGTCAGCACGGCAAAATGAAGGCTTTCATTGCTTTTCAGCGCGCGGCCAAACATAGTTCTCAACAAATCCATCATTTCATCATAATAGCCAAACTGGTTTGCCTTATCCAAAGGCACATCATACTCATCAATCAACAGAATCACGTTGGTGTTATAGTGCTTGCCAAGAAGCCTGCACAGCACCAGCAGGCTGTCCCCCAGCACGCTGTCTGACATGACAAAGGCGGACTGTCCGGCCTTCCCCACACATACCAGCTGCCTGTACATCTCTTTCTCCAGTTCGGAAAGACTCTGGCTGTCCAGCAGAAACTGGAACCTCATGGCCTCATTTCCTATAATCGAACACAGCCGATTCCTGGCATCCTCATAGTTTAAGGCCCCGGCATCCTTCAAAGTGACAGAAATTACCGGAAATTTTCCCATATACGTTTCACATAGTTCCTTTTCCTGTGAAATCTCCAGCTCATCAAAGAGGCTGCCGTCACAGCCGTACTCAAAGAATGTCTTGAGCATATTCATATTGAGTGATTTGCCAAATCTTCTGGGACGGGTAAACAGATTTACCTTTCCCCAGCCGCTCAAAAGTTCCTTTATCAATCCTGTCTTATCCACATAGTAAAACCCCTCTTTACGGATTACCGCGAACTCCTCAACCCCAATCGGCAGTTTTTTTCTGCTTTTCATCCCCTGTCTCCTCCTCTCTCCATTTCCCATTTATTCTGTTCCTCTGTCAAAGAAGCCGGATTTCTCCCCACTCCCATCTCCTCTCCCCTCCCCCTATTTTACCATCCACCATTCCGAATGGCAAGGGCTCCCATAAATGCTGCTCATAGAAAGGCGTATATGGAAACCTCCTCTGTCCAGGTCGCTCCTTGTACGTATCCGTCTTGTATGTATCCGTCTTCACACAATCCGCAGAATATCATGGTACAGCATCCTGTGCTGTATATCCACCTGCTCATCCCTGTGATAATGTCCGAAAAACCATGTTTTGTAGCGGCATTTCCCACGAATCCCTTCCAGATACCCTGTCAGTTTATCCGGCTCATACTCTCCCAAGGAAAATACCGCCTGAATACTGGAGGGCGCGCAGTGGCTGATAATGTAGTCACAGGCCCACCCATGCTCCTCCATGCACCGCCTTCCTTCTTCATACTCTTCCCTGTCCGGCATCTCCTCCTTCCACCATGACAGATGGTTAATCCGGTACAGGCCTCCCACTCTCTCCAAAGCCTGAACCTTCCCCCGAAGGTCCGGGTCATCCCTCTCCAGAATCCCGTCCCGGATATCATGGGATCTTGCGCCTCCAAAGGTAAAGAACTGTTTCCCCTGAATCCGGTACATCTGTCCACGCATCAGATGGAGTACATTTTTCCGGATAAACTGAACCTTTCCGCCGTTCCAGGATTCCACCGGAAGCTCTGCCAGCATATCATAGTTCTCGTGATTCCCGTCCACAAACCCAACCATAAAATCCTTCTCCTCCAGCCAGTTCAGCCAGTACTCCTGCTCCGCGGAACGGTCCCAGTATCCGAAATCCCCTGCCACAATCACCAGATCCCTGCGGTCCATCTCCTTCTGCCAGGGAAACATCCTGGCAGAAAATCTTCTGTACTCCCCATGGCAATCCCCTGTCACAAAAATCATAGGCTGTCCTCCATTTTTATAAGCAGCTCCTTCCCCGGATGCAGAGCCGTCTCCCCGAAGGCCCCACTTATATGCAGAATTTCCGTCCCGGCATTACAAAGGTAAATCTCCCTGTTCAAAAACCAGTCCGGAAGCCGCTTCTCTTCCCGGGTCCAATAATGGATAACCTTTTCCCGCAGACAGAAACGGCAGGAGGCTTTCACCAACTCTATCCTGTCTCTCTCAAGCAAACGGTAAGAGACGGTCAGATACACCATCCATGGAGAACCATTGCATTCATAGTTTGCCCGGACATGGATGAGAGACGGCCCCTTCCCCGTAATCTCCTGAGAAATATAGCACCACTCCGTCCACACCGCCTTTTCATTTGTCAGCAGATCCTCAAAGCAATAGGCACGGTCGTCATTGAGACACAGGAAAAAACCGCCTTTCTTCTTCCATTCCCACCGCTTCTGCATGTTGTACTCTCCCCGTTCCCTCCGGCTTTTATCTATACAGATAGTATACAGGTACAGCGTCTGAAAATCCATCTCAATCCCATACTTCCTGCTCCAGTCCTCCAGATTTTCTCTGTCCTCCTCCCTGTCTTCCCAAAATAATCCCGGCGGATCCTCCCACAGACAGGCAAACAGCCTAAGCTTCCCCGGCAGCCGCTGTGCCAGGGAAAACCATTGCTCCCTTAAGCTTCCCCAAAGCCCCCTCTCTCCCCGGATTCTTTCGTTGTCAGGCCTTAACAGCCAGGTCCGGGCCGGATTTTCCACGGTCGCCTGCTCTGTGATTGCCTGCTCTATGGTTGCCTGCTCTATGGTTGCCTGCTCTATGGTTGCCTGTTCCGCGGTTACTTGCTCCGCAGCTGCCTGCTCTGTAATTACCTGCCAGCCGTAAAAGGTCAAAAAAACATCCTTCACTGGAGACGACCGAATCCAGTTTTCCTTTACATCCCGGCCTGTAATCCGCATAAGCACCTGGCCATTGTCCACCTCTTCCTCCAGGCAGACCTTCCAATCCTCCAGACAAACCCCAAGTTCTTCCCTCAGCATGATTCTTCCCTCCCAATGCTTCAATCTTTGGCTTTATAGCTTCTCCCAGTCCTCTTCGTCGACACAGGCTATTTTGCATCCGCAGCCTTTGATTCTCGTCAGAAACGCTTCACGCCTCTCTGCATCCCGAATCAGTTCCCGGCTTTCCACCGGGAAAAACGCCTTCTCCAGCCATTCCTTCAGCATAGGATACACCTTCTCCCAGCCAGCCCCCTCTTCCCCCACGATATCCTCCCCGTCAATATCATATTCCAGCCAGAAGCCATACTCCCTGGCCCATCTGGGAACCAGAATCTTAAGTCTGTTTTCCTGTCTGCAGAACAAACACACAACCTGGTCTTCCTCCTCCCCTCCGGTTTTGGCACACTGGGGCTGCTGTGCCTGAATCCAGCCCCACTGCGTCACCAGTTCCTCCGGAATCCGGATAAAATCCATCCGTTCCGAGTAGTAACCATTGCTAAGTCCCAAAAAACGCAGGTCCACGTACCCCTTTCTGGTGGCAAACCGATAGAATGTCCACCGGTACTCCGTACCATACTCCTCTTCCATTCCCGTCTCCCCCTGGGCCTCATCCGCCATAAGGATGGGGGTATCCAAAAGCCAGGAAAGCTCTCCGTTTACATCCTCCAGATACACATTTTCACAGCAGTCCTGAAAATGATGGAGGGCATAGACTGTTCCGTCCGAGCAGAAGAACCGAAGCTCTCTCCAGTCATTCACCTGCTCCAGCTTTACAATGGTTTTCCCCACCAGCTCTGACAATGGAACACACCAGTCATAGGCCTCCACATTATAATCCATCTCCCTCTTCATAACAAACCTCCAGTCTCAGCTTCCGGTACATCTTACTGAAGCCAGGCTCCCATGCCCATCCCCATCAAAACTCTCTGCACTGCCTCCATTCCCTCATAAACCACTCCCTCTGTCACATCCCCTTCCCAGTTGGCCTCATCCTCCAGGTAGGCACAGAAGCTGTCGTACAGTTCTCCCACCGTATCCTCCTCTGCCTGTTCCTCGATTTCTTGGACAGCCGCCCATCTCAAATCCTGATTATCCCCCTCCAGCACCAGCTCCCACTGGCTCTCCACACCAAAAAACTCCGCATATGCAGTGGGCAGCACAACTGTAACCTCATACTCCCCCTCTGTCTCTCCCTTCGTAAAATAACCGTAAATCCTTTCCTTCATGTTCTTATCCTCCTTCTATTATTCAAATCTCTGCCTGCAAAAAAGCCTCGAATTTTTATTGCAGGTCTGCATACTGTAGCAGTTCAGATAACCCTTGAACTGTTACTGCATACTTGCTGCACTGACCTTACGGCGCCGGAATACCGTTTTCGCATTCCGTGTGCATCCCCTGGAGGGTTACTGTAGTAAGCTCATTTGACTTACAGAGAACTTCCCTTCCCGAATCCTCCAAGACAAAATCTTTTCCTTCATTAAAAATCCTGACTGCATCCAGCAGCCCATTCCACTGATAGCAGGAAATATGGCTGCCATCAATCATATATCTCCAGCCATAGGGATATTTCCCAGGAATTCCTTCCCAGCCTCCCACAATAACACTGTCCATAAACATCCCTATATGACAGCCTGCCGCCGCCTTTACCACCTCCCCCTGTTCCGTCCGGTAAAACGCTTCCTCCACCCTCAGGTCCTCATTGATTTTTACATACAATTCACATGGCCTCAGGAGCCCTGACAGCCATTTCCTGGTCTTTTCCTGTTTCTGCTGCCAGAGCCGAAGACATCTCTCCACAGCCGTCTCCAGTCCCAGGCAGACTGCATTCTTCCTTGTGGATTCATATACTTCCCCATCCATCTCCCCAAAGTCCAGTCTGTATTGACTTCCGGAATAGGTAGTTAATATAATCTGTTCCGATTCCATTGAGAGCTCTGCCTTTACCACAGCCGATGTGTGGATACTGCGGCCCTCAGGAAACCGCGGATTTCCATAACACTTTCCTCTGGCAATCACAGCAGCCGCCGCTTCTCTATCACCTTCCTGCAATGTCCCGGTGCAGGAATCAAGCTTCCATCTTTTCAACTCAAACATCTCTGTGAACCTCCCATTCATTACTGTTCATGTGCAATGTCATTTAGTTAAAATTTTGCTTTTTGAGAAATCGTGAAAGGTCCGCCGTGAGAGGGACTTATATTGTATTCTCCTGGGCACGCTCTCGCTACGTGAAGGTCTCCGCTCCGGTCGTTGCTAAACAAGTGCCACTGGCACTTAGCAACATAGCGGTACATAAGGCGCTGTCTTTTAGCGCCTTATGTACCGCTACGCTCTTCACGTAGCGAGAGCGTGCCCGGGAGAAACAATATCATTCTCTCGTCGGGCGGACCTTTCACGATTTCTCAAACAGCAAATCTTTAACTAACATTGTTTCACATGCGTTCACAACAACTGCGCAGCCCCACCTAAACAGTGAACCTCCCCTTCATCTTCCACGCCATACAATCCCCCTTTCTATTGCATTACACTATAAAAAATATTATAATTCATGAAATAAACCCACTGCCCTCCCTCCACACAGCACCGCCAATTCGAAAGGAGAACACTCATGATATTCTACACTTCCGACCTGCATTTCGGCCACGAAAACGTAATACGATTTGACAACCGCCCCTTCCGTTCCGTCTCCGAGATGGATTACACCCTGATACATCTCTGGAACAGCCGTGTCCAGCCGGACGATACCGTCTACATCGTCGGCGACTTTGCCTACCGGAACACTCGCCCTGCAGAATGGTATCTACAGCAGCTCCAAGGAAAAAAGCATCTGCTCATCGGCAATCACGACCAGGCCCTGCTGGACAACAGCGCTGCCGTCAGTTATTTTGAATCCATTGAAAAAATGTGCCATGTAACAGACGGAAAAAATCAAATCTGTCTGTGCCATTTCCCCATCTGCGAGTGGAACGGATACCGGAAGGGACATCTGCATATTTACGGCCACATTCACAACCGGAAAGACGACACCTTCCAGATTATGTGCGGCAAAACCGGCCCTCTCAATGCCGGCTGCATGCTCAACCATTACATGCCCGTCACCCTGGCCGAACTGATTAAAAACAATCAGGCGTTTCGCAAGCCGTAAATTTGTCCTTTATCAGATTCCAAATGGTCTCAACCTCATCCCTGTCCGCCCGGCCCACATGGTCCTCCACGATTTTTCGCTTCAGCCTCCAGATGTCCCCCGGGTTCCTGAGCAGTTCCTCTATCCCTATCCCCAGACAGCAGGAAAGATTCCTCAAAACCTCCGGGCTTGCATTCTTTCCTGTCTGAAGATGATAGATGGTAGACCGGTCGATATCCGCCTGCTTTGCCAGCGCCTCAAGGGACACCCCCTTCCTTCCGATAGCCTCCATCAATTTTGAAGTATTCACGGGAAAACCTCTTTTCCCCACCTTTTTTCTTTTTTGATGTTCCATTTACCTTTGCTCCTTTCTGTCATCTATTATAAAGAAAAGAGAGATTTTCCTACATTGCGAAAACCTCTCTTTTATGTAAAATTTCGTTTTTCTTTTCCTGACCATTTCTTTCAGTCTCAGCAAACATTTTACATTTTCCCTTTGTTTTGTAACCCCAGATTCTTATCCTTCCAATCCTGTTTCCTTTTCTTTCTTCAAACACTGCCTGCAATGCAGCCATGAGGTTGTTCCCGTGTCAATCAGCCTGCCGCACATAACCTTTGTCATGGATTTCGGTATCTGCCAGACGGCGATACCTGCGTAATCCTTTCCTGTTTCCGGTTCTCCTGACAAGTCAAAAATCATTTAAGATTCCATGTTAAATCGTTCTCTTATTATCCTTCACAGTTTCCCTTCATCCTTTGCGCCTAAAACGAGATTCGAACTCGCGACATTTCGCTTCTGAAGCGAACGCTCTATCCTGCTGAGCTACTTTAGGTCTTTCGACATTTTACAATGTCTCATCCTCATAATCTGCATAGTTACCCCCTATGCAAGGGAGGCTGAGTGGGGGATTTTCGCATTGCAGGCAGCGTTTCTCAGTCAATGGCAATCAACGTGGTAGCGTTGGAAATCTTTATCTGGGTATCAATCTCCTTTAAAAGGGTTGCGGTTCTCATGTGCAGCTCCTCCACCTTTTTCATCGCCTCCAGAGGGTCCATAAGCTCTGCCCGGTTCTGGCTGATATAGGTGTCCACCACGGCCAGCGGCTTATCGTCCTTTACCTTGGAATCCTTTCCCAGAATGCTTAAACGCATGTTTTCCGCCTGCTCATCCAGGTTTTTATTTTTGCTGTCCGCCGACTCCCTGGCAGTTAAATACTGATAGGTGATGGTGTCTGCCAGGTATTCCTCAAAACAGCCATCCCCCCGTTTCTCCTCCGTGTTCCCTCTCATTCTCCCCAATATGGTCTGGGAATCCGTTTTCTTCTCACGCATCCGGTTCCTCAGGGCGATGGCCGCTGCCACCGTGTATTCCCCAAAAGAAGTCTTTATCACCGTAGCGGCATTGGAGGCGATAATCGCAGCCTCGATTCTCTGATACCTGGCAATCAGGTCTGTAATCTGCTGATACGCTGCCTTTGCCTCCTGGGCAAACTCCTCCCGGCTCATTTTACTGTCAATGCCCTTTTCCTCATTATTCTTTGCGTAATCCACACATTGAAGTTTTTCAATCTTCTGGTTAATCTTTTTCTTTAAAAGGTCCCTCTCATCAAGAGCCTGGGTCACAAGCATTTTCTCCGCCATACTTTTATCCTCCTTACTTAGCACCCTTTCGCGCCTTTTCGTCCTCCCAAACTGCTGCGAAATCTTTTCTGTTTCATCTCTCATGTATATTATATCAGCTTCCCGTCCAAAAGGTTGTGGAACTATTCTCCCATTTTCCTCAAAAATCTTCCCCTGCCAAAAGCAGATACCTTTTTTGCCGGCTCACCAGTTTCCCCTCCCCTATCAGCTTCAGAGGGTCTGTAAATGCTGTCAGTTTCTCCCCTGTCTGCCCTTTATGATTATACACCACGGAAAGCACCGTATACCGTTCCCGGTTCCTGGCCGCCGCCTTCAGCTGCTCACCGGACAGCGCCAAGGTGTTCTTCAGCACGCTTTTGGGGGTATGGGTCTTTACTTCCAGATAATAATCCCGCGTCCTTTCTCCCTCTGTGACAGACACCTGAATATCCCAGCCTGCCTGATGATACAGAGTGCTGTCCGGATAATAAATCCTTACCTGGGTGCCTGCCTGTCCCTCCGGGGCCTCCTGCCTGTTCATCTCAATCTCCTCCAAGGTCTCCCGGCGCATCTCATATCCCAGCTTCCGGAAATATTCCTTCACCTGCTCCATGGCATACCGTTCCCCTGACCTGCCGATTTCCTGCAGAATTTCCCCTTTCCGTCTGTCAGATACCTCCCCGTATATTCCGTCCAGCTCCTCATCCCAGTCCATATCATCCCACAATGTCTCCCTCTGGTCTTCCCTGTCCTCTTCTTCTGCCTCCGATTCTGCCCTCTCCTTTTCCTTCTTATATTCTGTCAGCTTCCTCATGGCCTCCTCTATGGTTCCTGCCTCCAGCTCCTGCAAAATCATCTGGCAGTCCCTGGCCTTTTTCTGAATCCGTACCGCCGCCTTGGGCGTCAGAAGCTTCATCTGCTCCTCCTCCCTGGTAAACCCTGGAAAATAGACCTCTGCCTGCCTTATATGTTCCTGAATCCATCCCAAAAGCCTGGTGCAGGCCTCCTGATGGCCGGCTGGGGCATCCGACAGATTTTTCCCTGAAAGAAGCTGCTGGACTGCCCGGTGGATTCCAAAAGCCACCGTCTCCTCCTTAAGAAGCGAAAGCCCGTATCCCTGTTCCAGGCAGATTCTCCGGTCCAGGGCAAACCGGTACACGCCACATTCCGGATGCACATCTGCAAACTCCCAGGCAATCTCTTTTAACTCTTCCCCCGGCGTCTCGTCTCTTCTAAGCTCCCACGGAGCCAGAAACTCTCCCATCTGGTTGGGAAATGCACAAATCTGCCGGATATTTGCCTCTCCCACATAGAACATCCCCTTTTCATAAACTCCGTTCAACCACTCATATACCTGTTCCCTGGCCCATCCAGGCAGAAGCTCCCGGCAAAGCTGCTCCATACATTTTTCATTGCTTATCTTATATAAGATGCGAATCAGAATCTCATAACAGGAATTCCGCCACATTCCTGTATAACCATTTCCTTCAACCGGCTGCCTTTGGGGAAGCTCTTCCCCGTATACCGGCCTGCAGAGCTGATAAAGCCTGTCATCCTCCCCACAGGCAGTCAGAAGCAGCCACGCCTGTTTCCAGGCATCCTCATAGGTCTTCTGATAGATACTGAAACTGCGCACAGGATATTTCCGGTTTGTCCTGGCCATAATGTGGTTCTGCATGCGGATTGTATCATAGTCCTCCAGCTCCCTCAATCCCCTGTCATCAAACGCCGGATGAAGCAGGCTGTCCCGAATCTTCAAGGGTTCCTCCCCCTTAGAGCTGTCCAGCCGGTCAAGGACATCGCAGACCTGCTTTAAGATTTCCGGTATTCCCGGGTCCCTCCGTATCTCACGGATTCCAAACAGCCTGCGCTCCTTCCAGTCTTCCGGATTCTGATTGGGAAAAATACGGATTTCCCCTGCCCTGACTGCCATTGCCAGCCCTTCATTTGTCATAGCCGCCTCATAGAGAGACTGGCACCAGGCCATAGGCCCCATCCGGTCCTCTTCCAGGCGTCCGGCCAAAAATTCCCGGGCAAGGCCCAGTACCTTCCCCAGCTCCAGACATTTCGCATCTCTTGGTTCATAACCAGCAAAAGCCTCATTCCAGTCCTCCTCTCCCACAGCAATCCGGATTCCCTTAAGGACAGACAACAGCCTCCGGACCTGTGCCGTCTCCTCCAGGTCTTTTCCGGACACCAGATAAAATTCCGGGTTTTCAAATGCCACAGCCCCATGCTCCGTAGAAATCACAGGCTCCCTGCTGACAATCCCGTACAATTTTTCATAGAGATGTTCCCTGGCCCATGTCTCCGATATCTCCCTGTCCCTTTTCCACAAAGGAATCCCGACCACATAATCCAAACGCCCATACCCATGTACTGCCAGGCTGTGAAGAAACCTCTGGTACAGTTCCACCGCCCGGTCCATAATCTCCTTGTTAACCAAAGCATCCTTAGATGCCTGATTGTCCACCAAAGTAATGCCGCTTCTGGGCTCGTTGGTGCGGAAACGCCGGCAGTTGATTACCACAGGAAAGGGGAACTGCTCCGCTCCGATTAAAGGAAAGTCCACAAAAAGCCTGGGCAGACACTGAGAAAGCTTCTTCATATCCCCCTTATCCCATCCGGCCGCCAGGGTAATATCCCCTTCGGAAAGATGAACCAGATAATAAGGCTCCTGCTCCCACGTATCCCCTTTCCTTACGGTCCTGAAAATACACAGCCGCTTTAACCCGTCCCCTGACTCCTGCTCCTCCCCCCGTTCATAAAGCAGCCTGCAGGCCGTCCCTTCCTCATAACGTATCAGCTCCACGCTTGCTATCTTCTCTGAAAACAGCAGCACATAGAGAATGGTCTCCTGAAGGTCTGTCATACCGATATCCGCAATTCTTCTGCTTTCCTCATTGTCCAGATGGTAAAGAAAACGGGTATTGAATCCATCCCTCACAAACTCCTCTCCCATTTCGGACTCATCCGCCTTTTTAAGCTCCTCCATCGTATGGAAAATTCCTGCAAGAATCTCCTCCTTGGTAGTTCCCCGGCGGTCCATCCTTATGGAAAAGGGCTTGAAAGGAAGTCCCTCATCCTTTAATACCCCCTGAATCTCCACCTCTTCACTAAGCTGATAGGTGGTCATAAACCCTGTTCCAAACTGCCCGATGGTATTCTCCCCAGGGTTTTTTGAGGAAACCTGATTAATGATAGACAAAATATCCTTCACACGGAAAGGCTTTCCGTTATGTGAAAAACACAGGGCATTCTCCTGAAGTTCGATTTGTATTTTCACCGGCTGGTCGTCATAGGCCGCATCCCGGCTGTTCTGGAACAACTCCATCACCCATCGCCGCGCCTGGGATACGTCGCTTACATTCCGAATCCGGTCCATGTGCTGCAGAATCTTTGTGGCAATCCCTGCCTGATAGACGGTTCCGATATTTTGTTCGATTAATGTTTTGTAATTCATGCTCTCCTTTGTCCTTCTCCTTTTTCTGCCTTCCGGCCTCCTTATTTCTAATTATAATCAGCCCTGCAATTTCCGTACATTTCCAAAAAGGACCTATATGTAAAAATAAAATTTTATGGAAATACCATCAGAGAAAAAAATTTACAAAAAACTGCAAATTGTCACCTGCCTATGCTATAATGAGCCCGTACCTGCCATATGATTCTTTGTAACAATTCAGATACCCTGAACCAATGCCATTTACATAACACTTACCCCTTAGAGATAACATAGCCGTGAGAGAGACTTATGTTGTGTTCTCCAGGGTACTTGAAGACCATCGGTACTTAGGCGCTGTCTTTTAGCGCCTTATGTACCGCTATGCTCTTCACGTAGCGCGAGCGTGCCCAGGAGAACACAACATAAGTCTCTCTCACGGCGGACCTTAACGAAATGACATGATACCAGGGTCAAAAGGTCTAAAATCCGATGCAAGCTTGCTTGCAAGAGGATTTTTGAACTTGGGACCCACCAAAAACATGAAAAAGTAGCCCGATTAGGGCGGATTTTGAATGTTTTTGAGGATTGCGGGTTGCCGGGCACCAGTGATGCCCGTTTGGCAACGACCGAAGCGGAGCGTAGACACAAAGTACGGAGCAATCCGGTATCAAAGGGGTCAAAAGACCTTTTGACCCCAACATCATGACATTGTCGTCTGAACTGTTATGATTCT
Source organism: uncultured Hungatella sp. (assembly GCA_910585435.1). Taxonomy (GTDB): domain Bacteria; phylum Bacillota; class Clostridia; order Lachnospirales; family Lachnospiraceae; genus UBA3402. The sequence goes on along the minus strand of CAJUEJ010000017.1, from coordinate 20,886 downwards.
TCACCGAAAGGAATATTTTATGAAGCAACCTTTACTGGACTGCCGCAGCCTCCCCTATTTCTTAAAAGAAAAAAACCTGTCATGCCAGGAGCTGGAAGAACGGTGCGGCTTTGAAAAAGGCACTTTCACCGACATATACAGCGGCAGAAAGCTTAAACTGCCCCGGGAAATTGTAGAAAAGACGGCAAAAGTCCTTGATGTAGATGTGAAAAATCTTGGCCTGCTTCCCTGCCACAATCTAAGATATTATTGTGACCAGAGAGGCCTTTCCTGTTCAGGCCTGGAAGCACGGTGCAATCTGGGTTCCAATACCCTGATTGATTCCTACAACGGCCGCAATCAAAATATGACCTACGAAAAAATAAAAGCGGCGGCCGATGCACTCTGTGTAGACATCCAGGACCTTGGAGCTCCAGCAGAAGAATGTGTGGATATACAAAAAATAACCCGGCAGCTCCAGGCCTCCCTGGCATCACTTCCTACCACAATGCTTTTAAAAAAGAAGCTGGAGACAATCACTGCCTGTCTTTCACAGACAGATGACAGCCTGGAACCCTATATCTCTTATATCATAAATGACAGTAACCATCTGGGCCGCTCCTGTGCCTGTTATGTCCTGTCCTCCTCCGGACAGGACGCCGCGTCCGCCCAGACCAGCCCCCAGACAGACTCTTCTTGTGCCGTAACCGCTGTGGATTGGTATCGGAAGAAGAAACACATAACGAAAAAAGAGCTGGCCCGTAAGGTTCAAATGTCCCGTCCGACTTTAGACAAATACTTAAACGGGGAGAAAAAACCTGAGCCTGAACTGCTGGAGAAGTTTGCCCACATCCTGGAGGTAGACCTGTCCCTGCTGGCCCAGGATTATGCCATGACACGGATTGACCGGAACCAGATAGAAGAGAAGCTGTTTGAGACAATCAAAACCTGCCGGCCCCAAATCCTAAAAGCCAGTCATCCTCTTCTGCTGACCTATCTAGGCCGGCTGGACCTGAACACGGAACGTCTCCTGGGTTATCTCTTGCTGTCCTCTCAGGCAAAAAAAGAAGAAACTATGGATTTACTGCAGGATATGATGAAATGCCCCCTTTTTTACCGGCAGTATTACAGGCCCGGCATCCATATAGGCTATTGCCGTGACGAAGATGACGGCGATTATTACGATGTTATGGTTTTATTCGATAAAGACAGACTGTTCCAGAATTTATCCTTCCTTCATTTATTAAAGGATCTTCTGTCCAACAAAGAAATGCTGCGTATGATTTTATCTGATGAAGGCTTTCTGGATAACCTGTTATCCGCCCTGGAGGAGATTCTGACAGAACTGGATGAGAATTTACCGGAAGTATACAAGAACCCGTCATACAAAGAGCTGCTGAAAGATATTTTATCAAACCAAAGGATACTGGAGGAGATTCTGGCGAATCATATGTCCACCTATAAAGCTTTATCCGAGGAAGTCTTGTTGAAAGGCACCGTATATCCCCTTCTCCAGCTGCCCTCTCCGCAAAGATATTTTTCAAGACCCGGTTCATCCGGCCTGCCTGATGTATATATGGATTTTCCCTATGAGATACAAAGCGAACTGTCCCCGGATGACGATGATTTTGAAAATGATTTTCTGGACCAGGTGTTAGATGCTTTCATAAATGACGTGGCAGTTCCCGGCTCTGACTCTGCGTTGACAGAAATCCTTTTGGATTATGTGGACGAATGTTATGAAAATCCTGATATCACCGCGTATCCCACCCATGATTTGGCACAGTATATCCACCGGCAGCAGCAAGAGCAGAAATACAGACAGCTTGCCGCAAAAATCCATGAAACCGCCGGTGATATCCCCCAATTCATCGATGCCATCGCCCAAACCTTCAGCCGGATGAAGGAAGACCCGGAATATGAACGCCGGATTCTCATGGAATATGGTTTGGAAACAGGGGCGCCGGACTGAAGGATAAAAACTCTCAATGACGTTGTATGTTAGTACAAAGCTTCCTGCATTCCATATCTTAATAAAACCGGTAGCCAAACCAACTGCCGGTAAGAGAAATTTATGTTTCAGAAACGGTTACCTCCTTCAGCAGCTGTGCACACTCCTCCGTCAAGGCGCCTGTTGTGGATGTTGCCTCTTGCTTTACCCTGTCTTGCAGGATATCAAACAGGTTCCCCAGCTCGCCGAAGAGTTCTCCCTCATCCCATGTACCTTTCATTGCCTGAACAAAATGTTCCTGCCATGTTGCTGCTTCCTCCAGATATCCTGATTTCCAAAGCAGCTGAACCAGCTTCTTTTCCCTGTCTAAAGCCTCCCCGTCCGTTTCGCCGTAAAAGCCTGACAGCTGGCAAAATGCCTGACAAAGCCTGTCCATCCGCTCTTTTCCAGGTTCTTTTTCCTGTTTTGACAATGCCAGAAGAATGTCAAACAGCCTTTTGGGCCCATGGAAGTCCGTCTTCCTGCCAGGCAGCTCTCCTGCCATCTGTACCAATTCCCTGCAGGTCTGGCTAAGGTTTTCCAGATATTCCAGATTATCCTCGCCAACCGCTTCTGCTCCGGAACCGATTTCCCGGTTCAGCAATGCGTACAGAATACCGCACAGACGGTCCAGCTGACAGCAGGCCTCTGTTTTATCCGATGCCGTTTTCAGCGCTGCTCCAAGCTGTTCCTGCCGGGAAACCGCCTCCTCCCAGCGGCCGGATCTGAGAAGAAGATCCACCAGCCGCCGCCAGGAGGCCACAGCCTGAGAGCTGTCCCTGCCGTAGAATCCGGCGTATCCCTCCGCCATATCCCTCCGGCAGGCAATGGCCTCATCATATCTGCCGCAGCTTTCATAGATACAGGCCAGCGGCTCCTTCGCATCGCAGATAAAGGGATGGCCGCTGCCTAAAGCCTCATAGCACAGGCCGATAAATACCCTGCATTTATGAATCAGCCTTTCCGGGTCCTTAAATAAATCCGGCAGTATGAAATCATAGGTTATTCCGTCAGGCATACTGTCTATGATTTTATAGGCGTCTGAATCCTTGCCGCCGTCAAACGCCTGGTCTCGTATCTGGCGTTTGTTCATGGTTCTCACAAAAATACTTACCCCATTCCCACCGGCTTTTAATGTGGAAGGATGCAGAGGCCCCAGCTTTTTCTTATATACCTCATACAGCTGCTGGCAGACAGAAAACAGCTGCTCTTCTTCCATGGCTGTCGTCTGGCAGCACCATCTCTCCAAAATATTCAGCCTGTCCAGCTCCAAATCCTGGGAAAGGTTAAAGTCCCAATTCCAGATTATTTCGCAGTGCTTTAATCTTATATCCTGCCATCTCTGTATCTCTGCCTCCAGTTCTTCCCCACGGCACGGATATTCTTCCATTCCCTCCTCAAAACTCCCTGACTCTGTATCTGGTTCTGCCTTGTGGAAATTCCGGTGAATGAAACACCTGCTGTCCAGGCTCTCCCGCATCAGCTCATCCTGCCGGCCGCGGCAGGCATCCTGCATAGAATCCAGAACCAGCAGTGTGTCCGGATGCTGTTCCCTATTTTCCCCATCCAGCTGTTCAAAACCCTCCAGTAATTTCTCTAAAATCCCGTATCGGGCCTCACAGTCCTCCTGATACATAGCCAGCTCATATTCTGTCTCCAGAATCTCTCTCCGTTCCTGAGGCGCCAGCCTGCGCCGCAGCTCAAGAAGCGCTCTCCAGACAGCAGGCGCCTCCTTCTCTGTTGGTGCAGTGCTTTCATAAATCCGGGCACAAGTTTTTAAGAAGCGGAAACATTCCTCCAAAGCTGCCCCTTCCTTCCAATCCTTTTTCCCCAAAGCAGCCTGTTTCTCCCAGCCAGCCTCCTGCTCCCAGTCAGCCTCCTGCTCCCAGCCAGCCTCCTGCTCCCGGTCAGCCTCCTGCCCCCGGCCAGCCCCTTGCCCCCAGCCAGCCTCCTGCCCCCAGTCAGTCTCTTGCTCCCGGTCAGCCTCCTGCCCCCAGCCAGTCTCTTGCTCCCGGTCAGCCTCCTGCCCCCAGCCAGCCTCCTGCCCCCGGCCAGCCTCCTGTTCCCAGCCATAAAAGAACTCCAGCCCCTCGCGGCACACATTTGCAGCCTGTCTTTCCTGTCCCATCTCCATAAAGATTTCTGCCATATCACAATAGCTTTCCATCAGCTGTCCAGGACAGTCTCCCAGACGCTTCCACATCTCCACACCGCGAAGCTGCCACTCTGCGGAGCTGGCAAAATGCCGTTTTCTTTGTTCCTCTTTGGCCCTGTCCGTCATGGCCCTGGCAAGCCTTGGAGAAGGATGCTTTTCCCCGTCCATCTCAAAAAGCACATAGAGAGCGTCAAGGCTTTCCTCCTCCAAATCCTCCCCATGAGAACCTTGAAATTTTCTGTCAGCAATCTGAAAAAGAACCTCCGTTACCAGTTCCCTGGTGGCAGAAGGCAGCTTTTCGGAAAGAATATCCGCCACAGAACGCTGGATGCTCCATCCCCCGTCCTCCTCCTGAATATAGGTAAGATGGGTCAGAAGCTCATATTCCGTTCCGCCTTTGCAAGGCAGCTGAGGAATCTTCTCCGCCAGAAGCTGATACAGCCGGTCTGTAAAACGCCCCATGGCCGAAAGGATAAATACCGCCTCCCGCAGATTCACCGGCACATACCGAATCTGCCGTTCCACCAGGCGTTCCCGGTTCCTTCCAAAATCCTCCGGCCCAGGCTCCTTCCCCCTGTCCTTCAAACTCTCATATTCATCCACACACAAATCCAGGTACACCGGTTCTCCCCCGGTAAGCCAGTAAATCTCCTCCTGGAGCCTGGCATCCCGGATACCGCAGCCATCCAGGAACTCTACGCTGTCCTGCCTGGAAAGCGCCTCTATATAGCGGCATTCCACAAGCCCCTCCCAGGCAAGCCTTTCCCTCCCTGCAATGGCAAACACCCCATTACCAAGATTATGCAGCAAACCAGCTTCCCCACAAAGCCACTCCTCCGTAAATCCGGTAGAGCTGCCCGCTCCCTCGGCCCTGCTGACCATTTTTTCATACGTATCCAGATAAACGCACACCAGCGGCAGGTCCATGGCGTTAACATCCATAGAAAAATAGTAGGGCAGCCGCTTTGCCAGCTCCGGCCCGCTCATTCTTGCCATCTCCAGATTGGCCCTGCGGATGCTGTTCTTACGCTCAAGAAGATGCCTGGATACCCCCTGGCTCACCTGCATAACCGTCCTGGCCGCGCCGATAATCATCCCAATCCCGGCCAGATCCCCCACCGTATCCAGGGCAAAGGACAGAACCGGATTGTCAATCAGCAGCTCTTTTTGTTCCTCAGGCGGCAGAGGCTTCCCGTACTTCTGAGACAGACGGTGCATGGCCATGTCAAAAAGCGGAAAGACCGCTCCTGGGTACTGGCTCAGAATCTGGGTCCGAAAACGAAACAGAACATCCTCCGGCGTATTTAAAGACGAATCATCAAAGTCCGCCCGCAGAACCACCGGCCTCTGCTTCTTCCCCAAAGCCGCCAGCTTACTCCGCGCCCGGGCGCAGGCCTCCGCCCCCAAGTCCCATCCCTGCCTCTGCCCATCCTCCTCAGAGCCCAAAAGCTCCTTCTCCAGCTGGTGAAGCAGAGAAGATTTCCCCACACCGCCGATACCATGATAATTCATCCCATAATAATTTTGAAAATTTTCATCCAAAGCCCTGCTGCATTAGGCATCCGAATCTTCTCCTCCATTCTGTCTGTAGAACGGTCTGGGAAACTCTTTGTGCCCAGATTTGTAAGATGATTTTCTGGCGGAAAATCAGCCACAAAGATGGGTGCAAGGAAGTTTCCCAGACCGCTCCCGTATACCCGGAATATCCGATAAATTTTTCATCTAATAAATCTCTCTTAAAAAATCATATCACAGCCCTTATGTATAATCAAATTAAAATCAAAAAACAGGCCTGACCGGAAATCCCCCTTTCCTGATCAGACCCGAAATAAACCTTACCTCCTCTGACTCCCCCTGTCCTTCTTTTTATCCTTCTGCTGCTCTTTCAGCAGCTCATTCTCCATCCTTTTCATGATTCTCTTCATTTTGCCTATGGGCCTGCATGTAATTCCCATCCTTTTCCCTCCCGGAATCTATATGATACACAAAACTATTTACCTGTCTATCATACCATTCTTTTTCCGAAAATGTTGGGGAATCGGGAGAGTATCTTCAACTATTTTGGGACGAATCTTTTAATAATAATCAAACAGCGTCCTATTCCGCTCTCATGTTTAATTTTAAAGCCATCCCAATAAGAAGCTGCTGTCGTCTCACAACAAAGTGAGGAATGTAAAACAGGTAATCGTGTTGACTTTTCATAAATACCGGGATATAATAAAATTACCCATTGGGTAATTTATTCAAAAGGAGACGAACTTGAAATTAGAATACGCCTCAGAAAAAGTCAGATTGCAATGTACAAGCGTTAAAGCAGCTAACAAACTGTTTGGCGGCAAAGTCAATATGACAATCAGTCTTCTTGCGCGAATCAATGCTCTTGAAAGTGCGGAACATATAAAAGATATTATTGTTCAGCCGGCTTTTCGTTTTCACAGCCTGAAAAATAAAAAAGGACGGAACCTGGAAGGTTTCTTTGCCATTGATGTAAAAACAATTCGAGAACCGTGGAGAATTATTTTGCAGCCATTAGATGAGAACAAGCAGCCTTATGTTCCCTGCAATATTGATGAAATAGCCGATTATGTAAGAGTTGTAGAAGTTATGGAGGTGAGTAACCACTATGAGTAACTATATAGAATATAATGATACCATTGCGTTCCACCCAGGATACTATATTAAAGAAATAGTAGGTGAAAGCGGTCTTACTCAAGAGGATTTTGCAAAAAGATTGGATACTACTCCGAAAAATCTAAGCCTCTTAATCAGAGGGGAGCAGAGTCTTTCCATTGACATTGCCATGAAATTATCCAGAATGCTGGGCACAAGCATAGCTTACTGGCTGAATCTCCAGAATGCGTATGACGCTTTAACTGCGGAATTCGGAGCAGAAGAAGAGCTTGCCAGGGAACGTGCTATTTTTGAACACTTAAGTTACAAGTATTTCAAAGATAACTTCGGACTGCCGGATCTGCCAAGAAAAATAGATGAACAGATTAAACAGGTCAGAGAATTTCTGAATGTGGCAACTTTATCCGTATTGGCGAAAAAAGATATGGCGGTAAGTTTCAGAAGCTCAACACAGGAATTATCAGAGGCAAACACCATAAAGGCAAATGCCATGGTTCAGATTGCTGTAAATAAAGCTTTAAAAATAGAAGCACCTGGTTTTCATAAAAACAAGTTTCAGGAAGCCATCGATTATGCATTGACATTAACAAAGAATCATAGTGGCTTTTATCCCCTCATTTATAAAGCCTTTCGTGAAGCAGGCGTAATATTTATCATTCTTCCAAATCTTTCCGGTTCTAAAATAAATGGTGCAACAAAGAAAATTGGAAATAAAATTATGCTTATGGTAAATGACAGACGGCTCAGCGCCGATTCCTTTTGGTTTACCCTCTTTCATGAGATAGGTCATATTTTAAATGGCGATTATGGTATCTCATTTGAAACGGAGACAGGAGAAGCGGAAGCGGCAGCAGATAAATATGCAGAAGATACATTAATTCCCAAAGAGTTGTATCAAGCATTTATCCAAGCCAACAGAACATTCGGTTTAGAGGTAATTAAAAGCTTTGCCAATCAGATTAACCGGGATCCGGGAATTGTTCTTGGAAGATTGCAAAATGACGGAAAAGTCCGTTTTGATGACTGGGAATTAAGTTCATTAAACCATAAATACCGGGTACAAATGGTGCAGCACTAAATTCCGAAGCCAGGCGGCCATCTGTCGCAGTCATGAAAAAAGGCTTATAAGGAGAATGTATGGATATTGTACTGGAAACGGTAAGTATGTACAAAAAGGATACCCTGTTCAGGCTGTTACAATACTCATTATTTGAAGAGAGCATAAGCGACGGGAACGATATGAATGATGAGGCGTTGTTTGAATATCCGTGGTTTGAACTTTATTTCACAGAGGAAGAAAGAGAGGCCTATTTTATAAAGGAACAGGGAACGGGCAGGCTTCTGGGGTTTGTGATGATAAATACTCATATGGAGAAACGCAGCCCGGGCCACAGTATCGCAGAATTTATGGTGCTGCCTAAGTTCAGAAGGAATAACATTGGAAAGAAGGCAGCTGTCACATGTTTTGATATGCACAGAGGGAACTGGGAGGTTTCCCCTTCCTGCGGAAGCAATCAGGCGTATTTATTCTGGAAAAACGTAATCGGCGGATATACGGGAAACAACTGTCAATATGAGGATGGTATTTTTCTGTTTTCCAACCATAGGCAGGGGAAAGACTCCCCCTTATTATCCGAGGCGCTTTAAGGCAATTCCGATTAGCCGGTTTGTCTGATCCGCCATAAAGAGAGGAATATTCAATACATCCCCGTCTAATTTCAGGTTGTCTAAAGAGAATCTGATACGGAGTTTAACCTTATCGCCGAACAGTTCCTTGAATTTGCGCAGACTTTTGCTGGCAGTGTTTGTTTCAGATTTCACTTCTATGGGGAAAATGTCATTGTCCCGCTGTATTAAAAAATCAACCTCGTAAGGGGGATTGGTCTGGCTCCAGTAGCGAGGGACACCTTCAAACTGAGTAATCAGTGTCTGCAGCACATAATTTTCGGTTAAGGCGCCTTTGAATTCGGTGAATAAACGATTTCCCTCGCCAAAGGCAGTTGGGGAGAGCATGGCCAGACGGCGAAGGAGGCCTACGTCTGCCAGGTAAATTTTAAAGGCAGATAAATCATCATAAGCGGAAACAGGAAGGCCCGGGGCGCTGCTGCGGTATATTTTATGAATCAGACGGGCATCTGCCAGCCATTGCAGCGCGTCTTCGTATTCCCTGGCACGCGCACCTTCTTTTACGGCCCTGTAGATAAATTTTTTATTTTCTCTTGCAAGCTGGGAAGGGACTGACTTCCATATCATGGAAATCTTTGGGAACTCACTGCTATCAGGGTGCTTTGCAAAGTCCCGTTCATATGCGCCGATTATGTCGGACAGTGCTTTCTGCATGGCATCCACATCCCGGGCCTCCGTCCACATTCTGACAGCTTCCGGCATACCGCCGGTTATATAATACATCTTCAGCTTCTCATATAAAGGATTAAAAAAGGCATCTGGAAGGGGATCCAGCTTGTCAATACCGCTTAAATAGGATGCAAGGTTTTCATCACCGTTAGCCAGCAGAAATTCTGAAAAGGTCATGGGATCTATCTGCATAAAGTTTACCTTTCCTACCGGGAAGGAGGATGGTTTAGCCAGTGCAATTCCAAGGAGAGAGCCAGCACTGGCTATGTGATATTCCGGTGCATTTTCACAGAAATATTTTAAGGAGTTGATGACCTGAGGGCAATCCTGTATCTCATCAAAAATAAGCAGCGTCTTTTCCGGCAGGATCTTCTGACTGCTGGCCATCATAAGATTCTGCAGAATACGGCTTACATCTTTGGTTGTTTCAAAAAACTGCCTGTATTCTTCATTTTCATCAAAATTGAAATATGCTGTATTTTCATAATAACGCCTGCCAAATTCTTTTAATAACCATGTCTTTCCTACCTGGCGCACGCCTTTTAAGATCAGTGGTTTCCGATAAAGGGAATTCTTCCAGTTAAGCAGTTCTTTTAGAATAAACCTTTCCAAATCATATACTCCTCTCACATAAATATATATAATTTTGTGTAAATAATCACATTTTTATTATAATAAACTGGAGTATAAAAATCAAGTTAAATGAAAAATAAAAGGAGCTGCCACATAAATTATGAGATCAGCTCCTCTTCCTTACCTTAAATGATTCAAACCGTTTTGCTCCCTCTCAAACCATCACAAAAACACGTACTTCTCCAGCCTGTCAAAGAAAAGTCAACCTCGTAAGCAGGATTGGCCGTTACTGTTCAGGCAGCTCCAAAATACAAAATTTCAAAAGTGCTTGCAATCTTTTTATTTATTGAATATACTATATATAGTTAATGTCTTTGACTTAACAGAAGGTATATCTCGACCTTTAACGGAGACAGTTATAAGTGGGCATATCTCAGCCCTAAGCGAGACAGTTACAAGTGAGTGTTTCGCCGCTCAAAGCGCGAATTTAACAATGGGACGGATTTTCCGTCCCTGTTTTTATAACAGGAGGGTGTTACTTTGACATTAAAAATATATGAGGTTAATCCCCTATATATAGATTTCTTAATTCCCTACGCACCACAATTATTTCAAAACAAACAGCCCGAGCAGCACAATGAAAGGAAATATATTGGCATCGTTCTAATTGTAAATGACATGAATTACTTCGCGCCGTTATCTTCTTTTAAAGCTAAGCACAATAACATGAAAAATGGATTGGATTTTATAAAAATAGGCGATTATGCGGTAATAAATATTAATAATATGTTTCCAGTTCCTAATGGTGAATATACATATGTTGATATTCCGACAGTGAAAGACCCTCAATATCGGAAGCTTTTGATGACAGAATACCGTATTATCAGAAAACTACAGGATAAGATAATGAAAAATGCAGCGGAAGTTTATAAACATAAAATAAACAAAGGCAATACAACAGCGTTGGCAAAAAGATGCAATAATTTTAGTTTATTAGAAGAGAAAAGTAAGAAATTCAAATCAAACTCCTGCTGATTGAGCAATTACATACCTGTTTTCCCGGCACCGCCATAAATAAAAGGAGCTGCCACATAAATCATGAGATCAGCCCCTCTTCCTTACCTTAAATGATTCAAACCGTTTTGCTCCCTCTTAATCCATCACAAAAACACGTACTTCTCCAGCCTGTCAAAAGCTTCCTTCACCCTGCAAAGAGGCAGAGCCAGATTCATCCGGATGGCACAGGGCCCATGGAACATCCTTCCGTCCTGCCATACCACCCCTGCATCCCAGCCGGCCTTCTCCACCTCATCAATGGTCTTTCCATGAGCCTCACACCACTTGGTGCAGTCCAGAAACAGCATATAGGTTCCTTCCGGCCTGAAAACCTCCACTCCCTCAAAATGCTTCTCTATAAAATCGCAGGCATACCTGATATTCCCGTCCAGAACCTGGCACAGCTCATCCACCCACTCATACCCTTCCGGCTTATACGCCCCAATCAGGGCATGCATGGACAATACATTCATACTGTTATAATGTGGCTTCTCCCCCTTGGCTACCACCCGGTCCCTCAGATACTGATTATAAATAATATGATAGCTGCCAATCAGCCCCGCCAGATTAAAAGTCTTGCTGGGTGCATACAGAGCCACTGTCCTGTTTCTCGCATCCTCGCTGACTGACTGGGTAGGAACATGCTTATGCCCCGGCATAATAATATCCGACCAGATTTCATCCGAAATCACCACGCAGTCATTGGCTTTATAAACCTCCATGGCCTTCTCCACTTCCCACTTCTCCCACACTCTTCCGCAGGGATTGTGTGGACTGCAGAACACCGCCACATGGATCTTGCCAGCCTTCAGCTTGGCATCCATATCCTCAAAATCCATCCGCCACACCCCGGCTTCATCCTTCTTAAGAGGCGTATGGACAATCTTAAACCCGTTATTCTCAATGCTTCCCGTAAACCCGATATACGTAGGGCTGTGTAAAAGCACTCCGTCCCCCGGAGCCGCAAAAGCTGTCAGCGCTGAAAGCACGCCTCCCAGCACCCCATTCTCATACCCGATATGCTCCCTTTCAAGGCCCGTAACCCCGTTCCTCTTCTCATGCCACCGGATAATCGAATCAAAATACTCATCTGAAGGCGAAAAATACCCGAAAGCCGGATGCTTCGCCCTCTCGATAATAGCTTCCTGAATCGTAGGCACCGTAGGAAAATTCATATCCGCCACCCACATAGGAATCGCGTCAACCCCTTCCTTCGGAGCCGGCGGAGCAAAGCCCTTCCCCAGTCCGTCAACTGCAATGGCATCCTTCCCATGCCTTTCCAGTATTGATGTAAAATCGTATTTCATTTGTACTGTCTTCCTTTCCAGTAAATTGTAACAATGCAATAACCAATGTCATTTAGATAACACCTGTCCCTTAGCGTCAGCCTGCCGCCCCATTCAAAAGCGCCTCAAGCACCGCCCTCACACTCTTCTCCTCCACATGCAGCGTCAGCTCCGGCTCATGGATATGCTCCAGATAATGGGCATCCGAATTGCTGATAATCCTGCACCCTTCCAGATAAGGATTCTCCTTCCTGAGCTTATGCAGCTTCCCCAGATCCTTCACCTCCGCCGTCACAAACCGGCTGTCCGGCGGCACAAATCCCAGATTGGTAATCAGGCTGTTGGCCGTCTTGTCCACATGGGCCGGAAACATGATGCCTCCATACCCGCGCACCAGCTCCCACAGCCCGTCAAAAGAAATATCTGTCGCATTAATCAGCAGATTCGGCACAATCCCACACACCTGATCCGCCCCGTCATAAATCTGCTGCTTCCCAAAGACCTCCTCCTTATTGGGAAAAGGAATCAGCCTCTCATACACATAGGCATCAAACTCCATCGCCGCCTTCAGTTCCTCAAACAGGCAGACAGCATGTACCTCCTCCGAGGTATTAATCTCCATCCCCGGAATAGCCAATATCCCATATTCCTCCGCCGCCGCCAGAACCGCCGGGCAGTTCTTACAGGAATTATGGTCTGTCACCGCAATCACATCCAGCCCCTTGATCACCGACATGCCCACAATATTGGCGGGTGTCATGTCATCGTCTCCGCATGGGGAAAGACAGGAATGGATATGAAGGTCATAATACAGCTCAGCCATGAAGCTCCTGATGCACCTTCAGAGCCGCCTCAAACACCGGCTCCTCTGTGGCCAGCACCGTCACGCCCTGTTCCTTGGCCCTGGCCCTGGCCACCTCATCCAGCGCCGCACCCTCTGCCATAATCACACAGGACACGTCCGCCAGCGTAGCCACCGCTATGGTATTCACATTGCCCATCACCGTCACCCATGCGCCGTCTGCCGGTGCTCTTCCCATAGCAATACTTAAAAGGTCGCAGCAGAATACCCCTGTCACCTGCCGTTCCTCATCCTCCCCGGCATTGACAACATGGAAAATCTGCTTATCCATCAATTCTTTTACCGTCACTTGCTTATCCTCCCTGTTCTCCCAGTGTACTCCCCCGATTTTGTAAGCTTCCCAGAGTACATCTCCAGCCTGCTTCCAGAGTCTCTTTGTGCCTATTTCCCCTTGTCCTGTACCTTATTGTCAAGGGAAGTCATCTCTCCGGATATCCTCTTTATGTAATCCTTCAAAAGATTCAGGGTTCCGGTTCCGTCCTTCTCGTCATCGGTCAGATCCTCTGTCAGCCCGGAAATCTCCTGGGACAGATTGTGCAGGCTTTCTCTCAGATAGTAGATACAGTCCCTCTCACTGGCCTCTCCCCGGACGATATCCTCCGCCAGCGCTTTACAGGTAGGAGCCCCGCAGGACCCACAGTCCAGCCCAGGGAGCTTTTTACACAATCTCTCTACCCGCTCCAGCCGAGAGAAGCTTTCCATCATGGTCTCCCCCAGCCGGAACACCGGCTCAAACTGAACGTCCGTAGTCCAGGGCACATAGCCCTCATCCGCCTTCTTCATATGGCTTCTGGCCACCGGCATATACTTGCGCAGCCTTTTCAGCTTCACCTCCGCCACATAGGGATTCTCAACCGTCAGAACACCTCCCACACATCCGCCGTTGCAGGCATTTAACTCCACAAACTCCAGGTTGGCAAACTTCTGATCCTCCAGATCCTCCAGCACCCGTATCACATTCTCAATCCCGTCGGCCGCCAGATAGTTCTCCGAGAACAGGCCGCTGGCCTCTCCGCCGCTGCGCCCCCAGCTGATGCCGATCTTCCCGGAAGTGCTGATATCCTCCGCGTTATCCCCCACCGCCTTCATATACGCCAGAAGCTGGGGATACACATCCTTGATTGCCAGCACGTGATCCACCTGGCTCTTATCCGTCCCCAGAGGCGCCTTCACATACGTCACCTTGGACGGGCATGGGGAAATAAATACAATCCCAATCTTCTCCCTGGGCAGCCCAGTCTCCTTCATAGCCTTCTCCGCCGCCATACAGGCAGCCACCTCAATAGGCGGATTCAGCGGCAGAAGATGAGGAATCAGATTAGGGAACCGGACCCTGATAAGCCGCACCACCGACGGGCACGCTGTGCTGATAAGGGGCAGGTTGTCGTCATGGGCCGCGATGTACAGCCTGGTGGCGTCCGACACAACCTCCGCCGCCCCGCTGACCTCAAACACATCCGAAAACCCCATAAGCTTTAATGCATTTAAAACAATATTCACATCCTCCAGATTGTTAAACTGACTATACAAAGAAGGCGCCGGAAGAGCCACCGTATATTCATACTTCTTCAGCACTTCCATCTTGTCATAAGTTGCAATCTTAGCATGATGAGGACAGATACGGATACACTCCCCGCAATCGATACAGAATTTGCTGTTAATCTGTGCCTTTCCATTACGGACACGGATGGCCTGGGTAGGGCACCGCTTAATGCAGTTGATACAACCCTTGCAAAGCGCCGCGTCCAATCTCACTGAATGATAAAACTTATCCATCTGTCCGCCTCCTAAATTCAAACTCAATGCATACGGCCCCTTTGCCGTACACGAAAACATATCACCTGAACCTTTAATACTTCACCACCATGGTCACCGTAGTCCCTACCCCCAGCTCCGTCTTCACATCCATCTCATCCGAATACTTCTTCATATTAGGCAGCCCCATGCCTGCCCCGAACCCCAGAGACCTTACCTCGTCCGGCGCCGTGGACCATCCTGCCTGCATGGCCTTTTCAATATCCGGAATCCCGGGACCCTTGTCCGCCAAGATCATCACGATGCTCTCCGGCGAGATCTCCACCGTAATCTTTCCGCCCTCCGCATGAATCACCATATTGATCTCACCCTCATACATGGCTATGGACACCTTGCGGATGGCCTCCGGCGAAACCCCCAGCTGTTTTAATTTGCTTTTCACATCGCTGCTGGCCTCCCCTGCCCTGGTAAAATCATCCGGGGAAATCTCATAATTTAAGGTAATCACATCAGCCATTAAAATGCACCTCCATTAAGTCCTGCCTGATAAAGCAGCCCGCAGGAAGAAAACATGCGGTGCCCTGTTTCCAGCACCACCAGATCCCGCTCTCTGGCCATATCAAGAATCGTGGCATCCGGTTTCTTCCCTCTGACAAATATAATGCACACGATGTCCAGCATCTCCGCAGTCCGGATTACCTGGGGGTTGCACAGGCCTGTCAGCAGAATGGAATGGTCCTTGGAAAATGCCAGCACATCGCTCATCATATCCGAACCGCAGGCGCTACGCACCTCCCTGTCCAAATGCTCCTCCCCCACTAAAACTCTGGCACCCAGCACATCCATTGCATCCTTTACTGTCATAAAGCCCCTCCTTTCTCATTTTCCGGCCGAAACCGGTACAGATACGTGGCCGTATGCCTGCGACCACTACATTTTCGTACGGTCAGCGCGGTGAAGGCGCAGACCTGTCTGAACCAACGTCATTTAGTTAACACTTGACATTTTGAGATAACACAGCCCGGCGAGAGAATGATATTGTTTCTCCAGGGTACTTGAAGACCGTCGGTACTTAGGCGCTGTCTTTTAGCGCCTTATGTACCGTTACGCTCTTCACGTAGCGAGAGCGTGCCCAGGAGAAACAATATCATTCTCTCACCGGGCGGACCTTTCACGATTTTTCAAACAACAAAGCGTTAACTAATTGACATTGCTATCTGAACCGTTACGCCGAATTACAGCAATATGTTCTATACTATAAGAATACCATTGCTTTTGTGAATATTCAACTAATTTAACAGGAATTACCAAAGAAGTTTTTAAAGATATTTCATCTTTTTTGTAGATTTTTTGTCATTAACATGATAGAATGGCTTATATATTGCATAAGCATGACAAAGAGGAGGGTTTAACATGGCTTGCAAAAAAGAAAGTGTACCTTTCAGCGGCACACCGGAGCAGGAAGCTGCCCTGAAAAAAGTGATTGCCCAGCTGAAAGACACCAAAGGTGCCCTGATGCCCATTATGCAGCAGGCACAGGAGATTTACGGCTATCTTCCCATTGAAGTACAGACCATGATTTCTGATGAAACCGGCATTCCGCTGGAAAAAATTTACGGAGTCTCCACATTCTATTCCCAGTTTGCTCTTCAGCCCAAGGGAAAATATCAGATTTCCGTCTGCCTTGGAACCGCCTGTTACGTAAAAGGCTCAGGTGCCATTTTCAGTAAATTGGAAGAGCTTTTAGGCATCACCAATGGAGAGTGTACTCCTGACGGACGTTTCTCCCTGGATTCCTGCCGCTGCGTAGGTGCATGCGGATTGGCGCCTGTTATGATGATCAACGACGAAGTCTATGGAAGACTGGTGCCGGACGATATTCCAGGTATCCTTGCAAAATATAAATAAAGCAGGTACATAAACCTATGATGACTGAGATTTCCCTGAATATATTAGATGTAGCGGAAAATTCCACAAAGGCAGGCGCCACTCTGGTAACCATTACCGTGGAGGCAGATTTCGGTGCTGACCAGCTGACTGTCACCATTGAGGACAACGGCTGCGGTATGACGCCGGAGCAGGTGGAGCGGGTCACAGACCCTTTTTTCACAAGCCGTACCACAAGAAAAGTGGGGTTGGGCGTTCCTTTCTTTAAATATGCGGCGGAAAGCACGGGCGGAAGTTTCCGAATTGATTCCACCGTAGGCGTCGGCACCACGGTGACGGCCACATTTACCCTGTCCCATATTGACCGGATGCCCCTTGGAGACATCAATACCACGATTCATACCCTGGTGGTCTATCACCCGGAGACAGATTTCGTGTATTCCTACCGTTACAACGACAAGTCCTTTACCATGGACACACGGGAATTCAAAGCGATTTTGGGAGATATTTCCTTTGACACTCCTGAAATCTCTGCTTATATCCTGGAATTTCTTAACGAGAATAAATTGGAAACTGACGGCGGCGCCCAGTACTAGGCGCCAGAATTGGAGGTAAATTTTATGAAATCTCTTGAAGAGTTAAAGGCGATCCGCGAAAGAATGCAGAGCCAGGTAAGCATGCGGGGCGAAGACCACACCCATACCCGCGTAGTTGTAGGCATGGCTACCTGCGGCATTGCCAGCGGTGCAAGACCTGTTTTGACGAAATTATCCAATCTGGTTCAGGAAAAGAACTTAACTGACAAGATTTCCGTGACCCAGACCGGCTGTATCGGCCTGTGCCAGTATGAGCCTATCGTGGAAGTGATGGAACCAGGCAAACCAAAGGTGACTTACATTAAGATGACCCCTGATAAGGCAGAAGAAATCGTAGAGCGTCATCTCATCGGCGGTCATGTAGTTGATGACTACACCTTAAGTTCAACAGACATCAAATAAGGAGGATCCCAGATGTATCGTTCACATGTATTGGTTTGCGGTGGAACAGGATGTACTTCCTCCGGAAGCCAGCAGATTATGGAAACTTTAAAGGCCGAGATTGAGAAAAATGGTCTTTCCCAAGAGGTATCCGTGGTTCAGACCGGATGCCACGGTCTCTGTGCTTTAGGACCGATTATGATTATTTATCCGGATGCTACCTTCTACTCTATGGTTAAGGTAGAAGACATTCCGGAGATCGTATCCGAACACTTATTAAAAGGAAGAGTTGTTACCCGCCTTCTGTATCAGGAGACAGTTACCCCGGCCGGCGTCAAGGCTCTGATTGATACGGATTTCTACAAGAAACAGCACCGTATCGCCCTGCGCAACTGCGGTATCATCAATCCTGAGGTTATCGAAGAGTACATAGGCACCGGCGGCTATGAGGCCCTGGGCAAGGTTCTGACCGAGATGACACCGGATGATGTGATTCAGTGCCTTCTGGATTCCGGTCTCCGCGGAAGAGGCGGCGGTGGATTCCCCACCGGCTTAAAATGGAAGCTGGCCAAACAGAATGACGCAGACCAGAAGTATGTGTGCTGCAACGCCGACGAAGGCGACCCGGGTGCATTTATGGACCGTTCCATTCTGGAGGGCGATCCTCATGCGGTTCTGGAGGCTATGGCAATCGCAGGATACGCCATCGGCGCTTCCCAGGGTTATATCTACGTCCGCGCAGAGTATCCCATCGCCGTAGAGCGTCTTAAAATCGCCATTGCACAGGCAAGAGAGATGGAATTGTTGGGCAACAACATTTTCGGTTCCGATTTCTCCTTTGATATCGACTTAAGACTGGGTGCAGGCGCATTCGTCTGCGGCGAGGAGACCGCTCTCATGACCTCCATCGAGGGCAACCGGGGCGAGCCAAGGCCCAGACCTCCGTTCCCGGCACAGAAAGGCCTGTTCGGAAAGCCAACCATTTTAAACAACGTTGAGACTTATGCCAACATTCCTCAGATTATCTTAAACGGCGCCCAGTGGTTCGCCTCCATGGGTACGGAGAAGTCCAAGGGAACCAAGGTATTCGCTTTAGGCGGCAAGATTCACAACACCGGCCTTGTGGAGATTCCTATGGGAACCACCCTGCGGGAGGTTATCGAGGAAATCGGCGGCGGCATTCCCAACGGCAAGAAATTTAAAGCGGCCCAGACCGGCGGTCCTTCCGGCGGATGTATCCCGGCAGAGCATTTTGATATTCCCATTGACTACGACAACCTGATTTCCATCGGCTCCATGATGGGTTCCGGCGGTCTGATCGTCATGGATGAGACTGACTGTATGGTAGACATCGCCAAGTTCTTCCTGGAGTTTACCGTAGAAGAATCCTGCGGCAAATGTACGCCCTGCCGTGTAGGTACCAAGCGTATGCTGGAGATCCTGACCAAGATTACCAAGGGCCAGGCCACCATGGAAGATCTGGATAAGCTGGAAGAACTGTGTTACTACATCAAAGAGAACTCCCTGTGCGGCCTTGGACAGACTGCACCCAACCCGGTTCTCTCCACCCTGCGCTATTTCCGCGACGAGTACGAGGCACACATCAAAGAAAAGAGATGTCCGGCCGGCGTATGTAAGGCTCTTCTGTCCTACCGTATTGACCCGGATAAGTGCCGCGGCTGTACCCTGTGTGCCCGCAACTGTCCTAACAACGCGATTTCCGGAACCGTCCGCAATCCTCACGTCATCGACCAGGATAAATGTATCAAGTGCGGCGCTTGTATGGAAAAATGTAAATTTGGCGCAATCTACAAAAAGTAATGAAGGAGAATCGGAATGGAGAATATTACTCTTAAAATTAACGGTATGGAAGTCAGCGCTCCCAAGGGCTCTACCATCCTTGAGGCAGCCAGGCTTGCTCACATTGAAATTCCTACCCTCTGCTTCTTAAAAGAGATTAACGAAATCGGCGCATGCCGTATCTGTGTTGTCGAGGTAAAAGGCGCAAGAAGCCTGGTGGCTTCCTGTGTATATCCTGTCAGCGAGGGTATGGAAGTCTGGACCAACACCCCCAAGGTGCTTGCGTCCCGCAAAAAGACATTACAGCTTCTGCTTTCCAACCATGACAGGAAGTGCCTTTCCTGTGTAAGAAGCGGAAACTGCGAACTGCAGCATCTCTGTAAAGAACTGGGCGTGGAGGACGAAGGCTTCTATGACGGCGACAGAACCCCGTCCTGCATCGACGACAGCGCTGCCCACATGCTTCGCGACAATTCCAAGTGTATCCTGTGCCGCCGCTGTGTGGCTATCTGCGAGAAGACCCAGGGAATCGGCGTCATCGGCGCCAACATGCGTGGATTCGCCACCTTTATCGGCTCTGCCTTTGACATGGGCCTTGGGGAGACCTCCTGCGTATCCTGCGGCCAGTGTATCGCCGTGTGTCCTACCGGCGCTCTCCAGGAGAAATCCTATATCGACGAAGTCATGGCAGCCATCGCGGATCCGTCCAAGCACGTCATCGTACAGACCGCTCCGGCAGTCCGTGCAGGCCTTGGCGAAGAATTCGGCTACCCCATCGGCACCAATGTGGAAGGGAAGATGGCCGCAGCCTTAAGAAGGCTTGGCTTTGACAAAGTATTTGACACAGACTTCAGTGCTGACCTTACCATCATGGAAGAGGCCAATGAATTTGTGGAGAGAGTGAAAAATGGCGGCGTACTGCCCATGATTACCTCCTGTTCCCCGGGATGGATCAAATACTGCGAGCATTACTTCCCGGATATGACAGAGAATCTGTCCAGCTGTAAGTCTCCTCAGCAGATGTTCGGCGCAATCGCCAAATCCTACTATGCCGAGAAGATGGGCCTGAAGCCGGAAGAAATCGTATCCGTATCCATCATGCCATGTACAGCCAAGAAGTTTGAGATCCACAGACCGGATCAGGCAGCCAACGGCGCCCCGGATGTTGACTATTCCTTAACTACCAGAGAGCTGGCAAGAATGATCAAGAAGGCAGGCCTTAAGTTTACCGAACTTCCGGATGAGGGCTTTGATGCACCTTTAGGCCTTGGCACCGGCGCAGCCGTCATCTTCGGCACCACAGGCGGCGTTATGGAAGCGGCTCTCAGGACAGCGGTGGAGACCCTGACCGGCGAAGAGCTTCAGAACCTGGACTTTGTAGACGTCCGCGGTATGGAAGGCATCAAGGAAGCCTCCTACAACGTAGCCGGAATGGATGTAAAAGTAGCCGTGGCCTCCGGCCTTGGCAACGCCAGGAAGCTGCTTGAGAAAGTAAAAGCCGGCGAAGCCAATTATCACTTTATCGAGATCATGGGCTGCCCAGGCGGATGTATCAACGGCGGCGGCCAGCCCCAGCAGCC
>CAJUEJ010000016.1 GCA_910585435.1 uncultured Hungatella sp. | reverse complement strand
GGCCGCTGTTGCCGCTTCCCTCACGGGGCGAGAATTATAATACCAAATGATTTCCCAAATGTCAACAGCTTTTTCAAAATTTTTACAAAAATATTCAAGGTTCCACAATCTGCCTTTTTGTGGTATACTGAATCCCGTATCAAACTCTGAAAAAAGCGAGGAACTCTGACTATGGAAATAAGAAAAGCAATGGAGCAGGATATGGACGGAATCAATGATCTGCTGCTTCAGGTCTGCCTGGTACATCACAAGGGACGCCCTGATTTATTTAAATATGGAGCTAAAAAATATTCGGATGAAGAATTAAAAGGCATCATCCACGACAAGTCCCGCCCTATTTTTGTGGCTGTGGACGATCATAACCGTGTTTTAGGCTATGCCTTCTGTATCTTCCAGCAATACCTTGAAAACAACATCATGACAGATATCAAGACCCTGTATATCGATGATCTGTGTGTGGACGAGCATTTAAGAGGACAGCATATCGGAAAGCAGATTTACCAGGCTGTCATCGATTTTGCCAGAGAAAACGGCTGCTACAATGTGACATTAAATGTATGGAGCCTTAATGAATCTGCTATGAAGTTCTATGAAGCCTGTGGTCTGAAGCCTCAGAAGGTAGGCATGGAAACTATCTTATAACAAATCTTTATGCCGCCTGTCGGCACCACCATAAATAAAAGGGGATTTACTGTAAGCCTCCGGGGGATACACACAGAATGCAAAAAATGCATTCTGGCGCGTCGTACGGTCTGCGCAGCAAGTGCGCAGACCTACAGCAGGAATCCGCTACTCTGTCACTCCTGGCCGTATCTTACTGAGCATCCGTCTAAACCATTTATAGTTCCGACTCCCATACTGATTCCGCTGTCTGAGGGGAAAAACCATACCAGGCCGTCTCCAAAAGAAATCATTCCGTCACTGCAAAAAAGCTCCTGTTCAGCCTGTCTGTCCAGTTCCATTTTAAATGCATCCGTAAAAATCTCATCATAATATGCCAGAAAGCTTACAGCATCCTGAACCTGGTAGGAACCGGAGGCTACTGTCACTGTCCTGGGATATGAAATCCGCGCCGCAACCGCATCCCTGCTGTCATTCATAACATCCTCGATAAAGCTTATCCGGCCATGCTCCGCCTCTTCCCGCGACATTCCGCATTGCTGATAAAACATGTCATCTGGAGACAGTGTCTCTGCTGCCTCTTCACTGGACGACACTTCTTCCGATTCACTGCTTTCCGTCTCACCGCTCTCTGCAACAGCCGTACTCTCCGGCTTTGTAGCGTCGTTTTTCGTCTCCCTCTCTTCTGCAGCCCTGTCTTTTTCTTCCTGCTCTGGGGCTGTCTCCTTTTTTTCTTTTTCCTCTTTCGTCTGGGACGCGTCGCCTTTTGGGGCTGCCTGTGTCCCTTTATCAAGGGAGACAGGCTCATATTTGGGCCCGCACCCTCCGCAGGATATAACTGCCCAAAGCACTGCCGTCCATATCAGAGCTTTTGCTCTCCTATGTTTTCTGTCCATCTGCTTTCCCTCCCTCGTAAATACCATCATTCCCTGCAGCCTTTGCCGCCTGCCAGGCCATGGAAATCCATTTAAATTTGTCCGTCATTTTTTTCCCAAGCCTGTCAGCCCAGCTTTCCGCAAAGAAAAAAGAATAAGGCACCCCATACCTTTGGCGAAGCTCCTTATATTTTCTGCCATTTGCCCACAGAGCCGAGGGAATCCCGATCACCGGCAGATACAAAGGCCCCAGTAAAAGGGATTGAAATGTATGGCCATACTCATGAATAACCAGCCCATCCGGCTGTTTACATTCCGGTGAAAAAATAAATAATCCCAGTGAGATGCCGTCCCTTCGTCCCCATCCCGTATGAATAGCCCCGCCCAAAAATCTATGAGGACATTTCCTATATCTTAAAAACAGGAAAAAACCTGCACAGGTCTGTATGCTTCCCCATGTACACTGAAGAAAAATGTAGAGCGGTATACATATCACAGCCATACATCCTCACCCCCCGGACTGGAAAAATATGGAAATACTGTCACCAAAAAGGAAGGCGCTGGTTCCCCCTGCTCTCTCCAAACTCTGCCCCAGCTGTCACGCTTTAGCAGTAATTGCAAAGAGACTGCCGGCCGCAGCGCCTTCCCAATACCCATTATCCTGTCAAATCTCTGTCACTTACACAACCTGGTGCTTTGCAATATATACCGGGAATGTGTCGGTTCCCCTTACTTCCTTCTCAGCGGTAATGGTCACACGTTTGTCGGAAATCACATATTCCACGGATGCCCCTGGCTCTACCACCGTATCCTGCATGAGGACACAGTTCTTTACTTTGGCGCCCTTGCCTACCTTTACGCCGCGGAATAAAATGCTGTTTTCCACTTCTCCTTCGATAACACAGCCGTCAGAGGTCATCACATTCTTTGCCTTGGCAGCTCCAATGTATCTGGTAGGATTGTCGTCACGAATCTTGGTATAGATAGGATTGACGGAGAATAATGCATCCAGATTCTCCTCATCCAGAAGTCTCATATTCTCGTCAAAGTAGCTCTTCACATCCGTAATCCTTGCCACATAGCCGTCATACTTAAAGCCCTGTACATTCAGCTTTTCCAGCTGCGGCATCAGGATGTCTCTCTCAAAATACGTATACCCCCGCACAAAAGCAGTGTAGATCTGGTCGATCAGAAGCTCTCTGCTGGTGATATAGATGTTCATGGAGAAGTTCTGCTGCCCTTCCCACTTGGGGTTCACATAGATCTCATTTACCCGGCCGTCTTCAATGCCCAGCGTATAATACAGATCCCCGTTCATATCCTTGCTCTCAATAAAGGACTTGGGAAGCTCCTCCTGAGAATATGCGATGGTTACATCCGCACCGCTGGCAATATGAGCGTCGATCAGAGCGCCGAAATCAAAATTCACTGCGATGTTGGTATCAGCCATCACCACATATTTTTCCTTCTGAGATTTCAGAAAATCGATAATGCTGGCCAGCGCTTCCACACGGCCATTGTATATCTTTACAGTCTTCTGTGCAAAAGGAGGAACAATGTTCAGTCCGCCGTTCTTGCGGGTTAAATCCCACTCACGTCCGGAGCCCAGGTGATCCATCAGAGAATGATAATTCTTGCGGACAACCAAAGATACATTGTCAATCCCGCTGTTTACCATGCTGGATAAGATAAAGTCCACCATACGGTAACGGCCTGCAAAAGGAATGGAAGCCATCAAACGCTCCGCCACCAGTTCAGGAACCAGAGAATCATAACTGTTTGGGAAAATAATTCCCAGTGCATTTGCGTTAGAATTAGTCATTTACCTCACCACCCTCTTTTACATTATTGTATACCATAGCTTTCGGACCTATCTTGGCGTTGTCGCCTACAAAAACGCCGGAACCTACCGTGGCAACTCCCTTTTCACTGTCTGTAGGCATAGCTCCCACAACCGCGTTCTCACCAATCTCCACGTCTTCTGCTATGATGCAGTGTTTTACAACTGCGCCGGCTTTGATGGTGGTGCCGCCCATAACAACCGCATCCTCTACCACTGCGCCTTTTTCTACCTTAACGCCTGCAAAAAGAATGGAATGCTTTACCTCTCCTGAGATACGGCAGCCGTCTGTAATCATAGAATTCTCCACAACCGCATCCGCGCCGATTCTGTGGCCTGTCATGCCGCTGTTGCGGCTGTAAATCTTCCAGTTTTCATCAAACAGGTTGATACCGCTGTGTTCCGGATCCAGCACTTCCATGTTGGCCTCCCACAGGGAAGAGATGGTTCCCACATCTTTCCAGTATCCGCTGAAATGGTAAGCATACATTCTGCGTTCATCTCTCAGCAGGTTTGGAATAATATTGTTGCCGAAATCATTCTCGGAATTGGGATCCGCCTCATCCTCAACCAGATATTTCTTCAGGACATCCCAGTTGAAAATGTAGATTCCCATGGAAGCAAGGTTGGACTTGGGATTCTTCGGCTTCTCCTGGAATTCGGTGATCTTGTCATTCTCGTCCGCAACCATCAGGCCGAAACGGGATGCCTCATCCCACGGAACCTCCATAACAGCTACACTGAACTCAGCATTCTTCTCCTTGTGGAATCTGAGGAAATCGCTGTAGTCCTGCTTGCAGATCTGGTCGCCGGAAAGGATGATAACATACTGCGGATTGTAGCGCTCAATAAAGGAAATGTTCTGATAGATTGCATTGGCCGTTCCCTTGTACCAGTCAGAGCCGGAGGCCTGCTGATAGGGAGGCAGTACATGGACTCCGCCGTAGAGACGATCCAGATCCCATGGCTGTCCGTTGCCTATGTACTCGTTCAGAACCAGTGGCTGATACTGGGTAAGGATCCCTACCGTATCAATCCCTGAATTGACGCAGTTCGATAGAGGAAAATCGATAATACGATATTTTCCGCCAAAAGGAACTGCAGGTTTTGCCAGTTTCTGGGTCAGCGCATAAAGGCGGGATCCCTGTCCACCGGCAAGAAGCATCGCAATCATTTCTTTTGCCATAATAACTCCCCCTGATTTTCTTTAATACTTGTTTTAAATTTTACCACAAAATTCCTGAAAACGGTAGCTTTTTTATAGATTTTTATAAAATTTTAGATAGTTCCTCCTCCACCTCATTTTTTATCTCCTCCTGCCGCACCGGGTCTATGTCAGGAAGATTTTCTTTCCCGCCGATGCCGAAGCGCCGGAGAAATTCTTCCGTGGTGGCAAACAGCGCCGGCCGCCCCGGTGCATCCAGGCGTCCGATCTCCTGCACCAGGTTGTATTCTATCAGGCGGTTTACAGCATGATCCGACTTTACGCCTCTGATTTTCTCGATCTCCAGCTTTGTCACCGGCTGTTTGTAAGCGATAATGGAAAGTGTCTCCAGAGTCACTTCTGTCAGCACGTTCTTCTTGGGAGCGGAGGCTACCCGTATCAGGTTCTCATAAAACCGGGCTTTGGTACACATCTGGTAGCTGTTCTCCAGTTCAATAATCTGGATTCCCCTCTCCTCTTTTTCATACCGGGCCATCAGCTTTTCCACTACTGTCCTGGCAGTTTTTTCATTTTGGTCAATGGCTACGGCCAGCTGGCTCAGCTCCACAGATTGCCCCATGGTGAACAGGACTGCTTCCACTATGGCTTCCCAGTCCTTCTCCTGATATGTATATTCTGTTGTTTCTGCTTGATTTTCCTCTTCTCGGTAATCTTCCATAATCATCACGTCTCTCGCGTCAATTCCGCCTGCCTCTTCCAATCCGGTTCCTCCATATTCCTAATGTACTGACAGGTTTACTTTAAAAGTCCTGCCGCCGAAGGCACTCGTCCATACCGCCTGGAATCTATTCTCCAAAATCCTCCAGTCCGGCCAGGTCAAGCTCCTCTGTCTCTCCTTCCGGCTCCAGTGTCTCGATATCCATATCGTCAAACAGATTTTCCTGGCTTAAATAAATCTTCCCCATCTTCATCAGCTCCAGCACCGCCAGAAAGGTTACCACCACCTCCAGCTTGTCTCCCTGCCGTTCCAGCAGCTGGCGGAAGCTGAAGCTTCGGTGAAGCCTGGCGTATTCCATCACCGCCCCCACCTTTTCCTCCAGGCTTACCGGCTCTTTGGTGATGGTACCGAATTTGCTCCGGATGGGATCGATCTTGTCGCCGCGCCGCTTCATCACAGACTGAAAAATACTCTGGAGCTTTGCCAGGGTCAGGCCGTCCAAAAGCTTATCCAAATCTACAGGGGCCTCGTATTTTTCCACTTCCTTAGGTATCGTAGGCTCCTTAAAAAAATATTTTTCTGCCCCCTGCTCCATATCCTGAAGCTCCAGGGCCAGACATTTATACATCTTATATTCCAGAAGCCTGGCCACCAGCTCTGCTCTCGGATCCTGCTCCTCCCCCTCCTCATTTACCTCCGCCGGAAGGAGCATCCTGCACTTAATATCGATTAATGTGGCAGCCATCACCAAAAATTCACTGACCACGTCCAGATCTTCCGTCTCCATGTGGCTGACATACTCCAGATACTGCTCTGTAATCAGCACAATGGGAATGTCATAAATATTTACTTTATTTTTTTCAATCAAATGAAGGAGAAGGTCCAGTGGGCCTTCAAAATTTTCCAGCTTATATGAAATATCCATCCTGCCGCTTCGCTCCTGTTACCAATCATGGTTTATAGTATAACAGACATCTTACTTTCTGTAAACGGCTGCCTTTAAGCGAATCACCACCAGCTCCGGCTTGTTGTTCAGACGGACATTGACAGAGTGGGTGCCCAGGCCTCTGCTGACAATCATAACCTTGCCGGCCAGCCGGTGGATGCCCCCGCAGCACTTTCTAAAAAACTGGAACTGAGGCGTCATCAGGCCTCCAAGCCCCGGAATCCGCACCGTCCCTCCGTGAAAATGGCCGCACAGGGTCAGATCCGCTCCCCATCCGGCATACGTCTCATGAAACATGGGGGAGTGGGCCAGTAAGATCTGATAATCCCTTCTGTCTGCTTTCCCCAGCCGGCTCTCTATGTATCCGATTTCCATAGGGGTGGTCTTAAATTTTTTATAATAGGCTTCTTCTATATTCAAGCCGGAGATCCGGATATGATTTTCCAAAAAGGCAGATGCATCGGACAGATGGATAACTCCCTGTTTTTTCAGCTCTTCTATGTATCTGTCGTACAGCCTTCCGTACTTTTCCCGTTTTTTGTCCATGCGGCTCTCATGATTTCCATTGCCGTAGAACACCGGATACCTGCGTGATAATTTTTCTACAAGAAACAAGGCGGCACGGATATCCGCCTTGTCCTTGACTACCATCATATCTCCTCCGATAAGAATTGCATCCGGCTTCTCTTTTTCTATGGCATCCAGCAAATCTTTCTGTCCTTTTCCAAAACAGTTGTCATGAAGGTCTGACAAAAATACAAATGTCCTGTCCGCCGCGATTTTATCTGTTTCCAATTCATATCTGCTGACGGACAGCGTCCTTCGCTCGTACAAAGAGCGGAAAAAAGCGCCCCAGCCCATGATTGACAGTAATACAAATATCCACATTCTGTTGTTTCCTTCTTCTCTTTCCTTTTATTCTACTGCCCTCAGCCAGACACCACTTCTCCGTCATCTGCCCAGATAAGGCGCCATTTCCAGGCGTATAAAATATCCCTGCTCATGCTTGCATACGGGGCACATCTGAGGCGCCTTGGTTCCCTGGAGTATGTGGCCGCAGTTTAAACACATCCATCCGGTGGTGATGTCGGACACAAACAGCTGCTGCCTTCCTATCAGATCCGCAAACATTCCGAAACGGTCGCCGTGAACCTTCTCAATCTCCGCAATCTGGTGGAAGATCCGTCCGATTTCCTCAAATCCTTCTTCCTTCGCCTTATCCCCGAAGGCCTGATAGACCACGTCATGCTCTTCATACTCATTGTGTCTGGCTGACTTAAGAAGATCCAGGGTCTTCTGAGAGATATCTACCGGATACCCGCCGTCCACGTGAATAGTCTGTCCTGTCAGCTCCTTCAGATAGTTGTAAAATATCTCTGCGTGTTCTTTTTCCTGATCCGCCGTAAACTGAAACACCGCTTCAATCACCGGCAGTTTTTCTTCCTTTGCAATCCTTGCTGCAAATGTATACCTGTTTCTGGCCTGGCTTTCTCCTGCAAAGGCCCGCATCAAATTTTTCGCAGTCTCACTAGTTTTAAAATCCAACAGATATTTACCTCCTTCTCGAGTAGCTCTATTGCATATACTCTTTAAAGGTAGTATTATCCATATTGTGAGATTTATGCGCATGCAATTTACTTACTGCTTCGGAATACCGGATCCGCCGGGTAGCCTCCCACAATTTTCTGCATGGTCCGCTGCACGGCATCTCTGGAATTTTTCCAGTCCTTATCCTTATTGACATAATCATACTTTTCGATCATCCAGTCAATATCTTCCTGAATCCGGTTCAGCTCCTGTTCCATCTGTCCAAAAAGGATGGGGAACACCTGATCCTGTTCCTTCTTTCCCAAACCATTCTGGCAGGCATCTACCAGATCCGCAAAATGATGGATGCAAAAGCCTCTGGACGCTTTTACAAGATCCATAAATTCTGTTTCATGCTTTACCTGGTACACGAATGTATCCAGCACTCTGTCATATGTATTTTTTACTCTGGCACATACATAGCAGTGGCACTCTTCCTGCCGTATCCATGCCCCCACAGTGGTGCCTGTCTCTTCTTTTTTCTTCCATTTTCCAAAAAGAGAGGTCTGCTCAGGGGAAAAGGCGTCCATCTGTTTTTTTAACTCCCCTCTTAAATACTTCATTCTGGTTTTCAGAATCCAGGCGTTTCCCAAAGTGTTGCCGTAATCGTACATCATCTTTGTGTGCTGCCTGCAGAATCCCTGTTTGTCTGTCTGATCCCGTATATCACTTTCCATATAGGAAGAGCCCAGAACAAATTCTATGGCTGCCTGCTCCAGATTTCGTTCCAGATAACAAAAAGGGCATTCATCCCCTGCTTTCAGCGCGTCATTTAATTCTATTGTATATAGTTTTTCCTTCATATTGTCTCCCTGCTTTCTTTTGTTCTCCTTCCTCCATCATACACGTTTCTATGTTTTCCCGTCAAGAAGGGATTTATTTTCTGGGATTATTCAAGGTCTATAATTCGCCTTTTTGGATTATTTCTTCCATTATTATCCATTTATGGACAATATACTTAATCGGACAATGCCTTTTATATTAAAACAAGGCTAAATAATGACTCACGATAACAGAAGGGAGGAAAAAATTATGATTATTTACGAGCCATTATGGAAAACGATGAAGGAGCGCAAGGTCAGCCAGTACAGGCTAATCAAACATTATGGCTTTAGCTCCGGCCAGCTGAACAGGCTGAAAAACAATCAATATGTTTCCACACATACGATAGGTGTCCTGTGTACCATATTGGATTGTTCTGTGGAAGATATCATAGAATTCCGTATGGATAACAGTGAGCTGGCTTTTCCCAATCCCTCTATGTATCGGCCGGAAGAGAAGACGCAGCAGGCAGAGGATACATAATTTTCCCTAAAAAGATAAAGGGCGGCTTAGCGCTGCCCTTTATCTTTATTGAAAAGTTGAAATGCTTCTTCTATATTAATACTCACGGGATCCAGGCGCCCTCACTGTCAACCCAGTACCCGTCCGGAGTCCTGGTATTCCGAAGCATAAAGCCCTGGTCTCCCAGATAAAACCATTTGCCATTATCTAATACCCAGTAATTTTTTACCATGGCTCCGCTGGAATTAAAATAATACCAGGAACCATTGGTGTAACAGCGCCAGCCTGTGGCCATATAGCCGTTGGAATCAATCCAGTAGTCTGTGTCCTTAAGCTCCAGCCATTCTCCGGCTGCCCGGCTGCCGTCAGATTTAATGTAGTACCATCCCATGGCGTCCTTCAGCCAGCCTGTGGACAGGGTCTGGCCTGGAACCATAGTTTGGTTTAAAGCCGCATCCTGGCCCGGGCCAACAATCTGACCGGGCGTCTCAGCCTGGCTGACTCCCATCCTGGCAAAGCCGTAATCCAACAGTGCCCTGGTATCCTCATAGTGGGTGGAGGAGCTTTTCATCACCACTGCAATCAGCCGCACGCCGTTTTTCTCCACACCGGTAACCAGGGTATTGCCGGCTTTGGATGTATATCCTGTCTTTCCGCCGATGATTCCTTCATAATATCTGGAATCTGTGCCATACATCATCTTATGGCCCATGGTAATAGTCCTGGCCTCAGATTTTTTTGTCGCAGGCAATTCATAGCTTAATGTTGTATTGATGGCGCACAGCGTCTGGTTCTGAAAGGCTGCCCTGGCAATCAACGCCATATCATAGGGTGTGGTGTAGTGGTTATTGTCGTTGAGGCCGCTGGGATTGGCAAAATGGGTTCCTGTACATCCAAGGGCTGCCGCCTTCTGATTCATCAGATCCGCAAATCCTGCCACGCTGCCGGACACATGCTCCGCCAGGCCGTTGGCCACTTCGTTGGCGGATTTTAGGAGGAGGGCGTACAGGCACTGGCTTACAGTCAGCCGGTCTCCCTCTGTCAGGTTCAGCGTCACAGCACCGGATTCCAGGTTGGTGGTTGCCGTCTGTGAGAAGGTAACTGTGTCGTTTAAGCCGCATCGCTCCAGCACAAGAAGGGCTGTCATCAGCTTAGTAATGCTGGCAGGATAGAACTGGTTTCTCTCGTTTTTCCCATATAGAATCTGGCCGTTTTCCGCGTTAATCACCACTGCCCCTTCCGCCTTGATATCAGGCTCCGCCAGATTCCGGACTCCGTCAGAGCCTTCTGTCCTGGCTCCTGAGGACTGGGGCCCTATAGAGGACCCTGCCACCACAGCATGGACCGGTGTCTGATATACCAGAAGAAGAACCAGCAGGGATGCCAGAATTTTTCTTTTGTTCCCCATGTTTTTCCTTTCGTTGCTTTTATATACGAAGCTGCAGATTAATTCTGTTCTGCGAACCGCCGGGCCTGTGCCTGAATCAGCTCCTGGTCGTCAAAATAGTTGATCTTCATGGCTGCCTTTACCTCTGCCAGTGTAGCCGCCGCCGCCTTCTGGGCACATATGCTGCCCTCCTTAAGGATCCGGTAAACCTCAGGAATGTTCTGCTCATACGCTTTTCTCCGGGCGCGGATAGGCTCCAGTTCTTCCTGGATTACCTGATTTAAGAACCGTTTCACCTTCACGTCTCCCAAGCCGCCTCTGGTGTAATGGGCCTTCAGCTCATCCAGGTTCTGGTACTCCGGCCAGTAGGTCTTAAAATGTTCCTCCCGGCAGAACGCGTCCAGATAGATAAATACCGGGTTGCCCTCCACACATCCCGGATCCTCCACACGGATATGGTTGGGATCCGTAAACATGCTCATAATCTTCTTCTTCGCATCCTCTGGTGTATCAGACAGATAGATGCAATTATTCAGAGACTTGCTCATCTTGGCCTTGCCGTCTGTCCCCGGAAGGCGCAGGCATGCCTTGTTGTCCGGCAGAAGCACATCCGGCTCCACCAAAACCTGGCCGTAGATATGGTTGAAGCTTCTCACAATCTCTCTGGTCTGCTCAATCATGGGAAGCTGGTCCTCCCCTACAGGTACCGTGGTGGCCTTGAAGGCCGTAATATCAGATGCCTGACTGATGGGATAAGCGAAGAAGCCTACCGGGATGCTGGCCTCAAAATTGCGCAGCTTGATCTCATTTTTCACCGTAGGGTTTCTCTGAAGCCTGGATACGGTCACCAGATTCATATAATAGAAGGTTAACTCCGTCAGCTCCGGAATCTGGGACTGGATAAATAAGGTGGATTTGGCCGGGTCCAATCCGCAGGAAAGATAGTCAAGGGCCACCTCGATAATGTTCTGGCGCACCTTCTCCGGGTTGTCCGCATTGTCCGTAAGGGCCTGGGCATCGGCGATCATAATAAAAATCTGGTCAAACTCTCCCGAATTCTGCAGCTCCACCCGCCGTTTTAATGAACCTACATAATGACCTACATGCAGCCTTCCCGTAGGCCGGTCTCCGGTCAGAATGATCTTTTTACTTTTCTCCATGGTTTCCTCCTGATTATGCCGGGGCCGCCAAAAAGACGGCCCACGGGCTGGTAGGACTAGTATAGCATCTATTTTTGAAAATTCCTACTATATTTTTTTTACGAAAATTTTACGTTTCCATTCCCTGTTACTGTTCACTGGCAATGTCATAACAGTTAAAGATTTGATGTTTGGGAAATCGTGAAAGGTTCGCCCGGCATGATACTCTTTGATTTCCTCATGTCTTATGAATTCTGCAATGGCTTCCCTTTCAAAACTCCCATAATTTTGGTTTTTTGAAAACACATTTAAGCCAAATGATAAAAAGACAATATATGGCCCTATTTACAAATTATTAAGAAAGAAAACAAACTTTCGCCACATTTATCTTGTAAACTTATAATTGAAATCAGGTGAAAACCTGTTTCAAGACTTTTTCATACTCTTGTTGACAGGAATCCCCCTTCCTGTCAGCCCTCCGAATGTTGAGGGGCTGCAGCAGTTGTTGTGCTGCAGCCCCTGTTTTGATGCAGGTTTCCTGTTCAATGCAGATTCGTAGATTCTTATTCCGCTTTACTTCCAGCTGTTTACCAGCTTTTCCAGCAGGGATTTGGGCATCAAACATCTGTCCTTCATCTTTTGTCTGAGACAATGCGGCCGCCCGCTCCATTCCCTGACCGGTAAGCTTTAAGACTGCCTGGCGGCACTATATCTCTCGTGCCGCCGCTTTCTTCACCTCCACCAGATTGGTATGCTGGGGATTCCCCTTTGCATAAGGAGTAGGCCTTAAAGAAGTGAGAACATTGACAGACCCTGCCCTGTCAACCCCGTCCCTGTCCGGCTTATACCAGGCCCCCTGGGAAAGCGCCGTCACCCCTTCCATAATCCGGTCCGTTATCCTTACAGGAATCCGGATACACCCCCGGTCATTCCACACCAGCACCTCATCCCCGTCCGAAATCCCCCTGGCCGCCGCGTCCCTCTCATGCATCCACAACCTTTGGGGGTCCAGCTTATCCATGGCCTGGTTGTTGTCATGGATGCTGTGGCACCTGCGCTTCGTATGCCAGCCAACCAGCTGCAGAGGATACCTGGCTGCCAGCGGGTCCCGGGGCCCCTCCGGAGGCTCCACATACCGGGGAATGGCCGGCACAAACTCCCGGTATTTTGTCCGGTAAACCTTCTCAGAAAAAATCTCAATCCTTCCGCTTTTCGTTGGAAACGGATACTTGTCCGGGTCTTTTCTCTCCTTCTCAAAGGCAATCACCCCCGGGTTATTCCGATACCGGTAAATCCCTTCCTTTTTAAATGTCTCATAGTCCGGCAGCTCTGTCTCCTGCTTTCTCAAATCATTGTAAATGCTTTCCAGCCACTGCCCCGCTGTCCTTCCTTGTGTAAACTCTTCCTTAAGCCCCAGCCGGTCCGCCACCTCGCTGAGCCAGTCATACTCAAACCTGCCTTCAAAAAGCGGTTCTATCACCTTGTTGTTAAATCCCAGAAAATTTCCGTACTGCCAGGGCATGGTGATGTTCTCACACTCAAACATGGACACGCCGGGAAGCAGAATATCCGCAAACCTAGCACTGGATGTCATAAACAAATCGCTGCACACAATAAACTCACACTTGGAAGTATCCTTAAGAATCTCTTTTGTCCGGTTAATGTGGCTGTGCTGATTAATCAGACAATTCCCTGCCAGATTGAGAATCATCTTGATGTCACTTGCCAGATGTACGTTTCTTTCCCATAATCCCTCATCGGAATCCACTGAAATTTCCTCTGCTTCCTGTCTTATCCCCATTTCAGTGGGGATTCCAGTCTTCCCTTCAGCTTCTATGTCCGCCTTCCACACGGCTTCCTGCCCTGGCGCCGTCCCATCCGTCCCCATCTTCCACCTGCTCCCCCCTGCAGTTTCCGGATTCCACCGTCTCACAGCCTGCCGCACATCCCCCGTCACAGCCACCCCGTCAAGCCCGGTCATCTCATGTCCCCGGACTATCCCGTCGGTCCACAAAAACACAGGAATCTTCATAGGATAAGGATTCGGCGGCACAGGAAAGGACGGCATCCTGTGAACACCGTTGTCCGCCGTTCCGCTGGCCCATCCCCCCTTTACACCCACATTGCCGGTGATACACGCCAGAAGAATGCCGCCTCTGGCAATCTGCTCCCCATACCCATTCCGCTGAGGCCCATACCCCTGAATCAAGGCCGCCGGCCTGGCCGTGGCATAGCGAACCGCCAGCTTTTCTATGGTTTCCTTCTTAACCCCCGTAATCTCCTCCGCCCACTGCGGGGACTTGGGCACACCATCCTTCTCCCCCGTCACATAGGACAGATAACACTCCGATGGGTCAATCCCCTCCGGCATATGCTCCTTGTCAAACCCCAGGCAGCACCGGTCTAAGAATTCCCGGTCCGCCAGCCCCTCCTTAATTATCACATAAGCCATGGCATCCATCATGGCACTGTCCGTAGCCGGCCGGATGGGAATCCACTCCCCATCCAGGGCAAGAACCGTATCATTCTTCCTGGGATCCACCACCACCACAGGAATCCCCTTCTCCCTGGCCTTTTTCAGATAACACATGGTGGTATCAAACCTGGTCTCCGCCGGATTGTGCCCCCATAAAATAATCAGATTGGTATTCAGCCAATCCTCCAGGCTGTTCCCCGTCCGGTTGGTTCCGTACATTAAATCCGTAGCCTGGCGGATGCAGGCCGTGCTGTAAGAATTATAATAATCCAGAAACCCTCCGTCCAGGCTCAACAGACGCTTGGCAAGAGTATTGCCCCTCATAAGGGCGCTGATTCCCGTGGCATAATTCACATACCTGGACCCAGGGCCGTAAGTATCCCGAATCCGTATCCACTCCCCGGCTATGATATCCACTGCCTCCTGCCAGCTAATCCTCTCAAACGCTCCTTCCCCTCTGGGCCCCACGCGCTTCATAGGATAGCGCAGCCTGTCCTCCCCCAGAAACGTCTTGTGGTAATTCATCCCCCGGACACAAGCTGTCAAAGGCGCACCGCACCCTGCCGCCTCCTGTGTGTCCGTCGTCAGCCTCTCTATCCTCCCGTCCCTCACATGGGCATGGATGACACACCGCCCTCCACAGTTATTCCGCCCGGTTGTATGGATAACCTTCACTTTCTCTTCCTGTCCCATTGCTACTCCCTTCCTTCAAACAAAAATCCCACTCACTCATGATTTCTATTCTAATATCCCACTTCAGATTTTACAACAATAACTTTACGCCCCAAATCTTTATTAGCAATATCCGATATAACATGTTATAATTCTCTTAGTAACGTAAAAAGGCTATCCTTTACAGCGAATAGAGAATAGCCTGTCATCCGTTTTAAAACCACAAACAGAGGAGTAACCCAAATGGCAGAAACGACAAAAGTCCAATTTTACGAACACATCCAAGATGAATTACTTCAATTTGCTGTGATACTATCCAAAAGCCAGGATAACTACGTATTTTGCAAGCACAAAGACAGAGATACATGGGAAATACCCGGAGGCCGCAGAGAGCCGGGAGAAGCCATTCTGGATACTGCCAGAAGAGAACTTTACGAAGAAACCGGCGCTTTAGACTTTGAGTTAACCCCCATATGCATCTATTCCGTCACCGCACCAGACAATTTTGACGGCAAAGAAAGCTTCGGAATGCTGTACTTTGCAGACATAAAACGCTTTGACACAGAATTGCACCATGAAATTGAGAAAATCATCATAACCTCTCAGCTGCCAACCCGGTGGACCTATCCCGATATCCAGCCCAAGCTGCTGGAAAAAGCGTCACTGCACCTATAAATCAAGGAGGCCCAAAATGAAGAAAGAAACCTACGATTTACTAGAACAATATATGCTTTCCTGTATGGAAGATGCAGCCCACGACAAAGAACATATCTATCGCGTGCTATACAACGCATTAGAAATTGCATCGGCAGAAAACAAGACAGACTACAACATTTTGATTGCCGCCTGCCTGTTACATGACATCGGAAGAAAAGAACAATTCCAAAACCCTTCTTTATGCCATGCCGCCATAGGAGGCCAAAAGGCATACGATTTTCTCATAAAGCACGGATTTGACATATCCTATGCAGAACAGGTAAAAGAATGCATCCAATCCCACCGATACCGAAAAAACCATCCACCCCGAACCATAGAAGCAAAAATCCTATTTGACGCAGACAAATTAGATGTGGCCGGCGCAATAGGAATTGCAAGAACTCTGCTATACAACGGCTGCGTTTCCCAGCCCCTGTATTCCGTTCTTCCTAACGGATTGGTTTCCACCGGAGAAAACGATACTGAACCGTCCTTCTTCCAGGAATACAAATATAAGCTGGAAAAACTATATTCCCGCTTTTATACGGAAACAGCGAAACGCATGGCCAAAGAACGACAGAAAGCTGCGGTTGCGTTCTATAACCACCTGTATCAGGAAGTAAACTCCTCCTATCAAAAGGGGGCAGCCCTGTTGGCCCAACAATTTCCATCATAAAAGGAGTCCCGTCTTCGGAGACTCCTTAAAAAATATACTCCGCCCAGAAGATATCCACCTCCAGACTCCAAATCTCTCAGCCATCAGACGAAACGTTTACGCTCCAGCTCCAGCACCTTTTCTCCCCCAGACAAACATCACTCCCAGCAAAAGCGCCACCGCCAGCACCACTGCCAGCGGACTTTTTGTAAACCCGGCGAAAAGAAAGGCCAGAATGGAAATCCCCCCGTTGACACAGGCATAAGGCAGCTGGGTCTTCACATGGTCAACCAAATCACACTGGGCTCCTGTAGAAGAAAGAATGGTAGTGTCAGAAATAGGCGAACAATGGTCACCGAACAATCCCCCCGACAGAACCGCCCCCACAGCAATGGCATAAGGCACCTCAAACCCGTGGGCCATGGGAATCGCCAAAGGCATCATAATGGCAAAGGTTCCCCAGGAGCTGCCTGTAGAAAAGGACACAAACGCCCCGAAAAGAAAGATTGCCGCCGGCACCAGGCCAGCAGAAAAATGAATACTCTTCAACCCATTGACAATAAAATCCGCAGTCCCCAGTGCACTAATCATACTGCCCAGAGACCAGGCCAGCACAAGGGTCACCGCCACATCCGTCATCCCTTTCATGCCGTCCACATAAATCCGAAACGTCTCCTGAAACCCTTTCACCTTATAAATCCCAATCAAGGCCATCAAAACCAGGGCTCCAAAAAAATACCCCATGGTAAGCGCCACCCGGAACGCATTCCCGTCCACCTTCCGGAAAGGAAACCCCAAAGGCGCCAGGGTGATAAACAGCGTGGCAAACACCACAATAATCGGCAGAATAACCATAGAGGGCCTTGCATTCCCTGTCCCTGTCCTTTTGTCTTCCTTAGAATCCCCCTGTAAGTCTTCCTCAAACGAATACTCCCTCTGGGCCGCCTGTACCTCCGCCTTCTTCATCTGAGAAAAATCCTTTCTGGTAAAGGCTACTAACGGAATCATGATAATTGCCAGAATCGCATAAATCTGAAAGGGAATGGCCTCCACAAAAGTAGCATAATCCGACTGGGCCACATTCAGATTGTCAAACTCCGCCTGAATCAGTCCCATGATATACACGCCCCAGCCGATAAACGGAATCAGGATAGCCACCGGGGAAGACGTAGAATCCAGAATCCACGCCAGCTTCTCCCTGGAAATCTTCAGCTTGTCAAACAGCGGCCGAAACACCGGCCCCACCAAAAGAGGCGTCCCCAGATCCGAGAAGAAAATCAGGATTCCTCCCACCCACGCACACAGCTGGGCCTTCAGCTTGGTATTTACATATTTATACACGCTCTTGCTGAAGGCCTGGGCACCGCCGGACTTCTCCATAAGCTTGATAAAGCCACCGATAAAAATCACCAGTACAATCACCCCGGCATTGTAAGAATCCGTAAGCTGAACGAAAAAATAGTCTCCTATGATAGACTTTACAGCCGCAAACGGATTGCCCCACGCAAAAATCATTGTTCCCACAAAGCCGCCGCAGAACAGCGATAAGATAACATTCTTACTTTTGATAGCCATGACAACTGCCACAATAGGCGGCAATAAGCTTAAAAACCCATACTCCATAGATTCGGTCCCCCCTGCAAAAGATTCTTCTCATATCATACGGACTATTCGAGGGTTCGTCAATAGGTATTTTGCATAAATATACTATAATTTGTATTTTTAGTACATTTATATTAATAGTACTCTTCAATATTCATCAACTGGCTGTCTAAAGGCCTCTTCACAGGGAATCGCCTCTCCCCTTTTCGCCTGTGCCAATCCACTCTCCATCATCGCATCAAATTCCTCGTCATCCATCGTATCAAGGGTTTTGATTTCTGAAGGAAGCTGAACAGAAAAAGGAATCCCTCTTTTCATAATTACCTGCCTGTAAGTCATGTTGATAAAAGCAGATACGGATATCCCAAGTTTGTCCAGTATATCTTCTGCCTGTTTCTTAATATCTGGTTCTACTCTAACATTTACATTTGCACTTCGCACTGCCATTTTGCCGCCCCTTCCTTTTTCTTTATTATACATTTTTGTAATGCAAAATGCAATACATCCTTTAACCTTACCGTCTTTTCCTGACTATAATTATATGATTATCCTCCAAAATTACAAGTTTTCATATTCAAACACAGCTCTCCATCAGACAATACACGAAAGAAGCCAGACCACGACCTCATCCCCATCCGCCAGTCCCTCATTCCCCGCCGGAATATCCACAAGGCAGTTGCACCCCTTCATACTAAACAGAACACCGGAAGCATGTCCCTCTTCCGGAAGCACCACGCAGCCATCCATAAAACTTCCCCGGATAAACCGCCGGACATTGCTCCTTTTATGAAATCCCCCCTTCACCCTGGCCTGTCTTCTCACAGGCGCCAGCCGCGGCTCCCTCGTCATATGAGCCAAAACCGGCCGCACAAGCATTTCCAGAGTCACAAACGCCCCGAACGGATTCCCGGAAAGGCAGATAACCGGCTTTCCCTGAAAACGGAAGGCCAAGACCGGAGACCCTGGTTTCAGTGCAACCCTCCAGAACAGCCTGTCCCCATTCAGAATCGATACCACATCATGCATAATATCCTTCTCCCCCACAGAAACCCCTCCTGTGGTTAACACCATATCCACCTCTGAGATGAGAGCAGCAATCCGTTCCGCAGCCATTTCTGCCTCATCCCCTATATGCTCCCAGCACACCGGCTCGATTCCCAGCTCCTTAAGCCGCCCCCACAGCAGATACCGGTTGGAATCATAAATCTTTCCGGCCTCACAGCTCTCCCCCGGTGCAGCCACCTCATCCCCTGTAGTAAAAAGCGCCACACGCAGCCTGCGGTAGACCTTTACCTCCCCGATACCGGCTCCTGCCAGAATCCCTGCCGCCACAGCGTCTATCCTCTCTCCCTTCTCCATAAGAACCGTCCCTGCCTGGTAATCCTCCCCGGCATCCACCATATTCTCATGAACCCTTAACTCCCTGTATACCCTTACACACGTCTCCCCATAATCCGTATCCTCCTGCCCAACCACACAATCCGCACCTTCCGGAACAGGAGCGCCAGTCATCAGACGGACTGCCGTTCCGGGAAGCACCGTCTTTTCAGACACCCTGCCGGCCATAATCTTATCAATCACTTTCAGCACCGCCGGCCTGTCCTTTGATGCCCCTGCCGTATCCTTTGCCCGAAGAGCATATCCGTCCAGAGGCGAGCGGTTAAACGGCGGCTGGGGAAATGCTGCCCTGTACTCCTGCGCAAGCACCCTTCCCAGCCCATCCTCCAAAGCCAGCTGCCGCGTCTCCTCTATGGGTGCCGATACGCCAATCAGCCGCTCCACAGCCTCCTCCAAACCAATCCGTTCCATAACCGTTCCTGCCTCCCCTCCTGTGAGAAATCTCTACAAGCTACGCTATCCCAGGCGTTCAAACATATTTATCAAAACGCCGACACTTCCCAAAAATATTACATAACTCCCTCTCTGGTCGAACCTTTCACAATTCCAACACGCCTCTCGCCCTCTCATAATCCTCCCAGTCATTGACATTTAAAAACATCCCTTCCTCCCCCGCACTCTCATAAACCTTATACCCTGCCTTATCTAAAAACCTCCGAACCTTTCCCTCCTCCAGACTTCTCTCCATCTCATCCGCCAAATCTCTCCTGTAAACCCCAATCAAAGGTTCCATCTGTCCGCCATGCCTCAGAACCGTAATCTCAGCCTCGCTGCCAGCCTCTCCTCCGCTCTCTCTGCTGCACCCAATCAGCCGCCGCAATTCCGCCACAGAGATAAGGGGCACATCCACACTAAGCACAAGACACGCCCTGTGCCTCACCCTCCGCAGAGCCGCCTCCAGTCCTCCCAAAGGCCCTTTCCCCGGATACCGGTCAAAAATCACCGGTCTTTCGCACCATTTTCCTCTATACCCAGAAACCACAATATCCCCAATCCCCAGCGCCTCTCCCTTGGAAATCTGATGCTGCAGAAACGTCTTATCTCCCAGCCGAAGCTCTGCCTTATCCGTTCCCATCCGGCTGCTTCTCCCCCCTGCCAGTACAACCATAGACATATGCCGGCTGCAATACCAATAGTTATAAATCAAATCTGCAATCACTCCAGCCTCATCCAAAGAAAAACAGGGAATCTCCCCCCTGTCCGGAATATCAAAATCCGCCGCAATCCCCAGAAGCCCTTCCCTCTCACAGACCAGTTCCGTTGAGACACACTGCCGCGCCGTCTCAATCTTCGGATAACGGCTGCCCTTAAATCCCTCCATCAAAATCAGGTCAGCCTCCGGAAACATCTCCCAAAGCCGCTCCTCCGTCACACCGGCCTCCTTCTTTACTACCATAAAGCGCCGATCTGAAAACACTGCTGTCCCGTAAGCCCCTGCCTGCATATGCTTATACGTGTCTGTCCCCGGCACATCCCCCTCGAACTCATGCCCGTCATGCTTGATTGTGGCAACCCTCAGCCCATACCCTGTCAAAAACGGCAAAAGCCGGGTAATCAAGGTAGTCTTCCCGGAATTTTTTACTCCGCTGACTGCTACCACAACTTTAGTTTTGTACATAAATCAGATTTTACCTTTCTAAAAAATAAATTATTTACAGCATATCCCATTTTTCCGACAAATACAATGCCGTTTTCACACATTTTTCCAGGCCTTCTAAACAGACCGCTTCTAAGCAGGCTGGCCAGACTCGCCTAAATAATAATAGACTTTGCATTTTAGCTATGCTATACTTATTTTAAGATTCTGACAGTTTTCCACAAGCAGTCTTGGAAAATCAGCCGCAAAGATGGGTGCAAGGGAGTTTCCCAGACCGCTCTTCCACAATCAGGAGGTGAAATCATATGCCAAGTGACGCAGAGATTGCCAAAGAAACCCTTGAACAATTTAAAAAGGTCCAGCGGTATATGACAGCAGCTAAAAAAGAAGATGCCAAAGAAACATATGCTATTTTAAAAGAAGAATATCTTTCTTTAAAGGCACTTTTGAATGTTATTGGTGTCAATCTGATAGACATTGATGTTATGAAAGAATAAACCTGGCACTGATAAACCAGATAAAAGCACAGAAAAGCGGCTGCACGGAGCCAGAATCCTCTGTTCTCCGTACAGCCGCCTTTTTATCTCCATATGCTCCCAAAGCCTCCTTGTGCCTGACCGGCCGCCTGCAGGCTCTTCTCCCGTTTAAAACTCCTAAAATTTCGCATTTTCCGGATCTGAACCGGTCCGCCCCACGCATTCCAGCTTATCAATCACTGCCATATCCTCATCGGAAATGACAAAATCAAAAAGCTCCAGATTCTCTTTAATCCTTCCGGGAGTCACAGACTTGGGCAGTGGAAGGTGCCCTTTTTGCAGGCACCACCGCAGGCAGACCTGGGCAGCGGAACGGCCGTATTTCTGCCCCAGCCTGTTCAGCTGCGAATCCTCCAGAAGCTTTCCGGATCCCAGAGGGCTCCAGGCCTCCACCAGAATCTTATGCTCCCTGCAAAAGCTGACTGCCTCCGGCTGCATCCAGCCTGGATG
The DNA here is from genome assembly GCA_910585435.1 of uncultured Hungatella sp. GTDB lineage: Bacteria > Bacillota > Clostridia > Lachnospirales > Lachnospiraceae > UBA3402. The sequence continues at coordinate 58,462 of CAJUEJ010000016.1, read as the reverse complement.
AAACTCAATCTGATTTACCATGGGCACTACCCGGGCGCTTTTTAGCAGTGCCTCCATATGCACCGGAAGGAAATTGCTGACACCGATAGCCCGCACATAGCCTTTTTCCAGCAGATGCTCAAAGGCTCTCCAGGTCTCCCTGTTTGCCTCCTGGTATGTGTCCCGGAAGGCAAGAGGACGGGGCCAGTGAATCAGGTACAGATCCAGATAGTCCAGATCCAGCCTTTTTAAAGAGGCATCAAAAGCCTTCAGTGTTTCCTCATATCCTCTCACGTCATTCCACAGCTTGCTGGTCACAAAAAGCTTTTCTCTCGCTACCCCCGACATCCGGATTCCGGCTCCCACCCCTATTTCATTGTGGTACACCGCCGCCGTATCGATGTGGGTATATCCTGTCTCTATGGCGTGGACGACCGCGTCCGCCGCTGTCTCCCCGTCCGGCACCTGCCAGGTTCCAAACCCTACGCAAGGGATTTCCACCTTATTATGCAGCTCATAGGTTCCAGTTGACTTTAAATTTTCCATTATTTCCTCCATTCTGTCATGTTTCAGTAACGATTCACAATGTCATTTAGACAGCACTTCTCCAGGCGGACCTTTTATGCCAGGCCATGCTCCACCCTCTTTAAATGTACCTTCTGGGATTCCTTGCTAAGCATGGTATAGTATGCCGACCAGCCGCCCATCCTGACTCGCAGGCCCCGGTATTTCTCCGGAGCTTCCATGGCCCGCCGCAGCTCCTCTGCGCTTGTAATGGTCAGGGTCATCATATTGCCGCCCATCTGGATAAAGGTTTTTATCATGGCGGCAATCCGCCTGGTTCCCTCCTCTCCCTCCAGGCCGCTTAAGCTGACCCGCAGGTCAATAGGCGCTCCGGCAGCCATGGAATCCGTGTGCAGCTTCAGATAGGAATGCAGAGCCGCCGTGGGGCCTGACACATCCCTGGAGGGAACCGGGGACATATTGGCAGCAATGGGATCTCCTGACATGCGGCCGTCCGCAGAGGCCCCTATCCTTTTTCCGATGTTCACAATCCAGGAAAACGTAGCGATACAGGGAGAAAAGATAAGATCCTCATACTGGCTGTTGTACATGCCTACACGCTCTGTAAAATAATCTACCATCTCACAGGCAAAGCGGTCAACCCTGGCCTGGCCGTTGCCGAATTTTTCCCCTTCCTGTATCATCTGCATTCGCAGCGCCTGGTTTCCCTCCCAGTTGTTTTTCAGTATTTCCACCAGCCGGGGTAATGTCACAAGCTTTTCTTCAAAGACAAACTTTTCAATGGCTGCCATGGCGTCTGCCCCGTTGGATACCGCCTCGGAGAGGATGTGCCACAGGTCATACCTGGCTCCCTGATGGCAGATATCTGTAAGATGTTCCACACACCCTTTTGTGAGAACAGACAGAAGAGAATTGGAGCTTAAGGGGCCATGGCTTCCGTTTGCATATATCTCCTGTGTAAACTCCCGTACACAGGTTCCCAGCATATAGTCCAGCTGTTTTTTCCAGGCCTCCATCACATCCCGGATACTGCAAAAACTGGCTGGATCTCCTGTGTCAATCCCGTCAACCACACTGTTGACCGGGCCGCACCAGGGAGAAAAGGATGTGGGATCCTTGATATCAGGCTCTGCCTGACCGGCTGCCAGCTCTCTGTAGACAAAAGACCTTCCCCGGTTAAGAGCCAGCTCCAAAAGATATAAGAAATTAATCCCCCGTATCATCTCCTGATTGGAGCATCCCTGAAGCAGGGTCTCCCAGCAGTTGGAATTGGCATAATTTCTGGCATCCTCATTCCTGACGCCTAATCGCTCATAGGCAGCAATCAGAACATCATCATTGTTGATATAAGGCATTCCTCCTCCTGTCTTGAGAACCTGTGCCACACGTTCCAAAAGCATGGCCGGACTGTTCCTGTGGAGACGTACCGTCAGCGTAGGGTCTGTCATCTGAAACTTTTCATGGGCATTTAAAAACAGATAGGTAAGCACATTGGTGGCGTCCCTTCCGTCCTCCCCGATTCCACTGATGAGAATATTCTGGCCCCAGTGGTTGATGGCATCCGCCTCATCCGTCTCCTCCTTTGGAACAAACCCAAAATTATAATCCAGACGGCACTGCCTGGGGGCTCCCTCCAGCTTTTTCTGGTCCACCACATAGTTTTCCGGCTCCAGCTGGGCTCTGTCATTTACCCGGAGACAAAACTCATCCACCAGATCCTGGGCCTCCTGCAAGGTTATCCTGCCGGCCAGATAATCCTTCTCAAAATAAGGATACAAAATCCTGTCGATGCATCCGATGGACAGATAGGACATGGTCTCTCTGAAAATGTGGTTTAAAAACCATACGGACTGCACGGCTTCCCTGAAGCCGTCGGCCGGCCGGGCAGGAACCTTTTTTAACATCTTTGCCAGGCCCAGCAGGCGCTCCTTCTTTTCCGGATCCCTCTCCCTGTCAGCCTTCTCAAGCGCCAGGCCCCGGTAGCGCTGCGCCAGTGTAAGGACAGCTGTAAGCTCTATCCTGGCAGTCTTTAAAAATACCTCCATAGAATCCGGCAGCTTTCCCTTATGTATCTTGCCAAGCTCCCTCTCCCTGTCTTCCAGCTGTCCTAAGATACCATCGATTCCTGTACAAAGCAGCGCCGCAAAATCCGGGCATTTATGAGACATATTGAGGGTACATTTTCCCAGCTCCTCCTCCTTCAGAAACGAGGGAAGGACACACCGCACAATGGTTTCATCTTCCATAGAACTCCCCACAATCAGGGCCCATGGTTCGATGGTTATGGGCATCTCCTCCATCACCTTCTGGAAAGCCAGGGCGCGCCGGTAGGAAGCCGGTGTGTCCTCTGTCTCCTGAGTCACCACCGTTTTGTCGCCTCCCCACATCCTCTGCTTTCTGTGCATCCGCTTCTCCAACTGGTCAGAATATTGCTGCACCAAAGCCGATTTCCCCCGCAGAGCCGGATCCATACATGCCTGTCTCTCGGCCTGGAGCAAAATTTCTTCCTTCATCGCTTTTCCCTCCTTCTATAAATGGGATGGTATGGTTTAAGTCCCATCCCTGCCACATTTCTTTCCAGCGCCTCATAATATGCTTTATCTCTGGTGTGCAGGCCGGCCAGCCCATATCTTCGAAACAGCCAGTCATATTTGGCGGAGGCCGCTTCATTATAGGGAAGCAGCTCCAGCCATCCAATCCCCAGCTCCTTTACAAACCGGGCTGTCCTGTCAATCTGTTCCGGGCTGTCATTGATTCCCGGAATACAGGGAATCCGCACCACCAGCTCTCCTGTCTCACGGCAGTGCCGGCTAAGCTCCTTTAAGTTTTCCAGAATCAGACGGTTATCACAGCCGGTATAGCGCCGGTGCAACTCCTCTTCCATCATTTTTATATCATAATAAATCAGATCCGCCGCCCTTCCAATGGCAAGAAGCTGTGCGGCCGGCCCGTACCCGGATGTCTCTATGGCCGTGTGAATCCCCATTTTTTTACACATCTTTATTATCTCCAGAGCAAATTCTGCCTGCATCAGAATTTCCCCTCCGGAAAGGGTGACGCCGCCTCCGGAGTTGTCATAGAACGGCTTATCCTGCACAAGAATCTGCTCCACCTCACTGAGACTGACACATCTGGAGCTTTGGGCCAGAGCCTTTGTGGGACATGCCTTTACACAGGCAAAACAGTTTACACAAAGCTCTTCCCGTATGCGGATTCCTGTGCGCCCCTCTTCATCCTTTGTCTCCTGCCTGACTATGGCCTGTCTGGCACAGGAACTCATACAGGTTTGGCATTCCATGCACCGCATCTTCCTGTAAACCACCACCGCCCCGGCTGGCTGGGTCTCCGGCGAATGGCACCACATACAGTGAAGAGGACAGCCCTGAAAAAAGATAGCTGTGCGGATTCCCGGCCCGTCATGGGTGGAAAACCGGTCAATATCCGTTATCCTTCCCTCCATACCCTGCCTCATTTCTCATAATCCGAAGGACAGATTCCCCCGGTATATTCTGTAAATAATTTGCTGAAATAGCTGGGATTTTTATATCCCACCATGGCCGAAATCTCATACACCTTGAATTTATGGCTCTTTAGCAGCTTCTGGGCAAGCTTCATCCGGTACTGCTGCAGGTACTCGTTAAAGGTCATTCCCATCTCTTCCTTGAAAAGATATCCCAGATAATTAGGGGAAATATAGATGTTCTGGGCAATCTCATTCAGCGTGACATTGGTATTCACATTGTCCTGAATGTATTGGAGTACCTGGCCGATAATCCGCTTATTCTTCCCTCCCGGCAGAAAGCTGTCGGAGAACACCTGCCGGATTCCGTGTTCCAGGATTCCCAGCAACTCATCTACCGTCTCCGCCCTGGAGAATTCCCTGCTTATCTGTTCATAAAACTGCCAGCCCTCTTCCTTCACAGGCATGTATTCGTTGTAGACCATCTGCAGCCTGGATACAATCTCCACGCACAACAGCTGGGCCTCCTCTATGCCAGAGGCAGGCTGCAGGGCAAAAAGCTTTTTTATCCCCCCGAGAGCCTCCATGGCTTTTTCAAGATTCCAGGCATGAAAGCTTTCATAGAGAAGTCCCTTCTGCTTCCGAAGCAAGGCTGCATCAACCGTCTCCCCCATACTGTCCTGCCCATAAAACAGAATCTTTTCCCCTCCGTTTCGGTGTCCCTGCCGGCTGGCATAGCGTGCTTCCTCTGCATAAAAATACGTATCCTCCGCCTGGCGGTAGATTCTGCTTATCCCTATGGTAATGGTGATAGAAAACTGCTTATCCAGCCGGCACTTCAGATCCGACAGCCGTTTTTGCAGCCCTTCCTCCTCCTCCCGGGAAGTCATACGGAAAATCATCACAAAATCCATATCCTTTACTACCGTAGGAACCATAGGATTCTGCCTCTCTCCCCACTGGTACAGCTCCGCCAAAAGGCCGGAAGCCAGCTCCCTCTGCCTCTCCTGAGGCATCTGCTTATAATGGTCGATATGGAACAGCGCACACTGATAATAAGGAACCTTGTTTATGATAAGCTCCGACGGGAAAAAGGCGGAAACCCCGTTTAACAAATCCTGAAAATATTTCTGGACCAGGGCAGGCTTCCACTGCTCCATATCTTTACCCGAATCCGGCGCCGTCCTGTCCATCTCCTTTTTAAGCCGCAGAAACAGGGTATGGATGGTCTCCAGAGTAATAGGCTTTAACAGATAGTCAAAAACCCCCAGCTTCAGTGCCGTATGGGCATACTCAAATTCACTGTGTCCCGACATAATCACAACATAGATTCCCTTGTACCTTAAGCCTGCCTCCCTGGTCAGCTCCAGTCCGTCTACCTCCGGCATCCGGATATCGGTGAGTATGATGTCTATCTTCTGTCTCTCCAGAGCTTCCAGAGCCTGTTTTCCATTGGTACAGCATTCTGCAACGGTAATATTATATTTCTGCCAGTCAATCTCATTTTTAAGGCCGTCAAGGACAAATTCATCGTCGTCGGCAATCAGCATACGATACATGGCAATCCTCCTGATGTATGAATCACGTACTACGGCTCATCGAATATGTGAACCAGAACCGTTGTTCCCCTCCGAACCGGCAGATATTTCACACCATATTCTGTTCCGTAATATAATTGCAGCCTTTTGTTTACATTATACACTCCGTAGCCGCCGTATTTGGAGCTGGGCTCCTTTAACAGCTGCTCCTGTACCTCCTCCGGAATCCCTCTTCCGTTGTCTGAAACCTGAAGATAGATATCTCCCTCATCCATCCAGCCGCTGATACAGATTTCCCCCTGTTCTCCGTCCGGAAATCCGTGAAGAATGGAATTTTCAATGAAAGGCTGAAGGACAAGACGGATAATGTGCTGCCTTTTTAGTTCCGGCCCCACCTCCTCCGTGTACTGTATCCTTCCTCTTAAAATCAGATTCTGCAAATCCATGTATGCCCGGATACGCTGCAGCTCCTCGTCTATAGTAAGCACCTCCACGCCGTTGGATAAGCTGAGGCGGAAAAATTCGCTCAGCCGCACCACTGCCCTGCTGATATGGTCCGCGTGGGCTTTGATGGCCATCCAGTTAATAAAGTCCAGGGTATTGTACAGAAAATGAGGGTTAATCTGCTGCTGCATAACCAGATATTCCATCTGGGCCTTCTCCTGGGAAATCCTCTCCACCCGTTCAAGCATCTGCTTAATCTCCTGGGTCATCTGCAGAAAATGCCGGTCCAGCTGGCCTATTTCATTGGTGTAACAGGGCATGGGCTGAACCTCAAAATTGCCTTCCCCTACCTGCCGCATCCGCAGATTCAGTGTGTGAAGAGGACGGACCACCTTTTTGCTGAACCAGACAATTAAGGGCAGCACTGCCGCCAGGCAGAAAATCCCCACCAGACAGATTCCCCTTGTCAGGGCCGACAGAGGCTCTGTCAGCTGTCCGTAGGGCTTTAACTGAATTGTCCTGAGACCGTATCGGTTCAAAGAGCTGTATATGACTGCGTACCGTTCCCCCATAAACATACGGTTCAAAAACCCGGCTTCCTTTCCGGCCTGGGAAAGCAGGTTTTCATTTTCCTTCAGAAAGTCCACAACCTCCTTCTCATGCATCCCATAACTGACCGGTTCATTTTTTTCATTCAAAATGAAATACTGGTCCGTTGCCTCTCCCCGCGCCACAAGCAGAGTTCCCAGAACCTCCTCCGGCAGCGTAATAAGGAGAAGCCTTTCCGGATTCTCCTCATCAGAGAACACATCCATACTGCGGTAAAACGTAATATAATTCTGGGAAGGCAGCTCTTCGTACAGCGGATGCTCCGGAAGAAGCGGCAGAATTCCGAAGCCCCTGTTCTTTACATATTCACTCCACCCCTCCATCGCAAGAGAGGATGAATTTATCAGATAATAGGAGCTCCAGTCCTGATAGTAGGCAGCCAGCTCCGCCTCCGGGCACAGAAGGCTTACCCGGATAACGTCTCTCTGGGAGGACATATAGAAAAGAATCCGGGAATTGATGGTGTTAACCGCAGTCACCTGCTCAAGTCCATTTGTGGTCTTAAGCTCCTCAAGGGCTGACTCCAGCTGGGAATCTGTGGCTACAGACAGGGAAAACAGCTCCAGGGATTGAATCCACTGTTCGCTGACAGAATTTATCTGTTCCAGCACCATCTGGGAATTCTGCGTCACCTGGGAAGTCACAATGTCAGCTGCTGACCGGTATGCCATCAGCCCAAAGACTGTCAAAAGAATCACACTCAGCGTTCCTATCATCAAAATAAGCTGCTTATGAAGACTCAGATGTTGAAACATATTTCTACCCCTCCTTCTGTACGTTTTCCAGAGGCTCAACGCCCTTTATTTAACCAGATAATCCCCAAGGCTTTTTGCAAGAACAGCAAACAGCACCGCCCCTCCGTCCCGGATTCCTTTTGCCTTCTCCCCGTACATCCTGGCTCTACCTATAGACGGTACAAGCTGTGCCGTGGCATCGGCTGCCTCCTTTGCTTTCTGTGCCGCCTCCTTCCACAGGGCCCGGCCGTCATAGGCATGCTCTGTCACAAAATCCATGTAAGGACATAAGCTGTCCAATATGGTTTTATCCCCCGGCTTTGCTCCCCCCAGATTCATCATCATTTTCGCTGCATTTTTAAGCATAGCCGAAAAATACTCAGGGTCAATCTCCTTCACTGCCTCACAGTCCTTTGAAAAGGACTGAAAGGCTACGGAAATCATAGTTCCCAGAGTGGAAGGCGATACAGAATTGATAGTTACCCCTGCCGTGAAAAATGCCTTCTGCAAAGTTTCCGGCCCTTCCTTTTCAATCTGGTCTGCCACAGCCTGAAAGCCTGCCTCCATGTTCACCCCCAGGTCGCCGTCTCCGGCCTGGGCATCCAGACAGGTCAGCTCCTCCTTTGCCTGGGCAATATCCCTGGCAGCCTGAATAAAAAACTCCCTTAAATTTTCAACAGTAAACATAAATTCAGCCTTCCTCCTTAAATCTGTACAAAAAACGGTGAATCACAGGGGGCGTCTAAAAGCTGTGTCAGCTCATCATCCAGCTTCATTACAGATATGGAGGCTCCCGCCATCTCAAGAGAAGTGGCATACTCTCCCACATAAGCACGATGTATCCGGATTCCCTGCTCCCTGCATACCTGGGCCACACGGCGGTACAAAACATACAGCTCCTCCGGAGGCGTCGCCCCCAGGCCGTTGACAAGAACCGCCGCACTGCTTCCCGGCAGACAGGGATTATCCTCCAGAAGCTTCTTCAAAAGCAGGTCTGCCGTTGCATCTGCCGTCAGTATCTCTGACTGGGCCAGTCCCGGCTCCCCGTGGATTCCCATCCCTATCTCCATCTTTCCCTCAGGAATAGAAAAATTAGGCTTTCCCACCGCCGGAATCGTACAGGAAGATAAGCTTACGCCAAAGGTCCGGACAGCGTCTGCCGCTTTCTGTGCCATCCGGGCCACAGTTTCAAGGTCAGCCCCCGTATCCGCACAGGCCCCGGCAATCTTATACACAAACATGATTCCGGCAATTCCTCTGCGCAGCTGCCTGTCCTCAAGGGGCGCAGAGGCCACATCATCACTGACAATCACTGTGGCACAGGGAACCCCCTTTTCCTCAGCCATCATCCGCGCCATCTGAAAATTCATTTTGTCCCCCTGATAACAGCCAAACAGCTGCAGCACGCCTTTTCCATATTCCGCCGCTTCCATGGCGTGAAAAATCTGCATACTGCTTGGAGAAGAGAACACATTGCCCACAGCACAGCTGTCAGCCAGGCCCTTTCCCACATATCCCAGGAAAACAGGCAGATGGCCGAATCCGCCTCCTGTCACGATTCCCACCTTATCCGGCTCCCCTTCCTTCCTCACTCTGGCAAGAACACGGCCGTCCCCAGGCGCAAGACAGACCTTATCCCCATGAGCCATCACAATGCCTTCCAAAGCTTCGTCAACAAATTTCTCCGGGTTGTTTACAAATTTCCTCATTTTTCCCAAACTCCTCCTCTAAAATTTTACTTATCCTTTGATACCACTTGCGGCAATCCCCTCCACAAAATGCTTCTGCGCAAGCAGAAAGACAATGACACAGGGCAGAACGGTGATTACGCTGGCGGCCATAATAATATGCCATTCGCTTACGTATTGTCCGGTCATGCCTGCAAGGCCCAGGGATAAGGTTTTATACTGATTGGAATTAATATAAATTAAAGGCATAAAGAAATCGTTCCAATTATCCATAAAGGAAAACAGTGCAACCGTAACCATAGCCGGTTTCGTAAGGGGCAGAAAAATTCTGAGATAAATATTAAAGTATCCGCATCCGTCAATCCGGGCGGCATCTGCCAGCTCCTCAGGAATGGACAGGAAAAACTGGCGCATGAGAAACACGAAAAACGGTGATGCCGCCGCAAAAAAAGCAGGTACAATCAGAGGCCACAGGGAATTAAGCCAGCCGATAGATTTGTAAAGCAGAAACAGAGGGATAATCTTTACCTGGTAGGGCAGCATCATAGTAGAAATCAAAACCACAAACAGAAAGTTCCGCCCCGGGAATTTAATCCGTGCAAACCCGAAAGCCGTTACAGAGGAAGACATTACATTCCCCAGAGTTGCAAGGGCAACCACTGTTACCGTATTTTTAAAATAGGTAGGAAAGGGATACTGGGTCCATGCCTCGATGTAATTGCTTATCTGAAAGGGAGGCCTGGGAAACCAGGGGGTGGGAACCACATACATCTCTGAAATAGGCTTAAAAGACATAAGCACCATCCAGTAAATCGGCATGATAAAAATGACCGCCATCAAAAGGACGCTTACATACCAGACTATTTTTACTAAAAATCTTTTCCGCTTCCGCCCCATCATTTTTCCTCCTTTCCCTCAAAATATACCCATCCGGAGGTACGAAATACCAAAAGCGTCAGTATCAGAATAATGGCAAACAGCACCCAGGCCAGCGCAGAGCCATATCCCATGCGCAGATACTGGAAGGCCGACTGATAGAGATACAGCACAAATACCATGGTGGCATTGGCCGGGCCGCCGTTTGTCATAATATAAACATTTGTAAATACCTGGAATGACTGGATTATCTGCATAATCAGATTGTAGAACAAAATCGGGGAAATCATGGGAACCGTAATATGGATAAACCGTTTCCACGGACTGGCGCCGTCCAGCAGGGCAACCTCATAAAGCTCCGTCGGAACCCCTTTTACCGCTGCAATAAAAACCACCATGGGAGTCCCGATATACATCAGATTCATTAAAATAATGGAAGGCATGGCCAGATGTACATCACTTAACCAGGCCTGCCCTGGGATACCGAAACGGGCCAGTATGTCATTGAACCCTCCGTAAAAGGGGTCAAAGAGCCGGGACCAGACCGCGGAGATAGCCACTCCGGAGATAATTCCCGGCATGTAAAACAGGACTCTCATTCCATTGGACCCCTTATATGGTTTGCTTAACATAAGCGCAGCAATCAGCGCCAGTATAAGACGCAGCGGAACGGAAAATACCGTATAGTAAGCCGTATTGATAAGCGCAATACGAGCCGTCTGGTCTTTAAAAATCTGTTTATAATTTCTTAAGCCGATAAACCTGGGGGTGCCGATAAAATCCCACTCTGTCAAGCTGATGTAAAAAGAATAGAGCATGGGAAGCAATGTAAATGCCAGCAGTCCGAACAGCCACAGGGAGATAAATGCATAGCCTGTAAGCCATCGTTTTCTTTTCTTCATGCCAGGTTCCTCCTTTCGTGTTTTCCATTTGAAAATCATGCCGGATGAGAATTCACCCGGCACGACATGTATCTGTTTACTGATTCCGTGACAAGATTTCCGCTGCTACCGCATCCGCACTTTCCAGGGCCTCTTCAGGCGTAACCTGATTGTACCAGGCCTTCTGAAGCTCTGTCACTACCGCGATACCTGTTTCTTCATACCCCTGGCATACTGGCTTGGGCTGTGTCTCCGGAAGCTGGAAGGCTTCCATAAATACCTGCCAGTTCTCATCATTGGCATAAGGCTCCTTATCATAGTTTGCTTTCCTTGCGGGCATCTGGCCGGAAATCACATTGAAATTCAAATCATTTTCTTCTGAGGTCAGCATCTTCACAAATTCATAGGCAAGCTCCGGATTCTTGCTGTCCTTCAATACTCCGTACACATCCACCAGTGCATTGTGGGCATTGTTCTTATATCCAGGAAGCAGCGCTGCCTTCCACTTTAAGTCAGGCGCTGTCTGCGGATATTCAGCAATCTTCCAGCAGCCCTGCATCCACATGGCAACCTTGCCGTTCTCTGCAAGGGCTGTCTCCTGTGTGGTAGGCGGAACTGCCGACTCATCCTTGTACAGCATATCCACCTGCAGATTCAGTGCATCCAGACCAGCCTGATTGTTGATATTAAAGTCCTGTCCCGGAACTCCGTTTTTCCAGACCGACTCTCCGCCTGCCATCAGATAGTATCCGTACCACCATGCAAAACAAGGCTCTCTGGTTCCCAGTTCATACCACATGAAACCATACTGTCCCTTGGACGGGTCTGTCAAATCCTTTGCCATGGTCTTTAACTCGTCCCATGTCTTGGGAGGCTCTGTGTATCCTTTCTCTGCCAGCAATTCTTCATTATAATACAGGGCAACCATGCTTCCGTGTTTCGGCAGGGCATACACTTTCCCGTCAAAGGTAACCGCATCCCATGCCGCGCTTGCAAAGTCCTCTTCCTTCACCTCATCGTCAGCCCCGATATAATCCGTCAGGTCTAGAAGAGCTCCCTTGTTATACAGCTCTCCCAGATGCGTTTCCTTTAAATTAGCCACATCCGGCCCTGTTCCGCCGGCTATGGAAGTAAGCAGCTTGGACCAGTAATCCGGCCATCCGTTAAAGCCGCTGATAATCTCAACCTTGCAATTATGCTCCTGCTCAAACTTGGCAATCGCATCTTTGGAGGCGTCAACAACGCCCTTGTCATTCACCTGGAATACCAGAGTTGTAACCTCTCCACCGGCCTCCGGCTTTGCCTCTGCCTCTGCCTCTGCCTCTGCTTTCGTCTCCGGCGCCTTCTGCTCGTTCTGAGCAGCCACAGCCGTGGTGGTTCCTCCTGATGAAGGATTCCCTCCCGAAGAACCGGAGCCGCCGCAGGCTGTCAATGTTCCTGCCGCCATGGTAAGAGCCATAAACATGCTGATAAGTCTCTTTTTCCTCATTATAATTTCCTCCTCTTTTATTACGGCTCTGTTTCCGCGGTAAACCTCACCGTTTGTACTAACAAAATCACATTTCCTGCTGCTTTTGTTGTATATATTTTACAATAAATCCCATTCTATTCCTAGTACTCTAATCAACAATAAGCCACAGAAATCAACAGGCTTACTGTCTATCTCTTTCCAGCAGGGATACAGCGTAGAGAGAATGGCAAAAAGGCGGCTGCACCGAGTCAGAATCCTCTGTTCTCAGTACAGCCACCTTTTTATCTTCATATACTTTTCAGAATTTCTTTGTGCCTGGGCGGCACATCGGCCATATTTCCCTTTCATCCCCCCGTGTCACGTCATACAATTCGGTTCCGCTCCCTTTCCATTTGTACTCAAAAAAACAACTTCGTGTATTCTGTCTGAGTATCGGCTATATGATAAATGTATACGTTCTCACTGATCCACCTGTAAATAATCACATGCTTTTTGCAGATAACCATCCGATATCCTTTCTGATTCAGCCATTCATCCTGCGTTAAAGAGCCGGAATCAGGAAAAGACTCTAATCGCTCCATAGTATCAAGGATACGCTCACTTACCCTCAAAGCTGTTTCCACATCAAATTGGACTGCATACCAGTCTTCTATGCGTTTTAAATCCTCCCAGGCTGTAGGAAGGATCTCGACCCTATACTTCATTTAATCTCTCCTTCAATCGCTCCCTTGCCTGGGCTATACTGAGGGTTTCTGCTCCGCCTATGCGTTCCTGCTCTGCCTGCAGCACCTTTTCCCGAAGCTTTAACATCTGCTCCCTTTTCTCAAAGGCATCGATACTCATAAGTACCAGATCCCCTTCCCCATTCTTTGTAATATAAATGGGCTCTTTTGTCTCTTTGTCCATATTGGTTTTATTCGGGTCTATCCCTTTTTCTGATATAAATATATCATTCACATATTTCGTGATACTATCAAAGAAAAATACTGCATTCTCTATCTGCGCTTCTACTTCTTCTTTGGATATCATATAATAATCATCATAGTCCGAATCACTTCTGACCTGAAACGCTTCAGTTAAAATTTTCGAATATTCCTTTCCAAATATTCCTGATTTGACATAATTTTTTTGAAAATATGCCATTACGCCAGCATGCTTTGAAAAGTCCACTCCTTCCAATGCCAATAAACTTCTAATGCAGTGGAACATAGCATAATACGAACGATTAGCCGCACCACAATAATCCTCAGACCGAGCCAATACCTTTGCGGATAACAGGCACTTTTTCGCCTTATCCAAACGATAGCGGCACAAATCTTTTCTTGCTTCATCCATAAACAGCAATCCCCTCTCTTTCGATATTCTGATAAAACGGAAGAAGATTAAGATTTGTTTCAAAATATTTTTTATCTCGCAGTAAAATAGAAAGAAAAACTTCTTCCTCAAGGGAAATATCACTGGCCATCTCAGCAGTTATGCCCCGCAGTTTTTTTATTTCTCCTGCCTCACAGTTTAAAACAATCATGATATCAATATCTGACTCATCGGTATTATCTCCACGGGCATAAGAACCATAAAGGATAATTTTGTTTAACTTATCCCCATAAAGCTGCTGTGCAGCGCTTTTCACCTTTTTCAGCACCACCTGTAATTCAGATTTCGTACACATTGCCACACCCTCCTGCTGTTTCAATTTAATTCTGTCTTTCTGTCAGTATACCACATTTTCAGAATACAAAAATACAATTTTTTTCATTTTCCCCTTGCATTTTTCCCAATCCGTGGTACAATAGTGAGCGGAGGCATAGCTCAGCTGGGAGAGCACATGCATCACACGCATGGGGTCGCAGGTTCGAGCCCTGTTGTCTCCACTTTTTATGAACTATTCTTTGTAGATAGTCCATAGGGCCTCATGGTCAAGCGGTTAAGACGACGCCCTCTCACGGCGTAAACTCGGGTTCGATTCCCGATGAGGTCATAGAAGAAGGAGCTGCTGCTCTGGCAGACAATCTGTCTGCCAGAGCAGCAGCTCCATTGTTCTACCCAAAAAAAGAAAAAAGGAAGGCCCCATCCTCCCAGCCAAAGGATTCAGGAGCCTTCCTTTCCCATCTCACTACCAAATCAAGAATACCACAAGCAGATACCCAAGGGTCAGGCAGAGTCCGATGCTGAACAGCATCAGCCCAAAGGAAAAACTTTCCTCCACCAGCTTCCCTGTGACCTTCAGCTCCTGCTCTCTCCGGACAAATTCCGGTATCACGGACACCCTTCCGGTTCCGGCTTCTGCCTTCTTTTTGTTTCCCTTTGCCAGCCGTCTTATCCTGTCCCCAAAAGCCGCCAGCTTATCAGCCATATGCCCCAGAACATAGGCAGCCTGGTTGCTGTCATGATGCTTAGGCTCCGGCTTCTGGCTGTGGGTAGTAGCTCTGGCAAGCCGCACAATCCCGTCCACTGCCTGGTCTGCACACCGCCCTGCCACAGTGGACACCGTCAGAAACACCGTCACTGCCACAGACACAAGATACTTATCCAGGAATCCAAACACAGCCCCGCAGACTCCGGGAAGGGCAGTCTGTAACACCGGGCGGTAAACCAGGTTCTCCAAATCCAGCCAGGAAGGCCACCGGTCCGCATACCTTTTTCCTCCGGTGCCCTCCTCCTTTTCCATCAAAAGCCCCCGAATCACCACAACATACAAGAAAATCCCTATCCCTATGGAAATCAAACCACCCTTTAGATTCTCCAGAGAAAAATAGGAAACCACATGCCCGTGGCCGCCTCCGCCGCCGAAAAATCCCTGGCCCATGTCTGCAATCCTATCCATGGTCAGATGAGCCGTCATGCCGAATACAGGAAGAATCACAGCCGCCGCCGTAAGGACAGCTTTGCTTGCCCGGTTCATGGCCGGTTTTGCGTCAAACTCCGCCTGACGCTCAGGATGTACCTCCACAAACAGCGCCGCAAACAGCTTCAGCATATAGGCCACAGTCATTCCGCCGGTAAACAGAAACACCCATTCCGCCCCTTTCCAGAAAACAGAACCGCCGCCTGCCTTCATATATTCCACAATGCTCTCATGAATCAGAGTCTTGCTGATATAGCCGCTCCACAGAGGAATTCCGCCGATTCCCAAGGCCCCCATGAGAAAGCAGAACTTAAGGGCCGGCTTCTTCCTTCCAAAGCCCCGGATATCATTGAGATTCAGTTGATGGAGGTTCATAAACACAGCCCCTGCACACAAGAACAGCACCAGCTTAAACAGAGAGTGGTTTACCATATGGAGAAATGCACCTCTCACCGCCAGAGAATTGTCCTCCCCCGCATTTTTCAGCAGGCAGGACATGCCGATGCCTGTGAGAATAAACCCAATCTGAGAGACAGAAGAACAGGCCAGGGTCCGTTTCAGATTGACCGAAAACACCGCCAGAAAAGCCCCCAGAAACATGGTAACCAGCCCCAGAACCGCAATAAGCTGTCCCCAGGCTCCATCTGCCTCAAACAGGACGCAGGACAGGAATATGATGCCGAACACCCCGGCCTTAGTCAGAATTCCTGACAGCAGCGCACTGGCAGGCGCAGGCGCCTCCGGATGTGCCTTGGGAAGCCAGATATGAAGGGGAACACACCCTGCCTTGGCCCCAAAGCCGAACAGCATCAAAGCCGCCGCTGTGTACAGCTGAGTAACCGGAGAAGAAAATATCCTGCTCCCTGCCCATGCGCCTGAAGCCTGCAGCCCGGCACCTGCTGCCGCTCCCTGGGAAACCGCCTCCCGGCCTGCTTCCACGCCCTGAAAAGCCGTCCACCCAGGCGCCTCTCCCCCGGCCAGCACAGCCCCGGCCATGCCTCCCAACTTATCCATCTCCAGAGTCCCGAACAAATCATACAGAAGAAACAACCCCATCAGCATCACCATACCGCCGATAACCGCCACCGCCAGATAGGTCTCCGCTGCCCTTAAGCTTTCCCTCCTCTCGTCAAAAGCCACCCACACATAAGAGGTAAAAGACATAATCTCAAAAAAGATAAACGTGGTATACAAATCCGCCGACAAAAACACTCCCACCGTAGCCCCAAACGTAGCCCAGAAAAAAGAATAGTATCTTCCATGATGTTTATAATGAGCCATGTATTCTCTGGAGAACACGCCGCTGACCGTCCACATAAACACCGCAATGCACACATATACCAGCCGGAACCCGTCCAGCTTAAAATGCATGCCCATACCGCAGAATCCAGGTATCATGAACTCTATGGCCTCTTTCATCCTGCTTCACCTCCTATGGATAAGAAAAGCCGCATAAACGGCGCCGAATGAAGCCCTATGGCCAGAATCACCGCCGCAAAGATTATCAGCGGAAGAAGCATCTTCCAGCCAGGGTCACGAAACTCCCTGCCTGCCCTCACCAAAGGATTGAACTCCCCGTCCTTGGGAAAATAAGCTCTCACCAGCACAGTCAGCATATAGACAGACGTCATCAGGGCAGAATACAGAATCACCGCCACCCCCATGTAGGGAATCCATCCCCCTGATACACCGGCGCTTACCGCCTGGCCTGCATATGCAAAAGCCGCCTGGCACAGATTCCATTTGCTGATAAATCCTGCAAACAGAGGAATGCCCATGAGAGAGAAGCTGGACACCGTAAGACAGGCGAATGTCACCGGCATTCTTCTCCCCAGCCCGTCCAGCTCATAGATGTGGGTCTTCCCTGTCTGATGCATCACCGCGCCGGCACAAAAGAATCCACATATCTTCATAAAGGCATGGGCCGTCATATGGCACAGGGCTGCCGCCAGTCCCAGAGGACTCATAATGGCGGCGCCAAACAAAATATAAGACAGATTGCTGATGGTAGAATAAGCCAGCCGCCGCTTCCAGTGCACCTCCCTCACCGCCATGGTGGAGCCGTAAAGAATGGTAAACAAGGCAGCTGCCATCACCGCCCACTGGGCCCAGGTTCCCCTTAAAAACCCGGTTCCAAAGCTGAAATACGTCAGCCGCAGAATGGCAAAAGCGCCAGATTTTACCACAGCCACCGCATGAAGCAGGGCCGTCACCGGAGTGGGAGCCACCGTGGCCTTGGGAAGCCACCCGTGGCACGGAAACAAAGCCGCCTTCACCCCGAACCCGAAGAACGCCAGCACATAAAAAGTCAAAAGCACATTTTTATACGCCCCGGCCGTCTCCAGATTCAGCATGCCGCCTGCCAGAAACTCCGTATTTCCCGTGGCAGAAAATCCCAGCACCAGAACCAGCCCCAGAAAGGCAAAGGCCGCGCCTCCCAGAGAATAATACAGATACTTCCTGCTGGCATGAGCCGCCTCCCTGGACAGGGGATGAAGCACCAGGGGAAACGTAACCAAGGTCAAAAGCTCATAAAACAGATACAGGGTAATTAAGCTGCCGGAAAAAGCGATGCCGGCAGTGACCCCGTAGGTCATGGTATAGTAGGCAAAGAACGCCGGCCTCCGCGGTTCGTCCTTCATGTAGTCAAAGGCGTACAGCGTGGCAAGAGGCCATAAAAAGGCAATCAGCCCGGCAAACACACTGCCCATCCGGTCCAGCTTAAACATAACCGTCAGATTGCCGAACAGACGGAACAAGGTAAACTGCATGGTCTCTCCTCCGTCCTCCCCATACAGCTTTGCAAGAATCATAAATATCATCAGGCTGTTAAAAACCACCAGCCCTTCCACTCCCAAATTCATCAGACGTTCCTCCCGTTTCCCGGAAAATCTGTCCCGGAACGCCAGAAGTACACATCCGCAGAAAATCGGAAGAAATACCGGCAGCGCCAGATAAAGTCTGTTCATATCATCCTCCATTTTGTCCGTTTAAAAAACCAAATCTCCTATGGATGTTATCATCTGAAGCAGGCTGCCTGGAAAGCATCCCAGCAGCACAGCTGCGATTGCCAGTACCATAATAGGAAGAACCATCCGGAAAGAAGGCTCATTTCCAATGAGCTTCCGTTTTTTCAGCTCCGAACTGTCAAAATCCTGCCCGGGAAAGAATCCCTGGATTGCAATGGGAAGAAGATAGCCTGCCGTCAAAAGGGCACTGATTAAAAGCACCACCGGCCCCAGAAAGCCCCAGATTCCCGTTCCTGAGCTTAAGGCTCCTGTGGCAAGATACCATTTGCTGACAAATCCGCTGGCAGGCGGAATCCCAATCAGCGCCAGGGACACCGCTGTGTAACAGGCCAGCGTCACCGGCATCACCTTGCCCAGGCCTCTCATCTGCTCCACCCTGGTCCAGCCTGTCTTCTCTATGACAGCGCCGGCTGACATAAACAATCCGTTCTTGATGACCGAGTGGAACACCACGTGGGACAAGGCCCCTGCAAAGGCTGTCGGATGGAGAAGGCTCAGTCCGAACATCACATAGGACACCTGGCTTACGGTAGAAAATGCAAGCCGCTTCTTAAACACCTGCTCCCTGTAGGCCAGCATGGACCCCATAAATACAGTGGTCAGGGAGAGAAGCATCCACACAGTCTGCACCCAGGTCCCGCGAATCAAATCCGGCCCAATAATGTAGTAAAATACCCGGATAATAGCCAGAATGCCGGCCTTGGTGATAACACCGGACATAACCGCACTTGCAGGAGCAGGGGCTACCGGGTGTGCCGTAGGCAGCCATCCGTGAAGGGGAAACATGCCGGCCTTGGTTCCAAAGCCCACAACCATACAGCAGGCTGAAGCCAGCAAAAGCCCTTCCTTTCCTGCCAGGGCCCGGCCGTCCAACACGCCTCCCGGGGTAAACTCCAGGCTGGGGCTGACACTGGCTAAGAAGAAGATTCCAAACAGCGCCAGGAAAGCGCCTGCCACAGAGTAGAACAGATATTTAAACCCTGCCTGCACCGCCTCCTTTGTCAACTCATGAAGCACCAGAGGAAGGGACGTAAGGGTCATCAGCTCATAAAACACATACAAGGTAATCAGATTGGACGAGAAATCTATCCCCATCAGAACCCCTTCCACCATCAGGTAAAATCCAAAAAAACGGTATTCATCATGCTCATGCTCCATATACGCAGTGGCATAGATTCCTACCAGGAACCACATAAGCGTCGTAAGCCCTGCAAACAGCCTGCTTACATCATCTATCCGAAACGAAATATCTATGGTATCCGTTAACCGGCACAGCACCAGGCTGTCCTCAGACAAAACTGCCGTAAATACCAGGACAAGCTCCAGGGCAAGAACCGCCGCCGAAAGCCCGGTCACCATTTTCCTGTTCTTTCTTATTTCCTTTGACACCAGAACCAAAATTCCTGCCAAAATCGGTATCACTACCGGCAACAGCAATTTCATATATCCATTTCCCTCCTTAATCAAACATCATAAGCCCCTGTCCTATAGCGTTTACAATGGGCTGGGAAAACATTCCCAGAACCACATTCAGCACAAGAAAGCACAGGACAGCCAGACGAAGGTTCCAGGAAGATTTGGTCCCTCCGGCATGTTCAAGAACCTCATGTCCCTCCGGCGACACTGCCGGCCTGTATAGGGTGATTACCAGCCTTAAAAAATAAACGGCATTCAGTACAGTGCTGACCGCCAAAGCAATCAGCGTAAGAAACATTTTGTGAGGGCTCTGCAATGCAGATGTGGCAAATAAAAGCTTGGAGATAAAGCCTGCCAGCATAGGGAAGCCTACCATGGACAGGGCGCCGATTCCAAAACCGATTCCGGCCAGAGGATTCCGGTACCCGGCTCCCCGCAGGCTTAAGTAGTCCTTCTTATTTCCCGATGCCTCATAAAGCCCCACAGCACTGATAAACAGAAGGGCCTTGGTGGCAGAATGGGTAAAGATGTGGAAGACAGCCGCCACCATCCCTGCCTGGGTTCCAAGACCGATTCCCATGTAGATATACCCAATCTGGGCTACAGAGGAATAGGCAATCATCCTTCTGGTATCTTTCTCCGCAATGGCGTGAAGGGACCCCATAATCATCCCCACGATGCCAAAGACGAAAAGCACGTTGACAATATGGCTTGCCACTACATTTTCCCGTCCCAGCACCCGGTAGAATATCTTAATCAGCAGAAAAATATAGCCCTTTGACACCAGGCCGGAAAGAATGGCGCTGGCCGCAGGCGTGGCATACCCGTAGGTATCGGGAATCCAGTAGTGGAACGGGTACAGGCCGCTTTTGATTCCCAGGCCCACGCTGACCACCGCCGTGATTACCAGCATGGGAACCTCATAGCTTCCGGAGGCCTCAATCAGGGCCACCGCCTCCTTGGCAGGACTCATGAGAAGATGTCCCGTCACATCATAGAGAAGGCTTAAGCCTATGAGGAACAGGCCGGAGCCCAGCTGGCTTAAAATCATGTACCGGATAGCGGAGGACAGGCTCCTGCCCTTCTGGCGAATCATAATAAGGCCACATCCGGCAATGGTGTTAATCTCCACAAACACATAGGCAGTAAACAAATCGTTGGTATACACCAGTGCCAGAAGAGAGCTTAACATTAAATCAATCATAATGTAAAACAGGTTCTGCTTGCTTTCCTCCACATCAGCCGCCGTGTATTTCAAACCGCCTATTACCGACAAAAACATGACAATCTCAAACAACAGGGCTGTCAGCCCCTCCAGAACCCCTGCCCGTATCTCGTTGCCCCAGGGAGCAGGGAAATGCCCCATCATGTAGGTGTAGCTTTCCCCTGTCTTCAGACAGAACCCAAGAACCGCCGCCGACATGACGCCTGTCAGCCCGATGGCAGCCAGGCTTAAATTCCTGGCCTTTTTTCCCGGCAGCACCGAGGACACAATCCCGGAGAACATGGCGATGATGATGGAGAAAAACGGAAAATTCTGCACAAAACTCATGTTCTTTCTTCCTCCTTCACCTGTATCAGTATCTGGTCCAAATCCAGGGAGCCATACCGCTCATACAGCCGGATGGTAAGGGCCAGCATCAGCGCCGTGGTGCTGACCGATACCACAATGCCTGTAAGAACCAGGCCGCTGGGTACCGGATTAATATAGGCGGACACATCCTGGATACCATCCGTCACAATGGGAACCATGCGGCCGTTGATATAGCCCTTGGCAGCCAGAAATAAATACACTGCCGTATCCATAATGTTCATGCCCATGATTTTTTTAATCAGATTCTGATGAAGCAGAAGAATGGTAAATCCGATTCCAAACAGGATAACAGACGCAGTTTCTTCCATATTTAAAAGCATATGCTGCAGCATTTACATTCCTCCTTTCCGGAACAAGGTGTAGAATGCATACATGGTACAGGCCACCACCAGTCCGACGCAGATATTTAAGGGCAGAATCAGGCCGCTGCTTAAGATAGCCCCCGGGGTTCCCAAGGGAATTCCGCTGTTCATGTGGTTGGCTCCTGTGAAAAAGGAGTAGCTTTTTGCCAGACAGTAAAAGGTCAGGGCGCACAGCGTGGTCCTTCGATACACCTTTTCCGTAAAAAACCGTTCGGTCTTTTGAAATCCAAAGGCATTGAGATACAGAATCAGCCCGGAGCCCAGCACCGCACCGCCTGAAAATCCGCCGCCTGGAGACAAATGGCCGTTAAGCACAATGTAAATCCCGAAAATCAGAATAACCGGAACCAGAATGCAGGCGCATTTCTGCAGAATTATATCATTCTTCGGCTCATACAGCCGGTCATAGGCTGCTTCCTTCCTTCTTTTTTCCGTCTGGCTGTCTTTACTTGAGGCATCGATTCTCAGAAGCACAAGGACACAGCAGGAGGCGATAAAAAGCACACAGGACTCTCCGAAGGTGTCGAATGCACGGTAATCCAGAATCATGCCGGTGACAATGTTCACCGCCCCTGTCTCCTGAAGCCCCCGTTCAATATAACGGGCAGACACCTCGTTATTGTCCGGGTTTCCGGCATTGCCGAATATGGGAAGATAGGCTACGGTCCACAGAAGAACCAGAATCAGGCCTCCGCATAGAAGCACAGACATAAACCGGTAAAATTTCCGGAAAAGAGCCAGTCCATGGTCCACAGATTTGTCATAGCCCTGGGTGAAGATAGGCAGCTTCTTCAGTTCCTCCTCCTGAACCGCCTCATACGCTGCCTGGCTCATTGCCTCTGTCTTCGGACGGGCCTGGTTGTCATTTCCTTCCGGCGCACGAGCCTCCGCCCTGCCTGCCTTTCCTTTCAGCGCACGTGCCTCTGCCCTGCCTGCTTTTCCTTCCGGCGCAAGGGCCTCCCCCCTGCCTGCCTTTCCTTCCGGCGCAAGGGCCTCCCCCCTGCCTGCCTTTCCTTCCGGCGCAAGGGCTTTCTCCCTGCCTGCTGTTCCTTCCGGCACACAGGCTTTCTCCCTGCCTGCTGTTCCTTCCGGCACACGGGCCTCCATCCCGTCTGCCAGCAAATCCACTTCCCCGTCCACCCATTTTTTAAATTTCAGCCAGCGGCTGGTGTCATAATTATCCTTCCTCCGGCTCATCCGTCTTCTCCTTTCTGATTGCCCGTATCTTTTTCAATGTCACAAAAAACAGAATACTTGTCACACCGGCTCCCACGGCCGCTTCCGTAATGGCCAGGTCCGGAGACTGGAGAAGGACCCAGATGACGCACATCACCAGGCTGTAGGACATGAAAATAACAATGGATGTCAGCAAATCCCTTGTACATGCCACGGAAATGGAACATCCAATAAGGACAAACAGCAGAATAAATTCAAACAGTTTCAGCATTCTTTTATCTCCTCCTCCTTCTCACGGGCAGACTGCTCTCTGTCAATCAGGAGAAGTTCCCCCAAGTCTTCATTGGTCATAACCTCCAGACGGCTGAGCATATGGCCGGATACCGGAGACGCAATCCAGAAAAACAGGATTACAAGAAACAATTTCAGGGAATCTACAGAAAAGCCTCGAATGAGTATCAGCCCCAGTATGACAAACAGAATCCCCAGAGTATCTCCCAGAGCCGCCGCGTGCATCCGATTCAATGCCTTTTTGAACCGGTTTACCCCAAATACAGCGGTTATCATAAAAATAAGCCCGATGAGAAGGCAGCCTGCAGCAAGTATCCATTGAATCCAAAGTCCTGTCATTGTGCCTCCTCCTTTTCTCCTGCCTCTTCTATTATCTCATGTTCCTGGTGATGCAGATTATCCTCAATGGCGTGAAGGTCTGCCTTCATGTGTTTCCGCTGAAGGTACACCCCTGTGTACACCTTGCACAGCACCACCACTCCCAAAAAGCTTATCATAGCATAAATCAGGCACACATCCACCAGATAGTTCTCATCCAAAAGCACAGACAGGATGGCGATAACCATAATAATCATGGTTCCTGTCATATTGATGGCAATGATTCTGTCCGGAATTCCAGGCCCCAGCACGGAGCGGATAAGGCTTAGGACAATCAGCACCGCCAATACAAGCAGAGCCCCGGCCAGCAATATTTCATACGCTTGATTGATTCCTTCCATTTCTTCCTCCAACCTCTTCCTTTGCCTCAATCTCTTTTAACAGCTCCACAAACGCGGAATCCTCAAGCCCCTCAGCCAGCTCCCGGTCCAGACAGTGGACGCAGAACCGGTTGTCCTCCACCGATACGGTGATGGTCCCCGGAGTCAGGGTGATGGAATTGGCCAGAAGTACCTTTGCCAGCCCTGTCTTTAAATCCGTGTTAAAATACACAATGGCCGGCTCCGGCTGCAGCTCCGGAGATATAATAAGCTTAAAGACTGCCACATTGGCTTTCACAATCTCCTGGACCAGCACCCAGAAATACCGGGCGAACAACGGCACCAGCCGGAACAGAAGTATTTCCCTGCGTATACTGTAATCCATATAGTTACAGATAAAGTAAAAAAGTGCGGCCGATATCCCCAGGCCAAAGAGGCAGATTTCCAGCGTCACTTTGCCATTTAGAACCACCCACACCGCAAAAAAAAGCAAAAACACAACAAATCCTCCGTTTTTTCTTAAATTTTTATTAAATTTTGCGCCTTATTATAACTCTATTTCTGTAGAAATACAAGAGATTCTTAATAGGAAACAATTTTTTTGCTTATCCTATTTTCTTCTCATGAATACTCTGCTATACTTGTTGATAACAGCCCATATTTTATGGCAAATAAAGTGCGCAAGCAAAAGGAGAGGAAAATCATGAAGATAGAAGAGACATTATCTCTCTTGGAATCTGCTCAGATGAAGCATCTGTTTCAGAAGCTGTACGGAGAAGCTGCCGTAGAAGAAAACAAAATGCGCTATGAGGACCTGATTAAAAAATTCCAGACAGAGTTTGGAGACAAGGACATCCTGCTGTTTTCATCCCCCGGACGTACGGAAATCAGCGGCAACCACACAGACCACAATTACGGCAAGGTATTGGCCGGAAGCATCAATCTGGACTGTGTGGGCGTGGCTGCCAAGAATAAATCCAACTGCATCAATATTGTCAGCGAGACCTTCCACCAGTCCTTTACCATTGATTTAAACCGCTTAGAGCCCAGCGAACGCATGGCCGGAACCGTGGATTTGGTAAAGGGCCTTCTGAAGGGATTCCTGGATTCAGGCTTTCAGGTGGGAGGCTTTGACGCCTATATTACCAGCAATGTCATCAGTGCGGCAGGGGTCAGCTCCTCCGCCTCCTTTGAGATGCTTCTCTGCTCCATATTAAATACCTTTTTCAATGACGGCCGCATGAGCACCGTGGCCTACGCTCATATCGGAAAGTATTCGGAAAACCATTACTGGAACAAGGCGTCCGGCCTGTTAGACCAGATGGCCTGTGCCGTGGGCGGACTGATTACCATTGATTTTAAAGAGCCGCAGAACCCGGCGGTGGAAAAGATTGACTTTGATTTCAGCTCTCAGAACCACAGCCTGATTATTGTCAATACGGGGAAGGGCCATGCGGATTTAAGCGCAGATTATTCTTCGGTTCCCCTGGAGATGAAGAAGGTTGCGGAATGCTTCGGAAAAGAGGTATGCGCCCAGATAACCGAGGAGCAGGTGATTGAGCATCTGGCACAGGTCCGGGAATATGCCGGAGACCGTGCTGTCATGCGCGCCCTTCATTTCTTCGAGGAGAATAAACGGGTGGATGCAGAGGTAGCCGCCCTGAAGGATAACCGTTTCCAGGATTTCCTGGCACAGATAACTGCCTCTGGCAATTCTTCCTGGAAATGGCTGCAGAACTGCTACACCACTGCCAATGTGGAGGAACAGGGAATCAGCATCGCCCTGGCCCTGACCGAGCTTTTTATCGCAGAAAAAAAGAAAGGCGCATGCAGAATCCACGGCGGCGGATTCGCAGGCGTCATCATGGCCATGCTGCCTAATGATTTGGTGGATGAATACGTGGAATACATAGAAAAGGCTCTGGGGGAAGGCAGCGCATACCGCATGAGCATCCGCCCATACGGGGCTGTCTGTGTGAATGAGATGTCAGTATAAGCTGCAGTGGTCAAGGTACTAGAAAGAATCTAAGAAACTTTTTACCAGAAAGATTCCGGCGCCAGGCGCTGCTGAATCATCGGTAAAGGCGCTGTGTACCAGGCGGATATCTGCCGACGGGAAGGAGCACTCTTCTTTTACATACTGTGCTAAAAGGAGAAAATCCTGCTCCTCCATAAAGGAATGCAGATATCCGCCTATCATAAATTCACAGTCAAGAAGCATACGGATATTGTTGATGCCCATGGCAAGGTCCTTAAGGTAATGATGCCATATTCTGGTACGCTTCTCACAGCCGGAGCTCTTGGCCCTGAAAAACTGTTCCAGCGGTTCCCCGGCGGCCTTCTGCAGGGCGTATGCAGAGCAGTACGCCTCCATGCACCCTTTTTTTCCACAGTAACACGGACGTCCCTCCGGGTAAAGGCGCATATGCTCTATGACACTGCTGCTCAGGGCCTGCCCCCGGTGTACCTCCCCGCCCAGAATCAGGGCGCCGCCGAAATTCCGGTTCAGGGACAATAAAACCCCGTCTTTTTTCTCTTTCCGAAACCACATCTCCGCAATCGCGGAAGCCTCCGTATCGTGAAGCAGGGTACAGGGGAAGCCTACAGCCCTCTGTATTTCCTCCAGTGCAAGACCGGTACATCCTAAAATCTCACCGTATATGACCGTGGAGCCGTCGTTGGATACCAGCCCTTGTATGGCAATGGATACGCCCAGAATCCGGTGCCGCCATGTATCGCCATCCCGGCCTGGGACGGCTTCTGTTTGGGACTCTGGATGAGTTCCGGACTCTGCTTGGGATTCCAGCTGCGTTACGGCCTCTGCCCTCTTTCCGCTTCTTTCTGTCTCCCGGATTATCTCCCGGGCAAAGCTTTCAATGTTCTGCCCCAGCCCCTGAAAATAGGCGTCTGTCCGGGAAAACGGAAGGGGAATGCTTCTGGATTTCAGAACAGTCCCGTAAAGGTCCACTGCCGTTATCCGGTAAAACTCCTTCAAAAGCACTACCCCCAGGGCAATACGGGCCTGAGCTGCGAAACGATAGATATGGGCCTTGCGGCCTCCGGTGGATTCATACAGTCCCCGGCGTTCCACAAGCCCCATGGCCTCAATCTCTTTCAGATTCTGGGTTACAGTAGGAAGGCTCATAGAAAGAGCCTGGCTGATTCCCTGCCTGGAAATCTCTCTATGGCGGTATACCGTGTGGAGAACTTTCCTGCGGTTGGCAATTCGGATATCTGCGGTTGTTGCGGATGAGGTCATGGGAAAACTCCTTTAATGTGAAAGTATGAAAATCCTACTGCAGGTCAGCGCACCTGCTGCGCTGACCGTACGGCGCGCCAAAGCGCCTGCTTTTAGCATTTTGTGTGCATCCCCCGGAAGGTTCATAGCCCCTCATTCATAACGGAGCCTGAAGCAGTCAGGCCTTAGCCTTCCTGGCATTCAGCTCCTCCGAATGCAGCTCTCCTGCTGCAAACAACGCATTCTTGGTAAGGGTGGGAGCTACCAATTCATACACCAGCACGGAAAAAAGCACAACGCTGCGGACCATGGCGCCGTCAGACAGGGATGCTGCGGTAATAGCCATTCCCAGGGCCACACCTGCCTGAGGCAGAAGGGTAATTCCCAGGTATTTCTGGATTTTCTTGTCGCAGCCTGTCATAGCGCAACTGCCGTAAGAGCCTAAAATCTTCCCGGCTGACCTGGCAATAATGTACACAGCACCGATAATCAAAACCACCGGGTTACGCAGAATCTGCAAATCCAGCTCTGCCCCAGAAAGCACGAAGAACAAGATACTAAGAGGTGTGGTCCACCGGTCAAGACGCTGGATTAAAGCCTCTGACGTCTCACAGATATTGCAGAAGATGGTTCCTGTCATCATACATACCAAAAGCAGGGAGAATCCGCAGTGGACAGGCCCCAGCTGAAACTCCACCATCGAAAGCCCGACGGTCAGCAGCACAAAGGCAACTGTCATGGAGATTCTGTTTCCCCTGGAATGGAAATACCGCTCGCTCCAATCCAGAATATATCCGGCCACAGCTCCTAAGGCAAGAGAGAAAATGATTTCCAGCACCGGCTCCACAATCACCGTAATAGCGCTGATTCCTCCCTGCTCCAAAGCGCCTGCCACGCCAAAGGACGCGGAGAAAACAATCAGGCCTACGGCATCGTCAATGGCAACCACCATCAAAAGCAGACGGGTAAGAGGACCGTCCGCCTGGTACTGGCGCACCACCATAAGGGTGGCGGCAGGAGCCGTGGCAGCTGCGATAGCACCCAGCGTAATGGCTGAGGACAGGGAAAGGGCCGACGGAAAAACCAGATGAAGCAGAATCAGAGCTGTATCCACAACAATAGTGGTAACCACAGCCTGAAGAATACCTACGGTGATGGCCTGGCGCCCCATGCTGCGCAGCTGTCCCAGGCGGAACTCATTGCCAATGGTAAATGCGATAAAGCCCAAGGCCATCTCTGAAATCAGCCCCATGGCGCTGACCTCTTCCATGGAATGAAATCCAACTCCCGGAAGCTTCAGGCGCCCCACGCAAAACGGCCCCAGAAGCAGGCCTGTAACCAGATAAGCCGTAACGGCAGGAAGCCCTACACGTTTCGCCACACGGGACATAAGAAGTCCTGCAATAAGTGAAATAGAAATGCACAAAAGAAGATTCTGCATAGGAATGTCCTCCTCCTAAAATTTGATTCTTTATATTTACCAACGATAATAAGATATCACGTTTTTTCATAAAATCAATCCGTATATTTCACAAATTTTCAGGAATTATGCTTTTAAATATCTGACAAATTTTGTAAACCATTGCACAAGAATAGGGAATATGATACAATCCGAAAAAGCACAAATATTCTATCAGGAAAGGAACCGAATTATGAAATTATTAATTATCCGCCACGGAGACCCGGACTATTCCATCGATTCTCTGACCGAAAAGGGCTGGAAGGAAGTGGAGTATCTTTCCGAAAGGCTGGCCAGACTGGATATAAAGGATATTTACGTTTCTCCTCTGGGAAGGGCAAAAGATACTGCCTCCCGTACCCTTAAAAAGCTTCACAGGACAGCAGAGGAATGTCTGTGGCTCAGGGAATTTAATCCCCTGATTCACAGGCCGGATGCCAAAGACCGTGAGGAAATCGTCTGGGACTGGCTTCCGGCAGACTGGACAAAGGAAGAACGGTTCTACCACTACGACCAGTGGTATGAGACACCGGTGATAAAGGAAAGCCAGGTGAAAAAGGAGTATGACTGGGTGACGGAAAGCTTCGACCAGGTCCTTAAGGACCACGGATACATACGGGAAGGCCGCGGCTACCGGGCAGAGAAAGCCAACAATGACACCCTGGTTTTCTTCTGCCACTTCGGAGCCGGCTGTGTGCTTATCAGCCATCTGCTGAACATCTCCCCCATGGTGCTGTGGCACGGAACCTGTGCCGCTCCCTCCTCCGTGACCACTGTCGTGACAGAAGAACGCAGGAAAGGAACCGCCATTTTCCGCATGTCCTCTTTTGGAGACATCTCCCACCTGTATGCCCATGAGGAGCCCCCGTCCTTTTCTGCCCGGTTCTGCGAGTGCTATGACAATGCAGCGCAGCGGCACGATTAGCAGATTCATAATCCTGTTCCGCCGCTGCCGCCATAGCCGCTGCCGCTGCTACAGCCGCAGCCGCTGCAGCCGCCACGGCCAAAGCCTCCGGCCAATGAAAAGGCCACAGCCTGCAGCCGCACCAATCATGGAGGCGATAAACGGGTATATCCGTTGGAGGATGTACAGGGAATCAGGGTAAGCTCTGCATGATTCTCCATGCCGTCCGGAGTACTGATTCTGCTTTGCTCCTCCTGCCTGGAAAGCCAATAGTCAGGTTTTAAGACGATTTTCAAAAGAGCGGTCTGGGGAATGCTGCTGCCGAAGACAAAATTCCCCAGGCTGTAGACGATTGGCTTTCCATTGTAATATTCTATGTTCTGAAGCACATGGGGATGGCTTCCCACTACCAGGTCAGCCCCTGCATCAATATACTGACGCCCCATGGCTTTCTGATATTCTTTCGGCTCTGTCTCTCTTTCTACTCCCCAGTGGACATAGACCGCCAGATAATCGCACTGCTTCCTGGCTTCCCGGATAGACTCTATGGCCTGGGCCGGGTCATAGGTAGAAAATACGCCCGGATGGGAAGGGCCTGCCGCCCAGCTGGCATCCATGTATACCCTGCAGGTTCCCAAAAATCCTATGGTCTTGTCTCCTGCCTGGATGGTTTTCAGCTCCCTGGCCCGGTTTAAGTCCTGTCCGCCTCCCACATAGAGAATCCCTGCTTCATCCAGTGTCTGGCAGCTGTCCAGAAGCCCCTCCTGCCCGAAATCCAGAATATGATTGTTGGCAAGCGTCACAATATCCGCCTCCATCTCCTGGAGAATGGAAACACGCTCCGGAGGCAGACGGAATGTAAACTGCTTATCCTCTGCCGCCGTCCCCCTGTCCGTAAAAGGAAATTCCTGATTTACCATAAATATATCTGCCTGGCGGATTTCCTGACGGATACCCTCATCCAGTACCCCCTGGATTCCTCCGGCCTGGTCATAAGCATTTAACACATAATTGGACAGATACACATCCCCGGCAAACAGAAGGGTGATATCCTGCTGCGGCTGGGAGGCTGTCTGCGTCTCTGAATTTGGCCGCAGCTGTGAATCTGGCTGCACCCCTGAATCTGGCTGCAGTTGTGAATCTGGCTGTAGCTCCGAGCCTGGCTGTATCCCTCCTTCTGCGCCGCCATCCTCTCCCGGCATCCCGGACATCCCCTGCCCCTGCTGCACCGCCGGGTTTCCTGCTCCTGCCTGCCCAATTTCAGATTCCTGGAAGCTGTCTTTTGCCAGCCGGGATTCTCCGCCTTCTGTTTTCTGTCCAAGGGCCCTGATGTCTTCCCTCTCCCCGGATGCTGCCTGTCTCTGCCATACCATCCAGCCGGCCAGCGAGGACAGCGAAAAGACGGCAATCATCAAAATTCCCGTCAGCCATACCAATCCCCTTCTTCTCCTCATGGTGTTTTCCTCCTATTTCCGGCATGTATACCCGGAGCCTCTCTGTGCCTGATTTGATAGGTTTCAGACTTCTAAATACGCAGGTCGATTATAACACTGTCAGAAAAAAACAGCAAGAATCAAAAAAGAGCTGCCTGCGGCAGCTCCCATCCAGTCTGTATTTTTACAATGCCAACACAATGCCTCCGTCAGAAGCATACACAGTGGCAACGCCTGCGGTCTCCGTAATAACCACCTTTTTAAAAGGCGCCAGCTTCAGAAGCTCTTCCCTCACCAGCTTTGCCCTCTCCCCGTTATTGCAGTGGGCAACCACCGGTATCCGGTTCTCTGGGTCCGGAACAGACTTTACCGCTATAGAGCACATGCGGCTTAACGCTTTGTTAATCCCCCTGGCCTGGTCCAGCTTAATGATAGTCCCCTGGTCTGCCCCCATCACCGGTTTAATATTCAGCGTGGTGGCAAAAAATGCCTGCAGTCCCGTAAGGCGGCCGTTCTTGCGCAGGGCATCCAGTGTTTCCAGCACAAAAAATGTCTGCATCCGGTTGGCTTTAAAATCCTCCACCTGCCTCACCACCTCCTCAAAAGGTACGCCTGCCTGGCAAAGCTCCTCAATAAAAAGGGCCTGACGCAGCTCTCCTGAAGATGCGGACCAGGAATCAATAACCGCAATATTCTTATGGCCGTACTCCTCCTCATACATCTGCTTTCCAAGGAGAGCGCTGTTGTAAGTACCACTTAATTTCCCGGACAGGGTAATTACATAAATGTCATCTGCATCGCAGGCGTAGGCCTGCTTAAAGGTCTCCGGAGAGGGGCACGCAGTCTTTGGACAGTTAGGGCTGTTTTTCACCAGCTCCAAAAATTTCTTCTGGTCAAAGGTCTCATCATCTATTATCTGTACATCATCCACCTGGAGAGTTAAAGGTATCATCTGGAAATGAGGGTCCTTCTTCATCTCCTCCGTCAAGTCCAGACAGCTGTCGCCGATAATCTTATAGCTCATGACTTTCCTCCATACTTCTTCCATGTGCTCTCAGAGCCTTCCCCCTGCACCTGCCGGCATATCCGGCATATCCAGCATATCCAGCATATCCAGCTATCTGTCTTTCATCAGCCTTTGAGGGCACATTTCTATCATTGTACATAGTTTTCTTTACTACATTTGATTATAATGAGTGCTGTACGGAATGTCAATGATTTCTAGGTTTAATTACATAATATATGAAATATATCAAAATTATATTGCAGAACCGAAAGGTTTCTGATACAATATGAACAGATAATCTGCCGGAACCGGTATCACATCTGATTTTCAGAGCAGCGCATTCTGTTATTTTCACAAGGAGTTCTGCAAATTCTCAGGATTTCAAGCAAACGTCCCACAACAAAATTTTATATGGAACGGTATGGGATATAAATGTCTGCTGTGCATCGCGATTTTGTATGCCATGCCAGAAAGGAAGGTGTACCATATGGATACCAATTTATTCAACACAAAGCCGAAAGACAGCTCAGCAAAGCTTATTTTCGGTGATGCAGTATTATGTGCTCAGTTTTTACGGGGATATGTGGATATCCCCCTGCTGAAGAATGTACAGGCAGAAGATATCGAGGATGTCACGGAACGGTATGTCCATATGTTTACGGAAGAAAGAAATTCCGATATTGTAAAAAGAGTACAGATTAAAAATAAAGAGACAACCACACCCTTTTATTTGATTTCCCTTATTGAACATAAGAACAATGTAGATTATAATGTAGTCATGCAGATATTCCGTTATATGGCCTTTATCTGGGAGGATTACGAAAGAGAACAGGAAAAACGCCAGGAGGGCATCAGCAAAACAAAAAATTTTCGGTATCCTCCTATTCTGCCTATTGTATTTTATGACGGCATCCAGAATTGGACGGCACCGACAAAGCTGCATGACAGGGTACTATTAAGCAGTATTCTTGGAAAATATATTCCGGATTATCAGTGCATGCTGCTGCAGCTGAAGGACTACAGCAATAAACAGCTGATGGAAAAAAAAGGATGAGATTTCCATAATGCTGATGATAGATAAGCTCCAGGATATGGCAGATTTCATAAATATCAGTAATGAGATAGACGAACTATGGCTGAAGGAAGTTACGAAAAATTCCCCGGAGTATCTGTTAGGAATCATGGCGCAGGTGATAGAAGGTTTATTGTCAAAGCTGAATGTTCCATCAGAAGAGATTATGGAATATACACAGCAGATTAAGGAGCGGCGTATGGGAGAATGGTTATCAAATTTTAAGGGATATGATGTTCAGGCTGCCAGGAAACAAATGCGTGAGGAAGCCCGGCGAGAAGTTCGGGAGGAGATTCTGGAGGAAGTCCGCCAAGAAGCTTTGGAGGAAATCAGGCAGGAAATTAGACAGAAAGTCAGGCAGGAAGTCCAGCAGGAAATCAGACAGGAAGTTCGGCAGGAAATTAGGCAGGAAATCAGGCAGGAAATCAGACAGGAAGTTCGGCAGGAAATTAGGCAGGAAATCAGGCAGGAAACTCAAGAAGAAGCCCTTGAAAAATTCATAAGATTTGGAAAAAAACATGGGATTTCAAAAGAAACTGTCGAAGCAGATTTGAAAGAGCAGTATTCTCTCAAAGGGACAGAAGCAGCAGAAAAAGTGGCACTGTATTGGCCGCTGCAATCATGATGCCTATGGGCCGGCTGCTTTCCTGCAAATCGAATACATCTGAATAAATTGGCTTAAAAACTACAAGCTACCCCCCGTTCCGCTTTCCCGGCACCACTATGAATGAAAAGGGGTTACTATGAACCCTCCAGGGGGGATGCACACAGAATGCAAAAA
Organism: uncultured Hungatella sp.; assembly: GCA_910585435.1. Taxonomy (GTDB): domain Bacteria; phylum Bacillota; class Clostridia; order Lachnospirales; family Lachnospiraceae; genus UBA3402. The sequence goes on along the minus strand of CAJUEJ010000016.1, from coordinate 24,953 downwards.
ACGCATTCTGGCGCGTCGTACGGTCAGCGCAGCAAGTGCGCAGACCTACAGCAAGGATTCGATACCTTCACAGTAAACCTGCATGCAGCCTTTGATGTTGTACCAGCCGCCCTATGAAAGCCGATTGCTCCGGGCTGCGCCCTCCCGCAATCGCCGCTGGTATTCGCAATCCGGCCTGTCGGCCTACTTGCTCATACCAGCTTGCCTGGCCGATATCCATGGTTCATTGCAAGCGAGCTTGCATTCACCATGGCTGCCGTCCAGGACTTTCATAGTAAACTTAAAATTCCACCAACCTATACTCTTTCATCTCCGGAACCAGCATATTGTCATAAAAATCAAGAAAGATGCGGTAACATTCTTTCTCCGAACACATTTTATAATACAGCCGGGTCCCCTCTTCCTCGATTCCCAATTCAACCTCCACCTCCCCGTCATGGGTGCAGGCCTGGACATAGCGGACTTTATTCTGGGGTTTGGGCGCCGTCAGAATCACAAACTGGTCCGGTGTATGAAACATATCATCCAGATAGTCCTCAATATCCACATCCCCAAAATCCGTAAGTTTCCCGTCCTGATTTTCCAGAGTAAATCCCTTCTGGCTTTTTACCTTCTGAAAAACTACCTCTTTTCCTTTTTTAAATGGCAATTTCATAGCTGTCCTCCCTCATATACACCTGTTCAATCGTATTGTACCTGATTTATCACCGAATATCAATCAGATTTTACTTCCTGATAATACCCTGCCTGGGCCTCCCAAAGTCTGTAATACACCCCTTCCCTGTCTGCTGCCAGCTCCTCATGGCTTCCCTGCTGCACCACCGTCCCCTGGTGGAATACCACAATTCTGTGGCAGAATCTGCAGGAGGACAGCCGATGGCTGATATAGACAGCCGTCCTGTCCCCGGCAATCTCATGGAACCGCTCATAAATCTCCGCCTCGGCAACAGGGTCCAGAGCCGCCGTCGGCTCATCCAGAATCACAAACGGCGCATCCTTGTAGAGCGCCCTGGCAATGGCAATCTTCTGTGCCTCGCCGCCGGACACCTCCACACCCTCTTCCTCCAGCTCCCTGTAAAGCCAGGTATCTAACCCCCGTCCCATAACATTTTCCCAGTTGTAAAAGCCTGCCTCCAAAAGACACCGGACCGCCTGTTCAGAACCGTAATCTCCCGAACCGGCCACATTCTCCCCCAAAGGCAGTGCAAACAGCTGGAAATCCTGAAAAACCACGGAAAAAAGCTTCCTGTAATCCTCATACCTGTACTTGCGGATGTCGATGCCATTTAACAAAATCTCCCCCTCCACAGGGTCATACAGTCTGCACAAAAGCTTGATAAATGTAGTCTTTCCAGAACCGTTCATCCCTACCACGGCAAGCCTGCTGCCCACAGGAATCTTCATATTTATATGGCGGAGCACATACTGGTCTGTCCCCGGGTAACGGAAGGAAACATCCCGGAATTCAATCTCATACTGACGGTCTGCTCTCTTCTCCGTCGTCAGGCTCCCCTGATACATGACACCCGGTATATCCAGAAACTGATAGGTCTCTTCCAAAAAGCTTCCGTTGCTTACCATGCGCCCCAGCGTATTCATCAGGTCAGACATCCCGGAAAACAGATGATTCAGCGCTCCGATATACTGGGCCACTGCCCCTGGTCCATAGGCGCCTGCCCACGCCTTCACACAGACAAAAAAGTACACCGCTACAGTCAATCCCACGGAAATGCTCTGGGAAGCCGTCATCCAAAGGCCCATAGGCCCCCTGGCATACCGGACGATGCCAGAGGAAAGCCCAAAAGGATTATACCGCGTCATATAAATACTGCAGACATTTTCCTGCTGGCCGTACATCCGCAAATCCACAGCCCTCTTTCTATCTTTATTTAAGGACATATAATAATCCGCCAGCCGGTTGCCGAATCTGGTCTCAGCCGCATAGCGGGTCCAGTAAGCCTGCCCCTTATCCGCGCAGACAGCAGAGGCAGCAGAAACAAGCATCATAAAGCCTGCCATAAATACACCCCACACAGGATAGTTCATCCATGCAAACCCTTCTCCCTCCCCAGGCACCCTTGCAAAAAACAGGGAAACGGTCAGAAAAACGCCTCCCAAAATCCGTGCTCCGGCAGTGACAAGCTGCTCAAATAAAACCATGGTCTGATGAAGCCCCAGGCCGGACCATTTATCATTCTGTACAATCTGGGAATACAGGTCATATACCTCCTGGCTGTCCATATAGGCATAATCCAGAGAAAACATTTTCTCCATAAAAATCCTGTCATACCCAGAAACCGCTGCGTCTCTCTCACGGTTTTTAAACCGCTTCAACAGTCCGCCGGCAAGCCTGAGAAATGCTGCTGCCAGAAGCTGGGCTGCTGCCAGCCTTACTACAGTCTCCGGATTTTTGTCCCCGGCCAGCTCATTTATGATGCAGGCAGTCAGCCAGACAGACACATAGGGGCTGGCTGCTCCGATTATGGAAGAACCGGTTATGGCTGCAAACAGACCGGGACAAAGCCTCCACCAGATTCCCCAGGCCCGGTTGTTAAGCCTGACCGCCTGAAAAAATGAAACCTTCTTCTCCCTCTTGTCCATGGGCTCCTCCCTCCTCCTTGTAGTACCGGCTCTGTATCTGAAACAAGTTTGCATAAAGCCCTTTTTTGTCCAGAAGCTGCCTGTGGGTTCCCTCCTCCCCAATCTGCCCCTGGTCCAGAAACAGGATACGGTCGCAGAACTGGGTGGAGGCCAGACGGTGGGAAATAAAAAGACAGGTCTTCCCCTGTGCCATCTGGCTGTATTTCCGGTAAATATCATTTTCCGCAATAGGGTCCAGGGCTGCCGTAGGCTCATCCAGCACCATAATCGGCGCATTTTTGTACAGTGCCCTGGCCAGCATCAGCCTCTGGGTCTGCCCTCCCGACAGCTCCACCCCGTCCTCATAAACCTGGCGGCCGATTTTTGTGTCCAGCCCTTCAGGTAATGTCTCCAGCTTCTCCCTCAGGCCAGCCAGCGATATACAGTCTCTGACCCGTTCCAAATCCACATCATCCACACTCTGGGCCACATTCTCCGCCACGCTGGCATCCAGAACGGAAAAATCCTGAAATACGGCGGCAAACAGCTGATAGTAATCTCTTCGGTTATACTGGCGGATATCCTGCCCGTTTAACAGCACTCTCCCCTCCACAGGGTCTAAAAAACCGCACAGCAGCTTGACCAGGGTAGTCTTCCCTGCACCGTTTAAGCCTACAACCGCCACCTTTTCTCCCGGTGAAATCACAAGGTTCATATGGGAAATGGTGTTCCTATCAGAACCCGGATAGGCAAAGGACACATTTTCCAAACGCAGTTCATAAGGCATATCCATTTCCTTGAAAAGCCTTTTTCCCTCTTCAAATAAAAAGGGCTCCGGCCATTCCAGAAATTCCCGTATAACCGATAGTTCCAGACTCTGCCTGTGAAGCAGAGAAACATTGTCCAGAATCCCTGTCATCCACAGGGAAAAACTGCTGGCTGCCGTAAAGTACAGAAAAAAATCTGATACGGAAAGCCGTTTCTCGAAAAACATCCTTAAAAGGCAGGCAGACACTGCGCCGCCCCGGACAAGGGTCAGTACCCCTCCCCCAATATCTGTCCAGAAATACGCTGTCTCCCTCCTTGCAAGAAAGGACCGGTACTCCTTAAAGCCCCTGTTCCACACCTGCCAAAGCCACGGCTGCAGGCCGAATATCCGGATATCCTTGGCATAAAACCGTCTGGTGGCTGTCCGGCAGATATAATCCATTTTCTTGTGGCATTCTGCTTCCTCCTCCTGATGGCACCACCCCCATCGGTTCACAGACCTGTTAAAAAAATATTCCACCCCTGAGACCAGGGCTATGAAGCACAAAAGCAGAGGGCTTAGGCCGGACAGAGTAAGGGCCCAGACAAGGAAGCTGAGGCCATTGGTCAAAAGCTGGGTCAGGGTGGTCCAGAAGCCCTCCGCAGGCGAGGTGTTGTCATAGCAGGCCTTGTAGGATTTTGCCTGAAAGCTTAAGAAATCCCCGTCCAGAGTGTTGGGGTAGGAGGTGCCGGCCGCTTTCTCTCCGATTTGACGGAGTATCTCCTGACGCACCGCAATACGGCCAAACAATGTGTTCTGGCGGATGTAGGCCTCCAGCCCTGTCAGAAGAAACAGACACACTCCAAAAAATACAATGGCCGCCAGCATTTCCTCAAAGGACTGCCGGGTTTCCAGCTTTCTTAAAATCACAGGAGCTGCAAACAGCTCTGCCGCCGCCCTGGCAGCGGTTACAGCTGCCAGCAGAAGCCCCAGAAAAATTACGGAGCTGCATGTATGCCAGGCAGTGGAAATCATAAAACCGGTATTCTGATGAAGATAATATCTGGGCCTGCTTGTCTCTGTCATATTGGCTGCCTCCTAAAATCTTTGTTGAAAATCCATGCCGGATTTCATAGATAGTCTACCACAAAAACATCCCCCGGAATCCTCCGGGGGACCAATGGTTAAAATCAGGGGATTAGTGCGCCATGTCTAATCCTGAGGTATCAGAATTTCTGTGGTGAAAGCTCCGTCTTCACTGTTGCGGCTTACATATCCTCCCAGCCGCTCAATAATCTCATCCATGCGCACCAGCCCCAGGCCGTGGCCTGAACCTTTGGTAGTGTGAAAAAGCTTTCCTCTCTTGGCCATCTTCTTACCGGCAGTGAAATTGGTAAACGAAATGTACAGCTGGGTATTCTTCATATCCATGTATATGCGTATCAGGCGCTGCCCCTCCGGAAGCAAAAGGCTTGCCTCGATAGCATTGTCAAACAGATTTCCCAAAATGATACACAAATCCAGCTCCGACATACGCAGCTTAACGGGAATATCCGCATCTGCGTGAACCGGAATATTCCTGGACCTTGCAAGAGAAATCTTGCTGTTTAAGATGGCATCTGCCATAGGATTCCCTGTCTTCACCGCAGTATCCACCGCGTTTAAGTCCGTGTCCAGCAAGTCAAGATAATCCTTTATGGCCTCCATGTCTCCGTCTGCGGCATATGCCTTCATAGCCTGAATATGGCTGCGGTAATCATGGCGCCACCCCCGCATCTGGCGGTACATGGTCTCCACTTCCTGGTAATGGGTTTCCATCAGCTCCTTCTGATAGACGGCAATCTTCCGGTCTATCTGCCTGGAAAAAAAGGACATAAGGTTTTCCTCCACATCATCAGCACCGGGCAATGATTCCCCGGTTCAGCCGTTCGTAAGCTCCTCTGGGAAGAGGAAGGGCTGTCTGGTCCAAAAGATACACCTCTGTTCTCGTCACCCTCCGGACAAAGGACAGGTTCAGGATAATGGAACGCCCTGCCCTAAAAAACCGGCCATCCAGCTGGTCTTCAAATTCCCTCAGGGGACGTTTTACCGTGTAATCCCTTTTTCCATGGACGGTAACATAGTTCCGGCACACCTGCAGATAGCGGATTTCCCTTAAAGGAATCCGCACCATTTCCCCGGAGGCCTCCAGATTCAGGCAGCGTTCATCCTGTTTTCTCTTCTCCATCCCCCTGTCCAGAACAGCAAAAAATTTTTCCTGCTTCACCGGCTTCAGGAGATAATGGAGGGCTGCCACGTCATAGCCCTCCCCGATATAGTCCCAATAGCCGGTGATAAATACCAGCTGCAGCCTCTCATCTTCCTGGCGCACGCGCTTTGCCAGAGCCACACCGTCCATGGCTCCCATTTCAATATCCAGCAAAAGAAAATCAAAGGCTTTGTCTTCCTCATAGCAGAACAAAAAAGCCTCGGCTGAGGGAAAGATTTCTACGGAAACATAAATCCCCCTCTCATGAGCCCAGATGTTTAAGAGCTTCTCCACATAGGCGGCATCTATCGGATTGTCATCACATACGGCAATGCGGCAGGACATGATTCTTTCTTCCTTTCCCTAATGCACTAGTGTGCTGCTAGAAATCTAATGGTATCCTACCACAGAATCAGGATTTCGTAAAGCTAGTGTCTTGACCGCATTATATCTGGCGAAACTCCGCAGGACAGCGTGCCCCGCTTTATCGGGCATATTTATTCATCTGCAAGGCGGATTTTTGACGGCGCAGCGGTGGCTGCGGCTAGAAAATCCAACGCAGCAGATGGGAAAATAGACAAGGAGGTTTGGCTGAAAGTAAACGTGTCAGTATACTGGTGTTCCTTCGTTTTTGTGGAAAATTTAAGAAATTTAAAGAATTTTCCGCCATTCTTTTAGAACATCACACGATTGACTTTTGCCCCGGTATCAGTATAATAGTTAGCATATCAAAGGAGATTTCAGAGGGTCCTTCCCTCCGGAATCTCCTTTCTTATTTCCAAGACTATGCCCCCGGGAAGCGTGGTTTTACAAAAAGCTGCAAAAAAGGAGGATTCGTTATGACTGAAGAAATCTTAACCGCTATAGACAGCCAGCTGTTTGCTGTATGGTTCCTGATTGGGGCCGCCTTAGTCTTCTGGATGCAGGCAGGCTTTGCCATGGTAGAGGCAGGCTTTACCAGAGCCAAAAACACCGGAAATATCCTGATGAAAAACCTGATGGACTTCTGCATCGGTACCATCGTATTCATTTTCATAGGCTTCGGCCTTCTCTTAGGAGAAGACCTGTTTGGCTTCCTGGGAAAACCAGGTTTTGACATCTTTACCTCATACGAAAGCTTTGACTGGTCCAGCTTCGTATTTAACCTGGTATTCTGCGCCACCACTGCCACCATCGTATCCGGAGCTATGGCCGAACGGACAAAATTTTTGTCCTACTGCATCTATTCCGCCGTTATCTCCGCTGTCATCTACCCTATCGAAGCCCACTGGATTTGGGGCGGCGGCTGGCTCTCCCAGTTTGGCTTCCATGATTTTGCCGGCTCCTGCGCCATCCACATGGTAGGCGGATTCACCGCCCTCATCGGAGCCAAATTGTTAGGCCCCCGCATCGGCAAATTCGTCAAAGACAAAAACGGCCGCATTACCAAGGTCAACGCCTTCCCCGGCCACAACCTTGCCCTGGGATGCCTGGGATGCTTCATCCTCTGGCTTGGATGGTATGGGTTCAACGGCGCCGCCGCTGCCAGCGTGGCCCAGCTGGGCTCCATTTTCGTCACCACAACCGTTGCACCTGCCGTAGCCACAGTGGTCTGTATGATATTCACCTGGGTGAAATACGGCAAGCCGGATGTGTCCATGTGCTTAAACGCCTCGTTGGCAGGCCTGGTAGCCATCACTGCCCCCTGCGATGTGACCGATGTCCTGGGAGCCCTTCTCATCGGCTCCGTATCCGGACTTCTGGTAGTGTTCGGCGTATGGTTCCTGGACAACATTCTTCACATTGATGACCCGGTAGGCGCTGTGGCCGTCCATTTCCTAAACGGCCTGTGGGGCACCCTGGCCGTAGGCCTCTTTGCAACTACTTCCGCTCCAGGTAATGACACCCTGTCCGGACTGTTCTACGGTGGCGGACTGGGACTTTTAGGAAAGCAGGCCATCGGTGTCGTATCTGTCCTTGCCTGGACCGGCGTAACCATGACCATTGCATTCCTTATCATCAAGGCATGGGTAGGCCTGCGTGTCAGCGAGGAAGAAGAAATCATCGGACTGGACTCCACAGAACACGGGCTTCCATCCGCCTATGCCGGCTTCAGTATCATGGATATCTCCAACACCATGACCATGGATGTCAACGAGAATACCAACCTTGGTGCGGAAGATTACAATACTGCCTCCACTGCCCAAAAAGATGCTGCAGTGAAGGTGGTTCAGGCCCCTGGTTCCTCCACAGGAATCTATAAGGTATCCATCATCGCCAGGCTGTCCCGCTACGACCAGCTGAAAAAAGCTATGAACGATATCGGTGTCACCGGCATGACGGTCACCCAGGTAATGGGCTGCGGCATCCAAAAAGGAGCCGGGGAACGGTACCGGGGTGTGGAAATGGATGCCACCCTGCTTCCCAAGGTAAAGGTAGAAGTCATTGTGGGAAATATTCCTGTTGACAAGGTGATTGAAACCGCCAAAAAGACCCTTTACACCGGCCATATCGGAGACGGAAAAATTTTTGTATACCGTGTAGACAAAGTAGTGAAGGTCCGTACCGGCGAGGAGGATTTAGACGCTTTGCAGGATGTAGAGTAAGAGGAAGATTGGGACACATTCCAGAATGTGGAATACATGGAAAAAAGGAACCTTCTTCCGGCGATGCCGGAATGGTTCCTTTTTTCTATCTCTGTTGATTGCTTATTACTCTTCTGTCATCGCCAGCATAATTTCATTGCTTCTGGCAATAAATCCGGTCATCCGCTCCGGAGTCAGGCTGCCGTGGCTCAAAGCCGCCATATCGTAAAGCTGCTGGCAGATTTTCCCTGTCAGCTCCGCCTCCCCATGGCTCAGCACATACTGCACCAGCTTATGGTTGGCATTTAACACCAGGGTCTCGCCCATACCGCCGAACATATTGGGGTCCATGCCGGACATGCTGTACATCTTCATCATATCCTGCATCCTGCGGTTCTCCTCGGAAACCGTAATCATAGAAGCAATCTGGTCATCCTTTAATTTCTCAACCTTGATTTCCAGCTTGTCATTGCCTAATGCCTTCTTAAAGGTCTCCGTCAGCTTCTCAGAATCCGCCTTAAAGGTTTCCGCATCCTCCTCCTTCACCGTTTCCTTGAAGGTATCGGTCACATCCGCATCGATGCGCAGGAATTTAAGCCCTTCCTTCTTCTGCTCCAGCTGGCTGATAAACGGACTGTCAATGTTGTGGGTCAAAATCACCGCATCCAGCCCTTCCTTGCGGAACATATTGATATACTGGCTCTGCTCCTTCTCATCCGTCACATAGTAGATGATGTTCTCATGCTTCTCCTTGGCACTGTCTAAGCAGTCCTGAAGAGTCAGGTATTTGCCGTCCAGATTCTTGAACAGCACATACTCTTTTATCTTCTCCTCAAACTTCTCATCCTTCAGACAGCCAAACTTGATAAAGGGACTGATATCATCCCAGTACTTCTCATAATTCTCCCGGTCTGTCTTGCACATACCGGACAATTTATCCGCCACCTTCTTGGTGATGTAATCCGAAATCTTCTTCACAAATCCGTCATTCTGCAGCGCGCTTCTGGACACATTCAGCGGCAGGTCCGGACAATCGATGGCACCCTTTAACAGCATCAGGAATTCAGGAATCACTTCCTTAATATTATCCGCGATAAATACCTGGTTGTTGTACAGCTTGATGGTTCCCTCCAGGCTGTCATACTCCATGTTAATCTTGGGGAAGTACAGGATTCCCTTCAGGTTAAACGGATAATCCATGTTCAAATGAATCCAGAACAGGGGCTCCTTGTAATCCATAAATACCTTGCGGTAGAATTCCTTGTACTCCTCCTCCGTACAGTCATTGGGATGCTTGTTCCACAGAGGGCTTACATCGTTAAGTGTCACCGGACGTTTCAGAATCTTATACTTCTCCGTGGCAGGAGAAACCTCCACCACTTCCTTCTCGCCGTTTTCGTTCTCCTTCTCCTCTGTCTTGGCCTCCTCCACAATGGTCTCAACAATGGTATCCTTCTCCGTCAGTTCATCCTTCTCGATGGTCTCATACTGCGGCTCCGCAGTGGCGTTATTTAAGAAAATCGGCACCGGCATAAATCCACAGTACTTCTCAATCACCTCTCTGGCCCGGTACTCATTGGAGAACTCCACGCTGTCCTCGTTCAGATACAGGGTGATGGTAGTTCCCTGCTCCGCCTTCTCGCCCTCGCCCATCTCGAACTCCGTGCCGCCCTCTGACTCCCAGTGAACCGGCTTGGCATCCTTCTGGTAGGACAAGCTGTCGATGGTAACCTTGTCCGCAACCATAAATGCGGAATAGAAGCCCAGACCGAAATGTCCGATAATCTGCTCCTCATTGGCCTTGTCCTTATACTTGTTTAAGAAATCCTGGGCCCCGGAGAATGCAATCTGGTTAATGTACTCGTCCATCTCATCCTCTGTCATTCCCAGTCCGTTATCCGTCACGGTAATGGTTTTGTCCGTGGGATTCACCGTCACTAAAATCTTGTACTCCATATCCTCCGGCTTCTCATACTCGCCAATCAGCTCCAGCTTCTTTAACTTGGTAATGGCATCACATCCGTTGGAAATCAACTCTCTGTAAAAAATATCATGGTCCGAATACAGCCATTTCTTGATAACCGGGAAAATATTCTCGCTGCTTATGGATAAACTTCCTGTCTTTGTAGCCATAGGTAAACTCTCCTTTTCTTTTCTCTTATTATTTTCACCCAGGCCGTCCGGAAACCGCCTGTTATATCTGCTAAAATGTATTCTAGTACGATTAGAACAAATTGTCAACAAAAATTTAGCACTCATTTAAAATGAGTGCTAGCAATTCGGTTTTTCCTGCTATACCTGCCCTTATGGACCATAAATCCATGGCAGTACGCCAAAAAACAACAGCTTATATATTTCTATTTGTAAATTTTTCTAGTAATTCCTGTTTTAAACAGTACGTATATATATCTTTATATACATCCACTACTCCACTACTGCAATTTTCCATAAGCCATATAAGCTTCTGCTGATGCAATTCACGATTAAAATAGTCATGTGTTATTTCATTGCGCAGCAGTAATTCGCGTAAAAACAGTTTTTCTTCTTCTGTCTCATTAAAATTAAATGTTTCAAAGCTTGCCATACAATATCTTAATGAGGTTCCCCCTTTATATGTTCCCTCTTCTCTACGTATAAAAATCATTAAATCTTTAAATACTTGTGTAAAGTCATTTAACCTTGCTGTCACAATATCAATACAGTCTGTTTGAATCTCCACATCTCTGCTGGTCGTATACTTTCTGCTTTTACTTTCAATTCTTTCCGCACATTGCTTCATAAAATCCAGCATTTCACTAACTCTCATAACATTTACAGGTTCTTGTTTCTCATTTGGCTCAAGCCCCAATTCTTTTAAAATATCTTCATTAAACTTCATCCATCAATCCTTTTATCTTCTCTAATTTTTTCTGACATCTATCTTGAAAATCAACCAATTTTTCCGGAAAATAATCTGTAAACTGCACCTTCGATTTTAATGGTGCGCAATAAATGGGAGCTTCCATTGTTGTATCTATATAAAAAATATCACTGCGGATTCCTTTTTGATTAAAATACTCTTCTAAATATAAGGCTAATCTTTTATATAAAACAAAATTTTCTGTATATACCGCAATATCCACGTCACTTTTTCCATCTATAAACCCTGTTGTCAGATAACTTCCAAATACAAAAACATTATAATCATCACACCCAAACCTGTTCTCCACCTTTTTCTGCAAAGAAAGCAATTCATACAATCGAGATATTGTCTTCTCTTTTGCTAAACTGTCCGTTGACATTTCAAAGTTCCCCCTCATCCATTAACTCCTGCAATGAATTTCTTATCTTGTCTGTTTCTCTGGCAGCCTTTTCTGCCGCAATATCCGCTGTCAAATACTCAAACAATCTGTCTCCCCAGATTCCCTTCCCGGTGATGCTTCCTGCACAGAGCCGTATACTTGTCATTTCCTCCCATGACAATCTGCTCCCCTGCCTGAATCATGGTTCCGTCCTCGCTGATTCTGGCGTTGCAGGTAGCTGCCTTGCCGCACCAGCAGACCGTCTTAATCTCCTCAATCTTGTCCGCCCATGCCATGAGCCACAAACTTCCCTCAAAAAACTCTCTCCTGAAATCCGTCCGCAGCCCATAACAGATAACCGGAACCTCCAAATCATCCACGATATGGACCATAAACTCCACCTGGGCCTTGGTAGCAAACTGGGCCTCATCCACAATAATGCAGTCGTAGCCGCGGATTTCCTCATCCGTCATCTCTGTCAGCATCTCCAGAAGGATTCCCTCCTTCCAAAGCCCCATCCTGGAACGGATTTTGTAATCCCCGTCCCTAAAATCCAGCTTCGGCTTCACCAAAAGAGCCTTCTTTCCTCTCTCAAAATAATTATACTCTACCATCAGCGCATTGGCCGTCTTAGAACTTCCCATTGCACCATAACGAAAATACAATTTTGCCACCGCAAGTTCCCTCCTCTGTCGAATTTATCGAATTCCCTGCCGCCTGTAAACTGTAAAATCCTTTCTCTGTCAAACCGCCACATAAGGAATCCGATGCTCCTTAAAAAAATTCTGCACCTTCTTATCCCATGCTTCCTCCACCGATTTATCCAGAGTGAAAAAATCCAGAGAAGTGCCTGTGACACAGACAATCTGTCCTTCCTCATAGCGGATATTCAGATAAAGCCCTTTCATCCGTTCCGAAGCTATGGACAAATCATATTCCTTCACAAACGCCTTCACTGCCTGTCCGGCAAGCTGCAGCACAATGTGAAAGCTGCCTGGCAGCCGCTTCCCCTTAATCAGGGAAAAGCAGAAAGGCCGGACCGCAGACCAGAAGGAATATTCCTCCATCCCCAGCTCTTCCTGCTCCTCCATGGTATAGTACCCTTTTCTCACCCTTCCATCAATGGTAAATGCATTAAAGGTCACAACCGAAGCTTCCTTTACTAAAAACCCGTCAAACAAATCTCCTACAAACAGACCGGAGGTAAACTGCTTCCTGTCCTCAATTTTAAGTGCAATCATCTGGCCCCTCTCCATCTATTCCATATTCCGCTGCCCCCTGCCCCGGGACAGACTGCCTGCACCGCCGAACCTGGGACAGCCTGCCTGCACCGCCGGACCCGAGCCAATCCACCTGCTTCCACCCTCCACCTCGCCAGCCTTAAGCAGCGCAGACTCTTCCCAACCACTATACACAAATCCCCATCCCATGTCAACCGGCAGATTACACAGCTGACACGCTGTCCTTCTCCACCAGCCTGCCGGACACAAACCGCAAATCCGAAGGAATTTTTCCATACAAAATCTGGGAAGCCATGCTCTTGATACCGCTCCGCACCATTTCCCTCACATCCACCTGATAGGATGTAATTCTGACATCGCACAGCCCTTCAAACAGATAATTATCGAACCCTGCCACCGAAATATCCTCCGGCACCTTATAGCCCTGCCTCTCCAGCTGCCCGATTAACTCCGCGGCAGTCAGGTCACTGTTGCAGGCAAAGGCGGTAGGCATATCTTCCGGCAGCCGGATATTTCCCACCTGTCCGTCCATATCCCTGTCGCCCAGCACCCAGTCCTTCCTCACCTCTATCCCATGCTCCATCAATGCCTTGCAGTATCCAAAATACCGGTCCGTAATACTGCTGCTGGCTCCCAGCGTCCCCACATAGGCAATCTGGGCATGTCCCTTTTTTATCAGATAATTCACCATCTTGTACATTCCATAAAAATTATCCGCCACCACAGCCGGAACCGGAATATCCCTCTTCATAAAATCTAAAAACATAATCGGAATTCCTGCCTTCTGATACAAAAACTCCAGATAATCGCTGCTGGCTTCTCCAATCACAAACAGCCCCTGAACCTTATTTTCCCGGACAAACAGAGGCAGCGCCTTCGACTGCTCCATTTCATGGCGGAGAATCTCAAACAAAATAATACAGTGATAGCTTCCTGCCAGGAGGGACAATTCCTGATACACCTTCCAATAATAAGACGGATAATCTCCCAAGTACATCTCCGAGATAATAACACCAATATTCAAAATCTTTTTCTCGTCTGTCCCCTGCTCTGCTTTTACGCGATACCCCATCTCCTGCGCCGTTTTTTTTATTTTATCCCTAAGTTCATCGCTGACACCCTTTTGTCCGGCCAATGCATTGGAGACTGTCACAGTACTTACCTCCAGCCTCTCTGCAATATCTGCCAGACGAACCGATTTCCTCAATCCTTCCACCTCCGCCTGTTGAACATTAACAATTAAGTTTATTATATTAATTTTACTTAAATCTGTCAATTATAAGTCCACATTGCTTTGGAAATTGCTTCGGAAATATGTGTAAGCCTTTGACAATATTCATTCATCCGCCTCTATCACCGCATCCGTATACTTCCGCTCCATATCATGGCGCTTTTTCCGGTTCTCGGCCGTATCGAACACAATGGAAAAATCATAATCCTCCGGATACAGCTCTGCCGCCGCCACATGAAGCTTTACCCTCTTGTGGTTAATCCAAATCTTTTTCCCCGGCAGCTGCACCCTCAACACCCCTTTTTCGTTGACCGGCACACACACAATCCCTATTTTCCCCTCCGGATAAACCATCACGCTGTCGCCGATTCGAAATTTGGTACTAAGTTCCGTGCGGTTTCCTCCGGCTTTGGCTTTGGTAATTTTCCCAGTGCTTCTCCTGGCAATCTCACTGTCCGGCTTATGAAACGAATAGGACCTCAGCCCATCCTGCCCATATGCAGCACAGATTGCCGCCTTCAGCATGCGGTCCGGCATTCCCAGCCTGTCTGCAATATAAAAGGCACAGCTTTCGCCGGCTTCGCCGATTATCATCTGATATGTCGGACGCAGTGTCTCTTTATCAAAGGTCATCCGCGCATTCAGCATCCCCTCCGTCCTGGCTGCATACTCCTTTACTTCAGGATAATGGGTGGTTACCAGGAAAAGCGCGCCGGTTTTTTTAAGCTCCTCCAAGATTGCTATTGCAATTCCCATTCCCTCCGCCGGGTCTGTTCCCGAGCCCAATTCATCCATGATAACAAAACTTTCCTTCCCTGCCTCCCCCAATACCTCCAGCACATTGGTTATATGGGCGGAAAATGTGGACAGGTTCTCAGACAGGTTCTGCCCGTCTCCAATGTCACACAGATAAGAGCTGTTCATACAGATATCCGCCTGCCTGCAGGTCACGTGCAGTCCGCATTGGGCCATGACGCAGTTCAGCATAACCGTTTTCATGGCTACTGTCTTTCCTCCCGTGTTAGGGCCTGTTATAACAATCCCCCGTACCTTCTCCCCGATGTCAAACTCCAGGGGCACAGCCGCCGTTTTATCCATCAGCGGATGCCGCGCCCCGGCCAATCGGATTCTGCGCGCCGTATTGACAGACGGCTCTGTCCCGTCCATATCCATGCTTAATTTGCCTTTGGAAAATATAAAATCCAGCTTTTCCATCATTGCCAGATTCTCCCTTAACACCGGCAGTGATTCTGACACCAGTGCGGATAACGTATAGAGAATGCGGTACTCCTCATTTTCCTCACCAATTTTCAGCAGCTGCAGCTCCTCATAATGTTTTGCGGCGCCTGTAGGTTCTATAAAAATGGTATTGCCTGTGGAGGACCTGTCCATCACGCTTCCAGATATCTTAAGCTTATATTCCTTCTTCACCGGAACACAGATTCGTCCGTTTCGAAACGTACAATAATTATCTGCCATATACTCCTTATGAGAACGAAGTATCTGCTCCGCCTTCTGTTTCATCTGCTCCTCACATTTCACAATCTGGCTTCGTATCTGCCTCAATTCCTTTGACGCACAGTCATCCACAGCGCCATTTCGGATTTTATCACATATCTCTTCCCTCAATTCCGAAACCGCATCCAGATTTTCATCATAATAAGCCAGAGAATTGCCAAACAACCGGCCTCTTTCCAGATAATCCTTCAGGCGTTTTATGGCAGCCAGCACTTTTTCCACCCGTTCCAGCTGATACGGTGTTAAGCACTCCTCCTTCGCCGCAGAAAGTAAAATATCCTTTGCTTCGGAGACATTCTGCAGGGGCGGTGTCCCTGCTTTTTCAATCAGATTCCTTGCATCCGTAGTATCCCTCAGCTGTTTTCTTAGCTCATTTTCAGAAAGAAATATGGAAGCCTCCCTGATTTTTTCCTTTGCCTGGTCCGTAACCGCCAAGCCAGCCCATAGTTCTTTGACCTTGTCAAATTCAATTTGTCTTTCAATCTTCATTTTTCTGTCCCTTCTTTTTTCTGTCCTTTCCTTCCAAACTTCACTATCGCCTTAAACGCAAAAAGACCATAGATACCTTAAATGCATTAAGATACTATGGTTTTTTGAATCTCTGTGATGACTCTCCTGTATCGTCCATAATGAAACGGTTGGGCCTGACAGACACTCCTGCCGGAAAGCTTCTGCAGCGCACCCTATGACATGGAAAAAGCATGACCGTACAGTCATGCTCATAGGATTCATGGATTTTAGGAACCACAATATTAAGCAGTTGTAAGGCGAAAATACCGGCAATCCCTGTTGCCAGCCAATGGGCAGACTTCCAGCCTGAACCAAAAACCACCCATGCAATATTTATTTTGCAATTTTCTCCATTACAACCACACTTAACATGCAAAATCCTCCTGAAATTTTTTTATTATTCTACACCATACCAGACTATCCGTCAAGTGAATTTGTCAAATGAGTCAACGCCTCCGTCAAGCTTTCCAGTTTTCTATCTGCATCTTCATCCCCGCTTCCCTTAACACCCATATAGAATTTAATCTTCGGCTCTGTCCCCGACGGCCGGATACAGCACCATGCGCCGCCTTCCAGTTCAAAATACAGAACATTGGAGCGAGGCAGACCCGTACTTCTTCTGACACAGGCTCTCCTGCCTGCCCTCTCACCTGCCTGCCCATCCTGCCGGTAATTCAGAACCGCATCCTCACTATAATCCGAAACCCCATCCTCCCTGCAATCCGAAACCGCACCTTCCCGGTAATCCAGAACCACCCCTTCCTTATAATCCCGGAACTCCTCCACCTTCAGGCCGCCGATGCTCTCAGGCACTTCCTTCCTGACAGCTTCCAGGGCCGCCTCAATCTCCTTTGCCCCTTCCAGCCCTTTCTTCGTCACCGTACACAGCCCTTCCTTAAAATACCCGTAAGTCTCAAACAGCCTTTCCATCTGGTCACACAGAGTCATTCCCTGGTGCTTATAATAAGCCGCCGCCTCACAGAGAGCCATCACAGCCACAACCGCGTCCTTATCCCTGGCATGAGTTCCCACCAGGCACCCATAGCTCTCCTCATATCCGAACACATAAGTATGATTCCGGTTCTCTTCAAAAAACTTAATCTGCTCCCCAATGTATTTAAACCCTGTCAAGGTCTCAATCAAATCCACATCATAGGCCCTGGCAATCTCCCTTGCCATCTTTCCCGACACAATGGTAGTCACCACAGCCCCGTCCTTTGGAAGCGTCCCCATTGCCTTCTTCTGAGACAAAATATACTCCAAAAGAATCATCCCCGACATATTTCCGCTGAAGCTTTTATACTCTCCCCTTACAGAATCCCTGGCGTAAATCCCCAGCCGGTCCGCATCCGGGTCCGTGGCCAGCACCAGGTCCGCATCCACCTGACGGGCCAGCTTAAGCGCCAGCTCAAAGGCCCTCTTATCCTCCGGATTAGGATAGGGAACCGTAGGAAACTCTCCGTCCGGCAGCTCCTGCTCCTTCACCACATACACATTAGTAAATCCCAGTTCCTTCAATATCCTTCGCACCGGAAGATTCCCAGTTCCATGAAGAGGCGTATACACAATCTTTAAATCTCCTGCCTCCTCCTTCAGAATCTCCGGATGAATCACCAGCTTCTTAAGCTCCTCCATGTAGGCATCATCCACCCGGGAGCCTATCATCTGATAAAGCCCCTGCTGCCTGGCCTCTTCCTCCCCCATGGTCTTCACCTGCTTAAAATCCCTAACCCTTCGAACCTGTTCGATAATCTCCTTATCCCTGGGAGCCGTAATCTGGGCCCCGTCCTCCCAGTACACCTTGTAGCCGTTATACTCCGCCGGATTATGGCTTGCCGTCACCACAATCCCAGCCGTACATCCCAGATACCGCAAGGCAAAAGACAGCATGGGAGTAGGCCTGAGAGAAGGAAACAGATACGCCCGAATCCCATTGGCCGCCAGACAGAGCGCCGCCTCCTTTGCAAACTCCCCGGATTTACGCCGGGAATCATAAGCGATGGCAACCCCCTTATCCTGTGCCCCTTGTCCCTTAATATAATCAGCCAGCCCCTGTGTAGCCTTGCCCACAACATACTTATTCATCCGGTTGGTGCCTGCTCCGATGATTCCCCTCAGGCCTCCCGTACCAAATTCCAGTTCCTTTCCGAACCTTTCCTCAATCTCCGCCTCATCTCCCGCAATTTCCTGCAGCTCCTTCCTGGTATCCTCATCAAAATAAGAATCCGTCAGCCACAGCTCATACATCTTGCCTGCTTCCATATCCTGTCCCTCACATTCCCTTTATACTATCTCATTCATCAGAATACTCCCCAAACCCAAATCCGTCAATCCTACTTTTTCATGATTCAGATATTACTGTTCACGGAGGGCATTTAATTAACGTTTGACATTCCGAGATAACGTAGCCCGGCGAGAGAATGATATTGTTTCTCCAGGGTACTTGAAGACCGTCGGTACTTAGGCGCTGTCTTTTGCGCCTTATGTACCGCTACGCTCTTCACGTAGCGCGAGCGTGCCCAGGAGAAACAATATCATTCTCTCGTCGGGCGGACCCTTCACAATTTCTCAAACAGCAAAACTTTAACTAAATGACATTGCCCCATGAACTGTAACATTCAAATTAAACTCGCCGCCCCAATCATCCCGGCCTGCTTTCCAAGCTCCGCCAATTCAATCTCCGGAATCCATCCCCGGCTTCCCCCAAAGCACCCTTCTTTCATCATCTTCCGAAGGGGCTCCAGCAGACTCTCCCCCTGCGGACAAATCTCACCGCCGAGAATCACCAGCTGAGGCCGGAAAATATTTACAATATTCACAATTCCCACCCCCAGTCTGCGGATATAAGACTCCAGTACACCGCTCAAAATCTCATCCCCATCCCTGGCCCCGTCAAAGATTTCCTCTAAAGTCAGTTCCCTCCCTGCTGCGCGAAAAGCATCTCTGCAAAGGGCTGTCACAGACACATAAGCCTCCAGGCACCCCCGTCTTCCGCAGGTACACGGCTCTCCGCCCTCCACAATAACCATGTGTCCCAGTTCACTGCCCCCGGCTCCCATTCCTTCATAAATACTGCCGTCCAGGATGATTCCTCCACCCACGCCTGCCCCCAGAGTCAGCATGACAACATCCTGACACTCTCTTCCTGCACCGGCAGCCGCCTCCCCCAAAGCGGCACAGTCCGCATCATTGGCAATACTGATTGGAATCGGAAAATATTTTCCCAGTTCCTTTACAATATCCATATTCTCCCACTTCATATGGAAAAGGTAATCCTCCAGCTTATCAATGGTGGTCGTTGCCACATGCATTCTGGTATCACAGGAAGCATAATAGATATATACATTCCCATCCTCCGTCGCAACCGCCCCGTTGGTAAACACCACATTGGACACATCACCCACACGCTCCCTGCCCAGAGGCACCAGAAACACCCCGGAAGGCTCCGCCACTACCCGGGCAGGATTTTTCAAATCCGTCCCGAACACATACAGCACATACCGAAGTCCGGCCGCCGTATTTCTTACGCCGTGGGCAATGTGAATCCAGCATGTTCTGCCTCTGATTGGCGGCGCTCCTGCTCCGTTCTTGGCCTCTGTAAGCGTATGATAAATCCTCCTGCTGATAATCCTCTCCTCGTCAATCACTGCATGTTCTATAGATTCCGACAGGCCGAATCCGATTCCACCGCCACTTCCTGTCTCAATAAACCCATCCATAGGCCTGGTATAAAACCCGTATTTTCCGTCTACAAACTCCGGGTGAAGCACCACATTCCTCTGCTGCGGCGACCGAAGGGTCTTTAAATTGTCCAGCCGTTCCCACACCTTCAAGTCCTTTGTCCGTACAATACCTGCCTTTGCAACTGCCGCCGACAAATCCGGGTCTTTTTCATCCTTGCTTTCCGAACAGAACACCCCATAAATCCAGCCATCCTCATGCTTCGTCAAACGCATGTCATACACATTCGTTTCCTCCGGGCAGGTATCCGGCAGAACCACCGGATAATCCCAGAAACGAAACCCGTCGATTCCCGTATCACTCTCCGCCACCGCAAAAAAAGATTTTCTGTCATTGCCTTCCACCCGGACAACGAGATAAAATTTCCCATTCAGCTCAATGGCCCCGGAATTCATGACTGTATTGATTCCCAGCCTCTCCATAAAATGCGGATTGGTCTCTTCATCCAAATCATATCTCCAGTGAACCGGTGCAAACTCCCTGGTCAGCACCGGATATTCATACCTGTCATAAATCCCATTATAAAAACCGCTCTTCTGATTTTTTCTGGCCGCCAGCTTCTCAACCTTGGCCTGTTCCACATAATACTGCTTATGAAGCATTCCCCAACCTCCTTATTACCTCAAAACACATTCTGCCATTATGATACGGACACTTCCAGGATTCCACAATCGGCTTTTTCGCCGGTTCCCCTTCCTGGCTGACACACCAGAACCACTCCGAACCTGCCCTCTTGTCAACCAGATTGTTCTTAATATACTCCCAGATATCTTCCGCTGCCTCCAGATATTTCTTCTGTTCCGGGAACCTTTGGTAACCGTTGAGAAAACCTACCATAGCCTCCGCCTGTACCCACCACACACGTGTTGTATCCACAACTCCATTTTCTGATTCATTTACAAGAGAATGGCCTGTATACGCCCGTTCATAAATATGCTCCGTAATGGTCTTTGTAACAGGATGCAGCTTTTCTGTACAGGCAGCATCTCCTAATATCTCAAGCCCCGGTCAATGAGCCACACGGCCTCAATATCATGTCCATAGGAATACAAATCTATCAGCGAATGCCAGGTCCGGTCAAAAAATACCTCCTGACGTCCAATCTGAGGATTATAGACTTTTTCAGCTATAATATCCAGCATAAACCGAAGACGGTCTGCCACATGTGCCTGGCCGGATACCCGGTAAAGCTCTGTATACGCCTCAAAAACATGAAGCAGCGTATTCATGGTCTTCTCCGCCATGACGCCGTTTTCAGATAATTTGTCATTTTCTGCCAGCCGGAAGGTTCTGTCAAAGGCCTCTAAATACCCATATTCATCCCTGCATTTTGTCTCTATCAGCTGATATAGCTTTTGTGCAAGCACAAGGGCCCGGGTATCCCCTGAGGCATCATAAAACGAAGACAGCGCATAAATCGCAAAGGCCTGATTATAAGTATGTTTCGTCGTATCCTCCGGCCTTCCGTCATAAGTCACAGACCAGAACACACCGCCCTCCTTCTTATCCACACAAAACTCCTTCAAAAACTCCCACGCATGCTCCGCCGCCCGAAGCAGATGCTCCTCCCCAAGCACCAGATACGCATTAGAAAAGAACCATAAAATACGGCTGTTTAAGATACACCCCTTCACTGCTTTTTTATCCACCTGAAGGTCATATCCCATATACCCATAAAACCCCCCATACTCCCTGTCCTCAAGCCTCTCCCAAAATGGGATAATCGTATCTGTCAAGTGATTCCTTATTTCTGATACAAACCGTTTTTTATCCTGCATATGATTGGTCTCTCCTCATATCTCTCCTCATACAATCCATTATCCTCCCCACTTAATCCCCCTGCCATAACGCAAGGTGCCCCCTTTATTTGCTGCTGTGGGTGCTCTGTTCTGGAAAGGTACGCTCTAAAATGAGTTTCCCTCCGCTTGCTGGTTTCGGAGCCAGGAACTCTAAGCTGTCAGAAATCTGCTAAAAGCATGGACAAAAATCCGAACTCGCTTCGCTCAAACATACGGATTTTTGCCCATAACGCAGATTCCTGACAGCTAAGACTTCCTAAGTCTCCTGCAAATGCAAACGGATGAAAACTCGTTTTAGAGCTGCTGCTTCCATGGCCCAGTTAAAAACCCAATCTGCTGACGCTAAGTTGTCGAACCGCCGCACACAGAAAGCCTCTCTCTAATTACAATCACATCCTCCGCAGCCAAGCCCAAATATAAAATTAATCATCCGCCCCACATTCTCACCCATATATACCTTAACCCCTGCCAAGAAAATCCTCCCGTCCGCACCGCTTTTTATACTATCTCCCCCATGCGGCAGGTATCCTCCCTCTATCTCCAAACCAGCTTCCGTTTTTGGTTTTTCGCTTTTCGCACCTTATGCCAGCCGATAAACAGCGTTTGCGGAGGGACACATATCCCTTAGCAAACAATTCAGGAACGCTTTTAGTGGAGGTGAAATCCACTGCCTACAGACACTTAGGCGCGAAGCGCTCTGCTGAGCGTCTTAGTGTCTGTTGGCAGTTAGTTCACCGGAACGTTGTTCCGTTTGCGTGGGATATGTGTCCCTCCGCAAACGCGTACCCCCTGCGTCCCCCCCTGCGAATCCATTTACCGCATCCCCACCTCCACATCACTCCCCCGCACCACACTGAATATTCCACGCTGAGGGAGCCATCAATATTCGTTTGAGATCCACCTATACATATGATGGATCCGTTTACCTTTTGCCAGGCATCATGTTACTCAAAGTGGGACTTCCGTGTCAATGACAAGGGCTCACGCCTGCGCTGAAGCGCATCATTGACACAAAATCCCCTTTTGAGTGGGGGTAGCCAAGCAAAAGTAAGGGTGGATCTGTTCTGCGAACCACCGGTGCCATTAAGAGAACTGGTGGAGCCTATTCACAATCAGATCTGGATCCCTTGACGTGGAATAATCAGACGGAACATTGGCAGAACCTCCTCCTGTGCTGCCTGCCTCTTTCCCGCCGCAGGCAGACAGAGACGCCGCCATCGCCAAAGCCATCGTTCCTGCCGCTGCCCGTTTCCAGATTTTCTTCTTCATTTTTTTGTTTCCTCCTTCTTTATTTTTAAGTCAAATTAATCTTATCATTAATTTATTTTAATTTCAATATTTTTATTTATTTTTTAGCTCTGCCATTGTATTTTTTCCTATTTACACAAATTTTTATGATTTTTTGTCTATTTATACTAAATAGTACTATGATTTTCTTTTCAACGTTAGACTTAATTAAATTAATTTATATTAAATTTACTTTTTAAGTTTAATTTACTTTAAAAGTGTTGACCGACAGCCGGACACATTCAGGTTTACTTTCGTGAACAAGAATTTAGATTGTAAATAAGCAGCGGATTATGATATACTGGATATATTACAAATGGGTTATGCTTGTTTTCATGATATTGGAAAGGATGGTGCGCCATATGGATGAAAGAAAAAAGGCGCTTCCGGTAGGGATTGAATTTTTCCGGGATTTTAAGTTGAAAGATTACTATTATGTAGATAAAACAGCATTTATCGCTGAATTTCTGAGAACAAAGGGAGCCGTAAATCTTTTCACGAGACCCAGGCGGTTTGGAAAAAGCCTGAACATGGACATGTTCCGTTCTTTTTTTGAGATTGGGGCTGACGCGTCCCTGTTTGACGGGCTGGATATCTGCAGGGAGACAGAGCTGTGTGAGCGGCATATGGGAAAATATCCGGTTATCTCGCTTAGTTTGAAAGATGTGGAGGGCGGAGATTTTGAAACAGCATATGACAGTTTAGGCATGCTGGTCAGTGAAACGGCGACCCGTTTTGCTTTCCTGAGAGAAAGCGAGAAGCTGCAGGAAGAAGATAAGATGAAACTAAGCCGGCTGATTGCCGGTGATTTCGAGAAACCGGCTTTTCTGCACGGAAGTCTGAAACTGTTAAGCAGGCTGCTCTGTGACCATTATGGAAGACGGGTTGTAATCCTAATCGACGAGTATGATGTACCGCTGGACAAGGCTTACAAAGACGGGTATTACACGCAGATGGTCAAATTGATGCGCTTAATTTTAAGCCAGGCGCTCAAAACCAATGAGAATCTGGATTTTGCAGTGCTTACAGGCTGCCTGCGGATTGCAAGAGAGAGTATTTTTACGGGCCTGAACAATTTTAATGTGTTTTCTGTTTCTGATTCGGACTGTGCAGAATATTTTGGGTTTACGGACAGCGAAGTGAAGGAGATGCTTCAGTATTATGGCGTGGAGGAGCGCTTCCCGGACATGAAAGACTGGTATGACGGCTACCATTTCGGAAATGCAAATGTCTATTGCCCATGGGATGTGATTGTGCAGTGCAGAAAGCTCAGGAAATCAAAGGACGCCCCCATGGAATCCCACTGGGAAAACAGCAGCAGTAACTCAATTATCAGGGACATCCTGGAAAATGCCACAGAGGTTACGAAAATGGAAATCGAGGCGCTGATTTCCGGCGAGACGGTGGAGAAAGAGATTATCCCGGAGCTGACCTATACTGACCTTGATAACAAAAATGTAACCATCCGCCAAACCTATTTGTGGAGCGTCCTTTATGCCACAGGTTACCTGACCGATGCTGGAAAGCCGGAGGGTGGGCGCCATAGACTTATGATTCCTAACAAGGAAATACACCGGATATATGAAAATAAAATCCGCACATGGTTTGAGGATCAGGTAACAGGCGATACAAAACGGTGGGAATGTTTTTGCAAAGCGGTCAAAACCGGCGACGTGGAAACCGTACAGGAATTGTTTGGCGCGTTTTTGTCAGAGTCCATCAGCATCCGGGACACGGCGGTGAGAAAAGAAAAAAAGGAAAATTTCTTTCACGGTATTTTCCTAGGCCTTTTGCAAGCAGAGGGAAGCTGGGTCGTAAAATCCAACGCAGAGTCCGGTACCGGCTACTCCGATATCCTGCTCATGGTTCCGCAGGAGAAGACCGGTTGTATTATCGAGGTGAAATACGCGGAAAACGGAGCTTTTGACGCTGCGCTCCGGGAGGCCATGGAGCAGATTGAAACCCACGAATATACCGAGCTGCTAAGAAGAGAAGGTATGGAGACAATCCATAAATACGGTTTAGCCTGCTACCGGAAAACCTGTCGTCTGGCGTATGAAAAAGAATAAAATGCAGCTTTGCTATTTGCCTTTGGAATCTCTGGGGGTTTACTATGAAAGTCTCGAATCCTTATGGTAGGTCTGCGCACCTGCTGCGCTGACCGTACAGCGCCGGAATGCCGTTTTTGCATTCCGTGTGCATCCC
>CAJUEJ010000015.1 GCA_910585435.1 uncultured Hungatella sp. | reverse complement strand
GCTGGATACACTGCCTGAGTACATTCTCCACGCTTAAATCAGCCGTCTGTTTATCGTAAGATGCAAGGGTCAGGACGCTTCTGGTCATAGAGTTCATGACATCGTAGCTGGGAGCCTTCATGATAACATCCCTGGTAAAGTTGGTAGGCATGTCACAGCTCTCTGCCAGCACATGGCAGAATTCCTTCAGCTGGGACTGGGCAGGCAGTTCACCGAACAGAAGCAGATACGCTGCCTCCTCGAACGCAAATTTCTGTCCGCTGCTGCCGCTTATCAGATCCCGCACATCATATCCTCTGTAAAGAAGCTTTCCGTCACAGGGCCTCTTCTCTCCATCCTTGTATTCAAAGGCTTTCACCTCCGAAATGTTGGTAAGTCCTGTCAGGACTCCGTTCCCGTTCTCATCCCGAAGCCCGGCTTTCACCCCAAGTTCCTGAAATAAGTCTTTGCTGATCCTGTCATTGGCAGCACACATTTTTCCCTGTTCCAGAAAATATCCTTCTCTGTTTTGTAAATAGCTCATCCTTTTTGCATCTCCTTTCCAATGTCTTGTCCTATCCTTCCTGCCTGGTTCTCAAACCACCTCCTTTAAGCTTTCCTCCTGATTAATAACAGAAAAGTGCGTAGATCCCAAGGGATACGCACTTTGTCTCCTCTGTTCATAGAAAAGAATCACTGCATGTCTATAGTATATCACATTCCGGCCCTGATGACTACCATTTTATTTTGCCGGATTTATGAATCGCGAAGCTGATCCATAGGATCCTTTCCCAGGATTCCCGGCTCTGTCATGGTATAGGGATTGAGAATGGTATCCAGCTTCGCCTGATCCATCAGGCCTTTTTCCAGGATCAGCTCCCGTACCCGGCGCCCGGTGTGCAGCGCCTCCTTGGCAATGTTGGAGGCTGTCTCATAGCCTACATAGGGGCAGATGGCTGTGATCACGCCGATGCTGTTTTCCACCTGTCTGCTGCAGTGCTCCTTATTGGCCGTGATTCCCACGATACAGTTGTCCACCAGTGTTTTCACGGCAAATGTCAGTGTTTCAATGGATTCAAACAAATTGTAAAAGATAATAGGCTCAAAGGCATTCAGCTCCAGCTGTCCTGCCTCCGCCGCCATGGTGATGGTCACATCGTTTCCGATAATATTAAAGGCAACCTGGCTGACTACCTCAGGAATAACCGGATTGACCTTCCCGGGCATGATGGAGGAACCGTTCTGTTTAGCCGGAAGGTTGATCTCTCCAAAGCCTGTTCTGGGCCCGGAGGACATAAGGCGCAGGTCATTGGACATCTTGGACAGATTCACCGCACAGTTCTTCACAATGCCGGACACAGCAGCGTAGTTATCCAGATTCTGTGTGGCGTCAATCATATCGTAGGACTGCACCAGCTCTTCCCCGGTGAGAGTAGACATATTTTTTACCACCCGGTGGAAATACTGCACATCCGCATTCAGCCCTGTACCGATGGCCGTACCGCCCAGATTCAGGCAGCGGATCTCTTCCTTGGCAGTGTCAAAACGCTTAATGTCACGGCGGATGGCAGAGGCATAGGCATGGAACTCCTGTCCCAGGCGGATAGGCACCGCATCCTGAAGCTGAGTCCTGCCCATTTTGATAACAGAATCAAATTCCTTTGCCTTCTCCAGCAGTGCATTCTCCAGCCTTTTTAGCTGTTCCTGGGCATTGGAAAGAAGCTTTAAGGCAGCCATCTTCCCGCAGGAGGGGAATACGTCGTTGGTGGACTGGCCGAAATTCACATGATCGTTGGGGTTTACCAGGCTGTAATCTCCCTTTTCTCCTCCCAGGATTTCGATAGCACGGTTGGCAATGACCTCATTGGCATTCATGTTCAGGGAAGTCCCTGCCCCGCCCTGAATCGGATCCACGATAAACTGGTCGTGAAGCTTTCCGGCAATGATCTCGTCGCAGGCCTTGGTGATGGCCGCAGCCCTTTTCTTGTCCAGCTCCCCCACCTCAAAGTTGGTGATGGCCGCAGCCTTCTTGATCTGGGCCACGCTGTTAATAAGCTCCGGATGCATCTTCAGTCCGGTAATATAAAAATTTTCGTAGGCACGCAGTGTCTGTACCCCGTAATAAGCGTCCTTTGGAACCTCTTTCTCCCCGATGGAATCATGCTCCATACGGTATTTCTTTCCCTCTTCCCCCATGTTGTCCTCCTTGTATATTCTGGGCTGTCATGCTCTGGACTGCTGCCGGCAATGGCTTATCTCTGTCCCGCAGGCCTGCACAACAGCTCTTTAAATCTTCCTGTTGACTCCAGTATAATTCTCGGCTACAATATTTTCAAATACTTATAATATCATACTTACTATAGGCATTTATCTATATCTCGGAGGCACATATGTTTCAGGGAATGCACTACATCTATGAGGTTTACAAAGAAATGAATTTTTCCAGGGCTGCGCGGAATCTTTTTATCAGCCAGCCGTCTCTTAGCGCTGCCGTCAAAAAGGCAGAGGCCCAGATCGGCTTTCCTGTCTTTGACCGCAGCTCCAATCCGATTCAGCTTACCGACCTGGGAAGAGAATATATCCGTTCCATCGAAACCATTATGGAGGTGGAAAACAGCTTTCAAAATTATGTAAATGATATGCGGGAACTAAAAAGCGGCTCCATCTCCATAGGTGGAACCAACCTGTTTGCCTCCTATGTGCTGCCGCCTGTTCTCTCCCGCTTTACAGAGCTTTATCCCCAGATCCACGTTCATCTGACAGAAGCCACAACCTCTGAGCTGACGAAACGGCTTTTTTCCGGCTCTCTGGATCTGCTGATTGACAATCAGAGCATGGATCCGGCCATTTACGGCAAAAGCTTTTTCTGTGAGGAGCATCTTCTCCTGACAGTCCCCACCCAGTTTGCCTCTAACCAGAGGCTTAAAAACTATGCCCTTACCGCAGCGGATATACGGGAAAACCGCCATCTAAACTCCCACATTCCTCCGGTTCCTCTGAAGGATTTCCAGGACGAGCCCTTCCTTCTTCTGAGAGCCGGCAATGATACCAGGAAGCGCGCTGACCGGATCTGCCACAACTCTCATTTTCTGCCTCAGATTAAGCTGGAGCTGGAGCAGCAGATCACAGCCTACAACCTGTCCCGGTACGGCATGGGCATCTCCTTCAGCTCCGACACGCTGATCCGCCATGTGCCGGAGGATGAACGTTTGGTCTACTACAAGCTGAACCATCAGGATGCCCTGCGGGAAGTAAATTTCTATTACAAGCGCAAACGCTATATGCCTAAAACCGTCACTACCTTTTTAGAGATGATTTGACGATTGTATCTAAAGCTGATACAAAATTTCTCCTATGTCTCCATTGATACATATGGATTTCTTTTTTATTTCATCCGGCGCATATGCCTCTCCATAGTTCAGACAGACATAAACCGCATCTTTCCATTGGTGTGCCATGCGCCAAAAGCTGTATTTTACGATTGCCGGCGTATTGAATCCCACTGCTGCCTCTAAAAACAGCACTTTCACATTCTGATGTCTGCGCAGGAATTCTGCATACCGCTCTGAAGCCTGATGCCATCCCCTATCCTCCACAAAGGTGTGGTCTGCCCGGAGGTTCATACTCATGGGCTTTTGGCACTTGGGGCAATGGGGAACAAGGTCTGACGGAACTGTCCTTTCAGGTAATGTGCCTTCCGGCAGAATCAATGTACCATCTGCATCAATCCTATATCCCTGCGCTTCAACCATTTCCCGAATAACCGTCTCATTGTCGTAGGTGTTCTGGTGGCACGGCCTGCTGCACTGAAACAGACCATAATCCCCCTGTGTGTAGAAAAGCCAGTGTTTATCAAAACCCGCCTTTTGGAAGCAATGGTCTACATTGGTTGTCAGCACGAAATACTCCTTGTCTTTCACCAAATCGTACAGCTTATGGTAAACCGGCTTCGGGGCATCCATATACCGGTTGATATAAATATACCGGCTCCAGTAAGCCCAGTATTCTTCCAGTGTATCGTAGGGGTGGAACCCACCGGAATACATATCCCTAAAATGATACGTTTCAGCAAAGTCATGGAAGTATCTCTCAAAGCGCTCTCCTGTGTATACAAAACCTGCAGAAGCAGAGAGCCCGGCACCGGCACCAACCACTACGGCATCCGCCTTGTCCAGAGCTTCGCGCAGCCTGTCAATACCATCTGGCGTGTCCTCTGCTTTGGAAATTCTCCAGCCAAACATCACCTACACCACCCTTCTTTATATTCTGTTCCCTCACCGCTTCTCTCAGACGGCCTGCACAGCAGCCTGCCATAGATTTCCCTGTCCAGATCTCTGAAAACATTAAATACCACCTTCTTTACACTGGTTTCTTTCTGCATGAATTCTTTAACCGTACCTGTGGCAATCTGCGCCGCCCTATCATTGGGAAAATGGAACTCTCCGGTGGAGATACAGCAAAATGCCACACTTTCCAGATGGTTTTGGGCCGCCAGCTCCAGGCAGGAACGGTAACACCCTGCCAGGGCATCACAGTCCCTTTTTGTCAGAGGGCCGCTGACTTTGCCATCGCAGCCGCAAGAGGTTTGAACATATCCGGAAAGTCCGGGCCGTCAGCAACACAGGCTGTATGCTCCCGGTTTACATACAGGCTGCCGGCGCCGCCCACTACCATCAGGCGTGTGTCTGTGCCGGACAGGGCATCGCACAAAACCTTAAGGGATACGCTATGAAGAGGAAGGGTTTCCTCTGTCCATGCCCCAAATGCATCAACCACCACGTCAAAGCCTTTCAGATCCAAAGCTGTGAGATCCAGCACATCCCTGCTTATATACCGGGGCGCCGCCGAGCGGTTCTCTCCCCGGACAACTGCTGTCACATCAAGGCCCCGCTGCAAAGCCTCCTTCGTAATCAGCTGCCCCACTCTGCCATTTGCACATACTACCGTGATCTTCATACTAAATACCTCCATGTTTTATTTTTTGTTGTAACGTTTTTGATTACATCAATAGAATACCACCGTTTTGTTGTAATGTCAATAGTTACATTAAAAAATTTTCACAGACTACTGTCCAATGATTGCAGGATAGAAAAAATAGCAGCTATATGTTAAAATGACAGGGAAAACCACACAGAAAACTATCCAACCAACAGTTGAATCCCCCTAATCCAACCGGTGGTTCGTGTTAAAAAAATGCAATCCGGTGTATTGTTGAAGTCGAAAGGAGAAAACAGGATGAATCAGACAGAGATCGGAACATTTATTGCCAAATGCCGTAAAGAGAAAAAACTGACTCAGATGCAGCTGGCAGAAAAGCTGAACATTACAGACAGGGCTGTGTCCAAATGGGAAACCGGGAAAAGCATGCCCGATTCCTCTATCATGTTAGAGCTGTGCGAAATACTGGGAATCACGGTCAATGAGCTGTTAAGCGGAAAGGAAATGGATGTGGAAAGCTATGAAAAAAAGGCAGATGAAAATCTGATTGCTTTGAAAAGAAAAGATGAACATAACAGGATAAAAAATGTTATTATTTCAATGGTATTTTCGGTAACTCTCTTGACAGGGATTGTGGTATGCCTTATCTGTGATATTGCAATATCCGGCAGATTAACATGGTCCCCCATTCCGGTCAGCTCCATCATTTTTGCGTGGGTCATATTTTTTCCAGGTATTATTCTGGGGAAAAAGGGAATTATGGCAAGTCTCCTGTCATTAAGCTTTTTTATCTTTCCATACCTGTTCTTATTGGGCCGATTCATCCATGTGAGAGAAGTATTTTCCATCGGTTCAGCGGTGGCAGCAGCAGCTATTATATTCCTGTGGATAATAGCAGCCCTCTTTAAGCGGCTCGGAAAAGAAAGGAAGTTTGCTGCTTTGGGAATAACCTTTTTATTGGCTGTTCCCTTTGTTCTTGTTGTCAATATTATACTGTCAAAGATGTTAAAGGAGCCTGTTTTTGATGTATGGGATATGCTGTCTGTCTTTAAACTGTTAATCTTTGCATCTGTTTCCTTTATATGTGACTATGCTCAGAAAAAGAGATTTATAAAACAATAACCGCCGTACATACAAAAACGGCGCGCCCAACAGGAAATGGGGAAACCACTTTCTGTTGGGCGCGCCCATCTTTAATGCTCCTCAAAACCTTCCAGCCAGTGCCATCTTTTTTATCATATGTTAAATATCCCAGATGAATTAAACCTGTATCTATGGCAAGAGAATGTCAATAATGGTAACGCCTATCTTGCAGGCATCGAAAACCCGTCAAGAGCCCTGTTTAAATAGTCATTAAACGGCTTCATAATCCCAAAAAGCTTTACCGCCTGTCTGACAAAGGCCTCCCCGTCCAGAACCTGTTCATCCGAAACCGGGTATTCCACATACCAGCTTTTAAATTTCAGATAGGCCCCCTGAGGATGTTCCCTGTCAAAGCCGGCCGGAACATTTTTCAGTGCCGTCCCCTGTACTGTGAACGCTTCCCGAAACTTTGGCTCCTTAAGAATTTCCTCCCACTCCGCACCGTTCTCTGCAATATAATTCCGCACCCTGGCAGTGGCATCCTTAAACATATCTGCAAACAGCCCGCCGCCCAGGAAGGAGCCATTTCCCGGCTTTAGCATCAGATAATATCCTACCGGCACAGGCAGCTTTCCTCCAGCGGAAATATGAGCCCGGAATGCCGGATTGTACGGCGATTTATCATGGCTGAACCTGGTATCCCGCATCAGCTTAAAGGTCAGATCTTTAGGCTCATTGTGAAGGATACTTGTGTCAAACTCCCCGATTCTTACTATCAATTCCTGTATCAGGGCCTCAAACTCTCCGCTGGCCTCCTTATATTCCTGCTTATGGGCGTGAAACCACTCCCGGTTATTGTTCTCACTTAAATTCTCCAGATACTTTAAAATATTCTCCGTGTCCATATGTTCTCCTCTCTCCATGCAGCTATACCTTCCTTCACGCCACATGCCGGCTTATTCTGTCTGTCCCTTCTCCACAACGGAAAAAGACGATCCATTTAAAAAGTCTTTTATAAACTGTTTCAGCCTCTCCGGGGACTCATAAGTCCGGCAGAAGGAAAATTCCTGGGAAATATCATCGATCTCCTCCATAGCTGCCGTCACATCAAGGAGCACCTGTTTTGGCACTGCATTGTGAAAATCCAGCCTGGCCGGATGAATCCGGTGATTTTGGATTGCATAATTGACCCTTTTCTCACAATGGCAGCTTCCCTCTCCGTACTCACCGCAGTATTCCTTTAAAAAGTCTGCCATCTTCCTCCGCACCCTGGACAATCGCTGCCGGTAGGCCTCAGGCGTAATCCCCAGAATCTCCCCGGCAATCCGGCTGTCCACCTGAAACATGGTTCCCAGAATAAAGATGCATCTGCCTTCTGTGTCCAGGCACTGCAGCATAACATTGGTACAGGACAGCTTCAGCTCTTCCGCCAGGATCGCCTGCTCCACGTTCTGGGTCAGATCCGGCACCTGTTCAAGCTTTGCATGGAGTATATCATCCCCGTAGTACTCAAAGCTTAAAGGATATTTTGCAAACATATGTTTCTTATAGCTTTTCAGATGGTTTACCGCGATAGCAAATACCCAGGTGGAAAAACGGCTCTCTTTTTTAAAGGATGAAAGGTGGGTCATAACCTTCAGCAAAATGTCCTGGGAAGCGTCCTGGGCATCGGGAAAGGTTCCAAGCATTCTTAAAGAAAGATTAAACACCAGATCCTGCACCCCCAGAAGAAGGGTTTCCAAAGACTCCTTGTCCCCGGCTGTGGCCTGGTCGATCAATGCCTGCAATTCGTTGTCTGTTGATTGGTTCATCGTTGCCTCTCTTTCCGCTGTTTATAATACAGCCTTTTGTCGGGGAGTTGTCCCCTTTATTTTATTAGACAGACAGATCCATGGCGTGTGACAAAAAAATGTATCCTTTCTTCATTTTGCTCCATAAACCATCCTGCAAATAAAAGCTCTATAGCCTCCATCACATATAATACTGCCTGCTGTTCATATCTGGCAAAGAAAGCTGTCTGCATTTTATACAGAATAAAATACAGACAGCGTCCCTATTCCCTGTTATACTTTTTATATCCCGGATGCCTGCCGGTTACACCGTATCCCTCCCGCATGGAAATCAACCGGCTGATATTCTCCCCTGAAATCTCTTTGGCGCCGCCTAGAATATGGGCATTTAAGCTGATTTTTGCAAACAGCTCCAGAGTTTCCATCCGGTAATAAGCCGTGAGAAGGTCAGCGCCTACAGTCAGCGCGCCGTGGTTTTGAAGCAGCACGGCATCATGCTCCCCCAGATACGGCGCAATCGCTTCCGGCACCTCATAGGTGGAAGGTGTCCCATAGGGTGTCACCGGGATGGAGCCCAGCGCAATCACCGTTTCGATCATAGAATACTCATCCAAAACCACGTTGGCTACCGCATAGCCGGTGGCTGCCGGCGGGTGGGCGTGAAGAACGGTATGAACATCTTCCCGCTCCTCATAGCACCGCAGGTGCATACGTATCTCCGAGGACGGCCGCAGCCCGTCTGCGGCCTCCAAGACATTTCCTTCCCGGTCAATATGCACCAGCAGATCCGGTGTGATAAAGCTTTTGCTGATCCCCGTAGGGGTGGCAAGAAAGGTTTTGTCGGGAAGCTGCACCGACACATTTCCGTCATTGGCTGCAACCCAGCCCAGCTGCCACATCTTATGGCATACATCGCATATCTGCTCCTCAATCCTCATATTCTCCTCCACTGTACAATCCTCTGAAACGTTGATATTGTTCTTCCCATTCTCCTGTGTTTTCCGGCTCGTACTGGGCCAATGGGAAGGAGCGCCGGATCATGTCCCTAAGCTCCCCCATATCTGCAAGCTCTCCCAGAGCCATCAGCTGAATCCCCATATTTCCTGCCGCGGTTGCCTCCACAGGGCCTGCGGTTACCGGAAGATTGCAGGCATTGGCTGTCATCTGGCAGAGCAGCCGGCTCTGTGCTCCGCCGCCTACCAGATAGATTCTGCGGTATTCTCTGCCGGTACACGCCTTTATTTCCTCAACCGCACTTCGATACTTAAAGGCCAGGCTCTCGTCGATGCAGCGGATGATTTCCCCTTCACTGTCGGGAATATGCTGGCCTGTCTTCCTGGCTGCCTGCCGGATCCGCTCCGGCATATGGCCGGTGGAGGCGAATTCCCCGGCATCCGGATCGATTAAGGCTTTAAACCTCTCTGCTTTTTCTGCCAGCTCTTCCAGCTGCCCGAAGGTATACTCCCTGCCTTCACGCTTCCACTGCCTGCGGCTTTCCTGGATCAGCCATGTGCCGGTCAGGTTCCGAAGGAAAGATACTCTGCCTCCACATCCCAGTTCATTGGTTACATTATACTTCATAGACTCCCGGCTGATTATGGGCCTGTCAAGCTCCGTCCCCACCAGTGCCCAGGTGCCGCAGCTGATAAAGATAAAGTCATCTTCCTCTGCCGGTACCGCCGCCATAGCTGCCTGTGTATCATGGCCTGCCGTGGCGATAACCTCCACTGAGCCGATTCCCAGCTCCCTCTTAAGCTCCTCCCGCAGGCTGCCAAGCCTGGTTCCGGACCGGACAACCGGCTGAAACAGCCTCCCGGGGATATACAGCCGGCCAAGAAGCTTTTCTGCCCACTGCCCTGTCAACCGGTACAGAGATTCCCCGGGTATTTTCTCTAAAACCCTGGAAACCATCCCCTTTGTCCTGCCGTCTCGGTAGTGTACCGGATTCTCCATCAGCCGGCCTTCTGCGTCCAGCAGCCCGAAATCCACGCCCCATGTATCCACGCTTACACTGTCCGCCCCGCCCTGCCTTCCTGCCGCGGCAAGCCCGATCTTAATCTCATGAAACAGCCTCAATATATCCCAGTACATGGTTCCGTTAAAAACTACAGGTTCATTGGCAAATCTGTGAAGTTCCTTCATGAAAAGTCGTTCACCGTCATAGCCCGCCCCCATCACCCGTCCTCCGGAGGCCCCCAGATCAATAGCCCCTATCTGCCTTCTGTTCATATTTCTATCCCCATTTTCTGCTTTCTGTCTTTCTTTAAAATTTGCTGCCGGGCGCATGCAGGTTTACTTTAAAATTCCGCCGCTGTTCAGGCGGCATAAGTTCAGGTATGCCCAGTGCGCCCACCACACTTTCATGCGCGGTGATGCGTCCGCTGCCAGGCGCATGCAGGTTTACTTATAAAGTGCTCCGTAGGCAGCGCAGGCCCTGAAATCCTGCCCCTCCGGATCTGATCCGAAGGCATTCCAGACTGCCGGACGGAAGAAATCCTCTTCAGGAACATTGTGCATACAGACAGGGATACGCAGCATGGAACAGAATGTAATCAGATCCGCCCCGATATGGCCGTAGCTGATGGCACCGTGGTTGGCTCCCCAATGGTTCATCACATCATAGGCAGATGCAAAGGGGCCGTTCTTTTTGTCACACCGGGGAACAAACCAGGTACACGGCCAGGTATAATCGGTTCGTTTCCACAGCTTGTCCGAAACCTCCTGTGGCAGGCGGATGGTCCATCCTTCCGCAATCTGCAGCACCGGCCCCAGCCCCTTTACCAGGTTCAGACGGATCATGGTAACCGGCATCTGGGTATCTGTCAGGAAACGGGAGGAATAGCCGCCGCCCCGGAAATATCCCATATCTGCCGGGTTCCATGTGGTGGCCTTCAGCATGGCATCCTGATCCTCTGGCGTCACCTCCCACCAGCGCTTCATCGTCCCCCTGCCCTGTTCATCCAGAGAAGCCCCTGATGCATCCAGGCAGGCCGCCCCAGAATTAATCAGATGGATAAAGCCGCCTGCCTCTCTGGCAGCGCCTGTAAGCTCATACCCGGCCGCCCTCTTTACTGCCTCCGGGCTCCAGTAAGTCCGCACATCCGCAAATATCTGGGCCCGTCCGGTTAAAAGCTTCATAAACAACATCCCCAGGCCGTTGAGGGTATCATTTTCCGTGGCAAGGATGTAGGGTTCCCTGGCTCCTTCCCAGTCAAAGGATGAGTTTAACAGGGCCTCTGCAAAATCCCCGTTGGGATAGAAATCCGTCCACTGCCTCTGCCCCTGGAACCCTGCAGCGATGGCATTGTGGCCGATGGCTTCCTCAGAAAATTTCTCCTTCAGAGCCGGGTTGCCGTTCATCAGATCCTTGATGATAACCATCATTTTTACTACAAACTCCCAGTCAGCATCCTTCTCATCCCTTGTCTTTTGCAGCGCCTCAGGATTCTTATCAAAGCCTTCCTTACAGTGTTCCTTCGTCCATGCAAGGGCCCGCTCAAACTCTGCTTTGTCATAGATTTCCTCGCTCATGCGGCGGATCAGCTCCACCTCATCCACAGACTCCACCCGCATTCCCAGATAGGATTCCATAAAATCAGGGTCAATGATAGATCCTCCGATTCCCATGGTAACTGATCCGATCTGTAAATAAGACTTGCCCCGCATGGTGGCTGCCGCTATGGCAGCACGGCCGAACCGCAGAAGCTTCTCCCGGACATCTGCCGGAATCTCCCGGTCGTCTGCATCCTGCACATCATGCCCGTAGATTCCAAAGGCCGGAAGCCCTTTTTGGGCATGGGTCGCCAGGACAGAGGCCAGATAAACGGCGCCAGGCCGCTCTGTGCCGTTGAACCCCCAGACTGCCTTGATGGTCTGCGGATCCATATCCATGGTTTCCGCGCCGTAGCACCAGCAGGGTGTCACCGTCAGGGTAATATCCACCCCTGCCCGGCAGAACTTCTCGGCGCAGGCCGCTGCCTCACCGACTCTGCCGATGGTAGAATCTGCAATCACTACTTCCACCGGTTCTCCGTTGGAATAGCGCAGTTCCTCCTCAAACAGCCTTTTGGCCCCATACGCCATCTCCATGGTCTGCTTTTCCAGAGAGCCTCTCACATCCAGGGCCCCTCTGCGTCCGTCAATGGTGGGACGGATTCCAATTACAGGATAGCTTCCTATCAATCGGTTTTCTGACATTTGATTTTCCTCCATTTTATGTTCCTGGCTATTTTACCAATTATATGATACATCCCTTCTTAAGGATTACATTGGCATACTGGCGGTTTTCCCCGGTTGCCACCACCGCATACGCTCTCCGGGCCTCCTCATAAAAGGCAAACCGTTCTTTCTTTTCAATCAGGCTCTCTCTTCCCGGTCATACCGCCGGATGATTTTCTCATATTCCTTCCATGCAGATACATCCGCCTGATCTCCTGATACCCGATCCATAAAAATGACTGGATGGGCCACATACTGATCCAGCGGAAACAACTCCAACACGGCTTCCAATACCTGGGAAACACTGTGCCCGTCCATGCGGACCACCTTTCCCTGTTTTCCCATGGACTGGGCCGGAAAATTCCCGTCTGCCAGCACAATAGTATCACCATGCCCCATCTCACAGAGAATCTTTAACAATTCTGGCGGCAAAATCCGGGGTATATGCTTTAACATGCTTCTTCACCTCATTTTTGTCCATATATTTTTCAACCCTCTCCCGGTTTTATAAGCGGATATTTTCTGTATTCCTTTTCCCGGTGGAGGGTCAGGCTTTTTATCTTCCCTTTTTCCCAATCCATGTCAATCACCAGGCCGCCTATGAGCCTGAGCCCTCTTACCCACCCGGTCTGCCACTGCCTGGGCAGGGCGGGAAGCAGTATATTTTTTTCTCCGTCAAACTGCACCAGCATCTCTAAGACTGCCGCAGGGATTCCCTGTGCATCCCCCACCTGGGGATTGCCGTGGGCCTCCAGAAACAGGTTGTGCTGTGCATGGTTTTTTACAATCTTTGAGAGGGCTTCATAGGCTCTCTCCCCCTCTCCCAGCCTGGCCCACAGACAGCCGATCCATCCATAACTCCACCCCTGTCCGTCATAATTATTGGACAATTTGCGCTCCAGGGTCTCTTGGGCTGCCTGGGCAAGGTTAGGCGTCTTCTCCCTTGTAATCAACCTGGCCGGATACAGCCCATAGAGGTGGGAGATATGGCGGTGCCCTGGATCCGCCTCCTTATAATCCCCGATCCACTCCTGAATCCCTTCGGTTCTGGGGCTGATACAGACAGGGGGAAGCCTTTTAAGGGCTGCGGCAAGGCGGCCTGCAAATTCCTTCTCAAATCCCTCATCCTCCTGTCCAAGACAGGCGATAGTATCCAGGCAGCTTAAGAATAAGTCCCGGATGATCTCAAAATCCATGGTGGCTCCATAGGTAAATGTGGTCGTCTTTCCGCTTTTCGTATAAAAACGGTTTTCAGGAGAATGGGAAGGGTTGGTAACCAGATATCCGGCTCCGTCCACACCTTCAGGCGCCGGGGTAAGGAAATCCAGGATGAACACAGCAGCCCCTTTCATCAGGGGATACGCCTGTTCCCGCAAAAAATCCCGGTCTCCCGTATACAGATAATGCTCATACAGATGGCGGGCCAGCCACGCCCCTCCCATGGGCCACAGGCCGGCAGGCACCGCGCAGGGAGCCGTATGGGCAAACAGGTTGCTTGCATGGTGCAGAACCCACCCTCTGGCCCCATAATAATCCCTGGCCGTCTTCTCCCCTGACTCCTTTACTTTCTGCAGCCAGTCAAACAGAGGCTGATGGCATTCGCCAAGATGATAGCCCTCCACCGGCCAGTAATTCATCTCCAGATTGATGTTGGCATGGTAATCGCTTTCCCAGGGGGCAAAGATCTGATGATTCCACAACCCCTGAAGATTGGAAGGCAGGCACCCGGGCCTGGAGGAAGAAAGAAGGATGTACCGGTGATAATTTACCATCAGGGCATAAAAATTTTCGTCCTTTCCTCCGTTTCTAAGCCGTTTCAGGCGCTGATACGTGGTCAGGTTTTTTACGTTCTCCTGATCCTGGCTCTCCTGTTCCTCAAACCCTATATCAAACCGGCTGTAATACCCGCTGTACTCCCGGATATGCTCCTGCTTTACCGCCTCATACCCCAGGGCGGCGGCCGCTTCCACATCCTTTTCACACTGTGCTTCGTAGGAGGCGCAGTTATAATCCGTCCGGGCGGAAACGTACAGCTCCACGGATCTGGCCCCATGAATCCTAAGCACCGGCGGTGCCTTCTGCCTTACCTGAAACACCTTCATGGTCCCGCCATGAAAAACTGCCTTCACCATGCCGGCAAACCGGACAATCCCGTCTTTACACTGGCCGGATAGGAGAAGACAGCCTTCCTTTGGGCTGGTGACCTTTGCTCCTTCCTCCCTGGAAAGGCCAATCTCCAGATCCAACGTCTCCTGGCCGCTGCAGGTATAGTGGATCCCTATGACCTGCCTGGGGGAAGAAGCGAAGTACTCCTTCTCCCACTGTGCCTCTGTCCCCTGTTCTCCTGTCCCTGTATACCGCACCTCCACGGTTCCTGTATCCAGATCCAGGTTTCTCTCGTATTCTATGTATTCCAGAGTCTTAAGAGAGCGGATCTCCAGCTCTCCAAGAACCTGATAGGAACCAAACCATCGCTTTTTTGGCATAATCCCTGTCATTACCAGTTCTTCTACCGGTTCGTAATCGCCGGCAAACAGACATTCCCGGATCTTCTTCATAGCCTGGGCTCCGTCGGTGCGGGTGCTCTCCCCCGGATACCCGGCCCACACGGATTCCTCGTTCAGATACATATGATCCCGGTTAATGCCGCCCTCCACCATAGCCCCCATACGCCCGTTCCCTATGGGAAGCCCTTCGATCCAGCCCTCTGCCGGCCGTCTGAACCACAGATTTTTCTGTGTCGTCTTTTTCATGTCCTCATGCCTCCCATGAAAACGGAATGCCGTATAACCTCCAAGGCTTGTGTTCTCCGAAAAAGTTCCTCAGATGCCTCTGGGCCTTCACCGGCTCAATCACAAAGTCCGGTTTCTCCTCACCTGCAAAGAGGAAAATCTCTTCTCCCTCCTTCAGATCCAGCCTCAGAATACCTTCTTTTTCATCGACAGATACCTCTCTCCCCTCACTGACCGCGCCATGTACCTCAGGGCCAAGATCCGTCTTCAGGCAGCAGGGTTCTCCCGCCAGGCTTTCTACCCGTATCCAGCTGGTCTTCCCCTCTCTTCTCACAGCGCTGATCAAAAACCCGCCCTCTGCCCGCAGGTTGTGGAAGGTCACATCTCTCCATTCTCCAGGCACTGCAGGGAATACCCGGATTAAGCTGCCCCAGCTTTGCAGCAGTATATCCTGGATGCTCTCCGCCACCCCAAGAGGCGATTCAATAACCGGCCCGGCCTCTGTGTACATGGTGTTGGGCTTAAAAAGGTGAAGGGCTGATTTTACATAGGCCAGGGCCTCGTCTCCCCTTCCCACTGTGGCCGCAATGGACGCAGCCCCTGAGAAAGTAAAGCCTCGCAGATCCCCTTCCCTGTGAAACCAGTGGCGCAGGCAGTGAACAATCAGTTCCTTCTCTTTCTCCTCATCACCGCTGATGAGATGAAGGGGGAAGACCGGAAGAAGATGGCTGAAATGGCGGTGGCCGAAGTCCAGCGGCACATCCTTGCCGATCATAAACCCAGTCTCATCCTGATGATACTCTGTAAGGCGGTCTAAAGTCTGCTCCCACAAATCTCTGTCCGGATCCTCCATGGAGAAGGTATCGCAGATCTCCATAAGGGTTTTAAGGCCCCACCGCAGCAGAGACAGATCATACGTACAGTCTTCCACCGGCGATGCCATATTGCAGCCGGCGCTGCGCCCCAGCCCTGCCGAGTCCTTTTGGTATTCTTCTTCCACATTATGGATTAAGTTCTCTATGTTTTGATCCAGGCTGTCGCACAGGGACTCTCCGATCTCCAGATGGTTGGACGTGTACACAGGGGAATAGGCTGTCTGCACATTCATATTGTACCAGGCTCTGGGCCAGGGAGTCGCCGCCATCCACGGCCCCTGATTGTCCATGACCGCCTGGCCTTTCCGGGCAGCACAGGCCAGTTTATACATCTGAATCAGGTAGAACCCTTCAAGCCTTGTGTCGGTGAAAGAGACAAAGCTCTTCTTATAATAATCCCTCCACCACTGCCTGTGGCGCTCTGTCCATTCATTCAAATCTGCCCCGGCTCCCCGGTTTACGGTCTCCACAGCCTCACAAACCGCCTTCTCGTCGCATCCTTTGGCAACTGTCAGATAGTATACGGTCTTCTTCCCCTGCACTTTCGCGATGCTGGCCATTACGCAGCCGTCTTTTGTCGTTTCTTTTCCCGGCTCAAAAAACCGCTGTATCTGCACATGCACCTGGCCCCGGTCCTGTTCCTCAAGACGAATATCTGGAATGTACTGATTATAATTGATTCCGTCTTCATTCTTCATGATGGGAGAGACTTCCGGATACCCTCTCCATATAAGCTTCACACTCTCGTTGTCATCCGGCTCCGCCTCCACAACCATCACCTGCTCCAGGCTGTGAACCAGGCCCCGCACTTTTACCTTTCCCTTTGTCGTCACTAGGTCCGCCTTAAGCTCTGCCTGGTACAGGTCAAGCTCCATGGAGGTTCCGTCAAAAATCCAGCCCTCCATCTCCAGGTCAAGCTCTCCCAGGGGCACCCTGGTATAGACCCCCGGCCGATCCGGCGTCCTTGCCTCCACGTCGGTTCTTCCTGTAAGCCACCGCAGCGTGTTCCGCTTGGTCTTGTCCTCCGC
Organism: uncultured Hungatella sp.; assembly: GCA_910585435.1. Taxonomy (GTDB): domain Bacteria; phylum Bacillota; class Clostridia; order Lachnospirales; family Lachnospiraceae; genus UBA3402. The sequence goes on along the minus strand of CAJUEJ010000015.1, from coordinate 72,090 downwards.
ACTGTAGACCATGGCTCCCATGCATCCGTTGCCAAGCCATGCTCCGCTGTCCCAGGAACTTGATTTCTTGGACCATGTCATATTGTGCCTTGCCGTAAATTCCTGCCAATTAACAGCCTCTCTCATATCCTGCCTCCTCGATTTAATAACTTTATTATAGGGACAGAAGCCGCCCTTTTTCAACTCGCTGTTTTCAAGATAACCGCTCTTTCATTATGGTTACGCCTTATTTTTGCGGCTTTGGCTGGGGCTCATGCCGTAAAATCGCTTGTATGCCTTCCGGAACGCGTTGGTGTTGCTGTAGCCGGTCTTTTCCGCCACCAGATCAATGGTCATATCCGTCTCCACAATCAGACGGTACGCGTAATCTATCCGTTTCTTCTCCACATAGACAGAAAAATTTTCTCCCATCAGCTCTTTAAAGATCTGGGAAAAATAAGTCTCGCTCAGTTTGCAGTGCTCTGCTATGGCCGCCAGCCCAAAGCCGTATTCTGTGAAATGTTCCTCCACATATGTGGTGATGGTCTTCGACAGCCCGTCTTCATGTCTCTTGATTCCAGACAGATAATGGCCGCACATATCCATAGCCACTCTGAGAACATAGGAAAACAGCCACGCGTCTGTCTGAATCTCGTCTATATGCTTAAACGTCTCCTGCAGGTCAATGGTCATTCTGCTGTCATACGCTCCAAGCAGCGTCAATTTTAGCTTGGCGATCAGAAGTTGCTCCATCCCGTGGCTTACCCGTCTTTTTATGTAATTTTCTTCCAGAATCCGATGGAACCCTTCTTTTACCAATTCCTGCTGGCCTGATTTGATCCACAGGACAATCTGATTCTTCAACTCATCCGTATAATAGAATGTACTCTCCGTCCCCAGTTCCTCCTGGCTGCACCAGCTTACGCCTCTGACATCTCCATAACCCCCCACAGGTTCAAACGGTTGCCGCACATCACATAGGCACTGTATATATCCCTCAGCCTTGTAAATACCATGCTTCCCACACAGATCAGATGACTGTCCTCCTCCAGAAGCTGCGAAAGGCCATGTACCTTGCCTGCTGCCAGGTTCTGGTAATCCGGGCATTCCTCTTCGTCAAGGCATACCAGGATAACCAGCTGGTCTGCGCCGCTCATTCCTGCATAGCTGCCTGAGAAACTTCCTCTGTTTATGATTTCCAGGGCCTGCTTTCTCCGTTCCACCTGCTGCTGCAAAGCCTCCCCATCCATCCCGTACCCGTTGCCGAATCCCATAAGCAGAAGGCAGTATCCCCCTTCTTTAAGGGGTTCTATACCAGCGCTTTGGGCCAGACGGTCTATCTCTTCATCCGACATGGTATTAAGTGTGAGCATCCGGCTCCAGAAAACAGACTGAAGCAGCTCTTTCTGGACTCCCAACGCGCTTTTTAAGGAAACATTGGCATCTACCATGGTGCTGACAGAGTCATAGAGAGCTGAGAACACATTTTTCCCCCGATCCTCCTTGTGATTCATAAGCTCCAGGGCCCCAGACAGGATCCGGCTTCTCTTCCTGGCAAGGCTCAGAGAAAGGGAAAGACACATGATAATGGTGGTTGCATTCAGAATCCAGATAAAGATTCTAAGCCGCCCCATCTCCATGTACAATTTGTCCTTTGGAATAACTGACACGATTTTAAGCCCGGTGGTTACCTCCGCCGCCACGGCAAAACAGTCCTTTCCAAAGTACGTATCCGGAAGAACCTGTATGGCATCCTGCCCCATATCAAGGGACAATGGGATCGGTTCCATATCCTGGTTGCCCAGACGGTACAGAATCTTTCCCTGTGCATCCATAATATACGTCAGATTGTCCCACTTCTCGTACTTTCCCAGAATTCCCAGAAGATTCTCTTCATTGAGAAAGACAATGGCCGTAGCCCCTGTGTCTGTGCCAGCAAAAGGCGTCATAACTCTGGTATAAAAGAACCCTTTCCTGGCCTCAGTCCCTTTGACAAATTCCGAATAGGGGTAATATGTGATCCGGTTTCCTTTCTGCCCCACCTCCTTTAACTCCTCCAGGCCTGTCTCCCCAAATCGGTAGGATTTGCCGTAAAACTCCTCCAGATCCATACATAAGGTGCCCTCTGTCATGAAGATATTGCTGCCGTTGCACAGAATATTGACAGAATAGGCATCATTGGCTGTCACCATGTTCTGACAAAATTTCTGGATCTCCCATAGCTTTGCATAATCTTCAGAATCCAGAGGCCTTTCCAGGCTGGCCATCCTCTGAATATTAAAATTGCTGCCGATCCTCTCTATGGATGCCAGGCTGTCATTGATATTCTGATCCAACAAAAACCGGGCATGGCCAATCTGTGTCTTCGCCATGTCCTTCGCGGTGTTTTCCATATCATGGAGCATATAGAAAATGGCAATGTTCAGGACTGCCACAGGTATAAGAATAAAGATGATGAATGACCGCCACATCTGGAGCACCACCCCTTTTCTATAGTCTATGCCCATTGTTTCTCCTCCTTTTTGTTCTCTTTTTCAAAACGCCTTAAAGCTGAGGCACGGCTTTTTGCCATGCCCCAGCGTCTAAAAGTCTGTCGCCCAACAGGCGGCTTACATTCAGGTATGCCCCATACAGGTTTACTTATACTGCCTCTCGTATGCTGCCTGGTACACTTCCAGCATCCGATCCAGTCCCAGAGCTGAGAACTCTTTTACATAGGCATCCCACTCGGTGTCAATGTCTCTGCTGCCCAGGCAGAACAGGGCCTGATTCTCCTCCACGTAGTCATCGATCATGGTCCGTATGTTGGAAATCTCGGAGGCTTCTTCCCTGGTTAAATTGAGAGGAGGAACCACTTTGGAAGAATCGGCATAAGGCATCAGACTGTCCCTGGTGGCAAAGTAAAGGATAGGCTCTGTGGAAAATTTCTGCGCCGGATCGTCCTCTAAGTACACTTCGCTCTCCCTTAATTTCGCCGTGTTGTTTCCGAATTTGTTGGTGATCCGTATGGTCTGCTCCGCTCCCTCTACAGGAAGTCTCTGGTACATAGCCGCTTCCCCGTTAAGGCCCACAGACCCTTCAGGCGGCTGAACCCAGCCTTTTCCTTCCTCTCCATACCATGCCAACAGGCTTGCCTCCTCAGAATACCATCCGTCCGCCCAGCGGAATGCTGCTTCCGGATTCTGGCAAGAACTGGTGATGACAAAATTTCCTGTTCCGATGCTGGCGTAGGTGTAAGAAGGCTGATACTGAAATCCGTCTGGTCCTACAAGTGGCTCCAGAACCCTGTACTGCTCCACTCTGTGATCATCGGTTCCGTTGTACTCTCCCAGATAGCTGCATATCAGATCCGCTCTCACCACGCCTACCTTCACAGCGCTTTCATCCTGCTGAATCTGCTTGAACTGGGTATCGTCCAGGGTAAAGGAGGTGCTGTCCAAAAGCCCCTTGTCAATCAGGCTGTTGATCCAGGCCAGGCCTTCCCTGTATGCGTCCTTGTCAGGGGCAAACTGGATTTTCCCGTCTTCCATATACAGGTATAAGGTAGAAGGATCCTGAATGTCCGAGCCGTGCATATAAATAAACGCGTTCATAAGGTAGGTCACAATATTGTTTTTCGGCAGATTGTTGCCAAGCATGGGAATCTCATCGGCAACACCGTTTCCGTTGGGATCCTTATCCTTAAAAGCCTGAAGCACTGCCTCAAACTCTTCTGTGGTTTTCGGCATATCCATGCCCACTGCGTCCAGCCACTGGGTATTGATCCACGCTCTGGTCCTATATTGGTTATGAAGGCAGTCGTTGATGGTGGGAAGGGAATAGATATGCCCGTCTGGGGATGTGATCATGTCTCTCATTCCCGGCATTTCCTCCATCACCTTTTTCGTCTCCACGCCGTAGGTCTCAATGTAATCATCCAGCATAAGGAAGGTTCCGTCTTCCCCGTAAGAGGACACATCGTTGGATGACAGCTTCATTCCCAGAATCACATCCGGAAGGTTGCCTGTACTTAGCATCAGATTCAGCTTTTCTTTGTATCCGTCTCTTGGAATCTCATTCCACTCAATATGGATTCCTGTCTTCTCCTCATACTATTTGCAGAAATCCACGTCTCCCAGGGCCCCCACATAGGTCTCGTCAATAGCCGCCACCTTCAGGGTAATAGGCTCCTTCACAATAGGGAACTCACCGGCCGGTGTCACATTGCCTGCATCCGAAGTTTTACTCTCCCCTGCACCGCCGCTTTCTTTCGGGCTTTCATTTCCTCCTGCGCTGCCTCCCTGCTCACTGGCGCTTGCCTTCGTGGGAGCCATGGAATTGGTTCCCCCGCACCCTGTCACAAGAGACATTGCCAAAACCGTTGAAATCACTGCTGCTAAACTTTTTTTCTTCATATAGATTCCTCTTTCCGTCTGTTGGTACAGACTGTTTTATTAACCTTTTACTGAACCGATCATAACGCCTTTCACAAAATATTTCTGAATAAACGGGTACAGAATCAACATAGGCAGGCTGGAAACCACAATGGTAGAGTATTTCAACAAGTCCGCCATTCCCTGAGCCCTCTCTGCCGTGGAAAAATCCAACATCATTTCGTCTGCAATCTGACTCATGATAATAATCTGTCTGAGTACTACCTGAAGAGGATACTTCATTTTATCTTCCAGGTAAATCATTTCCTTAAAATACGAATTCCAGTGGCCAACCGCATAGTACAAAACCAATACTGCCAGCACCGGCTTTGAAAGGGGAAGCACAATTCTCATGAGAAACCCAAAGTCGTCACATCCATCAAGGGAAGCCGCCTCATACAGCTCATCCGGGATGCTGGACTCAAAATAGGTCCTGCAGATAATCACATTGGTTACTCCCACACATCCTGGAAGGATAATGGCCCAGTAAGAATTGTACATGGACAGCTGGTTGATTAAAAGGAAGGTAGGAACCAGGCCGCCGCTGAAAAACATGGTAAACATCATAAATAACGTGAAAAATTTTCTTCCGTAAAAATTCCTTCTGGATATTGGATAAGCCATCATCACAGTCACAATAAGGTTCAAGGTGGTTCCCGCTACGGTGATGAATACGGAATTTAAAAATCCTCTGATAAGGCTCTGGTCTTTAAAGATCGCCTCATAGCCTTTCAGTGTAAAGTCTACAGGAAGAAGCCACACCCTTCCTGCGATCACTGCCTGGGGATCGCTGAAGGAGGCGCTTACCAGGTAGATCAGTGGAAACGCAATCAAAACCAGGATCACGGTCAAAAGCCCGTATACCATAAAGGAAAACCATCTGTCGGATGTTCTTGCTTTCATTTTTCTCCTCCTCTCACCACAGGCTGGTATCGCTTACCTTTTTGGCAATCTTATTGACCAATACCAGCAGCGTGCAGTTGATCACCGCATTGAACAGTCCCACTGCCGTGGAGAAACTGTACTGGGCGTTTTCCAGTCCCAAGCGGTACACATAGGTGGAAATAACATCTGACGCAGACATATTCACGGAATTCTGCAAAAGCAGAATCTTCTCATATCCTACCGTCATGATCCGCCCGCAGTTCATAATCAGCATGGTGACAATGGTAGGCATAATGCCTGGCAGATCCACGTTGACAATCCGCTGCCAGCGGCTGGCTCCGTCCATCACAGCCGCCTCATGAAGCGTAGGATCAATACCAGCCAGTGCCGATATGTAGATAATGGAATTAAATCCCATGGTCTGCCACACGCCGGACCACACATAGATATGCTTAAAATACTGGGGCCTGGCCATAAAGTCAATCCGTTCTCCTCCAAACGCCTGGATGATATTATTGATAATACCAGAATAGGGAGACAGGACCATAAGCACGATTCCCGCCATGACAACAGTGGAAATAAAATGAGGCGCGTAGGTGACCATCTGCACTGTCTTCTTATACCATTTGCACTTACACTCGTTTACCGCCACCGCCAGGATAATAGCCACCGGGAAATTGGCGATAAGGGAGTAAAGTCTTATAATCAATGTGTTCTTAATAAGCCTTCCGAACTGGTAAGAGGTAACAAACGCTTTAAAATGTTTCATCCCTACCCACTTACTTCCTCCGAACCCCCTGGTAGGCACAAAATCTTTAAACGCGATCTGAAGGCCATACATGGGGCCATAGCTGAAGACCAGCAGGATGAGTACCGGGAGGGCGATAATCACATACAGCTGCCAGTTCTTTTTCAGCTGATGGATGATCTCTTCTGTCTTGCTTCGTTTCTTCGTCAACTTTCTCTCTCCTTTGTTTCTGTTTTGTTGTGTTGCCTGTTGTTGTGTGCTGCTGTTTTTGTTGCCCCCATTATTCCATATTCATCGCCTCCACGCAACTCGTAGTTCCTCCAAAAACCACGCAGAAGCAACGATTTTACGCCTTATCCTTAGATTTTCCCTCTCATCGGAACTTAGGCGTGGCTTCTCAGGCATGCAAGGCAGGTTGCAGCACACTCTTTAATTAATATGTTTGTTGGAAAAATAATGAAGACCCCGATGACTCATCAGAATACGCAGAAATTCACAAAAAAAGAGGAAGATTCAATTCCTCCCCTCCTCGTGTAAAGCCTCTCTGGCTTAAAAGCTCCCGGCCGGATTCGAACCGGCGACCTACGCATTACGAATGCGTTGCTCTACCAGCTGAGCCACGGAAGCACTTTTTTAAAGCTATTTTGTAAAAAAGCTGTTGTAACCTGTACAACAGCAAATGACCTGTCCGGGAATCGAACCCGGGTTTACGCCGTGAGAGGGCGTCGTCTTGACCGCTTGACCAACAGGCCGTATCATGTAACTAATCGAGGCGACAAGATTCGAACTTGCGGCCTCTGCGTCCCGAACGCAGCGCTCTACCAAACTGAGCCACGCCTCGATACCTTCGATAGTATAATATAGATTGTGTGAATTGTCAATATTTTTTTGAAATTTCCTCCAATTTTTTCCGGCAGCATTTTCCCCGTCCATTTCTCCCACACATCCCCCGACGTTCTTCCTTTACACCTCCTTAAGGGATTGCCTTATCCCCCATCCCCCAATCTCACGCGAGCCGACCAAGTAGCTTCGAAGCAACTGGGAAACGTCTGAAGACGTCTCCCAGTTGCTTTGAAGCCAACCCGCAGCGAATCCTACAGCCGGATTCCACCAATCCCTTACCTCTGCCCCTTATCATAAGGCACCCCCGAAGCCCTGGGCGCCTGTGAATTCTTAGATGTAAACATCAAAACCACCATAGTGGCAATATAAGGTATCATCTTGTAGAGGTAACTGGGAATCCCCAGCCCCGCCAGAAACGGAATCCCCGAATAAGCCGCCGCAATGGTCTTCATAAGCCCGAAAAACAAGGACGCCCCCAGAATCTTCACAGGCTTCCACTGTCCGAAGATCAGCACCGCGATAGCCAGAAATCCGTACCCGGCCACATCCGCATTAAAATTCGTAGATGTAGGCACCACAAACACAAGGCCTCCAAGGCCTCCCAAAGCCCCTGAGATCACAACTCCCGCATACTGCATCCGATACACATTGATACCGGCCGCATCCGCCGCCTGGGGATGTTCCCCGCATGCGCGAAGCCGCAAGCCAAACCGGGTTTTATAAAGCACCACCGTGGACAAAACAAGAATCCCGATTCCGATATACGTAGTAATATACGTATTCTGAAACAGAAGGGGCCCCAGAACCGGAATTTTTCCCAAAACCGGAACCGATTCGATGCGGAAGGTATTGTTAAACTGAATCTGCTGCACCCCCTGGATCACCCGGGCCACGAAGATGGCAAATGCCGGCGCAAACATATTGAGGGCCGTACCGCTGATGGTCTGATCCGCCTTCATATTGATAGCCGCATAGGCATGGGTCAGAGAAAATACCGCCCCGGTAACCATGGAAATCACGATGGCCAAGAGCAGCTGAAGCTGTCCCGACATCTTCCCTCCTGTCAGGTTCAGGAACAGAATGCTGACAAAAGCCCCCATGATCATGATGCCCTCCAGCGCAATATTCACCACCCCGCTGCGCTCGGAAAACATTCCGCCCAGAGCCACAATCATCAACGGGATAGTAAAAAGCATTGTCTGCTGAAAAATAAAATAAATAATATTCATGCCTCTCTCCCCCCGTCTTTCTTCTGTTTTTTCTCCTTAAGCCTTCCCATCAGCGTCCGCACAATCAGCGCAAAGGCACTGAAATAGATAATCACAGCCACAATAATATCTATAATCTCCGTAGAAAATTCAAACAGCTGCAGGTAAAACCCTCCCGCCGTGAGATACGCGATAAAAATTCCTGAAAACAGCACGCCCACCGGATGGCTCAGTCCCAGAAGGGCCACGGAGATCCCTGTAAAACCTTCGGAGCCCAGCACGTCCTTGATCTCGATATGCTTCCCGGTTCCTGCCAGGTACAAAAGGCCTCCGCCCAGCCCTGCAATGGCGCCTGCAATCAGCATGGACGCGATAATATTGCGCTTCTCATTGATTCCCGCATATTTTCCTGCGTCCGGGCTGTAGCCCACTGCCTTCAGCTCATACCCAAAGGTAGTCTTGTTTAACAGGATATAGATTAAAATCACCACCAGAATGGCTATAAGGATCCCTCCGTTGACACTGGATCCCGGAAACAGCTTGTCCAGCCCCATTTTAGGGATCTGAGCCGTGGCAGCTACATTTTTGGATTCGTTGCGCATGGTATTGAACAGGGGCTTATAGCTTTTCACCGTCCAGTTCACGGCAAAAAGCCCGATATAATTCATCATAATACAGGAAATAACCACGTTTACATTGAAATATGCCTTTAAAATTCCTGGTATCAGCCCCCACAACGCTCCCATAATCACACTGGCAAGAAGGGCCACAACCCAGTGGACACCTCCCAGCTTATCCCACAGGATACCTACATAGACAGCGCCGAAGGCTCCCACCAGGAACTGTCCCGGTGTACCGATATTGAACACCCCTGTCTTAAATGCAAACCCTACGGACAGGCCGGTTAAAATAATAGGGGTGGCATAATAAAACACCTGCCCCACGCCTTTCATCCCATGGGTCAGGGCCCCTGTCAGAATCGTGACAAACCCTGGAAGGGCCTGGGACGGATTGCACAGCAGAAGCACCACAAGCCCTACTAAAAGCCCGATGACAATGGCAAACACAGAAGAAAGCACTCCCACATAATTTTTCTTTTTATTTGTCTTCATCTGTTCCACCTTCTTTCCTGGAGCCTGCCATGTAGAGGCCCAGCTCCTGTACAGTCACCTGCTTGGGATTCAGCTCTGCCACGATGCGGCCTTCAAAAATCACTAAAATCCTGTCGCTTAGATTCATCACCTCGTCCAGCTCCAGGGATATTAGCAAAATCGCCGAACCGGAATCTCTCTGTTTTATCAGTTCCTTATGGATATATTCGATGGCTCCCACATCCAGGCCTCTGGTAGGCTGAACCGCCAGAAGCAAATCATGGGCCCTGGAAATCTCGCGGGCCACAATCACCTTCTGCTGGTTGCCGCCGGACATGCTTCTGGTAATGGTGCTTGCGCCCTCTCCGCTGCGGATATCAAAATTACTGATCAGCTTATCCGCATATTCATAAATCTTATCATTTTTCAGGAATCCGTGACTCTGGAATTCCGGCTGGAAATACTGCTGCAGCACCGCATTGTAGCCTAAGTTGTAGTCTAAAACCAGCCCATGCTTGTGGCGATCCTCCGGAATATGGGCCAGCCCGTGGGTGTTCTTATAGCGGATGGATTTCTTCGTCACATCCTCCCCGTTTAACCGGATAGAGCCGGCGCTTAAGCTTCTGAGGCCTGTGATGGCCTGAACCAGCTCTGTCTGCCCGTTGCCGTCGATTCCGGCGATGCAGACGATCTCTCCCCGATGTACCTTGAAGCTGACGTCGGAAACCAGCTTTTTGGTATGCCCCTCCTGCCTGGCATCCATGGAAATGTGATCTGCCTCCAGAACCACATCCCCCGGCTTTGCATCTGTTTTCTCCACCGTCAGATTTACCTTGCGGCCCACCATCATCTCCGACATCTCATCCTTGGAGGCAGATGCCACGTCAATGGTTCCAATATATTTTCCCCGGCGCAGGACGCTGCATCGGTCCGCCACCGCCTTGATTTCGTTTAATTTGTGGGTGATAAACAGAATGGATTTCCCCTCTGCCGTCAGATTTTTCATGATAGCCATCAGCTCGTCAATCTCCTGGGGAGTGAGAACCGCTGTCGGCTCATCAAAAATCATGATTTCATTGTCACGGTACAGCATCTTCAGAATCTCCACTCTCTGCTGCATCCCCACCGTGATGTCGGATATCAGGGCGTCCGGATCGATAAACAGGTTGTAGCGCCGGCTCAGCTCCATCACCTTGTTCCGGGCGTCATCCATCTTCAGAAGGCCCTTCTTTACGGTCTCCATGCCTAATACAATATTCTGAAGTACAGTAAAATTATGTACCAGCTTAAAATGCTGGTGCACCATTCCGATGCCCAGTGCGTTGGCATCCAGAGGCCCCTTTATCTTTACCTCCTGCCCCTTTACTTTTATAGTTCCCTTTTCCGGCTGGTACAGGCCGAACAACACACTCATCAGGGTGGACTTGCCTGCCCCGTTTTCTCCAAGCAGCGCATGAATCTCACCTTTTTTCAGCTGGATCGTAATATCATCATTGGCGATAATACCCGGAAATTTCTTTGTGATGTGAAGCATCTCGATTACGTAATCCATCAAAAACCCCCTTATCATTCGGAGAGCGCCGGGAAGGCGGCTCCTGTTTCATGTACTCCTGGGGGTTCTCCTTCCCAGGCCCCATTCTACCTGGCGAGACTTTGCAGGATAATTCCATCGGAAGGCCTTTTAGGAGAGACTCCTGAAGTACATATACAGAAAAGGGGTGCAAATCTTGCACCTCTTTTCTGAACATTAAAATAATTTATAACCTGAAACTACTCTACAAATGTAACGGTGGATGCGGATAAGGTCAGATCCTTTGTGGGATCGTTGTTGTCAGCAGACGGCTGAGTCAACGTGATCTCTCCCTTTATCAGCTTGTCCATAATCCCGTCGTAATCCTCCTGTGTAAAGGTACTAAACTTGGAAGTTTCCATGGGAAGGCCTACGCCTGCATTTTCTGCAGTAAATATAGTAGTCTTGCCCCCTGGGAAGTTTCCGTCATAAAATGCTTTCACACCGTCATAAACAGAATTGGCCAGCATCTTCATAGCGGAAGTGATAACAGTATCGGACTCAAAGCTCTGGTCAACGTCCACACCGATAACCTTTGCGCCCTTCTCCTGAGCTGCTGCCATGACAGAGTTGCCTACAGCTCCGCCGCAGCCGAATACCACCTCTGTTCCGTTCTGATACCAGGAAGCTGCCATGGACTGTGCCTCCGGGGTAGCTGCGAACTGGCCGGTGTAATTGTACATTACCTGGATGCCGTCTATGCCCATCTCTGCTGCTGCATACTCTGCACCCTCGATAAAGCCGTAGCCATAGCGGATAACTGCCGGAACTGCCATGCCGCCCATAAAGCCTAACTTGGTATAGCCGTCCTTCACCGCCGCATAGCCGGCCAGGAAGCCTGCCTCATCCTCCTGGAACAGGATAGGCATTACGTTGTCATTGGTTCTGTACTCGGAATAATCGCCGCTGTGAGGCTCGCCGTCCAGAAGAATAAAGGTAATGTCCGCATACTCATCCTGAGCCAGATATACCGGTTCTTCGAATAAGAAGCCCGGACACACAATCAGCTTTGCGCCGCCCTCCACTGCCAGGCCGATGGTCTCCAGATAAGAATCTGTAGTTCCCTCCTGAGGCTGATAGTATTTATAGGTAATGTTATTCTCCTCTGCATACTTGGTCATGCCTTCCCATGCACCCTGGTTAAAGGACTTGTCGTCAATCGTTCCAAGATCGGTCACCAATGCCAGCTCATAGCCGCCGTCAGATGATTCACTGGCTGTCTTGGGAGCTTCTGTCTCCGCCTTGGCCGCAGCCGTCGTGGTCTCTGCAGCCGCTGTGGTGGCGCTGTCTGCCCCTGCAGTTGTCTGGCTGCCGCTGTCACTGCCGCCGCATGCTGTCAGGCCGGCTGTCATAGTCACTGCCATAAGTAACGCTAACATCTTTCTTTTCATAGTGCTTTTCCTCCTTTTTACTGGACCTCCAGTTAAAGGGATTATAACACAGGGAGCATGGTTTTTCAAGGCTCATGGAAAAACTCTTTGTTACCCCAGGGCCTCCTTCTTCATCTCTCTTTTTTTCTTTGTAACCAGCCCTCCGATCCTTCCGCTCTCTTTGGACGTCAGGCTTTTCCACCCATGCTTCAAAACTTTATCGCTAAGCCCCAATTCTGTGGCAATCTCGTATTTTAACAATTCCTCCGGTGTCAGATTTTTCGGGTCAAAGGGTTCATCTTTTTTCTTTTTTGACATAAAACAGGTATACTCCTTTCTTTAACCTTCTAAGAGTATACCCGTTTTTTGCAGGCCTATTCTGTTATGCGCCTTTTATCAGCGGATTCCTATATCCTGGGGAATGATGATCGCCGCAATAAAATACACGATGATCCCCGTACCGGTAGATGCCAGAATCGCCCATAAAAGCCTGACAATCGTAGGGTCAACGTTGAAATATTCTCCCAGGCCCCCGCACACCCCGAACAGCATCTTGTTGGTTACAGAACGATATAATTTCTTTTCCATAAATGATTTTCCTCCTCTTCTATTCTTCTGAAAAAAAGATCTCAATATTTCCCATTTCACATTCCAGCTCCGCTTTCTTCACAGCCCCATCATAATGCAAAGATTTTTCTGTTTCAAGCCTGATGTATGACTCGCCGTCAATATTTATAGCTCCCATACTGACCTCAAATTCATAGTTAAAGTCTTTCTTTTGGCCAGTCAGATAGAGTTCAACGTTTCCTGCCTGGCAGTCTGCCTCCAGCTTTTGCCCGATCTTTCCCACATACTCTATGGAACCTGCCGCACAGTTGATATCCAGTTCCTGAACCTCCCCGGAATCTATGGTAATGTCGCCGGCGCTTGCGTCCAGCTTCAGCTTGCTCACTGTAAGCAGCCCCGCCGTCACACATCCGGCTTCCGCCTGTATTTCCATCTCAGGAAATGTTTCCCCTGCCGGAAGCACTAAAACTGCCTGTGCCCCTTCATCATCCCACGACATATCCACAAACCTTTTGTTTTTCCTTCGTACAGTGATCTCCAGGGTGTCGTCGTCCACCTCCTGTTCCCATTCCACAAGATTTCCTGCTTCCATCAGATAGATTGTTCCGTCTGTACTTCCTTCCACAATCTCCAGGCCCACAGCTTCCGCAGATATCTTCACCTTGCTGCATCCCACACTGCTCATCACGGCATCAATATCCATGTCTGCTGCTATCCCATTCTTCTCCTGGGCTTCTCTTATATCCTGATCTACGTCATCGCTTGTGCGAAAGCTATGTTCCCTGTGTCTGGAGGAGCCCCTGGAAAAGAAAAACCATTCTCCGTCCCTCCATCCGTTGTTTATAACCACTGCCCTTGGCATCCGTCCTCCCAGGGAAGCAGCTGCCACCGTAATCGCCGTACCAAACAGAAAACTAAACACCGCCAGTATCAGCACAACCTTGGTAAATCCTTTCATGCCCTGCGCTCCTTTCTATGAATCAAACTGCCGATTCCGTTTACACAGCCCCGTATCATCCACGGAACCAGCCTTCCGTAAAACCATGCGGAAATCACCAGGCAGATCAGGCCAAAAGACAACACCAACAGACCTGCCCCAAAACAAAAGAGTCCGTCAAGCAAACTGGTAAACATGGCGATTACCCCGGCCACACAGAGGAGGATTCCGGCTAAAATCAACGCAAAGGTCAGAACCGCCAGCACCACAAGCACTGCAAAGAATACGGAAATCACCCCTGCAGCCACTCCTAAAATACCTCCACCGATTCCCAAAAGCGCCGGGAACGCTATGATTGCCAATACTGCAAATAAAACAATCTTTACCATGCGTCCCTGAGGGCCTGAACCTAAAGGGCGGCTCTGTCCCCCCTGTGTTCCCGTACCATCAAAACCGCCTCTTCGCTTATCGGCTCCGGCCTGGCTGCTCCAGTCGCTTTGATCTTCTGTACTGCTCTTGCTGCTCCAGCCGCCCTGGCCCTCTGTGCTTTCCCGACTGCTCCAGGCTTCCCGGTTCTCATTCCCTCCGCCTGCCTGCCGGCTGTCACTGTCCTCATTTATATCCGGCAGATCATGTCTTTTAACCACCTGATAATTGGGATCCCTGAACCGCTCATCCTCATAGCCCCTTTCTGTAAAGGCTCCCCCGTCTCCCAGATCTCCTCGGATATCCGATCGTATAATCGCGGCGATCCTTTCCGGGCTTCCGAATTCTTCTATAGCTTTGCCTGCCATGTCCCCCGCCTCGTCCAGATAATCCCGGTAATAATCCAGTCCGTCTTTCTTATCTTCATCTGGAATATCGGAAAGCAGATATTCCAGTTCCTTCATGAACTCTTCCTTACTCATCAGCCAGCCTCCTCAAGTATTTTAGATATCCTACCGGAATAGACATGCCATTCTCCGCGGTACAGATTCAGCTGTACCCGCCCTCTCTCTGTAATCTTATAATATCTTCGGTTCCGTCCATCAAATGCAAGATCATACACTTCCAGACATTCGTCTTTCTGCAACCTCCGAAGCACCGGATACAGCGTTGATTCCGAAATGTCAATGGCTTCCCTGACATCCTGCGTAATCTTATACCCATAGGTTCCTTCCGTGTCCCTGGACACAACCGCCAGTACAATGGCATCCAGGAGAGCTGCTCCTGTATTAAAGACCATGTTCTCACTCCTTGTCTGTGGTTTTACAAACTTATAATATTATTTCGTTTTCTATATTATATGACATATAATATTGTATGTCAATAGAATATTATACATTTTTCCAAAAAAAGAAGCTGCAGCAATATACTTTGCCGCAGCCCCAGACTGTTTTAAAGAACCTGTTCCTTTTCCGGATACTCCTTATCCTTCCAATACCACCACTTCAGTTTCTCTGGCTCATGGGTCTCATGTTCTGCATAATACACCGCACAGTGGAATACGTACAGCACACATTTATCATCCCGAAACCCCTTTTTCAGGCAATCCAGGTGATACAGCTTTTCAGGATCTCTCCCTCTCAGATCCGCCACGCACCTAATCCCTATATTCTGCAAATGGCGCTCCATATCCACCCCTATCCCCGGTATTTTCTTCAGATCACTGTCCATGCCTTTGTTTAGTATCTTCATTCTGATAATTCCCTTCCCTCCTGAAAACAAGGCCGGCATATAAATTCCTCAAAACGCCTTGCCGCTCCTTCCTGAGCCTCAGCCCTGCCTGTCCTTCAGCGCCTGCATGCGCGTCCTGACATTCTCGTCAAATTCTTCATCCGAAAATTTAGGATCTCTTGTGTTCATCCAGATGGCACAGGGGGCCTGGCTGCATTTTCCGCAGTTTTTCAGTCCCTTTTTGCTTACAACACAGTCATAGATGGCACATGCTTTCCCCTCCGGCACGTGGAAAACCTTTCCGCTTGCTGCGTTGCAGCCTTCACACATGGATTTGTAACAGTAGCAAGTGCTGCAGTCTGTCCCGCATACACTGAATAATTCAGCATCATTTCCCATGGCTTATTCTCTCCTTCACAATCGTATATGTATAAAATCCCTCCTGCCCCGGCAGGAATCTGCCTTTTTATTTTATCATAAACTTTGGGGAAAATATTGTATATTTCCGACATTCCCCTCCGCAGACAGGGGGATACCCTGTGCATAGGCCAGGGCATTTTTAATATCCATGGTGTGGTAGCGCTTAAATTCCCGCATGAGATGGGACTGATCTGTATATCCGTACTTGTAAACCGCATCCTGCACACGAAACCCAGGATTTCTCAAAATTTCATTCCAAAGACACTGATAGCGCACAAGATTGCAAAGCTTTTTGGGAGTAATCCCGATATACTCATGAAACAGCCTTTCCAACTGGCGGCTGCTTATAAAACAGGACCGGGAAAGCCAGTCAGCGCCCAGCCGGCCCTTCTTGTCCAGGATTTGGCTTATGGCATAGCTTATAGTGTCGTTCTGCCTTGCCAAAAACAGCCGTTTCAGAAACACCTCCTCCGCCAGGGCTGTCCGTTCTTTTAAGGACTGCTTAAAAAACAACTGGGGCCTCAGTACCTTATCCACCCAGGAAAATCTGGATTGTACATCATAGAGGCTGTTTATAGTGCCTTTCAAAGAATCTTCCGAGAAAGCCCAAGCCTCCCAGGCATAAAAACGTATGGCAAACACAGAGACAAGATGCCCGTCCTTTACATCTACCTGACTTACGAAGCTGGTATCATTGACGCCACAGAAATAGCCGGCAACAGAATTTTCCGTATAATCTATCTGGTAAATAATATCCGCACAGGTATCCGGAACCACCAGGGTTGGCATTGCATTCTCTTCATTTCTCAGATAGGGCCTGTCGCTTCCCCAAAAACAGCGGATAATTCCCCTCAATGCCGGATGCAGCGGAAGAACCTCCCGGTATGTCTCATTCTGTTTTAAAGGACTTGCCGTAAACGGCATATAAAAAGGATTCATCCCTATTCTCCTTCCTGAAGCTGTACTTTTAAAACCTTTCTGCCGCCTCTTGCATTTTCTCTTATCCTTATCTATACTATTTTTAAGCGCCTATAAACATTCGCTCTACCGGTTGTATACTGTAACTGCCATATATAGTAAGAAGGAGGCCCTGCCATGCAGATTACCAGCCTGTCTATACATAATTTTAAATCCATCGAAAACCTGCAGATTGAAAACATTGAAAATGCCCTGATTCTGGTAGGAAAAAACAACACCGGCAAGACCGGCATCCTAAAGGCTGTCCGTGCCGCCCTGGGAAGCTATACTGTATCCAGAGATGATTTCAACGAGAAAAACCAGAACATCGAGATTTCCATGACCTTAAGCCTGACCAAACAGGATCTGGAGCAGTTCCATGTCCATGGAATCGTCAGCCAGTACAAACGGTTCGACCCCTGGAAAAAAGATTTCTGCGCCAAGCTTCCCTCCTTTGACGGCAGGCAGCTTTCCTTTACCTGCATCATCAATCACAGCCAGGATATCCGTTACCACGACGGCCTGCGAAAGCACAACAGCTTTATTCCACAGCTGCTTCCCCGGCTGTACTTTATTGACACCCAGCGCCAGCTTACCGCTTTCCAGGAGGATCTGCTGCTTTTTCAGGAGGATGAGCAGCTTAAGCGCCTGCGCTCCAACACCTGCATGTTCAGTCCCTCCAAGCTGTGCAACCAGTGCTTCAGCTGCATCGGCTTAATCAACCAGAAAAAGCCGGAAGAGCTGCTGCTGTGTGAAACCGCCCGGCTTCTGGAATACAAGATGTATCAGCTGAACCTGGGGGATTTTTCGGAGAGAGTCAATGAAAATTACCGGAAAAACGGGGGGATCGAGGAGATTCTTTACACCCTGGCCTGCAACCCTGACTCTGTCTTTCGCTTAACCGCCGAGACCAAACGGGATGAAGAACAGAATCCCAAGCCTATTGAGGACTTAAGCAACGGCATGAAAAGCATCTACATGCTGTCTCTTCTGGAAACCTACATCGAAAGCGAGAAACAGATTCCCAGCATCATCATGGTAGAATATCCGGAACTTTTTCTCCACCCGTCCCTCCAAAAGACGGCAGGAGCCATTCTGTACCGGCTGTCCAAGAAAAACCAGGTTATTTTTTCCACCCACTCCCCCAACCTGATTGCCAACTTTACCAGCCGTCAGCTCTGTCAGGTGGTTACCAGCTTCGATGACCGCCCCTTTGTCCGGGAGCATGCAGACATTGACCAGATCCTGGATGATCTTGGCTATGGGGCCAACGATCTTTTAAACGTCAGCTTTGTCTTTATCGTAGAAGGCAAACAGGATAAAAGCCGCCTGCCTCTCCTGCTGAAAAAATACTATCCGGAGCTGCACGATTCAAACGGCCAGCTGTCCCGCATCTCCATCCTGACTACCAACAGCTGCACCAACATAAAGACCTACGCCAATTTAAAATACATGAACCAGGTCTATCTAAAGGATCAGTTTCTGATGATCCGGGACGGCGACGGCAAGGATCCCATAAAGCTGGCCTCTGATCTGTGCCAGTATTACGACGAACGCAATGCCCAGGACATCGACAAACTGCCCAAGGTCCGCCGCCGCAATGTACTGATCCTGAAGTACTACTCCTTTGAGAATTATTTTCTCAATCCGGCTGTCATGGCAGCCCTCGGCATCGTGGAAAGTGAGGAGGCCTTCTGGCAGACCCTTTTTGAAAAATGGACAGAATACCTTCACCGCCTGGTAAGCGGCCGCCATCTGACACAGCTTTTAGGCAGGGAAATCTGCTGTGTGGATGACCTGAAAGAGAATTTTGAGCTTTTTAAAATCTGTATGCGGGGCCACAATCTCTATGATATCTTTTACGGCCCTTTTAAGAAACAGGAAAACGAAATTCTCTCCAGGTATATTGGGCTTGCCCCCAGGGAAGATTTTCAGGATATTTTAGATGCCATAGACGCCTTCCCCTTCTTTGAAAGCCGGAAATCCGCCGCGGACCATTGACAGCCTCCCCTGTCTCCATATCCCGCACCCTGTCTGGCCGGACACAAGCGGACTGTGAACCGAGTCATGAGCCACATCATCCCTGCCCGCACAGCTTCCCACTCAAGGACTGTGCGGGCAATCGTAAGCTATCGCCGGATACCTACATATCAAAAAACAAGCCCCGTATAATGTTAACAAATACATTTTCCTCTTTTAAAGAATGGCTTTTCCCATGCCACCACATAGTTGTGCCATTGGCCTTCAGCGTAATGTCCTCTCCATTTGCCAGATGATATGTAACCGTGATGATTGGGTTTTTGTCTGTTTCACCGCCGATTCGGTAGTTAAGAAGATTGGCGGCCTTTATTAAAAGCTCTATATTGGCATCATCTGTAATCTCCCTTTGGCCGGCTCCCTCGCAGAGGACAGTAATACTTTGTACCTCCTCTTTTTTTGGCAGTCCTGCAAGAGGGACTCCGTGAAATCCGATCCACAGGATCGTACTGAGTGTACAGGTTATGATTACACTCCACAGTATATTCCATAGCAGGCCTGCTCTCTTACAGCTGCCTCCTTTGCTCGTACCTTTATGGGGCCTTTTCTGTTCACCCGCATCCATAGCCTTCCTCCTTATATCCTCAGCGCTGCTTTTATATTTTTCCTCCGTTTTTCATCCAGCATTTCGTATGTCTCGATTTCTTCCTTTGAAAACCCTCCGTAGAGTACCTGCTCCAAAAACAGCAATTCTGACAAGATCTCCTCTGCCTCCTGTGTCACCCTGTATTCTTTCATGGCCGCTTTTTTCTTGTCCTCCTGCTGCTTTTCCCGGTCTGTGTATTCCCCCTTCATCCTTCTGTCCTGCCTTGGGGGCGGTATCAGCAGCTTCAGTGCCAGCAGCCTCTGAAGAGCTGCGGACAAGGCCATTCTGGAAAGATTCAGAACAGCCGCCGTCTCCTTTTCCGTACAGCCTTTATACTGCTGGTTCAGGAAATACAGGACCTTCACGTCAACTGCAGTCATACTGTGCCTTACCGCCACGGTATCAAACAGCTTTTCCCACAGCTGCCTCTCCCTGTAAAGGTCAAAGAATACTCCCTCCCCCTGCTGCACGCTCTCGCTTACATTGCCTCTCTCGTCCCCCAGCCTGCAGCTTCCTGTTCCGCTTAAAGACAACACCGTCCCGTCACCAGCTGCATCAAGAAGGAAACCGTATATCCTTCCCTTCCATTTTTCATACTCCTCCTCACCGAAAACATCCTTGTAGAAAGCATTGTAATAGGCAAAGACCGTACGCTTCATCTGAATCGTCTTTTTTACACTGAGCCCCTGGGTTACCAGGGATCCCTTTGTCTTTACGTAATAATACACTGGAACCCTGAGGACATACACGCGGCTGATATGCCGGACATATTCCAGGTTAAACAGGAAATCCTCACACCAGTTTATAGCAGTATCCATCTTTATCCCATAATTTTCTATGACAGAGCGCTTATAAAATTTGTTCCACAAAACCCCATAATAAAAATCTGCCGGTTTCTGCATCATTTGGACAGCGTATTCTTCCCTGTCGATGACGCCTTCTCTCTGGATGTCGCCTTTCTGCGACACCCTCTCTCCAACCACCCTGTAAAAATCTGCGATTACCATATCACAGGGACAGGATGTGACAGCGCGCACAAAGCTCTCTGTCCCGTTTGGCATAAGCCAGTCATCGCTGTCCAAAAATTGCAGGTACTCACCCTTTGCCATGGCAATCCCCTGATTGCGGGTATCCGACACCCCCGAATTTTCCTTGTGCACCGCACGGATACGCGGATCCTTTTTTGCATACCCATCGCATATCCCTCCCGAACCATCTGTGCTGCCATCATCCAGCAGAAGAAGCTCAAAGTCTTTATATGTCTGATTCAGGACACTGTCCACACATCTGTCAATGGTTTTTTCGGCATTGTAAACCGGAATAATAATACTTACCAACGGCATTCCCACAATCTCTCTTTCCAGCCTGCTTCAGGCCTTCCTTTCTAGAGCATACATATAATAAATAATAGTAGGTATCCTTTCTTCCGTCAATCTTAATTTGAAAAGCCAGTTGCAAAAGATGGATGAAATTCCCTTTCATATTTTTTATGGAAATATCTTATTATAATTTTTCTTGTTGCTATTACACTCACAGAATAAAATAAAAATCTTGTGGCGTTTTTTGTAAAATTTTAGTACAATGCCAAGTAAGGCTCCTTTTAAAGGGATGCAAATATTTTACAGGTGAGGACAGATGAAAATTTTTAATGTGATAACTCTTTTTGGCGGATTGTCCATGTTTCTTTATGGAATGCGCCTGATGGGGGACGGTTTGAAGGCCAGCTCTTCCGGCACACTGAAAAAAGCTATGGAACGGATTACCGGCACCCCCTTTAAGGCATTTCTTTTAGGGCTTGCAGTGACTGCAGTCATCCAGTCTTCGACAGCCACCATTGTTCTTACTTCAGGACTCGTGGGTGCAGGGATTATTTCTCTTAAGCAGTCTCTGGGGATCATAATCGGCGCCAATGTAGGCACCACGGTCACCGGCCAGATCATCCGGCTTCTGGATCTGAATTCTTCAGGAACCTGGTTTCTCCAGTTTTTAAAGCCGTCGACCCTGGCGCCTCTGGCCCTGATTATCGGAATCATCATTATCATGGGGCTGAAATCCAGTGATTTTGGAAAGGTGGGGCAGATTATCATCGGGTTCGGGATCCTGTTCTCCGGGCTTATGAACATGACAGATGCAGTACAGGTTCTTTCAGACAGCGGGATCGTAGAGCGGCTTTTCTCCAGCCTGGGCCAGAATCCGTTGCTTGGCTATCTGTCTGGAGCAGGGGTTGCCTTTGTGCTGCAAAGTTCTTCAGCCACTGTGGGGATTCTCCAGGCCTTTTCCACCTCCGGCCAGATGACCTTCGGGGAAATCTATGCCGTGCTGGTAGGCGTATACCTGGGAGACTGTGTAACCACAGCCATTGTCTGCAATATAGGCGCAAAGCCTGAGGCAAAAAGGGTGGGTATTGTCAATATCCTGTTTAACTTAAGCAAATCCGCCCTGATTTTAATCGTAGTTGCCATTTTACATAGCGCCGGGCTTTTAGACAGAATCTGGGACAGGGCCATCTATTCCGGCGGCATCGCCAATGCCAATACGATTTTTAATCTGTCCTGTGCAGTTCTTCTGCTTCCTTTCGTAGGAGTCTATGAGAAGCTGAGCCACCGTCTTATAAAGGATGTGCCTGCGGCCCCTGGCAAATACGATGAGATGCTGGATGCACTGAGCCCTGTCTTTATCAGCACGCCTGCCATGGCTTTTGGCCGCTGCTATGACATCCTGCTTGTCATGTGCCAGCTTGCCAGAACCAACATCAGCCGTGCCTTCATCCTGTTTACCCAGTACGATCCGGAGATGATACAGCAGATGGAGGAGGATGAAAATCATATTGACAGGATGGCAGACCATGTGAGCAACTACCTGGTTCAGATCTCTGCCACCATCACCTCTCACTATCATGTGGAGATTATGAACTATTATTTTTCAGCCATTACAGAGTTTGAGCGTCTGGGAGATCATGCCCTGAATATTTCGGAGATTGCCGCGGATCTTCATGAGAAGGAAAACACTTTTTCCAGAGAGGCGCTGTCTGATCTGGCTGTGCTGTGGAATCTGCTGGATACGATTTTAGACCACACCAGCGAAGCTTTCCGGAAGCAAAACCTGGCCAAGGCCCGGGGGATTGAGCCTCTGGAACAGGTGGTGGACGATATGGTGAATGTGTTGAAACAGCATCATCTGGATCGCCTCCGCAATGGGTCCTGCGAAGTTTTTAACGGTTCGGAATTTTTCGACCTGCTTTCTGAGGCCGAGAGAATTTCCGATGTCTGCTCCAACGTAGGCGTTGCTACTGTGGCAAGGGCGCTGCCGGAGATCAAGCACCAGGTTCACGATTATATTTCCATGCTTCATTCTGGACGGGATGAGGAATTCAACCAGGTGTACCATGAAGCCCATGATACGTATTTCGCCAGGCTGCCCCGCCATGATGCGGAGGCGGAGCGCCCGGATGCTGTTTAATCCCTATTATGAGACAGGCTGCATGCTTCCAAGCTTGAAAGCATGCAGCCTGTCCTGTCAGAATTCAAAATTCTTTGATTTACATGGTTAAATCTTTCACATTAACTCCCATTGACGATAATTTTGCTATAACGCCTTTCAACTGATACCCAAGCTCTCGGTTCTCCTGATTCCCGTTTTCTTTTTTGATGCGCTGGAGAAATTGTAAAGAGGCGGGCTTACTGACCTGCCTGCTGATTCCCATGCTTCTCATGCAGGATTCTTGACTATATTCTGCTTACAGAACATAATGAGCCTATATTTTATTCTGTCACAGCAAATTCAACCCCCATATTTTCCACCACCAGCTTATACTCTCCTGGCTTTAGGGGGCCGAAAATACTGCAATCATACGTTTTTGTCACCCTCTCCCCCGAAGGAAGAATACAGGCAATGTCGGCAAAGCCAATATTGTCCTCCCAGACAGGCATGGTATACCAGCTTCCGTCAATTTTTTTCTGAAGAGAATAATACTCTCCGTACACAAACTCCTCCCCGCTGTCATTGCTGATTGTCACTGTAATCTCACTGCCGGAAATACTTTCAATCGCCATAGCCACTTTGCCCGCCTGTTGCGAAATGTCCCTCTCTTCTTTTTTCATAAATAAGACATTATATTCCGCCAGTCTCCCTGCATTGGGGAAATTAAACACAGTCATCTCGTCTTCATCTTCCTTCTCCAGCTCCTCCCACCAGGAAGGAAAGTCCGCCTCCCCCCGGTAGACCCTGCCGTCATTCTTCAGCCAGATCCCCTCTGACCACGCTGCCAGGACATCATGCCCGTCTGCACCGCCAATCCAGATTCCGTAAAACGGAGGCTCTAAACCGGCAAGAGCCGTTTCATCCGTTTCCTTAAGCCTGGAGGCATTGATTCTCTTTATCAGCTCTTTTTCCCTGCTGCTGTCATACAGTGTCCTCACTGTCACCGTCTCCCCGTCGAAATAGTACAGCTGCAGCGCGCTGGTATCAGGACTGGCCCCCGCAAGAATATCTCCGCCTTTGCTGCCTCTGGCCTTTGCCAGACAGATTGCTGCAAGCAAAATGAGAAAAAGAAGCAGCCCCGCTCCATATAGCTTTGTCTTTTTGGTAATATGCATATGTATTCCTCCCGCCGTCATTTCCGCGAACATTTCTCTGCATCGATGGCAAGCACCAGCATAAGGGCGCACAGGGCATCCTCCGGGTTTTTCACATCGATCACATATGTGTCCGTCCAGTTAAGCAGCTGTTTCGACACCTGGGCGACACACACAGCCCCTCTGTCCAGCACCCGGTAATCCCATTCGAAAAAATCCCCCTCCACCTGCCAGCCGTTGCAGTCAATATTGTATCTGGGTTTAAAAAAGGTAAATTCCTTGCTGATACACCCTGCATAGGCTGTGCCCAGATACATCTCAAACTTGGGAAGCATGGTAAATATACGTTCCTGCACCGTCCCCACTTCCCGCCCTCCGCTGTCATAAATTTTCAGGCAGTGTCCCCAGGAAAGCTGTCCCTTCACCACATATAGTGTATTGCCTTGCTCATCATAGATATCGTAGCTGTCAAACCACGAAAATAGCCGCTGTTTAAAAAGTAATTTCATGCTGTCCTCCTTAAGCTTTAAATGTATAATCCCTGCTGGCTCCATGCTTTTATTCAGTATAACACATATGTCTCATGAATCAGCCATATTTTTTTCTTACAAACTCTTACAAACTCCTGAATCTCTCTCTTGACATTTCCTGACTATATTGTATATTGTAAACGGTATAATTTGAAACCGAAAATATTTCCGATACCGGGAGAAAGCTATTATGTTAAACAGTCAAAACCTGTCATATTTCATCGCAGTGGCAGATGAACGAAACTTTACAAAAGCTGCCGAAAAGCTTTTTATCAGCCAGCAGGCCCTCAGCAGCCATATTGCAGTGATAGAAAAAGAACTTGACGTAACCCTGTTTTCACGGAAGCCCTCTTTGAAGCTGACTTATGCCGGCCAGGTTTTCTACCGCCATGCGCAGAAGCTGTTAAAAGATTATTCTGAGCTTTATAATGAATTAAATGATGTAAAGGAAAGAAAACGGGGAGAGCTGACCATCGGTATGTCACACACCAGAGGCCATCTCCTCCTTCCGAAGATGCTTCCTATTTTCATGAAAGAATATCCTCTCATAGAAATCCGCGTCCTGGAGGATAATGTAGAACAGCTGGAGCAGGCTTTGATTAAAAAAACCATTGATTTTGCCATCATCCACGACACTGCCTCCAATCCGGATATTGTATATACGCCTCTGCTGCCGGAGAAAATCCTTCTGGTAGTCTCTTCCCAGCTGCTGAACCGCTATGAGAACTGCCAGTCCATCCGGAAGACATTAAAGGAGACGGGAAAAATCTCCTGCATGGAGGAGATTCCCTTTCTGCTGAACAAAAAAGGCAATATCTCCCGGGAGATTTCCAACCGGATTTTTCAGGAAGAAAACTGGAAGCCAAATATTTTGCTGGAGACTGAGAATATTGAGACTATCGGTGAGATGTGCATCAACGGAATCGGCGCCGTATTCTATCCGGCCTTCCTTTTAGACGGCCTTTTATCCCAAAAACAGGGCGGGCAGCTGGAGGTTTACGAGCTTGACTATCCCTGTACCTGCCGTTCCATTTCGGTTGCACAGTACAAAGACCATCTGCCCATTATTCCGCTGGAGAATATGGTACATATCATAAAAAAGGCGCTGCAGTGATCTTGATAATCGATAATCCCCCAGGGCAAGCCCCCAACAAAAGGCCAAGACATCCCTGAAGGCGCCGGCAGCGGTCTCATGAAGGCACACCAGCAGCAATCTCATAAGGTGCCGGCAGCAGTCTCATAAAAGCGTCAGCAGCGATCTCACAAAAGCGCCGGCAGCAGTCTCTAAAGGCACCGGCAGCGTATAAAATACCACAACAAAAAGGTTGTGGTATTTTCGACAAAAAGTTGTTTTACAATTAGGGGAAACTGTATTATTTTAACCATGTAAGGGTATGCTTCAGGGGAGAAAATGATTATGAATCGTAAAGCAGTTTCTAAAATTTTTTGTGAGTATGGATTGATTACCTTTGCTGTGCTTTTGATGGATGTGGGAATCTATGTATTTAAGTTTCCCAACCATTTTTCCTTTGGCGGAGTTTCCGGTCTGGCTGTGATTCTCAACAGCCTTCTTGGAATTTCGGCCAGCCAGATCAACCTGGTCATCAACCTGATTCTTCTGGTGTTCGGTTTTCTCATGCTGGGAAGGGGATTCGGCATAAAAACCACCTATGCCACCATTTTATCTTCTGTGGTTCTAAGCCTGATGGAGTGGAAATTACCTCTTGCAGCCCCGCTGACCCATGAGCCGATTCTGGAGCTTTTGTATGCCATCGCATTTCCGGCAGTGGCAGCCGCCATTCTGTTCTATGTCAATGCATCCGGCGGCGGAACCGATATTATCGCCATGATTTTAAAGAAATATACCACGGTGGATATCGGCATGGCCCTGCTTCTCACAGACACGGCAATCGTAATGCTGTCCTTTCTGGTATTTGATGTTCCCACAGGTTTGTTTTCCGTATGCGGCCTGATTGCCAAATCCATATTCGTAGACCAGACTCTGGATCAGATGAAGTTAAGCAAATATTTTACTATCATCTGCGATGAACCTGCTCCTATCTGTACCTTCATCAAGGATATGCTTCATCGCAGCGCTACTATCTATCACGCGGAGGGTATCTATACCCATGAGGGAAAGACTATCATCCTCTGCGCCCTTGACCCGAGACAGGCCGTGATTTTACAGAGATATATCCGCAAAACCCAGCCTACCGCATTTATTATGATTACAAAAAGCAGTGAAACCATTGGCAAAGGGTTTCAGTTAAGCATCTGATTGTCTGTATTTAAAGGCAACTCACTCCTCATGTATACATTATCCCGCTGGTATCCGGCATAAATCGGGTATCAGCGGGATAATGTATTTTTATTCTTTCATCTTATCAATATCTGTCATATTCACTCCGGCTACCTGGAGAATCGCTTTCTCACCAATCCATCACATCGATGGCCGTCTTTTCAATCTCCAGCCCTGCCTTATACCTGTCCATAAATACGCCAAAGCCTTCCACGTCCTCCTCACAGGGTTCTATGGTCTCGCCGGACATCTGGCAGAAAATCCGGTTTTCCAGATAGTCCTCCAGGCTCTCCCCTGCTTTCCTGTCCATCCTGTAGGCGGCCAGCAGTGCGATTCCCCATGCGCCGCCTTCACTTGCCGTATCCATCACGGTCACAGGCGCCTTTACCGCTGCTGCCAGATATCTCTGCCCCACGCCTTTGGTCTTAAAAAAGCCGCCATGGCCCATGATCCGGTCTACCTTTACCTTCTCCTCCTCCATCAGTATATCCATCCCAAGCTTTACAGCCCCAAGGGAGGTATAAAGATGAACCTTCATAAAGTTGGCAAGATTAAAATGGCTTTCCGGTGTGCGCAGGAATGCCAGCCTGCCCTCATTCAGCATGGTGATGTTCTCGCCTGAATAATAGCCATAGGAAAGAAGCCCTCCGCAGTCCGGATCCCCTTTCAGAGCATTGGTGTACAGGGTTTCAAACAGCTGCCCTGTCTCTGTCTTCATGCCCATCAGATCCGCAAACTCCTTAAACAGCCCAACCCAGGCGTTTAAGTCTGAGGTTCCGTTGTTGGCATGAGACATAGCACAGGGGAAGCCTGCAGGTGTTGTCACCATATCGATTTCCCGGTAGACTTGGCTCAGCTGTTTTTCCAGTACGATCATGGCAAATGTACTGGTGCCTGCAGATACGTTTCCCGTTCTGGGAGCAACGGAATTGGTGGCGGTCATGCCGGTTCCCGCATCTCCCTCTGGCGGGCACAGGGGTATCCCTGCCTGGAGAAACCCTGCCTCATCCAAAAATGCTGCCCCTTCTTCCGTCAGTATCCCTGCATCGTCTCCAGCTGTCAGAATCCTGGGAAAAACCTCTCGCATCTTCCATGTATATCCATAGGGCTCCACCAGTGCATCGAATTTCTTTACCATCCCCTCATCATAGTCAAGGGCATCCGAGTCAATGGGGAACATTCCCGCCCCGTCTCCGATTCCGATGACCCTTTTTCCCGTAAGCTTCCAGTGGATGTAAGCGCTGAGTGTAGCCACATAGTCCAGGCGCTTTACATGCTCCTCTCCGTCCAGAATCCTCTGATACAGATGCGCCGCCGTCCAGCGAAGGGGAATATTAAAATGGAACAGCTCTGTCAGCTCATCCGCCGCCTTCTGGGTATTGGTGTTCCTCCATGTCTGGAAGGGTGCAATCTGCTTTCCCTCCTTATCAAGGGCCATATATCCATGCATCATGGCGCTGATGCCCATGGCTCCCACCCTTCGCAGATCCACGCCGTACTCACTTTTTACCTGCTCTCTCAGGGAGCTGTAGCATCCCCGTATCCCTCTGTGGATTTCCTCAAGATCGTATGTCCAGATATTGTCGACCAGAGAATTCTCCCAATCATAGATACCTACTCCCAGAACCTGTCCCTTCCTGTCTATGAGAACCCCTTTAATCCTGGTGGATCCAAGCTCAATCCCAAGGGCCGTTTCCCCCTGCTCTATCCTTCTTTTTGCCTCCATGCCTCTCCTTCCTTTCCCCATTCTTTCGCCTGGGTTTGTCTAATTGTATCTGTTACGTCTGATTATCAATATGTAACCGGAAACAGCACACAATCAGAAACAGGTAAATGCTCCGTCAATGATAAAATCTGCGCCTGTGGTGAAGGTGCTGGTGTCTCCGGCCAGGTAGACGCAGACAGACTGCAGCTCCTCCGGTGTTCCCATCCTTCCAAGAGGCGCCATGGCATTCCATTTTTCGATGAGAGGAATCAGGGTAGGCGAATTCAGGGTCAGCTCCGTCCCGATATAGCCCGGGCTGATGCTGTTTACCCGTACCCCCCGGGATGCCCACTCGATTGCCAGAGATTTGGTAAGCTGGATGACCCCTGCCTTTGACGCATTATAAGCACACTGAGGTTGAGGCACATTGACAATATGGGCCGACATGGAAGCTGTGTTGATGATGGAACCGCCGCCATGGGCCAGCATATATTTTCCAGCCGCAATGTCTGTAAGAAAGATTCCGTTCAGGTTGATATTGATTACCTTATTCCACTGCTCATATGTCATCTCCTCGGCAGGCGCATTGATGCAGATCCCTGCATTGTTGTGGCAGAAATCCAGGCCTCCCAGTTCCTCCACCACCTGGGCGATCATCTGTTCCACCTGATCCTTATCTGTGCAGTCCGTCCCGATGGCAATCACTCTCCTGCCTGTGATCTCTGCAAGCTCTGCCGCCGTCTTCTTTGCCTCCTCATAGTCCACATCCACCACAGCCACATCTGCGCCGGCTTCCGCAAATGCCCTGGCCGTACTTTTGCCGATGCCTCTTGCCCCTCCGGTCACAAACCCTTTTTTTCCGTCCAGTCTCATTTTCTCAATAATTCCCATATCCTTCTCCTTTAATAAAAATTATTTTATAAAATCATTTTAATAAATATAATCACATAATAGAGAATAAAACCTGATTCGTCAATATGTAACAATAGACAATCTTTTTATGTATAAATCATGAAATTTGGCTAATAGATTTTTGACGGCATTTTATGATATACTATTATTTTACAAAACGATTTTATAAAATAGCATTATAAGTAAACCCTATGGCTAATTGGTGCAGTACACTAGCCAGAAACCATATAGGATATGAGAGGATAGGCCTATGAAAAAAACGATTACCCCCAGTCAGATTAAACAGAATAACAGAAGCCTGATCTATCATTTTATCTATAAAAACAAAAAGGTCTCCCAACAGGATATTTCCTTTGCCCTTCGCTTAAGCCTTCCTACCATAACCACCAATCTGGCAGCCCTGGAGCGGGACGGGCTGATCCGGAAAAACGGGCTGATCAGCACAGAGTATGTGGGAAGAAAAGCCTGCGCCTATTCCATTGTTCCTGATTACCGCATCAGCTTCGGGGTGGAAATCTTAAAAAAAGAAGTGAAATGCATTGCCGTCAACCTGTATGGGGAAAAGATAGAGAGAATGGTATATGAGATTCCCTTTGAACGCAGCAGCTCCTATTTTCAGGCAGTCTGCCATAAGATATTGGAATTTAAGGATTCCCTGGGCATCGCAGAGGAACAGATTCTGGGCATGGGATTTGCCATGCAGGGGCTTGTGACGCCGGATAAAAGGACTGTGATGTACGGCGAAATCCTTTCATGCACCGGACTTTCCATTGAAGAATTTTCAAGGCACCTTCCCTATCCCTGTTCCTTCATCCATGATGCAGACAGCGCCGCCACATCGGAATTGTGGGCCTGGCCGGAGCTTACAGACGCTTTCTACCTTTCGTTAAGCAGGCACCTGGGCGCTGCGGTCATCTCCAATTCCGTGATCCTGACAGGAAAACACGGCCACAATTCCACCATCGAACACATCCAGATGGAGCCGGAGGGAACCCGGTGCTACTGCGGCAGGAAAGGCTGCATGGAAACCCTTTTGTCTTTGAACGCTCTCCTCCCAGATCCAGAGACACCGGAGGATTTTTTCCAGGCTGTAAGGCAGAAGGAGCCTTCTGCCCTCACCCGCTGGAACCGTTTTCTCACCAATCTGGCAAAGGCTGTGAATATGCTGCATCTGGTTTATGATACGGATTTTATTCTTGGAGGCTATCTTGCCCGATATCTGTGCCAGGAGGATCTGGATTTCCTCCATGGGCAGATTCAGCAGATGACGCCCTTTGCAGAAGAACACGATTTCCTTCTGATAAGCAAAATGCCCAGGCACAATATCTCCATCGGTGCCGCACTTCCTTATATTCAGGCATTTTTAGACGGCCAGGGTACTTGAAAACAAATTTCATAAGCAGTATATGCATGGCTGAAATGATACCCCAGCTTCCGGGCCAATGCTGCGGACCACAGATTCTGTGCATCCCAGCTGGGATACAATCCTCTTTTCAGGCACTCTAAAATCAGCCTGGCCCCACACCCATAGGCCAGGCCCTTTCTTCTGTGATCCTCTCTGGTATCGATCTCAATCTCGATCCCTTCCCTGTATCTGCTGTAAGAGGATGCACCTGCCACCAGCTCCTGATCCTTATACACAACCACGCCCAGCCCCAGCCTTTCATAGGTTTCATAATCCTTAAACTGGGATACCAGATCGCGGGCCCATCCGCTGTTTCGGCACAGTTCATATTCCTGCTCTTTTAGCAGCCTCCATTCATAGCCTTCCGGCAACGTCAAAACTGCCTGCCTTAATCTGTCCTTATTAAAAATATCCTTCTCTTTTTTGAATGCATACCGGGTAACCTTCCTGGCCTTATCCCCGTAGCAGCTTTCGATGAGCAGCTCCCATGCTTCATTCTGGGGAATCATAATCATAAAATCCTGATTGCGGCCTTCCGGGTTGAACCGGAGAAGCTCTTCATCCGGCTTCCCTGCATAAAAGGCAAAATCACCCAGTTCTGCCATTGCAGCGTCACCCTTTGCCCCCAGGTATACCTGCCCCATGACACCCTGCAGACAGGACCACAGGATAGTTTCCTCCCAGTTTCCGAAGATATTGTATATAGCCTGGTTCAACCGTTCTCCTTTCTCATAATCTCTGATTCCTCCATGTTCCGGATCACGTTCTCCCCCTCATCCGCCAGCTGCTTAAACTCTGCGATGGTCTCCTTCATCTGGGGAAGGGCCTTTTGCTTATACTGGTTGATGGATTCCAGCGCCTCCAGGGTCTCCTTAAACGCGCCTTTTAAAGTCTCCACATCAATATTGGAGTCCATGGCCTGCTTCTGAATCTCTGTCCCCTGGGTATTCAGCATCCTGGAGGTGGCCTCTATCATGCTGTTGGTGGCCTGATTGAGAGTCTTCACCTTCTCCAGGACAATCTTCTGGTTATACAAAGCCCCTGCCACAGTCACCGCCACGTTGAGAGCCGCGATGGTCACGGTCTGCGCCCGGTTTACGGAACGGATCAGCTCGTAGTTATTTTTCCGGATGACCTCCATGGCGATGATCCCGTTCTGGTTCACTGCCAGCATCTGGTTAAAATCAATCATCCGCTGCCTTAAGGGGAATAAAATCTCCTCCTCCACGAATTTCACCTTGTCCGAATCTCCGTTCAAGGCTCTCTGACGCTCTATCTGCTCTGTCAGATATGCATCCAGTTCCTGCCCCAGGACAATCTTCTGGTTCAGCTCCTTAGTAAGCTCTCGCATGGAGGCCTGCTCCAGCTCCAGGGTAGTGTTGTCATCCCTAAGCACCCTGGCCCCCTTGTCCAGAGACTCCACAATCTCTGCAATGGCGGTATCAGCGGCTTTATACCGGTTGAAATACGCCCGCACCGGGTTAAACACCTTCCCCAAAGGCCCTCTCTTCACGAAATCAATCCCGGAAGGATCCAGATCCTTCATCTGCCTGGAAAGCTCCTCAAGCCCCTTAGCCACCTCCCCGCTTTCGCCTCCTGCCCTGGACAGATCCCCGATCCTGGTTTTCATCAGCGCATTCCTGTCAGAGGATTTCTTCACCACATCGGCACCGAACTCTTCGATAGCCTTTGTCAGCTCCTTCCTGTCCTGGAAATTGTCTATATCCGTCCGGAGGATTTCATCCCCCTTTTGTTTTGACGCGTCGGAGATCACAAGGCTGGTCTCCTCATCTACCATGGTCTGCTCTTCCACCACTTTTTTAATCTCTTCCTTTTTTGGAATATCCAATGTAAATGCCATACGTAAATCCTCCCCTACAAGCTGGAATTAAATAAGTTTCTCAGTTTATACACCACATCATCTGAATCCGCATTGATACTGGCCGCCTCATTGATGGCGGAAATACTTTCCAGCGCCGGAATATCCGCATTGTACCCAATGGTATAAATAGGAATATTCAAAGCGTCCAAAGGCTCTTCAATATCTTTCAGGGAATATCCCCGGTTGGTCTCTCCGTCAGACAGCACAAACATCATCAGCTTTGCGTCCGGATACTCCTCCTTAGCCTTTAAAAGCATGTCAGCCGCCACGATGATCCCGTCAAAGGTAGCCGTGCCGCCGGCAGCACTTAAGCTTTCCACTGCTCCCTTAAAAGCAGACTGCTGGTTCAGATTAAACTGTCCCACCGGCACATTGATAACCACCTCGTCGGAATAGGATACCAGCCCCACATAGTTGGTGGTATTGATATACTGCATCCCGTTAATAAGAGATGTTTTTAAGGAGTTTAGAGGCTCCCCGTCCATGGATCCGGACACATCCGCCACAAACACTGCCAGAATCGGCTTTCCGCTATCCTTCTCCTTTTTCCAGAGCTCCTGGGCGCTTAAAAGGGTATCTCCGTCAACCTCCCTCTGCTCCACCGTATAGTGTAAATCCACGTTGAACCCGTACTCCTTTGCCAGCCTCTGGTTCTCCTCCCTCTGGCAGAAATCAGCAAACAGCTTCAGAATCTCTTTCTTCTCCTCAGGTGTATCCTGGGTGGTATAAAGAGGGTTGGTATGCACAAAGCCGAAGGGAGTAAATTCGTACTTCCGCGCCAGGTCTGAATCATTGATATATGTCTGATATTCCATGACAAACCCGTCCAGGGTCCCTGTCTCCGCAGCGTCCCTCATCTGCAGGGTGGTGTAGGCCACAAAGGGGACATTGGCCTGGAAGGACTGGAAGCCGGCCATGGCATCCTCATGAAGAGGATCCTGGGCATTGTAGGTCTGGAGAGTGGAGATAAGGAAATTCAAGCCTGTGGCGGATGCGTAGGGATTGGTGTAGCCCATGGCAAACTCTCCGCCGGCAGTGGCCTCCACAATGGTTTTCAGGTTGATGGAACCGTATTTCTCCACCAGGGCCTTGTGGGTATTTTTAGACAGCAGGATCCCTGCCGTATTGTTCACCAGACCGTCACTGACCGTCTCCATCCTTACCCCGTCAGCCTCCAGCATCTTGCCCCAGAAATCATTGGAAGGGGTGTAGCCGTCAGGAATATATTTGCCGCTGCTTATATAGTCCATGCCAAGACCGGAGGCCACATTCCGGATCATGACGGAAACCGGCTCTCCATCTACCTCAAACCCTGATCGGTTAAAGCTTTCTGCCACCTCATTGATCCACCCGTCCTTTCCCGGCCCGCATTTTTCCGACGTGGAAAAAATCTCGGCATAAAGAGACGTATCCGGCCTTACGGTGATGTCATTGGTGTCAATATCCGGCAGCTCGTCTACATGGCTGTCCGTCAGCTCCACCGGTGACTTTATCACCTCTGCCTGCCTTGGATCGATTTTTTTCACATACCGCTCAATGACAGAGATTGCAGACTCTGTATTGATGGTCTTGGTGGACTTTCCCGCATTCCTGGTTAAAAGAATCCCGGCGAACACAGCCACAAACACCAGGATTCCGGTTGCCGTGATGATGAAGATCTGATTTTTACTGTTTTTCATAGGTTCCTCCATTTATTTATAGTATTCCAGCTGTTTTAGAAGCGTATCAATCTCCTGGGCGGCATGATCGATCTCATGATCTGAACAGTCCACCTCAGACATCTCCATCATCAGATGATCGATTCCCAACAGAATCCTCTCATGGCTTTCTAAAATCCCCCGGAGATCTTCAAGGTTTGTGTCATACAATTTTCTCTTTTCCTCCTGGATCTGGTCCGGAATGTCGTCCTTCTTGTATGCATCCGATGTCAGCCTCCTGTATTCCGCCTCGTCGAAGATAATCATCTTGTTGGCCATCCTCACATACCCCTTTTCCAGGGCAGCCTGGGCAGAATGCATCACGGCCATAAATTTCTGATAGCTTAAAGTCCCTGCCTCAAACCTTCTTGCCGTCAGCCTTTCAAAGTTTGCCTGGGCATTCTCCATTCGCTCCATCTGGGATATGGCGGACTTTGCGATTCCCCCCAGAATCCTGCTCATCCCATAGGTTTCCATAAGCTCCTTCGCCTTCTGCACCGCCTGATCTTCATTGACTCCCAGAAGCTTTATCTCTTTTTCTGCCAGGAGGCTTTTGTTCATCCAGATAAAAGCCGGCACAGCGGCTGCCCCGATAGCAACCGACGCGGCCGCCGCTGCGGCATTGGGGCTGAAAGGGGACAGGCCTATAAGCCCCGGCGAGTACAGACAGACGGCAACAGCCGCAAAAGCCCCGTTTCCCAGTAAAAATTTCGTATATTTGTTCAAAACCTCACCTCTATGTATTCATAAAAATATTCTCTTTTTATTTTATCCCTACACCGCCGAATAATCAAGCCCCATAATCAGCCTGCAGAAACTGTCTCTTGATTTTCTTCCAGGTTTCTGCTATCATTTTTTTATGATTTCCATAACGGAGGTGATATAGTATGGATATTGCAGCGTTATCTTACTCCATGTCCACAAGCCGGATGGCTTCAAACATGGGAGTTGCTTTATTATCCAAGGTTCTCGACACAGCCGAGGTTACCGGCGACGCGATAAACCAGATGCTGGAGACAGCGTCCATGCCGGTTTCCGGGTTAGGAGAATATCTGGATATCCGGGTGTAGTACTGCCTAGTACTGGCTCGATGAAAAACAGGGTCTGCCGTGAAACCGCGGCAGACCTGATTCATTTTACTATAGCAAATTTCAGCCCTTCCTAATATCCAAATGTCCCATCCAGCGACTCATCCTGTTGGATCCATTCCTCCACCTGAACCACCCGGTAATGCTCCTCATCGTCCCGGACATACACCGTGTCAATCCCCGCATTAATGATCAGCCGCTTGCACATAGAGCAGCTGTTGCAGTTCTTCACATACTGATCCGTATCCACTTCCTTTCCCACCAGATACATAGACGCCCCTATCATCTTCTCCCGCTCCGCGCTGATAATGGCATTGGCCTCGGCGTGAACGCTGCGGCACAGCTCATACCGTTCCCCTCTGGGAATATTCATCCTCTGCCGGATACACACCCCCAGATCCGAACAGTTCTTCCTGCCTCTGGGCGCACCCACATACCCTGTGGAGATCACCTCATCATTTTTCACAATCACCGCCCCATAACGCTTTCTTAAGCAGGTAGCCCTCTTAGAAACCACCTCCGCCAGATCCAGATAATAATTAATCTTATCTCTCCGCTCCATAAAATCCTCTTCCCTTCTCTTTTTTCTCTGCCCTTCTCATTCCCCGTCCGCCGGATTTTCACAGATCCCTATAAACAGCGGGCATCCTTTCTCCTGAACCACATACAAAAACGGCCTGTCCAGTATCATTTCCGCCCTACCGGAAGGCAGTGCCGCTCCCGCCCAATCCATCTGGGTAAAAGAAGCCGCCTCAATCCCATTTTCATCAATCCCTATATGTGCCTCCTGGATCACCGAATCAATCCAGCACATCTCATGGCTGATCCCTGAAAAATCCGCCTTCTCCGGCGAAAAAGCAGCCCACACCCCCATTCTTTCCAGCACATCCCTCAGCCCATAGCTGCTGCCATAGGAAAATTTGGGCACCTGCCACACCACTTCCCCAAATCCACTTTCTCCCTCTTCTTCATTCAAAACAGCCTCCAGCCTTTCCCCTGACTCCAAAAACTGCCAAAGGTCCTCCCCTCTGTCCGGCAAAAGAACCAGCATACGCCCATTCTTCCCTGAAATACCGGAAACCGTATAATTCTCCCCTCTCACAAACCCATGGGATCCCATAGTGCGGTTCATAAAATCACACTCCACCTCCGTACCGTCCCCACAGGTAAAAATTCCCTTTTCCGTCTTATCCTTATCAAACTGATCCAGCCACTCATCATAATAATACACCGCATTCAAAAGCGACAGCACCTGCCCCTCCTTCGTCTCCACAGAAGGCTCAAGCACCCCATAGGTTTTCTCCTTCACCCAGGACGCCATATCCGCCCCGGCATCCTCCCCTGAAAAATCCGTCCGAAACACCTCCCCAAAGTACGCTTCCTTCACATGATCCAGAAACTCCCCCTTCACCTCAAACCTCTTATCCACCCAGACAGAAGAAGCAATCTGAAGCTTATACCCATCCTGATCCTGATAAAAGACGGCAAAAGCCTCCCGGCAATCCTCAGCCAGCCTCCCTTCATCCTCATACCCCAAAACCCCTAAAAGCTCCTGCCCTGTCTCCCCTTGGGCCCCGGCCGCAGCCACAGCCAAAGAAAAATACAGGCTCACCGGCGAATACACCTGATTCCCCCTGTCCTCAGAAAAAAGCCTTGCCGCCGTCTCAAACCCAAACCCATTCACCCTCTCCCGAAACGCCTCCCCAATCCGCAACTCTCTCTCCGCCTCCCACCGCTCCTCATCACTCCCATACCTTTTATCCGGATACTCTGCCCTCACAAGACACTCCGATCCCTTCAATCCCTCATGCTCTCTCTCAGCACCCTTACACCCCACAATTCCCCCTATCACTCCAACCAAAACCAACATCCAAATCCAATACCTTCTCTCCATAATCCCTCCGCCAAAAGTCTCCGAAACCCGCAAACGGAGGAGAACCCGTTCCGGAGCGCCCCCCCGCGCCCAAAAAATCACACCACAAACTCCAACTGACAATCATAAGGCTCCAGATCCACATGCTTCTTATTATACTCCTTAGCCTCCACGCACCCCAGCGCCTTATAAAACGCCTGGGTTTCCACCGCAGAATGCCCGGAAATATACAGCTTTTTGGCCCCTTTCTCCCTGGCCCACCGGGCCGCCGCCAAAAAAAGTTTCTTCCCTATCCCTTCCCCCCGCAGCTCCTCTGAGACATGGATACAGGACAGATCCAGATATTCCTTCTTACTCCCGAAAAACTCCGCCTCAACCGATGAAAACCCTTTCAGCTCTCCGTCCTTGAAAGCCCCGTACATCAGTCCTCCCGAGGCCACCGTATGCTTTAAGCATTTCACCAGATACTGATACTCCCGCTCACCCCAGTCATCAATAAACGGGTCGTCTCTGATAACCCATTTGCCCCTTTCTTTTCTCCAGCACTTTACCACCTTCTGATGCCGGACAAATGCGTGAAATATCTCCGGACACAGCTCATCCTCACTTAACTCTCTGTATTCAACCATCCTTTTTCTCCCTGCCCTTATATCTCTCTTGCCAGGCTGCCGGTGAATTTATCTCCCCAATGTCCTACTCATCCAGCTTAACGCCTGCAAGCGCCTGTGCAAAAGCATTGTTAAGCGGCTCTGCCGCCTCCTTCTTCTGCTGATTCATATACTTTGCCACATCCCTCTTTGACACGCCGGCGCCCTCTTTCTTCCTCCGCTCCTGGAATGCCTTCAGCTTCTCCTTGTATCCGCACCCGCACACAAAAATCTGCCCCTCGTCCCTTCCCCGCAGCTCCATCTTCTTATGGCAGACCGGACATCTGGCATTGGATGTGCGGGAAACCGTCTCCCTGTGTCCGCACTCCCGATCCTGGCACACCAGCATCTGGCTGTTTTTCCCCTTTACCAAAAGCATGGCTTTCCCACACACAGGGCATTTTTTGCTGGTCAGATTATCGTGGCGGAAGCTGCCCTCCCCTTCTTTAATCTGCCTTATCAGCTCCTGGGAGTACCCTCTGATATCCTTCATAAACACAGTTCTCTCAAGCTTCCCTTTGGCGATCCTGGACAGCTTCATCTCCCAGTCCGCCGTCAGCTCCGGCTTGCGCAGATCCTCCGGCACCAGCTTGAGAAGCTGTTTTGCCTTGGAGGTCAGATAAATATCCTTCCCCCTCTTTTCAAGGAGAAAGCTGGAAAACAGCTTTTCTATAATATCCGCCCTGGTGGCCACCGTACCCAGACCTCCTGTCTCCCCCAGGGTTTTTGCCATCTCCTTATCCTTAGATTCCATAAAGGCCACAGGATTTTCCATGGCTGAAAGCAGGGTAGCCTCATTAAAGGCAGCCGGAGGCCTGGTCTTCCCCTCTGTCATCACCAGACTGAAGCCGTCCAGGCTATCCCCCTGCTTTACACGGAGAAGCCTTTCTCCCGAACCTCTGCCCCCTGTTAAACGGCTGTCTCCCTCCGCGTCTCCCCACGTATCCCTGTCCGTCTCTTCAAACAATTCAGCCAGAGAGCTGCCCTCATTTCCTGTGTCATAGACTTCTTTCCATCCCATAGAAGTTACCACATTCCCGCTGGCCGTAAATTCTTCCTCTCCTATCTCTGCCGTCAGGGAGATCTGCTCATACACATAAGGCGGTTCCAGAACCGCCAGAAATCTGCGCACCACCAAATCGTAGATCCGTCTCTCATCCACCGTCATATGGTCTAACTGGACAAACTGCTCTGTAGGTATGATGGCGTGATGATCCGACACCTTCTTATCATCCACAAAAAAGAGATTGTCAGCCAGGGGCTGATTCACCAGCTTCCCCGCAAGCTTCTTGTAAGGCCCGACCCCGCAGGCTTTAAGCCGCTCCTTCAGCGTAGGGACAATATCTGCGCTTACATACCTGGAATCCGTTCTCGGATAGGTCAGCACCTTGTGGTTCTCATATAGCCGCTGCATAATATTCAGGGTTTCTTTGGCAGAATACTCATACCGTTTGCTGGCATCCCTCTGAAGCTCTGTCAGATCATATAAAAGAGGCGCCATGGTCTTTTTAGGCGTCTTCTTTATCTGAGACACCACCGCCGCTTTCCCCTTTAACTGCCCTAACAGCTCCTGGATTCTGGCCTTATCGAAGGACTGGCTGCTTTTGGTTTTTTTGTCTCTCCAGATCAGGGTCATACCCCC
The DNA here is from genome assembly GCA_910585435.1 of uncultured Hungatella sp. Lineage (GTDB taxonomy): Bacteria > Bacillota > Clostridia > Lachnospirales > Lachnospiraceae > UBA3402. The sequence continues at coordinate 32,570 of CAJUEJ010000015.1, read as the reverse complement.
CGCCTGGGCCCGTATCCCGTAGTAGGGCTTTGGGACAAACCCGCGGATCTGCTCCTCCCTTCTGGCAATCATGGCTAATGTAGGCGTCTGAACCCGCCCGCAGGACAGCTGGGCATTGTACTTGCAGGTCAGAGCCCTGGTGGCATTGATTCCCACCATCCAGTCTGCCTCCGCCCTGCACATGGCAGCATCATAAAGAGGCTCATATTCCCTGCCGTCTTTTAAATGGGCAAAGCCCTCACGGATCGCCTTATCTGTCACCGAGGAAATCCACAGCCTTTTTAAAGGCTTCTGGCAGCCGGCCTTTTTCAAAATCAGCCTTGCCACCAGCTCTCCTTCCCTCCCTGCATCCGTAGCAATGATAATCTCCCCTACGTCCTTCCTGTGGATCTGTGCCTTTACTGCCTGATACTGCTTTCCTGTCTGCTTTATCACCTCCAGCTGGAAAACATCAGGAAGCACAGGCAGATCCTCCATCTTCCATTCCTTATACTTTTTGTCATAGTCTTCCGGATCCGCCAGAGTCACCAGGTGGCCCAGCCCCCAGGTGACTATAAAATCCGGCCCTTCTATGGCGCCGCTTATCTGCTTCGTACATTTAAGCACACGGGCAATATCCCTTGCCACAGACGGCTTCTCTGCTATGACCAATGCTTTCATGATGCTTTCCTCCTTCAGCCCAATCCTCTCTTTCGCTATATCAGTTCAAACTTCCGGAACAGCGCCCACAGATACGGTGCCCCGAATACTCCCAGCTTTTTCGGCCCTGTAATCAGCTCAGGATTCTCCTTCACCTTTTTATATGCCGCATCAAAGGTACTTCTTGTTATGGATTTGCTTCTCCGGCTGATAAATATTTCTCCGCCCTTTACAGTATAGGAAAAAGGCAGCCCCTTGGCCGTAAAAAATTCTTCATTCTGGTGCCGGGTAAGCATCTCCCAAAACTCATCGTTGGTATAGGAAGTCATATGGCTTCTCCTTTTGTCTTTTGTTTTTTTACTTCTTTACTTTAACACGGTGATATCTCCTCCGATATCCACACTTCCCACCGGGTTCTGCCTTACATCCAGAAACCTTAGGCTTCCCACCTGGTTTAGGGGCGCTAAGTCTGTCACATAATTATTATTGATTCCCAGATGGGTCAGGTTCTGCAAAGAGGCGGCAAAGGAAATATTGGTCAGCTGGTTCCCGTCCAGATACAGCTGCTCCAGCCCCGGAAAATAAGTCAGAAAATCTGTGTGCCCGTCTAAGGCCACATCGTCATACCAGATGTCTGTCATCCCGCCGGAGGACTGGACATAAAAATTCTCCTTCAGGCTGACATCCTTCATCTCCAGCACCTTCAGAGATGGATTCTCCCTCAGATTTCCAAAATTAATCTCAAACATACAGCCGTTTACATATAATTCCTCCAGCCCCTGATGGGTAAATACATTGGAAATATCCCCTAAAATCTCCATATTATTCTGGAAGCTGCCCCAGTTATCCTCCGAATTTTTACCGCAGAAATCCAGGTATTTTAAATTGGTCATCCCGTCAATAAAATTCACATTCTTTAAAGGCTTTGCATACGTCCACACAGAGTAGCAGGAAAACCGCTCCAGATTGGACAGGGCGGAAAGGGCGGCAATCTCATCAATATTGCAGCCGTGGACAGACAGCTCCCTCAGATTGCCCAGTCTTTTTAGCCCGTCCACTGACATAAAGCCGCTGATCTCCAGGCTGGTGAGATTTCCAAGAGATGATAAATCCGGGTCATCCTGGGAAGTAGATTTATCTAAAACCAGAGTCTCTAAATTGCTTAAGGATCCCACAGGGCCGTAATCTTTAATCTCATTGTTGTCAATCAGGCTTAAGGATACAAGCTGGGGCAGATCCGCCAGGGGCTCCAGAGAGATGGCCTCGCTGTCCTCTATGGCCAGCTCCTTCAGATTTACCAGAGGCTTTAAAAAACTGAACTCACGGACACACTCTGATTCCAGATGCAAGGCTTCCAGCCCGGTAAGGACAGACAAGCCGGAATAATCGGTCAGTGTGGCTGACTTTTCCGTAGAAAAGATATCCCCGCTGTCATCCTCCACAATATACAGGGATTTCAGGTTCTTAAGAGGCGTCAGCTGCCGGATATCCGGCGCATACACATCCTCCAGGGAAAGAATCTCCAGGTTCTCAAACGCTGCTAACCCTTCCAGGCTTTCCACCCCGTCCAGATACAGCTCTGTCATCTGCTTTGGGTTTACCTTCTCAGCAATCTCAGCAATCTCCATATTGGAGCAGGATATTCCCTTTAAATGCTCCATATTTTTAAGAATATCCCCGCCAGGCCACTCATATGTCAGCTCCACCTTGCAAAGCCCGGGAAAGCGGGCCAGATCATCCGGGTTCCAGTCCAGAGGATCCAGCTTTAAAGACACCTCACGAAACCCTTCCGTCTCATAGGGATCGTCAAAGCTGTACTTTACTGTGGAGGTCTCGCTGCCCTTTTTCACACTTATGTATTTTATTTTCTCCAGATCCTGCTGTGTCACAAGCTCCGGCGCCTTCCCGAAAATCCCCTTTATGGCAGCCTCATACAGAGGAGACGGCTCTCCCAGGGAAACATCACTTGCCTGGGCCTTATCTGTCTTTGTTTCCTCGCCGGCAACGTAATGCGGTGCTGTCGTCAGACTGGGCTCCTCTTTACCTCCGCCGGACTTTTTCGCTCCCATGACGCCTGCGGATATAAACACAGCCGCCGCCACTGCCAGAGCAGCCACTGCCACCACTGCCACCTTGGGCATAGATAAAGGCTCCGGCCCTGACTTCGTAGGTATATACCCGTCAGAGGACGGAAGCGGGGTTATGGGACTCTGAGGCCTGGGAACGTTTACGCCTCCTGCTCCTCCCGGCCCATACTGATGAATGTGGTAATTAATCACATTGTCCTCTTCCAGGACAAACTGGCTGTTGCAGTACTCACAGACCACAATCTTGGGATTCCCCTCCATAGGAACCAGCTTTCCTCCGCAGGAAGGGCATTTCAAATCAACGATTTTCATAAAAACACCTCATACTTGTATTTTACACCAATCCTCACAGGGACATCAAAGAGTCCCCTTCGTAGACAGCACGCCTTCCACTCTGCCGTCAACCGAAACCGCCTCATCCAGCGCTTTTCCAAAAGCTTTGAAAGCCCCTTCAATAATATGATGGTTATTCATCCCGCTAAGCTGCTTCACATGCAGGTTCATCTCTGCCCCGTAGGATACAGCATAGAAAAATTCTCTCACCATCTCTGTCTCCAGCTGCCCCACACGCTCCCTGTCCAGGTTCAGATCATAGGCCAGGTAAGGCCTGCCCCCCAGATCCAGGGCACACAGGATAAGGGCCTCATCCATGGGAATCATCCTGGCCCCAAACCGGGCAATCCCTTTTTTATCTCCCACTGCCTCCTTTATGGCCTTCCCAAGGACGATCCCCGTATCCTCTATGGTATGGTGGGTATCTACCATAAGATCCCCCTCCACCTTCAGTGCAAGGTCAAAAAAGCCATGGCGGGCAAAGCTGTTCAGCATATGGTCAAAAAACCCGATTCCCGTAGAAATATCCGCCTTCCCCGTACCGTCTAAGTTTAACACAAGCTTAATCTTCGTCTCGCTGGTATTTCTCTCCAGCGTTGCCGTCCGCGCCATCTATAACTCCTCCCTCCTCATCTATGCCTTCCTCTGTCATCCTTCAAATCTCACACGTATGGAATTGGCGTGGGCCGTCAGATGCTCCGCCTCGGCAAAGGCTATAATATCCCTGTGAACCGGCTCCAGAGCCTCCTTTGAATAATAGATTACACTGGATTTCTTAACAAAATCGTCTACCCCCAGCGGCGAGAAGAATTTGGCCGTCCCGTTGGTGGGAAGCACATGGTTGGGGCCTGCAAAATAGTCCCCCAAAGGCTCTGAGCTGTATTCCCCTATAAAAATAGCCCCTGCATTCCGGATCTTCGTCATCACCTCAAAAGGATTTTTCGTCACGATTTCCAGATGCTCCGAAGCGATTTCATTGGCCGTCTCTATGGCTGCCTCCATGGAAGGGGCCACCAGAATATACCCGAAATTCTCCAGCGATTTTTCCAGAATCTCCTTCCGCGACAATTCCTTCACAAACACATCCACCTGCTCTGCCACCTGCTCTGCCAGCTTCCGGCTGGTGGTAACCAGAATGGCGCTGGCCAGCTCGTCATGCTCTGCCTGAGACAATAGATCCGCTGCCACAAACCTGGGGTTGGCCGTCTCGTCAGTTAGCACCAGGATCTCGCTGGGCCCGGCAATACTGTCGATGCTCACATGCCCGTAAACCGCCTTTTTGGCCAGGGCCACAAAAATATTGCCCGGGCCAACAATCTTATCCACCCTGGGAATGGATTCCGTGCCGAAAGCCAGGGCTGCCACCGCCTGGGCTCCCCCTGCCTTGTACACCTGTGTAGCTCCCGCCAGGCAGGCCGCTGTCAGAGTCACCGGATTTACTTTCCCGTCCCTTCCGGGAGGCGTCACCATCACAATGCTTTCCACCCCTGCCACCTCTGCAGGAATAATATTCATCAGCACAGAAGAAGGGTACGCTGCTTTGCCGCCGGGAACATAGACCCCCACCCGTTCAAGCGCCGTCACCTTCTGCCCCAGGATAATCCCGTCCGGTTTCGTATCAAACCAGCTGCGGCGCACCTGCATCTGATGGTATTCCCTGATATTCTTCATGGCTCTTTCCATAACCTTCATAAGCCCCGGATCCACCAGTGCCTTTGCTTCCTCTATCTCCTCCTCCGTAACCCGTACATTCTCTGCCGTGATATCAGCACCGTCAAACTTCTTCGTATATGTAAACAGCGCCTCATCCCGCCTCTCCTTCACATCATCCACAATCTCCTGAACCGTTTTCCCATATGCATCATAATTATTGGGATCCCGTTTCAGCAGATCCGACAGAATATGGCTTCTGGTATTCTCATCTAAATCTACAATTCTCATGATTTCCTCCATTCCCTTCCAAGGCATAAACCAATCGTAAAGGTTTTATTTCTCTTCCAAAAGTACAGTTTTCAAATCCTTTATCAGCTTTGTAATCCTCTGATTCTCCCGTTTCATACTGACCTGGTTGATAATCACCCGGGCTGACAGGGTGCAGATTTCCTCCAGCACGTCCAGCCCGTTTTCACGAAGCGTAGACCCGGTTTCCACGATATCCACGATGACCTCGGCTAGCCCCACCAGGGGAGCCAGCTCAATAGACCCGTTCAGCTTGATTATCTCCACTGTCTGATGCTTTTTGTTATAAAAATAATCCTTGGCAATCCCCGGATACTTGGTGGCCACCCGTATCAGCTCATGATGCTTTAAAAGCTCCCTGGCAGACTCCGGCCCGCAGACACACATCCTGCATTTTCCGAATCCCAGATCCATAACCTCATAAAGCTTTCTCCCCTCCTCCAGGATTGTATCCTTCCCGCAAATCCCAATATCTGCTGCCCCATACTCCACATAGGTGGGCACATCATTGGCCTTGGCAAGAAAAAACCTGACCCCGATCTCCTCATTGGTAAAGATCAGCTTCCGGGAGCTTTTATCCCTCATCTCCTCACAGGTAATTCCCACCTTCTCCAGCAAATCCAAGGTTTTATACGCCAGACGCCCTTTTGTCAAAGCGATTGTCAGGTAATCCATTCCTACTCCTCCCAAGTTATCACCTTCCCCACCAACACCCACACAAGCTTCCCAATCCCCTGCCTCTTCCAATACTCCCTGCATTCCTCCTCAGAAATCCCCTCCGCCTTTCTCACAAGCACGGTTTTAACCCCGTTCTTGCGAAGGCTGTGGGCTGTTTTCACCGCCTTATCCTGGACTCCCGCCTCGTACACCACCATAATATCCGGCATCTTTACACGGATATCAATCTTCTGCCTGGCCATAGCCAGCATCAGCTGATCCACCACAATGGCGAACCCAACTGCCGGGACATCCTTGCCGAACTGCACCAGCAGTTTGTCATATCTCCCCCCGGTGACAATATATTCCCCAGTCCCATAGGTATAAGCCTTAAAAATAATTCCCGTATAGTACTGATACTTGCTGAGCATCCCCAGATCATAAGACACATACTCTTCCATCTCATAATCCTCCAGTATTGCCTGTACCTCCTCCAGACGCTCAATAGCCTTTAAAGACCGTTGATTCCTGATCATGGACTTTACTTTTTTTATCTCCTCCAAGGTCCCGAACAGCTCCGGAAGCTTTAGGAAAACCTCCCTCAGGGTATCCGGCAGATTCCGCCTGGACACCAGCTCCTCCACGCCGAAATAATTCTTGTTCTCGATCTGCTCCCGCAGAATCTCCTCTGTCTCTTCATCCATGCCAGCCTCTTCCACAAGCCCTCTGAAAAACTCCATCTGCCCCACTTCCACCTGGAATTCTTTCAGGCCTGACGCCTTCAGCCCGTCGATGACCATGGCGATCATCTCCCCGTCCGCAGTGCTGGAATCATCTCCGATCAGCTCCACCCCTGTCTGGGTAACCTCCTTAAGCCGCCCCTGATAGCTGGTATTGTTGGTAAAAGTCCTTTCCCTGTAGCACAGCCGCACCGGAAGGGTCTCCTCCATAAAATATTTTGCCACGCATCTGGCGATGGCCGGAGTCACGTCCGGCTTCAGCACCAGCGTATTGTTGTCTCTGTCAAAAAACTTGAACATTTCCCTGGAGCTGACGCTTCCCCTCTCCTTGTTGAAAACGTCGAAAAATTCGAAGGTAGGCGTCTCAATATCCTGATACCCATAGAGATGGAATACCTGGCTGATCCGCTCTGAAACCGCCAGTTTTCTGGCGCACTCCTTATCGTACAGATCCCTGACACCCTCTGGTGTGTGAAACAATTCTGCAGCCATAGCTTTACCCCTTTCATGCCTGTCCTTAAAGCGGCGCCTGATAGAATTTCCCATAGAAATTCTCTGTCCTTATCATGTTTACAATTATCTGGGGATCCTGTATGCGCATCAGCGCCACAATCTCCCCCACCTCATAAGATGACACCACCGTGTGGAGCAGATACATTTTCTGGCCGCTGTAGCCTCCCACGGCATCTACACAGGAGATGCCGTGCCGGTAATGGCTTACGTAGGCCTTGATAATATCCTGTGCATTTTTCGTGGTAATCTGAAGCGTAACCCGCTCGTACCGGTGATGGAAGGTGGAAATCGTCCTGGTAGAAACAAACTGAAACAGAATGGAATACCCTGCATACTGCCACCCGAACAGAAGCCCGTACAGGCTTAAGATTGCCACATTGCCGGCAAACACATACTGCCAGATAGATCGTCCCGTTTTGTTGGATACGTACAGGGCGATGAAATCCGTGCCTCCTGTGGAGGCATTTCCCTTCAGGGCAATGGCGATAGACAGGCCGTATAAAAATCCGCCGAAAATCACATTCAGCATCAGATCATCAAAGATCGGCGTAAAATGGCAGACCTTCAGAAGAAAGCTGGATAAAAACACCTGTACCAGAGAATAGAATGTAAACCGCAGACTGATACTCCGGCTGCAAAGGACAGCTACAGGAATATTCAATACCAGCATACCCAGGGATGTGGAAAAGCTTTTTCCGTACAGAGACGCTATCTTGTCCAGCAGGATGGCGATCCCGGTAAAACCGCCGGAAAGCAGCCCTGACGGGCGGATAAACGCCTGTATCACATAGGTCTGGAGAACCGCTGACACCACAACAGAGACAAGGGTTATCAGCCTGTATATCATCCTGTTCTTCTTCAAATCAGCCATCATAACGAAACCTCTCTTTTTTCTTCCTTCATTCCTGTTACAAATGCTCAAAAGCCAAGGAGAACCTCCCTGGCTCGCTTTTTCTTATTCCTTTCCGTCAAAGCAATACGTACAGAGCTTGCATTTGGGAAGGCCGATAGATTCTACCATATCATCCAGACGATGGTATCTTAAGCTGGTAAAGTTTTGTTTTCTGCAGACCTCCGAGCACATGCTCTCATACCGTTTAGTCTCCGGATTGGCATACTCCTCAAGGGTATCATCCGCCTTGTCCCCCTCCTTCTCCAGAATGATTCTTCTGGAAATCAGATCCAGATCCGACTGGGAACGGGAGAAGTTTAAGTACTTGCAGCCAAACAGAATAGGCGGGCAGGCAGGACGCACGTGGACTTCCTTTGCCCCGCTCTGATATAAAAATTCTGTGGTCTCCCGCAGCTGCGTTCCCCTGACAATGGAATCGTCGATGAGCAGCAGGCGCTTTTTCTCGATAAGGGCTTTTACCGGAATCAGCTTCATCCTGGCAATCAGGTTCCTCTGCTCCTGGTTGGTAGGCATAAAGGATCTGGGCCAGGTAGGCGTGTACTTGATAAAGGGCCGGGCAAAAGGAATCTTGGACTGGTTGGCATATCCGATGGCATGGGCAATACCGGAATCCGGCACTCCCGCCACAATATCCGCCGGCACATCCGCCCCGTCCCTCTTGGCCAGCATGCTTCCGCACTTATAACGCATCTCTTCTACATTGATTCCCTCGTAGGAGGAAGTAGGGTATCCATAATATACCCATAAAAAGGAACAAATCCGCATCTTGTCTCCAGGAGGAGAAAGCTGCTTCACACCATCCTGCGTTATCAGGACGATCTCCCCCGGCCCCAGCTCCTTGTAGTCACTATATCCAAGATTAATATAGGCAAAATTCTCAAAAGAAATACAGTACCCATCCTCCTTTTGTCCGATAATTAAAGGAGTGCGCCCATATCTGTCCCTGGCCCCGTAGATTCCGTCCTTTGTAAGCAGAAGAAGGGACATGGATCCGTCGATGACCTCCTGGGCATAACGGATTCCCTCTACCAGGCTGTCCTTCTGACAGATCAGGGAGGCCACCAGCTCTGTAGCATTCACCTGCCCGCTGCTCATCTCCTGAAAATGAGAACTGCCCCGTTCATACAGCTTGTCTAAAAGGGCACGGAAATTGTTGATCTTTCCCACCGTGGCGATGGCAAAGCTGCCTAAATGAGACTGGATTAACAACGGCTGCGGTTCATAATCCGAAATACACCCGATCCCTAAGTTTCCCTTCATCTCCTCCACATCCCGCTCGAATTTGGTGCGGAAAGGGGAATTCTCTATATTGTGAATAGCTCTGTTAAAGCCTTCCGGCCCGTAAGTGGCCATTCCGCCCCGCCTGGTTCCCAGATGGGAGTGATAATCCACCCCGTAAAACAGTTCCAGTGTACAGTTTTTTTTGGCAGCGACACCAAAAATTCCACCCATTTATGTCTCTCCTCGATTCGTAATAAATTTTCAGTGTAAACCTTCATGTGCCCGGCTGCCGGCACGCCACCGCATGAAAGCCTGGCGGGCACATTGGGCATACCTGAGCTTATGCCGCTTACTCGCTGTAGCCTTCCGGATTGTTCTTCTGCCACCGCCAGGAATCCTCGCACATCTCCTTGATTCCCCGCTTTGCAACCCAGCCCAGCTCCTTCTGTGCCTTCGAAGGATCCGCGTAGCAGGCCTGAACATCTCCAGGGCGCCTGTCCTTAAACACATAGTTAATCTTTAAGTCATTGGCCTCCTCAAAGGCATTGATTACATCCAGGACGCTGTATCCTGTTCCGGTTCCCAGATTGTAAATCCATACGCCGCCTTTTTCATTCTTCATCTTCTGCAGAGCCTTCACATGGCCGTCAGCCAGATCCACCACATGGATATAGTCCCTGACGCAGGTTCCGTCCTCTGTGTCATAGTCATTGCCGAACACGCCCAGACATACCAGCTTGCCTACAGCCACCTGAGTAATGTAAGGCAGCAGATTGTTGGGAATTCCCTTTGGATTCTCGCCGATTCTTCCTGACTTATGGGCTCCGATAGGATTGAAATACCGAAGAAGCATCACCTGCCACTCTGGATCTGCCGTATACAAATCCGAAAGAATCTGCTCCAGCATTCCCTTGGTACGTCCGTAAGGATTGGTGATATCCCCCTTGGGGCACTCTTCGGTAATCGGCACGAACGCAGGATTTCCGTAAACCGTGGCGGAAGAGCTGAACACAATGCTCTTTACTCCGTGTTTTCTCATCTCGTCACAGAGAATCAAGGTTCCCGTAATGTTGTTATGGTAATATTCTAATGGCTTAAATACGGACTCTCCCACCGCCTTCAGGCCTGCAAAATGGATAACTGACTCGATCTTCTCGTTGTCAAATACATTCTTCAGGCCAGCCTGATCTAACAAATCCACCTCATAGAAGGTTAAGCTTTTTCCTGTAATCTCCTCCACCCGTCTCAGGGATTCCTTACAGGAATTGCAGAGATTATCAACAACCACTACGTCATATCCGGCATTCAGCAGTTCAATACAAGTATGGCTGCCAATATAGCCAGCGCCTCCGGTTACTAAAATTGCCATATGTCTGTCCTCCTATTAATTTCATGTACTCCCGGAATCTCTTTTAATCCCCAGTACATCTGGCAAAAAATCAGCCGCAAGGACAGGTGCAGGAGAGATTCCGAGAGTACATTTTCCTGTGATATAAAACCTTCCTCTCTATTATAAAGGGGAAGGCTCTGAAATACAATGTGATTTTTATGTTTTTCAATTATTTTTCATGGGTCTTTCTTTTATGCCCTTATCTTCACCAGCACTTTCTCGATGACTTCCGGATCCACTGGCTTTGCAATATGCCCGTCCATCCCTGCGTCCAGGGAATTTTTCACATCCTCTGCAAGGGCATTGGCCGATACCGCATAGATAGGAAGATGGTTGACATCCTTCCTGTCCATCATCCGAATCTTCCGGGTTGCCTCATAGCCGTCCATGACAGGCATCTGAATATCCATAAGGATCAGATCGTAGTAGCCTTCTTTGCTAGCCTTCACCATGTCCACAGCCTCTTTGCCGTCTGCGGCCTTTTCCACCTGAACATCCGCAGCCTTTAAAAACTCCTCCATAATCTCCATATTCAGTTCATTGTCTTCCACCACCAGAACCCGCATATCCCTGTTTGCCAGTATTTTCTTCTCTTCCTCTGCCACATCTCTCTGTATTTTCAGAGGGAATGATATTGTAAATACGGAGCCTTTCCCAGGCGTACTCTGTGCCTCTATGGTTCCTCCCATGGCATCCAGAAGATTTTTCGTGATGGTAAGGCCCACGCCGGTTCCTGGTATTTTGCTGGCAGTGGTATTCCTGGCCCGCTCAAAGGCCACAAACATCCGCTCTCTGAATTCCGGTTCCATGCCGATTCCTGTATCCGCACAGCTGAAGCAATAGATGCCGTAGCTTTCTTTTGACTCGGTCTGGGTCAGCTTTAAGGTCACACGTCCCCCGGCAGGGGTATACTTGATGGCATTGCTGATAATGTTTAACAAAATCTGGCGGATCCGCAGTGCATCTCCCATTACTGCCTGATCCTTTACCTGGACAGAAGTACATTCCAAAGTCAGACCTGCCTCCGCGGCTTTGCGCCGAATCAGCCCCACAGTCTCCTCAAAAACCTGAGGCAGGCACATAGGCTCTTCCTTTATGATCAGCTCTCCCTGCTCGATCTGTGACAGATCCAGCACATCGCTGGCCAGAGTCAAAAGCTGAACCCCTGATTTTTCTATCTTCTTTAAACAGTCCTCCACCTTTTCCTCATCGCCGATATTCTTCTGCCCCACGGCCGCCATTCCCAGAATCGCATTTAAGGGTGTGCGGATATCATGGGACATGTCTGCCAGGAAACGGCCTTTGGCTCTGTTGGCTTTGTCCGCTGTCTCGAGAGCCTCCGTAAGCTCGCTGGTGTGGACTTCATTCTCATGCATCTTATTCCAGTAGAAGGTCATCACAAGCATGCAGATGATACCTATTGCAGTACCTGAAAAAAACAGGGTCTTCTGCAGAATGCTGCTTGTCTGTGCTGTAATTACAGGCTCCGGAATGATGGATACCAGCAGCCAGTCTGAGTCTGCACCCAGAGGCTCGTAGCAGAAGACCAGCCCTACTTCATCATAGGTAAGCCTGCACCATCCGGTTTTCAGGCCATACACACTGTCCTTAAAGGCCTCCACCTTGACGGCATCATTTCCCTGATTTAAAAGCATGTCGAACAGATTGTAGGTTGTCCCTGTGCTGTTTTCATTCTCCGGCCGCACCATGATGGTTCCGGTTCTGTTTATCAGATAAGAATAACCAGTGTCGTCATAAAAAGACAGCGTGAACTGATGGGCAATCTCCTGTGTACGGTATTCCTTCACCAGAAAGGCAGATGTCCCTTCCGCCAGAAAACCACGTACAAAAATATTAAATACATTCTCTCCGGTTGCAGGGTTTATGTGAGAATCTATGATTCCACGTTCCAGCAAAGTCCCTTCTAAAAATGTATATGCCTCACTGTCAGAATCTATCCAGCCCTGTTCCGGTTGCTGCTCCGTAAGGTACAGGGACATGTCCGGTTCTATACGGCTGTATATAGCCAGCATATCCTCCGGAGAATCCGATTCCCCCATTCCTTCCCAGATACGATCCAAAAAATTAAAATCCATCTCAAACCGAAGCCTGAGAGCATTGACTCCCTGATGGGTATTCTCCGTAACCGTCCGGACAGAACCGTTCCAAAGCTGGTTTTCCACCTCTTCTACAAACCACCATACGCCTGCCCCAAAACATAATATCAGAAACAGCCCGGTCATCAAGAGCGTTCCCCTCTTTTTCATCTGCTGACCTCCTTGTTCCAAAAAACCTTGATATTCTGTTTAATATGGTAACCTATTTTTCACTAATTGTAAAGAGTATGGATATGGAAAGCAACAAAAGCGCTGATGGAACCATTCTGTCAGCAAGATGGCGGCCTGCGTATGATTCTGGCGTATTTTTTTTCTGAATCCTCTGCTACCTGGATCCGTCCTTCCCTGATAAAATGTTCAATCCTGGACGCATACCACCAGTCTCCTACAGAGAGCGGGTGATGTCCCAGAATATCCCCTATAAGCCTTGCCTCCTTTACAGGCTGATCCGTAAGGTGCCGCCAGATAAGGAAATCGTAGAAGTCCTCCTCAGCGCTTATAAGCTCCCCGTTGATAACAGCCCGCAAAGGTGTATTTTCCTCTGTTAATTCCAGCCAGAGCGCCTCAAGCCATCTTCGCTCTGTCTCTGTCAACACCTTTTCATACCGGAGAAAGTTTGCGAATTCCTCTGCCGGAATATTCCCCCAGTTGTGATGTATAGTGATACACCTTTCCTTCACCATATATTCCGGCAATTTCACCACAGATACTGGATTGTTAAAGCCTTTTAAAAAATGGCATACAAAGCAAAGCCCGCACCTGGAATAGGGGGCGTCGCTGTACCAGATCCGTATGGATTCCCCGGCTTCCATATACTCCCTCAGCCGTCTCAATTCTTTTCCGTAAAAAGTTGCGGCCTTTTCCAGCTCTGCCTCCGTCTCTCTGTCACTTTCCCACTGGTTCTGAGAAAGCAGGGAAAGTATCAGCCTTTTTCTGTAATCACTGTCCGCCGCTTCCTTTATATCTCCTATATCCAGCATTAATCCCAGACATATGACTTCTTTTGAGGTACCTGGAATCCACCTTACCTCTTTTCCACAAAAATCCTGTTCTCTTCCTGTCTTTCCTATCACAGAAACAGGGCCGTTGTCTCTATGGCCAATTACAATTTTTGATTTCGCCGCCTTCATAGCGGCAGCTTCGCTTTCGCCAAACAGTATTTCAATCATCCTATATGTCCTTTAATCACCCTTTTGCCAGCCTAATCTCCAGATTCATCTCCAGAGCCTGTGCCATACGCACCAGCATCTCCAGGGACGGATTGTAACTGCCGCTCTCGAACCGGGTTACATTAGTCCTGGGAATCCCTGCGCGCCTGGCAAGCTCTGCCTGGGTGATTCCTTTCTCTTTTCTGCACCGGATATACTGCCCGATCACATTCTGTCGCATGCTCTTTTGCTGAACCTCTATGAGTATCTCCTGATTATCCGCCGTATAAATATAGTCCATACCATGCCCCATAGCCTTCTCTCCCCCATCTGTCATTTACAGCTTCCTGCTCTCAGCCCCGGCTGCAGCGCCGGGGCTGCCAGGGCATCCCACCTTCTCCAGGCGGTCTTTCATATGCTTCCTTACCCTTCGGTGTTCTCTGCAGAATTCTTCTCCGGTGGTATAGCCGATATGATCCACACGCATATATCTCCATCCCTTCCCTGTAGGCACCTTCAGAATATCTCCGGGGATCACCGGGGCCCGCAGGGTGTAAAACCAGGAATACCTTTTTTCTGTCTGTATCTTCCATACGTCCCCATCCGGTTCCACATGCTGCCCCCGCACTGTCTTTCTGACAGGCTGGCCTGACAGCGCCTCATAAATATCCGGACGTATCCCGTACTTTTTGGCAAGGATATAGGAAGTATATCCGTCTCGCAGCTGTCTGTTCTCATCCACTATGATACCATGAGCCAGTCCTCCGGACAAGAGATAATATTTTTCATAGTATTCCAGCTTCCCCGGGCGGGGCATTGTCATGTAATCTAAGCGGATCTCGTCCATGGTACATACATCTGTTCTGTTTAGAACCGAGACTTCCGCCAGTTTTTTCTTCATCCACCCGGCCTTTTTCAATGCCTGGCATGCAGCGTATATCCTGTGATCTCTGTCCGAATTTTCCACAGGCATATACAGATTCCTGATACCGGAATACCTGATTCCATAATCCAGCAGCAGCCTGTCGATTCTGTCAAGAAGCTCCTCATTCTTTTTTTCTTCTCTCAGGTTAATATGCAGGTAAACAGCGATTCCTTCGTTCAATTATCTTCCTCCTTTTAAGGAATCATATATGGTACCTGTATAGTATCATATATGATTCTTTTAGTCAACCACTATCGTTAGGATTTTATTTCACTTCAGCGTTTTTTCCATAAAAATATGAGAAAAATACATAAATTAAGAGATACTTGATGAAACTTATTTTTAGTGTTACAATACCTGTGAAATTTAAGCCAATTTTAAGGAGGAATAACTCATGAAGTATGTATGTGATGTATGCGGCTGGGAATATGATGAAGAGCAGGGCTATCCGGAAGGCGGAATTGCTCCAGGTACCAAGTGGGAGGATGTCCCGGAAGATTTTGAATGTCCCCTGTGTTCCGTGGGAAAAGATCAGTTTTCAGAAGTGTAGCCATAAGATATACCTGTAAGCCAAATGATTTGCCAACGTATTCTCATTATTTCCACAAAAACAACCAATCATTTGGCAAATACGTATGCTCGCGGGTATAAAAATCAGGTGAGATGGGAATGCCACAGACAGCTGTCCGCGGCATTCCCATATTTTTGTCAAACCCTAATTTCATTTTTCAAACGCCTGGTACCCAAGCTTTCTGGATACCTCAAGTGCTATTTGGCGGAAATCCTCCAGCCTTTTATCCAGGATTTCGTCTTTCATACGTCCTTTGGGCCCTGTCACACTCATACCTGCGATAATACGCCCTCTTGCGTCAAAAACAGGGAATGCAAGGCAGCGGATTCCCAGTTCTCGCTCTTCCTCATCGTAAGCATACCCGCGCTGCCTTATCCTCTCCAGCTCCTGTTTCAGGCTTTCCTTCGTCACATATGTATTCTCCGTAAAGCTGGGAAGCCCCTTTTTCATAATAAATTGTTCCAGCTCCTCGTCGCTGTAATTCAGCAAAAGAAGCTTTCCGTTTCCGGTACAATGCATGGGCGCCGCATTTCCCACATACTGGATTGCCATGAGAGAAGAATTGGTCTCCCGTATTACATCAATATAAACCGAACTCATATTTTGTTCTACCGCAATATTGGTGGATTCACCGAAAATCCTGGTTAACTGCTCCAGATAGGGCCTTGCAATCTGCTTTAAATCCCTGTGGTTGCTCAGATGATTGGCCAGGGCAACGATTTTAAATGTGGCGGAATACATGAGAGTGGACGGGTTCTGCTCTACATACCCTTTATTCATCAATGTATTCAAATATCTGGTAGCGGTGGTATTGGTCATCCTCAGATCCTTGGCAATATCGAGAAGACGTACCGGCTCCTGTTTTAAAATCATATATTCCAACACAGACAATGTTTTCTCCCCGGACTGAATCCCGGGGGTTTTCGGATTCTCAGACATAGTTATGCTCCCTGTTTAACAATATGGTTTCCCATTTGGCTGGCAGTATCAGGCACAGGATTCTGCACCTGCTGCAAAATCCGTCATAATACATAAATACAGCGAAAGCATCTGCCCTCCTGGCAAAGCCAAGCTTCAAATAAGGCAGATGCTGTAACTACGAAAAAAGGCATAATAGTTACCACTACTATGATAAGAGAAATTTCCATTTTTTGCAAGTAAATTCAGGAGCGCTTTGCAAAATCTTCCTTGCCTTGAATTGTTATTCCACAATCACAGATACCCCGTCCGGAATGCCAAGAATTTTCCCTTCCCGGATCCCCTGCTCTTCCAGTATCCGATCCGCCATTGCCACGGCCTCCTCAATGGAATGGGCCGGAGTCATGTGAAGGTCTCTCACCAGCTGGTCGTCGGCCTCTGATACATAGATCACATGGGCATGCATCAGGACACGGGCGAAGATCTGGGACTGCCATTGATCCACAATCGTCTGTTCCGGCGCAGTCGCCACAAAGCCTTCCACCATCTTCTGAAGGTTCTTCTGTTCCCGGAAAGTCTGGTGAAATACCTTTCCTCCATGTCCGTCATCTGACCTGGCGACCATGATGATCACGCCGTCTTTCTTTACCGTCGCCTCAGCTGCCGTCATGCCCTTCACTGCCTGATAGATATTCTGATCCAGGGGATATCCCCCATTGGTGGTTATCACAATATCAGACGGATTGGATCTGACACCGCACAGGCCTTTCAGAAATTCCCTTCCTTTTTTGTGGGCCTCCTCCACATCCCCGGAAACCCCATACACCACCTGTTTCTCTGAGTTGATCACCACGTTGCAGATGAAGGAAAGATTTGCCATCCTGGCTGCGGCGATCATATCCTCATGGATGGGATTTCCCTCGATTATACCGGTTCTCGCCTTAGGATGATGGATAAACCCTCCATTGTGATTATAGAGAACCGTCTGCCTGGAAGCGATCCCAGGCAGCACGCTCTTTCTTCCTCCTGAAAATCCTGCAAAAAAGTGGGGCTCTATGAATCCTTCCGCTACCAGAAGATCTGCCTCCACGGCCAGCCGGTTCAGGATCAAATCTCCGCCGGAAGGAAGGGTTCCCACACGCACCATGTTGGCTGTATCGTCACAGTTATGAATCACCATCTTCTCGCTGCGTACGATCTCCTCGCCAAATTTCTCCGCCAGCTCTTCCGCCCTTGTCTCCCGGTGACAGCCGGTGGCAATGAGAAAGGTGATGTCCGCGTCCAGATTTCCTCTCCGGATCTCCTGAAGCATCTGGGGAACGATCACCTTTGAGGGCACCGGCCTGGTATGGTCCGATGCAATCAATACAATCTTTTTCTTCCCTTTTGCAAGTTCACAGAGTCTGGGGCTTCCAACCGGATTCTCAAGGGCCTCTTTTACCAGCTCTTCTTGTGATTTCCCCGGTTCATATGTATTCAGATCCGATACCAGAGTTCCCCCATAGCGGCTTTGCGGTATCTCATAAACCAATTCCCCTCTTCCATAGGGAAATGCTACCTTTGGCAATGCTTTCTCCCTCCTGTCATTTATATATATTCCTATCCCTTATTTATAATCCCGTTTAAGTCACCGGTCACTGCCCCACGGATAATGGGCTTCATATAGATATCCACATCTTCCGCAGTCATAGGGACAGGCATGTTCTGAAGCTTCATGGACAGCTGAGGGTCTTTTGCTGCTGAAAGAATCTTCTCCACATGATCCTCTGTAAATCCCTTAAGATCCGATAATCTGGTAGGCGCTCCGATGGATTTGCCGAAGGCGATCAGCCCTTCTGCGACAGTAATTGCCCGTTCTCTGCCCTCAAGGGCAGCAACATCCCTCTGGATAAACCCATGTTTTGCAAGAATCTCACCCACTGCCTTCAGCTGATCCTGAATAGCAGGAGAATAAAATACAGCATAGTAAGGATTCATGATGCCGCATGCCGTTCCATGGGCCACCAGATCCACCAGTGAAAAACTGGTTAAGTGGGCGCCGCTTGTCCCCCCGATCATAATGGCATAGCCGCCAAGATCCGTGGCCAGCCCCAGGGCCTCTCTGGCTTTTCTGTCACCTGGATCCTCAATCACTTTCCCCGCATAGGAAATGGTCAGTTTGATAGCCGTCTGGGCAAGGGATTTTGCCAGTTCATAGTTCTGGGAATTCGCCCCGCAAAATACTTCAAATGTATGGGAGATTGCATCCAGAGCACCGTCAATGGACACACTGACCGGCATGGTCAAGGTGGTCTCATAGTCAAAGAGCGCGCCGGCCGGAACAATAGCCATATCCACAATCAGCTTCTTCTGCCCTGCTATGGGGTCGGTAATATTGGAATATTTGGTCAGATGGGCGCCGCTGGAGGCAGAGGTCTGTACCGCGACAAGAGGAATCTGCTTCCTTCCGGATTCTTCAAGAACCTTGCTGACAAGGCCTGTCCCAAAATAAGGATCCACATCTGGTTCTGCAAATCCGCCGATGGCTGCCAGGACAACTGCCGCCTTGCAGGCATCGATAGTGGATCCGCCGCCCAGGGCGACCACCACATCCGGTTGATAATGAAGAATATAGGTTTCCAGACGATACACGTCTTCCCGGGGCGCATTAGGCCTGGCACCTGGAATGGCTTTTTCCAAAATCACTGTGCCGCCTGCTGACTGAATGGAACCGATTGCAGCATCAACCAAAGGCTTCAGATAAGTATCCATGGAAACCAAAAGCACCTTCTTACCATATGATACCACAAACTCTCCAAGCCGGTCCATGACTCCCATGCCAACGATATAGTTATCACCTTTCCATTCTCTTAACAGCTGGTAAGCTTTTTCCATTGCACTCATAATTTATTCTCTTCCTTTCTGATTAGCCTTCTCTGGCAAGAAGAATATCCAACTCAGCCAACTCATCAAACTCCTGGACATCAACCTTGCCACATAATCTTGTCAATACCTGGGGGATGTAAGATGCCACAGACTTGGCAGAGTATGCCTTCCAATAAGGAAGGGCCTCTGTCAGTTTCGCCACTGCATCCTCCTGGTATGGTTTCTCTTTGTTACCTCTGTAAATCGCAAGGCTGATGGCCGCCTGTTCCTTCAGGCCGTAATAATGTCCCAGAAGGGCCATGGCCTTCATATCACCAAGAGTTTTTTGAAACTCCTTGTCAGAGGACACCAGCTCAAGCTTCCCAAGAAGGGCCTCTGCTGCTTCGGCATGCTTTATCATCGATGCCGCCTGGGAAACCGGGGAAATCTTGGTGCAACTGCTTCCATTCACTACACTGTGCCCATATTCCTGTGCAGACGCATACTCGCCTTGGGGAATCGCCCCGCATTCCACAAACTCGTTGATATTGGCAAATACAATCTTATCCACCGGCTTGTGAAGATACATGCAGCACCCCTCCGGATACCATTGGAAATCAAAATGATGCCAATGGGTACAGTTAAGCTCCGGTATAATCTGTGACACTTCCTTCCATGCGGTAAACAATGTCTCCGTATCCTCATGGGAAAGCCCGAACCTTGCCTGCAGTTCCCTTTTAAAGTACCCTTCCGTAAGGTCCAGGTTGTAGGAAAGCTGTCCCCAGATTTTAAACATATACCACATCCGGTCTACAAACAGGGGATGTTTATTGTCAATACGCTCTATGTAATCCCGACCCCATGTGAATCCATCCGGCCCCATATAGAAGCCGTTTAAGCAATCCACTGGCATATTGGCCAGGTAATCCTTCGCAAATTCCGGATTGCCCCAGCGATACATATAATAATCGTCGTTGCGGACGGTCAGCCACACCTTCACATCCGGCGCCTTCTCTTCCAGGAATTCCTGGATAAACCTTGGCTTGGTGCTGGAATACATATGGGCCTGAGAGTATTTAAAACTGATTTCAAACTTACCTGGGAAATCCTGATACGCCTCCATGATCTTGTCGTACCGTGCCATCTGCATGCGGTGAATCAGGGTAATGTCACGCTCCGGATGCTCCTTCAGATAATCCTCAATTCCCCTGCCGTATGTCTCCCGGATAAAGCCGACATCCGTAGAGGAAAATGTGGTCTTGTCGTCCACGCTGGAACCGTTGAATGTCATATTCTCTCCGGCTGTAACGCCGATTCCGGCAAGAAGGGGATAGGTATCCAGAAGGGCCTTGGTTCCACAATATACAAATTCTTTTGTCACCGGATTGTTCTGGTCGTCCGTAAGATCATATCCTGAATCCTCCGTTCCATACACAAACAGATTCCATGTAAAAAGAAAGACACGGATGCATCTGTCTGCGGCATATTTCATCACTTCCTGCCAGAACCGGATCTTTTCATCCATGGTGATTTTCTTGACTGTGATCAGATTTCCATGGTGATCTTCGTCATAGATATTCTTGCCGGATAACTCTGCCTTAAAGCTTCTGGCAGTAATCTTTACATCGTCGATGCAGGCATTAGGAAACTCTGGAATCCGAACCAGGGACGGGAATGGGGACAGGCTCCAAAGGGACAGTACATTGTACTTATTCTCCGCCATACGATCCAGAAAATCATGCCAGAAATCCATCTCCCACATGTGGGGAATATTCATGGTGGCGCTGGTTGACGCGTCGGAATAGCTGGGGGTTCTTGCATCCAGGGGAATGTTAAACTTGATGCCACGGTTGGGAAGGTAGGGGGTTACCTTACCCCCTTTTAGTTCTTCGCCTTTTCTAAATGCATCAGCCATATCTAAAATTCCATACATGAATCCAGCATCATCCGCCGCCTCAAGCACAACTCCATTCTCCACATTGAGGATATAACTTTGGGCATTTAACAGCCCATTCTTTTTCAATGTAAGCTGCACATCTGCAGATTCCAGCTTATCTAATGCCCACCTGACAGAAGCAGCGATTGTAATGTCTGTAATTACCTTCATACTATTTCCTTTCTTTTTATTCCCCAGCAAGCAGAATATCCATCTCTGCCTGTTCGTCAAAATCCTGTACATCTACTTTGCCACAGTATCTGGTAAGAACCTGCGGAATATTAGCCTCCACAGACATCTTTGAGTATTTTTTCCAGTAAGGAAGGGCTTTTTTCAGCTTTTCCACCGCTTCTTCCTGATACTTCCTATCCTGGTTCAAACGGTAGATAGCCAACGCCATAGCCGCCTCTTCCTTCCACGCAAAGTAATACCCCAACGTTTTTAATGCCTCAATGTCATAGATTATTTTTTCGAATTCCGGGGCGGATGACATCCCATGTAACTGTTCCAACAGTTCCTCCGCCCTATTCGCATGAGCAAACATGGATGTAGTCTGAACCTTGGGAGAAATCTTCGTAAGCGTTTCTTTGTTCACCACACTCTTTGCATATTCCATAACAGAAGCATGCTCTCCAAACGTGATTGCCTCACAGCTTACGAACTCATTGATATTGGCAAATGTAATCTTGTCCATATCTACACGGTACATGCAGCAGCCTTCCGGATACCACTGAAAATCAAAATCATGCCAGTGTACACAGTTAAAATCTGGAATAATATTAGATACTTCATCCCATGCATCGAACAATCGCTCTGTCGTCTTGTCATCCAGGCCTATCCGAACTCTGATCTCATCCTTAAAATATTGATCATCCAGTTTATTATTATATGATAATTGCCCCCAGATCTTAAACATATACCACATCTTATCAATAAACAGAGGATGGGTATCATCATCCCGCATCATATAATCCCTGCCCCAAGTATATCCGTCTGCTCCCATATAAAAGCCTGCCAGACAAGATACCGGCATGTTGGCCAGATACTTTCTTGCAAAGTCCGGACTCCCCCAGCGGTACATATAATAATCATCATTGCGAACTGTCAGCCACACCTTTACATCCGGTGCCTTTTCCTCCAGAAATTCCCCAATAAAATTAGGCTTAGTGCTGGAATACATGTGGGCCTGAGAATATTTGAAGGAAATTTCAAAATTGCCAGAGAAATTCTGGTATGCTTCCATAATACGGTCATACCTGACCATAAGCATCCGGTGAATAAATGTAAAATCACGTTCCGGGTGTTTCTTCACATAATCGCTAATTGCCGCACCATACGTTTCCGCCACAAATCCAACATCAGTAGAGGAAAATGATTCCGCATCATCTGTATCCCTGCCGTTGTATGTCATATTCTCACCAGTGGAAACACCGATTCCAGCAAGCAGAGGATAAGTATCCATCATTGCCTGAACTGCCGCATAATAATATTTCCTTGTGATTGGATTGTTCTGATCCTCCTCGATCCCATGCCCGGATCCCTCTGTGCCGTAAACAAATACATTCCAGCAGAAAAGAAATACACGAATACAGCGCTTTTTCGCATACTCCATAATCTCCTGCCAAAAGGCGATCTTCTCATCAATAGTCATCTTTTTGACCGTAACCAGATTTTCAGCATGATCCGAATCAAAAATATCCTTACCGGAGAGTTTAGCCTTAAAAGAACGGGCACTAACCTTTACATCGTCAATATATGCATTGGGAAACTCCGGAATTCTAACCATGGCAGGGAATGGGGACAGATTCCATAAAGATAATACATTGTATTTATTCTCTGCCATACGATCCAGATACTCATGCCAGAATTCCTTATCCCATACATTAGCAATATTCTTTCCTGCACTTGTAGATGCATCCGAATAACTGGGGCATCTGGCATCCAAAGGAATATTAAACTTAATTCCACGGTTTGTCAAATATGGCGTTACCTCCGCATCTGTGATGGATTCCCCTTTTCTAAGCATATCCCCAATGTCAAGAATTCCATACATAAAACCAGCATCATCGGAAGCTTCTATCCGAATTGCCTCACCAACCGTTCTTTTATAAGCCTGGGCTGCAATTTCTTCCTTCCGAGCCAGTTCCAATGCTATTTCATAAGCTTCCATCTTGCTTAACGCAAACCGAATCGGCTCTGTAATCTCTATCTGATGTACTAGGTTCATTTCAGTCTCCTTTCACTCCATCTCAATCTTAATCATATCCCAGATTGTCAGTTCTGGAATCGTAACCTCCACACAGTCACCGTCCCTCTCATATACCACTTCTGTCTCTTCAATCACAGAAGCAATATTTTTCACACGCTTTCCCCTGGGAACTTTCACGGAGAAGGAAATTCCTGTAACCGGAATATTGTCCAGAAGAGGCCTCTTCCCTGTCTCATTTACAAAATGTACAAGTATCATATCCTTCTTCTCATAAGCAGTCACCTGTACGTCATGAGGAGCCTTAACCTCCATATCTGCTCTGTCGCCAAGGCAATCTTTCACTAGATTTCGGATCAGGTCATAGTGGTCTGCCAGATGATACTCTGTCACAAGATTTCCGATCGAGAAAGGAATAACAACCACACTTCCCTTTCCTGCCGTTCTCCAGGTCAAAAGCGGAATATCTGTATGGCTTACCGGCATAGATGCTCTCTCCGGAGGGGCTCCCACTACTTCATAGGGGGCAAACGGGGGAACCAATGTTGCCAGAACCTTGGTATCACTCTGCGGTGTCAGATAGCATACATCCCCGCGAAGCACCAGCTTGTCCGTATCCATTCCTTTCTTCAAAGATTCGCCTTCTTGTTCGATACGGATATAACTGGCAGTCAAATATTCGCTCTTATAGGTTTCTTTCGAAATCCCATACAGCTTGGAATGTGCTTTCAGTTCCTCTTCATCCCTGCTCTCACGGATTACAACACCACCTTCTTCAGCATATCGTTCCAGTTCATCAGCAATCTCATCTGTTACCGGATATCCGTCAGGAACAAACACAACTCCATATTTGTTCAAGTCCTGAGGCCTGAAATCGTAGTCCTGCATCAGATCAAACTGGATGTGACTCTTGACAAATGCATCTGCAATTCCCTTGGCAGAATCCGAGTCCACCCACAACAGACATACATCGCTCCGGTATGATGCACCATCCATAAAATTTTCTGCCTTCATAATCATATGGTCAATCTTACCCACAGCCGCAAGTACACGTTTGTCGGTAATTGTAGAAGGATACCCTGTTACAGAATGCCAGATCACTCCTCCTGATGCCGGGACCTGCGCCATCCATGGCAAATATTCTGCTTCCGGCATCCCTACATGCCGCCAGTCCATACCCGGACACGAATGAATGATTCCAAAAGGAAGCTTTTCTCGGTTCGGCAGCTGTCCTGATTTCATAGAAATAATGGGATGAATATCTGGCGGAAGATTCTTTACTCCATGAGACAATATATTCTGAGATTCCGTACAGATTAAATCCGCTGTCTGATACCGGTCATAGATGCTGTCCCGGTCAAACCGTCCAAAAGATTTGGACTTGCCGCTATACGGTGTGTAATACAGAATCAACGGAACCTCTTTTTTCGTATCTTTGACAGCCCGATAGATGGTTCCGATATTTTCTTTCATGCACTCGCTCAGCCATCTGGTCTCGAACTCTTCCGGTGTATCTGGCATTTCTTTCCCATACAGTTTCTCATATTTTTCTTGACATCTGGAACAGAAACAGGCCGAAGCATGGGGGGCGTTTAAGAATACGCCGTCAATATCATATTCCATAAGCGCCTCACGTATCACCGGCGCTGCAACCTCCTCATTGCGGTATCCCCCCAAGGCACAAGTATTAAGAAATAGGGACCAATTACCCATACGTTTCTCCCCCCTGTAATATGGAGTGTTATCCTTGTGTCTGGCAAACCACTGGGGCTTCTTAAGATAAGTTACATCATCCGTAATACTGAAATCAAATCTTGCGACAAACCGGATATCACGGGCATGGAATTCCCGAATCAATTCGCGTAACAGATCCGTTCCCTTCGGAAGGAACTCATTAATATGATGATACATAACTTTGCTGGGATACCATGCATAAATCCCGCCAACATTCATAACCACAACATTAGCCCCCAGTTCCACTGTCTCCTGCGAAATCTGCTTTGGATCCATCATAGGAGTATCCTTCACCTGCAAGTTGTATTGCATAACCCGCATCGGCTTTTTCCACCACTCTGAAAAATTCATAACCGCTCTCCTTTCCAGGTATCATCCCTTTACTGCTCCTGCCGCAACACCCTCTACGATATTCTTCTGGAATGCAAAGTAGAAAAGAATTACCGGAATGATTGTCAGAATGTACGCAGCAAAGGTTAAGTTCATCATACCGGAATTCTCCCCCTTAAAATATGCTTGAGCAAGAGTGATCGTACGAAGGTCTTTTCCAATCAACATAATCTTTGGGAACAAGTAATCATTCCAGATGCCTAAGGCATCCAATACCAAAATCGTAGATGTGATGGGCTTCATAATTGGAAACATAATCTTCCAGTAAAGATCCCAGATATTGGCGCCGTCTACCTTTCCTGCTTCCAGAATCTCCACAGACACGCTTCGGATAAATCCCGTGTATAAGAAAACTGCCATAGGCATATTCCGGCCAATATAAAGCCAAATCATGCCCGTAAAAGAGTTATTCAGATGAAGATCTGTCATCAGCTTCGTTAACGGAACCAGCGCAGTATAAAACGGAATCATAATTCCGCAAATAAACAGCAGATAGATACCATTATAAAATCTCTTATATTTTGACCACGAAATTACATAGGAACAGATTCCAGAAAACAAGATAATCCCTGCCAAACTAGCTACCGTAATATATACGGTATTACCAAAGACCTTAAGGTAGTTCATATTTTTCCATGCTTTTACATAGTTTTCCCAATGCAGTTTGCTTGGAATACTATTAGGGCTTACCAAGGCCTCTTTTGTATCTTTTAACGATACCAGAAGCATCACAATAAACGGATAAAGGATGATTAACACAAGAACGCTCATAATCAATGTGGTCATCACGTCGGAAACTACTCGTCTAGGAGACCGTTTATTCATGACAATATCATTATTCTTTTTAACGCGCATCTTCTTCCCTCTTTCTCAATACTTTCATCTGAAACAGTGTAATCGCAACAATAATCAGGAATAGGATGACACCCAGTGCCGTACCATAGCCTGCCCGCTTATTGGTAAACGACTCATTATAAATCGTCATGGAAATAAGCTCGCTGGCACGTCCAGGACCACCGCCAGTCAATGCATACAACAAATCATACTGCTTAAAGGAACGTTCCACTGCAAGTACCATATTGATCGTAAAGGAAGGAGCCAGCAAAGGGAATGTGACATACCAAAACCGTTTCCACCCGGTTACCCCATCAACAGAAGCCGCATCGTAGAGAGATTGATCAATATTGTGGAGACCTGCAATGTATACCACCATATACCAACCGGCAGATTTCCAGCTGGTTACCAAAATGCCCATCGCAAGAGCAAAAGATTTACTTCCCAAAAGGTTATTGGCCATAACCTGGATTCCAAGCTGCTTGCCCAGTGTTCCCAGAGACTTGTCAAAAATAAAGTTAAATACAAACCCCACCAAAATTGCACTTAGAACAGACGGAATATAAAGCAATGCTCGGAAGATATTCCTGCCTCTTCTTACGCTTTCCGCTCCAATAGCCATCAAAAGTCCTAGAATATTCAAAAAAATAGTATTGAAGAATGCATAAATAAAGGTGTTTTTTAACGGCCCGAGAACGTAGCTGTCGTGTATGATATCAATATAGTTCTTTAACCCTATAAAATTAAATGTTTTACGGATACCATCCCAATCCGTCAAACTATAAAAAATTCCGCCAAAAAGTGGATACACAACAAATACAAAATACAGAAGAAGCGCTGGCAAAACCAGCATAAACTCGACTAGTGCAGCGTTTCTCCTATTCTGCTTTACACGAGCTTGATTATCTTTCATAGACTACCTCTACCCTTCCACGACAGAACTGCTGCAGAAGAATGCAGTTCCCACAATATATAACCGTAGTATCTGGGGCATCGCTCCATATATCGTAGGCATCCACCACATCTGCAGCAGTTCCACAAGTTGATCACGATTTACTGGTATTCATAATCCGCAAGGAAATTCTCAACCCAGTCTGGGCTGGCTTCCATCAGCCTGGTGTGCTCTTCGCTGATTTTGCCTGCAACCGCCTCAGGTTCCTCACCTACAAGCCAGTTCTGGCATCCTGTTTTCAGAAGTTCCTTAAATCCTGCTATCCATTGTCTGGATAGGATTGCACTGTTGGGGAGATCTCCTTTGTTTGCAACCTCAAGTATAATTCTGAACGCGGGATCTGTATTTGCCACAGCGCCCTTTACAGTAGGTATATTGGAAGAATTGTTGCAGAATATCTCACAGCCTTCCTTTGATGCAATAAACTTCAGAAAATCTTTACATAATTCAGGGTTCTTGGCCCCGCTTGTAATAGAAATACTGGCATCAAATCCTCCGATTAAAGTTTGATCCTCCGGTTTAGCTGTAAAGGAAGAAGGGATCATAAGAATGTCCATTTCAGGATCCAAAGGCCGTATGGTGCTCAAGGTTCCCGCTGTCTGGCTGTAAAAAATCGCCTCACCACTGATAAAATCTGCCTTCTGTCCATCTGTTGTCTTGGCAGTAGTATCAGGAGCCATGTACTCTCTCAACCTGTCATACTCATCAAACATTTTTACAAATTCCGGATCTGACCAGTCTGCTTTACCAGAAAGCACATCTGCATAGAAATTTGGATTGTCCCCATAAAGCACCTGATAGATATACTGGAACGGCCAGGCCGTACAGGAAGAAGTATCTGCACCAGCTACGCTGAAAGGATACTCACAGCCCGCTTCCCGGCATTTTTGCAAAAGGTCAACAAACTCATCCATACATTTTGGATAATTTTCATAAGTAAGATCAATTCCAAGTTCTTTCAGCTTATCATTGTTACAGAATGTTACAGAATATCCAATGGTCATCGGGAATGCATACAACACATCCTTATACTTAATCAGGCTTTTATCACCGTTTACCAGATTCTCTTCAATATTCAAGTCATCTAACGGCAGCAGATATCCCTCTGCTGCATACTGCTGTTCAACAACACCGACCTGTGAACAATACATATCCGGAAGGGTATTCGTTGCAATGTAGTTGGTCATCATCGTTTCAAAATCTGTAACAGTTTCCCAGATAATATATTCCATAGTAACATCCGGATGAATCTTCTGATATTCAGCCAAAACCGCATCAAAGGCAGCAGTACCATCTGAACTGCAGATCATGGTAATCGTGCCAGAATAATCAATGCCATCTTCTCCACTGTCTTCCTCTTCCGTACTTTCTGCACTTTCCGCTCCAGAAGCAGCTTGTGTCTCCGCCTTCTGTGTGGCCTGTGTCTCTGCCGGCTTGGACTCTGTCTGCCCGCCTCCGCTACAGCCGCAGATCGTTGTTGCCATCAATGCTGCAATCACCAACATACCAAGTTTTTTCTTCATATCTGCTCTCCTTTCGCTCTTAACGATTCCAACATCATTTTCGTGTTTTAATGATTTTCGTAATACGAAAATCATTTTCGTGTTTTGGTATGACATAAGTATACATGTTCTTTACCCTCTTGTCAATAAAATATCACAATTTTCTTTGTATTTTCTCTTGCAATTTAGATATAATTCATAAAGTGCATTAAAGGATCCGCTGCTTTTTGAGCTGACCTTATGCTTTCCTGCAACAAAAAAGAGTAAAACAAGTTGTGCTTTCTTACAAGCTTCCTTGTCTTACTCTTATTTTTATCTTCTGTCTGTTCTGTGCCTTTAACAGCCTTTACGTTTTACATAAAAACAACTGCCAGCTGCTTATGGTCACCAACTACTGCGCTGTACTAGCGGCGGCCTTTTTTACAAAATTCATGATAACCTGTGCAGCCTGTGAACGGTTGACTGGCTTCTGGGGAGCCCAGGCACCCTCTTCGAAACAATTTATAATGCCGTATTTCACAGTCCAGTCCATGGCTTTCTGCACGTCGCCAAGAGAGCTGCCATCCTCATTGCCAGATGAAGCATCCACCGCCGGCGACCCCTGATACTTCCAGAGCATTACCGCCAGCTGATCGCAGGTAATAGGGCTGTTTGGATTGGATCCATCCCTGATCCCCCGCGCAGCTGCCCATTCCATGCTCTTCTCATACCATGTAGTGCCTCCGTCCGTCTCCGCTCCGTCAAAACGGGCCAGAGCTGTGGTCAGCATAGCACAGGTCATGGGAGCGCCAGGCTCAAACCCGGTTTCTGTAGTGTTATAGAACAATTCTCTGGCAGAGATAAAGGACGCAGCCTCCTCATACCAGGCCCCGGCGGGAACATCTGCAAAGCTCTTGCTGTTATCCACAATTTTTACTGTGGCCCCATTGGGCAAGGATGCCACAACACGATTCTCTGCTGCCACAGAGCTTCTGATTACACTTGTGGAACCATCCGGATTGACCATAACCATCACCGTACCAGCAGTTGCCATGTCTGTAGGAATTGCCACCTTTACCAGATCGTCTCTCTGGGTATAGACTGTAATTGCCGGCGCTGCCGAGGCATCTTTTACTACCGGAACAGCCGAAATAGACAGAGCAACAGCTTCACTGTTCTTCCTTGCAGTATCAATAGCCAATCCGGATAATTTAGCTTCCATCTGCGCCACACCGGCAGCATTATCAGTAACTGTAATGACAGTCCCGTCCTTCTGCGTCTTGGTCGTGATCCGGGAACCATCTGCACTCCAGCTAACCGTAGTGGAAATGACAGAGCTGCCAGATCCAGAACTGCCGGAGTCACCGGAGTCATCCTGGCTGTCGCTGGAACTGCCGCCGGAGCTGCCAGACGAGCTGCCGCCAGAACCGCCGGAGGAACTGCCACCAGAATTATCTGTTGCAGGCGGAGTATTGCCGCCGGATCCACCCGGGTCTTTTTCGCTGTCATCCGGATCCGTCTTGTCATCACCGCTGCCGCCGTCGGGAGCAGGATTTTCAGGAGTCCCAGGGTTTTCAGAAGTCATGTCTTTACCGCAGTTATCACATTTCCCATCCTTGTTTGTATCAACATGGTTTGTGCAGGATTCACTCTCGCCTGGCTGAAAATCACCTGGATCGTCGGGATCTGCAGCGAAAGGATCGTCAAACTCAGCATTAAAGACTACATTCGTTTCTGTAGACTGCAACGACGCCTGCAAAGCCGGACTCGCTATCCTCTTCCAATCTGTCTCACTGCCGCCAAAGTAAATCGTTCGTAAGGCATTACACGAGGTAAAAGGATTTTCACCAATCTTTTGTACACTCGCCGGAATATACAGGGAAGGCAGCAAACTGCAGGATTGGAACATGCCTGCACTTATACTCTCTGCTGTCTGAGGCAGCGTTACCTGTGTCAGCTTCCAACACTGCGTGAACAAATTATCCCCCAGCGCCACACTGCCGCTGCCCGGCTTAAATCTCACACTGACCATATCCTTACAGCTTGCAAACGCCGCGGCACCCACAGATGTAATACTTTCTGGAAAATCAATATAAGCCAAAGACGTACAGCCCTGGAAAGCGCTGTCTCCTATGGCTTCCACTCCCTCAGAAACAGTTGCAGAAGTCAGATTGCTGCAATTTTGGAAAGCATTGTTCCCAATGGTCCTGACAGAGCCGGGAATCGTCACAGCCACCAGTGCAGAGCCATAGAACGCATTCTGGCCGATGGCAGTTACACTGTCAGGAATATATACACTGAGAGCTTCTTTGCTCTGATAAAAAGCGTAATTCCCTATGCTGGTGACACCGTCCTCAATAATAATCGTGTTAAATTCGTGGGCACTCCACGGCGCACTATTCTGTGAGTAATCAGGAATAGCCCCGCTGCCGGAGATCGTCAACTCCCCTCCGGTAGTCAGCGACCAGCTAAGGCTGCCTGCTGTCCCATCACAGGCCACTTCGTCAGCCTCAGAATCATCCGGCGAAACATAGCCCTGGGGATAGCGTGTAATTATAAAGTCCGCGTTCTTAACCGATGCCGCGCTCATAGAACGCCCCCAATGGACAGATTTATTATAGTTGCCCTCCGCTACTATCACTCCCGCTTCACTCTTTTGGAGTACGATAACGCTGTGGCTGTTGCCGTTCACCCGCAGAATATCTCCTACCTTTACATCCTCAAATGTAAATTTACCTTTTTCGATTGCCCTTGCAGGCAGATTATCGAAGGCCTCATCGCTAAGGATAAAGGCAAAAGCCATACAGCCCACACCGCTTTTTGCCCCATAAATGGAGCCGCCCTTCCAGGTATAGGCGCTGCCAAGCTGGCCCTCACTTCCATATGGCTCATAATTGGTCCATGTCATCCCCTCAGGATACTCATCCTTTAAGGCAATCATGGCATCATAGGCTTCGCGGTAGGTGGGGACAGCCCCTTCCGCCGCTGCAGCAATCCCTTCCATGGCATCGTATCCGCATTCAGTACATACGCCATATTCATCGTAGCTATGCTCTGCATAACCGTCTTTCTCACTGTCATCAGCTGCGGGGCAATCTTCCCCATCGCACTCATGCCAATGATACATTCCATCAAAATTCCAGTCCACAGACCAGGTATGCTCATGAACACCAGGTTTAAGGCCTGCAGGCAGTTTAACCTCAGGATTTTCCGGAACTACAGGCAGTTCACCCTTTGAATCTTCTGGTAAATCATCTGCCTTGGTTTCCTCCCCAGTTTCTGTATCCGTATCCTTTTGATCCTCTTGTGTTCCCTCTTCAGCCTTCTCCCGGGTCTCTTCCTCGGTCTTCTCTTCCGCTTCCTCTTGGGTCTCTTCCTCGGTTCCTTCTCCAGCTTCCTCTCGGTTCTCTTCCCCAGTTCCTTCTTCAGCTCCCTCTTGGGTCTCTTCCTCGGTTCCCTCTCCAGTTTCCTCCCCAGCTTCTTCTTGGGTCTCTTCTTCGGTTTCCTTTTTAGTCTCTTCTCCTGATTCTTCTTCGGTTCCTTCCTTGGTTGCCTCTTTGGTTTCCTCTTCAGTCTCCTCTACAGTACCTTCCTCGGTTCCTTTCTTAGGCTCTTCTTCGTTCTCTCCCACATTCGTGCCCAGCGTCGTCTCTGCCCCTGCGTCTACCGTTATCGTGGGCTGGGCATTCTGCTCAACAGGTTCGGCCGCCGCTGCCATTCCCATACCAGAGAGCAGCATAGAAAAAGTCATAACCATTGAGACTACTTGTTTCTGTTTCCGTTTCAAGTTCACTTAACCTCCTTTTAAATGCACTCTTAATTACCCGATTACAGAGCCATCCTGATTACATCTCTTTCCGGGGCAAATATATTATACATTAAAAATTCCGTCTCTGCCAGACAGTTTTAATATTTAGGCTTATTTTAAGCTTATTTTTTAATCCGCTTTTTTAGCTTCTTTTCTTCAAAGGCATTGTCCCATGTTATTATGCCTGTAAACTCTCATACAGATTTCTTCACTTTCTCTGTCAAATGATATTAAACTCTTTATATAACAAGGTT
>CAJUEJ010000014.1 GCA_910585435.1 uncultured Hungatella sp. | reverse complement strand
TGTGACCCTCTGCTTGTAAGGCAGATGCTCTCCCAGCTGAGCTAAGACCCCACGTCAAACTGCTTTATCAGTATAAGCGCTGTTGTCCAAATTGTCAACAATTTTTTGAAAAATTTTGAAAAAAATTGTTGGATGGCGGGAACCGTTCCCACAGGCTGCCTGCCAGGTTATAAAAATTTAACAGAACTTTTTCATTATATTTTTTGTCATTTTACAGGAACTATGATATACTGTAGGATAGCAAAAGACGGGAGGCTGCCATGTACAGTTTTATTGTGAATCCCAATGCCAGAGGAGGGCAGGGAGATAGAATATGGCGACAGCTGGAGCGACGGCTGGCTCATCTGAAAATAGAGTACCAGGTTTTTTTGACGGAAAAAGCAGGGGATGCCGCTGTGTTTGCCCAAAACCTGACGAAAAAGAGCAGGGAACCTAAGGTTATCATCATAGTTGGCGGGGACGGGACGGTGAATGAAACGGTGGACGGCCTGGATTTTTGCGGGCCTGTGACACTGGGATATATTCCGGCAGGCTGCGGCAATGATCTGGCTAAAAGCCTGCGCCTGCCTAAAAATCCTTTCAGGTGTTTAAAAAAGATACTGACTCCCAAACGGTACAGACTGCTGGACTACGGTGTGATCTCCTACGGGGAACCGCTGTTTCACCGCCGCTTTGCAGTAAGCACAGGAATCGGCCTGGATGCAGCTGTCTGTCAGGAAATTTCAGAATCCAGAATAAGAAAAGTATTAAGCAGGTTTCATCTGGAGAAATTAAGCTATGCCCTCATCGGGATAAAACAGTTTTTATTTGCGCGGCCGGTAAAAGGGTATCTGATATTAGACGGCGTACAGAAGGTGGAGTTTAATCATATTTACTTTATATCTGCTCATATTCATCCATATGAGGGAGGCGGTTTCCGCTTTGCTTCCGGGGCAGATCCCTGTGACGGGAAGCTGACAGTGTGTGTGATTCACCATGGAAAAAAGAGCAAGCTTATCCCTGTATTAGTGGATACATTTTTTGGCAGACGGTGCAGGCGGCCGGGGCTTCGCAGCTATGCCTGCGATGAGGTGGAGATTCATATGGACCGTCCTATGGCGGTTCATGCAGACGGGGAGAACTGTTCGGAGCAGAGGGAGATTCATGTCCGCTGCATTCCCCAGAAGCTGCGGATGATGGTATAAAGCATAGATGGCGGCATTTGCTGTGTGGAAGGGCAGCTTCCGAACCCCATATCAATGTACTCTCAGGCTCTTTGTGCCTGATTTTGTGAGATGATTTTTTGTCCTATGTGCATAAATGTATGAGGCGTACGTGGAACGTACATTGATTAATCCCCGGTGCATAGGACGGAAAATCAGCCACAAAGGCAGGTGCAAGCGAGATTCCGAGAGTACATATCATAATAAAGGAGGCAGAGAAAAGCCGGAATGAGAATAGGACAGGGATACGATGTACACCGTCTGGTGGAAGGGCGGGATTTGATTTTAGGAGGCGTGAATATACCCTATGAGAAAGGGCTTTTAGGCCATTCCGATGCGGATGTGCTGGTTCATGCGGTGATGGATGCCCTTTTAGGGGCAGCGGCTCTGGGAGATATCGGACAGCATTTTCCGGACACAGATCCGGCCTACAAGGGGATTTCCAGCATCCAGCTTTTAAAGCATGTGGGAAAACTGCTGGAGGAGCAGGGATATGTGATTGAAAATATAGACGCAACCATTATTGCCCAGCGCCCTAAGCTGGCCGGGTACCGCCCTCAGATGGCGGAAAATATGGCAAAGGCGTTAAGGATTTCCGGGGATCAGGTCAGTGTGAAGGCCACCACAGAGGAGCACCTGGGATTTACAGGAAGGGAAGAAGGAATTTCAGCCCAGGCCATCGCGCTTTTAATATCGGCAAAGGATTACTGCCAGGACGACAGGATGGCTGCCCGGGAGTGTCCGGGATGCCAGGGCTGCCATGGAGGGCAGTAACCTTGTGAGAACCGGGAATATATAGAATGACAGATGAAGGAAAGGGTAAGAGTATGAAAATTTTTAACACATTATCGAGAACGAAAGAAGAGTTTGTCCCCCTGGAGGAGGGGAAGGTCAGGATGTATGTGTGCGGCCCCACCGTATACAATTTTATCCACATCGGCAATGCCAGGCCCATGATTGTGTTTGACACGGTAAGACGGTATTTTGAGTATAAGGGCTACGATGTGAATTATGTGTCTAATTTTACAGACGTGGATGACAAGATTATCAAGAGAGCCATAGAGGAAGGGGTGGATGCCGAGGTTATATCCAGCCGCTATATTGAGGAATGCAAGAAGGACATGGCGGGCCTGAATGTGAAGGCGGCGACCACCCATCCCCTGGCTACCCAGGAGATAGGCGGGATGCTTGAGATGATACAGACCCTTATAGATTCCGGCCATGCATACAAGGCAGAGGACGGCACAGTGTATTTCAGGACCGCTTCCTTTAAAGAATACGGTAAGCTGTCTCACAAGAACCTGGATGAGCTTCAATCCGGCTTTCGCGAGATAAAAGTTACAGGAGAAGAGGGGAAGGAGGATCCTTCTGACTTTGTGCTGTGGAAACCGAAGAAGGAGGGGGAACCGTACTGGGATTCTCCCTGGTGCCAGGGACGCCCGGGGTGGCATATTGAGTGTTCTGTTATGTCCAAGAAATATTTAGGCGATCAGATCGACATTCATGCCGGCGGCGAGGATTTGATATTCCCTCACCATGAGAATGAGATTGCCCAGAGCGAGGCGGCCAATGGGAAAGAGTTTTCCAGATACTGGATGCACAATGCATTTTTAAATATTGACAATAAAAAGATGTCCAAATCTCTGGGGAATTTTTTTACGGTCCGTGAAATCAGCGAAAGGTATGATTTGCAGGTGCTGCGTTTCTTTATGCTCAGCGCCCATTACCGCAGCCCGCTAAATTTCAGCGCCGATTTGATGGAAGCATCGAAAAACGGCCTGGAGCGGATTTTAACCGGTGTGGAGAAGCTAAAGGATCTGGAGAAAAAGGCGGGGGATCGGAAGCTGAGCCAGAAAGAGGAGGAAGGAATCCGGGAAGCAAAAGAGCTGGTGAGGAAATACGAGGAGGCCATGGAGGATGACTTTAATACTGCAGACGGAATTTCCGCAGTATTTGAGCTGGTGAAATTAAGCAATTCCACGGCGGACGAGGACAGCAGCCCGGAGTATGTCGGCTATCTGAGGGAGACCATAGAGAAGCTGTGTGATGTGCTGGGAATTGTCACAGAGAAGAAGACCGAGATTTTGGATCAGGAGATCGAGGACATGATACAGGCCCGGAAACAGGCGCGGAAAGAGAAGAATTTTGCCCTGGCCGATGAGATAAGAGGAAAGCTTTTGGATATGGGAATCGTTCTTGAGGATACCAGGGAAGGTGTAAAATGGAAGAGAGTGCGGTAGTGACAGATTTCCTGAAAGCATACAAAGATATGTTTCATTTGAAATCCGCAGATGCCGCTTCCTATTCTCCCCTTGTTTTAGCTTATATAGGGGATGCTGTGTATGAGCTTATGATAAGAACTAAAATTGTAAACCAGGGGAATATGCAGGTCAGTAAGATGCACAGGAAAAGCGCAGGCCTGGTCAAGGCCCAGACCCAGGCCAGGCTGATTAAAATTCTGGAGCCGGAGCTGACCCAGGAGGAGCTGGCAGTCTATAAGAGGGGCAGGAATGCCAAATCGTTTACCATGGCAAAGCACGCGTCTATGATAGACTACCGCATGGCTACAGGCTTTGAGGCCCTGGTAGGATATCTGTTTTTGGCGGAGAGATTTGTCCGTATGGCACAGCTTACAGGAAAGGGATTAGAACAATTAGGGGAGTTGGAACCGGATGAGTGAAGATAAATTTTTAGAGGGCAGAAATGTGGTTCTGGAGGCATTCCGCTCCGGGAAGACCATTGACAAGCTGTATATCCTAAACGGCTGCAAGGACGGGCCTGTGCAGACAATCCTGCGAGAGGCGAAAAAGCAGGATACGATTATAAACTTTGTGGCAAAGGAACGTCTGGATCAGCTGTCCCAGACCGGGCATCATCAGGGCGTCTTGGCTCAGGCCTCTGCGTATGCATATGCTTCAGTGGAAGATATTTTGGAGAAGGCAAGGGAAAAAGGAGAACCGCCCTTTATTTTCCTTTTGGACGGGATCGAGGATCCTCACAATTTAGGGGCTATTATCCGTACGGCCAATCTGGCAGGCGCCCATGGGGTTATCATCCCGAAACACCGTGCGGCGGGGCTGACGGCAACGGTTGCCAGAACCTCGGCGGGAGCTTTAAATTATACGCCTGTGGCAAAAGTGACAAACCTGGCATCTGCCATTGAGCAGCTGAAGAAGGAAGGGCTGTGGTTTGTATGCGCGGATATGGCAGGGACTCCCATGTACAGCCTGAATCTGACCGGTCCTATAGGCCTGGTGATCGGAAATGAAGGAGAGGGCGTAGGGAAGCTGATAAAGAGTACCTGTGACATGACTGCATCCATCCCTATGAAAGGGGATATTGATTCCCTCAATGCCTCTGTGGCGGCTGGTGTGCTGGCCTATGAGATTGTGCGGCAGCGTCTGGAAAAGCTTTGAGATAAAGCCGTCTTCATGGGGCAGGGATTTTAATACCCTGCCCCATAGGCGGTTTTTATGGCCGGCGTCCCGGAATATTAGTCTTCCACAGTGAGAACACGGAAGTTGCTGCCAGACCAGGTATTGCCGATAAGGTAGGAGGTGTATTTGCTCCTTCCGGAGATATCTACCTGGTAGGATACCAGAGGTTCGCTGGTGAAGGTGCCTGTAACCACAGCGCCGATGACAAGAACCGGAAGCTCCCGGATTACGGTAAAGTTGGCTGCATTGGTGATATAGAACTGATAGGAGCCGGCGGCTGCCTGCTTGTAAGCGGTGACATCCTCAAAGCCTACGTTGCGGAATACGGCATCATGGCTGTAAAGCATTACATCGAAATTAGAGCCGCTGTAAGCCATGTTGGCCACCCGGTAACAGCCGGTATTTGCATTTATGTTGTTGCAGCTGGTGCTTGGCACCTGAATCAGGCTGACACCGCCCTGGGCGGAATCTACCAACACCACAGTGTATCTTTCATTGGATGAAAATGGAAATGTCTGCTGTACCAGCATGGCGCGCAGACCGGTGGAGCGCCTTACGGTTATGGTGTGGAATCCGTCGGCGATGGCATTGTAGCCGGTGATTGTACCAAAACTGAGATCCGATGCATATGTTGTACTATCGACAGTAATATTGATGGTGAAATTATTGGTAGAAGCATTTAAAAATCTTACCTGCCCATAGCCGGAAGAGGGGCAGCTTGGACAGAAGGACGGGAATGAGGGGAAGCTGGGAAGTATCGTTATGTTATTACCCGGATAAGCGAGAATACCGCCTTCTGTGTAGTTGGGGGTGTTGATTCCGTAGTTATTGTCGCTGTTACCCGGATAAGCAGGAATACCGCCTTCTGTGTAGTTAGGTGTGTTGATTCCGTAGTTATTGTTGCTGTTACCCGGATAAGCGGGAATGCCGCCTTCCGTATAGTTGGGTGTGGATATTCCATAGTCATTGCTGTTGCCGGAATTTCCGGAAGAGGCAGGAGCGCTTTCTTCCGTGGCAGCAGGAGTATCTAATCCGTAGTCTGCATCTGTCAGATGGGCACTGGACACATTGGGATCAGTCTGTGCCGCTGTCATATCCGGAGAAGCAGATGTTTTCATTTGCTGATTAAAAGTATTAACAGCCATATAGATGCCTCATTGTTTTTAGTTTACATTATGAAAAAGACAAAATGAGGGTTCCGGTTTTTCAAAAAATTTGTTGTTGACAAATTTCGGAACTCGTGATAATATAACTAAGGCTTAAGCGGAAGCTTAGGCAGGAGAAAGGTTGCTGATGTGGCACAGGTGGTAGCGCACCTCATTGGTAATGAGGAGGTCACGAGTTCGAGTCTCGTCATCAGCTTTACAGAAGCTTGCTTTCAAGGGTTTCTGTTGGTCTATAAGAATTCTTTTCATATTCTGGTTATTCATATGCACAAGATGATTATAATTCGTTGCATTTTATCCAAAGCTACCTTGACAATTAAATAGACATGGGGGCTTATCTGTGATATACTGTTTCCAGTTACTTGTAAATTGTGAATAAATCGAAATTTTTCGAACTCACGAAAAAGCTGAACCAGGCGATTCCGGTAGCAGATAAGAATCTGGCTTATGAAGTAAAGATCAATTATCTTGTGGAAAGAGTCCAGGATCTTGAGAAAGACATGGCAGAAGTGAAATGCAAAATCGCTTAGAAAATACATACCGGATTTTCCATACCTCGCGGCATACTGCGGGGTTTTTGATTAAAAAGGATACAGGTTTTATGGATTAGCCCCTTTTCGAAGCTTAAATAATATGTTATGATAACCTATTATTGGGAATATTACCGATGGAGGAAGAATATGGAAGAGAACAAGGAAGCTTTGGATGTTTCTAAAAATTTTATTGAACAGGAGATTGACAAGGATTTGGAGGAGGGGGTGTATACTCACGTACAGACTCGTTTTCCGCCGGAGCCCAACGGATATCTCCACATCGGCCATGCCAAGTCTATTTTGCTGAACTACGGCCTGGCACAGAAATACAACGGAAAGTTTAACCTTCGTTTTGATGACACCAATCCCACCAAGGAGAAAGAGGAGTTTGTACAATCTATCATCGAAGATGTAAAGTGGCTGGGAGCAGATTTTGAGGATCGCCTGTTTTTTGCATCCAACTATTTTCAGCAGATGTATGAGTGCGCAGTTCTTCTTATTAAAAAAGGAAAAGCATTTGTCTGTGATTTAAGCGCTGACCAGATTAAAGAATACCGGGGAGACTTTACCACACCAGGAAAGGAAAGCCCGTACAGGAACCGCAGCATTGAGGAAAACCTAAAGCTGTTTGAGGAAATGAAGGAAGGCAGATATGAGGATGGGGAGAAAGTGCTGAGAGCCAAAATCGATATGGCAAGCCCTAACATCAATATGCGGGATCCGGTTATCTACCGGGTAGCCCACAATACCCACCACAATACGGGAGATGCCTGGTGTATCTACCCCATGTATGATTTCGCCCACCCAATAGAGGATGCGGTTGAGAACATTACCCATTCTATCTGTACCCTGGAATTTGAGGATCACAGGCCCCTGTATGACTGGGTGGTAAGGGAATGCGAGTTTGAGAATCCCCCCAGACAGATAGAGTTTGCCAAGCTGTACCTGACCAATGTGGTGACAGGAAAAAGATATATTAAGAAGCTGGTGGAGGACAAAATTGTAGATGGCTGGGACGATCCCCGCTTAGTCTCCATCGCCGCTCTCAGACGGAGAGGGTATACGCCGGAATCTATCAAAAAATTTGTGGAATTAGTGGGCGTGTCCAAAGCCAACAGCTCTGTAAACTATGCTATGCTGGAATACTGTATCAGAGAAGATTTAAAGATGAAGAAGCCCAGAATGATGGCGATCTTAGACCCGGTGAAGCTGGTGATCGACAATTACCCGGAGGGCCAGACAGAGATGCTTTCCATTCCCAATAATCTGGAGAATGAAAGCCTGGGAGACAGAGAAGTGCCTTTTGGAAGAGAGCTGTATATTGAGAGAGAGGATTTCATGGAGGAACCTCCGAAGAAATATTTCCGTCTCTTCCCGGGCAATGAGGTGCGGCTGATGGGGGCTTATTTTGTGACCTGTACCGGCTGCGAGAAGGACGAGGACGGAAATATAACTGTCGTCCACGCTACCTATGATCCGGAGACGAAAAGTGGATCTGGTTTTGACAAGAGAAAAGTAAAGGGAACCATCCACTGGGTGGCAGTTTCCACTGCAAAACAGGTGGAATGCCGTCTGTATGAGAACATTGTGGATGAGGAAAAGGGAAAGTTAAATGATGACGGTACGCTGAATTTAAATCCTAATTCATTAACCATCTTAAAAGAATGCTATGTGGAACCGGCCTTAAAGACAGCAAAGGCATTTGACAGCTTCCAGTTTGTGAGAAACGGATATTTCTGTGTGGACTGTAAGGACAGTACAGAAGAACATCCGGTATTTAACCGGATAGTTTCCCTGAAGAGTTCCTTTAAGATTACTATATAGTAAAAAGATAGCTTTGAAGATGAAGAGAGCAGCCTGTGTGGAATAACAGAGGCTGCCCGCTTTTTTACTTTGTAGGATTTACTGAATAGAGCTGTCTTCCTCAATAATCGTAGTGTCTGTATTCTCTGCAACAGATTCAGCTGCTTCTTTGACCTCCCCGGCATCGGCGGCTTCTTCGGCTTTTGGGGCAGGGGCCTGGGGGGATTCCTCCACAGCTTCGGCAGAATCTGCCTTTTTCTCGCCCAAAGTTACATAAGTACGTTCCGGGGTACAGGATTCATGGGGAAGGGAACCGTCAAAATCTTCATCGTCGTCGCCTTCAAAATCGTGAAAATCTTTATCCAATTCTTTGTTAAAAGATTTGTACTTCAAAAAATAAGAAACGCCGGCGGCGACAGCGCCGGAAAGGGTGGCAAGTGCAAGGAATTTTCCGAAAGATTTCTTTGCCATAACAGAGATGCTCCTTTCTATCATCAGATTTCAATAGTATTTTAGTCTATTGTAATACCTTTATACAAAAAAAGAAAGACTTATATAAAAAATTTTTCAAAAAATTAGCACTCAATACTTGACAGTGCTAACAAAGGGTGTTATAACATTGTTGTGAGATTTGAAAGAGATGTTTCGAATCAAAAAAATCAGGTTTGAGGAGGAATTATAATATGAAATTAGTACCATTATTTGACAAAGTTGTGTTAAAACAGATGGTTGCAGAAGAGACTACCAAGTCCGGTATCGTGCTTCCGGGACAGGCAAAAGAGAAACCGCAGCAGGCAGAAGTGATTGCAGTAGGGCCAGGCGGTGTTGTAGACGGAAAAGAGATTACCATGCAGGTAAAAGCAGGCGATAAGGTTATTTACTCCAAGTATTCAGGAACCGATGTGGAAGTAGAAGATGAGAAGTATGTGATTGTAAAACAGAGCGATATTCTGGCTGTTATCGAGTAGGCTCGAAACAGCGGTTACAGAGATTTGAAAACAGAGTCATAAAACATAGATATCAGAAAACTGGAGGGATTTATTATGGCAAAGGAAATTAAATATGGTGTAGATGCAAGAAAAGCATTGGAGTCCGGTGTTAATCAGCTGGCAGATACAGTTCGGGTGACACTGGGACCGAAAGGAAGAAACGTGGTTCTGGACAAATCCTTCGGCGCTCCCCTGATTACCAATGACGGAGTTACCATTGCAAAAGAGATCGAGCTGGAAGATGCTTTTGAGAACATGGGCGCTCAGTTAGTAAAAGAAGTGGCCACCAAGACCAACGATGTAGCCGGTGACGGTACCACCACAGCCACAGTCCTGGCACAGGCTATGATCAACGAGGGAATGAAGAACCTGGCAGCAGGCGCCAATCCTATCGTCCTGAGAAAAGGTATGAAGAAGGCAACAGACGTAGCTGTAGAGGCGATTGCTTCCATGAGCCAGCCTATCAATGGCAAAGAGCAGATTGCAAGAGTAGCAGCTATCTCCGCATCCAGCGATGAGGTAGGCGAGATGGTAGCAGACGCCATGGAGAAGGTTTCCAAAGACGGCGTTATCACCATCGAAGAGTCCAAGACCATGAAGACAGAGCTGGATCTGGTAGAAGGTATGCAGTTTGACAGAGGATATGTATCTGCTTATATGTGTACTGATATGGATAAGATGGAAGCAGTTCTGGAGAGCCCCTATATTCTGATTACTGACAAGAAGATTTCCAATATTCAGGAGATCCTGCCTGTTCTGGAGCAGATCGTACAGTCCGGCGCAAGACTTTTAATCATCGCCGAAGATGTAGAGGGCGAAGCTTTGACCACCCTGATTGTCAACAAGCTGAGAGGCACCTTCAATGTAGTTGCTGTTAAGGCTCCGGGCTACGGCGACAGAAGAAAAGAGATGCTTCAGGATATTGCAATTTTAACAGGCGGCACCGTGATTTCCAGCGATCTTGGACTGGAGTTAAAGGATATCACCATGGATCAGCTTGGCCGTGCAAAATCTGTAAAGGTTCAGAAAGAGAACACTGTGATCGTAGACGGTGAGGGCGACAAAGCAGCTATCTCCGCCAGAGTTGCTCAGATCAGAGGACAGATTGAAGAGACTACTTCTGACTTTGACAGAGAGAAGCTGCAGGAGAGACTTGCAAAGCTGGCAGGCGGC
Source organism: uncultured Hungatella sp. (assembly GCA_910585435.1). Classification (GTDB taxonomy): domain Bacteria; phylum Bacillota; class Clostridia; order Lachnospirales; family Lachnospiraceae; genus UBA3402. The sequence continues at coordinate 81,632 of CAJUEJ010000014.1, read as the reverse complement.
GTAGCGGTTATCCGTGTAGGTGCGGCTACAGAGACAGAGATGAAGGAAGCAAAGCTTCGTATGGAAGATGCTCTTGCGGCAACCAAGGCTGCTGTTGAGGAGGGCATCATCGCCGGCGGCGGTTCTGCTTACGTTCATGCGATCAAAGAAGCTTCCAAGGTTCTGGATACTCTGGAAGGCGACGAGAAGACCGGCGCTCAGATCATCTTAAAGGCGTTAGAGTCTCCTCTGTACCACATTGTTGCCAATGCAGGCCTGGAAGGCGCTGTTATCATCAACAAGGTAAAAGAGTCCCCGGTGGGAACAGGATTTGACGCATATAAAGAAGAATATGTGAATATGATCGAAGCTGGTATTCTGGATCCGGCCAAGGTAACCAGATGTGCATTGCAAAATGCTACCAGTGTTGCATCTACTCTGTTGACAACTGAGTCTGTTGTTGCTAATATTAAAGAAGAGACACCTGCCATGCCAGCCGGCGGCGGTATGGGCGGAATGATGTAAGCAAACGCAGAGTAAGGATATGTGCCGGGAGAGGACGCCATGCTTGCATGCATGTTCTCTCCCGGCTTTTGTTCTGTGGAACGAAAGGCCGGCCGGCAGGAGCGTATCATCAATTCACTGAAGAAAGGACTATATTTATGAACGATTCTTATGCAGAATGGCTGGTAAAAAGGAAGGCTCCAGCCTACACCTATTTAATCAAGGGGGTTCTTATATTCCTCTGTGTAATTGCCGCATTTTTAGCCATGATTCTGCCCTTTGGCATTATTATTCTGGCCATTGTGGGTGCCATTACCTATTACGTTTTCCAGCGCTTAAGTGTGGAGTTTGAGTATCTGGTTGTCAATGATCAGCTGACAGTGGATCGGGTCATGGGAAAGGCCAGAAGAAAAAAAGCATGGGAAGGCACCATGGAGGAGATACAGATTGTGGCTCCCGTTGATTCCTACATGATAAAGGACTATGAGAAACAGGGCATGAAGGTTCTGGATTTTACTTCCCATATGCCTCATTCCAGAGTCTACGCCATCATCCGCCAGGCAGGAAGTGTTACGGAGAAGGTGCTGTTTGAGCCTAACGACAAAGTCCTTTCCGTTATGAGACAAAAAGGGCCCAGAAAGGTAATACAGTAAACCTGTATGCGCCTGGCAGCGGACACACCACCATGAATGAAAGAGGATTTCCTGTGAACTATACATCCTCACTGGAACAGAAGAATCCGTCTGTTCGGTGAGGGTGTTTTTTTGTCATTTTTATAACTCTTTTTCGCCTGACCTTTTCCTTGACAACTATATGAAAATCTGATAGACTTAGGAACTAACAATAAAACATGCCTTAGGATTTTCCCCTCTGTTCCTTCCTTTGCAGCTGACAAAAGCATAGGGAGCCAGGTGAAAAATCCCAGGGTATACAATACGAAGAAAGAGAGGAAATCCCAATGGGTACAATTATCGGTGAAGGTATTACTTTTGATGATGTGCTTCTGGTTCCGTCCTATTCAGAAGTGATTCCTAATCAGGTAGATTTAACCACATATCTGACGAAGCAGATTAAGCTGAACATTCCTTTAATGAGCGCTGGCATGGATACGGTTACAGAACACCGTATGGCTATCGCTATGGCAAGGCAGGGCGGTATCGGTATCATTCATAAAAACATGTCTATTGAAGCCCAGGCCGAAGAGGTTGACAAAGTAAAACGTTCAGAAAACGGTGTAATCACAGATCCATTTTATCTTTCCCCAGAACATACATTAAAAGACGCAGACGATTTGATGGCAAAATTCAGGATTTCCGGTGTGCCTATTACAGAGGGACGGAAGCTGGTAGGTATCATTACGAACCGTGACCTGAAATTTGAGGAGGATTTCAGCAAAAAGATTAAAGAGTGTATGACCTCCCAGAATCTGGTGACAGCCAGAGAGGGCATTACCATGCTTGAGGCCAAGAGAGTTCTTGCCAAGGCAAGGGTGGAGAAGCTTCCTATCGTGGATGATAACTTCAACTTAAAGGGGCTGATTACCATCAAAGACATTGAGAAGCAGATCCGCTATCCCAATTCTGCCAAGGATGCCCAGGGAAGGCTGCTGTGCGGCGCCGGAGTCGGCATTACCTCCAATGTGCTGGAGCGGGTGGAGGCACTGGTGAAGGCCCACGTGGATGTGGTGGTTTTAGATTCTGCCCATGGCCATTCCGCCAATGTTATCCGCTGCGTCAGGATGATCAAGGAGGCATATCCGGATCTGCAGGTGGTGGCAGGAAATGTGGCTACCGGGGAGGCGACCAGAGCCCTGATTGAAGCAGGCGCAGATGCCATAAAAGTAGGAATCGGACCAGGATCTATCTGTACCACCCGTGTGGTGGCAGGCATCGGCGTACCTCAAATTACCGCTGTGATGGATTGCTACAATGTGGCAAAGGAATACGGGATTCCGATTATTGCTGATGGCGGTATCAAGTATTCCGGAGATATTACCAAGGCTATTGCAGCCGGCGGAAGTGTGTGCATGATGGGAAGCATGTTTGCCGGATGTGACGAGAGCCCGGGAACCTATGAGCTGTACCAGGGAAGAAAATACAAGGTATACAGGGGCATGGGTTCTATCGCCGCCATGGAAAACGGAAGCAAGGACCGCTATTTCCAGACAGACGCCAAAAAGCTGGTTCCGGAAGGCGTGGAAGGAAGAGTGGCATACAAAGGCCTGGTAGAAGATACAGTATTCCAGATATTAGGCGGACTCCGCTCCGGAATGGGCTACTGCGGAGCCAGGGATATTAAGACGCTGCAGGATACAGGAAGATTTGTGAAGATTTCCGCCGCCTCCTTAAAAGAGAGCCATCCCCACGATATTCATATCACAAAAGAGGCTCCCAACTATTCAGTAGACGAATAAGTAAAATAGAGGGACAGTACTTACAGTTCAAAAAATCTGAACTGCTGCAAGATACAGAATAAAGGCAGGAAAGGATGGGAAATCAATATGAATTACGGTATGCGTTGCCACGATATCAGTCCGAAAGCAGATATAGATACAGTATTTGATGCGGTTCAGAAGCTGGGGGTGGATCAGATTCAGCTGGCGCTGGCAAAATCCATTGAAGGGTTTGACTTTGACTATGGACACTATTCCCCTGGCTTCGGGCGGATGATCCGCCAAAAGCTGGATGAAAGAAGCATCCATGTATCTGTGCTGGGCTGCTACATCAATCCGGCCAATCCAGATGAAGGGGAGAGGCAGAAAGCAGTCAGGAAATTTATAGAACACTTAAAATATGCAAAAGCCATAGGTGCGGATATGGTGGGAACAGAGACAGGGCGGTATGATGCGGACTTTAATGTGGTTCCCTACACTTACACGGAAGGCTGCTACAACCTTCTTTTAAAGAGCATGAAAGAGATTGTGGGCGCGGCGGAAAAGCTGGGCGTGACTGTGGGGATTGAGGCGGTTCACGACCACACCCTATACTGTCCGGAGATGATGCGGCGCTTCCTGGAGGATATAGATTCCCCCAACGTGGAGGCTATTTTGGATCCGGTAAATTTAATCGGCCCGGGAAATTATAAGGATCAGGATGAGGTGATCGAAAAGGCATTTCGCCTGTACGGAGACAGAATCAGTGTGATTCATGTGAAGGACTTTACGGTAAAGGACGGGCAGCCTCAGTTTGCCAATATCGGAGAGGGGATGTTCCATTATGAGACACTGCTTCGGAACCTGAAAAAAGACAAACCGTATATCACCATGCTTTTAGAGGAGTCCAATCCGGGAAGATACCACAGCGATGTGGCCCATCTGCAGGAGATATATGAGCGTGTGTAAGGTGAATGGCTTCACTGTTTTGAACCGCAAAAGGGTCATCGCCTGAAGAGGGAATGGAAGAAAAGCGGCAGAAGTGCCGGGATAAGGAATAGAGGGCATGGAGGATGACAGGTTCCGGAGAAAAATAGGATGGTTCCGGGTTTGCTGCTGCATCATGGTGATTTGGATTCATGCAGGCAACGCAGAACTGTTTCTGGGGAAGCTTCATGAGGGGCATCCGCTGATGCTGCTGGAATATAAGATCATTCCGGCGGTGATACGCATCAGCATTCCCTGCTTTCTTATGATGTCAGGCTATCAGTTTTTCCGCGGCTTTACCATGGAAAAGCTTTCGGGAAAATGGAGACGGAGGGTGAAGACCCTTCTGATTCCTTATCTTGTGTGGAACCTGCTTTACTATTTCGGGTATTTGATCGCCAACCAGGCAGAGTTTCTGAGGGATATTGTCAATAAGCCGGATATTCGTCTTTCTCTGGAACAGATGGCAGAGGCAGCCGTATTTTACCGGTATAATCCGGTTTTCTGGTTTATGTATCAGCTGATTCTTCTGGTGGCTCTGGCTCCGCTTCTGTATCTGTTTCTAAAAAGGGTGTGGAGCGGCTGTATGTTTTTGGCTGCGGTGTTTTTTATAATTCATGGGGAGAATACCCTGCCTTTGCTAAACCTGGATGCGCTTTTTTACTATTCTTCGGCAGGGTTTCTGGCCCTTCACTGGCAGAATGCTGTGGAGGGGCAATGGACCAGACGGAGGGCAGCCTTGGGAGCAGTCCTTTTGATACTGGGAATGCTTGCCGGTGTGCCTTACTATGCAAGATCTTTTCCGCCTGCTATTGTGGCATACTATACCCTGGCTGTCTTTGGCCTCTGGCTGATGGCAGATGAAAGGCGTCTGGGAAAGCAGAGGCCGTGGATGGAATATACTTTTTTTATTTACGCGTTTCATTTTATACCGGTACGTTTTCTGAATAAAATCCTGGCAGACTGGCTGTGGGGCAGTGAACTGGCAGCAGGGGCCCTGTATCTGGGGATGCCTGCTTTAGCCACAGCTGTCTGCTGTCTGTCTGCCCGGATTTTAAAGCATCTGCCCTTAATCTGGACCATGCTGAACGGAGGAAGGGAAGCTGCCAAATGATGTTATTTATGGGGAAGCCTGCCCCGCAGAAACCTCTTTTTAAGTTCTGACCAGTGGAAGGGGATCAGGGGGTAGATGTAGCTTTTTCCTGCGATGGTTTTGTTGAAGACAATGGCGCAGACGGATATGACAAGTCCTGCAGCGTATCCCCAGCCGTTAAACAGGGCGGTCAACACAAGGATCAGCATACGCATAAACTTTAGGGCATAACCAAGCTCAAAGCTGGCCTGAGAATAATTGGCGATGGTGACAAATGCCATGTAAAGCATGGTCTCGCTGCTGAACCAGCCGGATTTTACTGAGTATTCCCCTAAGACAATACCGGCGATGACACTCAAAGGTGTAGTCAGCATATTGGGGGTGTTGATAGCTGCCAGCCGCAGGCCGTCGATGGCAAATTCCAGAACAAACAGCTGGATAATCAGAGGAACGTGAGGCTGTTCTGACAGCAGGATAAATTCCAGCCATGGAGGCAAAATCTGGGGATTTTGCATGAGAAGCAGCCAGGTAGGAGTCAGAACCAGCGCCAGGAACGAGATGGTCATTCTTGACAGCCTGAGATAAGTCCCTGTAACCGGTGGGAAATAGTAGTCATCAGCCTCCTCGATGATGTCAAAGACAGAGGAGGGGAGAATCATGGCAGCCGGAGAGTTGTCCACCAATATGATAATGTTTCCTTCCAGGATGGAGGCTGCCGCTGTGTCAGGCCGTTCGGAAAATTTAAACTTGGGAAAAGGGTTGTACCATTTATGTGGGTAAAGACATTCTGCCAGGCTTTCCTGGTTCATAGTCAAAGCGTCCACATGAATGCTCTCAATTCTTTTTTTTATGTTTTCTAACATCTGTTCATCCACCCGTCCCTTCATATAGCAGACGGCGATATCTGTGTGGGAGCTTTCTCCTGCGGTCAGTATCTCCATGGTAAGCTTGGGGTCACGGATTCTTCTGCGGATCAGGGCCGTGTTGAAAATCAGCGTCTCCACAAAACCGTCTCTGGATCCCCGCATAACCTTGTCCTTTTCCGGCTCCGATACGCCTCTGGCCGGATAGGTGCGGCAGTCAAGGGTGAGACAGTGGTCATACCCGTCAATAAAGATACAGGAAATTCCTGTAAGCAGCTGGAGGATAACATCCTCCTCCTTGTCTGCCAGCCCCACTTCCCCGTAAGGGACATACTGTTTGGAAAAATCCCGGGCATTCTCCGGCATGGCCTCCGGCTTCATAGATTCCCAGATCTGCATGATCTTTAACAGAACTTCATCTTTCGTAAATCCGTCTACAAAATAGATGCAGGCATTTCTGCCTCCCACGGTTGTGGTGCGGCAGACCACGTCAAAGTTTGCATTAACATCCAGCAGCTCATTGAAACGGGTCATATTTTCGTCAAGTCGGGTAGAAAAACTCATGGGTATCTCCTTTATTTTTTTAATTAGTTGCTGCGAAATTCTCGAATTCTTACGGTAGGACTGCGCACTTGCTGCGCTGGCCGTACAAGCACCAAAATGCCCGCTTTTGGCATTTTGTGCGCATCCTCCCGGAGGGGCACAGTAAATTCCCTTTCATTCATGGTGGTGCCTTGGCAAGGCATGAGGATTTACTGTGTTGGAGTATATAGAAAGTATGTACAGAAATGAAAGAATTATGTTTTGCGAAGATTTGTAATCTAAATGCAAAAAATAAAAAATCAAAAGAAAAAATTTTGCAAAATGACATGAAAAGCTTGACTTTTCAGGAAAACCATGGTATATTTGTCACATGAGAAGCACAAAGGGGTGCTTGCAGGTATCTTTTTGACAAAGGGGAATGTCAAAATTTTACAATTATAATGTAATATGGATGAACGTGAAAAAAGAGCTGCTTTCTGTGGGGGAAAGGCAGCTCTTGTTCTGTTTTCCGATGACAACGAAGCAGATGGAAATTTAGACAAGTGAAACATATGGTTAATTGGTGCGGGTCATACTAGGGGATAGCGAGAATACATCTTAAGAAAAGGGAGGAGCCGGTAATCTTCTAAAAGACTACCGGCAGATTATGAAAAAAATCTTATCGAAATGTAAGCAGCAACAACTTCATCTGACATTTATAAGTATATCCACTAAATATGAAGAAAGTTTAGCAAGGTTGTAAAAGATTTATGAATAGATTGTGAATGTATATCCGATAATTTATTGGCCTTCAAAATGATACTGGCTTAACAGCTCATTTTTCATGTTCCACAGCGGAAGGGATAAATCTACATGGGTGCGGTGAGGGTACTCCAGACGGAGAGATTCCACCCACAGGGTATTTAATTCCTGCTTACAATAGTCCCGGATATCCATAACCTTGGGAGACTGGTACACGCAGGCTCCGTTTAAGAATATAGGGACCATCAGCTCCCGTATGGTGTAGCTGTCAGGCGCCAGGTGTGTCTTCTTCCAGGTCTCCACCGGGTCAAACAGAAGAAGAGAATCCCTGGAATCATAGGTTTCCTCCACCAGACAGATTAAATCGGCGATGATTTTTCCGGTCTCTTTGTTGTAGATCCTCTGAATCGTCTTGTTGCCCGGGTTGGTGATCTTCTCTGCATTTTCTGACAGTTTGATTTTCGGAATAAATTTACCGGTGGCATTGTCCTTGATGGCAGCCAGTTTATATACGCCGCCGAAGGAAGGGCAGTCTTTGGAGGTGATTAGGTTGGTTCCCACGCCCCAGGAGTTGATGGCAGCTCCCTGAAGCTTTAAGCTGCTGATTAAGTTCTCATCAAGGTCATTGGAGGCGGAAATCACCGCATCCGGAAAACCGGCTTCATCCAGCATCTTTTTGGCTTTTTTAGACAGATAGGCCAGATCGCCGCTGTCCAGGCGGATACCGTAGAACGTGAGGGGGATTTTTGCCTCTCTCATCTCGGTGAATACCTTGATGGCGTTGGGGACGCCGGATTTTAAGGTGTCATAAGTATCTACCAGAAGGATACATGCTGTGGGATACAATCTGGCATAGGCGCGGAACGCAGTCAGCTCATCGGGAAAGCTCATAATCCAGCTGTGGGCATGGGTACCCTTTACCGGGACATCGAACATCTGCCCGGCCAGGACATTGGAGGTGCCGATGCATCCTGCGATCATGGCTGCTCTGGCGCCGTAAATGCCTGCGTCCGGGCCCTGGGCACGGCGAAGGCCGAATTCCATAATCCCGTCGCCCTGAGCCGCATAGACCACTCTGGCAGTCTTGGTGGCGATAAGGCTCTGGTGATTGATAATATTTAAAAGCGCCGTCTCCACCAGCTGGGCCTCCATAATGGGAGCTATGACTTTTACCAAAGGCTCTCTGGGAAATACTACTGTGCCTTCAGGAATCCCGTAGATATCTCCCGAAAAATGGAAGTCTCTTAAATATTCCAGGAAGTCTTCCTCAAACAGTCCGGTAGATCGCAGATAATCGATGTCCTCCTGCTCAAAATGTAAATTTTCGATGTATTCGATTACCTGCTGAAGGCCGGCACAGATGGAATAGCCGTTGTTGTTGGGATTGCTGCGGTAGAAAGCATCAAAAATGACAGTTTCATTTGCCTGTTTTTCTTTAAAATACCCCTGCATCATAGTCAGTTCATATAGATCTGTTAATAAAGTCAGATTTCGCCTGGACATATAATGGTTCTCCTATCTTCTGTGTTTTCAGAAAGTATAGCACAGATCAATGGAAACAGGAATAGATTGATAAAAAAATAACAATCAAAACATAACAACCAAAACATAAACCCCCTTAACCTTGCAGCCTGTAGCTGAAAATTAAGGGGGTATGTTGTTTTATTTTGAAGGTGTTACAGAGGTGATATGTGGGTTGACGCCTTCATACCAGTAGAGGAAACCTTCCATGTCGATTTTGTCGCCGATATTTAATGCTTTTACTGCATTGTACACATCTGTGGTGTTGTCGCACAGGTAGGACTCAACGGTGAAGGTGTAAGTGTTGCCATCCAGGGAAACATTGAAGTATAAATCATCGCCATCCTGGCCGGAACCGTCCCAGCTGTACAGATACGCCACATCGTTTCCAGACTCGTCCTGGCCGGCAGCTTCTACGGTCATGCCCTTGAAGGATACGAATTTGTTCTGGTGATTAATTAAATCATCGGAGCTAAGCAAGGAGGTAACATCCTCTGCGGGAGCGATGTAATTTCCCTCTTCAATTTCAAAGGTGGCGTCGATGATTTCCACCTCGCCGGACCACTCTGCCTTGTAGCCGGTCACTTTAATCTTGGTGCCTGGGGTTAATTTCTCATAGTCCTCTTCGGAGCATGCCATATTGTACAGGAAATATGCGCCGTCCTTATCCTGGGAATAAACAGTGGCTTTGTTGTCCCACCAGGACTGTTTGGCCTGCACATATGTTTCGATGACAACCTCGCTGTCCAGGGCAGCGGCAACATATTCTTCGTAGGTCATGACGCCTTCAGACTTTTTGTCCCCGTCGTCGGAAGCCTTGCCGGAAGAACTGCAGCCTGCACAGGTGATGGCAAGTGCAAGAACTAAAAGTAACGATGTCAGTTTTTTCATTTTACTCTCTCCTCTTTAAATGTTTAAAGTATTGCCTGCACCAGGCAGGCATCAAACACAAGCCTATTATACACAATATTTCCAATAAATCAATAGGATTGCTTCTTTTTTACAGCCTGAAAGACCACATAGAATATGATACATACCCATGCAATTCCCAGGGCGGACAGCAAAAAGACAGACATCTGGGGCAGTTTTCCAAGGTCTGCTTTCTGGGAGGAAGGATTGCCGGCTTTTTGGCCGATTTGATCCAAGCGGTACAGGGATGTCACATCGCTGTACAGCTTCTCGATATAGGCATCATCAATGGTTTCCCCGCGCCGGACGGATTTGACCGTGTTTTCAATCATCTGCCCGGAGGCATCCCGAAGGGAGGCGGAGCCGTTGAATACAGGGGTGACAAAGGTGTGGTCCGTATGCTCCAAAAGAAGTCTGGCGGCTTTGATTTTTACATCATAGTACAGGGCGTTGTCTTCCCCGCACCTGGACAGGTAGTCCTGGTATTCCGGGGAATTTTGGGCCTTGGATGTGACAGGGACGTAGCCCTCTGTCTCGGAGTAGGCTATCTGTACCTCATTGGTTAACAGATATTGGGCAAAGAGCCAGGAGGCAAGGACCTCCTGGGGATCGGATTTGTTGAAGACACAGACCGACGGGCCCTGGGAGATCATCCTGGGATTTTGGGTGTCAAACTGGGGAATGGGCATGACGGCGGTCTCAAATTCCACCAGCTTGTCCGGGCTGATATCGCATAAGGGGGCATGGGTTCCCATCCAGGTTGCCCCGGCTGTGGAATCGATGGCAAAAATACACTGGCCAGCGTTGAGAAAATTGGCGGGGTAGCTGGAAATCTTGAAGGTGGAGAAGGCGCCGGTTTTTGCATGATCTGCGATGGTAAGGAGAAGCTCCCTGGTGGTATCGTTAAACAGCAGCAGCTCTCCCTCCTCGGAGGAGTACCCTGCCTGGCGCTGGCGCAGCATCTGAATCATCATGTTGTCTGTGGATTTGTAAATAAAGGGAATCAGAACCTTCTGGCCGTTTACCACATAGCTGCCGTCCCTGTCCCGGGCCATGGCAGCCTCGCTGACCTGCCAGACAAAGTCCCAGGTCAGGGCGTCAGGCAGAGAATACCCCAGGGATTCCACATAGGTTTTATTGATGTAGCAGGCTTCTGTGGAGCGCATGTAGGGGATGGCATAGTAGTGGCCGTCAAAGGCGCATTCCTCCAGGAATTCAGGAATGATTTCCAAAAGGGCAGGGGAGTCAAAGGGAATCTGGCTTCCTTTGAAGCCGTACTTTTCGTTCTCAAACAGTGTTTCCAGAGGCACTACCATATTGGTACCGGTCAGGTAGGTGGCTATGTGGTCCGGATAGGTGATGCACACGTTTGGGGTGGTACCGGTTGCGATGTTGGTGATAACATCGTTGTAAATCTTTCCGTAGTCTGTGTACAGGCGCAGGTTGACAGTAATATTGGGATACAGAGCCTGAAAGTCAGAGATTGCCTTCTCGTAGATGGCTGTCTGGGTCTTGTTGGTGTCATTTTTGGCCCAGAAGGTGATCTCATATGATTGGGAAAGATCAAATTCCTCCGGGATTTCGAAGGGGCTTAAGCCTTCTTTTCCGTGACATCCGGTGAGGATTAAGAGAGCGGCAGCGAAGAGAACCAGGGCAAGACTGCGCCCCCAGGCGGGAAAGACAGGAGATTTTATTTTTTTAAGAAAGGCGTATGGTGTTTTCATCCTTTGATACCTCCTCTTGACACGCCGGCCATGACTTTTTTGCGGAACATAAGAAACAAAAGGATGAGGGGCACGGAGATGACGACTACGGCTGCCATCATAGCCGGAACATTTTCCCGTCCGAACCCGTTTTCCCGGATCTCCTGGATGCCGTTGGAAACCAGGTAATAGTTGGGATTGTCTGTGATGAGCCGTGGCCACACGTAGGAATTCCAGCACTCGATTACCTTCAGGATGATGACGGTAATCAGGGTGGGTTTGGATATGGGAATTACTACCCTTAAAAGATATTTGAAATCAGAGGTGCCGTCCACTTTGGCCGCATAGTACAGGCTGTCAGGGATCTGCTCAAAATTTTCCTTTAAAAGGTAGATGTAAAATACCGACATGACCGAGGGCAGAATCAGTCCCGGGAAGGAGTTGCGCAGGTTTAAATTTGTGACGGTGACAAAATTGGTGATGATTACCAGCTCGTTGGGGATCATCATCATGGAGAGGAAAATAAGAAATACCATATTTTTTCCTCTGAATTCAAGGCGGGCAAAGGCGAAGGCAGCCAGGATGATCACTGCCAGCATGACCCCGGTGGTGACGACCGTGAAGAACAGGGTGTTTAAAAGGTACTTGCCCAGGGGGACGGCGGTGAAAGCATCGGCATAATTCTCCAGGGTGGGGGACAGGGTGAAAAACCGGGGAATGTATTCTGCGTTGTAGGCACCGTAGGTTTTTACGGATGTGAGAATCATCCAGTAAAAGGGAAACAGGACGATGACAGCCCAGAAAAGCAGAAACAGATAGGTGACTGCTGTTGCTGCATTTTTTCGGATTTTGTAAGCCCGGGCGGCTTGTTCATAATCGTTCATAAGAGTTTTAATGTCCTTTCTTGCTGCTGGCTAACAGGTTGATGCAGGTGATGGTCAGTACGATGGCAAACAGCAGGATAGCTGCCGCTGCCGCGTAGGAGGGGTAGCCGCCGCTGTCTCCGTACAGCATGTCATACACATAGCCGACGATAGTGTTCATCTCGGCAGCATTTAAGTCTGTGCCGAACAGTGCCACCACATCGCTGTAGGCCTTGAAAGCGCCGATGAAGCCTGTGATAACCAGGTAGAAGATCATAGGGGAAATCATAGGCAGGGTGATGCGCATGAAGGTCCGGAAACGGGAGGTACCGTCCACCTTTGCAGCGCTGTAATAGTCCGGATTTACGGAAGACAGGGCGCTGGTTAATATCAGGATTTTGAAAGGCATAACCACCCAGATGGTGTAAAAGCACAGCACAAACATTTTGGCCCAGTAGGGGCCGTCAATAAAGTCTACGGAATTTCCGCCGAACCACCGGATAATCAGGTTGATGAACCCGTCAGAGTAGGCAGTCTTTTTAAACAGGATCATAAAGACAAGGCCTACGGCCAGGGTGTTGGTTACGTAGGGGAGGAAGTAAATGGTCTGGAACAGCTCCCTCAAGGGCTTTATGGAATTTAACCCTACGGAAATAAGCAGGGCGATGGCTGTGGACAGGGGGACAGTAATCACCACCAGAATAAACGTATTTTTCACAGCCTGGAGAAAATAGGGGTCGTGGAGTACGTAGGAATAGTTGTAAGCCCCCACGCCGAAATAAGTCTGGGAGGCAGAGTTATAGCCCTCCTCGAAGGAATAGATGAATACGTCAATGAGAGGGTATACCATGAATGCTGCCAGGAAAAGAAGGGCAGGAAGCAGGTACAGCCAGCCTTTTATATGATTAAAGTTTGTGTGTTTCATGATTTCCTCCATTCTGTGCATGTTTCACAGCTCCAAAGCCTGAAAGCGGATTCGCTCCTGGGTCTCCTTGTCAAAGAGAAATACTTTTCCCGGGCGGAGAGAGAACCGGACAAAGGGATCAGCAGGGTTTACTTTATGCTCTGTGCTGATGATGGACCGGATTTTGGGAGCCAGGGAGGCGCTGTTTGCGGAGACTACGCTGATATCCCGGCCCATGACCTCCACCCCGCTTAACCGGCAGGTGAGAGGGCCGTTTTCGTCAGGGATAAAGCCCTCCGGGCGGACGGCGACATAGACCTCTGTGCCATCAGAGATCCGGGACGCTTTATGGACGGAAACACCCCCAGAGGCTTCCGGAGAATTTTGGACAGGTTTGGACACGCTGTCCGGCATAAGCTTCATGACTGCTTCCTCACCAATATATAATGACTGATTTTTGACGGTCCCGTGAAAGACATTGACAGGCGGGGTGCCTAAAAATCTGGCTACGAATAGATTGGCCGGATTGTCATACACTTCCTGGGGATTCCCGGTCTGCATCACTACGCCTGCGTTCATCACCACAATCATGTCGGAAATGCTCATGGCTTCTTCCTGGTCATGGGTGACGAAGATGGTGGTGATGCCGGTCTCCCTCTGAATGCGGCGGATTTCTTCCCTGGTCTGGAGCCTGAGGCGGGCGTCAAGGTTGGAGAGAGGCTCGTCTAAGAGAAGAACCTTTGGCATCTTTACCAGGGCGCGGGCGATGGCCACCCGCTGCTGCTGGCCGCCGGACAGCTCCCCTGGTTTTCGGTCCATCAGCTCCTGGATCTGTACCAGTTTCGCCGCTTTGGCTGCTTTTTTCTGCATCTCAGCTTTGGACAGCTTGTCTTTGCCCTTCAGGTTTTCCAATGGGAATAAAATATTCTGCTTTACGGTCAGGTGGGGATAGAGGGCATAGTTTTGAAATACCAGACCGATTCCCCTGCTTTCCGGCGGAAGGCCGGTGACATCGTCTTTGCCGAAGAAAATCTTCCCGGAGGTGGGTTTTTGCAGGCCGCTTATAAGATTTAAGGTGGTGCTTTTGCCGCAGCCGGAAGGGCCTAAAAGGCCGATGAGCTTGCCGTCAGGGATTTCAAAGGTGAAATCGTTGACAGCGATTATATCTTCGTGGATTTTTTTGTTGCGGTTTGGGTATCGTTTTGTCAGATTCTGAAGGATGACTTCCATAATAAGGCTCCTGTCTGTGTACTTTCCACGTGTAATGTCAAGATTTTTCTTTATTATACTGAAAATGGGGTGGGATGTCCAGTGGCTTATTTTTCGAAAAAGTTTGATATATGTAAGGAAAATCTGGTATGATAGGGGAGGAGACAATAGGTTTGGAACATACGTTGCTTAATCCCCAGTGCATCTGGCGGAAAATCAGCCACAAGGGCAGATGAAAGAGAGGAAGGAAGAGCCTATGGGGCAGGTTATTAAATCATTTGCAGACGGTTCTTTTCTGGAATACGACAAGGGAAGCTTTGATGAATGGTGCGTCTACCTGACCAAACCCTACAGAGAACGCAGAGCACCCAGAGACGTGGAATACTTTGGACAGCTAAAATGGCTTGCAGGAAAATACGGTGTTAAAAAAGTTTATGGAGATTATGTGCGGGTATATGAAATGACAGGAAAAAAAGTGGAAAAAGCCACCCTTGCCGGCATTTCGCAGATTGCGGCCGCATATGGAGAAGATGCGCTGGAGGCAGATATTATATTCACCATACTGTATATGGCAATGATAGCCGAAGAACAAAAAGAATTTACCCGGTTAGGGAAGCGGATAAAGAGGCTGGGGATATACAAGCTTCTGATTGAAAGAAAAAGCATATACGAAGCCGCAAATTTCATGCGAGGAATGGGGTGGCGCGAAATCGCAGCCCTATGCTTGGAACGGGGATTTTAAAAGGGTTTTTAAAAGGATTTTACTCCCTTGCCAAAACATGTGTTTGCGTGTATAATGTTCAGGTAAGCGAAGAGCAGTGCGGAAAAAGTTACGTAAGAAGCTGCGTTGTGCTTGCACATAAGCAGCTTCTTACGTAACTTTTTCCATAGGGCCGAAAGGCCCGTGAGCGAATTGGAGCGAAGCGGAAATGAGCGTGCACTGCGGAGCCGCGGTCTGCCCAAAGCGAAATTAAAGCGAAGCGAAAATAAGCGTACCCCGCAAAGCACGCGGTCTACCCAAAGCGAAAATAAGCGCCCCTCGCACCCCAGAAATTCAGATATGGAGGATCACCCATGGCAAAGCCACAATACACTGCCGACAGCATCACCGTCCTGGAAGGCCTTGAAGCTGTCCGGAAACGGCCAGGCATGTACATAGGAGGAGTCGGGACCAAAGGCCTGAACCATCTTATATATGAAATACTAGACAACGCAGTAGACGAACACCTTGCAGGCTACTGCACCCATGTATGGGTCACCCTAGAAGCCGACGGCTCCTGCACCGTCAAAGACAGCGGCCGGGGAATCCCGGTAGGAATGCACAAAAAAGGCGTCTCCGCCGAGCGTGTCGTCCTGTCCACCCTCCACGCAGGAGGAAAATTCGACAACCAGGCCTACAAAACCAGCGGAGGCCTTCACGGAGTAGGCTCCTCCGTAGTCAACGCCCTGTCCCAGCATCTGGACATCAAGGTTTACCAGAACGGCTACATCCATCACGACGCCTACGAAAAAGGAATCCCTGTAATTGAACTGAAAGACGGCCTTCTCCCCACCCTGGGCAGGACAAAAGAGACAGGAACCGAGATCAATTTCCTCCCTGACGGAACCATTTTCGAAAAAACCAGATTCAAAGCCGAATGGCTGAAAAGCCGAATCCACGAGACAGCCTACCTAAACCCCGGCCTCACCATCACCTACGCCAACAAGCGCCAGGGCGAGGAGGAAGAGATCATCTACTGCGAGCCAGAAGGCATCACAGCCTACGTCAAAGAGCTGAATGCCAACAAAACCCCTGTCCACGATCCCATCTATTACAAAGGAAAAGTGGATCAGATCGAGGTAGAAGCCGCATTCCAGTTCGTAGACACCTTTGAAGAAAATATCTTAGGCTTTTGCAACAACATTTTCACCCAGGAAGGCGGTACCCACCTGGCAGGCTTCAAGACCAAATTCACCATGATGATCAACAGCTACGCCAAAGAGCTGGGGATATTAAAAGAAAAAGACGCCAACTTCACCGGAGCCGACACCCGCAACGGCATGACAGCCATTGTGGCCGTCAAGCATCCGGATCCCATTTTTGAAGGGCAGACCAAGACCAAATTAGCCAGCGCCGACGCTACCAAAGCAGTATTTTCCATCACCGGGGACGAGCTGGAGCTGTATTTCGACCGAAATCTGGAGGTACTAAAAGGAATTATCGCCTGCGCAGAAAAGTCAGCCAAGATCCGCAAGGCCGAAGAAAAAGCCAAGACCAATATGCTGAGCAAGTCTAAATTCTCCTTTGACAGCAACGGAAAGCTGGCCAACTGCGAGAGCAGGGATGCCCAGAAATGCGAAATCTTCATCGTGGAGGGAGACTCTGCCGGCGGCTCCGCCAAGACAGCCAGGAACAGGATGTACCAGGCGATCCTTCCCATCAGAGGAAAGATCCTCAACGTAGAAAAAGCATCCATGGACAAGGTTCTTGCCAATGCGGAGATCAAGACCATGATCAACGCATTCGGATGTGGATTTTCAGAAGGCTACGGCAACGATTTCGACATCACCAAGCTGCGCTACCACAAGATTATCCTTATGACCGATGCGGACGTGGACGGAAGCCATATCGATACCCTTCTTTTAACCTTTTTATACCGTTTTATGCCGGAGCTGATTTATAACGGACATGTGTACATTGCCATGCCGCCCCTTTTCAAGGTGATTCCCAAGAAGGGGCAGGAGCAATACCTGTACGATGAAAAAGAATTGGAAAAATACAGAAAAACCCACACCGGAGAATTCATTCTCCAGAGATACAAAGGCCTGGGCGAGATGGATGCAGGCCAGCTTTGGGAGACTACGCTGGATCCGGAAAACCGTGTGTTAAAGCGGGTGGAGATTGAGGATGCAAGGCTGGCATCTGAGGTTACGGAGCTTTTGATGGGAAGCGATGTGCCGCCGCGGAGGCGGTTTATCTACGACCATGCAGAAGAGGCCGAGGTGGATGCGTAAGGGGCAGACCAGATAGAGAGTAATCGTTTAGACGGCAATGTCATTTAGTTAAAGATTTGCTGTTTGAGAAATCGTGAAAGGTCCGCCCGACGAGAGAATGATATTGTTTCTCCCGGGCACGCTCTCGCTACGTGAAGAGCGTAGCGGTACATAAGGCGCTAAAAGACAGCGCCTAAGTACCGACGGTCTTCAAGTACCCTGGAGAAACAATATCATTCTCTCGCCGGGCTACGTTATCTCGTAAATGACATTGCCGTCTGAACTGTTACATATAGAAAGTCAGGAAAGAGGAAAACATGGCAGAAAAGATATTGACTACGGAATATTCGGAGGAAATGCAGCGCAGCTTCATGAATTACTCTATGAGTGTCATTACGGCCAGGGCCATTCCAGATGCCAGGGATGGGCTGAAGCCGGTACAGAGGCGTGTGCTTTATGATATGAGCGAGCTGAAGCTGGGACATGACAAGCCCCACCGGAAATCAGCCCGTATTGTAGGCGATACCATGGGTAAGTATCATCCCCACGGGGACAGCTCCATCTATGAGACCCTGGTAGTGATGTCCCAGGACTTTAAAAAAGGCATGGCGCTGGTGGACGGCCACGGCAATTTCGGCTCCATCGAGGGAGACGGAGCCGCGGCCATGCGTTATACAGAGGCCAGGCTGGAGAAATTTACGGAAGAAGTGTATTTAAAGGATCTGGATAAGACCGTAGAATTTGTGCCCAACTATGACGAGACAGAGAAGGAGCCGGAGGTTCTCCCTGTCCGTGTGCCCAATCTGCTGATTAACGGGGCCGAGGGGATTGCAGTGGGCATGAGTACCAGCATTCCGCCGCACAATCTGGGAGAGGTGATCGATGCGGTAAAAGCTTATATCGCCAACCCGGATATTTCCACAGAGGAGCTGATGCGGCTGATGCCGGGGCCTGATTTCCCCACAGGGGGGATCATCGCCAACAAGAAGGATCTTCCGGAGATCTATGAGACAGGGACAGGTAAGATCAGGCTGCGTGGCAGAATGGAAGTAGAGCTGGGGAAGAGAAGGACAGACAAGGACAAGCTGGTGATTACACAGATCCCCTATACCATGATTGGAAGCGGGATCAATAAATTCCTGATGGATGTGGCAGAGCTGGTGGAGTCCAAGAAGCTGACAGATGTGACAGATATTTCCAACCAGTCCAACAAAGAAGGGATCCGCATTGTTCTGGAGCTGAAAAAAGACGCGGATGTGGAGCGGATCAAAAATATATTATATAAGAAGACAAAGCTGGAGGATACCTTTGGGGTCAATATGCTGGCTATTGCAGGCGGCAGGCCGGAGACCCTGAATCTTAAAGGGATTCTTAAGAATTATCTGGATTTTCAGTATGTAAACAGCAGGAAAAAATATCGGATCCTGCTGGACAAGGAGCTGGAAAAGAAGGAGATCAAGGAAGGGCTTATAAAGGCCTGCGATGTGATTGACCTGATAATTGCGGTGCTGCGGGGATCCAAGAATCTGAAGGATGCCAAGGCGTGCCTGATGACAGGGGATATAAGTAAGATTACATTTAAGACAGCCGGATTTAAGGAGGATGCCAGGAAGCTTCATTTTACGGAGAAACAGGCTTCGGCTATTTTGGAAATGAGGCTGTATAAGCTGATTGGCCTGGAGATTCTGGCGCTTGAGAAGGAGTATAAGGAGACTTTAAAGAAGATTAAAGAGTACAGCCGGATTCTGGAGAGCAAGGAGGCCATGGATCAGGTGATTATCCAGGATCTGGATTGGATCAAGGAGGAATTTGCCCTGATCCGGATGACAGATATTGAGGACGGCAAGGAAGCGGTCTATGTGGAGACACCTATGGAGGTGCAGGAGGTGGCATTTATCATGGATCGGTTCGGGTATTGCAAGCTGTTAGACAAGACTTCCTATGAGAGAAACCAGGAGGCTGTGGAAGGAGAGCATCCTTATGTGATCCGGTGTATGAATACAGATAAAATCTGCCTGTTTACGGATGTGGGTAGCATGCACCAGGTGAAAGTGACGGATGTTCCTTTTGGGAAGCTTCGGGAGAAGGGGACGCCTATAGAGAATATCAGCAAGTATGACGGGAGCAGGGAGAAGATTCTGTTTTTAACCAGCCTGGAGCAGATGATGGGGAAACAGCTGATATTTGCTACCAGGATGGCTCTGGTGAAGACAGTGCCGGCAGAGGAATTCATTACCAATAACCGGACGGTGGCGTCTACCAAGTTTCAGGATGATGATAAGCTGGTGACAGTCCGGCCGGCGGCTGAAGGAGATGTGGTTTTGCAGACAGTGAACGGGTATTTCCTCAGGTTTGACGGGGCGGAGATTTCGGAGATGAAGAAGAATTCCAAGGGAGTCCGGGGGATGAAGCTGGAGAGAGAGGATGAGCTGGAGAATCTGTATCTGGTAAATGAGGATCCGGTGGTGGTTTATAAGAAGAAGGAGATTCAGCTTGGGCGGCTTAAGGTTGCCAAGAGGGATGGGAAGGGGACGAAGGTGAGGTTGTAGTGGGGGAATTTGCGGGGGTTTTACCTGCTTTTGTGGCTGATTTTCTGCCAGATGCATCGGGGATTAATCAAGGTACGTTCCACGTACGAATTATAATTCCCAGGACATTTGACAAAATACAACTGACAAAAAATTATCTCACAAAAGCAGGTGCAAGGGAGACTCTGAGAGTACATTAAATAAGGAGGAAAATATTTATGGCAAACGGGAAGGTACCAACCCCTCATATTCAGGCGCTAGAGGGGGAAATCGCAGAGACGGTTCTGCTTCCGGGGGATCCGCTGCGGGCGAAGTTTATTGCGGATACTTTTTTAACGGATGTGAAACAGTTTAACGGCACCAGAAATATGCTGGGGTTTACAGGGAAGTATGAGGGGAAGCCGGTGTCGGTTATGGGAACAGGGATGGGATGTCCTTCTATCGGGATTTATTCTCATGAGCTGATTCATTTTTATGGGTGTAAGAATCTGATCCGCGTGGGCACGGCGGGAGCGCTGAATCCTAAGTGCAAGGTGAGGGACATGGTGTTTGGCATGGGGGCCTGTACTACGTCTAATTATGTCCGGCTGTTTGGGCTTCCGGGGGATTATTCCTGTATTGCAAGCTTTGAGCTGCTTTACAAGGCGGTGGAAAGTGCAAAGGCGCTGGGGCTGGATTACCATGTGGGCAATATTCTGAGTTCGGATATGTTCTATGGGCCGGAAAAACAGGTGAGCGGAGGCATGACCTGGTCGGATATGGGCGTTCTGGCTGTGGAGATGGAGGCGGCGGCGCTTTACAGCAACACGGCGGCGGCAGGGGCCAATGCTCTCTGTATCGTTACTATCTCTGATTCAGAGGTAACCGGCGAGGTGACTACGGCCCAGGAGCGGCAGACTACGTTTACGAATATGATGAAGGTGGCCTTGTCTCTGGCGTGATGGAAGTTTGTGCTTGTAAGAGAACGTAACAGGGTTATGGAGAAAAAGAGAGGGAGAATCCTCTGGAGGTTCAAGACTTTAAGAAAGGTCTGAATTCCAGGGGATTCTCCTTTTTAGGAAGCAGGGGTCTTTTTTGTGGATCGTCATATGGGGAAATTTTGATTTGGAAAGCTTCTAAACAAAATTATGTTGACAGATGATAAACAGGTATCTATAATATTTATGGAATGATAATATCAAATTGATAATATCTAAATAGTAATATCTGAACAGCCGTATTGAAAAGACAGTATTATGGCGATGCATAGAAAAATCATGGAGGATGTATGGATATGGTTTATAATCTGGAGGATTTGAGGAAGGAATATGACAGAGGGAAGACGTATAAGTTTTTGTTTTTCTGGGGGCATACGCCGGCGGCGGACGGACGTGTCAGTGAGGCGTGCTTCAGTCAGTGGTGGCAATGTGACTTTCAGGTGGACGGAGTGGAGTACAGTTGTGCAGAACAGTTTATGATGGCTGAGAAGGCGCGGATGTTCGGGGATGGGGAGATGCTTGAGAAGATTATGGAGGCAGGACATCCCAAAGAGATGAAAGCGTATGGGCGGGCGGTGAAGGGATTTGATAAAGAGCAGTGGGATAAGGCCTGCTATGGGATTGTGAAAAGGGGAAATCAGGCGAAATTTTCCCAGAATCCGGAGCTTAAGGAGTTTCTTTTGAAGACTGGAAAGAGGATTCTGGTGGAGGCCAGTCCGAGAGACCGGATATGGGGGATCGGTATGGGGAAGGATAATCCGGATGCGGAGAATCCTCAGAAGTGGAGAGGAAGGAATTTACTGGGATTTACGCTGACTGAGGTGAGAGACGGTTTTTTAGGTGGACAGGTGCCTGAGGCGTGAGCAAAGGGATGAAAGAAAGAAGGAAAAAAGCGGGGAGACAGGAAGGCATGGGGAGAAGGGAAAACGCAGAGAAAATGGTGAATCAGGTAAGGGACAGGGATGGGCTGACGGAGGAGGAGTTTCTGGCAGCCTACAGGCCGGGGGATTATGTAAGGCCTTCGGTGGCTGCGGATATGGTGATTTTTACTGTGACAGATCGGAATGAGGAGAATTACCGGAAAATTCCGGAAAAGGAACTGCGGATTTTGCTGATAAAAAGGGGCGGTCATCCGTATCTGGGATTCTGGGCGCTGCCGGGGGGATTTGTCAGGCCGACAGAGACGACAAGGCAGGCGGCAGAGCGGGAGTTAAGGGAAGAAACAGGTGTGGACAGGGTGTACCTGGAACAGCTTTATACCTTCAGCCAGCCGAAGCGAGATCCCAGAACCTGGGTTATGAGCTGCTCTTATATGGCGCTGATTGACAGCAGCCAAGTGGCCCTTCGGGCCGGAGATGATGCGGATCAGGCAGCCTGGTTCAAAGTGGAGTGCAGGATAATCGGATATAGGGAGGAGGGACTGAAAACTGGCGGGGAAACAGGGGATGATGGAAAATGGGAAGTATGGGAATTAACTCTTTCCTGTGAAGATACATGTCTTAAGACAATTTTGGAAAAAAGAGAGGGAGAAGCTTTTACAGAAAGCAGGATTGCAGACAGAGGAGGACTTGCATTCGATCATGGCTGCATCATTGCGTATGGACTGGAACGGCTGCGGGGGAAGCTGAATTATACAGATTTGGCCTTTCATCTGATGCCGGAATATTTTACATTGACCCAGCTGCAGCAGGTTTATGAGGTGATCCTGGATAAAGAGCTTCCAGCGGCGGCATTCCGCAGGAAGGTGATGCCTATGGTGAGGGAGACGGAGCAGTATACGGAAAATGAGGGACACCGGCCGTCCAGGCTTTACAGGAGGAAGGACAAGGAGTAAGAACGTTATGGATAGAAAAGCAACAGCAAGGGAAACATTGGAGATTATGAGGCAGGGATACTACGAGGTGCAGAAAGGAGACAGGCTTTGCAGGATTGATGTGCTGGAGGATATGAGACGGTCGGTGGAAGGAAGTATCCTGATTACACCAGAGCAGGGGGAGGAGATTCTGGAGGAAGGGCTTGGGCAGTATTTTGAGAAGGTGTTTTATGCGGTTTTGGATACATCCAGAGGGCAGAGGTGTATTGTGGCGTTTCGGGAAATATTAAGGGAATAAAGAGGCTTTAACTTGGCCTCTGCCAGGTGCATTTGGCATCCCTGAGCCTATGCGTTCAAATATTCTAAAGTTTTTTCCTTTTTTGACGATATATAATTAGCTATAATTTTTTTAGGCCATTATAGAAGTATATATATCTTATTATATAATAAAACAGAAACAAGGAGGAAGCAATATCATGGTAAAAGTAATCACATATGGTACGTTCGACTTGTTTCATCAGGGGCATGTAAGACTTTTGGAGCGGGCTAAAAGGCTGGGAGATTATCTGATTGTAGGGGTTACTACAGAACATTTTGACGAGGCCAGAGGCAAGGTCAATGTGATAGATTCCTGTCTGGAACGGATCGAGAATGTGAGAAAGACCGGACTGGCGGATGAGATTATTATCGAAGATCATGCCGGACAGAAAATAGAAGACATTCAAAAATATAAGGTTGATATTTTTACGGTAGGAAGTGACTGGACAGGCACCTTTGATTATCTGAATACTTTATGCAAAGTCATCTATCTGGAGCGTACGCCGGATATTTCCTCCACGATGCTTCGCTCCAATCAATTTAAGATTGTAAAGATGGGAATCGTGGGAACCGGGAGAATTGCTGCCAGATTTATGGCAGAGGAAAAATTTGTATCAGGAATCAATACTGTCTGTGCATTTAATCCTGAGAGTGACAGCGGCAATCTTTTCAGGAAACGATATGGGATTAACACGTATTCAGAGAGCTACAGCAGATTTTTAAATGAGATTGACGCTGTGTACATAGCATCTCCCAATGAAACTCACTATGAATATGCCAGGAAAGCAATTATAGCGGGGAAGCATGTGCTGTGTGAGAATCCGGTTGCGCTGAACAGGCATGATGCAGCAGAGCTTTTTGAATTGGCAGAGAAACAGGATGCAGTACTTTTAGAAGGGATCAAGACAGCGTATTGCCCAGGGTTCCAGCAGCTGATCAATACGGCAAGAAGCGGCCAAATCGGTGAAATCCGGGATATTGAAGCATGCTTTACCAGATTGGCAGACTTACATTCCAGAGAACGGACAGATGCTGATTACGGAGGTGCTTTTCTGGAATATGCAGCATACACTTTGCTCCCAATCTTCAAGCTGTATGGGACAAACTATAAAGACGTGAGGATTCACAGCATCAAGGGCGAAGCGGGGTTGGATCTGTATACGAAGATAGAATTGCTTTTTGACCAGGGAATGGCCACTGCAAAATGCGGTGTCGGAGTAAAGACAGAGGGACAGCTGGTCATATCAGGAAGTAATGGATATATATTGGCAGAATCGCCATGGTGGCTGACTAAAAAATATAAGATACGCTATGAAGATCCCAACAGAGTGGAGGTTTTTGAGCCAACCTTCCAGGGAGACGGCCTGCGGTATGAAATGGGAGAGTTTGTGGCCCAGATTAATAAAATAGGAAAGAATCAATATTTGCTTACAAAGAACGAGATTATCGCCATGTCTGAGATAACAGAGCTTTTTATGAAGGAAAGAATGAAGGGAAAGGCCATATGAGTGTACGTTTGGGGATTATCGGAACAGGAAGGATAGCAGGCCGTTTTCTGTCAGATGCGTGGCAGAAGCTGGATATACAGCCAGGCCCGGTATACAACCCTAATAGCAAAAGCGCTGAGGCATTTGCACTTAAACACCATTTGGCATTTGGAACCAATGACTGGACCGTATTTACAAAACAGATTGACGCGGCTTATATTGCATCCCCGCAGCAGACTCATGGAAGTTATATCAGAAGGCTTTTGGAAGACGGGAAACATATTCTGTGCGAGAAGCCTATGGTTTTAAAGGAGCAGGAGGCAGAAGAACTTTTCAGGATTGCCAAAGAAAAAAGAATCGTTCTTATGGAAGCTGTAAAGACAGCGTACTGCCCAGGATTCAAGGCGCTTTTAAAGCTTGTAAAAGAAGGCAGAATCGGTGAGATAAGGGACGTGGAGGCATGCTTTACCAAACTGGCCGACCTGGAAAGCAGGGAGCTGACAGACAGACAGTGGGGCGGCAGTCTGACGGAGCTTGGAACCTATGTATGCTTTGCCGTATTAAAAATACTGGGATGTGATTACGAGGGCTTACAATTTATTGTACAGCACAATAACCAGGGGATGGATATTTTTACGAAAGTCCTTTTTACCTATAAAGATAATGTCAGAACAGGGATATCCAAGGCAGGCCTGGGAGTGAAATCCGAAGGCACCCTGCTTATTTCCGGTACGAAGGGATATATCCTGGTTAAGGCGCCCTGGTGGCTGACAAGGCATATAGAAGTACATTATGAGGATCCAGATCGATACGAGAAATATGAGTATCCTTTTGAAGGAAATGGCCTTCAATATGAACTGGAGTATTTTCTGAAAAGGATATGGGGAGAGCAGCCGGAGAATCAGGATTCAGAATGGGAAAGTATCAGGCTGGCAGGGATTATGGAGCGGTTTTTAGAGTCAGAGGCAGGGTATCGAAGACAGGATTAAGATTAAGGTGGGCACAGGTTGAAAAAGTTTGATTATACAGAGGAAAATCTGCGGCGGCTTCAGATGGCAGAACTGGAAATGCTTAAAGAGCTGGATCGCATTTGCAGAAAACATCATATCGGATATATTCTGGACGGAGGAACCTTGCTGGGGGCAGTACGGCATGGAGGCTTTATTCCATGGGATGACGACGTGGATGTGCGCATGCTGAGAAAAGACTACGACAGGTTTTGCAGCATTTGTCAAAAAGAGCTGTCACAAAAATATTTTCTTCAGACCTACCAGACGGATCCGGGATATCGCTGGGGATATGCACGAATCTTAAAAAACGGAACCGTGTATAAACGAAAAGGGCAGCACAGAATGACAGCCAGGAACGGAATATTTATCGATATATTTCCAGATGACAACCTGCCGGATCCATTGCTTTCAAGGAAGCTTTGCACCTGTCTGTCCTGGCTGTGCAGAAAGCTTCTGTATTCGGAGGTGGGGGCATTAAATAAAAAAAGCTTCAGCTCCTGGCTGGGATTTAATATTCTGAATATGTTTCCAAAAGAATGGGGACACAGGGGGATGGAATTTTTAAGCAGAAAGTATAGGCATATGGGCACTGAGAAGGTGCGCTGTCTGGCCTGGGGGTCTAAAGAGGAGACTGGCGGATTTTTGAGAAGATGGGATGTGGAGACCAGAGATATCCAATTTGAAGGACTGACGGTACGGGCTCCCCAGGATATAGAAGGATTTCTGACCTACTATTTTGGGCCTGACTATATGACACCGCCACCTGAAGACAAAAGACTGCCCAGGCATACGGTAAACTATATTGGATTCGGAGAGTGATGCCGCTTTGGAAAATATGATTGAAGTCTTAAAGAAAAAGAGGATTGTCATATATGGAACAGGTCATGTGGGACACAAATTCTATAAGGTATTGAAGCAGAATGGGCTTGAGAAGCAGATTGTCTGCTTTGCCAGAACCGGAGACGTACAGGCAGGAGAAACATTGGATGGAACAGAGGTTCATTGCTTTGAAGAGATTCCTGTAGGAGAGAACATGCTGGTCTGCCTGGCAGTCCACGAATCACTCAGAGATGAAATAGAAGAAATTGTCAGACAGAAAACAAAAGAGTATGTATGGATATATCCACATCTGTATGATCTGATGCTGGGCATGCCAAAAGAAAAAGGTGTGGAGCTGGCGGTAGAGACGCTTTTAAGAGGTTTCAGGAAGGATCTGCGTCTTGGCGTGCGCCTTGCTGCTATTGAGCAGCAGGACGGTATCAATGATTTTGGATTTGACTGTTATATAAGGGCACAGATGCTCCATTGCAGCGAAGCCACAGCGGCAAAGCGCCTGAAACAGTTTATGGAAATGATTGAAAGATGGAAGCAGTCAGGGTATGACAGAAGCGGCAGGATAGCGGTTACCCGAAGGCTTGAAGTTATCGACGGCAACCACAGGCTGGCTATGGCGGTGTATACAGGGCAGAGAAGCATCTATGGCGATATCTATCCTACGGAATTGTCATTTCAGGATATTCACGGATATGAGCCTATGCAGACGAGAGAGCTTTTGTCAGAGCATGGTTTTACATCGGAGGATGTGCAAAAATTGGAGAGAATCCAGAAAAGGTATGTAAACGCGTATGGAATTGAGTGAGCAGGAGAGATTTCAGGTTCCGGTCAGTATCATTGTGCCGGTATATAATGTGTATGAATGGCTGGATCCATGCATGGAATCCGTGACAGGCCAGACTTTTTCAGATTTTGAGGTGATTCTGGTGGACGATGGGTCCACAGATGGATCAGGAGAAAAATGTGACTGGTGGGCAGGGAAAGACAGACGGGTGAGGGTGATTCATAAGGAGAATGAAGGCCCGTCCAAAGCCCGGAATCTGGCTATGAGGGAAGCGGCCGGAGATTATCTTGTGTTCCTGGATGCAGATGACTGGATTGACAAAAGCTATCTTGAAATCATGTACCGCCGTATCACAGAGACGGATGCTGATATGGCGGAATGCGATGTCTACAGAGTAAACAGTGAGACAGGGACAAAAACATACCGGGTCTGTCATGGAGTTATGGGCCGAAGCTATACGTTGGAAGAACATATGAAATACGGCTATACGGCAATATGGAAATGCATGATAAAGAAAGAACTTTTCACCAGATATGACATAAAATTTCCCGATTGCCACAGTGAGGCAAGAGCGATCTATGCTCTATTGCTGGCCGTAAGCAGAAAAGTGGAAAACGTACACAAGGCGTTGTACTACTATAGAATATTTCGCAAAGGCTCATTGACAGCCAAGCCTACCCCCCGTCATGAGCAGGAGAATGAGATAGGGATACTGGCTTCCGAATATCTTCTGCAAGGTTTTGAGAGGTGCGGATTATATGGGAAATATGAAAAACTGCTGCAGGAGATTGTAAAGCTGAAGCTATCGGATCTGTTAGCCTCCTTTTTTTACAGAAGGGAGAAAGAGGACTTTCAGCTGCTTACAGAGAATTACCGCGCTTACCTTGCAAGGCGATTTCCCGGCGGCCCTGATTACCGTTATATGACATGGGGAGGATATAATTTAAACCGGATTTTGTGCAATATGAATGTTTTACATGATCCGTATTGCCGGTTTAATTTTTCCAGCCTTGTGAGCCTGATGCATCCGGTTAGGGACAATATTTCCTGCAGTCATAAAAACAGATACAGAGAGATGATGCTGGAAAGGGAAATTCACAATCAATTCTGGGATATTTTGGAGGAAATGAAGCCCGAATATATATTTATGGATTTTATCGAAGAGAGGTTTGACCTGATTGCATTCGGAGAGGGATATCTGACGAAAAGCGATGTCTTTGACGGGGCACAGTGTATGACTGGGAAAAGCGATGATTTTGACAGGGCACAGTGCATGATTGAGAAAAGCAGGGTAGTCCCGCGAAAATCAGAAGAGTGCCGCAGGCTGTGGGAGGAAAGCTGCAGTCAATTTGTGAAAAAGCTGCAGAAGGAATATCCGTCTGTGAGGATTGTACTGATTAAAAACTATCTCAGTGAAAAGGTCGGCGACATATACCAACAGAAGGAGTATGAAAACATAAAGGAAATCAGAGAGATAAACAGAATTCTGGAAGGGTATTACAGGTATTTTGAAAATCAGTTGGCGGAAGTGAAAGCAGTTGAGGCTTCGGAATGCAGTTACTATTTTACAGATCATCAGTATGAATACGGAGCGATTCCATCTCATTTAAATGAGTTGGCAAATCAGGAAATTGCCAGGATGATTGAGAGGAGTATTGAGGCGTGAACAGTCTGGAACAGGAACTTAAAAGACAGTATGATAATTTATTTATAAAGTACAATCTAAAACGGCCTCTGGACGGGGGAAATGTCAGTGCCATAATCAGACGTTCACTGTGCAGCTTTTTGAAGGATGCAGAAAAACCGGCAATCTATTGTAACGGCGGCCATACCAAGATGCTCATGGCTGATTTTATGTATGAACTGAAGAAGGTTAAATATATTGTTGATAATTATGCACAGACAGGAGAGGATAACGGTTTTGTGCTGATAAAGGATGAGGAGATGGAAGGGCAGGGAATTGATTGTATCATTCTGTCTTCCTATAAATTCCGAAGAGAATTAAAGAAAACTTTAAAAGAAAAGCATCCCTCTATCCCGGTGCTTGATATCTATGATGAATTTGAAAAAGAAGGGATCATGGTACAATCGGACTACTATTATTCCAATCATCCGTATCAGCACTATAAGAGGATCAATCAGCTGCAGAGAGAGATTAGAAAACAGAATGATAAGGAACAATTAGACGGACTTTATAAAGAGCTGGTGACGAAATATATTCATATCAAGGATTTCGGTACGGCAATCCTTAAGCTGAAGGAGTGGGCAGGAGCAGAGGAGCTTAAGGCGGACGTGGAGACGCTTTATGATTTGGAGAAAAAAACGGCAGCCTCTTTATCAGAAAACCATGTACTTCTATTTTGCCTGGACGGACTCCGAAGACAGGATTTGTCAGAGCAGGATATGCCGAAGCTGAAAAAAATGCTGGATGAAACCGCGTATCAGTTTACCAATGCGTATTCTTATTCTACATCTACATTTGAAAGCTTGATTCCGGTGTATAGTGAGAACAATGATTTCAGGACGAAGTATTATGAAAAGAATGCAGTGGCTATTGAACAGTGCAGATTCGCCTCTCTGGCGGACAGGCAAAAGAGGGAAATCTATATATATGGAGATGTGGAGCGTTTTATAGAAGGACAATCGATTCATTATGTGGAACAGTCTCTTACAGTAACAGAAAAAATGTGGCAGTTTATTCTGGACGCATGTAAGACGGACAACGGGTTGTTCTATGTGCATGAACAGTATGAAAGTCATTTTACTTTTTCAAATCCCTATACGGAGGAGGAACTGCGCTCAGAGGGGACGGCAATGCTGTTTGATTTTCTTCCGGTAAAAGGCGGACACCTTCGCACTGACTATAAAAAGCAGCATGAAGACGCGATTCACTATCTGGATGATGTGGTGGAGCCATTGCTGCGTCCCATGAGATGCAGGATGCTGTTATTTGCGGATCATGGAAATCTGATATTGAACTACGATACAAAACTGTCAGAAATAGGAGAAATGGAATATACCTGCTCCGAAGGATGGACAAGAATACCTATGGCAATTCGCTCACCAGAAATGGGAAAAAGAGAAGATGGTAGGCTGATATCACTGATGGAGTTGAACAGTATGGTGGTAAGTCTGCTACAGAAGGAGGCTTATAGCATATCAGATACAGAGTATATTAAGATGGGGCGTTCAGAGCTGTACAATCCGGATTTCAGATTTTTGTATCAGATGATTGGAAAGGAACAATGTCTGCAGGCGTTTGAGTGCTTTGTGTTTGCAGAGGGGAAGAAACTGATGATCTATGCTGACAGGAGTATGGATGTATATGATATGGAGGATCATAGGATACGTGGTATTGATATAGAAAAGTTGTTAGACAAAATAAAAGAAGAAATTACAGTGAGCGATATTAGCAAATTGCAGATTTGTCAATAGGTAATATTGGGTATTGGAATCTTTACAGGAAACAGGGAGGTTAGCATGAAGAAGATATTTTTTATTATCAATTCTTTTTCCTGGGGTGGCGGTGCTGAGGCTTTGCTTACTCAGATCGTAAATCATTTAAATTCTGAGAAATATGAAATTGGTATTATGGAGATTATACATGCTGATATAAAACAAGAACCTGTAAACAGCAATATAAAGATATATCCATACTATGTCAAAGCAGATGATCCACAGCGGAAGGCTAAAATGTATTATGTCTATCACGAGTGGGATAAAGTGATAAAAGAGTATATTCCCCAGGACTATGATCTGTATGTATCATTCAACTATTTGAAGCCTTCTTTTCTTCTGCCAAAGGGGAAGAAAAACATAGCGTGGATTCATGGAGATGTCTACAATCTGACCCAGCCTGATATGGCGGAAGAGAGGGACCTGCAGAGAGAGGCTTTTTATAAAGCAGATAAAATTGTATCTATCAGCGATATTACAACACAGTCCTTGCTGGATGTATTTCCGGAACATAAGGAAAAAATACAAATTATTTATAATGGAATTGATACAGAAAGTGTTAGAGAAAAGGCGAAAGAGCCTGCGGACATCCGGCTGAAGCATCCGAATGTCTTATCTGTGGGAAGATTGGATTCAAATAAGAATCCATTAAGATTATTGAGAATATTTGAAAAATTACATGAAAAAAATCCTGAGGCTCATCTGTATTATCTTGGATATGGGGAACTGGAAGAAGTTGTGATAGCAGAAGCAGAAAAGAAAAAAATCAATAATTATGTTCACTTATTAGGATATTATGAAAATCCATTTCCAATTATTGCACAATGTGATGTAAGCTGCCTGTTTTCCCTGGCGGAGGGTTTTCCTTTGGCTTTATTGGAAAGTGTTGCATTGGATAAACCCTTTGTGTCTTCTATTATTGGCGGAGCCAGGATTCTGGCAAATGAAGGGACATGCGGAAAGGCAGTTGAGTCAGATGATGAGGCAGTAGAAGAGATATTAAAATTTTTTGAAGCGGATAAAGAACAGATAGCATGGAAGTGCCGGGAATCGATAAAAAGATTTGATTTAGATGAATATATTCAACAGATAGAAAGGTTGTTTGATGGGATATTGGAAAATTAGAAACTATAATATCTGGTTGAAATTATAGGAGAAAAATTATGATAGATTCCTTATCACAAGATATAATTAGCATTATTATTCCAATATATAATGTTGAAGAATATCTGGAGCAATGTATAGAGAGTGTTAGAAATCAAAGTTATTATAACTTGGAAATAATTTTAGTTGATGACGGTTCTACCGATCAATCAGGTGAAATTTGTAATAGGTATGCAAGAAAAGATCCGCGTATTAAAGTAATTCATAAAAAGAATAGTGGGCCAACAGAGACACGACGCATTGGGATAAATTCTGCAACAGGTAAATATATCGGTTTTGTAGATGCAGATGATTTTATAGATATAGAGGTATATCAAAAAATATATAATATTGCAGAAGAATATCAAGCTGAAATGGTCCATTTCGGCTATTATACAGATGATACAAATAGTGTGCAGGGCACATCCACTAAAATAATACATCATAAAAATATTCAGAAAAGAGAGAGCTTGTTATCACAACTTTTTTCATTATATCCAGATTCTGAGATATGTCCAGCTTTATGGTCCAATATGTTTAAACGGGAATTTATAGTAAATCATTATGGAAAAGTTCCTGATTCACAAACATATGGGGAAGACTTAATAGTTATGTGTCATTGCCTTATTCATGTTCAAAATTATGTTAGTGTTCCTGAGGGGTTCTATCACTATAGAATCAGAGAGGATTCATTATCAAAAGAGAATTCAGAAAATAGACTTATGGAGTATTATAGTTTATACAGTTTATTAAAAAGTATTTTGATAAGAGAAGGGTATACAGAATACTATATTAATATCGTAAAAAAACGTTTTAGTCTGCTGTCTATACAGCTTTTAAGCGAATTGAATAATTTTTTTATCCCTAAATATAAATATTTTGATATCGAAAAATTAAAAGGTAAAAGAATAATTTTATATGGTGCAGGGAAAGTTGGAATAGACTATTACCACCAAATATGTAAATATCAGAATTGTAAACTGATTTTATGGTTAGATCAGAAAGAGTTTTATTTTGAATATGCCACAGTGCAAGATGTTAAGAAGGTCAAATTTCAGTCTTATGACATAGTATTGATAGCTGTTTATAAAAAAGATGTAGCAGAGAAAATAAGAAAACAATTGATTGATTTAGGAATAGATAAGAAAACAATATTATGGAGCAAACCAATTGGAATATTTGACTAGGAGAATTTAAATGAAGGAAGAGCTACAAACAGGTTCTATAATTAACGAATATGAAAAGCTGTTACGGGAATTAAAGATTGATGTAGCGACATCGGAAAAAGCGACAAATCAGATTATTAGAAAGGCATTACAGAGGTTTTGTAAAAAGCATAATAACCCGGCAATATGGTGTTTAGGTAAACATACAAGGATGTTAATGGCAGATTTCATGAATGAAATGAAAAATGTTAAATTTATTGTGGATGCATCAAAAAGCGAGTTGAAAAACAGCGGATTCCAAATTATTACACATGATCAGATAGAACGATACAATATAGATGGAATTATTATTTCGTCTTATATCTATAGAGAAGAAATTAAAAAAATAATTTCGAACCATCATAAAGAAATTCAATATTTAGATATTTATGATGAATTGAACAATAATGGAATTACATTAAAATCCAGCTACTTTTCTGCAACTCACCCGTATAGTAAATATCAGGTAATAAATGAAATGCAGATTCGATTTAATAATGCAATTTTGATGGAAGAAAAAATAAAATATCTGAGAAAAACTATTGAAGAATATCTTGTAATAAAAGATTTCAACAGTGCTATAAGATATACAAAGATATTAACAGGGTTTTCAGAAAAAGATGAAAATAAAAAACTATTGAGCAGATTAGAACATTTATATCAAAATGAAAAGGAGCTGGTCTCCGCTATAGCATCGGATAATGTTTTAATGTTATGTATTGATGGGCTAAGAAGGAAGGATTTACTTTCAGGAAAACTTCCAAAACTTTTGGAATGGGTTAAGAAAAATACATATTTTTTTGAACAAGCTTATTCTTTATCTACATCTACCTATGAAAGCTTATTTCCTGTTTATGGTTCAAACTGCAATATGAAAGACAAGTTTTATGAAAAGAGAGTGTTATCAGAAGATGAATGTGCTTTTATTAAAGAGGCTTGTAAACAGAATAGAGCGATATATTTCTATACAGATTCAGATCAATATGTAGATTGCAAAAGAATAGTGAGGAGAGGGTACTCACAGACAATTACAGAGAAGCTGTGGGATTTTATATGTGATGCTTCGAAGGAAGACAAAGGATTGTTTTATCTTCATGTATTATATGAAAGTCATTACTCTTATGTAAATCCGTATTCAGAAGAAAGCTTAGTAGCGGATGGCAGTAATATTATGTTTGATTTTTTAGATACTAAAGGAGGAAAATTACGGACAGATTATGAAAAACAGCAAAAAGAAGCTTTAGAATATATAGATGATATGTTAATACCATTTCTTGAAATATTTCCTGGAAGAGTTTTTTTATATGCAGATCATGGAAATATATTAATGAAAGAATATGAAACCTTGCAGGAACTTGAAAGGACAAAGTTTTCATATCATAAAGATCTGATTGAAATTCCGATGGCTATAAAATGTCCGGAATTACCAAAATGCTGCGATAAAAGATTAATATCATTGATGGAACTAAATAATATAGTATGCAGTCTTTTAAAAAAGGAAACTTATAGATATATACAGCCAGAATATATTAAAGTTCAACGTTCAAGAATTTATAATCCGGATTTTCAATATATATACTCTCTCTTCGGCAGAGAGAAAGAACTCCAGGCATTTGAATTATTTATTTTTGGGGATGGAGTACAAATTGCAGTTTATGAAGATGGTGCATGGGAATTCATTACGGTAGAACATGATGTACAAATTAATATAAAGAAACGATATGAGTGTATAAAAACAAATATAACAGTATGTGATATAGCAAGTATAGGAGATGCATGGTGAAAGAGATTTCGGTAATTGTACCTATATATAATGTTGAATTGTATTTGAGAGAATGTTTGGACAGTATATTAAAGCAGACAGGAGTAAACTTTGAAATAGTATGTGTGGATGATGGATCGACAGATACTTCACAATTCATTTTAAAAGAATATGCAAGAATGGATTCCAGAATAAAAATATATACACATTTACATAATATGGGACATGCCACGACAAGAAATGATGGTTATCGATATGCTAAAGGAGAATACCTATACACAATAGATAGTGACGATATATTGGTAGATGGAGCATTACATCGAATGTATACTTGTGTAAAGGATCATAATTTAGATTTACTTGCATTTTCGGCTAAAGCCTTTTTAGATAAAGATTATATAACTGAGATATGGGAGGAAAATGAATATGTAAGAAAACAAGAATATCCTGGAATATATAATGGTCCAGAGTTATTTGCATTACTTATGAAAAATAATGATAGAGTAATAGCAAATAGAGTGTTGTATTGTTATAAAAGAGAATTTTTTTTGAAAAATAATCTGTTTGATGAAGAAGGACTTCGATATGCAGATGATAGCATGTTTTCTTATTATATGGCTGCTAAGAGAGTTATGTGCATATCAGATCAATTATATTTGAGAAGATATAGAAGGGGCTCTACAGTAACATCTCCACTAAAAAAGATTCATTTGGAAAGTTTAATAATTCTATTTGAGGCAGAGATGAATAAATGGCGCACCTTAAAATTTAGAAATGAAATTAATCAACAAATAGAGAGATATTTTGATTTAAGGCTAAAAGAGATACATCGATTGCAATGTTTATTCCAGCAAGAAAAATCTGAAGAAATTTGTTTAAAGGAATATCCGTCGGATTCCTATTTTTGTAAACGATTTATTAGACAGGAACCATTATATAGTGAATGTTTATCAGATGAACAAATAGACAAAATAAGGAAATCAGAATTCGTTATTTTGTATGGAGCAGGTTTTATAGCAACAGAAGTAGCTAGGGTTTTAGAGTACAAAGCTATTACTGATTATGTAGTTGCAGTAACAGAACCACAAGATAATAAGCAACTTTTTAGAGGAAGAAGGATTAAAAAAATTACAAACTTAACTAATCTAAATAAAGCATTGGTAGTGGTCGCAGTATCGAAAAGAAACGAAAAAGAAATTATGAAACTTTTAAGTGACTATGGCTTTCACAATATTATGTGGATTGTATTGAATTAGAGAAAGGTATGCAGAATGGAAAAAAATTACTTTGCAATATTTGGAGCTGGTAAATGGGGAAAAGATGCACTAGTTAAATATGGAAGAGAAAATGTCTTGTATTTTATTGATAATAAAAAGCTTGGAAACGTTGTAGAAGGTGTAAAGGTTGTAGGTTTGGACTACTATAAAGTTGATAAAGTTAAACCTAAGATTATTATTGCTACTGTATATTGGCGGGATATAGTATATCAATTGAAACAAAATGATTTGGATTACTGGATAATATATATGCCTGAATTTAAATCGTATTTTCCAGAGGATATTTTAGTTTATAATCAGTATAAATACAGAAAAGAATGTGTTATAGAACAAGAGTATGGACAATTATCAATTGATCAAAATAGAGACCTTTTGATAGAAAGTCGGGTAAGGGAATTAAGCAATGATATACCATTATTTAGTAATATTCAAATTGAAACATATAATAGATGTAATGGAGTATGTGATTTTTGTCCTGTTAGTGTTCAGTGGGAGTCTAGGGTAGAGAAAAAAATGGAATGGTCATTGTTTTATAAAATTATAAATGAATTATCAGAACTTAATTATAGTGGACAGCTTTCTTTATATTCTAATAACGAACCATTTTTAGATGATAGAATTTTAGACATGCATGAATATGCACGCAAGAAGGTTCCTAAAGCAAGAATGTACTTATTCACAAATGGGACGTTACTTACATTAGAAAAATTTAAACGTCTTATGAATTATCTTGATGAATTAATTATTGACAACTATAACCAACAGTTGAGATTAATACCTAATTCTATCAAGATAAAAGAATATTGTGAGTCTCATCCAGAGTTAATAAAAAAGGTTACAATTTCTATACGAAAACCTAAGGAAATGCTAGCTAACAGAGGAAGTGAGGTACCAAATAGAAAAGAAGAAATATCATACGAAAACTATACTTGTGTGAATCCATTTGTACAAATGATTGTTCGTCCAGATGGAAAAGTATCTCTTTGCTGTAATGATTCTTTAGGAAAAAATACAATGGGGGATTTAAATATAAATAGTTTAGAAGAGATCTGGTATGGTGAGATGTTTGGAAAAGCACGTAAGGCAATAAAGAACGGACGTCAGAACTGGCCTATTTGTAAATATTGTGATGTTTTTAATTTGGGGTAGAGGTTTACTATTATGATAAGAAGACATACGAAATCTAAAATTAAAGAGGCATTACAGCTGTTACTGAAATTGCACCATAAAGGTTTGATTAACCAATTAGATGATATTGTATATAAGACTCTTCAGGATTGTCAAGAGGCAGCTATAACTATTGGAGAAGAGATAGAACAGAAATTTGAATTTCCGGAAAAAAGTGTTTTTCTATTAGAAAGGTATTGCGAGGCTCTTTATCAACTTTTTATTCGTGTACCTTTTTTAAAAGAGGATATTGTTGAATTAGATGAATATATTTCAGAAGTTATTGAATACGTAAATGCAGAGCCTATAAGAGTATTAGTTGTTTTTTTCCCATATAAGGCATCCATGTGGGATAGTTTAGAGAGTATATGGATTGCGGCAAAGTCTGATAGTAGGTGTGAGTGTAAGGTGATTCCCATACCATATTACAAAATTGATCGAGAAAAACAAGAAGCATTATTCTCATATGAAGGAATGGAATTCCCTCAATATGTACCAATTGTAAGTTTTGATGAATTCTCGTTAGAAAACGAACGTCCGGATATTGCTTATATACATAATCCATATGATAATTGTAATTTAGTAACAAGCGTACATCCAGACTATTATTCCAAAACATTAAAGCAATATGTGGATAAACTAATTTATGTACCATATTACGTTAATAGTGGAACAGTATCAGAGCATCATAAAGATTTACCAGCATATGAGAATGTGGATTATATGATAGTACAATCGGAATATTTTCGTAAAGGATTCATTTCTACTAAGTATTATAATAAGGTTTTGGCATTTGGTTCACCGAAATTCGATCGTATTTTTATGATGACTCAAAGTAAGACAGAGTTTCCAGAAGAATGGAAAAATTTTATTGGAATAAAAGCTACAGTAATGTTAAACACAAGCATTAATTGTTTTCTATATAATGGAGAAGCCTTTATAAAAAAATTAAAATATATTTTCGAATTGTTTGAAAAAAACAGAGAAATTGTATTGATCTGGAGACCGCATCCACTGCTTGAAGCGACAATAAAAGCAATGCGTTGGGAACTTTCTGATGCCTATCAAGAAATAAAACAATATTTTGTGACTCATCAAATTGGAATTTTAGATGTTACACCAGATATTACAAAGACTGTTGTGTCTGCGAATGCTTATATAGGAGAAAGTTCATCTTCAGTGGTCAGTCTGTTTGATGTAGCAGGAAAACCTATTTATATTTTAGATAATAACATTTATCGAGACTTTACTATAGAGGAGGAGAAAAGAATCCGAATTATAGATGCGATTTACGATAAAGATAGATGGTGGTTGATATCGCTGGATTATAATGGCCTTTTTTATATGGATGATAGATGGGAACAGATTCATTTTATTAATCGAATAGAAGGACAAAATAAGTGGACATGTACAAATTCTATGCTTGAATTGGATGGTGATAATATATGGTTATCTCCATATAATTCGTTAGAAGCAGTATATTATAGTAAGTCTAAACAGAAATTTGTTAAGACTTTAGTAAAAGATAGTGAAAATATTTCGGCTATGAAGATGTTTCGATATAAATCTAGTGTGTTTTATTTTTCAATGTATCAGAATTTAATGTTAGAATGGAATTTAGAAACGAAAGAATATATACGTTATGAAGGTATTTATTCAGGTTTATATATAAATCAACATCGAAATAGAGCAAAATATATGTGGGATGCTGTATGTGATGGAAAGGTTATTTTGATTACATCTGCTGATAGTAATAAATTGCTCAAATTTGATATGGAGAGTAAAAGAAGTATTATATACAAAATTGGAAGTAAAGGTGAAGGATTCACAGGAATAGTCTGTGATTCAGAACTTATATACGTATCAGAGGGACGAACCGGCAATATATTATGTTTTAATAAACAAATGCGTCATATTAGAACAATAAAAATGCCAAGTAAGTTTGGATTAATAGAAGAAAAAATAGGTTTAGTGGCACATAGTAAATTGATCGACATGAAAGATTGGATTGTAACAATTCCACATTCAGGTAATAGTATGCTTAAGATTAATAAAAAGACAAGGAAGATAAGCATATTATTATCTGAATTTTGGAAAGAGGCGTCTATTATTTCAAATGGATATGTTCCAGATATGAAGGGAATGGCTATTTTTGCTAAACCAAAAGATACAAGAGTATTATTAGTACAACGATTATCAGATGGGGCTTTGGCAGAAATAGATATTAAAGAGGAGACATATGAAGTATTCTATCCCCAAATGTCTGATGATTCTTTTCAATGGTTTATAGATAAGCAGGATGGATTTGAAAAATTAGACAAGGATGGTAATTTTGTATGTCGAGAAAGCCAGATTTTTCCTATGAAAAGATTTGTGGATTTTTTGACACATGAAGATTATTCTGAAATAAAAGAGCGGCAAATGAAGTCAATCAAATCTATTTGTGAGAATTTAGATGGTTCTTGTGGACAAAGGGTTCATGATTTTGTAATAGGACAATATTTAGAAAAGGAGATTATATGAAATATTGGATATTTGGTGCTGGAAAATTCGGAAGACAATGTTATGAAATATTTTCTAATAAGTTAGATATAATAGGCTTTATTGATAATAATAAAGAGAAAAATGGTATAAGCTATTGTGGAAAAATAGTTTTATTTTATAGCGAATTTTTAAAACATTTTAATAAAGAAGAGGAGCGAATTATTATTGCGAATGCACGCTGTAGTGATATATATATACAACTCATGGATGATATGCTTGAAAATTATGTTGAAAAGGTATATCGTCCGAGAAGATTAATAAAATTTGAAGAGTATTGGAATAAAACTTTTAACTCAACATGTGGGGAAGAATTATGGCTAAAAGATTACTTTTCAACCTATCCTAAAAGCTATAAAGGAATTTATGTTGATGTTGGGGCATTTCACCCTTTTTATGCATCTAATACTAAGTGGGCGTATGATGTGGGATGGAGAGGGATTAATATAGATGCCAATATTGATAGTATTAAGCTATTTAAGAAATTTAGACCAGAAGATAAGAATATAAATTGTGGGGTCTCAGATTTAGAGGGTGAGTTGGAATTTTATATATATAATGAGGCAGATGTAAATACATTTGATAAAGATATTTTTAAAGATGTGGATGGATTAGAGTTAAAAGAAATACGAAAGGTTCAGGTAAAAACGCTAAATCGTATATTAGAGGAAAACAATATTTTTCATATAGATTTGTTAGATATTGATGTAGAAGGTCTGGATGAAAAGATAGTTATGTCTTTTGATTGGGAAAAATATTGTCCACAGTGTGTTTTAATAGAAATACTAAATAAAAATTCTATTGAAGAGATATTAGATACGGCACTTCATAAAAAAATGACATTAGAAGGCTATAGATTAGTAAATTATGCAATATTAACCGCAATGTATGTAAAAATAAAATGAAAATTATTATGTTTGTTTATTGGGAGATATAGTATGAAACTTCTCATCCTATCCGACATCCACGGCAATCAGGCAGCCCTTCAAGCCGTTCTTACCAAAGCGGCACAGACGGCAGACATAGAGGCCTGTATTTTACTTGGAGATATCATCGATTACGGCATGCACTCTAATGAAGTAATACAGATGGTAAGGAATCTTCCATACCCGGTTTTATGTAATATACGTGGAAACCATGAAGATGCAGTTATTCAAGACATATATGACAGATTTTCCTCCGAGCGGGGCAGAGATTGTGCCAGGTATACCAGGAGCATACTGAATCAGGATTCCTGGGATTACATTTGTCATGAGATGGAGCCGTTGGGAATGAAGGAATTTAGCTGCGGCGGCAAAAAGTGTCTGGCAGTACATGGAAGCCTGGAGGATATGTATTGGAAAAGCATAAAACCTGAAAATATCTGTCTGGATGGGGGAAAGTCAGAGTACTCAGCCTGGAAGCAAACAGGAACGAGCGTGGTTAAACCAGATTCTGTAGCACCAGATTCTACAGCACTGGCTTCAATGCAGCCAGAACTTAAGTACAGAGATTACGATTATATTTTTTCCGGACACTCCCACCTGCCTCATTTTATAGAAAAATACACAGCCTGTGAGGACACAAGGCGGCGCAATAAAAGGAAAGTGATTTTTATCAACCCCGGCTCTGTGGGACAGCCCCGGAATCTGAACAATATGGCACAGTTTGCCGTACTGGATACAGAGACAGAGCAGGTGACATTTGAAAAAGTGAGATACAATATCCAGGAAGAACAGTCTGCCTACCACGGACAGGTAGATGAATTTTATCGGGAACGATTAGAATGGGGGATTTAGAAAATGGATTTATATGTGATCAGCGGAGTTACCGGAATGACGGGAAATGAGCTGGCGAGGAAGCTGCTTGCATCCGATAACTATGTGATAGGGTTTGACAATTTTTTCGCTTCTTCTATCAGAACCGTGGAGGATATATTAACAGATGAAAAATTTTCCTTCCACGAGTATGATCTGAATAATACAGAGCAGATGGACAGGCTGAAGCAGGAAGTTCTGTCTCGAAAGGAAGAATGTGAGAGGCTGATTTATATCAACTGCGCAGCAGTGGTTCATACGGAGCATTTTTATTATGTGAACCGCACATTTGAGACCAATGTGCTGGGGATGAAATCATTTTTGGAACAGGCAGTTTCCGTGGGAGCAGATATCTATATTAACTGCTCCACATCAGAGGTCT
This sequence comes from uncultured Hungatella sp., assembly GCA_910585435.1. GTDB lineage: Bacteria > Bacillota > Clostridia > Lachnospirales > Lachnospiraceae > UBA3402. The sequence continues at coordinate 39,989 of CAJUEJ010000014.1, read as the reverse complement.
ATTCCATGAATTCCTGGGGAGAACACGGGGTGTCGGAATCCGATTATATCACCATGGCCAATGCGGAGCACAGCCAGAGAACCAGCTATGCCACGGGTAAGCTTCTGACAGAATTTTTTATGAAGGAAGCAGTGATGGAGGGAAAGATCAAGGGGTGCTCCATCCGCTTTGCCAATGTATATAGCAAAAATGAACTGTATCCGAAACATATTATTCCCCACATTTTAAATCAGTTAAAGGAGAATGGAACCGTGGAGCTTCTGGAGAATTCCAAAGTCAACTACCGCACATTTCTCCACAATGAGGACAGCTGCAGGGCAGTAATCGCCCTGATTCAATCGGAGAAAGCTCTGGATGGCTCTGTGTATAATGTGGCGACGGATGAGGAGATTTCCATTATTGATCTGGTGAAGCTGTGTGCCAGGAAGGCAGGCGTTGAAAATCCGCAGATTACATTCCGGGGATATCGGGAGTCTGATCCCAAACGAAGGCTATTAAATACAGATAAGATTCGGGAGAGGACAGGCTGGAGGCCATGCATCACTTTGGAGCAGGGAATCGAAATGTGTGTGGGGGAGATGAGAGATTGAAAATACTGGTGATAACCGTAGCAGGAATGTCCAGCCGATTCAGTGAATCCCTGGGATATCCCTGCCTGAAATGTCTTTATCATGAGGAAGGCATCGAAGCGTCACTGCTGTACAGAATCCTTCATCAGAATACGGAATTTGACCGCTATGTGATTGTCGGCGGATTCATGTATGAGGAGCTGGAAAAAACTGTTGCTCATTATTTTAATGATCTGAAAGAAAAAATTATTCTTGTAAAAAATGAGCATTATGCAGACTACGGATCATGCTACAGCTTGTATCTGGCGCTCAGAGAGATTCAAAGCCTGCCATTTGATGAGGTAGTGTTTGCAGAAGGCGATTTGTACGTGGATAGGGAGAGCTTTAAGGAAATCTGTGACAAACCTGGCAATATTATCACCTGCAACCAGGAAGCCATACTTGCCAGCAAGGCAGTAGCATTTTATTTTGATGAACAGTATGGAATTCATTATATTTATGACACATCTCACAGCGCACTGGAAATTCCGGAACCATTTTTAGGAATATTCAATTCCGGCCAGATCTGGAAATTTGCGGACAGAGTACATCTTAAAAAGGTGACAGACAGCATCGGTGAAGACCAGTGGCGGGGAACCAATCTGGTTATTATACAGAGATATTTTGGAAACCTGGGCCGGGAACAGTATGATATGGTTATGTTCAGGGAATGGGTTAACTGCAATACAATATTGGATTACAGGCGGATTCGCCGGCACAGCTCTGTGGAGAGCGAGTATAGCCGGCAGGAAATGTAAAGGTATTTCGTGTCGAACGGTGCTGCATTTACCGGAATTTTTGCAAAGCAGTGCCCGGTAGGATTACGGGCAGAAAGAGTGAAGAATGATGAAAACATTGGATGAAAAACTTAATAAATTGAAGGCGGAGATACCAGGACGAAAAGTAAAGATTATGATCATAGGCCTGGGCAGTGTGGGGCTGTATCTTCTGGATTATCTTCTGTCGGCAAAGGACAGTGGCATTGAGATCTGTGTGGCCGGAAGAAATGAAGAGAAAATGGTATCTGACGTAAATATAGTCAGAGTAGCTGCGCTTATACGGAATGAAAACAGGACAAGGATAACCATTCGGGGGGATGTGGATCTGGAGAAGGTAGATTCCATTGCCAGGTGTATCAGGGATTGCCGGCCGGATATCATTGTCAATTCCAGCCGCGCCTATTCCGGGTTAAAATACGGAAGTATATCCTGGAAAAATGTGAGGGCATATGGTATATGGGCGCCTTTGGCAATTAAATATATCAGAAACATTATGGAGGCCTGTAAAAAAGCTGAGAGTCAGGCAGTTGTTATCAATACGTCATATTCAGATGCAGTGATACCCTGGTTAAAATCAGCAGGCAAATTCTATCCTGACTTTGGAAGCGGAAACATCAATCACCTGATTCCCAGGATCCAGTTTGCCGTGGCGGAAGAATATGAACTTGAGGACTACTGGAATGTTGAGGTTACCTATGCAGTAAGCCATTTCCATGATGTGGTAATCAGCAAGGAAGGGCAGACGGAGGGAGTCAGCCAGCTGATAGATATCCGGTATGGAGGCAGAAAACTGAAGCCGGACATGGACAGAATATTTGCCGCCTGCAAAATACCCATGCCGTCAGATGCAAAACGAAACATGATGAACGCTTCCAGCAATTTCCAGATTATACAGGGGATTTTGGATGCGGTCAGAGAAGGGAAGAAAACCAGGCTCCACTGCCCGGGGGTATTTGGAGAGATAGGCGGATATCCGGTTGTGATTGACGGAAGCAGTGAAACGGTAACATCTTATATTGATGAAAAATATTTTGACCTGGATTCCATGAGAAAGAAGAATAGAGAGTCTCTCTACCTGGATGGGATTGAGAGTGTGGAGAATGGAATTCTTACCTATACAGATCAGCTGATTGAAAAATGCAGAAATGCATTCGGTATTTCTCTGATGAAACAGGTGGGGTACGATGAGATTGAAAAGGCGGCACAATTTTTAATCAAAGAGGTCATTGAAAAGAACTTATAACCTATTACAGAGGTGATATCATTATGAAGAAGGTATATACTTGTTTTTGCACAGACATGATCCATGAAGGGCATCTCAATATCATTCATGAAGCTATGAAATATGGTGAAGTGATTGTCGGGGTTTTAAGCGATGAGGCCATGGTGCGTTTTAACCGTTTCCCAGGGGTGGAATTTGAAGAGCGGGTAAATTTAATAAAAGGGATTGAGGGCGTATCCAGTGTGGTGGTGCAGGATGAAATCATGTATGACAATATTATACAAAAGCTCCATCCAGATTATGTGATACACGGTGATAACTGGAAGGAAGGGCCTATGAAGGGCATCCGGGACAATGTAAAAGAGCTTTTGGCGGCTTACGGCGGTCAGCTTATTGAAGTTCCATATACATACAATACCAATACAAGACGCATGGATATCAGGATGCGGGAAAAATTAAGGATGCCAGAGTACAGAAGAAAACGTCTGAAACAGCTTATAAAGCTGTGCCCTATTGTGAAGGTTCTGGAGGTTCACAGTGGGCTGACCGGCCTGATTGCGGAGAAAACAGTGGTGGCCAATGAAGGGGAGCTTGACCAGTTTGACGCCATGTGGATTAGCTCTCTGTGTGACTCTACGGCAAAGGGAAAGCCGGATATTGAGCTGGTGGATATTACATCCAGATTCCGGACCATTGATGATGTGATGGAGGTTACTACAAAACCTATTATCTTTGACGGCGACACCGGCGGACTGACGGAGCATTTTGTCTATACGGTGCGTTCCCTGGAGCGGATGGGAGTATCGGCGGTTATCATTGAGGATAAGACCGGGTTAAAGAAAAATTCCCTGTTTGGTACGGAAGTTGTCCAGACCCAGGATACCATCGAGAATTTCTGCAAGAAGATTGCTGCAGGAAAGGCAATTCAGCTGACGGACGAGTTTATGATAATTGCCCGCATTGAAAGCCTGATTCTGGAGCAGGGAATGGAGGATGCATTAAACAGGGCCAGGGCATATGTAGCGGCAGGGGCGGACGGGATTATGATTCACAGCCGCAAAAAAGAGCCGGATGAGATATTGGAATTCTGTGATTTATTCCGAAAAGATGATAAGAATACGCCTCTTGTTGTCGTGCCTTCTTCTTTTAATTCCATTACGGAAGGCGAGTTGGCAATGCATGGGGTCAATATTGTGATCTATGCAAACCAGCTGACTCGTAGCGCATTTCCGGCTATGGAACAGACGGCAAAGGATATATTGAGGTACCATCGGGCGAAAGAGGTTGATGGTCGCTTAATGCCTATTAAAGAGATTATCACTTTGATTGATGAATTGTAGTCACTCATAAAAAAGATAGCCAGGAAGATATCTAAGCCGTTCAATACAGGAATGTCTGGCATGAGAAAGTGAAAGGAAGATGACATGAAAGCAGAGACTTTAGTTGAAATCATAGGTTCTGAGTTCTATACGGGGATTCCGGATTCCCAGTTGAAGGCTTTGTGCAATTATCTGATGAATACATACGGAATTGACCCAAAGCATCACATTATTGCAGCCAATGAGGGAAACTGCGCAGCCATTGCAGCAGGCTACCACCTGGCTACGGGAAAGGTGCCTGTGGTCTACATGCAGAACAGCGGCGAAGGAAATATCATCAATCCCGCCGCCTCCCTCTTAAACGACAATGTATATGGGATTCCTGTCATTTTCATCATAGGCTGGCGGGGAGAGCCTGGAGTCCATGACGAGCCTCAGCATGTCTATCAGGGCAAGGTCACGGTAAAACTTCTTGAGGATATGGATATCAGGCCCTATATAATAGGAAAAGAGACAACCGAGGATCAGCTGCGCATGGTCATGGAGGATTTCAGGGGGATTCTGTCTACAGGGAAAAGTGTTGGGTTTGTTGTGCGCAAAGGCGGAATTTCCTATGATGGAAGGACAGAATATAAAAACAGCCACACTATGACCAGGGAAGAAATCATTCGAAATATAGTGAAAGTTTCAGGAGAACATCCCATCGTATCCACCACAGGCAAAGCCAGCCGGGAATTATTTGAAATCCGGGAACAAAACGGGCAGGGACATCAGTATGATTTTTTAACGGTAGGCTCCATGGGGCACAGCTCCTCCATTGCCCTGGGGATTGCTTTAAATAGACCAGACACAAAGGTATGGTGCATTGACGGCGACGGAGCCGCGCTTATGCATATGGGGGCAATGGCGGTTATCGGTCAGATGGCCCCCGACAATATGATACATGTGGTTATCAACAACGGCGCTCATGAGTCAGTAGGGGGAATGCCTACGGCTGCCGGCTTTGTGAAATTGTCTGAAATTGCAAAAGGATGCGGGTACAGGCAGATTTATCATGTATCAGACGAGACAGGGCTAAAAGCCGCGCTGACAACAGCCAAAAAGGAGAAAGGCCTGGCATTCATAGAAGTGGAGGCAGCAATCGGGGCGAGAGAAGATCTGGGAAGGCCGACGACAACGCCTGTTGAGAATAAAAAGGGGTTTATGGAATTTTTGAAAAAATACAGCTCTTAATATAATAAAAGGCTAATATTTTTATAAAATAAAGTGTACGCAGTTGACATTGCGTATGCTTTATTTATAATAGAGATATTCTATAGAAAATAATGGATATACAGCAATGCCAGAGGGAAAATGAGAATACAATAATCAAACAGAAAAGGAATAAAACACAAACCGTGAACAAATACGAAATCTTAAAAAAATATTTTGGCTACGATACCTTCCGGGATGCCCAGGAGACCCTGATTGACAGCATACTGGAAGGAAAGGATACGGTGGGCATCATGCCCACCGGCGCCGGGAAGTCTCTGTGCTACCAGATACCGGCGCTTTTGATGAATGAAAATACAGGTGGAATCACTCTCGTAATATCTCCGCTTATTTCTCTGATGAAGGACCAGGTAGGAAGCTTAAACCAGGCCGGAATCCACGCAGCGTTTCTCAACAGTTCCCTGACAGCAGCTCAATATTATAAAGCTTTGGAATTTGCCAGACAGGGGCGTTACCCCATCATCTATGTGGCGCCGGAAAGGCTGGTGACCGAAGAATTCCTGGACTTTGCGTTACATAGCAGGATTGCCATGGTGGCTGTGGATGAGGCCCACTGCGTGTCTCAGTGGGGACAGGATTTCCGGCCCAGCTATCTGAAGATTACGGAGTTTATAAACCGGCTCCCGGGCCGCCCGGTTGTCAGCGCATTTACAGCCACAGCCACGAAGGAAGTGCGGGATGATATCATTGATTTGCTGGAATTGCAGATGCCCACGGTGCTGACTACCGGGTTTGACAGGGGGAATCTGTATTTCGGAGTCATGACGGTAAAAGACAGGTACGGGGCTGTACGCAATTACCTGGAGACCCATAAGGAGGACAGCGGAATCATCTACTGCCTGACGAGAAAGCATGTGGAGGAAGTCTGCGAGCGGCTGATAAAAGACGGATTTTCGGTGACAAGGTATCATGCAGGCTTAAGTGACGGGGAGAGAAAAAAGAATCAGGATGACTTCATCTATGACCGTGTACCGGTTATGGTGGCGACCTCAGCCTTCGGAATGGGGATCGACAAGTCAAATGTAAGGTTTGTCCTTCATTTCGGCATGCCTAAAAACCTGGAGTCCTACTATCAGGAGGCAGGAAGGGCCGGGCGGGATGGGGAACCGGCAGAATGTATTCTGTACTATGCCGGGCAGGATGTAATTACCAACCAAGTGTTCATCGACCACAATCAGGACAATCAGGAGCTGGATCCTGTGACCCGGGCCATGGTGCAGGAGCGGGACAGAGAACGCCTGAAGAAAATGACCTTCTACTGCTTTACCAATGAATGCCTGCGGGACTATATCCTGCGGTATTTCGGTGAGTACAAAAGCAATTACTGCGGAAACTGTTCCAACTGTCTGACCCAGTTTGAGCAGGCGGACGTGACGGAAATCGCAAAAGCTTTGATTGGCTGTATCGGGAGCAGCAGGCAGAGATATGGGACGACCGTAATTATCGATACGGTACATGGGGCTAATACGGCTAAGATAAAAAGCTACCGAATGAATGAAAACCCTTGCTACGCTGTCTTAAGCAAAGTTCCCACTTACAGAATCCGGCAGGTGCTGAATCATTTGCAATTAGAAGAGTATCTGTTTGTCACCACTGATGAATATGCCATTGTGAAACTGACCCCCAAATCAAAAGAGATTATGGAAGACGGCAGGCAGATTGTCATGAAATTGGCTAAAGAAGCAGACAGACCGGTAAAAGAAGCACAATCCAGGAGCAAGAAAACAAAGACAGGCATATCGGGAGGAGAGCCGTTTACAGAAAGGGAAGAAAGCCTATTCGAAAAATTAAGGGCTCTCAGGACAGAGATAGCGAGAGAAGAAAAGGTTCCGCCCTACATCGTATTCTCCGATAAGACATTAACTCATATGTGTATGATAAGGCCTGAGACCAGGGAGGAAATGCTGAAAGTATCAGGTGTAGGGGAGTTTAAGTTTGAGAAGTATGGGGAGAGATTCCTAAGATGTATAGAGGCGTTTGAAAAGCCATTGTCCTGAAATAAAACGTATTGTTGTCGCTTGAATTTGAAGTGACTTTATGATAGCATAAATTTAATTAATCTGATTCGAAACAGGGAAGCAGGCGGGGGGCGGGATATATGAAGGGCAGATATAAGGAGATGTTGGGGAAGGAGGTTGCCGGGGATGGGAAAATATACAAACATAGGAAATGCCGGATTTGAGGCAATTAGGAGAGGGCTTTTTGACGGATTAGAGATTTCCAAGGATAGTTCTTTTGAAAAGTTTTTGAACAAGTACAATGTGATTTATTTGGATATTACGCTTTTCATATCGAGAGCATCCCATATGAGAGATGTTGTGCGCAGTATCAATCAGGAAGTGCTGGCAGAAGTGAAGCATATGTTTGACGGTATACAAAAGGGGACGGATTTGGCAGAAACTCTGCTTTATGCCACAGAGATAACTGGCGACAAGTTCATCATGATAATTGATGAATGGGATGCGCTTTTTCGCGAAGCAAAAGACGATGTCAAACTTCAAAAAGAGTACATTGCCTTTTTAAGAGGACTGTTCAAAAGCGTTTGGACGGATATGATATTTGATGCAGTTTATATAACCGGAATCCTGCCGATTAAGAAATACGGTACGCAGTCGGCAATGACCGATTTCAAAGAATACACCATGACTCAGCCGGAGCCCCTGGAAACATATATTGGCTTTACAGAAGAAGAGGTTCGGGACTTATGTGCTGATTCGGAATTTGCTTTTGAAACGATTCAAAAGTGGTATGACGGCTATATTATTGGCAATGAAACACATATTTACAGCCCCCAATCAGTAACAGAGGCAATACGCCGAAAACGGATTGGAAATTGCTGGACGCAGTCTGAAACCTATGAATCTCTTAAATTATATATAGAGTTGAATGAAGATGGCCTGAAAGAAGCAGTTGTCCAGATGCTGGGAGGAGGCCGGATTAAAATAGATGTGTCTACGTTCCAAAATGATTTGACAACAATCAAAAGCAGGGATGATGTCCTCACGCTTTTGGTACATTTAGGATATTTGGCTTATGATATTGACAATAAGGCAGTATACATTCCAAATGAGGAGGTTCGCGAAGAGTTTATTCGTGCGCTGACTACAGGGAAACATATGGAGATAGCAAGGCTTATACGTGATTCAGAACATCTTTTAGAGATGACTTTAAATATGGATGAGGATGCAGTGGCTTTGGCCATTGAGAAAGCGCACAAAGCAGGTACGGCACCAAAACAAGCTGGAGACACTGTCCGTAGAAGGTATGGGATAGTTTAAGCATAACAAGTTCCGAAGCGTTTTTTGCAGTATATGAAGGAAAATTTATGAAAACCTTGCTTATGAACCATTTATTTCCGCCGATATATTAAACAGACACAAGGATGTGGATGTAATACGACGGCTTAGCTTCCCACCGGGGAGCCGGATCGAGAGAGTGGAAGGTGGTAGAACTATATGATTATTCAACATAACATAGCTGGTATTAATTCTAATAGGAATAAAGGAATTGCAGAAAGCAGGATGAAGAAAAATCTTGAGAAGCTGTCCTCCGGTTACCGGATTAATCGTGCCGGTGATGATGCGGCAGGACTGGCGATCTCGGAGTTGATGAGAAGCCAGATTCGTGGTCTGAATCAGGCTATGAAAAACTGTGATGATGGCATTGGGATGACTTCTACAGGTGATGGAGCTTTGATGGAAGTTCATTCTATGCTGGAGAGGATGAAAACCCTGGCAATTCAGTCAGCTAACAGCACATATACGACTGCGGCGAGAGAAAACTTGGATTTTGAGAGACAGGAACTTTTAGACGAGATTGACCGGATTGGTGAAAGCACAGATTTTGACGATATTCCGCTGTTTGATAAAGTTCCGACGGATGATGATGGAGAGCCGGTTATTAACAGAACGTCACCTCCGTTTACCCCACCAGAGAAGACAGAGACAGAGGGAATGTCGGATATTACTCTTCAGATTGGTCATTCCAAGGCGGAGACGCTGGATGTACCACGCTACTATATGAGCAGTTCGGCATTGTTCCTTAACAGGACAGATTTTTCCACTCAAAAGGGTGCGAATGATTCCGTAGAGTGGATTGACAAGGCGATCGAGGCGGTATCTGATATCCGTGCGGATTTCGGTGCAGCCCAGAATCATATGGAGCATACCTATAAAAATCTGGATGTTACATCGGAGAATATGACTGCGGCGGAGAGCCGGATACGGGATACCACCATGGCGGATGAATTTACACAGTATACCAAGGAAAATATTTTTTATCAGTCATCCAATTCCATGGCAGCACAGGCAAACGCAACCATAGAGAGTGTTCTTAGCCTCCTTCAGTGACAGATGTAATTAATTGACAAAAGACCAGAAAGGTGCTTATATTTTTCAGAAATTTGACGATAAATAGAATGTAAGGTAAGAATTACCATAATTATACTTTACAGGTCTCTTCGGAGCAGGCCCTCTTCGGAGAGAGGCAGGGACAGGGAGGTTCCGGCCGTGATTCAATCATAAATAACAGGAGGAACATTTTATGATTATTCAACATAATATAGCGGCGATTAACTCTTACAGAAATTTAGGTATCAACCAGAGCGGTTTGAACAAGAACCTGGAGAAATTGTCATCCGGTTATAAGATTAACCGTGCAGGCGATAACGCAGCAGGTCTTGCGATTTCCGAGAGCATGAGATCTCAGATCAATGGTTTGAATCAGGCAGTAAACAACGCAAACGATGCTATCGGTTTGATCCAGACAGCAGAAGGTGCATTGACCGAAACTCACTCCATGTTACAGCGTCTGACAACTCTGGCATCTCAGTCTGCTAACGGTACCTACAACAGCGTAGCAAGAGGAAACCTTCAGAGTGAGGTTGATAACCTGCTTGACGAGATCGATCGTATTGCTAATAATACAGACTTCAATGGCATTAAGCCATTGGCTAACCCAGGATATGATGATACAAAGGGTACAGTTACAAATAAATCTGGCGTTTCAGTAACTGATCTGCAGAAAGCTAATACTTCAAGCAAAGTACAGTATTGGTCAAGCTATTCAGGCTTGGACAAAACAAAAGTAGATGCTAAGATGACCTTCCAGATTGGTCCTAGTAGATACGAGACTATCGCTGTAAGTAAGGCAAATATGACCTCTGCAGGTTTGGGCTTAAGCGGATTGTCCAGTACATTGAATGGAGAGGTAGTAAAATCCAGTACGTATACAGCCGAAGGCCGAATCAGAGTAAGTGGTGGCAATACTTTAGCAGGTAACTCTGCAATCAGCAGAATTAACAATGCTATCAACATCGTATCCACCTACCGTGCAAAACTCGGTGCTGCTCAGAACAGACTTGAGCATACGGTTAACAACCTGAGAGTAACTTCTGAGAACATCACGGCAGCTGAGAGCCGTATCCGTGATACAGATATGGCAGATGAGATCACTGCATTTACCAAGAATAATATCTTGCTGCAGGCATCTCAGTCCATGTTGGCACAGTCCAACTCTGTACCTCAGAGTGTCTTGAGTTTGCTTTCTTAATTTAATAGTAGCAGTGCAGCGATATAGTAACGCAATTTAAGTAATATAATTTCAGGACCGGCAAAAGGCCGGGCCACAAAATAAAATAGGGCCTGTAACAAAACAGCTATCCTTTCGGGTATTTCCCGGGGGGGTAGCATTTTTAGTACAATTTTTGTTCAGGCATATGGAAATATAACAGCATTCAGACAATACATCCGGTTTGAAGTTGGAAACAGAAAAGCTAAAGAAATTATGGCTTAAGGATGTTGACTTATAGATATAAACGTGGAATGTAAAGTGAAAACGTTTAAATAGAACCAAAGCTTTACAGATTTCTTTCAGGCAGGCCCTCCTGAAAGAAGAACAGGGACAGGGAGGTTCCTGAAAGGAGTTCAATCATAAATAATAGGAGGAACATTTTATGATTATTCAACATAATATAGCGGCGATTAACTCTTACAGAAATTTAGGTATCAACCAGAGCGGTTTGAACAAGAACCTGGAGAAATTGTCATCCGGTTATAAGATTAACCGTGCAGGCGATAACGCAGCAGGTCTTGCAATTTCCGAGAGCATGAGATCTCAGATCAATGGTTTGAATCAGGCAGTAAATAACGCAAACGATGCTATCGGTTTGATCCAGACAGCAGAAGGTGCGTTGACCGAAACTCACTCCATGTTACAGCGTCTGACAACTCTGGCGTCTCAGTCAGCTAACGGTACCTACAACAGCGTAGCAAGAGGAAACCTTCAGAGTGAGGTTGACAACCTGCTTGACGAGATCGACCGTATCGCTAACAATACAGACTTCAATGGTATTAAACCATTGGCCAGCCCGGCTTATGATTCTACAGCTGGTACATTAAATACTACAAATATAACAGGTAATGATCTAGATCCTTACAAGACAGCAAATACCACATCAGAGGTAAGGTATTGGTCTTCATTTAGTACTCTTAATACATCTAAAGCAGATGCTAAGATGACCTTCCAGATTGGACCTAGCAGATATGAGACTATTTCTGTAAGCAAAGCAGATATGACATCAGCCGGTTTGGGATTGAGCGGATTACAGTTAGCGGGTTCTACGAATGGTGTTAAAGATGGAACTTATACTGCTGAAGGTCGAATCAGAGTAAGTGGTGGTAATACTTTAGCAGGTAACTCTGCAATCAGCAGAATTAACAATGCTATCAATATCGTATCCACCTACCGTGCAAAACTCGGTGCTGCACAGAACAGACTTGAGCATACGGTTAACAACCTGAGAGTAACCTCTGAGAACATCACGGCAGCTGAGAGCCGTATCCGTGATACAGATATGGCAGATGAGATCACTGCATTTACCAAGAATAATATCTTGCTGCAGGCATCTCAGTCCATGTTGGCACAGTCCAACTCTGTACCTCAGAGTGTCTTGAGTTTGCTTTCTTAATTTAATAGTAGCAGTGCAGCGATATAGTAACGCAATTTAAGTAATATAATTTCAGGACCGGCAAAAGGCCGGGCCGCAAATTAAAATAGGGCCTGTAACAAAATAGCTATCCTTTCGGGTGTTTCCGGGGGGATAGCATTTTTAGTATTTTTTTTGCTCAAGATCATTATACGATTCTAATTTAGGCCGTCTGAATGGGCCTTTGATAAAAAACATAGGGGTCTGGGGAGTTTGATAAGTTTAAAAAGGTAAATTTGACAACGAATGTAAAGTACTGGTCGTCGTATTCGAATCTTGATACAAGTAAAGTGGATGCAAAGATGGCTTTTCAGATTGGTCCCAGCAGATATGAAACTATTTCAGTAAGTAAGGCTAATATGACAGCTGATGGTTTGGGATTGAGCGGATTGCATTTAGGGAATGCAAAAACTTCTGTTGACGCAGACACAAGGACATCTGATGGTTGAATCAGAGTAAGCGGCAACACTTTGGCAGGTAACTCTGCAATCAGCAGAATTAATAATTCTATCAACATAGTATCCACTTACCGTACAGAACTTGGTGCTGCTCAGAACAGGCTCGAACAGACAGTTAACAACTTGAGAGTAACCTCCGAGAACATCACGGCAGCTGAGAGCCGTATCCGTGATACAGATATGGCGGATGAGATCACTGCGTTTACAAAGAATAATATCTTGCTGCAGGCATCTCAGTCCATGTTGGCGCAGTCTAACTCTGTACCTCAAAGTATCTTGAGTCTGCTTTCTTAATCAAATAACACAGTATAAAATGAATTTTTGAACCATACTTAAAAGAGATACCTTCCCCTATCAATAAAGCGGAAGGTATCTCTTTTAAGTATCGACTCTAAATACATAACACAAAAACACAAAACATAACAATAAGAACAAGGAAATATATCTGGCACAAAAGCATAAAAGATGGTATAATAAAATATATCTGATTTTGGTATCGAAAAGCCGTAGAAGGCTTTATCAGCGATAAAGAGCATTGATAAAGCAGTATAAAATGTCATGATTTTCAGGTTCGGCATCTGCTGGGCCTTAATTTTTGTAATTTCAGGCACCCATGTCAGCAAAGGAGGAATCAGTTTGACGGCAGGAAAAAAGCTTCGGATATCTCAGTGTTTGATTGTGAAAAATGAGGAAAGCAATATAGAGAGGGCGCTGTCCTGGGGAAAGGATATTATGTGGGAGCAGATCGTGGTGGATACTGGTTCTACAGACAGGACAGTGGAATTGGCAAAGAAGGCGGGAGCAAAAATTTTCTCTTTTCCATGGACAGATGATTTTGCGGCGGCGAAAAATTACGCTCTTGAACAGGCAAAGGGAGACTGGATCGCTTTTTTAGATGCAGATGAGTATCTGATGCCAGAGGATGCAAAAAAGCTTTATAATGTATTGAAAGGGCTTCCGGCAGGTAAGTTTGACGGCATTTCCACAGGCTGCCTGAACCTTGACGATGAGGGAAATATTTCTTCCTCAGCTACGCTGATCCGTTTTTTCCGCAATACGCTGGAGCTGAGGTATCGGAGAAGAATTCATGAACAGTTGGAGTCCATAAACGGAAGAGAGCTTTATATCGGAGACTTAACGAAGGATATATCCATTTTTCACACAGGATACCAGAGGAAGGTGCTGGATAGTCAGGCTAAAAAAGGAAGGAATCGTCGTCTGATTTTGAAGGAACTGGAGGATCATCCTAAAAGTTGTGAAATGTTGGGATATATGGGAGATGAGTGTGTCGGTGACGGCGATTACTCGGAAGCGGAAACATGGTATCGGCAGGCGGTAGAGTATATGCCTTCTCAGCTGAGTGAGTTTGATCAGCGAAGCGCAGTTACATTTTCCAAGCTTTTAAAGCTTCTGGCGGAGAGAGAAGGCGCGGTCTGGGAGGATTTAAAAGAAATCCATAGTCAGGCAGTGAAGCTTCTTCCTCAGGAGGCAGATTTTGACTACATTGTCGCCCGTTTTTTTGCTTCTCAGGGGCAGGCAAAGGAGGCCATCCGTTATCTGGAGACAGCTATCAAGAAACTGGATACCTATGGCTGCAATAACAAAGCACTTCTGTTGGCCGGAGACCTTCTGGCGGCCTATGACCTTTTAGTGCGATGCTGCTATGAGGCAGAAGAGAGACAGAAGTGTGTCAGCTATGGAGTTACATATTTGAAGTATAACAAATATGGGATGGCTGTGTTATCCAGAATCTTGAAGACATTGCTTTCGGATGAAAGAACAGAGCAAGAAACAGAGAAAGAATACAGGAGGAGTTCAGATAAGCCGGCAGAATCAAAAGAATATCAGGCTGTGGCGGAATTTTTTGCTCAAATATATGATTTCTCCTCTCTAAAAGACAGGCTGTTTCTTGTTAAAACGGCACAGAAGTCGGATTGCAGCGGATTTGCGGCATATAGCCTGAATCATTTCTTTACCCTGGAGGAGAGAAGCAGGCTGGGGATATAAAGCAGACAAAAAGATGACGGAAAATAAATATTTTTTTCAAAGAAAGAGGTGGAACGTTGAGAGGACGAGGCAGAGCAAGGATATCTCAGTGTATGATAGTAAAAAACGAGGAAAAGGATATTGAACGGGCCCTTTCCTGGGGGAAAAAGATTGTGGCCGAACAGATCGTGGTGGATACTGGTTCTACAGACAGGACGGTGGAGATTGCGACACGGATGGGAGCCAAAATATATCATTTTGATTGGATTGACGATTTTGCCGCAGCCAAAAATTTCGCTATAGAGAAGGCTAATTATGAATGGATCGTATTTTTGGATGCAGATGAATATTTTCTTCCGGATGATGCCGCGAAGCTTTTGTATTATGTGCGTTCTCTTCATGAGACTAAATTTCAGGCTCTTTTGACAGGGCGTGTCAATGTAGATAATCAGGGGAAGGTGATGGCGATCAATACCCAGTGCCGTGTTTTCCGCAATATGCCTAAGCTGAGATATAAGAGGCGAATCCATGAGTTTCTTACCTTTACTGACGGCCGTCTGATCCAGATGGCGGATGCGGTGGAGGAGCTTTCCATGTATCATACCGGATATGGGGAGATGGAGAGTGACAAGAAAAGCGGGAGGAATCTGAAGCTGATTCTGGAAGAGATTCAGGAGAATCCTGACGATTTTGAAATGTGGGGATACCTTGGGCAGGAATACGAATGTACAGCGGACTGGGATGAGGCGGATAGGGCATTCAGGAAGGCTATGGAGCTTATGCCGGAATCGGAGAGGAAAAGCTATGATGTGGCTACGTCCATAACTGCGCTGCGTCTTCTGGAGGTGCAGATCAACCGGCCTAATCCGCAGATAAGCTCTATCATGGAAGTCTATCAGATGGCTACGAAAAATTGGCCGGAGGAGGCGGACTATGACTATATTGTAGGGAAATATTTTGCTGCCTGCGGAGAGTTTGTGGAGGCGGAAAAATATCTGCGCCGGGCTCTTGAAATCATAGAAAGATGCGGAACTACTGCCAAATCCATGATGCTCAGCGGGGAAATCCGGAGAGCTTATGAGCTGCTGGCCGTGTGCTGCTATAACAATAAGGATATGGCTGGCTGCGTGAAATTTACTACAGTGCTTTTAAAAGAGGATCCGTATCTGATGAGTACGGCTATGGTGCTTATCAAGACATTTTATCAGGATGAGCAGACAATGAAAAAAGGAAGAAAAGGTGCGGTGGAGGTGGCTTCATTTTTAGGAAACTCCTTCTATGATTTAAATACATTAAAGGACAGACTGTTTGTGCTCAAAGCAGCCATGGCGGCAGGATATCCTGAATTGATTCAGGTTATCAGAGAAATGTTCAGTCCGGATGAACTAGCGGCTGTGGACAGGGCTTTAAGGCGAAGCTGAAAGGAACAGGTCTATGAAAAGGAACAGGAATATAAGAATTTCTCAATGTATGATTGTAAAGAACGAAGAAAAAAATATAGAGAAGGCTCTTTCCTGGGGAAAAGGAATTGTGTCAGAGCAGATTGTGGTAGACACAGGCTCTACAGACAGGACAGTAGAGATTGCCAAGTCTATGGGGGCGTCTGTGTATTATTTTCCTTGGATTGATGATTTCGCCGCCGCTAAAAATTTTGCTATTGAAAAAGCAAGATATGAGTGGATTGCTTTTTTAGATGCGGATGAGTATTTTCTCCCGGAGGATGCTAAAAAACTGCTTCCTGTCATAGAAAAAGCGGATGGTACCGTCTGTGACGGAATTGCCACCGGGTGGATTCATCTGGATGATGAGGGCAAGATCACATCGGCGGATACGCAGATACGTATTTTCCGCAATCATCCTACTATGAGATATAAAAGAAGGGTTCATGAGTATCTGACAGTAAACGGACATCTTCTAAACGTGCTTAATCTTGTAAATGAATTACCAATTTTCCATACTGGTTACAGCGGAAAAGCATATACAGGAAAAAAAGAAAGCAAACGGAATTTAAAGCTGATACAGGCAGAGCTTGCAGATCATCCAGATGAATGGGAGATGTGGGGATATCTGGGCAATGAATATGATGCAGTAAGGGATTATGCTGAGGCGGAAAAGGCGTATCGGAAGGGAATTTCCCTGATGCCGAAACATTTGAGGGAAAACCAGACCATGGCTGCCGAGATTTATATGCGGCTTCTTCAGCTTCTTACCTTCCTTCCCCAGCCGGATGAAGCCGGAATTATGGAGATCTATGAACAGGCTATAAAAGCCATGCCTAAAGAAGGAAATTTTGACTATATGGTAGGCCAGTATTTTGCAACTCACGGAAATTCTCAGATGGGGGAAAAATACTTGCGCAGGGCCCTGGAGATATTGGAGCAGTATGGGAATATGGCTAAGTCCGAGATGCTGGCCGGGAATATTATGAGGACTTATGAGATGCTGGCTATGTGCTGCTTTAACAATGGAAATTTGTCAGAGTGCATTCGATTTACAACCGCACTTTTGAAGGAAGACCATTATCTGATGAGTACTCTTGTGGTGATGCTGACTGCATTTCGAAGAGATGAGAGTACGGCCAGGATGGGGGAGCAGGGGGCTATGCAGGTAGCGGCATTTCTCCAAAAGTCCTTCTATAATTTCCAATCGCTGAAGGATCGGCTTTTTGTGCTGAGAGCAGCTATGGCCTCCGGATATGAAGACCTGGTGAAGGTAATGCGAAAACTGTTTACCCCGGAAGAGATGGCAGCTGTTGACAGGGCGCTTGAGCAGGAGAAGCTGAAAGGGCAGGAGAGTCTGGGGGAGCAGAAAGGGCTGAAAGAAAGGCAGGAACCGAAGGTAAAACGGAAGCTGCGGATTGTTCTCTTCTATTCAGAGGTGGAATCCTTCAATTTTTTTACGGATCGCCTTGATGAACAATTAAGGGAAAGAGGTCATGAGACCTTCATTGTGGATTTGCGTAACAATGTTCCAGAGGAAGATTTGCATTCCTATGCATATTTCAATGAGTTTATATCTCGGGATGTAGATGCGGCTATCTGCTTCGATGCATTGGGTGTCAGGACAGACCTGGCGATTGATATCTGGAATCAACATAAGGCTGTAGTTGTAGATATTTTAATGGATGCACCTACGAGGATTCACTCTGCATTGGAGAAGCATTCTGAAAAATATATTTTGTTGTGCTGTGATATGGATCATGTGGAATATGTAAAGAAGTATTATGGGAAAACCACGCCTCAGGTATTTTTTATGCCTCATGCAGGTGTTATGCCTCAGAAGGATATTTCTGTTATTCCATATAAAGACAGGAAATATGATATTCTGTTCCCGGCAACCTACTATCCGCCTGAGAAAAAGCTTTCTGATCTGGATGTGGAATTAAACCAGACGTTTCCAGGGGATAAAGGAATTCATTCATTTTACAGATATGCTTACGAACACCTTTTAAAGGACAGCAGTATGACCGTAGAGCAGGCAATCCTTGCTACAGCAAAGAAGCTGGGCTGGGCTGTTTCCGATGATTTGATGAAATCTCTGATGTACTGTGCAGACTCTCTGGACTGGGCGGTTCGCATGTATTACAGAGGACAGGTGGTAAAAACTCTGGCAGAATCCGGTTTTCGTCTGTATCTTCTGGGGCGGGGCTGGGAAGATCATCCGTCTGTCAACTGCCCGAATGTCTGCCATATTAATGACAGGATTCCCTATGGAAAGACTCTTTCCTACATGGCTGACGCCAAAATCAACCTGAATGTTATGCCCTGGTTCAAAGCGGGAACCCATGATCGGATTTTTAATACTTTGTTGCAGCGCTCCGTACCACTTACAGATTCCAGTACATGGATAGATGCGAATTTTACAGATGGAAAGGATATTGCTCTGTATGATTTAAAACAGCTGGATCGCCTTCCGGCGATAGTAAATCGTTTGCTGACAGATATGGATCTGGCAGAAACGATTATTGAGAACGGATATAAAAAGATAGCAGAGAAATATACCTGGACAGATTGTACAGACAAAATTTTAGAGATGATTCGACAGCAATAGTCAGCTCTGATACGACACCGCCCACAAAGGCCCCCCATTATCATAGCTTCGCTTCAGCTCCTTCATCAGCTGTTCCAAATTCCATTCTTTGGTACAGTTTTCATAGCTTGCCGGATCTGCGATATAGACATTTCCGTTATCGCAGAGCTGGGCTATGATGATAAAATGCCCGTTCTGTGTCAGGCTTCCTTGCCCCATGAGGGCTACCAGGATGTGGCCGCTGCGCAGAAGCTCAGCGGCATTTTCTGCGGAACGATCGGTGACGCTGTCTACCTGGAGGCCGTAGGCGGAAATGCTGTTGGGGATCAGGCTGTGATAGGATCCGCTCTGGGGGGCGTAGCAGCCATTGGCAAGGGACCATTCAGCAATCTCCACAGGGGTTACACTGGTGGAAGAGAAGCTGTTGATCACCATGGCAGCGCAGACAGGGCCGCAGCCATAGCGGCTGATAGGGTCTGCGCCTCCGTACAGATAGTCTTTCCAGCGGACATCTCCCTGGCTGTAGTAGAGAAGAGGGCCCATAGCTGTATCCAGCATACAGGTATATATGGCATCCTCCTGTATGGGGAACACAGGTTCCGCATTGAATCTGGAGATATCCCCCAATTCAGATGTATGGTCAATATAAGAAATTATCTCTGTCACCTCTCTGAGAGCAGCCATTTCCTCCAGCTTTACCAAAATATCTTTTTCCACAGCAAGGAAATCTTCCATCAGACTTCCAAGAAGAACGGCCCTGAGCCTTCCCACCTGGGATACGGCCTGCTTGTAGACACGGCCTGCCATGGACGTGAAGGCTTCCGGAGAAGAGGGGTTGAAATAGATGAACAGGCTGATTATGATAGAGAGAACCGTAAACGTAATTCCGCCTGTTATGAGTTTTTCTGTTCTGCTCTTTTGATTGCGGCTGTCATGCATGTTGGCAATATCTTCCACAGAAAAACGGAAAGCAGGATCATTCCCCTGCTTTCCTGATTTTAATTCGGTTTTTTTACCTTTTGTTCGTCTTTTCTGTCCTGGCACGTTTCGCTTCTTCCTCTATATAAGTCAAACTTCTGATTAATCGTTCCGGGCTCCTACGCCTTTGCCTGGGCCAGGCGGGATAATACCACCTGGGGAATCGTACTCAAGGCCGCCTGCTGGCAGACTCCGCCGATTTTATATGCCTCCATAGGCATCCCGTAGACAACACAGGTCTCTTTATCCTGTCCGATGGTATAAGCGCCTGCTTTTCTCATACGGAGCATACCCATGGCGCCGTCCGCCCCCATGCCCGTAAGAATGACACCGATGGCCCTGTTCTTTACATTGGCGGCAACGGAGTCAAACAGTACGTCTACGGAAGGACGGTGACCGCTGACCTTGGCTTCATTGGTGCAGCTGACGGAATAGCCGGTACCCATACGGACGACACGCATCTGCAGGCCGCCGGGAGCCAGAAGAATTAGGCCAGGCTGAACTTTATCGCCGTGAGCCGCTTCTTTTACTTCTAGCTTACACAGACGATTCAGGCGCTCTGCGTACATGGACGTAAAGCCGGAGGGCATATGCTGGGTAATTACGATTCCCGGCATCCTGGCCGGAAACTGCCGGACTACTTCCAGGATAGCCTCTGTTCCCCCGGTGGAAGCGCCGATGGCAATCAAATCGATGCCGGAATTCATAAAGGGTGTCCGTGCAAAACCTGCCGGTGAGGCGCCTGATGTGGAGGTGGCAACTGATGCGGCAGATATGTGCGAGAGGGATGCAGCGGAAACAACAGAAGAAGCAGTAGCGGACGAAGAGACCGTACTGCTGTGTCCGACAGAGCCATAGGATCCGGGAAGGCGTACCCGGGCATTGGCGCCCACGGACAGTTTGGATTTAAGAGTTGCTAAAAATGTCTCCTTGCTGCCTTCCTCCATGCCTGGTTTACGCACAAAATCAATGGCTCCTGCAGCCAGTGCATCAAATACTCTTACGTTCAGAGACGAAACCAGGATTACGGGAACCGGGTGAGTGGGCAGAACCTCTTTGAGAAATTCCAATCCTGTCATCCCCGGCATTTCGATGTCCATAGTCATAATATCCGGATTTAATGCAGGAAGCTTATTCTTGGCGTCAAGAGCATTGACTGCATATCCAACCACCTCAAAACGGGGATCCGCACTGAGATTCTGTATCAGCCAGCTTCGAAAAACAATGGAATCGTCTACAATCATCAGACGAATCTTCTTCGTCATAATCAATCCTTCTTTCTTCCCGGGCTATTTGTCTGTTTTGCGGTAAATAGCGGGCTTGACATATTCATAAGGGCAGGTAGCCTTGTTGAGTCCCTCGGAATGTCCGATGAACAGGTGTCCGCCGGGAACCGTAGCATTGTAAAAACGGCGTACAAGAGCATCCTTGGTGGCCTGATCAAAATATATCATTACATTGCGGCAGAAAATCAGGTCGAATTTTCTCTTGAAAGCAATGGAATCCATCAGGTTGAAGGTCCGGAAAATTACATTCTGCTTGATGGTCGGAGAAACGGTATAAGAACCACTTCCGTCTTTTACAAAATATTTCTGTCTCCAGGTAGGCGGGAGAGAGGACATGCCCTCATCGCCATAGGTGGCATGAATTGCCGTATTTAAAATTTTCTGGGAGATGTCCGTGGCAAGAATCCTGGTATCCCACTGGGAAGCCTGTGCGCCAAAATATTCTTTTAAATACATGGAAATCGTGTATGGCTCCTCACCGGAGGAACAGCCTGCACTCCATATAGCAAGATTCTTATCCTTGGCATGCTTTTTCTCCAGATCAGGAAGAATCACATCCCAAAGATATTTGAAATGCTCTTCCTCCCTGAGAAAATACGTATAGTTGGTAGTCAGCTTATTTAACATGGCCGTAACCATCTCCGAATCCCGCCCGGAGGTGATTTCATCCACATATGCGGAGAAATCATGATACCCCTGGGAAGATAAGGAATTGGAAAGGCGGCTTACAATAAGCTGTTTTTTCTTGCTTAAATCAATACCATAATTTTTTTTGATGTAAGCATACAAACGCTGAAAATCATGATCTGTTAAGGTCAGCATCAAATCACCTCGGTCTTAGTTAATGAGCTTTAAAAAAATCAAAGTTCAGCAAAAGAAAGGGCTTCACAGTCAATGGACATATAGACACCGCCATCTTCCATATTTACCATTCCGTTCAGCAATTTTTGCTGACGCTTAAGCGGGATAGGACGTACGTTTTTCAGATCGATATCAATAACCTGACGTACGGAATCTACGATAATTCCCAAGGAGATAGAATTAATGTCCAACACAATAATACATGGTCTCCGCTCATCGGAGGAGTCCTGCTGGCAGGAGTAATCTGTCTCACCGTTACCCATGCGCAGCTTAATATCCACAACTGGAAGTACCTGGCCTCTCAAATTGATGACGCCTTTAATATAAGGCGGCATTAAAGGAAGAGTGGTGATAGAATGATTATTGATAATTTCTATCACGTACTTTGTGCTGATATAAAGAATAAGGTCTCCGGAATCGAAAGTGAGGCAGCGTTCTATGGTAGAACTCTCATCTGTTTCTTCCATATCTAAATCCAGAACCTCCTGGGTGTTGACTTGTTCAGACATGTTTGATTCCTCCCTTTCTATTATATATTTTCCAGAGCCGCTGTATGAAGGCTGGGAATGTCCAGGATCATGCTGATGTTTCCATCACCCATGATAGTACAGCCGGCAATACCGGAATTTTTAAGATCAAAGCAGTTCAAATAAGCAGGAAGCGGTTTTACAACAGCTTGCTGTTCGCCAACCAGTTCATCTACAAAGATGCAGAAGGAACGGTCGCTGGCCTCTACCCACATGAGAACACCGGCGTCAAGGGTATCAATAGCCGTATCAATACCATAGAACTGATGGAGGCGGACCACCGGATAGAAGCTTTCCAGACGCTCTACCATCTCGCATCCGTTTTCATCGTGAAGAATCTCTTCAGGAGTAATCTTAAAGGACTGGCGGATGTTGGCAATAGGAATAATGAAAATAGAATTTCCCACAGTCACTCTCATGCCGTCTACGATGGCCATAGTAAGAGGGATATTCATAGTAAAGGTACTTCCCTTTCCAAGCTCACTGGAAACAGATACCACGCCACCTACTGCTTCAATGTTTTTCTTAACCACGTCCATTCCCACGCCTCTGCCGGAGAATTCAGTTACTTCCTGGTTGGTGGAAAAGCCCGGCAGCATGATGAAGCCTAATATCTCTTTTTTGGAATATTCATTCTCTGGTTTTACCAGAAGACCTCTGTCCCTGGCTTTCATCAGCAGTTTATCCGGATCCATACCGGCGCCGTCGTCGGTGATGGAAATGATCACCTCGCTGCTGGTGTGGGAGGCAGACAGGATTACTTCACCCTGGGCGCTTTTGCCAGCACGGATACGATCCTGCGGATCGTCCTCAATTCCATGATCTACGGCATTACGAACCATATGCATAATTGGATCCTGAATGCTGTCCACAATAGTTTTATCGATTTCTGTGTCTTCACCAATAAGGGTAAGACGCACGTCTTTATTTAGTTTTTGCTTCATGTCACGTACAATTCGGCTCATCTTCTGGAAAACGCCTGAGATAGGAACCATCCGAAGAGACATGGAGATATCCTGCAAATCATCTGTAAGCTTGCGCAGCTGACGAGCAGATTTCATAAAATTATCATAGGCATCTCTGCTTAGCTGATTTAATTCCGGAGAGGAAGTAACCATAGACTCTGTAATGACAATCTCACCTACCAGATTCTGCAGGCTGTCTAATTTCATCAGGCTGACGCTTATTAAGTTCTGTTTAACAGGGGCATTGGTTGCCGGTTTGGCCGAAGCAGCCGGCTTGGCAGCTGGTTTAACCGGATGGGCAGCAGTTTCAGATGAGCTGCTGTCAGATGGTTGGGCAGGAACAGGGGCAGGCGCCGGTTCTGGCTCAGAGATCTCCACCACTTCAAAAGAGCGGATATGCCCCTGGGTCCTTAATATATCAGATGCTTTGGAAGCAGATTCCATAGCTTCAAACGCCATATAAAATCCGTCCTCAATGATGGCAGCCGCAGTTGCGGAATCGGACTCCATACCTTCCGGGTAATAACGGAAATCCAAATCGCATTCTTTTACTGCATTGACAATCATATAAGCTCTTAAATTTTCCATTCCGATGCCGTCTTCCAGAAATACATGGATAAAGCATACAGCTTTTTTGTCTTCAGGAAGGTTATCAGGAATAGAAGAAGACACAGGAACAACCGGAGCCTCCTCAACTGGTGCGCTGGACTGGGGTTCGGCCTGTCCGGCAGACGCCTCATCTTCTGCGCCGCTGACAGTCTTTAAGAATTTATTGATCTCAGCAGCAAACTCATCCATGTCCGTATCTAAAGGCTCCCCCCGTTCCACTTTCTCCACCTGTCCGCGCAGGCAATCCTCAGAACGGAACATCAGGTTAAAAAGTTCTTTTTTGTGCTGGGAACTTAAAGAGTCAATTCCCTTATCACGGATATAAAAGAATAAATCTTCTATATGATGTGCAACGCTTGCGATGGCAGCGAACTCCATCATGGCCGAAGAACCTTTGATGGTATGCATGATTCGGAAAATTTCGTTGACATCATCAGAAGAAAAATCTCCTACCTTTTCATCATCCACCAGCATTTCGTCCAGTCGGTCTAAAAGGGAATTTGTTTCAAAGAGGTATGTATCTAATATACTGCTGTCCATACCGTTATCCATTCTATTACACCACCTATCCTTGTAAATATTTTGCATGAAAAATAAACAATCTGCGGCGAAAAAGCGTGGCAGACCATAACATACTGAGTTATTTATCGGCGAAAATGAAGATTTGTTAAGGGTTTAGACATATAAAAGAATAAAAAATTAAGAATAATATTATTTTTTTATCTTTAAGAGTATTATTAAATCCTGAAATGTGCCGAAATAAATAAAAGAGTATGCGGGCTGTATAGAACAGTCTGAAAATTTACAGAAGGCTCATAAGGAGGAGCGGCAAATGAAAAATTTAAAGGTCAACAGTAAATTTATAGTATCATTTGGTGCCATTCTGATATTATTTTTGGTATCGGTGGTTGTTGCCAGCTTAGGAATTTCTACAGCAAAATCCAGGTATCAGACATTTTACGAGACAGATTTTGAGGCTGTTAATTATGTGAAGGATATCCGCTATTACCAGCAGAGTGCCATGAAGGAGCTGATGCTGGGAATTATGGCAGATACCAGTGCAGAAGCTGGTCAGTATGTGGACAGTGCCAACCAATACATGAATCAGGTTACTGAGGAGCTTCAGTGGCTCTACAACAACTATACAGGAGATACGTCTCTGCTGAGGGAATTTGAGAGCAGAATGGCAGAGAACAAAGATACAAGACTGCGGGTGGGAGAACTTGCAAAAGCTGCTACACCTGAGTCTGACGAGGAAGCAAGAGTGCTTATGCTGACCGAGTACACTCCCAGAATAGAAGAGTGCGGCACGATTCTTGGCAATGCAGTTGATGCGATAACTGCAGGAAGCAGGGAATCCTATGATAACGCTATGCAGATGCTGAATATTTATAATGCAATAGCCGTTGTAGTTGCTGTGATTGCATTTGTTCTTACTATTTTTATTGCTCTTGCTCTTGCTAAGAATATTCTGGTTCCTGTCAGAAAGATTGAAGAGGCTATGAGAGAAGTGGTAAAAGGAAATCTTTCTGTTGCAGTTGATTATCAATCTGATGATGAGTTTGGTTCTATGGCCAGGAGCATGCATGCGGTGACTACCGGAGTAGAGGCCATTATCAAAGACATTGAGAACGTGCTTACTGCCATGGCTGGCAAGGATTTCGCTGTCAGATCCAATGACAGAAGCATGTACATAGGCGATTATCAGAAAATTCTTGAGGCTATGAAGGGAATTAAGAATAGTCTGAATACTACTATGACTACCTTGAATCAGTCTGCAGAGCAGGTGTCTTCCGGTTCTGATCAGGTATCTTCCGGCGCACAGGCTTTGTCACAGGGTGCAACAGAGCAGGCTTCTTCAGTAGAGGAACTTGCTGCTTCTATTAATGAGATTTCCGGACATATCAACCGCAATGCGGAAGGAGCTCAGGAGGCCAGCAGGAAATCTGTGGAAGTCGGCGAGGAGGCAGGCGAGAGCAACCGCAGAATGCAGGATATGCTTTCTGCTATGTCGGATATCAGCAATTCTTCCGATGAAATCGGCAAGATTATTAAGACGATTGAGGATATTGCATTCCAGACCAATATTCTTGCATTGAATGCTGCTGTTGAGGCAGCAAGAGCCGGCGCGGCAGGCAAGGGATTTGCCGTAGTAGCTGACGAGGTTCGCAACCTGGCGGCCAAGAGTGCAGATGCTTCCAAGAATACGGCGGTATTGATTGAGAATTCTCTCCACGCGGTAGACAACGGCAAGAAGATTGCAGATGAGACTGCAAAATCTTTGGAGAAGGTTATGTCCGGAATCCAGGAAGCTACAACGATGATGGATTCCATAGCAAAGGCATCTCAGGAGCAGGCAGAGGCGATTACTCAGATTACAGTTGGTATCGATCAGATTTCCAGCGTAGTCCAGACCAACTCCGCGACAGCAGAGCAGAGTGCTGCGGCCAGCGAGGAATTGTCCAGCCAGGCTCAGATTATGAAGGATCTGGTAAGAGGCTTCAAACTGGAAGGCGGAAGTCCGGCGGGTGTTGTTTCTGCTGCTGCACCGCGTTACGAGCAGAAGAGTCCGTCCTATTCATCTGATGAAATACAGATGGCTATGTCTTATGGTGGAGAAAAATATTAGTAGATTCCCTGAAGTATTGTTTTGAATTGCAGCGCCACTATGCGGAAAGAGGAATCTCTTTCTGCATAGAGGCACTTATTTATCTGTAATAAGAAATATGTATCCGGTAAAGAGAGCATGTAATATTATAAACATGTGCGGAATGGAGGAAAACATGAAGAAGAGTATCAAACAGGAAGTACTGATACGTGTTGCGCTTATATTTCTGGTTGTGATTACAACTGTAATCATGACTGTAAGTGGGATGAAGAATATTACAAGGTTCAGTGCAAATACAAAACATCAATCAGAAACCAATGCATTGGTATTAACTGCGGAAAAGGCTCATTATAGCTGGGTAGAGAATCTGTGTTCCTCAGTAACTCTGGGGACGGAATTTACCGGAAGCACAGATTATCGGACTTGTGTATTGGGCAAGTGGCTTTATGAGGATAATTCGGAGATTGAGGATCAGACAATTTTGCGGCTTATGGATGAAATGAAGCCTATTCATCAGGCAATCCATGAATCGGCACAGACGATTCTTAATCTGAATGAGACAGATCCTGAGGCAGCAAAAGAAATGTACCAGACTGTTACAAAGGCTAACGTGGTGCAGCTGGTAGAACTTTTGGATAAGGTTTCTGTTTTGACTCAGGAGAATCTGGATGATAGCCAGGAAAAACTGAACGGCGCTGTTATTGCAATCGAGATTTTCTTTGCCTGCTGTATGCTGGTGGTTCTGGGGGTATGTGTACTTCTTGTTATTTATGTGCTCAAGGGAATTATCGCTCCGATTCAGACAGTGATTCAAACCAGTAAAGGTCTGTCAGAAGGAAAACTGGATTTCCATATTGACGTAAAAAGTTCCAACGAGATTGGGGTACTGGCAGACAGTTTGAATACTTCTGTAGAGAATCTGAATCTATACATTTCTGATATTACAAATATCTTAAATGATATGGCGGCCGGAGATCTGACAAGACAAAGTAATATCGAATATATCGGTGATTTTGTTCAGATTCAGAAAGCTATTGAGACCATTGGGCGTGAACAGAGCCAGACTATGGCACAGATTCATTCCTCATCCAGCCAGGTAGATGCCGGAGCCAACCAGGTGGCTGACGGTGCACAGAATCTGGCTCAGGGGGCGACGGAGCAGGCATCAGAGATAGATAATCTGAGCCATATGATTGAACAGATCAGTGACCAGATCAACAGCAATGCCGAAAGCGCACGTGTTACCACTCAGCAGGCCGATCTGGTGGGAGAGAGAATCACGGTTTGCAACGGACAGATGCAGGAGATGGCAGACGCCATGAAGCAGATCAGTGATTGCTCCGACGAGATTCAGCATATTATTAAGACTATTGATGATATTGCGTTCCAGACCAATATTCTTGCATTAAATGCTGCAGTAGAAGCGGCAAGGGCAGGCAGCGCAGGTAAAGGTTTCGCAGTTGTAGCAGATGAAGTTAGAAATCTGGCAGCCAAGAGTGCGGAGGCAGTTAAGGATACGTCTCAGCTGATTGAGAGAACGCTCAATATGGTAGCTACAGGTTCCAAGCTTACGGTTCTTACTCAGGATTCCCTGCAGGAGGTAGTAAGCGGGGCCGGAAAGGTGACTGAAGAAATCAAGGTGATTTCTGAGGCTTCCCAGGAACAGGAGGTTGCTATTAATCATATTAAGGAGAGCATTACTCAGATTTCCACTGTTATCCAGTCTAACTCCGCCACATCAGAGGAGAGTGCGGCAGCCAGCCAGCAGCTGGCAGGGCAGGCACAGGTGCTTAAAGGCCTTATCGGGAAGTTTAAGTTTAATGCATAGAGACTTGACAAGTAAGATGTGTGTCACTATAATAAATTATGTTTTTATAAAAACTTAGATGGAGACAGTAATCCTGTGTGGAAGATTACAGAGAGCCAGGGAGGGTGGAAGCCTGGTATTGGTAACACAGAAGATGAATATCACTCCGGAGTTGCAGGCTGAAGGATTTCTGACCTCTGAGGATTTGCAGGTCAGAGGAGTTTGTAGGCTGTGCCGGTATTCCGCCGTTACAGGGAACGCATATGATAGTATGATGTAATAGGTGGTACAGCGAAGCGGTCTTCGTCCTGATTACAGGATGAAAGGCCGCTGTTTTGTTCTATAAGAAAATGCGTCCTGTAGAACAAAAACCCTCCGGGGAATACGCACTTTTGTATTTTATGGGAAGTTGCGTCCCGGGAGACACATATCAGAGAACGGAGGTTAAATCATGTCAAAGTATGACAAAGTGTCCACAGATCTTAAGTTTGTGGAGCGGGAAAAGGAAGTGGAGAAGTTCTGGAAGGAACAAGACATTTTCCAAAAGAGCATAGAGGACAGAAAGGATTGTCCTACCTATATGTTTTATGATGGTCCGCCTACCGCCAACGGCAAGCCTCATATCGGCCATGTACTGACCAGGGTAATCAAAGACATGATCCCCAGATACAGGACCATGAAAGGCTATAAGGTTCCCAGAAAGGCCGGATGGGATACTCACGGGCTTCCGGTGGAGCTGGAAGTGGAGAAGATGCTGGGGCTGGACGGGAAGGAACAGATCGAGCAGTACGGACTGGAGCCTTTCATCGGACATTGTAAGGAGAGCGTCTGGAAATATAAGGGAATGTGGGAGGACTTTTCTTCTACGGTTGGTTTCTGGGCGGATATGGACGATCCCTATGTGACATACCACAACGATTATATCGAGTCCGAATGGTGGGCATTAAAGAAAATATGGGAGAAGGGCCTTCTGTATAAGGGATTTAAGATTGTACCGTACTGCCCCCGCTGTGGTACCCCCCTGTCCAGCCATGAGGTGGCTCAGGGATATAAGGATGTAAAAGAAAGATCCGCAGTAGTGCGGTTTAAGGTAAAAGGGGAGGACGCTTATATTCTGGCATGGACCACCACGCCGTGGACCCTTCCCAGCAATGTGGCCCTGTGCGTCAATCCCAATGAAACGTATGCTAAGGTAAAGGCAGGGGATGGCAATACCTACTATATGGCGGAGGCCCTTTTGGATACGGTCCTTGGGAAACTGGCGGATCCGGAGAAGGGAGTGGCTGCCTATAAGGTTGTAGAGACATACAAGGGCACTGAGCTGGAATATAAAGAGTATGAACCCCTGTATGAGTGTGCCGGGAAAGTGGCCGAAAAGCAGAAGAAAAAAGGTCATTTTGTCACTTGCGACACCTATGTTACTCTGACAGACGGTACCGGCGTGGTACACATTGCCCCGGCTTTCGGTGAGGATGACTCCAAGGTAGGGAGAAAGTATGACCTTCCCTTTGTCCAGATGGTAGATGCCAAGGGAGATATGACAGAGGACGCTCCCTTTGCGGGAACATTTGTTAAGAAAGCAGATCCTCTGATTCTGAAGGATCTGGATGAGAAGGGGCTTTTGTTTGCGGCGCCTGTGTTTGAACACAGCTATCCACACTGCTGGAGATGCGACACGCCTTTGATCTATTATGCGAGAGAGTCCTGGTTCATCAAGATGACAGCGGTGAAGGAGGATTTGATCCGCAACAACAATACCATCAACTGGATTCCGGAGAGTATCGGCAAGGGCCGTTTCGGAGACTGGCTGGAGAATGTGCAGGACTGGGGAATCAGCCGGAACCGATACTGGGGCACGCCTCTCAATGTGTGGGAGTGTTCATGCGGCCACCAGCATTCGGTGGGAAGCATCGAAGAATTAAAATCCATGTCCTCCAACTGTCCGGAGGATATTGAGTTGCACCGTCCCTTTATCGATCAGGTGACCATCCGGTGTCCCAAGTGCGGCAAGGAGATGAAGCGGGTGCCGGAGGTGATCGACTGCTGGTTTGACTCAGGGGCCATGCCTTTTGCCCAGCATCATTATCCCTTTGAGAATCAGGAATTGTTTGAGCAGCAGTTCCCGGCAGATTTTATCTCCGAGGCTGTGGATCAGACCAGAGGGTGGTTTTACTCTCTGCTGGCGATTTCCACCCTTCTGTTTAACAAGGCTCCATATAAAAATGTGATTGTCATGGGCCATGTACAGGATGAGAACGGGCAGAAGATGAGCAAGTCTAAAGGAAATGCGGTTGACCCCTTTGACGCGCTGGCTACCTATGGCGCAGATGCTATCCGCTGGTATTTCTATATCAACAGCGCCCCCTGGTTGCCTAACCGTTTCCATGGCAGGGCTGTGCAGGAGTTCCAGAGAAAATTTATGGGAACCCTGTGGAACACCTATGCATTCTTCGTACTGTATGCCAACATTGATGATTTTGATGCTTCTTCCTATACGCTGGAGTATGAAAAGCTTTCCGTTATGGATAAGTGGATTCTGTCCAAGTTAAATTCCATGGTAAAGGCAGTGGATGACAATCTGAATGATTACCGGATTCCAGAGGCTGCCAGAGCGCTTCAGGATTTTGTGGATGACTTAAGCAACTGGTATGTGAGAAGAAGCAGGGAACGCTTCTGGGCCAAGGGAATGGAGCAGGATAAGATCAATGCATATATGACTCTGTATACGGCTCTTGTGACTACGGCCAAGGCAGCTGCGCCTATGATTCCGTTTATGTCGGAAAAGATTTACCGAAACCTGGTATGCAAGATTGATCCGTCAGCGCCGGAAAGCGTTCACCTGTGTGATTTCCCAAAGGTTTGGGAAGAGTACATTGACAGGAAGCTGGAAGCAGACATGGATGAGGTTTTAAAGGTTGTTATCATGGGGCGTGCCGCCAGAAATACGGCTGCCATCAAGAACCGTCAGCCTGTGGGAAGAATGTTTGTGAAAGCGCCGGCCGGTTTATCTGCATTTTATGTGGAGATCATCGAGGACGAGCTGAATGTAAAGAGCGTTATATTTACGGATGATGTCAGGGAGTTTACCACCTATACGTTTAAACCTCAGTTAAAGACCGTAGGGCCCAGGTACGGCAAGCAGCTGAACAATATCCGGAAGGCTCTGACAGAGCTTGACGGAAATCAGGCCATGGATACGTTAAAGGCTACAGGAAGCCTGAAATTTGATTTTGACGGGACAGAAGTGGTTCTGACAGAGGAAGATCTTCTCATCGATATGGTTCAGAAGGAAGGGTATGTGTCAGAGGCGGATCAGGTGATGACCGTGGTGCTGGATACCAACCTGACGGAGGAGCTGATAGAGGAGGGCTTTGTGAGGGAGCTGGTCAGCAAGATCCAGACCATGCGGAAAGAAGCCGGTTTTGAGGTGACAGACCATATTGACGTCTATGTAAAGGGCAATGACAGGATTTCCGGCCTGATGCAAAAGCACGGGGATGAAATCAAAGGGGAGGTACTGGCAGAGGCTATTTATACCCAGCAGCTGAAAGGCTACGAAAAAGAATGGAATATTAACGGTGAAAATGTTGCTTTAGCTGTGGAAAAGAAGTAAAATAAGAAAGGAATAAGCTTAGAGTACACAACAACAGGCAGGAGGAAAGACCAGCAATGGAAAAGAAGAAATTTGATAAGCAGGAGTTTCGCTATTCCGTAGTATATGCGCTTAAGAATCAGTTTCGTAAGACAGTGGAGGACGCGACACCTCAGGAGCTTTATCAGGCAGTTGCCTATGCGGTGAAGGCTATGATCGTGGATCAGTGGATTGCCAGCCGCAGGGAGTATGAGAAGCAGGATGCAAAAACCCTTTATTATCTGTCCATGGAATTCCTTATGGGAAGGGCACTGGGCAATAACTTAATCAATCTGACAGCTTACCAGGATGTGAAGGAAGCTCTGGATGAAATGGGGATTGACCTTAACTATCTGGAGGATCAGGAGCCGGATGCCGCTCTTGGAAACGGCGGTCTGGGCCGTCTGGCCGCTTGTTTTCTGGATTCTCTTGCCACCCTGGGCTACGAGGTGTACGGCTGCGGAATCCGCTATCACTACGGAATGTTCAAGCAGAAAATCGACAAAGGCTTCCAGGTGGAGGTGCCGGATGAATGGTTAAAGGACGGCAATCCCTTTGAGGTGCGGCGCTCCGAGTATTCCAAGGAGGTTAAATTCGGCGGATATGTAAGGGTGATCCGTGAGAACGGCAAGGATCAGTATGTGCAGGAAGGCTACCAGTCTGTTATGGCAGTTCCCTATGACCTTCCCATCGTGGGATACGGCAACAATGTGGTCAATACCCTGCGTATCTGGGATGCCCAGCCTATCAGCAGCTTTAACCTGGACTCCTTTGACAAAGGCGATTATCAGAAGGCAGTGGAGCAGGAGAACCTGGCAAAGAATATCTGCGAGGTGCTGTACCCCAATGACAACCATTATGCCGGCAAGGAGCTTCGCTTAAAACAGCAGTATTTCTTTATTTCTGCCAGCGTGCAGCGTGCGGTGGAACGGTACAAACAGAACCACAGCGATATCTGCAGGTTCTATGAAAAGAATGTGTTCCAGTTAAATGATACCCATCCCACAGTGGCTGTGCCTGAGCTTATGCGTATCCTTCTGGATGAGGAGGGGCTTACCTGGGAGGAGGCATGGGAGGTGACTACCAAAACCTGTGCCTATACCAACCATACCATCATGGCAGAGGCGCTGGAAAAATGGCCGATTGACCTGTTCTCCAACCTTCTTCCCCGTATTTATCAGATTGTGGAGGAGATTAACCGCCGTTTTACGGAGCAGATCCGCCGCATGTATCCGGGAGATGAGAACCGGGTATCCAAGATGGCCATTCTGTATAACGGCCAGGTGCGGATGGCTTATCTGGCTATTGCAGGCAGTTTTTCCGTCAATGGCGTGGCAAGGCTGCATACAGAGATATTAAAGCAGCAGGAGTTAAAATATTTCTATGAGATGATGCCTCAGAAGTTTAACAACAAGACCAACGGTATCACCCAGAGGCGTTTCCTGCTTCACGGCAATCCCCTGCTGGCTTCCTGGGTGACGAAAAAGCTGGGAACCAACGGGTGGATCACAGATCTTTCTCTTATTGAGGGGCTTAAGAAGTTTGCGGACGACAAGGCTTCCCAGAAGGAGTTTATGGAGATAAAATACCAGAATAAGGTGCGCCTGGCTAAGTATATCAAAGAGCACAACGGAATCGATGTGGATCCCAATTCCATTTTCGATGTGCAGGTAAAGAGGCTTCATGAGTATAAGCGCCAGCTGATGAACATTCTCCATGTGATGTACCTGTACAATCAGCTGAAAGATAACCCGGATATGGAGATGATCCCCAGAACCTTTATCTTCGGTGCCAAGGCTGCTGCCGGCTACCGTCGTGCCAAGCTGACTATCAAGCTTATCAACGCGGTGGCAGATGTGGTGAACAACGATCCTTCGATTAACGGGAAGATGAAGGTGGTATTTATCGAGGACTACAGAGTATCCAACGCGGAGCTGATTTTTGCGGCGGCGGATATCAGCGAGCAGATTTCCACAGCAAGCAAGGAGGCTTCCGGTACCGGCAACATGAAGTTTATGTTAAACGGTGCGGTTACCATAGGAACCATGGATGGCGCCAATGTGGAGATTGTGGAGGAAGTAGGCGAGGAGTACGCATTTATTTTCGGAATGTCTGCTGACGAGGTGATTAATTTTGAGAAGAACGGCGGATATTATCCCATGGATATCTTTAACAATGACCCGGATATCCGCAGAGTGCTGAATCAGCTGACAGATGGAACGTACTGCCGCGAGAATCCTGCTTTGTTTAAGGAGATTTACGATTCGCTGCTTCACGCAAGTGGTATGGATAAGGCAGATATGTATTTTATCCTGAAGGATTTCCGCTCTTATGCAGAGGCGGAGGAGAGGATCGGAGAGGCTTACGGCAGGAAGGGCTGGTGGGCAAAGGCCGCTATCATGAATGTGGCATGCTCAGGGAAGTTCTCCTCTGATCGGACTATCAGAGAGTATGTGGATGAAATCTGGCATCTGGATAAGGTTGAGGTGAAACTGTAATAGAAAAAAACCCTCTTTCATAAACTGGTACTGGGCAGTACTAAGCAGTTTGTGAAAGGGGGTTTTTTATGCGGCCGGGAAGGCAGTTTATGGCAGCTTTGGCAGTGCTTTTGCTTCCCTATGTGGTGACTCTGGCATGGAGCGGAGGCGTGAGCGGTGCATACGGCAATGGGTTGAAGACAGGGGAAGGCACATCCGGCGGTTTATTTGGAGGCACAGGAGGAGTGTCCGGCAGCCAAGGGGGAATCACAGGGCAGTCTGGATCTGAGTCAGAGAACAGACAGGGAATGAGGAAAAAAATATACATAGGCAACGGGCAGAAGGGATATCTGGACGTGGAAACGTATCTTGTAGGTACTGTGGCAAGGCAGATCCCGGCAGAGTATGGGCTGGAGGCATTGAAAGCCCAGGCGATCATCACCCGAACTTACATATACGGGCAGATGGATGGAAGGACACAGATACAGGAGGAGGAGCTGGGGCTTAAGTCCCTGGGGGAGGAGCAGATGGAGTCTCTGTGGGGGAGAGAGAATTTTGTGGAGTATTATGATAAGATCAGCCAGGCGGTCCAGGAAACAAAGGGGCTGGTTATGGCATTGGAGGAGGGGGAAGAAAATCTGGTGCCAGAACCTATGTTTCACCGGGCCAGCACCGGATATACTAGAGACGGAGGGGAGGGATATCCGTACCTGCAATCGGTGGACAGTCCCTGGGATGTGGAGGCAGAAGGATATCTGACTGTGACAGAGTGGGAACCAGGTGAGGTGGTCAGACTTATGAAAGAGGCGGCGGTTAAGAGGGGAGGGGAAGAACCGGAACTGAGCGAGGGACAGGTTATGGATACGATTCAGTTAGTCAGCAGGGATAAGGCTGGGTATGTGAAGGAGATCCAGATAGGCGCCCACATTTACACGGGAGAAGAGATTCAGGCTGCGCTGGGGCTTCCGTCTGCGGCATTTACCCTGGAGGAGCATGAGGGGATGGTCCGGGCAGTCTGCAAAGGGATCGGACATGGTTACGGGCTGAGTCAGCAGGGGGCCCACGGGATGGCGCAGGAGGGAAAAACCGCGGAGGAGATTTTAAAGTATTATTATCAAAATATTAAAATTATTTCTCCCAAAATGTGAATAACTCAGGAACCTTTGGTAAGAATAGTACCGAGGTGATAAACGGTGAAAGAGAAGTTAAATCAATTATTCAAGGACAAACTATTTCTTGTCATGTTAGTTCTGGGCCTGCTGACTATTGTTGCCGCAGCAGGTGTGGTTACCATTCAAAGAGGAAACGCTCCGGAAGAAAATCCATACATGCAGATGCAGGAACCGGGTGCGCTGATTGCAGAGGATAAAAAGAATGAGGAACTGCTTCCCATAGCAGGAGATTCCAATGTCCCCAGAAAAGAGCCGGAGACTGCTCCGGCAGGCCAGCGGGCACAGGAGACGGAGACAAAAGTAGCAAAAGCGGAAAACAAAAAAGAGACGGCGCAGGCACAGACACAGGCCGCACAGGTGGGAGCGGGGCAGGATGCCGCGATTCCTCTGGTGCTGAATTTTTCAGATACCAGCAAGATTGCCTGGCCGGTGATGGGAAATATTTTGCTGGATTACAGCATGGATACGACCATCTATTTTCCTACGCTGGCACAGTACCAGTGCAATCCGGGAGTGGTGATTCAGGCGGAAGTAAGCCAGCCGGTTAAGACCCCGGCCAATGCCAAGGTGGTAGCCACAGGAGTCAACGAGGAAATCGGAAACTATGTGGTTCTGGATTTTGGGAATGATTATCTGGCTACATGCGGACAACTAAAGGAGATCCAGGTGATTGAGAATGAATACCTGGAGGCCGGAAGGATTCTGGGCTACGTGGCGGAACCTACGAAATATTATTCCGTGGAGGGAAGCAATGTGTATTTTGAACTGCAGCACAACGGGGAAGCCATTGATCCGGTAGGGTATTTTGAATGATTAAACGGCCTGTTTCCGGCAGGCAGAAGATGTTTGAAAAAGCATCTGGCGGCAAGGGGATGTCTCTATATCCCTGATGCCGGCCAGGTGCTTTGCTTTTCAGTTTGATTTTTTTAAATTTATAAAAAACTAATAATTTGTTCACATGTACTTCAGAGGTGTCTTGTATAATCAATTTATTATATGAAATAAGGAGAAGGTATGAATATTTTGTTTTTTTTGACACCTAAAAGTGAGGTCGCTTTTATTTATGATGATGAGACCCTGAGGCAGGCACTGGAGAAGATGGAACACCATAAATATTCGGCGGTGCCTATTATAAACAGAATGGGGAAATACATAGGGACAATTACAGAGGGGGATATGCTGTGGGGGATTAAGAACCAGTATGATTTGAATTTGAGGGATGCGCAACACGTCCCTGTCTCGTCTATCAGACGAAGGCTGGACAACCGGCCGGTGTATGTGAATGCCTCCATGGAGGATTTGATGGACAAGGCTCTGAACCAGAATTTTGTTCCGGTGGTGGATGATCAGGAGAATTTTATCGGGATTATCACCAGGAAGGATATTATCCGGTACTGCTACGATATGATGTGCCAGGAAAAAAGACAGGAAAGCAGCAGAGGCATATATGGACGTCTGTTTGGCCATGAAAGGCAGCAGGAGGCATATGCCGGGCAGTAAGAGCCGGGGGGAAGACAGCCAAGAGAGTAAAGTGGAGGGCAGTGCCGGATTGCCGGGAAAAGCGGGAGGGCCAAAGGATATGGAGACTGGGAAGAGGGAATACTTAGAGCAGATATACAGGGTAATTGAAAACGGGAGATTCAAGGATACATGGGAGTCCTTGCAGCAGTACCATGTTCCGGAATGGTATGAAAAGATAAAATTCGGGATTTTTATTCACTGGGGCGTGTATTCGGTCCCGGCTTTTGGAAGCGAGTGGTATTCCCGCAATATGTACATACAGGGAAGTAAGGAATATGAGCATCACATAAAGACGTATGGCCGCCATAAGGATTTCGGCTATAAGGATTTTATTCCCATGTTTCAGGCAGAAAACTTTCATCCTGAGGAATGGGTGGAATTGTTTAAGGATTCGGGGGCACAGTATATTATGCCTGTGGCGGAGCATCATGACGGGTTTCAGATGTATGACAGCCGCCTTTCCATATGGAACGCAAAAAATATGGGGCCGAAGAGGGATGTGCTGGGGGAGCTGACAGAGGAGTGCAAAAAGGCAGGGCTTATAAACGGCGCATCCAGCCACAGGGTGGAGCACTGGTTCTTTATGGGAAGGGGAAAAGAGTTTGACTCGGATATCCGAGAGCCGTTAAAGCCAGGTGATTTTTACTGGCCGGCTATGCCGGAACGGGATCACCATGATATCTTTTCGGAGCCGGCGCCGTCACAGGAGTTTTTGGAGGACTGGCTGTGCCGCACCTGTGAGCTGGTGGATCGGTACAGGCCGAAGATTCTCTATTTTGACTGGTGGATTCAGCACAGCGCTGTGAAACCGTACCTGAGAAAATTTGCCGCGTATTATTATAACCGCGCCGATGAATGGGGCGAGGGCGTTGTCATCAATT
The DNA here is from genome assembly GCA_910585435.1 of uncultured Hungatella sp. Taxonomy (GTDB): domain Bacteria; phylum Bacillota; class Clostridia; order Lachnospirales; family Lachnospiraceae; genus UBA3402. The sequence goes on along the minus strand of CAJUEJ010000014.1, from coordinate 2,008 downwards.
ATAAGTACGATGCCTTTGCCTTTGGAACGGCAGTGCCGGATATAGAGCGGGGGCAGTTTGCCGATGCGAAACCTTATGCGTGGCAGTCAGATACAGCGGTGGCGAAAAATTCCTGGTGCTACACGGAGGGGAATGACTATAAGAATTCCTGGCAGATCCTGTGTGATCTGGCGGATATTGTCAGTAAAAACGGCAGGCTGCTTCTGAATATAGGGCCTAAGGCAGACGGAACCATACCGGATGAGGACAGGCGGATTCTTACAGAGATAGGCAGATGGCTGAAGGTAAACGGGCAGGCCATATATGATGCCAGGCCCTGGAAGAAATCGGCGGAGGGGCCGACCAGAATCGAAGAGGGGCAGTTTACAGACAAGACAGAAAGAAGATTCACTTCCCAGGATATACGTTTTACGGCAAAGGGAGACAGTATCTATGGGATATGCCTGAATATGAAGGGAAAGAACCAGGTGTGTATCCGCTCTCTGAGAAAAGCCGCTGACGCGGACAAATCAGATTTCGACGGAGCCATAAAGTCTGTGGAAGTGCTGGGATATGACAGGAATCCCTGGTGGGAGCAGGACAGAGAGGGGCTTCATGTCAGGACTGTGGAGATAGACAGCCATATGCCGGTGGTGTTCAGGGTGGAGATTGATTAGCGGCAGGGTTGTCTGCTGTGCGGCTGAGGATGGGATTGTATGAGAGAAGGGGGCTGCCTTTTGGCAGCCCCCTGATATGCTTAACCTTGAGGCTGGCTGGCGTTTGTCTGCGCGGCCTGGGCGGTCTGCGGTTTGTCAAAAGCAGGGTTGAACGCATAGAAATTGCGGCTGTCCAGATGCTCCTGAACCGTGCGGAGGGCTTCACCAAACCGTTGGAAATGGATGATCTCACGTTTCCGGAGGAAGCGGATGGGATCGCAGATTTCAGGGTCTTTGATGACGCGGAGGATATTGTCGTAGGTGGAGCGGGCTTTTTGTTCTGCTGCCAAATCCTCAAATAAATCTGTAATCGGATCCCCCTTAGATTGGAACTCGCAGGCATTGAAAGGAACGCCTCCTGCTGCCTGAGGCCAGATTCCGGTGGTGTGGTCGATATAGTAGGGGCCGAAGCCGGAGCTTTCGATTTCTTCCGGGGTCAGATTCCTGGTCAGCTGGTGGACAATGGTTGCCACGATCTCTAAGTGGGCCAGTTCTTCTGTACCTACCTTGTGCTCAGAAATGTTCCAAATCAAGCCCTATACGGACAAGCCCAGTGCTTTTGGCTTTACTCATGTGTGCTTTACTAAGTTGACTTTCTGGGGAAAATCGGATATGCTATAGTAAAGTACACCATCGTTGAGAAATTTACGTGTGGTTTAGTAGAGGTGAGACAATGCTTGATGAAAAATCGATAAACGCTGTCAGGAAGATTTTTTCCCAACACGATTCTATCATGACGACAGCAGAGCTGGATTCTTATAGAATCTACTATGCGGATATTCAGCAGCTATTAAACGAGGGCTTTATTGAAAAAATTAAACGGGGCTATTATCATTGGACGGAAATCTATGGCGAACAGGAAGTTAAAATTATCAACCGTCTGTTCCCCGATGCGGTGCTTTGCATGGAGACTGCCCTCTTTTACTATCAGTATAGCGACCGCAATCCTGCCGAGTGGAATATTACGATTGATAAAAATGTATCCAGAAGTCGTACAAATATCGAATACCCCTTTGTAAAGGCATATCGTGTTGAGCCAGTTTTAGTTCCCCTCGGTGAAACGAAAGGAAGTATCAATTTTGTCGATGTCCGTATCTATGACCGTGACCGTACCATTTGCGATGTACTGCGGAATATGAATAAAATGGATAAGGAGATTTTTAATAAAGCAATACAAGGGTATGTGAAAGACCCGAAAAAAAATATACCGAATCTGATGGAGTATGCAAAGGTATTGCGTATGCAAAAGCGTGTAAAAGAATTGATTGGAGTGTGGTTGTGATGGCTGATGTAGCGGCATCTGTTTTGGCAAA
>CAJUEJ010000013.1 GCA_910585435.1 uncultured Hungatella sp. | reverse complement strand
TTGAAAATCCTAATTGCATTACGAGGTAATTATACTTCCTATAATCCGAATTATCAATACTTTTTTGACATTTTTTACATTTTTTTATAAAATGGTATAAATGCTATGTACTGACCTTTGGCTTGGGAAGTATCCCTTCCTCAATCACACGATTAGTATAATACACTTTTTTAAAAAATGCTATAACTTTTCTCTGTTCATTTTCTTACATAAAACTTACGAAAGCCGCTTTTCATTCTTAAATTGTATACATATTCGTACAATCTTCGACAAACCCTTGTTTTTCACCGAGTCTGTGTTATAATGTTCATATATTTTTAATTATTCTTATTTTTGAACGGAGGCATTTATGGACAGATATGCTTTGGTCTGTAGAACTATATTGGAACATCCGAAGGCAACCCAGAGGGATATGGCACAGATTTTAGAGTTTTCTCTTGGTACTGTCAACAGCCTGGTAAAGGAATGTTTATCCAGAGGGCAGATTTCTCTTTCTGAGGACGGCTCATATCAGGTCACGGAAGCGGGGCTGGAGTTTCTGGAGCAATACCGTGTGGACGGCGCTTTGATTATCGCAGCCGGTTTCGGCTCCCGTTTTGTCCCTCTCACTTTCGAGACTCCCAAAGGTCTCCTGGAAGTATTCGGAGAGCGGATGATAGAACGGCAGATCCGGCAGCTTCTTCAGGTGGGAATCCACAACATTACGATTGTCGTCGGATATCTGAAGGAAAAGTTTGAATACCTTATAGACAAATATGATGTGAAGCTTCTCTATAATAAAGAATACTCTTCCAAAAACACATTAACCACCATATACCATGCCCGGGAAATCCTTCGGGGAAAGAATATGTATCTGCTCTCCTCGGACAACTGGATGAGGGAAAATATGTTCCATACTTATGAATGCGGTTCCTGGTATTCTTCTGTCTTTAAGGAAGGGGAAACCTCCGAATGGTGCTTTTCTTTTAATAAGAAAGGAAAAATACAGCGGGTGGAAATCGGCGGACGGGATGCCTGGGTAATGTACGGCCCTGTATTCCTGACTGCATCATGGCTGGATGCATATCTTCCCGTGCTGGAAGCCTACTATCATCTTCCGGGGACAGAACAATTTTACTGGGAACACGTGTATATGGAGCTTATAAATGGTATGGCACAAAAGCGTCTCGCAGAGGCAGGTATCGGTTTTGTGGAAGGCTGTCCGGTCAGCCGCCTGCCGGAGCTTGCACAGAAAGCCGGCCTGTCTGTGAACCGCCAGCCATCCACGCAGGTATATGAATTCGAGAATTTGGAGGAGCTGCGGGTCTTTGATGCAAAATATCAGAACCATTCTGACAACCAGGCTATGGAGCTGGTCTCTCAGGTCCTTGGCGTACCAGAGTCAGAGATACACAACATCCGTTGCCTGAAATCCGGCATGACAAACAAATCCTTTTTGTTTCAAGTATCCGAAAAACAGTATATATGCCGTATTCCCGGCCCCGGAACCGGTCTTTTGATTAACCGGAGACAGGAAGGCGATGTGTTTGAAGCAGTAAAGCCATTGGATATTACAGAGCATATTATTTATTTCAACCGTGAGACCGGCTATAAAATTGCGGAATATTATGAAGGGGCGCGGAATGCCGATCCGGAAAGCTGGGAAGACCTTGAGAGGTGCATGGCACTTTTAAAAAGGCTGCACGGCTGTGAAATACAGCTTGATCATTCTTTTGATATCAGGGAACGCATCCTCTTTTATGAAAATCTTTGTAAAAGTCACGGCGATATCCCATTTGAAGACTATGAGGAAGTCCGTGGCCGGATGTTCTCCCTGATGGATTATCTGGATAAGCTTCACCGCCCTGAGACTATTTCTCATATTGACAGCTGTGTGGATAACTTTCTGTTTCTTCCTGACGGGAGGCTGAAGCTTATCGATTGGGAATATTCCGGTATGTGCGACCCGCTGATCGATATCGCCATGTGTGCCATCTACTCGTACTTTGATGATGAAAAGACAGATCATCTTATAGAAGTTTATTTTCAGAGAAAGCCCTCCCTGGAAGAGCAGCTTGTGGTCTATTCTTATGTGGCTTTAGGCGGTTTTTTATGGAGTCTGTGGGCCATCTACAAAAGTGCTTTGGGCGAGGAATTTGGTGAATATACCATCATCATGTACCGTTATGCCAAAGGTTATTACCGGAAAATAGCCAAACTCCATAAATCTTAAGAAAATGCGAATTATTTTGGCTATAATTTTTATAAATTTTATGGTATACTTATAAGATAACAATTCTGAAAAATCTGGAGGAAGTTTGATGATACAACGAAAGCAGATAAGGGCTGTCCTTTTGGCCGGATTCCTGGGAGTGATGACCCTTGCCCCGGCCTCTGATGTACTGGCTGCCACTGGCTGGAACAAGAGCGGAGGTTCATGGGTTTACTATGATAACGACGGTTCCCTCAGAAAGGGATGGCTGGGCACTACGGACGGCACTTACTACTATATGGATCTTTCCACCGGCAAGATGTGCCTGGGCTGGAAACAAATCAATAATAAATGGTATTATTTTCGTCCCAACGGTACTATGGTAGCCAGCAGCTGGATCACAGATGGCGGACATTTCTATTATCTGTTTGAAGACGGTGTTATGGTTACGGGGTGGCTGAAAATAGGCAATGACTACTACTATTTAAGAAGCAGCGGCGCCATGACTGTCGGCTGGTGGCAGATGGATAATGGCTGGTTCTATGCAGATACCAACGGAAAAGTAGCCATCGGATGGAAGCTTATCAACAATTCCTGGTACTATTTTGGAATAGACGCCAAGATGCTTACCGGGTGGCAGAAGGTCAATAATGTTTACTATTATCTTAACAGCGACGGGAAGATGCTCACCGGATGGCTCAGCGACGGCACGCACAAATACTATATGGATGCCAATTCCGGCGCTATGGCCGTAGGGTGGAAGCTGGTTGACGGGTATTGGTACTATTTTAACGAGTCGGGACATATGCTGACGGGATGGCTGAATTTAAATGGTAAATATTATTACCTGAATCCTTCCAACGCAGGCAGGATGGTGGCAGGCACTTCCATGACTATAAACGGTATATCCTACACCTTTGATTCCAGCGGTGCCTATCAGTCCGGCAATTCCACAGTCCCTGTAAACGGAGGTTCTCCAAACTCTGCAAATACTTACGGCCCCGGAGGGAACAATTCATACACACCGCCTTCCACGGCACCCACTTCTCCGTCTGACAATTCCGGCACACCAGGCGGGAGTTCTTCAAACCATGTGACACTGGTTCCAGGAATGACCGGCGGCCCCGGCGGAAGCAGATAATGGATGCCCCATGCTGCCAGGCTTATGATGTGTTTAGCGGGGAAGAATCCGCGATTTTCATTCTGGTTTGTGCCGTCAGCTGAAAGGCGGCAAAGCGGCGATTTCCTGTAACAAAAGACCTGAGACAATGTCTCAGGCCTTTTTTATATCTGCCCTGCCGGAAATATATCCGGTTATTTATAAAACAATCTGTTTACTGCACTGAAAATCCCTCTGAAGGATGCCCTGGTAATGTTGGAGCTGATTCCCACACCGTAAGTTCCCTTCTTGCTCCTCACATCCATCAGATGTATATAGGAAGCTGCCTGCGCCCCGGATCCGGAGGTCAGGGCATGCTCATTGTAATCCAATACACGGATTTCGATGTCAAGCTCTTTCTCAAGGCCCTTCTGCATAGCGTCGATAGGACCATTGCCTACGCCTTCGAATGTTTTCTCAATTCCATGGTTGGTATAGGTCACTTTGACCAATGTAGCGAAATTGCCGTCCTCTGTCTCTGTATCGTGGATCTGGCATTTGCGGAAATGCATCGGTTCTTTGCGCTCCGTGTAATTGTTGCGGAACTCTTCCATAATCTGTTCAGGCGCCACTTCTCCCTGTTTTTCAGAAATAGCCTGAATCACATCAGCAAATTCCTTATGCATGCCCTTTGGCAACCGGAAGCCAAAGAAGGTATCCATGACAAATGCCACGCCGCCTTTGCCGGACTGGCTGTTGATTCTGACAATGGGCTCGTACTGTCTGCCGATGTCTGTGGGGTCGATAGGAAGATAAGGAACCTCCCAGTACTGGCTGTTTCTCTCCTTAAGCGCCTGCATGCCCTTGTTGATGGCATCCTGGTGTGAACCGGAAAATGCGGTAAACACAAGCTTGCCTGCATAGGGATGTCTCTCCGGAATATTCATCTTGGTACAGCGTTCATATACTTCTGCAATCTCACGTACATTCTCAATGTTAAGCTCCGGATTAATGCCCTGGGAAAACATGTTATATGCCAGTGTCAGGATGTCTACATTGCCGGTGCGCTCTCCGTTGCCCAGAAGAGTTCCTTCCACTCTCTCTGTTCCGGCCAGCAGTGCCAGCTCTGTAGCAGCCACACCACATCCCCGGTCATTGTGAGGATGGACGCTTAAGATAATGCTGTCCCTGTTCTCAAAATGGGTGTTCATCCATTCAATCTGATCCGCATATACATTGGGCGTAGTCATCTCCACCGTAGACGGAAGGTTGATAATCATAGGGTTCTCCGGTGTGGCGCCCCAGGTCTTCTGCACTGCCGTACAGATCTCCAGTGCATAGTCTAACTCTGTTCCTGTAAAGCTTTCCGGTGAATACTCCAGGATAATGTTGCCGTCGAAATCTCTGGCGTACTTTTTCACCAGCTCTGTACCCTCTACAGCTATCTGGATAATCTCTTCTTTGTTCTTGTGAAATACCACATCGCGCTGCAAAACCGAGGTGGAATTGTAAATATGAACCACAACGTTTTTGATGCCCTGGATGGCTTCAAAGGTTCTTTTAATCAGATGCTCCCTGCACTGAACCAGTACCTGAACCCTCACATCATCAGGAATCATATTGCGCTCTACCAGCTGCCGCAGGAAATCATATTCAATCTGGGAGGCTGCCGGAAAGCCAATCTCGATCTCTTTGAAGCCCAGCTTCAGAAGCAGATTGAAAAATTCAATCTTTTCTTCCACAACCATAGGCTCAACCAAAGCCTGATTCCCATCCCTCAGATCCACACTGCACCAGATCGGGGCCTTCCTGATCTCTTTGTCCGGCCATGTTCTCTCCGGAAAATCTACTACAGGTACTCTCTTATATCTCTGATAATTCAGCAAGTTCATCATTCCTTTTCTTCAAGATATTTTCGTCAAAGCAGTTTTCTTATTATATCATAACTCTTTATCTATAGCAAGAGACGGATTTTACGTTTTAAAGCCAGGATCCAAAGAGGCAGTTACAGTAGATGTCCGCAGGACTTCATCACATCTATCACCTGATCCACATACTTCTGGCATTTTTCCACACTGGACGCCTCAACCATCACACGTACTACCGGCTCTGTTCCGGACTGGCGCAGAAGAATCCGTCCGTCATCGCCGAGGGCCTCCGTCACCTTCTGCACCTCAGCCTGAACCGCAGGATCATCCTGTGCAGCCTTTTTATCCTTCACTTTTACATTTTTAAGAACCTGAGGGAAGATCTCCACCTCGGAAGCCAGTTTATTTAACGGCTGTTTCTTCTCCAGGATAGCCTCCATCACCTTTAAAGAGGTCAGGATACCGTCTCCTGTGGTGGCATGCTTGCTGAAAATAATATGGCCTGACTGTTCGCCGCCCAGACAGTGTCCGTTGGTTACCATGTTTTCGTATACATATTTGTCCCCGACAGCAGTCTTCTCATAGGCAATCCCTTCCCTGTCCAGCGCCTTATACAGACCGAAGTTTGACATGACCGTAGTCACGATGGTATTGCCTACCAGCATCCCCTGCTCCTTCATATATTTTCCGCAGACATACATGATCTTATCGCCGTCTACCACCTCTCCGTCACTGTCAATGGCAATACAGCGGTCCGAATCTCCGTCGTAGGCAAAGCCTACATCCAGATGATGATCCTTCACAAACTGCTGCAGCACATGGATGTGGGTAGATCCGCAGTCCGTGTTGATGTTCAGTCCGTTTGGTTCGTTGTTAATCACATGGGTCTCTGCGCCCAGAGCGTCAAATACGTTCTTCGCAATAGCAGATGCGCTTCCGTTGGCACAGTCCAGCCCTACCTTCATGTTCTTAAAAGAACGGGTCGCAATGGAGATGAGATATCCGATATAGCGGTTTCTTCCCGCGGCAAAATCTACGGTGCGGCCGATCTGATCCTTCTTGGCGTAAGGAATCTCTCCCATCTCGCCGTCTAAATAGCTCTCAATCTTCTCAATAACCTCTTCCTCCAGCTTTTCCCCCCGCTCGTTGATAACCTTGATTCCGTTGTCATAGTATGGATTATGGCTGGCGGAAATCATGATTCCGCAGTTAAACTCCTCTGTGCGAACCACATAAGATACGCTTGGAGTGGTTGTCACATGGAGCAGATATGCATCTGCGCCGGATGCAGTCAGGCCGGCTACCAGGGAATATTCAAACATATAGCTGCTTCTTCTGGTGTCCTTTCCGATGACAATGCGGCAGCGCTTATCCGGTTCCTTCTGTCCGTAATACCAGCCCAGAAAACGTCCTACTTTAAATGCATGTTCTACTGTCAAATTTACATTGGCTTCCCCGCGGAAACCATCTGTTCCAAAATATTTTCCCATAATACTATTTCCTCACTCTGCAATCCTTTTATTTTATGTACTGTAATTTGAGCTTAGACACAAATTATTTTTATATTGTAATCAATCCATTTAAAAATGTAAAGAGAAACAGCCTGTTTTCGGATATTTTTTATCCCAAAAACAGGCTGTTTCTCTATAATTTACCAGATTATGGCCTTAAGCCCATACCGCCTTCCAGCGTAATGGTCTCGCCGGACATATATTTGAAGTCCTGGGATCCCAGAAGTACACATACACGGCCGATGTCTTTCTCCGGATCGCCGAAGCGTCCCATAGGTACAGCTCTTAAATTCTTCTCGTAGGCTTCAGGATAGGATTCCTTGAAGTTCTCCAGCTGGGAGGTCATAGCCAGCGGGCAGACCACATTGACATTGATATTGTCTTTGCCCCACTCCGTAGCAGCCACACGGGACAAGCCTCTGATTCCTTCTTTTGCGGCAGCATAGGAACACTGTCCTGCATTGCCAAACAGTCCTGCGCCGGATGCAAAGTTAATGACAGTTCCCTGTGTCTCTTTCAAATGGGGATAGCAGGCTCTCATGTAGTAAAATGTAGCATACAGGCCGGAATAGATTCCCAGATCAAAATGGTCCTTGGTCTGTATGGACAGAGGAATGCCGGAGGCGGAGGCCTGGGCGTTGTTGATCAATACGTCGATACGTCCGAAGGTCTCTATGGTTTTATCCACCACATCCTTTACACGCTGCTCTGAGTCATCGTCCGGAGTCACATCAGCCTGCAGAGCCAGTACTTTGATGCCGTAGAGACGCTCCAGCTCCTCTTTTGCGTCCAACAGCTTCTGCTCGTTGCGTCCGGTTAAAACCAGATTTGCACCTTCCTTGGCATAGGCCACAGCAATGCCATATCCTATGGACTTTGCTTTTCCCCCGCCGGTGATGATTGCCACTTTGCCATCAAAAATACCCATATAAATCGTTCTCCTTTTTGATAATTATTTAACGACTTTTTCCTATAAAGAATAGCAGAGCAGTTTGGGTTTGTCAAGATGCCTCTTCCAGATTGCTCAGGCGTTTTGCCTGGTCGGCGGCAATGCACGCGTCGATAATCTCCTGGATATCCCCGTTCATAATCTTATCCAGCTTATACAGAGTCAGGCCTATCCTGTGATCTGTCACACGGCCCTGAGGGAAATTGTAGGTCCGTATTTTTTCTGACCGATCCCCGGTGCCGATCTGGCTGCGGCGGGCCTCAGCCTCGGAATTCTGCTGCCTCTCCAGCTCCATGTCATACAGCTTGGAGCGAAGGAGGCGGAAGGCTTTTTCCTTATTCTGAAGCTGGGATTTCTCTGTCTGGCTGTAAATCACGATCCCGGTGGGAATATGGGTCAGACGGACGGCAGAGTCTGTGGTGTTTACACACTGCCCGCCATTGCCCGAAGCCCTCATGACGTCGATGCGGCAGTCCTTCATGTCGATCTGGACATCCACCTCTTCTGCCTCTGCCATCACTGCCACCGTAGCGGTGGATGTATGGATCCTGCCTCCGCTCTCTGTCTCCGGCACCCTCTGTACACGGTGAACACCGCTTTCATATTTTAATTTGGAATAAGCGCCGCTGCCAGTAACCATGGCAACCACCTCCTTGAATCCGCCGATTCCGCTTTCGTTCAGGCTGACAATCTCCACTTTCCATCGGTGGCTTTCCGCATAGTTTACATACATGCGGTAAAGCTCGGCGGCAAACAGCGCCGCCTCCTCCCCTCCAGCCCCTGCACGGATTTCCAGAATAATGTTTTTGTCATCATTGGGGTCCTTGGGCAGCAGAAGAATCTTCAGCTTATTTTCAAGGGTTTCGATGCGCTCTTTGGCGTCTGACAATTCCTCCTTTGCCAGCTCCCGCATCTCTTCGTCGCTTTCTTCCTCCAGAAGCGCCAGGCTTTCTTCCACATCCTTTTTAGCCTGTTTATACTGCTTATATGCCTCTACGAGAGGGGACAAATCCGCCTGCTCCTTCATCAGCTTTCTAAAGCGGTTCTGATCCTCGGCAACAGAGGGATTGTTTAATTCCAGCATCAGCTCTTCATAGTGAATTAAAATATCCTCCAAACGGTCAAACATAAGATATCATCTCCTTTCTACATGCAGGTATTTTTAATGCTGCACAAAATCTGCCCGTATCACCCGGTCAAGGCCCGGCAGATCTTTTATAACCTCTATATGGTTAAAACCATTTTGTTCCAGCAGCTGACAGACTGCCTCTCCCTGGTCATATCCGATTTCCAGATAAAGGGCAGCGCCGGGATTCAGCCACTCCTTTGCCTCACCGGCGATCCTTCTGTAAAACTCTTTTCCGTCCGTGCTGCCGTCCAGAGCCATCACAGGCTCATGCTCCCGCACCTCCGGCTGGAGCCCTCCAATCTCAGAGGTAGGGATATAGGGAGGGTTGGACACTAAAATATCAAATTTGCTTCCTGGCTTAAGGGCCTGGAACAAATCCCCCCTGCACAGCTTCAGACGGCTTCCTGGCTGCAGCAGACGATATGCGTTCTCACCTGCTACGGCAAGGGCATCCTCTGAAAGGTCTGTGGCAGTCACATCCTCAAACCCCCCTTTTACCATCAGGCTGATAGCTATGCAGCCGGAACCTGTGCATAAATCCAGAAGCCGTTTCCCCTGCCTGTCCTGGCAGGGCTGCTCTTTTAATACCTGCTCTACCAGTGTCTCCGTATCCTGGCGGGGAATCAGGACGTGGCGGTTTACCAAAAATGTAAGCCCCATAAACTCCTGACTGCCCAGAATATGCTGAACAGGCACCCTGTGACAGCGCTTTTCTATCATGGCCTGGTAAGCGGAAACAGCCGAAACCGCTGCCGGCTCCCGGGGCAGCTGCTCTGTCCGGCTCATGAGAAAATGAACCATATCCGTCTGAAAAGCCTCCAGTAAAAGTCTCTGAGCGTCTGTCCGGGCTTCCGGTACCCCTGCTTTGTCTAACTTCTTTGTTCCCTCTGTCAAAAGCTGATACAGTGTCATATCCTGTCTCCTGTTGCCGTCATCAAAGGCTCAGATCTCCGAATCAGGTGGGAGTGCCCTGGGGGAAATTCTCCGCCAGATACGCCTTCCAGTCAAAGACAGCCTCCACAGCGGCAATAGCCACCTCTATCATGTCGTCATCCGGCTCTTTGGTGGTCATATTCTGCATCCACATCCCCGGCTTGCTTAGAAGGTTTACAAAGGCATTGTCACTTCTTCCTGCCAGACGTAAAAATTCATAAGACACACCGGCGATAACCGGAATCAACACAATACGGCTTGCTATCTTCATCCAGATTCCATCCACCCGGATTACCATAAAAAATAAAATGCTGATCATCATGACAATAATCAGAAAGCTGGTACCGCAGCGCTTATGCTGTTTGGAGCTGGAGCGGACATTCTCCACATTCAGCTCCATCCCGTGTTCAATACAGTTGATGCATTTATGTTCCGCACCGTGGTACATAAATGTGCGCCGGATATCCTCCATATTGGAAATCAGCTTGATATATGCGATAAAAATAGCCAGGCGGATTACCCCTTCGAAAAAAGCCATGACACTGTCCGAGGAAATCCAGGGCTGTACAATACGGCTGATGCCTAAGGGCAGAACCATAAAAATTCCTATGGCCGCCACAACCGCCAGAACCATGGAAAAGGTCATCAGTGCTTTTTCCAGCTTCTCTCCAAAGACCTTGTCAAGCCACAGCTCAAATCTACCTGGTTTCGCGTCCTCATCGTCCTCGAAAAAGCCGGCTGAAAAGGTCAGTGTCTTCATCCCCAGAATCATGGAATCCGCAAAGTTAAATACACCGCGGACAAAGGGCAGTGAAAAAAACTTCACTTTTTTCGTCAGGCTGACATACCGGTCTTTTTGAATCTCGATCTCACCGTCAGGTTTGCGGACAGCTGTCGCATAATCGTCCTTGTTCTTCATCATGATTCCTTCGATTACAGCCTGCCCGCCAATTCCAGAATACTTCATTCATTTTCCTTTCTAAATCTGCATGCGCCTGGCTGCGGATACAGCACCATACATAAAAACAAGGCAGGCACATCGGGCATATCTGAATGTATGCTGCCTTTGATGGTGCACCGGCCGCCCTGTAAAAGCAGATTATTATTTTGCAATACAAAGAAAAATAGGTTGAGTACCAGTGTTTCCACTTAAGCCTCAACCTTTTCCCTGCTCATACCCAATCAAATGTCCTGATTAATCTTCAGCCTTAATGCCATACTTACGATTGAACTTATCAATCCGTCCACGAGCAGCTGCTGTCTTCTGCTGGCCTGTGTAGAATGAATGGCACTTGGAGCAAACTTCTACGTGGATTTCTTTCTTGGTAGAACCTGTTACGAATTCGTTGCCGCAGTTGCAGGTTACCTTTGCCTGATAATACTCCGGATGGATACCCTCTCTCATGATCTCACCTCTCAAATCTTTTACTCTATTTCTATTGTGACTTAAAAAATCACGATTTACCATGTAAACCTTCATGTGCCCACATATGAACGTACCACCATGAATGAAAGTGGGTTTACTTTGAAACCTCCGGGGGATGCACACAAAATGCCAAAAGCAGGCATTTTAGCGCTGTACGGTCAGCGCAACAGGTGCGCAGACCTACCATGAGGGTTAGAGACTTTCATAGTAAACAGCTTAGTTAGTATAGCATAGAATATTTTTTAATGCAAGCAGAAAAATAGGAAATCCTAGAAAAATCTGGTTCTTTTTGCATTTTCTATAAACTCCCGGTTATTTCTGGTTCTGGCAAACAGATTCAGAATCTGTTCCACTGCCTCATCCTGCTTCAGGCTGTTGGTCGCCTTGCGCAGCGTATCCACACATTCCTTCTCCTCCGCAGACAGAAGCAGATGATCGTTTCGCGTACCTGATTTCAGAATGTCGATAGCCGGGAAAATCCTCTTCTCAGACAGCTTCCGATCAAGCACAAGCTCCATATTTCCGGTACTCTTGAATTCCTCGTAAATCACGTCGTCCATACGGCTGCCTGTGTCCACCAGGGCCGTAGCCAGGATTGTCAGGCTGCCGCCCTCTCTCATATTCCGGGCTGCACCGAAAAACCGTTTCGGCATATGAAGCGCTGCAGGATCAAGACCGCCTGATAATGTACGCCCGCTGGGAGGAACCACCAGGTTGTAAGCCCGTGCCAGGCGGGTGATGCTGTCTAAAAGGATGGTCACATCCCGTCCGTGTTCCACCAGACGTCTGGCCCGCTCCACCACCATCTCGGATACCCTTTTATGGCGCTCCGGAAGCTCGTCGAAGGTGGAATAGATAATCTCCACATTCTTGCCGAATACAGATTCTTTTACATCTGTAACCTCCTCAGGACGCTCGTCAATCAGAAGGATGATCAGGTGCATGTCCGGGTTGTTGGTGGTAATCGCCTGGGCAACCTGCTTGAGCAAGGTTGTCTTACCTGCCTTTGGCGGGGATACTATAAGGCCGCGCTGGCCTTTTCCGATAGGCGCCAGCAGATCCAGCACCCGCATGGCGGTGCTGCTGACCCGCCCGGCCGTCTCCATATGAAGCCGCTCGTTTGGAAAGACAGGGGTCAGGTCTTCGAAATTAGGCCGCTTCTCCAGCACAGACGGAGGCATGCCATTTACGGAACGAATATATAACAGGGCCGCAAATTTTTCCTGGGCTGTCTTGATCCTCCGGCTTCCTACGATAATGTCTCCTGTCTTCATATTAAAGCGGCGAATCTGTGACGGCGCCACATACACGTCATTCTCTCCCGGAAGGAAATTCTCGCAGCGTATAAATCCGAACCCGTCCGGCATAACCTCCAAAATACCGTTGGCCTCAACACCGCTGTCCAGCTCCGCCATCTCCTGGGATGTGGTGTCCTGAAGTCCTGTATCATTTCCTGCGCCTGCAGGATCACGCCTCACCGGCTGCCTGTCTGTCTGAATGGTTCTGTCCGGACGCTCTGGGCGCTCCGCCTGCGTCACTCTGTCCGAACGCTCTGGGCGTTCCGTCTGGGCCATTCTCTCCGGACGTGCCGCGTATTCCTGCTGGGAGCCTCCTTCGGAATGTTCCGGCTGTCCGCCCCTTCCTGTCCGCCTCACATAAACTGTACGCTCCGTCTTTTCCTGACGGCCTGCGCTGACTGCCGGGGTCTCAGCTTCTTTCTGCTCCTTCACAGCTTTTTCTTCTGCCTTCTGCGTATCTATCTCTTCCGCGCGCCGGCAGAGCAAATCTATAATTTCACTTTTTTTCATTCCGCTCAGGCCTTTCATTCCCTGAGCTTTTGCGAGTTCTTTCAACTCTGTCAACGGTAATGTCTGCAATTTTTCACGCATCTTCTATTCTCCTTTTTTCTTCACAGTCCGGCTATCTCCAGGGATTCTCCTTCGAATCAGGAATAAACTTCGAATCAGGGATAAATGAAAAGCTTAAGAATACCAGATTTCAAGCGGCTAAACAAGCCGCTTCTATAATATTATATCCTATTTGCAAATAAAAAAAAAGCTATTTTTTTATAAAATCCATCCGTTCTCCGATAATTTTTTCATAACCTTGGTCTGAAGCATGGTAAAACTCCCTACCCTCCATGCCATCCGGCAGATATTGCTGCTTCACATAATGGTTGGGATAATCATGAGGATAGCAGTATCCGGCTCCATGGCCCAGTTTCCCGGCTCCTTTATAATGGCTGTCCTGAAGATGCACCGGCACCGGCGCAGTCTTTTCATTGGCTACGGCATCCATGGCTTCCCCGATAGCTGTGACCACGGAATTGCTCTTGGGCGCCGTAGCCACATAGATGGCTGCCTGGGAAAGAATAATCTGGGCCTCCGGCATTCCTATCCGTTCTGCTGCCTGGGCCGCGCTGACAGCTACTGTGAGAGCCTGGGGATCCGCCATACCTACGTCCTCCGCGGCATGGATCATGATCCTTCTGGCAATAAATTTAATGTCCTCTCCGGCATACAGCATCCGGGCCAGATAGTAGACGGCAGCATCCGGGTCAGAGCCTCTCATGCTTTTGATAAATGCGGATATGGTATCATAATGATTATCTCCGTTTTTATCATATCCTACCGCCCGCTTCTGGATACATTCCTGGGCCGTCTCCAGATCAATATGGATTTTGCCGTCTTCTCTCCGATCCGTTGTCAGAATCCCCAGTTCAACTGCATTGAGGGCGCTGCGGGCGTCTCCATTGGCGGCATCTGCCAGGAATTCCGCCGCGTCTTCATCGATCACAGCCTGATAAGCTCCCATTCCCTTCTCGGTATCATAGACAGCGCGGTGTATCAGCTCTTTTATGTCCTCTTTCTCCAGAGGCTTTAATTCAAATATCCTGGAGCGGGAGATAAGTGCGTTATTTACCTCAAAATAAGGATTCTCCGTAGTGGCGCCAATCAGAATCAATGTGCCGTCCTCCACAAAGGGAAGCAGATAGTCCTGCTGGCTTTTGTTAAAACGGTGTATCTCATCCACAAACAGAATGGTCTTTCTCCCATACATCCCCAGGCTGTCCTTTGCTTCCTTCACCACCTCTTCCATGTCCTTCTTTCCTGCCACGGTGGCATTGATCTGACGGAAGCCGGCTTTTGTCGTATTGGCAATCACTTTGGCAAGGGTGGTCTTCCCTGTGCCGGGAGGGCCGTAAAAAATAACTGACCCCAGCTGATCCGCCCTGATGGCCCGGTAAAGCAGTTTATTCTTGCCGATGATATGGCGCTGCCCCACCACCTCATCCAGTGTGACAGGCCGAAGCCGCGAAGCAAGGGGCGCCTCCTGCTTCCTGTTATTTTCCCTTACATAATCAAATAAATCCATTTCTTCCTTTTTACACCTCTATTCAACCAGCAATTCATCCACAGTAACAAAATTATATCCTTCCTTTGTCAGTGTGTCAATAATTTCCAAAGCCGCCTCCACAGAAGTCTCATAGACATCGTGCATCAAAATCACGGATCCATCATCCGCATGTTTGATGACATGGCGGACAATCTGATTTTTATTCTGGGATTTCCAGTCCATGGTGTCCACATCCCAGAGCGCAACAGTCATGGGAATCACGCACTCCAGTTCCTCACTCCAGGATCCGTAGGGCGGCCGGATATAGGACGGAACCTCCCCCGTAATATCAAATATTTTCTGATTGGTAGCTTTGATCTGCTGATAGGCAGCATCTATATTCTCTTTGGACAGCTGCATGTGGCTCTGGCTGTGGTTGCCGATGAGATGTCCTTCCTCCTTCATCCTGCGGATAATGTCTTCGTTCCCGTCAATGTTTTGTCCAATTAAAAAGAAAGATACTCTTACCCCCCGCTCCTTTAAGCCGTCCAGCAGCTTCCGGGTATAGACCGGATGAGGGCCGTCGTCAAAGGTCAGTGCAATCTCCTTTCTGGAAACCTCTGATTTATCCGTTACTGCGCTGGCTCTTCTTGCCTGTCCGCCTGATCTGCCGGACATAGCGGAATAGATATCTGCCGACAGAAACACTGCAATCAGCCCCCAAAGCCAGATTGCCCTTCTCCATTCCAATCTGCGCATTTTTTATGCACCCCTTCGTATCATATCTATTCTTATTAATTTATACAGATAGGAAGGGCCGTATGACTAAAACAGGTATAAAAAGGCTGCCACGTATTATCGTGGCAGCCCCATAATTTTATTCTGGCAGCCGGAATCCTCCCCGGCTTTTTAAATGCTCTTCTTGCAGTAAGAACACTTTGTGCAGCAGGCACACCCTTGTTGCTGTTGCCCCGCTATATCATAATATAACCATTCTCATCCTTTTTTATCGGAATCACTTCCATCAGGTCAATAAATGCCATCATCACAGGGATAAATGTCCAACAAAATATGAGATACAAGGCTCCCAGGTAATACCGCCTGGCATAAAAGCGATGGCCTCCCATCCAGCCGGTAAGGATTGTCAGCCAGATATAGGCCTTCTTTTTTACCGGTCTCTTTTCCCGCTCAAACCTGCGGATAAGCTTCCAAATAACGCCCCATATTCCGTAGGTCTTTGCTTCCATTCCCGCTTCTTCCATAGCTTCCTGCATGGCAAAATCTGCTTTCACCGCCTGGCCTACCATGGTATCTTTCTCTGCCTTTTTCTTCATGGGTGTACCCTTTTTATCTATTTTCAATTTCTATTCATCCCCTGTCCGGCACAATCATCAGGCCTTAGCAGCCTGTGCCTTAATCTCAGCGATCCTATCCTGAATCTCTTCCATCTTCTCCTTGGACAGCGGATAGAACTTCATAGCCACAACGTTCAGGATCCAGCCAACAGTCGGTGCACCTAACAGACAGGCCATGGTAACCCAGAAAATACCTGTGCTGTACGGTGTGGTCGGTGTAGGAAGCGCTGCCTTAAATCCGATGGCTGCAAACATAACGGATACAAAAGTAGATGCCAGAGAGGAAATCAGCTTATCAACAAAACTGAATAAGGTTCCCATCAGACCAGGCACATACTTACCGGAACGGTATACCTCGTAGTCCGCACAGTCAGCTGTCATAGGAATAACGATGGAGCTGGCAATTCCGGAGAAGCCCTTCATCAAGCTCCATAACAGAATGTACAGGAATCCGAACATACTCCAGTTAGCGCCAGAGAACAGGTTGCCCCATGTAGCAGGTTTTGTCAAACTGAAGGAAGGCAGCATCATGTTGGTAGGAGTTCCGAAAAGGAACAGGCACAACATACCGGCAGCAGTTGCAAGAGCTCCTACGGTTCCCACAACCAAAGCCTTTTTCTGACCTAAGTTTCTCGCGATAATACCCATACCAAGAAGGGATAAAATCGCCACAGGAATTGCACTGATAGCCGACTGAGAACCAAAGTAAGCATAATTACCGCAGATAACGCCGAAGATACATACCATAACCGTGGAGTTGGTCTGCATACTTAAGCTTAACTTATCGGAAGAAGCAGCCACAACCAGCATCTGGATACCACGGTTATGAGCAAGCACATCCACATAGTCCTTAAAGGTTACCTTCTGTACCTGGCCAGTACCAAAGTATTCTATCCTGTCCTTTCTCCATAAACCTACGATGGCAAGGCATGCAAACACTGCGGCAACCCCCCCAATTAAGAGCTGGAAGGACTGGAACATAGCCGGGTTATAGAAACCGGACAGTTTCTGAACTCCGTCCTCCCCGGTCTCAAGTACATTGGCAAGGTTAGGGTTCTTCGCAATCAGGTTGTTGATCTGCTCCGCATGCTCTGCCATATTCAGGGAGAACTTGGGGATCAAAGTTCCTGACATGTAGATCGGAATGATCACGCTCAAGGCAAACAGATTGTAAATGGTATCAAACATAGCAAAGATAGGTCTCTGCTTCGGGTCATTGGTTAAACAGGTCTGTGCAGACTTGGTAACCACGCACTGTGCGGTATAACCCAGAATATAAACCAGATAAATCACAATAAATACCGGAAGCCTTGCTCCCTGACCGATTCTTGTAACCACATTGAACATCAGCCAGGTAGTGGTAAACAGAATCGCATTGCCCAGTACAATAAACGGACGGTTCTTACCGAATTTTGTATTGGTTCTGTCTACAAGCATTCCTACAAATGGGTCTGTCACGCCATCCCACACACGCATGAATGTGATAAAGGAACCGGCAAATACAACGCCTACTCCTACAATACCGATCAAATAGTAAGAAATATAACCAACCAAACTCATATAAAGGTTGGTGGATGTGTTATTCAAAGCGTAGAAACCGATCTCCCACAGTTTCGCGCGGTGAACTCCCGTGTTATTTGTTTTTTCTGCCATTTCATTACCCTCCTAAATTTTTTGGACAGGCCGATGCTATATGATTTATGCCGTCCAGTGGCCTGCCAGGCCGTAGCGCCCTGCACCGTCTGCAAGTCCGGCAGAGGAAGCCTTGTATCAAATCATCCACTTACGTGAAAAATTTGCCATGTAACATGTTCCTAAAATCTGGTCTCCCAGCGGCCGCAGAATACATTCTCATTGTATTTCCCTTTGAATTCTGACTTGCCCATCAGTTTCTCCAGAGCCGCATGAATCGCCTCCGGATGGCTCATATAAGAATTGGCATAGCATCTTGCCATAGGTACGTCGATCAACATATTGGGGAATGATGCTGACAAAACAATGGTAGGAACTTCGCTCATATACCAGGGCTGCTTTGTAGGCAGATCCCACTTTACACGCATGGTATTGTACTGCGCAAAGCCTGACACATTCAGTACCAGGAATACCGCATCATAACGCTTCTTAAACTCCTCTATCTTACCCTTGGCAGTCATATCTTCGGCATCCACCTCAAAGCCTGCTTCTGTCAGCTGACGGATAATGTCTGCCTTTACAATCTCATCATCGCCCTTTAACAGCTGGCCGGCAACCACATGGCCTTCCCCGCCAATGTAGATCAGCTTCAGGCGTTTGTATCTCTCCGGTGTCATGGGAAGGTAATGATCCCGATCCTTTACCAGCGTAACAAACTGATCCGCCAGCTTTGCCGCTGCCTGACGGTGCTCTGGGCAGCTGATAATGGACAAATTCTCCTTGGAAGGCATAAGCTTTCCTTCTTTCTGGAGAGTATGGAGGTTTAGCGCTGCCTTCACACCTAAAATCCTGTGAAGGGCATCACTTAAACGTTCTTCCGTAATGGTTCCGTTGCGGTAGCCTTCCATCATATATCCAAAATCTTCTTCTCTGTCATTAAAGAACAAATACATATCACATCCGGCAGCGATGGCTCCCGGCACCTGCTCTTTCCTGGGAATGGTAGCGCCGAACATGCCGATCATATGGGAAGCGTCTGTCACAACCAGCCCGTTGAAGCCTAACTGGCCCTTCAATAAATCTGTGATTAATTCCGTAGCCAGGGTAGCGGGGCGGATCTCCTCGTCCTTGATACCTGGTCTCAGCTTCCTGGAATAGGCCGGAAGCGCAATATGGCCTGCCATAACAGTCATAACACCGTCATCAATCAGTTCTCTGTATACTTTTCCAAAGGTCTTATCCCACTCTTCACATGACATCTCATTGATTCCCATGATCAGGTGCTGGTCATTCTCCTCCGTGCCGTCTCCCGGGAAATGCTTCATACAGGTAGCCATGTTCTGAGTCCTGGTTCCCTTGAAAAATGCTTTTGCAAAACGGATAACATCATCCGGGCTGTCGTTAAATGCTCTCAGCTGGACAATGGTGTTCCTCCAGTTATACGTCAAGTCCACAATGGGGGCAAAGTTCCAGTTGCAGCCTACGGCACAGCCTTCCGCCGCACTGATCCTTGATGCCTCGTAGGCCACTTCCTCGCTTCCCGTAGCTGCAATGGCTGCCCCGCAGGCTAACGGTGTGCCGCCGCCTACGCCTCCGTTGCCTCCCTGCTCACAGTTGGAAGCAATCAGAAGGGGAATCTTCGTGGATTCCTGCAGAACCCGGTTCTGCTCATATAAAATCTCTGCCGGTGCATTCTGGTAACGGATTGCCCCGGGATGATAGGTGTCCACCACCTCTTTTAATGCCTGGGGAGAACGGTCTGTCACCATGTTTACGAATAATTGTCCTATCTTCTCATCAATGGTCATGGAAGCGATAGTGTCTTCCACCCACTGAATCTGCTCATCCGACAGATTGTATGGTTTCTTCTTCAGATCTACCATGATTCAATGTACCCCTTTCTACATAAATCTTTGTTTTTGCCTGCCTCTCTCTGAAAGCTATGACAGATTCTCTTTAAAAGCAGCCTTCTGCTGCTCCTGATACGCTCCCTCATAAGTCCCGTCCAGAAATCTGGGAAGAGCCTCAGCCACAAAGCGCTCCCAGGACTCCTTCTCTCTTCTCACCAGGATAGGATAGTAGAGAACCCCATTCTTTTCCGCAGCGCCTAAATCCCCAGGCGCATCCCCTACCATCAGCACATGATTCTTGGGAAATCCATGCTCCAGCATCTTGCTGATACACAGTGCCTTGCTTCCTACGTTCTGCGTGAGGCATACGTCCACGCTGTCCATAAGCCCGTGCTTCTGCCACTCCTCCAGCACTGCTTCCAGATTTGCGGAAGAGACGATGGCAACGTCCGCCTTCTCATGGGCTGCCTTCAGTCCTTCCTTCACCCCTTCGAAAGGAACCTTCTTTTCTTCCGGCAGCTGATTGATGGCCTGATTTACTGCCACAGACCAGGCAAGAGCCTTCTTGAAGATCTCCTGTCCTGTCTCCTGGGCCTGACGGCCTACGGAACCGTTGGACAGCTCATCTGCCTTCTGGGTCCAGGCACTGAATTCCCTGATTCCGTCAATCCTGCAATAATCCCGGTCAACCTCCTCAAGGGTCATAGCCAGAGCCAGAAAACGGTTGATGCCTCTTGTCATGGAATACAGGTTAATGTCATTCCAGCGATCCAGAATCGTCTCCCGCCACTGCCCCAGACCCCACTCATCAATCATACACGGGCCAAAGCAGTTGATGTGCTTGATATCCATGGTATCCATAGCACAGCCATCCGAATCCACGCAAACCAGATACTCATTCTTTCTGGCAAACTCCGCCAAAGTCTTCATACAATACCTCCTCGCGTAATCTGTTCGTTTTATTATACTTGATTTCAGGGATTTCAGCTAGGACGATTTTTGTTGATTCCAGCAAGATTTTATGGTCTAGCTTTCCTCCTGCGTATCCTCCTCTTCCGTGTTCACAACCGTAAATACCTGTCTCTTACGTGCCATCTCATCATTGGCCAGATACTCATCATAGGTGGTAATCTTGTCAATCAGCTGGCCGCCTACAATCTCCATGATCCGGTTGGCTGTGGTCTGCACAATCTGGTGATCCCGGGAGGAGAAAATGAGAACGCCGGAAAATTTAATCAAACCGTTATTCAGGGCCGTGATAGCCTCCATGTCCAGATGATCCGTAGGCTCATCCAGCATCAGTACATTGGCCCCGGATATCATCAGCTTGGACAACATACACCGCACCTTCTCACCGCCGGACAAAACCCTGACCTTCTTCACACCGTCCTCACCGGCAAACAGCATCCTCCCCAGGAATCCACGCACATAGGTCACGTCCTTTTCCGGAGAATACTGGGTCAGCCAGTCTACAATCGTCTCGTCATTGTTGAATTCGGCGCTGTTATCTTTGGGAAAATAAGCCTGGCTGGTAGTCAGTCCCCATTTATAATTTCCCTCATCCGGCTCCATCTCCCCTGACAGGATCTTAAACAATACGGTCTTGGCCTGCTCGTTGGGCCCAACCAGAGCCACCTTGTCCTCTCTGTTCAGGATAAAAGACACATGATCCAACACCTTTACACCGTCGATGGTTTTTGTCAGGTTATCCACAGTGAGAACTTCGTTGCCGATCTCGCGGAAGGGGCGGAAGTCAATATAAGGATACTTTCTGCTGGAAGGTTTAATATCATCCAGCTCGATCTTTTCCAGTGCCCGCTTTCTGGAAGTGGCCTGCTTTGATTTGGAAGCGTTGGCAGAGAACCTCTGGATAAATTCCTGCAGTTCTTTGATCTTCTCTTCCTTCTTTCGGTTGGCCTCCTTCATCTGTTTTACCATAAGCTGGCTGGACTCCACCCAGAAATCGTAGTTTCCTGCATAAAGCTGGATCTTTCCGTAATCAATATCCGCCGTATGGGTACACACTTTATTTAAGAAATAACGGTCATGGGAAACTACGATCACAGTATTCTCAAAGGTAATCAGGAATTCTTCCAGCCATGCAATGGCATCTAAGTCCAGATGGTTGGTAGGCTCATCTAAAAGCAGAATGTCCGGATTGCCGAAAAGAGCCTGGGCCAGAAGCACCTTTACCTTCAGGGCACTGTTTAAATCCTTCATCATGGTATAGTGGTGTTCTGTATCCACCCCCAAACCGTTTAACAGGTTAGCGGCATCCGATTCTGCTTCCCAGCCATTCATCTCTGCGAACTCTGCCTCCAGGTCTGCGGCCTTGATGCCGTCCTCATCGGAAAAGTCTTCTTTCATATAAATGGCATCTTTTTCCTTCATCACCTGGTACAGCCTTAAATTCCCCATAATAACCGTATCCAGCACCGGATATTGGTCGTATTTAAAATGGTCCTGCTGCAGAAAGGACAGACGCTGGCCGGGAGTAATGGCGATATCCCCGTTGGTAGGCTCTAACTGGCCGGACAGAATCTTCAAAAATGTGGATTTCCCTGCGCCGTTAGCCCCGATTAGTCCATAGCAGTTTCCTTCGGTAAATTTAATGTTTACATCCTCAAACAGGGCTTTCTTCCCCACACGCAATGTTACGTTGTTTGCACTGATCATATTATTTTAAATCCTCTTATTATTTTAATGCTTCCCGGAATTTTTCGGCCATGGCCTCATATTCCTCGTCGGTTAAATATACCTTGTCCGGATTCATCTGGAAGGTACTTCCCCACTCGTCTTTGTCTTTGTATTTGGGAACAATGTGCATATGCAGATGGCAGCCGGTATCGCCGTATGCACCATAATTTACTTTGTCCGGCTTAAAGAGCTTGTGGATGACTTTGCCTACCTGGGCAACCTCTGCGAAGAATTCATTCCTGTCCTCGTCGCTGATGTCAACCATCTCGCTTACATGATCCTTGTATGCCAGAATTACGCGGCCGGGTTTGCTTTGCTCTTTGAAAATGTAGAGATAGCCCGATTTCATCTGGCAGACCGGATATCCGAATTTTGCTACTAATTCCCCCTGCATGCAATATGCGCAATTTTGATCTTTCATGGTTCTTCTCCTTTTTTCATAGTTTTTGGACGTTATATATCGGGTTTTATTATACCATATGTATGTGGGGGGAGTACAGAAGAATTTGGAAAATAATTGAGTTTAAATCTTTTAACTTTAAATCTTTTATAGCATTATTCGACATAACGTGCCATAATTCCCTTAGTCAGATTAGAGCAGGTAGGGATAGTCTGCTGTTGTCCTTTCTGGAAACGGAAAGGAGGTCGGTATGAATACGTTAGAAGTGCTTACGTTGGTGCTGGTAATTTTTTCAGCCTTGACATACATAGACAATAAACATAACCGCAAGTAACGGAAAAGACTATCTTCTACTGCAATAGAGGATAGCCTTGTAATCCGTTTCTTTTTTTATTGATTACTTGTTTCCGATTGAACAACCATCGGATCCGCAATATCCTCCGACTTCTAAGCTGATTATAAACCAACACCGCAAATTTTGCAAGTGGGTTTAGCGAAATGGGGGGGGCTTCGGCACTCCTATTTTTGCGTATTATACGATAACTGCCTTTCAAATATTGATTGAGGCCAGCGCACACCTCCTCTCGGAAACCTCTCAGATTATCTGTGAACAACCTCTTCTGAATCCTTATAAACTACTTTCCCATCACAGATTGTCCATTTAACTTTTCCCGTTAATTGCCGTCCTGTAAAAGGTGAATTGGAAGATTTGGAATGGAATTTTTTTACAGTCCACGTCTCTGTAGGGTTAAAGATTACTATATCCCCAGGAGCGCCAGGTTCTATGCAGCCGCATGGCAAGTGATACAGCTTTGCCGGATTCAAACTCATTTTTTCTATTATCTGAGACAGGCTTAAGTGGCCGGGGATTGCCAATTCCGTAATTGCCAGTGCCAGAGCGGTTTCCAGACCGATGATTCCGCTGGGAGCTTCTGTCAAAGGCTTAGCCTTTTCTTCCGGACTGTGAGGCGCATGGTCCGTAGCGATAAGGTCTATGGTTCCGTCCTTCAGCCCCTGTATCAGCGCCTGCCTGTCCGCCTCAGTCCTGAGAGGCGGATTCATCTTGGCAAGAGTTCCTTTCTCCAGAACAGCCTCCTCAGTCAGAGTGAAATGGTGAGGTGTTACCTCAGCGTACACCCGGGCGCCTGCCTGTCTGGCTGCGCGTATTGTCTGTACCGTATTTCGTGAACTGATATGCTGAATATTTACAGCAGCTCCAGTACCAAGGGCTATCCGGCAGTCTCTGGCTGTCAGGCTTTCTTCTGCCTGGGCCGGGGAGCCATAGATGCCCAGTTTATCGGACACAGCACCATGGTTGATTCCAGGGTCTTTGATAAAGGAGGGGTCTTCTTCGTGAAAGCTTAGGGGGACATCCAGTCTGGCAGCCTGGTTCATGGCACGTTCTACCAGCTTCTGATCCATGAGGGGCTTCCCGTCGTCAGTGAAGCCGACGGCACCTGCTGCTTTCAGGTCTTCCATGTCCGTCAGCTCTTTACCTTCCATTCCTTTGGATATGGCGGCGGCAGGAAGCACATGAATGCCGGTCTTTTTTCCCTCTTCTATGATGTAGCAAAGAGTTTCCACGGTATCTACCGGAGGGACAGTGTTTGCCATGGTGATTACGGTGGTAAAGCCTCCGGCGGCGGCAGCGGCAGCACCTGTGTGAATGTCCTCTTTGTGGAGCTGTCCAGGGTCGCGGAAATGGACGTGGACGTCTACCAGGCCCGGGGCTACAACGCAGCCTGACGCGTCGATAACCGTATCCCAGGTTCCGTCGTCTTCGTAGGTTCCGATTCCTGCGATGACAGGGCCGTCCAGAAGCAGATCCGCCTGGTATTCTTTTTGAGATTCAGGGTCAATGATTTGGCCATTTTTTATTAATAACATCAGCGTTTCTCCTTGTTCAACAGATTCTTAATATGAAATACTTTTTGAGGCAGCTGGAATACCAGAACGATGCCAAGCACAATAGCAACTGCAACCTTCAGTGCCATAAAACCTGTCTGTGCTGCCAGCTCCATCTGGTTTGTCACGATGTAATAGGCTGTCCAGTATACACCGCCTCCCGGCACCAGGGGGAAGATGCCGCTGATCAGAAAGATAGTGACCGGACACCGCTCCCATACGGCGGACAGCCTGGAGAGAAGCACTACCAGAATGGCGGCAAAAAAGGTGGCTTCAGGAGGGCTGCTGCGGGGAATCAGAAGACAGTATACCAGCCAGCCGACTCCTCCTATGAATCCGCAGTAGGGGTAGTATGCTCTGGGAACACTGTACAAAACTGAAAATGCAACGGTGCCTATAGTGGCGGCCAGAATTTGTCCTGTCACAGCATACCACCTCCTGTCAGTCTTTGGAACAGGGTGAAGATGAAACCTACTCCCATAGCAATTCCAAAGAATACCAGCATGGCATCCAGCATCCTGACGGAACCGGCGATGTAGTTTTCGTCGGCAATGTCCCGGATTGCGTTGGTGAATGCCACTCCCGGTACCAGAGGGATGATGGAGCCTATGATCATCTGGTTCAAATGCTCACCGATTCCCAGATGATACAGGATCATACAGAACAGGGTGGCTACTGCTCCTCCGGCAATTCCTGAGACCATTTTTGACAGGTAGGGGCTGCTGATAAAGAGCACGAATACATACACAATCAGCCCGGTCAGAAAGGCGGCCAGACAGTCAATGAGGCTGCCTCCGTACAGATAGCAGAAGGCCCCGCTGCCGATGCCGGAAGCCAATATCAGCATATGCCTGCTTTTCCCCGGCATGGTGCGGATCTGCTCCAGCCGTTCCCTGACTTCCTTAATGGTATATCGGTTTTCTTCTATCTCCCTGGAAAGCTGGTTGACTGCCGCCACCCGGTTAAGGTGGGAGCCGCTTACAGGGATGTGCAGAACTTTGGCAAAGGACGCTTCCGCGGTGCTGCCGGATGTGGCAAAAAGTCCGTTACTCAAAACAAAAGCATTACTGGATGTAATCCCGTAATGCTTACAGATTCGATTGATGGTTTCTTCCACACGAAATATCTCGGCGCCGTTCTCCAGCAGGATATGGCCTGCCTCCATGGCTGCTTCCATCACTTCTCTCTCATCTTCCATCACGCTACACTCCTATGTGAAACTTATCTCTATTTTGTGATAGAAGACTTGATTTGTCAATATTCTTTTGCCCTGTTCTATGATTTCCTTAATCCTCCGGTTCCAAATCATCAAAAATTTCAGAATCGTAAAACTCCCTGATAGTTACACCTAATCCTTCCACGATCTTTTTAATATTAACAATACCTGGATTCTGGCTCTTTCCATGAATAATACTCTTCACCGTCGATGAAGGCATTCCACTTTGATAGGTTAAAGCATATATTGTCATACGTCTTTCCTTGCGCAGCTGCTCTATCCTTTTATTGGTTGCCTCGCATATTTTCATGTGTACACTATCTCCTTTTTTGAGATAGTGTATCCCAAACCCAAAATTAAATAGGTCGACCTAATATCCATTTTGAATATTTTATAATTTTTTAAGAGAATTACATGACACAGTATCTTCAGCACGGCCGAGCCGGCTGCCCGTTTCCATTAAAAAGCAGCGAACAAATCTTTAAGGATCTGGAAATCTCCCACCAGCAGGCAGCAGCAGGGGATTATCAGGATGTCAGAGCATTTATATCGGAGGTCAGAAAAGAATATGAAATATAAAGTTGTTCTGACCGCTGCAGGATTATGAAAACATTCTATAAATTTTGAGTCTCTTCCACAATATAAATTGGTCTGTCCTTTAATTCTGCAAATAGAATCGCAATATATTCTCCGATTATCCCCACCAGCAAAAACAGGATTGCAAACATAAAACAGTTAAGGATCACAATGGTAGCATAACCGCTTGGCGCGCCGTTTCTGGTGAACAGGGTGTATACAAGCACCAGGACTCCTAAAACTCCGGCAAATAGCCCGGCGAATACTCCCAGCTTTAACGGCAGGTTGGAAAAACAGACAATGGTATTGACGGAAAACTGAAACAGCTTCCTGATACTGTATTTGCTTTCTCCTGCTATACGGGGATGAGCCTCGTATTCAATGACGATCTTCTTAAATCCCACGCTCTGGACATAGCCTCTTAAAAACCGGATCTTCTCCCGGTAGTCCTTTTTTAAAACCTGGGCAACCCGGCCGCTGACAGCGAAGAAGTCAGAGGCATTGCTTTCGAATTTCACATCGGAAAGCATGTTGATAAGTTTATAAAATGCCGTGGAGGCCAGGTTCTTGAACCAGCCGGCAGACTCATTTTTCGTCCGCACCATATTGATGACCTGGGCGCCTTCCTCCAGATTTTTTATAATCTCCGGAATGCACTCCACAGGATGCTGCAGATCTGCATCCATGCAGATGATGCCGTCTGCCTGGCTGTAATCAATGCCTGCGATCATGGCGGCTTCATGACCGAAATTTCTGGAAAAGCTGACTATTTTTACATGATCATCGTTCTCTGCCAGGCTTTTTAAAATCTCCAGGCTCCTGTCACGGCTGCCGTCATTGACAAAGACTATCTGATAGTCCCAGGAAATTTTCTCAAGGACCGGAATGGCTTCTCTGTAAAATTTTTCTAAGGCAGCCTCCTCATTATATACGGATACCACTACTGACAACAGCTTCTTCATCTATCTTCACGCTTTCTCTTCTCTGCGGCAGCGGTTTTTGCTTTTGCAATGTTACTGCGCCTCTACTTTTATCTCAATACTGGAATGGGAAGGGACTCTCTTCTCTTTTGGCGGCAGCTTTTTATAATCGCCGTATATCCAGGTCAAAACCTGGTGCCAGCCCTTGGGAGCCATCAATACCGTGTCTTCAAAGGGAAGATCCACAACCTCATCGCACCATTCTTTCTCCACGGTTACATACAGAAAATCGGGCTGATAATTGCTGTAATAGCGCAGCCTGCTTTTGCTCTTGTTATCCTTTACTGCCACCGCCCTCTGCAGCCTGCGGATGGTTTTCATGGGAATGTGTTTTCCTATTGCGGCCAGTACCCCTACCAATGCCTTACTGGCCAGATTGTATTTTGAATAGTCCAGACGGTACCGGTGCCCCATAGCCAGCCCGTAAATCCCGGTTTGAAGCAGCTTTGTGAGGGATGCTGCCATTTTATTTTCCGGCAGGGTATCCTGAATGAATAAATCAACCCACAGATGGTTCAGCTTTCCGCCGTAAAACTTCATCTCTTCCTGGTCCTCATGGGTCTGGCTGTTTAAATACAGAATCCTTGGGGTGAAATCGTAAAAGGCATTGCCGCCGCCTAACTGTCTGGGCTCCAGAAATTCCATCCCCTCCGGCAGCTCCCTTCTCACTACCCTGGCAAACCGTTCATAGTTTTCTCTGGTAAACGCCACATCCCCGTCATCATCCCAGGGAATAAACCCCTTGTGGCGCACCGCTCCCAGCAGGGTTCCTGCATCCAGCATATACTGGATCCCGTGCTTTCTGCAAATCCGGTCAATCTCTTTTAATATTTTCAGGTTGGCCTGATGAACTGCTTTTAAATCATACTCTTTTGCCATGCCATGCTCCTGTTTTCTGTCCTGAAAGTTTGTGTGTTTCCAACTGCTTCTCTGATAACCTTTGCCATATAATCGATGATCTCATCGGTCATTCCCGGATATACGCCTACCCAGAAGGTATCTCTCATAATGCGATCTGTATTCTTAAGATCGCCTGCGATCCGGTACCCTTCCTGTGCGGCCCGCATCTGGTCAAAGCAGGGATGCTTTGTCAGATTTCCGGCAAACAGCATCCGGGTCTGAACCCCTTTGGACTCGATATAGGGAACCACCTGGTTCCTGTCAGTCCCTTCCCGGCAGGTAAGGAGAAAGCCGAACCAGCTTGGCCTGGAACCAGGCGCTGCCTCAGGCAGGATAAGCTTATCCTCCGTGCCCTTCAGCCCGTTGTACAGCCGGTCAAAATTATGGCGCCTCCGTTCCACAAAGGAGGGGAATTTCTCTATCTGTGCACACCCGATAGCTGCCTGCATATCTGTGGCCTTTAAGTTATATCCGAAATGAGAATACACATATTTGTGATCATACCCTAATGGCAGCTCCCCGTATTGCCGGTCAAACCGGTGCCCGCACAGGTTGTCATGTCCGGAGGGACAGACGCAGTCCCGCCCCCAGTCCCGGAAGGAACGGATAATCTTATTTAAAAGAGGATTGTCTGTGTACACGGCTCCTCCCTCGCCCATAGTCATATGGTGAGGCGGATAGAAGCTGGAGGTGCCTATATCTCCGATGGTCCCTGAAAATTTTTCCGTTCCGTCAATGGTGTACTTTGTCCCCAGGGCATCGCAGTTATCCTCTATAAGCCACAGATTATGCCTGTCGCAGAAGCTTTTCACTGCCGCCAGGTCAAAGGGGTTGCCCAGGGTATGGGCAAGCATAACTGCTTTTGTCCTCTCAGAATATGCGTCCTCCAGCCTGTCCGTATCTATGTTGTACTGGGGAATCGTCACATCCACAAACACCGGCACCGCCCCGTACTGAATCATAGGCGTCACCGTAGTGGGAAATCCGGCTGCCACCGTGATGATCTCATCCCCTCTTTTTATCTGCCTCTCCTTTAGAAGAGGAGACGTAAGAGTCATAAATGCTAAAAGATTGGCAGACGAACCGGAGTTTACCAATGCACAGTATTTTACCTGCAGGTACTCTGCCAGTTTTTTCTCAAATTCATCGGTATAGCGCCCTGAGGTCAGCCAGAATTCCAGGGAGCTGTCCACCAGGTTCCTCATCTCCTGCCGGTCATACACTCTGGACGCATAGGGAATCCTGTCTCCCTCCCTGTACGGCTTCCTGCTGTGAAAACGGTCACAGTACTCCTCCACCAACTGTAAAATCTGCTGTCTTGCCTGTTCCTCTGATTGATTCTCAAACATATTGTCGTTTCCTTTCTATAAATACGGCATCCGTTCCATAATTCTTTCACAGCAGCTGTGTCTCTGCAACGGCAGCCGTGTCTCTACGACAGCCGCGTCTCTTCAACAGCAGCCGTGTCTCTGCAACGGCAGCCCTGTCTCTACGGCAGCCCTGTCTCTACGACAGCCGTGTCTCTACAACAGCCGTGTCTCTGCAATGGCAGCCCTGTCTCTACGACAGCCGCGTCTTTGCAGCAGCAGCCATGTCTCCCTCAGACGGCCCTCTGTCACTGCTGTCTGCCAAAAAACTCACCTATCTGTCTGTCCATGACCTGCAGCATATCCTCTCCCTCCAGATAGGCTTTCGTCCATGCCACCGTCTTCTCCACGGCCTGGCTGACTCCCATCATGGGATGCCATCCGAAGACCGATTTTATCTTTGAACAGTCCAGCTTCAGGAAATTGGCCTCATGGGGCCCGCCGTCATGGCGATCCACCCACCGGGCATCTTCTCCCCATGCCTGGCAGAATAAGTCCACCAGCTGTCCTGTGGTTACACAGCTTCTGTCATCCGGCCCCACATTATAATACCCCTGGTATCCGGGATCCTTCCACTGCTTCATGGCTATCACCATATACACCAGCAAAGGCTCCATCACATGCTGATACGGTCTGGTCGAATAGGGATTCCTCACCACAATCTCCTTGTGAGCCCCCGCTGCCCTGACACAGTCCGGGATGATCCGATCATTGGCAAAGTCCCCGCCGCCGATTACATTGCCTGCCCTGGAAGTGGAAATCCTGCACCGCCCGTCTCCGAAAAAAGACTTGGTGTAGCTGTGAGTCACCAGCTCGGAGCAGGACTTACTGTTGGAGTAAGGATCATACCCGTCTAAGGGATCACACTCCCGGTAACCATACTCCCACTCCTTATTCTCGTACACCTTGTCCGTAGTCACATTGAGAAAGGACTTTACGGATCCGGTCTGCCTGACACACTCCAGCACATGGACTGTCCCCATCACGTTGGTCTCATACGTATAAACAGGATCCTTATAAGAATCCCTCACAATAGGCTGGGCCGCCAGATGAAACACCACCTCCGGCTTCACACGTTCAAATACTTCCTGCATATGCCCCAGATCCCTGACATCCCCTGTATGGCTGTCCATAGTATCCCCGATCCCGGCCACATCAAACAGGCTTGGGTCCGTGGGACTCTCCAGCCCATAACCGCTGACCCTGGCCCCCAAAAGCTCCAGCATCCGGCAAAGCCAGCTCCCCTTAAACCCTGTATGCCCTGTAACCAGCACCCGTTTTCCTTCATAGAATTCTCTCAGCTCTCTGTATGTCTCCTCAATCCAACTGCTCATTCTCTGTCTCCCTGCTCCCTATCCTGTCTTTTTACCTGACTGCAGCCATCCCCCGGCCTCTAATCCTTCCATATCTTCCAGGGCGCCTTCCCGCTCTGCCACAGTTCTTCCAGCTTCTTCATCTCCCTCTGGGTATCCATGCACTGCCAGAACCCGTCGTGATGGAAGCTCATCAGCTGTCCTTCCCTGACAAGCCTCTCCATAGGCTCCTTCTCAAACGCCACATTATCTCCTTCAAGATAATCGAAGATCGCAGGATTCAGCACCATAAACCCGCCGTTTATCAGACTTCCATCCCTCTCCCCTTTTTCCCTGAAGGATTTCACCGTATTGTCAGGGAGAATATCCAGGATCCCTTTCATCTGGGCAATATTTACTGTAGTCATAGTGGCAATCTTCCCGTGGCTTTTATGGAATTCCAGCAATGCTTTCAAGTCCACGTCGCAGACCCCGTCCCCATAGGTCATCATAAAGGGATTGTCGCCGATATACTGCTGAATCCGTTTGATCCGTCCCCCGGTCAGGGTATAAAGCCCTGTATCCACCAGGGTTACCTTCCACGGCTCGGAGTAATTATTGTGGACCTCCATCTCATTGTTGGCCAGATTAAAGGTCACATCGGACATGTGGAGAAAATAATCTGCAAAAAATTCCTTCACAACGTACTGTTTATACCCCAGGCAGATGACGAACTCATGAAATCCAAACTCCGAATAATATTTCATAATATGCCACAAAATAGGCCTTCCGCCGATCTCAATCATAGGCTTGGGTTTCAAATGGCTTTCCTCACTGATTCTGGTTCCAAGGCCTCCCGCCAGCAATACTACCTTCATCTTCTCCTCCTCGTCTAATACATCATCTGTTAAATACGTTCCACTTGTGTTCCTTCAATATGGTAAGGGCATTCCTTACCAGCTCTCCTCCGTCCGCTGATCCGGTATGATATTCAAAGGATGCCGCCAGCTCTTCGTCGGTTCTGTTCTCAAAATCCAGGGCAATCACCGCCCGGTTGACACAGGCCTCTTTCCGATACTTGGTCATCCGTATCTCCCTGCATGTAGTATATCCATTTCCTGCCAAAAACACAACTGCCATGAGAGCAATCACTGCTTTTTCTATCTTATGGTTCTTCTGTTTTGTATCCTCTTCCCTCTCCTCCTTCCACTGCTGCCACAAAATTGCAAAGGTCAGAAGGATCCCCAGGATTCCTACCTGAAACTGAAGGGCATAGCGGGAACTCATACCATAGCTCTCTATTAAAAACGACCAGCGGGAAAGCAGGATCAACACATGGTTCATCCCTCCCGAGACAATGAAGATCAGGGGAAATAAAGTCTTCTCGTAAAGCTTATAGCGGAACTGATACCACAAAGCCAGCAGATACGCTGCTCCTGCCAGCAGCCCCAGAACCATATAAGGTGTGTTGGTGGCAAAAACCTCTGCCGCCGTCTCCCCGCCTATGATGGTAGAACACAGAGACTTTATAAAAAACCGGACAAAAAAACCAGGAGTATCCAGAAACTGCCGCAGCAGGGATCCGTCGGAGGATAAGCCTGTACTCACATGGGAGGTGCTCCACATATAGATAAGAAGGGGAAGGACGGCGCACACGCCGTATAAAGGGTACCGCCTGTCCCATTTGTTAGTCCTCCTCCAGGTGACAACCATACAGAAGCCGTATCCTAAAAGCAAAACCCCTGAATACACCGCGCAGTAAGGCCCGGCGATTCCCAGGGTTATGATCCAGGGAAGCAAAAGCATTTTTACATGGTCTCCCTTTTTCTCCTGGCCGGTCCATATTCTCTCCCACACAATATAATGGTAAAAAAATCCGGCGAATGCAAGAAAATGTACCCAGCCGCTGCCGTTGTTCATCATCTCCCATTTGTTCAGGCTGAAAAAGACGGCCATAAGAATCAGATACCAGACAGTACTTATGTGTCTGCGGATACAGTAACAGGATATGGCTGCCCCGGACAGCATCAGGGAAAATACGCCCAGCGCCTGGTCAAACCGGATGCTGTAGTGAAAAAAAGTGGTATTGATGATCCGCATCACATAATTGATGGGAATCCTGGTAAACACATCCCGCACAAAAAACTTCTCCGGGTTCCACACATCCGGCAGGTAACTGTTGACCAGGCGGATATAATCCGAATATACCACATCATAAAAAGACAGATACAGATACCACACGCACAGGATTCCGCCTGTCAATGGCACCAGGTAATACCATCTTTTCTGCTTGTCCATACATCTTCCTCTCTTTCTTCCACTGCATTCCCTCAATATGCCTCTGATACGGCCGCCCCGCCTGCTGCACTGGCCGTACGGCCCGCTGGAATGGGCCTGCCAGGAATCAGTCCGCCGTAATCCGCACCATCATGGCAAGCCGGGTTCCCTCTGACGATTCATACGCATTTTTTGAATAAAAATTATTTTCAAAGTCCAGTTCGACTATATTGTAGGGCTCTGTCTGTAAATCCACATAGGTAATGTTCTCTTCAATCTGAATCTCCCGCACCAGTACTCCGTCCTGATAAATAGAAGAAATCTCCTCTCCTGTCATGGCGCCCGGGTACATAAGCTGCAGCTGGATATTCCCTGTCTCTCCGGCCATGACCCGTATCTTTGCCGTCTCCCCCATCCATTCGTCCGGGTAATATCCATACACCGCGTCGCATTTCAGATCTTTTACAAAGCTGGTAATATCCTGGTATACATGGAACTTGGGCTCCTCCCGCAGAATCACCATGTTGTTCCGTATCAGCCCGAAATCCCGGATGGAATCGGCAAATATCACTTCCACGCTTTCCGCCTTCTGCCCGCGGCTAAATGTCCTGAAAAATGTTTTGGCATTTTCCTCTGTAAGGCCATAAGAATTCTCCAGAATATAGATTTTCTTCCCGAAAAGGCTGTTGCCGTATTTTTCGTAAGTCTGCTCTGCCAGGGAGTTGGCCTGATGCTGGCCGTTCCAGAAATTAAGGTTGGGATACATTTTTCTGTAAAAATTCTCCACCGGGAACATGAGGGCAGAATACAGGATTATGACAGCGGTACAGACCAGCATGCTGTGATAATCAGGCAGAATTTTGGCCTTGGATCTTGCCGCCACCCCGCACATATAAGCCAGCATAATGAAGAACCCAGTCATAGAGACATAGACCTGGCGCAGCTGTATCTGCTCGGTTACACTGTTGCTTACAATACAGGCAGCAATAAACAAAAGAAACAGGCACAGATTACACAAAGTGCTTTTCCAGTGTATCCAATCACAGAAAAATTTCACAAGAAAGACTATGGTCAGTACCAGGATCCACAGATTGGCTGTTATCACAAAGACTCTGACCCATCTGGGAGAGGCCTGCCAGTTCAGCCCGCACATCCCCTGGGCGCCTGTGTTGATGCCCAGAAGATACAGTATCTGCTGCAGCCCGCGGCCGGCCGCCTTTACCCAATCCGTCCCGCCAAAAATACCGGTTCCCTCCGGCCCTGCGGGAATCAGGGATCCTGCAGCCAGAAAACGGATCAGCAGCACCAGGGCAAGCAGCGCCACAGGAAGCAGCCAGTTCCTAAGCTTTTTATCCACCTTCATCCC
Source organism: uncultured Hungatella sp. (assembly GCA_910585435.1). Lineage (GTDB taxonomy): Bacteria > Bacillota > Clostridia > Lachnospirales > Lachnospiraceae > UBA3402. Next base: position 58,353 of record CAJUEJ010000013.1, on the reverse strand, counting down.
AAGAGCTGCCAGCAGAATAACTGCCAGCACCATATAGCGGCCGTTGACAAAGCACACTCCAAAGTACAGTCCGCATGCAATCTGAAAATAAGGCCTCTGGGTCTTTGTCTCATTGAGATATTGATACAGGCAATACAGTATTCCCACAGCCATCCACAGGGACACACTTTCCATCAACCCCCACACCTGTGAAATCTGAAAGCAGGACATCCTGGAGATCAGATACAAGATCCCGCACAGGAATCCGATGATTACATTTTTTGCCACACACCGGCCGAACCGGAACACGGTATAGGCGATGAGACCGTTTATGATGATATTGCAGGGCACAAACCAGGTAATGTGGTTTCCCAACAAGGCCATCTGAACATATGCCAGTATATAGTACAGGAAACGGAAGCTGTCCTCTCCTGCCGGAAACATAAATTTCCAGAAAGGAAGATCCTGGTAACGGGACCAAAGCTCTAAGTCATCCATGAAAAGGCCCCGGATTTCAATTCCCCTGTTGATAAAAAAGGCAAATGCCAGCAAAGCGCCGGCTATAAGCACCTCGCCCTTCCAACGATAAAATTTTGCTAAGGAATCCTTTTTTTCCACAGGCCTTCCCCTCCTCTCCGGTATATATTACCACTCTTTGGACGCCCTTTTATAGACCTTCATCAAAGCATCTGCAGCCTTCTCAGGCCAGAACTTCTTAAACATCTCCATCTCCTCCTTCTCCCGGAGATGGTTTTCGATGCAGGCCTTTGTAGCTGCACCGTCATGAATTCTGTAAAATAAAAGAGGCTTCTCCACACAGACAAACCGTCCTGGCCACTTTGCCAGAACTGTCATGCTGTCCCAATCCAGGGCGTATCGGTACTCAGAATGAAAAATCGGATCCGGCAGATAATTTTTCCGATAGGCGCAGGAAGGGCACATCACCGGATTTCCCAGGCGAAGCACGCCTTTCTTTATTATCTCTCTGTCGGCCAGCCCTTTTAGCCTGAGAGGCATGCGAAGAGTTTTCTTTATCATCTCTTTTGTGTTCCACAGGCAAAGCTTTCCGTCTTTTACCGTGACCCCGTCAGTCATAAACACAGTCATATCCGGCCATCTTCTGAAGCTTTTTTTAAGCTCCTCCACATAATGGCGTCCGTACATATCGTCCTGGTGTGCGATGGTGACAAAGGCTCCCCTGGCTTTCTCAACGGCGAAATTCCAGTCTGCCTGGATATCGCTTTCCCCCTGTCTTACGTAAAGGGGAATCTGATATTTCTTCATCATGTCTGTCAGATAGCGGCTGGGGGTGGAGGTGGTACAGATAATCTCCGATGGCACTGTCTGGCTCTTGAGAGAACGGATACACGCCTCCAGATAGGGCGAGTCTTTATATGCACAAATAGCAAATGTATGAAATCTCATAGTTTTTCTCCTGTTTAAAAGAAACATTCCTCCAGCATCAGGCACAATGCATGGTAAACCGGCAGATGAAGTTCCTGGATCTTGAATGTCTCCGTCTCAGGCACCACAACAGCCACATCTGCATCCTGCTTCAGTTTCCCTCCGTCTTTTCCCGTCAGGCCCAGGATCCGGATTCCCCTGGCCCTGGCTGTCACACAGGCATAATGGATGTTTTTTGCATTGCCGGACGTGGAGATTGCCCAGAGCACATCTCCTTCTGTCCCGTAGCCGTATACCTGCTGGGCATAAATCATCTCTCCGTCCACATCATTTAAAAATGCTGTGGACAGCCCGGGATGGCCTGTAAGTGCAATGGCCGGAAGGGCTCCCTGCAGCTTCCCGGCAAGCTCCCTGCCTGCCTCCTGGTCTGCCTCCATAAGTTTCTTTGCCATATCCTCTGGCAGGCTCCGTTTTTTCTTAAAGCCTTTCATCAGCTCCCCGACTATATGCTCTGAGTCTGCTCCGCTTCCTCCGTTGCCGGCAACCAGAATCTTATGGCCGTTCTCGTAACACGTTTTCAGCATCTGGTATGCCTGTGCAATCTGCTCTCTCACCGGCTCCAGCACCGGATACCGCTGTATCAGTTCTTCTAAATATTCCATATGGTCTGCTGTCTCCCTTTCAGAAGTGTCTGACATGGTTTTCTCTGTCAAGAATGTATTCTGCTGCGTCCACAAGAGTTTCCGCGTAAAAATCATATAAGGGCTTTTCCCCTTTCTCTTCCATTTCTTTCTTTAATAAAGAGCCGTATCCGGTTCCCACCAGGATTCCGGGGATTCCGTAATTTACACCGGCCTGGACATCGATCAGCTTGTCCCCGATCATGTAGGAATGGGCCTTGTCCACCTGAAATAGTTCCTCCGCCCTCTGAAACATGCCGATCCCCGGCTTGCGGCAGCTGCAGTTCTTTTTATATATTCCCACTCCGTGTTCCGGGTGATGGGGACAGTAGAAGAATCTGTCAATTCCTGCCCCGTATTCCCCAAGCTTCTGATTCATATATGTGTGAAGCGCTTCCACATCCTCACAACTGTAATAGCCTCTGGCCACCCCTGCCTGGTTGGTAATCACCACCAGCTTGAAGCCGGCCTGCCTAAGGCTTTTCAGCGCTTCTCCCACTCCCGGCAGAAGCTTTAATTCCTCCGGCCTGTGAAGATAATGGACTTCCTCATTGATAGTCCCGTCTCTGTCCAAAAACACTACCCGATCCATAATTCCATGTGTTCTCCATAGTTTCACTCAATTTAGCTGTAACGGAATTTAGAATTGAAACTGGTACTCCTTATCAGGCATCTGCACCTTCACTGTATCATAATGCCACCGGTCTTCATCTGCGATCCAGGACTGGGCCCCCCGCAGTTCAAAATTCCAGTCTGTCAGCTGTCCCCCTGCCTGTTCTAAGCGGGCCGCCACTTTATGCCGCACATTGTAGGGGCAGTACACCAAAAGGTAGCCTCCGCCTCCGGCTCCCAGAAGCTTTCCTCCTAAAGCCCCCGCCTTCAGGGCCTCCTCATACAGCTGGTCAATCTGGGGATTGGTTATCTTGCTGCTCATCCTCTTCTTGCTCTTCCACCCGTAATCCAGAAGCCGGCCGAAGCTGTTAAAATTCCCTTTCAGAAGTTCATCCTTCATGGCATAGGCCAGGGCCTTCACCTCACACATGGCGTCAAAAGGATCCTTCTTCGTATAATTGCTGACCTGATCCTTTATAATATTGGCCGACACGTGAATCCCGCCGGTATAGCACAGCAGCAGGTTATACTGCAGCTCATTGAGAATATCCTTCTTTATCCGCAGGGGATTTACCACCACATTGTTCCTTCCGTGGAATTCGATAAAGTTAAATCCTCCGAAGGTGGAGGCATACTGATCCTGGTATCCGCCGTCAATCTTTAAATCCTCCCTCTCCACCTGGTAAGCCAGATCCGCCAGCCCATAGGCATCCATGGTGATCCCCTTCCAGCGGGCCATGGCAACCAGAAGGGCCACCATCACCGTAGAGGAGGTTCCAAGGCCGGAGCCGGCCGGTGCATCGCACTGTAAATACACCTCACAGCCCTGCTTTATGTCCATAGCCTTCAAAGCCGCAGTCACCAGATCCAGCTTTCCGTCATACACATAGTTTTCCCTGGTATTATATTTTACTGTCATGTCGAAATCCAGAGAATGGACGATAATCTGGTCGTCCTCTCTGGGAACGATGGAGCAGTAGGCATACTTGTTGATAGTGCTTCCGATAATGGCCCCTCCCTGCTCTACGCAAAACGGCGCCACGTCGGTTCCCCCTCCTCCGAAGCTGATTCTCAAAGGCGCTCTTCCTCTGATTACCATACAAGCACTCCCTTCTCCACGTCGTCCATAAAACGGTAATAATCCTCCGGAATTCCTATATCTATAAAATATCCGTCATTGACAAACCCGCCCAGCCGCCGGCCTTCCTCCATCCACCGGGGAATCATCTCATTCTCCAGAGAAACCTTCCCCTCAGGAATCTGGTCAATCAGCTCCTTTGACAGCAGATAGACCCCTCCGTTGATAGTGCCTGGACGGGCTTTGGACGATTTTTCATTAAACCTTGTAAGCATCCCGTCACTCAGAACAGCCTCCCCGTACCGGGATATATCCTCCACCCGCCGCAGCACCAGTGCCATATCCAGTGCCATATCCTGTTTTAAATTCCACAGCCGCCTGTAATCCAGCCGGTAAAAAGTATCTGCATTAAGCACCAGCACCTGGGGCTCCGTAACATAGCCAGCCCCGTTTCTGATAGCCCCTGCCGTTCCCAGCAGGGTCTCCTCATATGCATAGAAGGCATGAAAGCCAAAAGCCTTTCCGTCTCCAAAATATTCTTCCACCATGGTGCCTTTATATCCTACCGCGAAGATAATATCTTTAATTCCCTGTTTTTTCAGCTCCAGGATCACATATTCCATAAACGGCTTTCCCTGAATCAAGGCCATAGGCTTCGGCCGATCGTTCACTACACTGCGAAGCCGGGTTCCCAGGCCTCCCGCCAGTAAAATCGCCTGCATTCTGCTATTACCATCCTTTCAACAAAAAACAAATCAAGATACACCAAGATCTTCCGGGTATCCTGTTATCTTTGCTTTCTTTTTTGACGATATTTATATTTATTTGGGTAATTTTCTTTTCAATTTACTGGTATTTTAGTCTACATGGGTATTATTGTCAAGAACTATCAAGGGGAGAGTTATTGTTTAGGTACTGGGGGATTTGGCAGGGGGGGGAGGCGTGAGGGGCCGCTGGGAGAGGGCGTTGTATAGTTTCTTTCCGGGCACGTTCGCACTAAGTGAAGAGCATAGCGGTACTAAGGCGCTAAAAGACAGCGCCTAAGTGCCGATGGTCTTCAATTACCCGGAAAGAAACTATACAACGCCCTCTCCCAGCTACGTTTTCTCTGATTCAGATGTTTGCTAAATTGGAGTAGTACCTGGACAGTAAGGGTGGGAGTAAGGGTTGCGGAGGTGAGGGGATATGCTGAGGCATGTGGATTTGAATGAGATTTCGGATGGGAAATTGTATACGGCTAATGATATGGTTAGGGCCGGGTGCGGGGATTGTGAGGGGTGTTCGGAGTGCTGTGAGAATATGGCGGATACTATTGTTTTGGATCCTTTGGATGTATTTCGGCTTTGCTTTTGGTTGGGGTGTGACTTCCGGGATTTGTTGGCTGAGCGGATAGAGTTGGGGGTTGTGGATGGGGTGATTCTGCCTCATATGAAGATAAGCGGGCAGCCTGCACGGTGTTCTTTTTTAAGTGGGGAGGGGCGCTGTGAAATCCATGAGTTCCGCCCTGGCTTCTGCCGTTTGTTTCCTCTGGGGAGATATTATATGGATGGGGGATTTCGCTATTTTTTGCAGACGAAAGAATGCAGAAGGTCTAACCGGACAAAAGTTAAAGTTCGCAAATGGATCGATACGCCGGATTTTGAGAGGTATGAGAAGTTTGTGTGTGACTGGCACTATTACTTAAAAGGGTTTCAGGATAAGATCGCCGGCGGAAAACAGGAACCTGACTTTGCGAAGAAAATCAGCCTTATGATTCTTGAGAATTTTTATCAGGCCCCCTTCAACCGTGACGAAGATTTTTATATCCAGTTTTACAGCCGCATGAAACAGCTTCAGCAAACAGAACCTTTATGCCAGAGATAACGTAGCTGGGAGAGGGTATTATATAGTTCCTTTCCCCCTCTAAATTTAATGCCATCGTCTCTCCACATAAAAATAATACGGCACCTCCACCAGAAGCATCACGCTCCACCCAATCGCACAGGCATATGCCACCCCATTTAATCCCATCCCCGGAGTCAGCACATACACAAAAATCACCCGCAGCCCTGTCTGTATAAATGTCCCCAAAAGCGTCATCTTCATACACTTTCTTCCCCGGAAATACCCCTGAAACCCATTGGTAAACCCAGGCAGCACATAAAAAAATGCCATAAGCCCCAAATACCCACTTCCCAAAGCCACAATCTCCCTGTTCTCTCCTGTCACAAACAGCCTCATAAGCGGGTTTCTGAAAACCAGTATAACTGTACAGATCAAAACCCAGTAGCAAACCTCCAGCCCAAGCCCCGTCCCAAACCCTTTCCGGATGCGCTCCTCCTTTTTTGCCCCTGCATTCTGTGCAATAAACGTGGTAATTCCGTTGGAAATACTCTGCTCCGGGGTAAACGCATAGGAGTCTATCCGGTTTACCGCATTAAAGGCGGCTATCACATCTACCCCCATAGGATTTACCGCCCCCTGGATCAGCAGCTTCCCCACAGGCTGGCAGGACTGCTGAAGGGCTGTGACGCTGCCGTACCGGAGAGTCTGTCTCAGCAGCTCCTTATCTATCCTGAATTCTGACGGCTTCAGCTGAAGAAGAGGAACTTTTTTATACACATACCAGATACACAGAACAGCGGACAGCGCCTCCGCCGCCACCGTCGTGGCCGCGGAGCATACAATCCCCATCCGGAAAATACCGATGAGAATCAGATCCAGCACCCCGTTTAGTATGGAACAGAATGCCAGGAACTTTAAAGGTGTCTTGGAATCCCCCACGCTTTTCATGGCTGATGATATGGCATTATAAAAAAATGTAAAGGGCGCCCCCAAAAATATAATCCGAAGGTATGTAGACGCAGTCCCCAGAATTTCCTCTGGCACATAGAGGGCCTGCAAAAGAGGCGTGGTGATGAGCATCCCCAAAAACACGACGGCCAGGGAAAAATACACGCCGAACACTGCTGTGGTGGCCATCTCCTTCTTCACCATATCCTCTTTTTTCCCGCCGAAAAAATTGCTCATCAGGACAGATGCACCGATGCAGATGCCGGAAATCCCCAGGATTATAATATTCATAACCGGGCTGGCAGTTCCCACTGCCGCCAGGGCCTCTTTGCCGATAAACCGGCCTACAATAACGGAATCTACCACATTGTAGGTCAGCTGAAACAAATTTCCTAAAATCAGCGGAACCGAGTATGAAATCAGATGACGGGAAATACTCCCTTCTGTCATATCCGTAACCATGGCACTGCCTCCAGTCTTTCACATGTATTCTCCGGGTTTTTAGCTTCAGCGGGTGAGAGAGCCAAACACGCAACACTGCTCTGTGCAGCGTTACCCTCAGCGGACAGGAGGAACGCACGTTTGCTCTCCAAGGGTAAGCATATCACATAAAATCTTCCTGGATCACCCTCCAGGCCGCATCCACACTGTAATGCCTGCGGATATATTCCTGCGTCTTTATGCTCATCTCCAGGCACCGCTGTGGCTCCTGGTACAGCTGTGCCGTTGCCTGGGCAAATTCCTCTGGCCTGTCCTTGATCTGCATCACATGTTCTGCGTCATGGATTCCTTCTGCGCCGATGGATGTGGTGACAATAGCCGCCCCGTGATACAGAGCCTCCACCACCTTCCCCTTTACGCCTGCGCCGTAGCGCAGAGGGACTGCCACAATCCTGGTGGTATCGTAAAGCTGTGCCAGCTCTTCCTCGCTGACAAACCCTTTGATGACGACACCGTTTCCCGGCTGCTCCAGGGCCCGGATCTCGTCTGTCACCCGTGAGCCCACCACATAGAACGGTGGCGGCTGGATTCCTTCCGCCTCCAGCTTCTGCCGAATCAGAGGATAGACCTCCCTGACGAACCAGATCACAGCGTCTGCATTGGGCGGGTGGGCGAAGCCGCCTACAAACAGGATCCCTTCCCTCTCTGCAAAGTCATGAGGGATATTCTCTTTAAATTCTTCATAGACATAGGCCACAATGTCTTTCACCGGAATGTCCTCATCCTCCGCCTTGATGGCATCCCTCTCAATGTAAGAGGGATAGTAGGACACTGCTGCCTTGTACATCAGGGACATCTCCACAGACTTCCAGTATTCTGAAGCCTGCCGCCTCTCCAGATCCCCGGTAAGTGCATACTCCCTGCCCTCACGCAGGAAATGAAGATCGTGTCCGTAGTAAATCACCTTAATGTTGGTGTTTTCTTTTATAAAGTCAATATATTTAGAAGCAATATGAGGGCGGTTTAAGTAGGCCACTGCAATGTCGTCTCCATGGTCCTTCAGCCAGTCCCATATTCCCACCTGGTAATCCTGTCCGTATAAAATCTCGATCCCCATCTGCTGCAGAACCGTAGAATATGGCTCCTCGCAGAGGAAATTGTCTCCCAGAAACTTTACCACGTATCCCTTCTTTAAGAACATTTTCAGGTACTGGAAGGTGGTCTTGGAGCCGGCATCCTTGTCATAGGTAGGCACATAGTGATCCACCACCAGGATAATCTTCTTGCCCATGCTCCTCTCTCTTGCGCGGAAGGGATCCGGATTGCCGTTGTTCTCACACTGCTTTGCCAGCCGGGCCTGCCATTTTTCTCTCAGCTTTTCACTGTTTACAGTCTGGTACCGTTTCAGGCCGGTGCCTTCCACATCCGTTCCGTTGGAAATCCCTTCAAAATGAATAACCCTGGAAAGAGGCTGGTACACCACCCGATAGCCTGCCTCCCTCACTGCAAATGCCAGATCTGAATCCTCACAGTAAGCAGGGGCAAACCGGGTATCAAAGCCTCCCAGCTGCTTCCACAAAGCATTGGAAAGAAGGATAGCCGCGCCGGAAATATAGTCCACATCCTTCACATAGTTATATTCCGGCTTGTCAGGATTATCCAGGCGTCCGTAGTTCCAGCCAGAGCCGTCGCTCCAGATGATTCCGCCAGCCTCCTGAAGCCTGCCGTCAGGATACACCAGCTTGGATCCCACCATGCCGATGGTGCTGTCTGACTGAATCAGATTCACAAGAGAGGACAGCCACCCGGCAGTCACCTGGGTGTCATTATTTAAAAACATGAGATAACGGCCTCTGGCAGATTGGGCCCCATGGTTGCAGTTTTTGAGAAATCCCTGATTGGTGCTGCCCCTGCAGATGGTAACCCCTTCCACATAGCGGCCCAGATGCTCCGTCGCGTCTGTGGACATGTCGTCTGCTATGATGACTTCATAGGGCACATCCTTTGTATGCTCTAAAACAGACAGAAGGCATGCATACGTATAGTGAATCTGATTGTACACCGGGATGATGATGGAGACCACAGGCTGTTCCACATAGGGAAACCTTACTTTCCCATGTTCCTTGTACTGGCTTCCTATGGCAAAATCTCCGTCCTTTAAGTTCTTCCCCTCCTCTGAGGTATACAGCTGCAGAGAGCGGATGGGATGGAACACATACTCCTTCATATAAGATAGTTTTTTTCTCTGTACCGAGCCTTTGGGATACCGCCTGTTAAACTGCTCTCCCAGCTTTCTGCGGGCCTTGTATATCAGGGCCTCATGGCGGTTTAAGTAGGACAGGGTCTTCCCCTCCTCCTCCACCTCATGGCGCAGATCTTTAATCATGATCTCCAGATTTGTCACATGGTTGTTGGTCAGCCGCTGTACCTCCGTCATCTTGCGGATGGCTGCGTCCTTCTCCTTTAGCTGCAGCTTAATCTGTTCCAGCCGCTCCTTTGTCCGCTCCAGCTCTCCGTCTACCTTTGCCAGATCTCTGGCATTTTTCGTCTTTACCAGATAATTTTCCAGGAAAATCTGCTGATTCTCCCCGTGGACATACTGCTGGAAGGACTCCTCCATCGCCTTGAATATCTGCTGCTCCTTGCGGGTAAAGTCAAATTTCAGAAGCCAGTCCTCCACCCCGGGACAGGCGGTGAGGATGCTGTGGTACTGACGATAAAAATAAAATAGAATCCGGTACTGGATAAACCTTACAGGTATGGGAAAGGGAAATACCCACTCATAATCCAGGCAGTACATGCCATCCTCTGTCAGCAGAATGTTCTCAAATAAAGCGTCAATATTGGAGATCTCCAGACATTCCTGCCCTTCAAACCCTTTCCAGAAGGGCTGCCCGTCCTCTGAGCCCGGGGAAATTTTTTCGCCTGAGGCTCCAAACACCTCCAGGAATTCCGGCGTCACCTGGAAACGGACTATGGCTGTATCCTTTACCTCCAGAGCCTGATCCATGGCCTTCTGGATGGTTCTTACAGGCGCCTTCCCCTCCTGGATCTCCTCCCCCAGCTTCTGCGCCCATGTCTTTCCCACGACATAAGGAAACTGTGCCCTGCACCGATCCTCACTCATGGAAGGTTTTACAAATTTTATTGCTGTATGCTCCATGGAAAGGGAGGTATAGCTGGTGCCCAAAGACCAGATATGAGGCGTTCCCTCCATATCCAGGGCGGATTTTTCTACCTGCCGCTTCCTTCCGTCGCCGCGGATCACGGTTTTTATCTGGAAGCACTCTCTGCGGGTCCGGTTATACTTTACATACTGGATCTCCCACGGTTCCTTCTCCTCCTTTTTCTCCCTGGTCCACACGACGAAAAAGGAGTTGGCATACTGGTCAAACTGGCCGTCCTCACAGACCGCATCATAAGAAGCCCCCACATCCATCAGCAGGTATTTGGGGTAATCGTAGGCGGTTATGGTATCTGTCAGATCCCCCTTTGCCGGAAGGTATCTGTCTGAAAAAATTGTCACCGGAAGCTTATAGTCCGGCATAGGATAGTAAAATTTCAGGCTCCCCCCGGGCTCTCCCTCTGTCAGCAGCTTCTCTGTCTGATTCTTTGAAAAGCTGAAACTGTCTTTTTTGGCCCCGGCCCAGTATTTCATGCCGAAGGGATTGCACACAGCCACCAGAAGCTGCCCTTCTGGCTTTAAAAGCCTTTTGGCCGCCTGTATCTGCTCTCTGCTGTTTTCCCCTAAGGAGCCTGCAAACACAATATAATCATAGCCGTCCCGGCACATGGAATCCTGGTAGGCCTCTATGCTTCCTGTGTAATAGTTGATGTTTTCCCTTCCCTCTGCCTGGACATGGCGCAGCCAGTTTACCTTCAGATTCTCCTCCGACACATCCAGCACATCCACCATAGCTGTTTTTCTGCTGTACACGCCGGTGAGGGCGCCATAATCCGATCCTACCTGAAGCAGTCTGCCCTCCGGACAGAAGGGATACCAGTCCATCAGATTTTCTCTCAAATCAGAGAGGGCATACAGATACTCCAACCCAGGCTTCTCCCTCAAGGCCTGCTTCCTGTTGCCCCCATACGTCTCCAGAATCTCTATCAGTTCTCTGTCAAATTCACTCATTCTTATGCTCCTGCTTCTCCGTCTTCACAGCCTCCACCCTGGATTCCATGTCAAATACGCCTACTGTATTCTTATTGGAAATCACGGTAATATTTGCCACGTCATAGAGACGATGATACACCACATGCTCTCCCTGTTCAAACCCGGTGCAGCTCATGGACAGAAGGTACTCCCCTCCCTGGAGAGTCATTCTCTGGGTAAAGCTTACCTCGTACTCATCCCCTGCCTTCACCGGCTTGATGTCCGTCCCCTCAAACATGGTGTTGGTACCGCTGAGATCCGTCCCCTTCTTGTCCTTGATGGTGTAAGTAAAAATAGGTGTCCTGACAGGGGCGGCAAACCGGATCTTCTCTTTTATAGTAAACTCCTCCCCCTTTAACAGGAGGTTGGTCAGATTTCCCCTCTGGTCAAACAAGCCCAGGTCATAAATCTCTGCCCTTCCATCTCCGTACTCTGTGCGGCTGGCATTGATAGTCAGGCTCTCTTTCATCAGCCTGCCATGAAATCCTTGCGCCTCTTTCTCCTTCTCTCCCGAAAAATCATTCATCTCCTCCAGCTCTTCCTTCAGAGAATCCATCTGATTGGCCAGAATCTTCTTATATAGATCCACCATATGGCCGGGAGTCCCCTGGGCCACAAAGTTCCCTTTATTCAAAAGCACCACCTTATCGCAGTATTTGATGATGCTTCCCATATCATGGGTAACCATCAGAATGGTGGTTCCGTTTTTCCGAATCTCTTCCATGCGGCGGTAACATTTTGACTGGAAAAATACATCCCCCACCGAAAGAGCCTCATCCACAATCAATATCTCCGGCTCCACATTGATAGCCAGCGCAAAGGCCAGGCGGACGAACATACCGCTGGAATACGTCTTCACCGGCTGGTACACAAAGTCTCCGATATCTGCAAACTCCAGAATATCACTTAGCTTGGCGTCCATCTGCTTTCTGGAAAATCCCATCATGGTGCCGTTCATATAGATATTTTCAATACCAGTATACTCCGAATTGAAGCCGGCCCCCAGCTCCAGAAGGGCGGAGATCACCCCGTCCACCTTCACCTCTCCCCTGGTGGGAAGCAAAACCCCTGTAATGATCTTTAATATGGTGGATTTGCCGGATCCGTTGGTTCCGATAATCCCTACGGTTTCTCCCTTTTTCACCTGGAAAGAAAGGTCATTCAAGGCATAAAACTTTTTGTGGTATTCCCTGTGAAGAGGATTCAGCGCTTCCTTCAGCCTGTCGATGGGCTTGTCATACAGTTTATAAACCTTTGAAACGTTTGTTACAGTGATTGCATTCTCCATATTTATTCCTTACATTCTGTTATAAAACATCTGAAAAATGGGGTCTCAGCCTCTTAAATACCTTTAACCCTATTAAAAGCATGGCGATGGTCACTGCCCAGAAATACAAAGTAAGGCCAGGCCTCTCCCAGAACCAGTTTCCCATAAGCATGCTGTCCCGATACCCGGCGGCAATATAATACATAGGATTTAATCTTATAAGCCTACAAAACACCGGGTAGAAGGAGATGTCGGCAAACTGTTCCTCCTGCCACATAATCGGAGTCAGCCACATGCCAAACTGGAGGCAGATGCCTATAATCTGGGCCATATCCTTAAAAAACACCTGAACAGCGCTGGTAAAATAGATAAGTGCTATGGAAAATAAAAACACAGCCCCGGTGTAGTAGATTACCTGTATCCAGTATATTCTGGGAAACCATCCAAAGCACAGATACAGCCCCAGCATAATCAGCACAAAAATCAGATGGACCATAAGGCAGGAAATCATCTTGATAATGGGCAGTACCTCCACCCGGAAAACCACCTTCTTCACCAGATAGCTGTATTCCTGGAGGCAGTTGGTTCCTGCATTTAGCGCCTCGCTGAAGAAGAACCAGGGCACAATGCCGGGAACCAGCCACAGCACAAAAGGCACGCCTTCTATAGGGTCGCCGTTGCGAAGCCCCAGCCCAAACACGAAATAGTAGATGGCAACCGTGGCTATAGGCTGGACAAACATCCAGACCACGCCGAAATAAGAACCTACAAACCGCTTTCTAAAGTCTGCCTTTGCCAGATCTAAAATCAGCCTTCTCTTGTTTATGATATCCTTCCCCAGCGATATCAGATAATTCATATTCGTTGTTTTCCTCCAAATTGCCGGTTATATGTGTCTAAAATTTAAAGGTGCTTTTCAGCCCGCCCCATTTCTGATCTTTCTCGGAGATAAGCAGCTGCATTCCCTCTTCAATGGGCCACTCCACTCCGATATCCGGATCGTTCCAGATCAGGCCGCCCTCATCTCCCGGATGATAAAAGTCTGTGCATTTGTATGCAAATTCCGCCACGTCAGACAGCACCAGAAAGCCATGGGCAAATCCCTGAGGAATGTAAAACTGCTTCTTATTCTCTGCTGACAGCTCCACGCCGAACCATTTCCCGTAGGTTTCTGAGCTGGCACGCAGATCCACAGCCACGTCAAACACAGTCCCCCTCACAACACGCACCAGCTTTCCCTGGGGGTACTGTTTCTGATAGTGAAGCCCTCTCAGCACTCCCCTGGAGGACATGGACTGGTTGTCCTGAACAAAAACCATGTCAAGGCCCTCTGCCTTAAAATCATTCTGATTGTAGGTCTCCACAAAATATCCACGCTCATCATAAAATACTGTAGGTTCGATCACATAAAGCCCTTCCATCCCGCAGGATGTCACCTTAATTTTTCCCATTTTCCAAAACTCCTTGTCTTTATTTTCAAAGTATCAAATCCTTGCTGTAGGTCTGCGCACTTGCTATGCTGACCGTACGACGCCTTAAGTCCTCATACAGACGACGCTGAACAGGCGGAACAATGTATATCCGTTGGCACAGAACATCAGATACAATATACTACGGTTTCGATCCTTTGTCAAAATTAACCAGTCATTTTTACACGCCATCAGAAAAACCGGCAGAAAGGGCAGGAAATATCTTCCCTGGACTCCGTTTATTATCTTGCTGCTGACAGGCGTCCAGGCCAGAAGCATGGATCCCATGGCCGCTGCCACACATGCGGCGCATACCACGAAGATCCACACTCTCCTTCCTCTTGTAAGGAGCAGGCTCTCTCCTGGTTTTCTCAAGGACAGCGCCATCAGGCAGAAGGTGAAAAATACCACCATCAGGTAGGGCACATCCAGCCCCTGATCCAGATTTCCCAGGTAGGAGCCTATCATAGTCAGGTGGTAGGTCTCTGTCTGCCAGAGTATGGTCTGATAAAAGATGCGGATCAGCTTCCCCGGATTGCGGAGAAGAAAGGAAAGGCTGTAGCCTGCCTCCTGGGCCCATTCCACCACTGGTTCTGCCTCTGTCACATAATTTGTGATTACCCGGCTGTTTACCAGTATCATAGCCACTGCCCAGGCTCCTGCCACAGCTGTTGCAGACAGCGCCCATTTTTTCCAGCCTCCGAATTTCTTTACCGGAATCAGAAGGCACAGCCCCATCATCACACCGTAGATCATTTTACACGGCCCTGCCGCCGCCATCAAAAGCATCAGGATGGCTATGTCTCTCCAGCCTGCCTTTTCTTTGGCACAGGCCAGGTCGATGCAGACTGCCGTAAAATAAAACAGGCATCCCATAATCATCACATCATAGGAGAAGGAGGCGGAAAGGTTCAGGGTCATAGGCAGAAGGGCCACCCCAAATAAAACCTCCTTTCCAAAGGGCAGCCGCCTCATGGCCAGGGTGGTCAGCGCCACAAAAAACACCAGGTTAAACAAGCGCCCCATATACGCCAGCCATATGCTGTCCAGGCAAAGCACCCTGGCCAGGGAGATTCCCAAAGCCTGGGGAGCATAGGCCACAGGCGTAGTCACCACGGTCAGATGGATACTGGCTGCCGTCTGTCCGGCTATGTCCTCTCCCTTCTCCTCAAACATCTCTTTCTGAGGAACCTCTCCTCCCAGAAAGCCTATGTCATGAATCATGCGGTAGGTCTTCTCCCTCAGTTCATATCCCAGGGCCTTCCAGTCCTGATCCTCTGTCTGGGCCCCCAAAACCTTCCAAATATTGTCCTCGTCTTTATAAAATGTATAATTTCCTTCAGTATCTTCCAAAAACCAGTCCATGCCCCGCACCAGCACCTTCCCCTCGCGGCTTACTGCCTGTCTGCCCATGAGACGGCTGGACAGCTGGTAAGAGCTGATATAGTGGCTGACCTCATCTGGCGCTGAAAGAGGCGGCAGGACAAACAGATACAGCCCTCCCAGGAAAAGCCCGGCCAGAGGGTATATCTGTTCCAGCCTCCACTGCCTCTTTCCTGCAAGATTTAAAAACAGTACCCCGGCTGCCCCGGCTCCCAGAAAAATAACAAACACCAGCACCGTATACCAGGACGCCAGCCAGCCGTCTCCCGTGATATCGATTCCGCGGCGCACATCTCTGAAGTGTGCCAGGGCCAGCAGCGCCATGGAAGCCCACACTGCCAGCCAGGGCTTAATCTTTTTCATCATGCACACCCTCTTCTTCCCTTATTTTCTCTATCAGCGCTATCTGCTGTGCCAGTTCTTTTATCTTTGTCTCCAGCTGGGAAATATGGATTGTCATGTAAAAAATCTTGACAATCAGCACAAAGATGGCAAAGACAAACAAAAAATTGGTGGTGGCATAGATCCCTACCAGGCGGGATGCAAAATCCGCCACTGACGGGAAGATGCTGAACACCACTAAAACCAGGGCCAGAATAATCCAGAAAATTGCATTCTCAATCTGCACCTTGGACTGGCGGATCTTTCTCATCATGAGAAACAGGGTTCCCACAGATACCAGAATCAATGCGATCCTAAGGGTTACTGTCATCATGGCTGGTTTTTCTCCTTCCTGTTCCAATAGTCCGTATTGGAGGTACACAGACGTACCATCCACAGAGGCAGGCTTTTATAGCTTTTTCCCATCCGGTATCCCAGATACTTGCAGCCGCTGCCGAAAATAAGAGATGGGATCAGCCGTCCCTGGCCGGTTTTTATCAGCTTTCCCGCTGTCTTTTTTACCATCCGGATCCCCTCCCCCTCAGAGGGGATTCCCTGAAACACTTCCGGATGATCCGCCTGGGAAACCGCCAGGTCAAAATTGCGGCGAAACTGCTGCCCTGCCGAAAAATTATGGGAATGTATCACCCGGGCAGACGCCTCATACATGATGGCATACCCGTCTTTTATCACCCCGGCTGCGTAGATCATATCCTCATTGAAAATCGTCCTGTCAATAAAACCGCCCTGTTTCACGAATATGTCCCTCCGGTAGGCGCAGCAGACGTTGGAGGCAAAATACGTTTTGATTCCCAGCTCCCCCAGATCCTTCCCTGTCTTTATCCTGCTTTCCTTTGGATAGTTGTACTCCCTGTTAAGCCGTTCGACAGGCCTGCAGTCTCTGGCCGGAAGCTGCCTGGCATAGACCTGGGCGATCTCTTCTCCCTCCTGCCCCCGGTTTTCAAACGCCCCCACCAGACGCTCCACCAGATACGGATCTGCCGGCAGGGCATCGTCGGTCATGAAAATCATAATATCCCCGCTGCAATGGGATGCCCCCTGATTTCTCGTTCTTCCGTGATCAAAATCCGCTTTTTCCAGATGGTAAACCTGTATCCCTGGTATGCCGCCGTACTTTGTTTCATCCCAGCAAGAGGGATCCGTATTCATAATAATGATCCTGTTTACAGGATAGGTCTGCCGCTTAAGCCGCTTAAGCAGGCTTAAAAATTTCTGATCCGGCTTATACACCGGAATGATCACATCCACCTTTTTATTCATGTTCCTGTCCTCATTTCTCCAGCAAAGTGTTCCCGGAAGCTCTTTGTGCCCTGTGTGCCGGCACACAGGCAAATCAGGTGCAGGCACTGCTACAACGCCGATTTGCAGACCCACAGATGACGAACCTATCAGGCACTGCATTCACCTTTATTTCCGCAATGCAGTACCAGGATCCAGGCTCCTGCCACAAAGCCTGCGGCCATAACCACCATAAGGCTTACGTAAGCCCAGGCCGCCCCCGGAATCCCGTACCCGGCCACCAGACGGGGCGCCAGCCATGCAGCTAACAGAGTCAGTATAAAATAAATCCCGAAAATCACTTTCTGCCGCCTTATAATCACCAGCACATAATAGTACAGATTTAAAAAGGCATAAAAACCACCTCCCAGCACAATCACCACAAAGGAAGAGTGGTAAACGGTCAGGCTTCCTGTGTAAGCCGAACCTAAAAGCCGCTCCATAATCCCAAGCATCGGCTTTCCCAGGATCCAGGCCAGAACCACTGCCGCTGTACTTAACCCTGCAATCACACCGGATATTTTCAAAAGCAGCCTGGCAAAACGGCTGAACCGTTTCTGGTTCCAGTCATCCGTAAGAAAAGTCAGCACCGGCCGGATCACGAATCCGGCAGCCAGATTTATCATGGACGTTGGCATAAATATAAGGTTGAAATATCCGGATGCCACATCATCCATGCAGGCGTCAATGGCGTATTTGGAGGCGGAAAAAATGTAAAAGTCTAAAAATACAGAGACAAATAAAAGGATCGTCTCCCAGGTGAGAGGCAAAAGCCTGTCCCTTCTCCACTCCCATTGAATCCCTGAAAGCCTTTTGATTACCATCCTGTCAAAAAGAATGACTCCGGCTGCCTGGGCTGCCACCGCTGCCACACAGGCTGCCATCAGATCCTTCCACAGGATTAAAACCACAAGAAAGGTGCCTACAGACAAAAGGGTTCTGAATGTGTTGGATTTTCCTGTCAGATGCAGATTTCCGTTTCTCTGAAATTCCGATTCATACACATCCGCCAGGCCGTCCACCACCTTGTAGCACACCAGTAGGAAGATGACTGCCGCCTTCTCCCTGCCATATCCGCAAAAAGCCAGATACGCTGCTCCTACTGCCAGCGCCATCCCACAGGTTATATATCTGTGATGGAGATAATCGCCGAATCCATAGCTTCCTCTCCCATCTGTAACATGAAAGGGGCGGATTCCAAAATAGGCCAGGAGAAACATCTGCTGGCCAAAGGTGCTGTAGCCAAAAGAAAATATCCCTCCCTGTTCTTTGCCGATGATCCGGAGAACGAGAAAAGAAAGTACCATGCTGGCAAAGGCATAGCAGAAGCTGCCGATGATATTCCAGATCACATTCTCTCTTTCTTTGTCCCCGCCTGTCCTCAGTAAGAGAGACACCCACTTGTCCGCCATCTTTCCAGCCTGTCCTCCACCCATAAATCTGTTACCGCTTCCTTTTTCTGAAATTTTGAATCAAGAGAATCGAAATCAATATCCGCACCATATAGCCTGCAGCTATGGCAGGTTTCAGATAGCTTTCCCCGCCTGCCCTGTCTTCAATAATCACCGGGATCTCCGCCACCTTTGCCCCCTGTTTTAAAAGGTAGGAAACCGTATCCGGTTCCGGGCCGTAATTTAAATTCAGCGCAAACTCCCGTATCAGCTCCCGGTTAAACATCCTCATGCCAGAGGTAGGATCCGTAAGCCTCACTCCTGTAGTCAGCCGGATAGCCGCCGTGATAAGCCGGCTTCCGATCATTCTTGGGGAATAATCCTTCCGGCTCTCAAGAAAACGGCTTCCGATGACCAGGTCATACCCTTCCTCCATCTTCGCAAGCATAGCCCCGATAAATTCCGGCCTGTGCTGCCCGTCTCCGTCAAACTGCACCACATACGGATACCTTTTTTTGTACGCGTATTTCATCCCCGCCTGAAAACAGCCTGCCAGCCCCAGATTCACAGGAAGATCCAGAAGGTTGTAGCCCTTTTCCCGGCAGATAGCAGCCGTCCGATCTGTGGATCCATCATTCACCACCACATAATCCATGGGGAGCCCCTGCTGTTTTAAGCCTTCCACTACCTTTTCAATATTCTGTTCTTCATTAAATGCTGGTATGATTGCCAGAACTCTTTCCATCGTACTCTCCATTTTACCATTCTTTCTTCCATATACCAAACTAAATATTCCCATAATTCTTACGGATAAATATTATTTTTATTACGATTTTACAATAACAGACAAAAAATGTAAATTGGATATAGCATTTTCCTTATAAATATGGTAAATTATGATTCATGACTATGTCAGTTACTGTTCAGGCAGTAGCTTATTTCATTTTCAGGAGGTATAACATCATGCGAAGACTTACGCATCACATGGCATTGGTTTCGCTAACCTTTGCTTTGGCTGTGGGAAGTGTGTTTCCTGCTTTTGCAGATCCTGACGAAAACTACGGTCCGGCATTTGCAGAACAAAACCAGGAGGAGCCCGATTCCAGTGAACCATTTATAGATACGGAGACACCTGAGGAGACTGCTGCTGCGGAGATCACACCGGCCGGGGAAGATCCTGCCCCTGCCCAGACAGCCCCGTCTGTTCCTGCTATTTCCTCTATTCAGCTTCAGCTTCTGGATCCTGAGTCTATGAACTGGACGCCTCCGGTTGCAGACGGATCTCTGCTGCAGGTAGGCGGCAGCGGCGCCCTGTCACTGTGTATTTATTCTGTAAACGGTATGCGGGGAGACGCCATATACCGTACTTACTCCGGCGCTACCGGCTGGAGCAACTGGGTTATGAACGGGGATCACTCGCCCTGGACGGCAGGGGTTCCCATCGAGGCTGTCCAGATTCGTTTAAGCGGGCAGCTTGCAGACAATTACAGTGTGTATTATTCTTCCGTGCTGTCAGACGGTACCACCTGCGGGTGGGCAGCTAACGGCGCTACCAGCGGCACCATGGCCACAGGCAAGTATATCACCGGTCTGCGGGCCGTGCTTATAGCCAGAGCAGGCGGCGACGCTTCCAGTTTAGATACCGCCAATGCAGTTTCAGCTCCGGCTGCAGAGGGCATCAGCTTTGAAAACGGACTTCCCACCTACACAAGCGGAACCGGACAGCCTTTTACCGGATGGGTATGGAATGACAGAGACCGTTACTACTTTGCAGACGGCAATGCGGTTACAGGGTGGCAGTACATAGATGGCTATAAATATTATTTCGAAGGCGACGGCAGGCTGGTCACGGATCTGGAGCCTTATTTAAACCATCCGGGCCCCTTCCAGATTCGCATCAACAAACAGATGAACTGTACCACCATCTATGTGCAGGATGGTGAAAACGGCTTTATCATTCCCTACAAGTCATTCCTGTGCTCCACAGGAGACGACACACCCATAGGAACCTTCAAGACTCCGGAGAAATACCGGTGGAGGCTGATGGTTACAGGAGAATACTGCCAGTATCTGACACGGCTGGGAGCGGGGCTTCCGATTCTGATGCACTCCGCTATCTATGAGAAGCCCAATCCATATACCCTGTATTCTTCTACCTACAACTTTTTAGGGATTTCCCGGTCTCACGGCTGTATTCGTTTTACAGCTGCAGACTGTAAATGGATCTATGACCACTGTGCTCTGGGCACCTCTGTCACTGTATATAACTCGCCTGTCCCCGGTCCCTTTGACCGCCCGGCCCTTAAAGTTATTATTCCCAGCGAGCAGACTTGGGATCCCACCGATGACAGCGTACCGGAGAACGGGCTGTCATAAACAGCTTGTATTTTGAATAAAAAGACTGCCGGAAGAGATTGTCACAGTATTGATTATCTCTCCCGGCAGTCTTTTTATGTGCTTATTTCCAATTATTGGTCTTTTAAAAATTCTTTATATGGAATATAGGGATCCAGAACCAGATCTCCGTGGCAGGCAGGGGCCTGGACAGGCTTCAGATACTCTCCATATTCTGCCTTAAGCCTTCCGTCATACCCCCGGGGCACCGGAACCTGACGGTCCTCAAAGGGCATGAGGACGGCACTGTCAAACCATGCCCTCTCCCACAGATTCTTTTCCCAGTCAGCAATAAAAACCGTATCGCAGACATAGCGGGTATTCTTGCCCGAATATCTGGCACATAGCTTTTCATACCATTTAAAGGCAGTGGGAATGGGAATCTGCAGAAGGGCGCCTATCCTGTGGAGTATCCTGCCAAACACCGTGGCATTGGGGTAGTAGCCGAAACGGTACCAGGTGTACAGAACACTCCACGCCGTCCTTATCTGGAACCGCCACAGCTTCATGGCCCACGCGGAATCAGGAACCCCGTCCAGGGGAAAGATATCGATAAATATCCCGCAGTGATAGCCTGCCCTTTTATCTTCCGCATTGTAGCCGGTTGTACGGCTGTCGCGTATCTGTATGTGCCCTTTCAGATAATTTTTATCTGTATAGACTGTCTGGAGAAACAGAGGCTCTTTCACCTCCCCGGCAGCAGCCTGGATAAATCTTTCGTAGTCTTCCCGCATCATCACCAGATCGATGTCATCATCCCAGGGAATATATCCTTTGTGGCGGATGGTTCCTATGAGCGTGCCACTGTCTGCAAAATATGGGATATGATACTTTTTACAGATCCGATCCACTTCATCCAGCATATCCAGCTGAACAGCCCACACATGCTTGGTTTTTTCTGTCACAAGGTAACCGCACCGCATTTCTTCGTCATAAAAATTCATTTTTTCCATAATTGTCTCACCAGAAATTTATCCTTCATCAAGAACAAAGCCACAAAATACACTGCCGCCCCTGCGCCAATCTGTACAAAGGTTACCACCGGCCCCGGGCCTGCCTGCCTTCCCATCCACACGACAAAAAGCAGCATAAGGGCTGCCGCCAGGAAACGCTTCCACCCGGATCTCCATATCATGGAAAAGCTGATGTAGCTGCGGCACAGCCACAGATATGCCCCTGTTATAAAGATCTCCGCTATGACGGAAGCCACAGCGGCCCCGGCGGCCTGAAGCCTGGGGATCATAGCCATATTGAGGAAAGCATTTACCACGGCCCCGGCCACTATGACCTTTCCGCTCTGTGCCCTTTTCCCCGAAGGCGTCAGAATCTGGCTGCCCATACAGTCACTGAAGCCTACGATCAGGATCAGAGGGCTGCACACGTACAGAAGAGGGACGACCGGCTGGTATTTATCCCCCAGAAACCACGGAATAAAGCCGGAGGCTATGCCTGCCAGCCCCATCATCACCGGCATTCCCATAAGCAGGACAAAGTCCAGGGAAAGCTCTATCATCTTGCGGATCTCCCTGCCTCTCCCGTCTGCAAACAGATAGGACATGCGGGAGGACATCACCGTATTAAAGGACAGGATCAGTATTTTTCCCATATTGACAATACCGGCCGCGTATTCATAATACCCGTTCTGAGACTTATCGTTCCCTGTAAACCACCCAAGCATGGTCTTGTCCAGAATGGTGTACACAGAGGTGGCCACCGTGGGAATAAAATAGACTATGGTCTCTTTTAAATGTCTCTGCGGCTTCAGGGTGCGGATATCTGTTTTTACAAGGAAACGCCTTAAGTACCCCCACATGGACAGATTGCCCAGGAGGGTGGTGGAGGCCAGAAGCGCCACATAGAGAAGCAAATCCTCCTTTTCTTTTATGAAGACAAAAAGGCAGACAATTCCTGCGAATTTTACCAGTATGTTTCTCGTGACAATCATCCTGTACTGCTCAAGGCCTCCGAAAAACCAGGAGACGTCAAACGCAACCGCCAGAAGATTCATGGTGAGCACCAGGTAAAAGTACCTGTATTGTTCAGAAAAAAGAATAACTCCCACCCAAACAGCCAAGCATATGGAGGTAGTGATTGCACAGAGGAGCTGGATCTCCCAGAAAAGCCTGGTTCTGGCCTCTGGGTCATCCCTGTGCCTGGCAATCTCCCGCTGCCCGTAGGAGGCAGTCCCCAGAGCCGCGACGATGGCAAAGTACTGGGCCACAGAGTTGGTGTAGCTTTGCACGCCTGTACCGTCCGGGCCGATTACCCTGGAGACGTAGGGGGTGGTAATAAGGGGTGTCAGGAATGTAAGGATCTGATATATTAAATTGTAAATATAGTTTAGGTGGATACTGGGGGATGATATCATTGTCTGCACCTGCATTCTGCTGTGTCTGATTTATGTAAGAGTGTATATGGTATTTTATAAAAAATCAATCCCTTATTTGACTTTTATAAGGCTTAAGCTTAGAATAACAGTAACTTAGAATAACTATATCAGCGACCGGAAGGTGGGGTTGGAATGAATATTGTATATGCATGTAATGATTCTTATGCCAGGCATCTGGCAGTGTCCATGGTCTCTGTGTTTGTTCAGAATCAGGATCTGCCCCGGATCACAGTGTATGTGATTTCCATAGGCCTGTCCAAAGAAAGCAAAAAACGTCTGAGGCAGATAGCAGACCGGTATGGAAGGGAGCTGCATTTTTTACGGCTGGACGACATAGAGGAAAGGTTTGATTACGCCATTGACACAAGAGGCTTTGACATCAGCGCCATGGGCCGTCTCTTCGTGGGGCAGCTGCTGCCGCCGGATACAGACCGGGTTCTTTACCTGGATTGTGATACAGTGGCGGCACGGCCTCTCAGTGAATTGTGGAATCTGAGCCTGGAGGGACATGTGATGGGGGCTGTGATGGAGCCTACCATATATAAAAGGGTGAAGGACGCAATCGGGTTAGGGGAAAGGGCACCTTATTTTAACTCCGGCGTGCTCTTAATCGATCTGGCACGGTGGCGTAGTACCGGGGCGGAAAAGCGGATCCTGGATTTTTATAAGGAGAAGGAGGGGCGGCTGTTTGCCTGCGATCAGGATGCCCTCAACGGGGCTTTGAAGGGGGAGATTGCCTCCCTGCCGCCTAAATATAATTTCTTCCCTAATTACCGGTATTTTTCTTATGAAAATCTGGTGCAGCATTCCCCGGCTTATTCTGCTGTGACAAAGGAAATGTTTTGTGATGCCAAGAAGAATCCTGGGATTATTCACTATATGGGGGATGAACGACCCTGGATCCGCGGGAATTTAAATCACTACCGCAAAGCGTATGACAGGTATCTGGCTATGACCCCGTGGAAGGGGACGCCTAAGGAGAAGGGGCGGGAGCTGTATATGGCAGCCTATCATATGATGGATTATGCCACTGTGCTGTGGCCGGAGTTGCGGTGGCTTGTGAGCAAATGGTTTGGGATGAAGGTGGTTGACAAACGGAAAAAGAGCTGAGAGATGAATGGGACAGGAGGCGGATTTTATGAAGGCGGTTTGTGTGGTATTAAACTATAATGACGGGAAGACGACAGAGAAGCTGGTGAAGAAGATTCGGGATTATGGGTGTTTTGAGCATATTGTGATTGTGGATAATGCATCTTCGGATCATTCCTGGGAGAGGCTTCTGATGCTGCAGAATCAGAAGGTTCGTGTGATTCGGGCAGGCGAGAACGGGGGGTATGGAGCCGGGAATAATCTGGGAATTCGGTTTGCGGTGAAGAGGTTCGGGGCTTCCCATGTGCTTTTGTGCAATCCGGATGTCAGTTTTTCGGAGGATTGTGTGGAGAGGATGTTGGGGATTTTTGAGAGGCATGGGGATGTGGGGGTTGTGACGGCCAGGATGAGGGATTGTGTATATAAGGATATGAAAAACGGGTGGCCTCTGCGGGGGGTATGGGGGGAATTGCTGAGTATGGGGCCGGTGAGCAGGAGGATCTTTAAAAGGGGGCTGAATTATCCGGATTCGTATTTTCAGGGGAAAAGGGCGGTTTATGTGGATGTGGTTCATGGCTCTATGCTTATGGTGGATACGGAGGCCTTCAGGGAGTGCGGGGGGTATGATGAGGGGATCTTTCTGTATCAGGAGGAGGCGGTTCTGGGACAGCGGATGAAGAGGGCCGGGTATAGGACGGTGTTGGTTCTGGATAGGGAGTATGGGCATGAGCATGGGGTTAGTATTGGGAAAAATGTCAGGAGCGGGGTGGCGCGGCAGAGGTTGCGGGAGGAGAGTGTTATGTATTATTTTAGGGAGTATCTGCAGAGTGGGAGAGGGATGTTGGGGGTTGCTAGGGTGTGGTTTATGGGGGTTAGGGGGGAGACGGTTTTAGTGGATGTAATCGGAGGGCTTTTGAGGAGCGCATGTGGAGGACACTGAAGGGGATGCTCCGGGGTACGCTCCAGAAAGAGTTCCCCTCCGGTTGCGGGTTTCGGAGACAGAACCTCTAAGCTTGCGAAAATCTGCTAAAAACAGGGGGCAAAATCCGAACTCGCTTCGCTCAGACATGCGGATTTTGCCCCCTAACGCAGATTCCCGCAAGCTAAGAGGTTCTAGGTCTCCTGCAAATGCAACCGGAGGGGAACTCTTTCCGGAGCTGGTTTTCTCTGGCGCTGTGTAAAAGCTTTTTGATTGTGTGGTTGAAGTCTCTGAGACAACGTAGCCTGAAGAGAGCATGATATTGTGTCTTCCAGGGTACTTGAAGACCGTCGGTACTTAGGCGCTGTCTTTTAGCGCCTTATGTACCGCTACGTTGCTAAGTGCCAGTGGCACTTGTTTAGCAACGACCGAAGCGGAGCGTAGACCTTCACGTAGCGCGAGCGTGCCCGGGAAGACACAATATCATGCTCTCTTCAGACGGACCTTATATGATTCTTAATGCAGAGGGCTTTTAGATGGGGCAACATCCCTGGGGGGGATTAATATATTGTGGGGTGAATGTATTAGCTTAGGAGTTCTTTTATTGCGGTTAGCAGTAAATTGTCGTCTTTTTTATTGCGGACTGCGATTCGGATGAATTGGCCTTTTGAGGCGGGGATTTTGGGGGTCAGGTCTTTTATGAACAGGTTGTATTGGGTCAGGAGCCTGGTGGTTAGGTCTGTTGCGGTGAGGGTGCCGGTCAGTTCTGCCATGAGGAAGTTGGACTGGGAGGGGTGGATCCGCAGGTGGGGGATTTCTTCCAGGGCTTTTGTGAGGCGGGCGCGCTCTGTTCTTACCTGGTCCAGGGATTCCAGATAGTTTTTGTGGTATTTCTGCTCTATCTGCATGAAAAATTCTCCGAAGGAGTTGATGTTCCAGATGGCTACATCTTTTTTCAGGCTGTGGATAAGGCCGGGGTTGCTGCTGGCGGCTATGCCTAGGCGGAGGCCGGGGATGCCGTAGGATTTGGAGATGCTTTTGATTACTATCAGGTGCGGGTTGGCATCCAGGAGGGATTCGTCCAGCAGGGTGGCGCCGGGTTCGGAGCAGAAATCCAGGAAGGATTCGTCCAGGATCAGGCAGGTGTTGTTTGCGGCTGTCCACCGGATCAATGTGTCTATGTCCTGGCGGGGGATGTAGTTGCCTGTGGGGTTGTCGGGGTTGACCAGCACCAGGTTGTCTGCAGGGTGGTTTTCAAAGTAGTGGATGATGTCCTGGGCCGTGTAGGCGTAGCCGTCTTTGGGGGAGATGAAGACCCTGACTCTGTCGGGGGCAAAGCGGTGGGCGTACTCCTCGAAGGTGGGGCGGATGATTCCCAGGGTTCCTTTTAGCTGCTCTAGCAGGGACTTGATCAGCTCTGCAGCACCGTTTCCTACTATTATCTGGTCGCTGCGAAGGGAAAAGTTTCTGGCGGCAAGAAGGGAGTTGACGTACATGCCGGAGGGGTACTGGCACACCAGGGCATCGAAGTTGGCTTTTATCTCTTCCATCATCTTTTTGGGCGGATAGTAGCAGTTTACCAGATAGCAGAAATCCAGCATTTTGGGGTAGCGCCAGTAGCCGCCGTAGCGTTTTTGGATCAGGGCTGTTTTCTGGCTGTCGGGGGCGAACATGGACTCTGCTATGTCTAAGTCCTGGATGTCGTCGATCTCGTACCAGCGCTGGGTCTCGTCCAGGCGTTTGGCACGGATGCCGGAATCGTCCAGGGCTACCAGGACCTTCAGAACCTGCTCGTAGTATTCGTTGTTTCCCAGGGCCTTGGTGTAGGCTTCCAGGAAGGGGACATAGTGGGTGCAGGAGAAATCACGGCCGAATTTGTAAAGGTTTACGGTCTTGTAGTAATCGGCGGATTCTGTGAAATGGAAACGGTTTCCGGGAATGACGGCCTCGATCCGATCTCCCTCGGACAGGCGGACACAGGTGCCGTCCATCCAGGATTCGTATCTGGCCACCAGGGCAAGGCTGTCCCTGGGGTCTTCTGCCAGGCAGCGCAAAACCGAGTCCTCGAAGATAATGTCTGATTCCAGAAGAAGGGTGTCTTCTTTTAACAGGTATTCTTTGGCTAAGGACAGGGAATAGATGTTGTTGGTCTTGTCGTAGACAGGGTTGTGGATAAATACCACGGGAGTCTTAAGCTCCAGGCTGTTAATATGGTTTTTCAGATTCTCGCCCTCGTATCCTGTGACAATGATGATTCTGGACAGGCAGTGCTGCTCCAGCTGTCTGAGGGTGCGGTTAATCAATGGGATACCGTTTACCTTTACCATACATTTTGTGTTGTTCCGGGTCAGCTGCTTTAAGCGTTTTCCCATACCTGCTGCTAAAATAATTGCCTGCATTCCTATCTCCTTCTCTTGTAATTATATTTTTGCTGTGTGCCATGAGGCAACTGTTCAGGGGGCGGCCGGGCTGTTACTACCAGGGAGGTATCGGCTGTCTTTTCCCAGCTTCTGTCGCCTGATTCCTTTTAATACATCTGTATAGATCTGTCTTCGGTATCGTATGTCCTCTCCGGGGCTTCCCAGCAGAAGGAGGATACTGTCTATGAGGATGTGAGCGGTGTGATTCATGTATATATAGAACAGATACATACGGGGGTGGGTGGAATATCTTTTTCCTATATCTATGGCATTGCGCAGGCCGTAGTAATGTTTCCAGCATACAGAGGCGCTTTTGGAGGGCTGGGTTTTGTGGTTGAGAATGGCATGGTTTACATTTAAGATGGAGGTGTGTCTGCGAAAGCGGAGACAGTACTCTGCATCGTCAAACCAGATAAAGTAGTCCGCCCTGGGAAGGCCTGCCTTTTTAGCCAGGGAGGTCTTGATACACAGGCCGCAGAAGGTGCTGATATCGTAGGTAAATGTATCCTTCTCATATTCCTTTTCTTCTACTGGTTTGAAGAACATCAGGCAGGGATTGGTGATTCTGCGGCGGTGAAGGCCGTCAATCCTGCCCTCTGTCATGACTGTGCCGGAACAGGCAAGGTAATCAGTGCCTCTGACGGCACGGGCCAGCTTTTCCATATATGTTTTCTCAATCATGGCGTCGTCGTCAATAATCAGGAACCAGTCGCAACAGGTCTCCAGGATCTTTTTGATTCCGACGGCAAATCCGCCTGCCCCGCCTAAGTTTTCTTTCATGTGGAAAACCTTCAGAGCTTTTTGCTGTCCTGCCAGGGCGTCCAGGTACTCTCCTGAACCGTCTGTGCTGTGGTTGTCAACCACGATTATGTGCGCAAAGGGAAGTGTCTGGTTCAGGACGCAGTCCAGACATTCTGATAATAGTTTTTTTCGATTGCAGGTTACAATCACAACACCGTATTTCACACGCTGTCCTTTCTGGCTTCCAAAAGCCGGCTGCTGCAAATTTATCTCATTATAGTCTATTTGCATGGGGATGTCAATTTGGCTGCAGGCCGGAATCCGTGGCCCCAGTCCATGCCTTAAAGTCAATATTACCAAAAAATCAGTAAAAATAGCACCTTTTTTCCCTTCTTCCAAAATGGTATCATAATAACTGTCGAAAGGCAAAGGAAACAACAAGCAAAATCATTTGAAATGAAGGAGGAAATTTATTATGTTTAATATTTTTAATGCGGTAAAGGAATTCGTATTGGAGAACAGCGAGTATTGTGACGCTGCTATTACTGTTATGAACGGCGGCGACTACTATGCAAATGTATAAAAACCATACGATAAAAAAGAGAGCAGCGCACTGAACCCAATGCGATGCTCCCTTTTTTTATACGTATGGATTGTCTACAGCATTCTGCCTTAATTTTACCGGTGTGCAGTCATAGATTTCTTTGAACATGCGGTAAAAAAGCTTTTGATTGAAAAATCCATGGTGTTCCATGATCTCCTGAATACTGCCGTCTGTGTGAAGCAGATCCTGATAAATATGGTTGACCCTTACCTGATTTACATACTGGATAAAAGAAATTCCCATATTTTCTTTAAAAAAACGGCAGAAATAGTCTTTGTTTAATCCAAGCTCATCTGCGCCGTCCTGCAATGTAATTTTTTCCTGATGATGCTCCTCCACAAACTGGCTGATCTGCTCTAACTGGGTCAGCTTATGGAGTCCTGACACAGAGAGAGATTCTGACACGCTGTTTCCGAAATGCTCCACCAGCTCCGCCAGAATCTGAAGCACCACGGCTTTGCTTCTCAGCTGATAGCTGGGCGTCTGTCTGAAATACAGGATCGTAAGCTCTTTAATCAGCTCGCAAAGCCTTGTGTAAGATTCTTTCTGGGGCGGAAGAATCGAATCCAGGCTGCACTGAAAGCGCATCAGCTCAATATCCGGCAGATAGCGCCGCATATAATTTTTTGAAATGTGAATACATACCCCCATGGTCTGAGGCATGGCATACACTGTATCATGGACCTGGGCAGAATCCATAACCATAAACTCCAGAGGTTTCAGGCGATACTTTTTCCCCTCCATGGTGACGGTGGCTTTTCCGTTGAGAATAAACAGAAGTTCCATGGCCCGATGCCAATGAAATGGTGAATTGTGTCTCATTGTAACAAATTTAACATGGTACCCATTCTCCAGTTGCTGGTCACTCTTTTCCCAAAATGTTCCTTCTGTCTTTTCTGCCAAATTTTTTCTCCTTTTTTGCAAATTACCGCCTGGACAGCTGATCCGGCTGCCAGACGGTTATGGTACAATCAGTCATCCCCTATAGTATTGGTAAGTCTTCCGATCCCCTCAATCTCGCACACCACCTCATCCCCGGCCTTTAAAAATCTGGGAGGGTCAAAGCCCAGACCGGCTCCGGCAGGTGTACCGGTGGCAATGATGGTTCCTGCCCGCAGTGTCATACCCCCCGACAGCTCACTGATAATGTGGTCGATATCAAAGATCAAAAGCTCTGTGTTGCTGTCCTGACGCAATTCCCCGTTTACATAGGAACGGATAGGCAGCTTCGGCGGGTAAGGAATCTCATCCGCCGATACGATACACGGCCCCATAGGGAAAAATCCGTCCAGGCTCTTTCCGAAATACCACTGGGTGTGACGGTTCTGTACGTCCCTGGCACTTACATCATTGATGATAGTATAACCGAATATGTATTTTCTCGCATCCTCCCTGGATACATGATAGGCATCTTTTCCGATAATCACGGCCAGCTCTACCTCATAGTCCAGCCGCTCCACCAGATTGGCATGTCTTGGAATCTCCCCCTTATCCCCGGTTGCATAGTTGACCCGTTTTGAGAAATAAACGGCATGGGGGCGCTCCCCGCTGAAAGCTTCCTTCTTGTATCTGGCAGATTCCTCCGCATGGGCCATATAATTGACGCCCAGGCAAATCACATCCTGCTTTGGCCGCAATATGGGAGCCAGCAGTTTCACCTCCCCTACTCTGGCTGCTCCCGGCACCTCATAGGGATCCTTTCCTGCCACATGGTTTAAAAACTGGATTTCAGACTCGCTCAGCTCTTCGATGGCATCCCTCATGGCCCGGTATTCCATACCGAAGCATTCCAGTGGGTAAATCCATTGTTCATCCCTGTTTAAGATCCCCAGTTTCTGCTTCTTTTCCACCTCAAATGTGACAATTTTCATAATGTCTTCTGCCTCCGCCTTATTTTTTGCCAATTTGCAGACTGCATTGCATCTGTATTTACAATTTTTATTATAATCGTTCTTTTCTCCAAAAGCAAGAGAAAATATATCGGAGCATTTTTCCTGCCTGGATAATAGCTGTGGGAAGGAAGGCAAAGAGACATACCCCTGCCAGCTGCCCTCTGCTTAAATCCTCTGCCGCAAATAAGATCTGCAGGCCAGGTACAAAGAGAACCGCTGCCAGAAGCAGGATCCCAGCCTCAAATGCCATCACCGTATACAGGTTGCTGAATATTCCTATTTTAAATAAGGGGTATCTGCTTCTGCAGTTAAACCCGTGAAACAGCCTTGCCAGCGTCAGGGTGGAAAATGCCATGGTGCTGGCAAGCCCGGGGCTTTCCGCCAGGCCAATCCGGTATGCATACATGGTACAGACGGCAATCAGTGCCCCCTGGATCAGAATATCCCTTATAACGCCAAGGGTCAGGATCCCTTTCTTTGGGTTTCTGGGCGGCACACTTAAAAGTGCCATCTCCGGCTGCTCCATGCCGATGGCAATAGCCGGCAGGGAATCTGTCAGAAGGTTGATAAACAGCAGATGAACCGGTGCAAAGGGGACAGGAAGAGCCAGGATAGTAGTATAAAGCACACAGAGAATCCCGGCCATGTTGCCTGACAAAAGAAATCCAATGGCATTTTTTATATTTCTGTACACATTCCGCCCGTTTGCCACTGCCTTGATAATGGTGGCAAAATTGTCATCCGCCAGTATCATAGCTGCCGCATCCTTTGATACCTCTGTTCCGTTTTTCCCCATGGCGATGCCGATATCTGCCTGCTTTAATGCAGGTGCATCATTGACGCCGTCGCCGGTCATAGCCACGATGTTGCCTTTTCGCTGCCATGCCCGGACGATCCGCAGCTTGTGTTCCGGAGAGACTCTGGCATACACCGTAATACGTTCCAGATCCTGCTCCAGCTCCTCCTCTCTCATCCTATTTAGCTGATCCCCTGTCAGGGCCATGTCATCCGGCTCCCGGATTCCCACCTTCTCTGCAACAGCCATGGCTGTCACCTTGTGATCTCCGGTAATCATCACAGGCACAATTCCCGCCCTCTTAGCGTCCTGAACCGCCTTTGCAGTCTCCGGCCTTGGAGGATCCATCATGGCCGCCATCCCAAGAAATATATAATCCCGCTCCAGCCTTTCAGGAGGCAGAAGTCCGTCCTCTCGCCGAAGAGGCCTGAGGGTCAGGGCCAGCACTCTTAAGCCTTTGCGGGAGCAGTCCTGATTCTGCTCCAGGATCCGTTTCCTATCCTCTGAAGTCATGGGACGTACGGTTCCCTTTTCTGCAATTTTCCTGCACCGTTCCAGAAGAATATCCACAGCGCCTTTGGTTAAGAGAACCCGGTCACAGCCTTCTGCGCCTGCATTCATGCCTTTCCAGCTTCCCGTCCAGTTGACTCTGTGAATCGTACTCATCATTTTTCTCTCAGAATCAAAGGGAATCTCCCGGATCCTGGGGCAGCGCCTGCGGATCTCATCAGGGGAAAGCCCTCTCTCACAGATCAGATTGATTAAGGCCAGCTCCGTGGCATCGCCGATGCCCTCTGTTTCCTCCCCTTCCTCCTTTGCCATTCCCGGCACCGCATCATTTACCAGCCCACATATCTCCAGAAACAGCCTGTGTCTGGGATTTGCTGTCTTTAGCTGCTGCCACTCCAGATTTTCGCCGTCCAGAATAATCTGCTCCACATTCATGCGGTTCTGGGTCAGGGTCCCTGTCTTATCCGTGCAGATGACGGATACGCATCCAAGGCTTTCCACTGCCTTTAGATCCTTGATGATGGCCTGCTCCCTGGCCATTTTCTGGGTTCCCATGGCCTGGACAATGGTTACAATGGAGCCCAAAGCTTCCGGGATGGCTGCCACAGCCAGGGCCACGGCAAACATCAGAGAATCTAATACCGGCATCTTCCTGTACAGGCTCATGAGAAACACCACCAGGCATATAACCATGATAGCTGCTGCCAGACGGCTGCTGAATTCGTCCAGGCTGACCTGGAGAGGCGTCTTTTTCTCCTTTGTATCATTCATCATGGAGGCAATCTTGCCCAGCTCTGTATCCATGCCTGTAGCCGTCGCCACGACAACCCCCCGTCCGGATGTAACCAGAGAGCCGGAATATACCATGCTGCTCCGATCCGCCAGAGGAACCGTCCGCTCCACCGGCTTCTCTGTCTTCCACACGGCTGTGGATTCACCGGTGAGAGAGCTTTCATTTATATACAATGCAGTGCTTTCCAGGATACGGCTGTCTGCAACCACCAGATCCCCTGCTTCCAGATATAAAATATCACCTGGCACCACTTCTGCCGAAGGAATCTGAGTTTTTCTGCCGTCCCGCAAAGCCATGGCCATAGGCGCGGACAGGGCTTTTAAGCTTTCCAGAGACTTTTGGGCCTTTTGGTGCTGCACCGTTCCCAGCACAGCATTTAACGTGATGACGGCAAAAATCACTACCGTACTTTCCATGTTGTCTGTCACCATGGAAATCACCGCGGCGCCAATCAGAATCAATACCAATAAATCCTGAAATTGCTTCAGGAAAACCTTCCAGGCAGGGCTTTTTTTAGATTCTGTCAGCCGGTTTTCTCCAAACCTTCGCCTGCGGTCAATAACCTGGCTGTCTGTCAGGCCGGTGTCTGTTGCCTGCAAATCATCCAGGACTTCCTTTCCTGTACACTGATACCATTCCTTCATGACAGATGTCCTTTTGTTTTTCCTTCCATATCTATGCTGGTTTTGGGAAAAACATGTGAATTTGTATTTGTCTTTCCGGCGGTTTTACGGTATACTTCTCATAGATCGCCTGATTTCAGTAAAGTGAAGATTCAGAAAAATAAAGGTTAAGAACAGGAAAGGGGTATGAGATTACTATGGAAAAAATCACAAGCTTTACCATTGACCATTTAAAACTGCTTCCCGGCGTGTATGTATCGCGCAAGGATTCTGTGGGGGAGATGACAGTCACCACATTTGATATCCGCATGACCCGTCCCAATTTCGAACCGGTCATGAATACGGCTGAGGTTCATACCATTGAACATTTAGGCGCCACATTTTTACGCAATCATGACGTATACAAGGATCAGGTTCTGTATTTCGGCCCTATGGGCTGCCGCACCGGGTTCTACCTGCTGCTGGCCGGCGACCATACCTCCAGGGATATTGTGCCTCTTATGAAAGAGATGTTTTGCTTTATCAGGGATTTTCAGGGAGAAGTCCCGGGAGCTGCCGCCAGGGACTGCGGCAATTATCTGGATATGAACCTGGGAATGGCCAGATATCTGGCTGACAGATTCTTAAGGGAAGTTTTAGATTCGATTGATGACACAAGACTGGTATATCCTGATTAAAGTGTCTCCGAAAGATAAATACTCCCGGTTTCCTGAGGATACCAGGAAACCCGGGAGTACTTTCATGTGTGGTGGCGCGTCTGTATTCTACAGCGTTCTACACCTCAAAAATCAAATCACCGTAGCTTGGGAATGGCCACAGCTCTTTATCCACAATCATTTCCAGCTTATCCGCCGGTGCGCGGAGGGCCTCCATAGCCGGAACCACTTTATCATGGTATGCATGGGCGCAGGCACAGGCATCAGAGACAACCAGGCATTCCTCCGTGACGTCTGTCAGGGCGGCCAGGGCCACCTTCATGTCGGACAGCAGGGCGGAGGTTTCTACCAAAAGCTCTGCCTGCACGCTGGTATCTGCCTCCGGGCATGCGGCCTTAACCGTACCCAGGGACTCTGCCAGCCGGGTGGTATACCGGATCACGGCGGGGATAATCTGTTTGCCGGCCATATCAATCATGGTTCTGGCCTCGATATTGATGGCCTTGGCATAAGCTTCATATTCTACCTCTGCACGGGATTCCAGCTCCGCTCTGGTAAATACTCCGAATTCCTCATACAGCTTTACTGCCTTGTCAGTAGTCAGTGCAGGAATCGCGTCTACCATGGAGCGGATGTTGGGAAGGCCTCTCTTCTCCGCTTCTTCTACCCAGGCGTCAGAGTATCCGTTTCCGTTGAAAATAATCCGCCTGTGTTCAGCCAAAAGCCCTTTGATCATATCGTGAACAGCCGTATCAAAATCTTCTGCCTTCTCCAGCTCATCGGCAACCTCTTTAAATGCCTCAGCCACAATGGTGTTCAGCACTACGTTGGGCGGTGCAATAGAGTCAGCGGATCCAACCATACGGAATTCGAACTTATTGCCTGTGAAGGCAAAGGGTGAGGTACGGTTCCTGTCTGTGGCATCCTTATCCAGATCCGGAAGGGTAGCCACTCCTGTCAGCAGCTTGCCGCCTTTCTTTGAGTGGGTGGCCTCACCGGTGCTGCACAGCTGATTGATCACATCCTCCAGCTGCTCTCCCAGGAAAATGGAGATGATTGCAGGCGGCGCCTCATTGGCTCCCAGCCTGTGGTCATTGCCTACATCGGATGCAGACTCCCGAAGCAGATCCGCGTGTTTGTCAACTGCCTTGAGGACACAGGCCAGCACCAGAAGGAACTGGATGTTCTCGTGAGGCGTGTCACCGGGATTTAACAGGTTGATTCCGTCGTCTGATATAAGAGACCAGTTATTGTGCTTGCCGGATCCGTTGACACCTGCAAATGGCTTCTCATGAAGCAGGCAGGTCATACCGTGACGGCCGGCTACCTTTTTCAGTGTCTCCATCACCATCTGGTTGTGATCCACGGCTACGTTGACCTCGTCATAGATGGGAGCCAGCTCGTGCTGGGCCGGAGCCACCTCATTGTGCTGGGTCTTGGCAGTCACGCCTACCTTCCACAGCTCCTGGTTTACCTCATTCATGAAAGCGCCGATTCTCTCACGGATAGCGCCGAAATAGTGATCCTCCAGCTCCTGTCCCTTGGGAGGCATGGCGCCAAACAGGGTGCGCCCCGCATAGATCAGGTCTTTTCTCTGTAAATATTTGGCCCGATCCACCAGGAAATATTCCTGCTCCGGCCCTACAGAGGGAACCACCCGCTTGGAGGTGGTGTTGCCGAACAGCCTGAGAATCCTTAACGATTGCCTGTCAATGGCCTGCATGGAGCGGAGAAGCGGGGTTTTCTGATCCAGAGCCTCGCCTCTGTAAGAACAGAACGCGGTGGGGATACACAAGGTAACGCCCAAAGCGTCCTCCCGGATAAATGCGGGGGAGGTGCAGTCCCAGGCCGTATAGCCTCTGGCCTCGAAGGTGGCCCGCAGGCCGCCGGAAGGGAAAGAGGAGGCGTCAGGCTCGCCTTTGATCAGCTCCTTGCCTGAAAACTCCATAATCACTTTTCCCTCTGTATTGGGAGCGGAGATAAAAGAGTCATGCTTCTCTGCAGTTACACCGGTCAGGGGCTGGAACCAGTGAGTGTAATGGGTGGCCCCGTGGCGGATAGCCCAATCCTTCATAGCGTGTGCCACAACGTCTGCGATGGACGGATCCAGCTCCGCACCGTCTTCTATTGTCTTTTTCAGCTTTTTAAAAACGCCTTTAGGCAGGTACTCCCTCATAACGGTTTCATTAAACACATTTTTACCAAAAATCTCAGCTACATTTATCAGCTCACTCATAATCCTTCCATCCTCCTCACCTAGATTTTTTGTTGCGATTTTTCATAATTTCCTCAGGCCTTTGGCTGCCGTACATTCTATACAGCAGAAATGGCGTCCTCCCCAAAGGAAAACGCCATTGTTTTTCACTTAATTAAAATAAACCATCTGCCGAAAAAAATCAAGTGTTTTTTTCAGAAATTTCTGCAGGCTTCTAATCTCAGGCCTTGCCTACGGATCCGAACAGCTCCATCTTCTCTTTCACAGTTGCCTTGATGGCCTCTGTGCCGGGAGCCAGAAGCTTTCTCGGGTCATAGCCCTTGCCCTGCTGGTCTTTGCCTGCCTCGATGTACTCGCGGGTTGCCGCTGCGAAGGACAGCTGGCACTCTGTGTTCACGTTGATCTTGGCTACGCCTAAGCTGATGGCCTTCTTGATCATGTCAGCCGGGATTCCGGTGCCGCCGTGAAGAACCAAAGGCATATCGCCAACTTTTTCTTTCACTGCCTCCAGAGTCTCAAAGCTTAATCCTGGCCAGTTAGCCGGATATTTGCCGTGGATATTGCCGATG
Source organism: uncultured Hungatella sp. (assembly GCA_910585435.1). GTDB lineage: Bacteria > Bacillota > Clostridia > Lachnospirales > Lachnospiraceae > UBA3402. The sequence continues at coordinate 21,431 of CAJUEJ010000013.1, read as the reverse complement.
CCTGCTGCCAGGAAATCGATGCCTAAATCAGCGATAGCCTTGCACTCATTGGGATCTGCACACTCGCCCATGCCTACAACGCCGTCTTCCTCGCCGCCGATGGATCCAACCTCTGCCTCGATGGATAATCCCTTGTCCCTGCAGATCTTTACCAGCTCTGTGGTCTTCTCAATGTTCTCTGCAATGGGGTAATGGGAGCCGTCAAACATAACGGATGAGAAGCCTGCCTCGATACATTTCATACAGCCGTCGTAGCTGCCGTGATCCAGATGAAGCGCTACAGGAACCGTGATCTTTAACTCCTCAAGCATACCGTTTACCATGCCTACCACAGTCTTGTAACCGGTCATATACTTGCCTGCGCCCTCGGATACACCTAAGATAACCGGGGATTTCAGCTCTTCTGCAGTCAGAAGGATAGCTTTTGTCCACTCCAGATTGTTGATGTTAAACTGACCTACGGCATATTTGCCTTCTCTTGCTTTGTCAAGCATCTCTTTTGCTGATACCAGCATAATACGTGTCCTCCATATTCTTTATTTCGCCATGTCCGCATACTGGTACAGGAACCGGAGCGGGCTGGAGATTACTAATACCTTGTCTACTAGTATACACTAAAACCCATGTTTTGAAAACAGGAAATTATGAGATTCCCAGGATTTTAAGTACTGTATCTTTCATCTGATCGATATCGCATTCCAGCTTGTGGCGGATGGCGGCGCTGCGGATCTCCTCCACTGCCTGGGGGATGGCCGTGCCAGAAGTTTGGTGGAGAAGGTCTATGGCCTTAAACTCATCCAGATCCGGAAGAGCTCCTTTGATAGCCTCCATCACGCTCTTCGAAAATTTGTAAGGGCTGGCAGTGGAAGCGATGACTGTCTTTGTCTCGTCCTTCTCCTCCTTCCGGTACCGGTTATACACCGCAGCTGCCACGCCTGTATGGGTGTCTATCACATAGCCTGTGTTCTCGTATAAGCTTCGGATTGCCGCTGCATCCTCCTCCTGAGTGGCAAAGCCGCCGTAGAAGTCTGACATCCTGGCCCTCATTTCCTCTGTGATGGTATATTCCCCTGTGGAGGTCAGCTGCTCCATAAACCGGGCAGTCTCCTCTGTGTTGCAGCCTGTGCTTAAGTAGATCAGACGCTCTAAGTTGCTGGATATCAGGATATCCATGGAGGGGGAGGTTGTAAGGATAAACTCCCGTTTGCGGTCATAGGTACCGCTTCTAAAGAAATCGTAAAGCACTTTATTGTCGTTGGATGCACAGAGCAGGGTCTTTATGGGCACGCCTATCTGCTTTGCAAAATAGGCAGCCAGAATATTGCCGAAATTGCCGGTAGGCACCGTGACATTGATCGGCTCTCCCTCTTTGATTTCCCCGTCTGCCAAAAGCCTGGCATATGCGTACACATAGTAGACTACCTGGGGAACCAGGCGGCCGATGTTGATGGAGTTGGCAGAGGAGAACTGAAAGCCCCTGGCCGCCAGCTCTGCTGCCAGCTGCTGGTCTGCAAACATCTTCTTGACTCCGGTCTGGGCATCGTCAAAATTGCCGTGGATAGCCACAACACTGGTGTTGCCGCCCTTCTGGGTCACCATCTGAAGCTCCTGGACACGGCTGACTCCGTCTTTGGGATAGAAGACGATGATCCTGGTTCCGGGTACGTCAGCAAAGCCGGCCATGGCTGCTTTTCCTGTGTCTCCGGAGGTGGCTGTCAGGATGACGATCTGGCTGTCTACCTGGTTTTTCCTGGCTGCCGTCACCATAAGGTAGGGCAGGATGGACAGAGCCATGTCCTTAAATGCAATGGTGTTGCCGTGGAATAACTCCAGGTAGTAGGCATTGTCTGCTTTCACCAGGGGGACGATCTCTTCTGTGTCGAATTTATGGTCGTAGGCATTGGCTATGCAGTATTTCAATTCCTCTTCTGTAAAATCGGTGAGGAACAGCTTCATGACTTCGTAAGCAGTCTCATGATAGGATTTTTTTGCCATCTGGCTCATGGGGATCTCCAGCCTGGGAATCTGGGTGGGCATAAATAAACCGCTGTCGCTGGCAATTCCCTTCAGGATGGCCTGAGACGCACTCACTCCCGTCTCCTGGCCCCGGGTGCTTTGGTATGTCAGGTTCATAGATGTGGATTCCTTTCTTTTTGTGTTTTTGTGGGGTAAAATTTTGAGGAGATTGTATCATATTTTGGGAGGGGGTGCAAGGTGTTGGGGGAGATTCGTAAAAGGGATTATGGAAAAGTAACCGGGACAGGCTGGTCGATGGTAAAGCCGGTCTCGGTTACTTTGCAGTCATAGGCCAGGACTTTTACGTTCTCCCGGGAGACCTGGAGGAGGGTTTGGGCAAAGGCCTCGTGCATTTCCCGGTTGGGGCAAAAGGATCGGATCTCTTTCATCTGGATGACGAAAAGTATGTAGGCCAGAAATCCGTGTTGTGCCGCATGGGCCAGCTCTGACAGATGCTTTACCCCACGCTGGGTGGGGGCGTCGGGGAACATGGCGATTCCGTCTTTTTCCAGGGTTACGCCTTTTACTTCCATAAAGGCGGGACGGCCTCCTGCCTGAAAGGCAAGGTCAAAGCGGGACTGGCCATAGGTTACTTCCCGCTGTATCTGCTGTGGCTGCAGGCCTGTGGAGGCTTTAAATCCGCCGTTTTCCAGCCATTCTCTGGCCGCCTGGTTGGGAGCCTGGGAATCCATGTTGATGAGAAGCCTGGGAAGATTTTCACCTCTGTTTTTGTATACGGCCACAAGAGAGTACTGGGTTTTGCGGCCCTGGGCCCGAGCATCCGGATGGTATTCTAAGAGAACCTGTGTGCCGGGAAGGAGCAGCTCCCGGCAGCGCCCTGTATTTTTTACGTGGACGGTGTGCTCCCTGTCTCCTATTTTTACCTGGGCGACAAAGCGGTTGGGCCTGCTTAAGAAGATGCCGCGGACAATCTGAGAGTACTGCATGGTTTCACATATCCTTTCTCTTTTACATAGCATAATTATAAGTTCTTCCTGAAGAAATCGGTGAATGATATGGTTCTTCCGTTAAGTCAGATAGATATGGGAAAGAAGGTTAAGGTGGTCTGGGTCGCCAGCCAGCCTGATATGGCTACCCGTCTTTCCGATTTGGGTTTTGTGCCGGATGAAGAGATCTCCTGTGTCCTGTCCGGCCCCTCCGGCGGCATGCGCGCCTACCTGGTAAGGAATGCTGTCATTGCTTTAAGGCAGCAAAACAGCAGTGAAATCTTCGTTGAATCTGTACCGGAATGTTGTCCGTAGGAGCTGGGAGATGTCTGCCACAGATATGCGGAAACAACAAAAAAGGGGAGGCTGCAGACTTTTTCAGTTTCCCCTTCTGTTTTGCATTCTTTTTATGGGAACGGCTGGTTTATGCCGTCGTCTTTGCTTCTATTCCCCGTCTACATCCATATTGGCAGCAACTGCAATAGAGGAAGAGACTGTAGCCATCGCTGAAATCACGGCAAATAGAATGATTAAAAGGGCACCGCCCATCATAATCAGCAGGAAAGCCTCCTCGTCACCGCCTGCATTCTGGGTATCTGCACTGCCTTCCGCCACCTGCTCGGTCTGGGTTGCAGCGTGGGCTTCCATAGCCGGAGCTGCCGCAAAGGCCAGACACAGACACATGAACACCATGGCTAACATGCATTTTAATGTTTTTAAGCCTTTCATGAAACTGTCCTCCTATTTGAAAAAACATGATAACGCCCTTTTCATCTATACTAAAACCGGCGTTTTATAATCTCTGTCCAGATTATAGCACAAACTTTCCAAAAAGAAAATACCCCAAGCACGATCTGTTGTCCCCATTCATAAAGTAATCATAATATTGACTGCAAAACGGTTCTATATGTATGGAGGGATTTTGTGGATAATCATAAATATGTTATTGCACTGGCAGGTAATCCCAATGTAGGGAAAAGTACTATCTTCAACGGGCTTACCGGCTTAAAACAGCACACCGGCAACTGGCCCGGAAAAACCGTTGCCTCTGCAAAAGGAGAATTCCAGGTAGAGGGGCAGGGCTATCTGCTGGTGGATCTGCCAGGTACATATTCACTGGCTGCCCACTCGGAGGAGGAAGAGATCGCCAGGGATTTTCTGTGCAGCGGGGAAGCGCAGCTTGTCATGGTGGTCTGTGATGCCACCTGTATGGAGCGGGGGCTTCATCTTCTGAAGCAGATTCTGTCTCTGGACTATATACGGGACAACGGGACTCCCCTGATTCTTGTTGTCAATCTCTGCGATGAAGCCAGAAAAAAGGGAATAGAGATCGATTTCTCTCTTCTTCAGGATGTTCTCCAGATTCCTGTGCTGTCCTGCTGTGCCAGGTGTTCCAGGGATCTTACCCAGGTAAAGCAGGCTGTCCATGAAGCGGTCTTGTCAAAAGCAAGCTACGACTGCCTGGATTTCTCTCCCAAGGAGCTGGCCGGGGAGACAGTCCGCTATACGAAAGTCAACTACCGGCAGAGGCAGCAGCGGATAGACCGCCTTGTAACCGGCCCCTATACCGGCGGTATTCTCATGGTTCTCCTTCTTATGGGGGTATTCTGGCTGACCATGGCCGGCGCCAACTATCCTTCCTCTCTTCTGTGGGATCTATTATTCTCACTGGAGGGCAGGCTTGCTGCCCTTCTTACCTGGATGAACCTGTCAGAAGGCCTTGTGAATGCCCTGGTCTACGGCGTCTACCGGGTGCTGGCATGGGTGGTATCAGTTATGCTGCCTCCTATGGCTATCTTTTTCCCGCTTTTTACCCTGTTAGAGGATCTGGGCTATCTGCCCAGGGTGGCCTTTAATATGGATCGGGCTTTTATGAAATGCCGTGCCTGCGGAAAGCAGTGCCTTACCATGGCTATGGGCTTTGGCTGTAATGCCGCAGGCGTTACAGGGTGCCGTATCATCGACTCCCCCAGGGAGAGGATGGTGGCTATCCTCACCAATTCCCTGGTTCCCTGCAACGGCCGCTTTCCTACTTTAGTCACCCTGATCACCTTGTTTTTCGCCGCCGGTGTCCGGGGGGATGCCATGGGAAATCTTCAGGCCGCTCTGTACCTTACCTGCATCATACTGCTTGGCATCGCCGCCACGCTGGGCTGTTCCTGGCTTCTGTCCCACACCCTGTTAAAAGGGGTTCCCTCCTCCTTCACCCTGGAGCTTCCCCCATACCGCAGGCCCCAGTTCGGCAAGGTCATCGTCCGTTCTATCTTTGACCGCACCCTGTTTATCCTGGGAAGGGCTGTGGCCGTAGCTGCCCCTGCAGGGCTGGTTATATGGATTCTTGCCAATATAAATCTGGGAGGGCAAAGCCTTCTGGCCAGCCTCACCGGGCTTTTGGATCCCCTGGGGCGGATCATGGGGCTGGACGGAGTCATTCTGGCCGGCTTTATCCTGGGCTTTCCTGCCAATGAAATCGTGGTTCCCATCATCCTTATGGCTTATCTCCAGACCGGCCATCTGGTGGAAATGAGCGATTCCTCGGCACTGCTTAACCTTCTTACCGCCCACGGATGGACCTGGAAGACCGCGCTGTGCATGATGGTTTTCTGCCTGTTCCACTGGCCCTGCTCCACCACCTGCCTGACCATAAAAAAAGAGACCGGCAGTTGGAAATGGACTGCTGTGGCAATCCTTCTTCCCACGGTTTTAGGTACTCTCCTGTGCATATTGATTCATCTGGTCTTCTGATATTTTCCCATGTTAAAAGCCGCCTGGCAAGCCTGGCGGCTTCCCGGGCGGCAAAATATCTGGCGGGAGTAATGGCACTCCCTGTTTCTGCAAGGTTGTCAGCGCCTGAGCCGGTTCATGGCCCGGAACATTTTGTTCATATCCACCGGCTTTGCCAGATGCTCATTCATCCCGGCATCCTTTGCCAGAGCCACATCCTCCTCAAATGCGTTGGCTGACAGCGCTATGATAGGCACGGATGATGCGTCCGGCCGATCCAGGCCGCGGATCACACGGGCAGCCTCGTACCCGCTCATAACCGGCATCATCAAGTCCATAAGCACACAGTCAAAGGTTCCCGGGGCGGATGCCGCAAACTCGTCCACAGCGGCTTTTCCGTCATTGGCCGTCACCACCTCTGCCCCTGCCTCCCTGAGTATAAACTCCACGATTTCACAGTTGATCTCATTATCCTCCACCAAAAGAACCTTCATCCCGGCGATGCTGTCCCCTGCATTCTCGTCTCCATCCACAGAAGGCCCGCTCCAGGCCTGGTCGATTTGAAGAGGCAGGGTGATCCGGAACACACTTCCCCTGCCGATCTGGCTGTCCACCTCAATGGTTCCCTTCATCTGGTCTACCAGCTTCTTCACCATGGACATGCCAAGCCCGACGCCGTTATAGTGAGTTCTTGCCCCCTGATGCTCCTGGGTAAAGGGCTCAAACATATCCTCTTTAAAGTCCTCCCTGATGCCGATTCCCGTATCTTCGATCACAAACTGGCAGGTGGCGGTTTTGCCCTCACAGGAGATCTCTTTTGCCTGGACAAACACAGATCCGTAGGGACGGTTGTATTTGAGAGCATTGTCGATGACATTCATCAGGATCTTCTTTATATGCAGAGGATTTCCTATCATCCTTCTGTGTTCCAGCCCCACCTCCTGAAGCTTCAGGCAGATCCCCTTCTCCTCCGCCTGGGCGGACAGGACAGTGATGCAGTTCTCCAGTGTGTCATACAGGTCAAACGGCTCCTCCACCGCCGCCGGTCTTCCGCTCTCCAGCTTGCTGATCTGCAGGACGTCATTGACTAGAGACAGCAGATGCTCCGCAGACACACGGATCTTCTGCCGGCACGCTCTCTGCCGGTCGGGATCATCCAGGCTTTTTTCCTGGATGTCCAGCATTCCCAGAATCCCGTTGATAGGTGTGCGGAGATCATGGGACATATGGGAGAGAAATTCGCTCTTTGCCGAATTGGCCTGCCTGACCTTCTCTAACAGCTCCATGATAGCCTGCTCCTGTTTCCTCCTGGTCACCATGGTCTCTGTAATATCCTGATGGTATCCATTCAGGCTGATACCTGGTTTTTTAAATGTCTTGTCCAGCACACCGCCGCAGCGGACATAAATCTTTCCAAGCTTTGGATGATTCCAGGGATAAATCACCTCGGCACGCCCGGTTTCTCCCATCTGGCGCACCGCTTCCTGCACCATCTCCACATAGTCCGGCTCTATATTTTCAAACCAGTGCTGGTAGCACTCTTCCGGTTCAACCCCGGCCGATACGCCCAAAAGTATCCGCATAGTCCGATCCGCATACATCCTGGGCCGGCAGCCTTCCTCCAGCTCGATGGTCCAGATGCCGGTCCTGGCTCCCTCCAGAATCCCCTCCAGGCTCTGTCTTGCCTCCAGCTTGTACTTCTCCTCCTGCTCCACCACAGCATTCACATCCCGCTGGGCAAAAATCGCGCAGTTCTCCTTTGTCATCTTATCCATAGACGAAAAATGGATCTCCATGTATTTCAGTCCATAGGAGCTGTCCTTTACCTGATACCGGACATAGAACTTTTTCTTTGTCCTCAGCTGAGAGAGTACATAGTCTTTTTTTGTCACGGCCCGAAGCCTCTCCTGATCCTGCGGGATCACATAGCGGGAAATATACTGCTCCATAGCCGCCTGATACCCATCCTTAAAATTGGCGGCCCAATCCATGCTTATCCGTTCGCTGTCCCGGTATATCTCGCACTCTCCTGTGTCAAAGTTCACCTGATAAATGCCCAGGTAGTCCACGCTGAGGGCATGGAGGACATTATAGCTCCGCTTCTGAAGCCTTCGGACCAGATTGCGCCGTTTCAGTGAGGACACAATAAAGTATGCCGCAGTCTGCAGCATGTTGGATGCATACTCCAGCTGCTTTACAGGCGGATTGTCCACACCATAAAAGCCGATAAGCTTTTCTCTGTCATAGAGAGGAACCACCACAAGAGAATGGACGCTCTGCCGCTTCAGCGTCTCATACTGAAGGGGAGCTGTTTCCCGGATATCTTCCACGCTTTTGATGACAATATGCCTGCCGATGCTGAAGTTCCGGTACCAGCTGGCACACACCTCCGGCGGAACATTTTGAAGATTCTCCTTTTCCGGTTCTATGCCGTTTGCCACCCACTCGTAGGTGTTGTCATCGCCGCCGGCCTCATTCTGCTCAAATATGTAAGTCCTTTCCCCATTTAATGCTTTTCCCAGGTGCTCCAGCAGCACCTCCAGCGACTGATCCGGGGTCTCCTCCTGCAGGGCGACACGAAGTCCCTCATTGATAACGGCCTCCAGATTCTGAACACTTTGCATACCGCTCTGCTCTATATGATCTCTGACCGCTGGCGCGCCTCCATCTGCCTGTATGAAATGCTCCCTTGAATAGCTCATACGTCTGTCCTCCCCCTCTCTGTTCCCATTTAATCCCCACTGCTGCGCCACAAAGGACTACGTCTTTTGTTTTATGATACCATGGGTCTTTAAATCATGTCAACAACAAAGGCTGAGGCACACTAGAACTTCCGGCTCCCTCCGCCGTGGCTGCGCCCGCTGGCAGAATGGTGGGTGGAGCTGCGTCCGGCAGAGGAGCCGCCGCCAAAGCTTCCTCCCTGGTTGTGGGATCCCCCGGTGCTGCGGGGGATTGCCTGGCTGGTGACAAATTTATTGATCAAGACATCACTTTCATTGTCATATGCAAACCTGCAGTCTGCCCGGTATGCCATATTCAGATTCCTGGTCTGCCCCGGCGCCTCTTTCATCTCATACTGATGTTTCACAGTCAGGCAGGCCGTGGCCGCCACAAAGGCGGAGACGCCTGCTGCCAGAAGAGCCTCATACCAGCGGATGCTTTTATGTACGCTGACTGCGTGGGTTTCCGTATCATAATTGTACTGGCCGGAAGGAATCCCCTTCTCCCCGTAATACTCCGTATCTTCCAGAAATGCTTCCACACTGGAGGAAAAATCTCCGTCGGAGGCCCCCTCATAGATGTGATCCAGCATGGTTTCTATCCGCTCATCCGTAAAAATCCGGATGGCCCTCCCCTCTGTGGACAGCACCAGCTCCCGGTTCTCCATATCTATGAGAAGGAGAATCCCGTCATGGCCGCTGCCGTTGCCGAAACCAGCCACTTCATAATTATAATCAGCATATTCCTGCGAGCCTTTTCCCCCTGCGTCTTCGATGGTCACCACAACAATATCAAAGTTCAGATCCTTTCTCTGCCTGGCAATCTCAGCCTCAAAGGCCTCTTCCTCCTGGTCTGTGAGAAGCTCTGCCATATCATAGACCCTCTGGGCAGAGTTCCCGTCCAGCTCCATCATCTCCCCGGCAAAGGCTGCCCCGGACATACAGACAGTTAAAACCGCTGCCAGAAGATACATTGCCAGCCATGCTGCCATTTTCCTGCTTTTTCCTTCTATTCCCATATCCATCGCCCTTTCTGTACCGTCATATCAGATACCCTGCCACCAAAAGCACTGCCAGAAGAGGCAGAAAAATTTCCAGGAAGAATATCCACAGCTTCATGGAATCCACCGGAAGTTTTCCACAGATTTTCCCCGTCTGCCCGTTGCACGCAAAATAATAGATTTTCCCGTCCTTCTTTCCCTTGTAGGTCAGCGTCCACACAGGAAGAAGGGCGTAATTCCACCGGGGGTTCTGAAGCTGTGCGCTCTGGCTTCTTATACTCACATTGTTGTAGGGCCCCACACTGCTTCTTAAGCTGTCCGCGGCAAAGGCCTTCACCTCTGTCTCGATCTCCTGCCTGAATTCCTGCTTCTCCATATCCCTTTTTTCTGCCATAAAGCCTGACAGGAAAGCCATGGAAAAGGGCTTCATTTCCTTTAAATCAAAGGGCATCACACCTTCCACCAGCTGCTTATCCGCTTTCTTCAGCGCATTGCGGGTGACGTGCTCCACCTTCATCTGTCCCTGTCGGGACACATCATACTTCTGTGTCTCTGTATACCGCATATCCCCGGTATCCCACACCCGCAGCTTAGTAGCCTCTGCCTCCATCCGCCCGTCTACCTGGCAGCTGTACAGCCAATAAGGGAAATACACCCCTGTCATTTTCTCAATCTGCTCCGGCGAGTAGAAATCTGCAGGGACATACCGTTTCTTTTTCAGCCAGCCTAAGAATATTTCCTTTGCCTTCTCCTTCTCCACGGCAAAGGGCAGTACAAAATCCGGCTTATAGGCTCCGTCCAGCCGCCCCTTTAACACCACCGGATTATGGCAGTAGAAGCAGAATGTGGCTGCCGTCGTTTCATCGGTCACAATCTCCGCCCCGCAGCTGGGACACATGTACAGTACCGGGGCAAACCCTGAAGCCTCCCCTTCCCCGGCCCCGTCTTCCGGCCCGACGGCCGTATCCCTCTGCTCCTCCCCCTCATCTGGCGCAATACGTTCCAGCTCCTCTTTGCCAAACTGAGAAAGACAATATTCACATTCAAATTTCTGGGAATCCGGGTCAAATGTAAGCCCGCCTCCGCAGTTGGGGCATTTCCATGTCACTGCTGCCATAGACTTTTTTCCTCCTCCTCTTCTATATCCTGTTTCAGCCCTGCAAACTCCTTTTTCTCAAATTCCTGGATAGAGATAGCCCTCTTGCCTGGATTGGCAAATACAAAAACCTTGTCCACAGTCTCTAAGTAATTCTGGATCTTGTCATTGGTGGCACTGATGATCGCCTGGAATCCCAGGCCTCTTATAAGCTGGATACAGCTTGCCACCTTCTCCCCGTCCATCTTGGAAAATGCCTCGTCCAGCACTACCAGGCGTATGGACGGGTTTCTCTGAATCCCCGGCTTCAGATCAATCTTATATGCCTGGGCAAAGCTGGCTAAAAGAGCCACATAAAGAGGGTTCTGCCCCTCTCCGCCAGAATTTTTCTTGATCATCCTGCCAAGCCCGATTTTGATGGTCTCATCCTGATTTTTGATTAACTGCTGCATATCAAAAGAAAGATAGGTCCGGTAATCGGAGTATTTGTCCATATTCCGTTTTGCTTCCTCCTGCTCCTCTGCCGTGGCATTCTCCGGCGGAATAAACAGGCCTATCAGCTCATTGATCATATCCCCGTAATGGTTTTCATGTTCGGTTGAAAACAGGTTCAGCTGGTTGTCAAAGCCGATATTCAGATCCGCCGGATCCACCTCCAGGGCCTCGTCCATAAACATGTCATAGTACTTTCCGTCTGCCCCTTTGTTCTTCCCAATATAAAACTGGTATTTGTCCTTTCCGAAATCCAGATGGGAAATAATCCGGTTCAGCTCGTCTTTTCTCTGCATGGCCTCTTTTATGGCGCTGCGGATCTTGTACATAAAATCATCTTTAAAATGCTCCACTGCCGTCCTGGCCTGCCCCAGGGCACGGAGGCGGTACTCCTCCAGCTCATCAAAATTCAATCTGTCAAGAAGCTCCTGATACTCTTTGTTGTCCTCTGCTGTAGGAGAAAAATTCCGGTTGGGGCACTGTCTCAGATAACTGCTGCGTAAATCTACCAGACGGTTCTTCTCTTTTTTCTCACGCTCCTCCATATCCGCCAGTTCCTTCAGATATTGATTCCTGACCGCCGGATACGTCTTTCCCTTTACGGCATTTCCAAGGGCTTCCTCCAGGTCTTCCCGAAGGGGCAGCTGCTTCTCCTTTTCTATCAGCGCTTCATTCAGCTCCAGAAAATGTTTTTTCTCTGCCTGAATGTCTCTCTCCAGCCCTGCAGCCGTCCTCTGCTGCTGCCGCAATGCCTCCTTGCTCTTCTCCAGCCCTTCCTGTATCTGCTGCCGCTGTCTCTCCCATTCCTCAATGTCCCGGGCCTTCATCTGCTCCAGCTTCTCACGCAAAAGCTTTTGCTCCCCCGCCTTCTCCCTGGCTGTATCCATGTCATGCTTCCACTCTTCATACACAGTAAGGGGCTGCCCCAGGTATTCCAGCTCCAGGATCCGCTCCCCTTCTTTTATCAGCTCCAGCTGAGGCTTCAGCTTCTCGTCAACAGAAGCCAATTCCTTTTCCAGAAGCTTGATTCTCTGGCGGAGGCTGCTTTTTCCGATGTAGGCTGATTTTGTATAATATACAGGATTGATGTGCTGCATCCGATAGCTGCGATATGTAATACAATCTCTGGTAATGCCGATGGAGCAGTTTCTCAGCTCCTCCACGGTGTCACATTTTACCACCTTTCCCAGCAGAAAATCGATGTAGGCCCGGGCATACTCTCTGGATGCACTCACTTCCCGGGACAGCCCGCCTTCTAAGACCGTGTGCTTCTGGGCTGTCACCTTCTCTGTGTCCACCACGGATATCCAGAAATATTTCTCTCTGTCCAGTTCTCCGTAAACCTCCATAGCCGCCCTGGCATACCTTGGTTCTACCAGAAGTGCCAGCTTGTTGCTGCCTAAGTAGCCTTCCACCGCATTCCGCCACGTCTCATCTTGAATCTCCAGAAGATCTGCCAGAATCTCCACGGCCACACTTTTCCCTGTCTTCTGATACAGGCGGTTCTGAAGGGTGGTCCTGGCCTGCTCCAGCTCTTTGGGGTACGCCTTGCTTCCCAGCTTTAACTGGTTTTGCTCACTTTCAGCCTGGGCTTTCCTCCTGCGAAGCTGCCGCACTTCGGTCTGGGCCTCCTGCTGCTGCCTGCCTATATCCTGCCGTATCTCCCGCAAGTCTGCCTGGAGGCGTCCCAGTGCCTCCTGGGTGATACTACCGTCTTCAAAGGCCTGAATATCCCACAGGGTGCGGTTCGACACACAGTCCTCCTCCTCCCATGCCTTCAGCCCCTCAGCCGTCTGCTGCCAGTGGGCCCTGCTACCTGCCAGACGTTCCACCAATGCATTCAGAGCTACCAGCTGCTGTCTCAGCTGCTCATATCCGGTCATAGAAATCCGCCGCAGAAGCTCCTCACTCTTCTCGTTCATCTCCCGGATTCTCACGTCCCCCTCTTCCATCTCCCGGACAGTTTTCTCATAATTGTCCTGAAACACATGGATCTTCTCCTGGCTCTCCGATACCACAAGCCTGTCCTGAAGGATCTCCAGCTTCTTCGTATAATACTGGGCCGCCTGTATCCCTCTGTCCAGCTCCTTTACTGTCTCGTACTGGCCGCAGATCTCCTTTAACTGCTCTATCTCCCTGCAGGTATCCTCTATTTTCCTGCGCATGCGCCCGTACTCCATGACACTGAGCTGCATATCCTCCATATGGATATCCTGTTCCATACAGATATATTCCTTCACAAATTCTTCCAGCTTAATATTCATCCTGAAGGGAATAGCCCGCTTAAACAGAAGGGGAAATTTCTCCCCGTCCAGCCCTCCCAGATAAATATCATACAGCTGCCTGCGGAACCTCTCATTGTGGGAGCCAAAATAACAGTCTTCCTTAGAAAAATTCCGCAGCAGCCATACCTTCACCTCTTCCACAGACATGGTACGGTCTTTCCCTTCCCCGTCTCCCCGGTAACATTGCTCCGGGATCGCCCCCTTATGCCAGAAAAACATCCGTGCCACATGGTTGCCCGCTGTCTCCACGTCAAACACCACCCCCACGCACTGACGCTCCCCTGTATCCGTCCTCTGAAACTCCAGGACGATAGTACTGGAAAAATTCTGATTCCTCAGATAAGAAAACCGGTTATCCTCGCCGATATTGATCATGCCCCGGAGATACTCCACCAGGCTCCGATCCGAGTCATCCGCAGCCGCTTTATTAAAAAATCCTCTCCCATCGGTGTTGGCATACAGGACGATCTGCATGGCATCAATCACCGTAGACTTCCCGCTGCCAGAATGCCCTGTAAAAAAATTAATCCCCTGATGAAAGGACAGAGTCTTGTGCTGTATGTAATGCCAGTTATTCAGACAAATCCTGGACAATGCGCTAAATCTCTGATTCGCCATCTTCCGTATCTCCTTCACTAAAGCTCTTTAACAGCTCCCTCACATCATCCCCCATAAGCACCACATTGACCGTGGGATAGATCACCATCCGGCTGTGCCCGTCCAGCTCCTCCAGCACATCCAGAGGCTCCAGAAGCTGATATCTCTTCAAAAGAGCCAGGCTGCGGCGAATCTCCGTCACAGACGGCTGCTTCTTCAAAAGCCGGTACACCCCCAGCTTCTCATGTATCTCACTTAAGGTAGTCACCACATTCACAGACGACGACACCGCAGCCATCTGCTCATCATAAAGCAGCTTCAAAACAAGAATATAGAGGGTAGCCAGTCTGGGCAGCTTCTCCCCCACCACCTGCTCCCCCCGAATATAAATCACCCCCATCTGGCTGTTCTCAATAACATCTATATCCATAATAGCGAAATAAGCCCTGATAAATTCCAGATACTTATCACACTGATAAAATTCCCTGTTCATCTGATACCGCTTACTCTTCCTGTCATACTTCCGTTCCAGAAGAAAGGTCTGCCTGTACAGAAGCTGAATCGATTCCTTCACCCTCCGCTGCTCCTCCTCCGAAAGCCTCTCAAAATAATCTATCACCCAATCCCTCCTTAATCCCCAGCCCCTTCACCCTCTCCTTATCCAACCAATTACCCCCAGCCTCTTTGCACTCTCCTTAATCCAGCCGACAATGTAGCTTCGGAGTTATTATGGAACGTATGAAGGCTGTCTTTTCACGTCAGCACTTAGCGCACGTCTTTTGTGCGCTTAGTACTGTTACGTGAAAAATCAAGCGCAAGCGTGCCTGAAGTAGTCCATAATCACTCCGATGCGGACCTTCCGGCCTCCCTCTCCTCAAACACCACCCCCGGATACCGATACCTCCCATTATCCACCATCTGTGTTTCCTGCTCTCTCACCCTGTAAGGGCTCCCCTTCCTGGTAGAATAATCATAGGCAAGCACCAACTTCTCAAACTCCTCCTCCGAGCCTACCGTCTCTTCATCCACCTGCCAGGCCCCTTCCTTCATCTTCTCCATCACAAAGCCTTCTACCTGCTTCCTGCTGTACCGGTTCTTAATCTTATTCATCCTCAGTATCTCTTCTCTGGACAATTCCGGATGCTCTTCCTCCTCCTTAAGGCTCTCCGTAAAGTCCTGCTTCGGCTTGCGCCGCTTATAGAGAGATCTCTCGGAAATCACTGTCAGCTGAGACAGATTCATCAGCTTCCCTACCTTGTCCACATCCGCCTCTCTGCCATCCCCCTCTGCCTCTGACAGATGGTTCAGCAGGTCAATCACCAGCCCCTTCATGGTATCTTCCTGATTCAGCAGATAATTAAGCCTTGTCACTGTGGCCCGGATATATTTGGTATGCTCCCTGTCCATATTCATAATCCGATGCTCAATATCGTCAAACCCTCTGTCTATCAGATCCAGCTGCTCAACCAGATCCTCTGTCGTCACGTCCACCCCGCGAAGCTGCCGGTTCTTTTCGCACACCTGCCCAAGCCAGGGCAAATCCTGGCGCATGTCTGACAGCCACCGTTTAATATCTGTTTTGTACAGATAGAAATTATCCGACGTCTTCAAAATATGGTACTTCTTTTCCACGATCTGGTTCACGTACCCGTCCAGATGCTCTTTCAGCAAATCCCCGTAAAACTTCTGCTCCAGCAGGCCGGAGAAAAACTTGTCCATGTTGTGGAGCATATCCTGCAGCGTCTTATTGAGGCGCCTGGTATTGACAAGGGCTGATTTCAGCAGAGAAATATTGGATCGGGGATCATTTTTAAAGGCAAAAAGAATCCCGTATACATTCTGGATATAGACCTGGGTCTCATCTTCATCCTCTCCCGCCAGATGGGAAAAGGCCTCCACAAACACTGCCGCATAATCAGGAATCACGATGTTGGAAGTCATGGTATTGTAATCATCCACTTTCCTCAGCCACCTGGTGCGCAAAAGCCAGTTGAGAATCCTGGCAGCCAGAGGCTCCAGCATGTCAAAATCGTCCTCCAGCTCCTCCTGTTCCATCGTTACCTTCTTTTTGGCAAAATAGCTGCTTAAGGTCTGGATACAGATTTCCTTGCTTAAATAGTAGTTGCTGTACTGGTATTCCTCATTTATCTGCAGAAGCGCATCAATATATATCTGCCGGTTGCCGGAGCGAAACAGGCTCCAGAAGGAGTCCGGTATCTCCGGAAATTGATTTGCCATGGCGTGCACCTCTCTTTTTTCCAGTATCTTATCCTGTTTTCAGCCTGAAAGGGGATTTTAGCCTTCCCCTGTCATAGTTTTGTGTTCTTCCTTCAGTTCCCTGTATAACTGCCGGAATGTCCAATGGCTGTTCTGCTCTGTGATAACCGCTTTCAGCGCAATCCTGGGCACTCCGGCTTTTCTTAAATTCATCAGAAGTTCATCCATACGGCGGCTGGTAAAGTTTTTCATCACAAGCATTTCCTCATCCATAGATACTGCTGTTACTTCTGTATCGGCAGGCCCTCTTTCCACCTCTGTGTCCACGGGCTCCGCTTCTATTTCTGTATCGGCAGGCCTTCTTTCCACCTCTGTGTCCATGGGCTGCGCTTCTATTTCTGTAAATCCGGGCAATCCTGCCAGATAGCCTACTTTCTGGTTCACCTGGTCCGGGCTGATATTTTTTATCCTGACTCCCATACGGACCAAAACGCCTTTCAGCTTTGCCACATGGGGCCCGGAACCGGGATTATAATATAAAACCATTTCTTTCATACCGTTGAATTCCTCGCTTTGCTATTTATACGCGCTCCAAGTCTCTTCTGTACCTGCTTTTCAACCCGGCTGTCGCCTTTCCTATTCTCTCCCCAAATGCAGGCGGATATTATCCAGTACTTTTTTGCTTAACAGCTCAAAAGCCTGCTTTGTCCTGCCTACGGAGGTTCTCATACAGATTACATTTTCCTGTTTTATCAGTTTTCCTGAAGGATCGCCTATAGCTGCCTCCGTGTCACAGCAATACAGGTTTTCCGGCGAGCTGAGCCATTTCTTAAGCGCATCGGTGTCAGATGCTGTCCCGATAGACGTATTCATCAAAATCTTCTTTGTCCCAAGGCAGTTAAACTGCTCCTCTTTCAGAAGAATTACATTTTTATTCAGACAGGTGATCACCACCTGGTTTTCCTTTAATAAATCATTTAGCGGGCGGTACTCCATCCCTGCCTGTTCTTTTTGTGGGTTCCTGGTTCGGCTGTAATAGGATACCCGGGCTCCCATCATCAGGAGGGCATCTGCGATCATCCCCCCTGACACTCCCAGCCCTATGATTCCTGCCTTCAGATTCGTAAGCTCCAGCGGCTCTTTCTCCCACATAGGGTAGTCAAAGCCGTGAAGAATCCGCACCAGCTGATACAATACATATTCTACCACGCCTCTGTCGCCGTAATCCCGGATTCCCAATACCTGGATTCCATGTTCCCTGGCATATGCAATATCTACATTGGCGCTTTCCTCTGAATACAGGCTGCAGCACATACCGATATAACGGATATCCGGGCACCGCTCCATCACGGTTTTGCGGATTTGGGAGGTGTAGCTGACTAACACTCCGTCTGCATCCCCGATCCGCCTTACTATTTCCTCATCATCCGTCGGAATATTTTCATATAAAATAACCTGCTCTGCATACTGTTTTAACTCCTCTTCTGCCGAAGGAATCAGGCTGACCGGCTCAATGGCTGTTAATTTCCGAAATTTTTTCTCACTGTGTAACATATTTATCTTCTCCTTTTCACTGCAAAGTTCTGGGGCCAAACAGGCAAGTGATTGGTGCGGGTCATACTAGAACATGATAGGCGATACCAGATTCTTAAGAAGTGCAACCACACTCCAGGCCGCAATATCAGAAGTCCTGGAATACACATCCACAGTGGCCTTCAGCCCTTCTCCCTCTGCCGTGATCCTGTGGTCGTCCCCTGCCATGCCCGGAACACTGATAATGTGGAAGTCCAGCTGCTCTGTTCCGGAGGTTGCCAGGGATGCCGCCACGGAAACATTCACATGGGTGGGAAGAATCGCAATGGCATCTTTCGTGCTTCCTGAGAAAACCTCTGTCTCTTTGGTATCTGTCATCAGATGTTCCTGAAACAGCGGCGAATGCTTCAGGGATCCGGGGCCTTTTTCGGTAACCATTTTAGCCTGTACTGTTCTGTTGTTCACTGCCTCCATCAGAGTGATCGTCCGCAGCACATCAAAACCGCCGACGGCTCCTGAGGCAATATGTACTCTGGTTCCATGCTTTCTGGCTGTATCCTGCACTCTCTGGTAAAACGCCTGATCTGCAAATGCACCGATAGAGAGAACCACCAGATTGGCGCCATGGCTTAAGACTGTTTCTGCCATGTCTTTTACCATCTGAACCGAAGCCATCTCCGCCACATAATCCGGTTTTGTGTCCAGAAGCTCTTCCAGGCTCCCGCACGCAGGGCAATTTCCTTTTTGGGCCATGGCAGCCACATGGGCTTTATCCCTTCCCAAAACTCCTACCAGTTCATACTCTGGCAGAAGTCCCTGACAGCAGGCGTCTGTCACTATATTACCCAAATGTCCGCATCCTACAATCGCTAATCTTTTTTTATCCATATATGTCTCTCCTATTGCTTCGTTCTGTTGATTTTTCCGGATATGGCTCCATTTCTGGATCCAATATTTTCCTGTGCCTTCCCTTCTGGCAGATTCTTATCTGTGCCAGGGCATTTTTTCTGATATGACCGGCTCGCCGTGGCGGGCTGCCGCCTCCTGGATCAGCGTAAATATGTACGCATCTTCCAGTGAATCTGCCAGCGGATATATCTCTTTTCCGCCTTCCAGATACTCCCTCATATCAAACATCATGGCAGCTATGGCATATTCATCCTGAACCGCATCCAGGGTCAGCACCGGATTCCAGCGGCCGCAGATCTCTTTTATTTTGTCTGTCTCCAGAACCTGGTATCTGGGATTCAGATACGGTATCATATGTTCCACTACAGGCAGATTATCCTCTCCCACATAGCGGAGAATGGTGTCATTCCACTCCCCGTCTCTCCCCCGGACATTCACATGTCTGGAACGGATAAAGGAGCGGTACTGTATACTTGAAAAATCGTAAAACGCCACCTTTCCGGAAGCAAATTCTATGGTCACATGGTCTCTGTCCTGGTTTTTAATACTGCCGTCTGTAATGGGGCCATAGCGGGAATCTGTCTGTCTCACCGGAAATGTATAGCGGCTTCCCCTGAGAGTCATAGGCTCAAACCCCATATGAAGCATTTTGCGGATCAGGCTTGCCCCGTGATAGTCATGGGCTACGGACAGGCTTACTCCATAAGGTTCCCCCAGTTTTCCCTGCTCCACTGCCTGTATTCCGGCTGCCATGACAGGATAATGGTGGTACTGCTCCGCCACCTGGATGCGGGCCCCTTTCTTCTCTTTTAATTCCCACAGTTCTTTCAGCTCCTCTGCCGTTTCCCCTGCCGGTGTCTCCAGAAGAACGGGAAAACCTCTCTCAATCCACTGTTTTGCCACGGTGCACACATCCCCTCTGCCTACCGCGATCACCACAAAATCCGGAGCCGACTCCTGGCAGAGCTCGGGGGAGGTTGTCGTGGGAATCTCCTGCTCCCCAGCCAGACGGTCTGCCTTCTCCTTTGTCCGGCACAGCAGGTAATTCAGATGAAATAAGTCAGGATATCTTTTTGCAATTCGGGCAAAAAACAAGGAGCGGAACCCGGAACCTACGATTATAAATGATAAAGGCCGCATGCTTCTACCTCCGGCTTTCTGTTATTTTTTCCAGGAGTTTGCGGCATCCTTCTGTCACATCGGCATAGGTTGTCTCAAAGTCCCCTGTGTACCACGGGTCGTCAATATCTCGCGGGTGATCCGTAAAATCCAGCAGGCGGCAAATCTTATTCTCTGGATCCCCGCCTGTTATGCGCAGCATATTCCGGATATTCCACTGATCCATGCCGATAAGGTAATCATACTCTTTGTAATCGGATCTTGTCATCTGTCTGGCATGCTTGCCTGAGGTGTCAATACCATGACGGCGCAAGATACTTCTGGTTCCATGGTGGACAGGATTCCCGATTTCCTCTGTGCTGGTGGCGGCAGAAGCGATAAAAAATTCCGGCTGTGGATTCTGATGCTTCCATGCATCCTCTGACTTCTGTACCATGTCTTTTAAAACAAATTCAGCCATGGGGCTGCGGCAGATGTTGCCATGACAGACCATTAGAATAGAAATGTGAGCTTTTTGAATCTTATTTTCAACACTTTTCACAGTTTTCCTCCTTAATGCCCAATACGTTTCAGTGAATGTTCACAAAAACGTATTGGGCTAATATTTTATAGCTTTATTCTGGCCTCATTGCCAGTTTCTGATTATCTTCGGGATTCCATGCTTTCAGCACTTCCCATTCCCGTTTCCTTCCTTTTTCCAGTCTGTGCCGTATGTACCCCAACTGTTTGAAACGCTGTACCCTGAAATGAACTGTCGTTCTGCTTAGGCCACTCATTTCAGATAGTTCCACTATGGAAACCTTGCTATCACCTTTAATAGCATTATAGATGATTTCGTTGGTCGCGTCCATGGCTTGACGTTTATACTTCATGTCCTGCTTGACAACGCCCCGGACGCTTGTGAATGTACTGTAACCTTTGCCGTCATTATGCAGCTTTATAATCCATTGCTGTGCGTCTGATACTTTGATATCCCTTATCTGGCGATAACCAAAATCTTCTTTCTTGACTAAATTCAGCACAAAATTATAGCCTACTTTGGTGTTATAGCGCACACCTTGTTTCAAACTGATGTATCGCTCTAAAAGGACAAGCACGGTAATCTTTCCGGCAGCATAATCAATCCCGTCATCAAGCTGTTTTTGGATTGTCTTTTCCTTTTCCCGCAGTTCCTTTAAATCAGAGGAATAAATGGTCTGTCGTTTCCCACGGATATCCTTATACCGATATTGATAAATCAAGTCTTTTCTCTGGCTCTCTCCTGTCCGCAGGATTCTTCCTTTATTGTCTTTTCGCTTCTCGGACATTGTCAAACTCCTTTCCGTGATGGAAAGAGCCTTGATATGACACGTCCATTGTATCATATCAAGACTGATTTTTACATCACTAAATTTCAAATCGAATACTCTTGCTCAATAAACTGGTCGAACAGCCGGCGTTTGATTAACCGTTTATTACCTACCCACAAAACAAACCGGCAGTTTCTGTCACTGGTAAGGTCACGCAGCTTGTTGATACCAATTCCAGAATAAGCAGCGGCGGCTTCTAAACTTAAATTATTTTTCTGTTCAGCAGCATTTTAAGGCGTTCCATTTTCGCCTGTGCTTTGGATTTTCTGAAATTCTCCCCGGTAATGCAAACGGGGCAGCACATTTCTGTTAATCGGTCATAAATGCGGGCGTGGGCGATGTCCTCCGGGTTCTGCAATTCCTCCAGCGTAAGGTTCGTTGTCACGATTAAGGGCTTGCCGCTGCGGTATCGGCTGTCAATCACGT
>CAJUEJ010000012.1:60649-99706 GCA_910585435.1 uncultured Hungatella sp. | reverse complement strand
ATATTCTTTTTGCAAGACCTGAACCCACGAAAAGGGGAATTTCTGCCCGGAAAGGCGGTGCGGCATCATGCAGAGGATAGAATTGCACAGCCGCATAATGGAAGCGGTCAAGCTGGGGGATTGGGTAAAGCAGGATGATATACAGTTCTGTATTGAGATTGCAAAAGTGTACGGATGCAAGCCCCTCGAAACGGATGTTTGGAATTTATATAAATTCTTGTTTGCCCTATATGGTTACGGGAAAGTACGGGGCAAGCGAGAGGAAAGAGCGAAAAGAAAGAGAGGGGCGAGGGCGTGACAGAATTAGATTTATTTTATCAGTGCATCCCGGATATTGCAGAGATTACCGTTGATTTACGGAAAAGGACACCGGAACAGCAGGAGCAATTTAAAAGTGAGTGCTTAGAGTATGCAAGCGGTTTGAGCAAATTCGCACATGATTTTATCCGCAAAGTGCTTATTGTGATTGATAAATATTTGAAGAAAGACGAGGGCGCAAGAATGATGAAAATTGATAATATTAAGATTTATCCGTGCTTTGCAGCGCATGAGCCGAAGCCGGAGAAGATGCAGGAGAAAGAACAGTATTTCGAGGAAACCGGGGATTTACAGTCGCAGATTATCCTTGACAGCCGGGGAAACCTGATAGACGGTTACACAAGCTATCTAATAGCAAAGGCGCACGGCATCCAGTGTGTTCCTATCAGGTACGGCAGGCGGCAGATTGTGAGGGCATCCCACAAGCCCGGCGGCAAGCTGTATACATGGGAACTGCCCGGACTTCTTATTGACCGGGTATCTGCCGGGGATAGGGTGATTGTACGCACAGAGAGGGGCATTAAGGCGGTCACAGTGGCAGCAGTTGAAGAATATGCCGGGAATGAGCCGGAGCCGCTTAGAATGGTTATCAGGGTAAAGAGGAAAGGGGGCGTTGCATAATGGCAAAGCGGAAAGAGAACATGAACCTTGCAACGGAGATTATCAGCATGGCAAAAAGGAAGTTATGGCGGTGCAGGATTGCACTTATTATCTCACTGGCCGGGAATGTGATTCAGGCGGCAATGTGGTTTATCAGGTAACGAAGTTAAGGGAGTGGGCGGCGGCTTGTATGCCTGCTACCCTATCCCACATTATAGAAAGGCGGTGCTTATTATGGCAGAAAAGAGGAAAGACAACCGGGGCAGGATATTGAGAACCGGGGAGAGCCAAAGGAAAGACGGGCGGTATCAGTTCCAGTACACGGATGCAGCAGGAAAGCGGCATTGTGTGTATGCCCTGAATTTGGTTGATTTGAGAGAAAAGGAAAAGGTTATTTTAAGGGATTTGGAGGACGGTATCAGGAGCAGCGATTCCAAAAAAATTACGTTGAATGACCTGATTGAAATTTATCTTGAAAATCATCGGAGCATAAGGAAAGTTACAGAAATATCATACCGCAAAGCAATCAACGCACACATAAAAGATAGTTTTATCGGCAACAAGCCCATAGCCAATATCAGAAACAGCGATATGATTAAATTCTATAACAGCTTGCTTGATAAGGGCTTATCATCTGGGTATCTGCATATCATTCATGCTTTCCTGCATCCGGCTTTTGAAATGGCGGTGGCTGATGACCTGATAAGAAAGAACCCTTGCAGCGGTGTAATGTCGAAAATCGAAAAGACGGAAACAGTCAAAAAAAAAGCTATGACGATTGATGAGCAAAAGTGTTTCCTGAATTTTTTATCAGAAAGCGAGCGTTACAAAGCATATTTCCCCTTATATACCATTCTTCTTGGTACTGGAATGAGAATCGGGGAGTGCCTGGGGCTTACATGGAAAGAAGTGGATTTTAAAAACGGTCTGATTCATGTAACGCATACTTTACGTTATGATGATTATGGGGATGGGAGAGGGCATCAATTCCACATTACAGAGCCAAAGACAGAGAGCGGCAAGCGTACAATCCCCATGATAGAGGACGTGCGGAAAGCATTTCTGACAATCAGGAAAACAAATATGATGCTTGGGGGCAGCGGTGATCTGACCGTGGACGGGTACAGAGATTTTATTTTCCTGACAATAAAGAACCGACAGCTTTATACACAAGGTTCAATAGGGGAAATGTTAAAACGTGCGGTAAATTCATACAATCGGGAGGAAACTGAACGGGCGGCAAAGGAAAAGCGGGAGCCGTTCCTGCTGCCACACCTTACACCACATATCATGCGGCATACATTTTGTACCCGGTTCTGTGAGAATGAAACCAATGTGAGAGTGATTCAGGAGATTATGGGGCATAGTGATATTTCGGTTACTATGGGAGTGTATAGCCACGTTACAACAGACAAAGCAAAGGAATGTATGGAGAGTATGGAAAAGAATATGAAAGTGCTTTAAAAGAGTGAAAGCCCTGCTGCCGTGGGGCTTTTTCTTTTTGTCCTGCTTTGTACTTGTTTGATGGAGTTTTTACAACAATCTTTACAACAATAGTGAAGTAAAACATGAACAACATAAAACAGCATGAAATGAAAAAGACGGTAAAGTAAGGCAGAAACAAAGAGGATGAAACCGCATGAATGCGGATGAAATATAGTAGTTGGTAACAACCTGTATACGCCGATGACTTATTCCGTGGCGGATATCTTTAATACATATGTCTATCGGGTGGGAGTCCTGAACGGAAGGTATTCCTTCTCGACAGCGGTTGGCCTGTTCCAGTCGGTAGTAGGGCTGATTACAGTACTTCTCTTTAACTATTTATCGAAGAAATATACAGAAGATGGAGGGCTTTGGTGATGAAAGGCAGGAAAACCGTGAGAAAAGCCTTATCAGGCGATTCCCTGTATAGTTTTTGCGTAACACTATTTTTAATCCTATTTGGCATTGCTTCTATGATTCCTCTTGCGTCCGAATTGGCACTGTCATTCAGTTCGAAAGCGGCATCTGACATGAACGCTGTGACGCTCTGGCCTGTCGGCTTTACTCTGGAATCATGGAAGTACATGCTGTCCCAGCTTTCACTGTGGAGATCCTTCTGGGTCTCGATCACGACGACGGTAATCGGTGTGGCGCTGTCCCTGCTGATCAATGTGCTGATGGCATATCCTCTGGCCAAAAGTGATTTCCCGCTCCAGAAAGCCCTGATGCTGTTCGTGGTGTTTACCATGATCTTCAAAGCGCCTACCGTTCCTTATTATCTGCAGATTGTAAAGCTGGGGCTGCGGGACAACTATTGGGTCATGGTTCTGCCCCATATCCTGAATGCGTACAACCTGATTGTCATGCGTTCATTCATCCGTGGGTTTCCCCCGGACATTGAAGAGGCTGCGGCAATCGACGGATGCGGAAAATTCGGTACGCTGTTTAAGGTTGTCATGCCCTCGTCCAAGCCGGTTCTGATGACGGTGGGCCTGTATTATGGCGTTACGCTGTGGAATCAGTACCATAATCCGCTGATGTTCGTTTCAGATACAAAATTGTTCCCGCTGCAGATGAAGATACAGCAGATTCTCAACAGCGGCGGTGATATGGTCGCGATTACAAAGTTTGCCGATGTCAATTATACAACCGCTACATTGAGCGCAGTGGTTGTCATCTTTGCCATCCTTCCCGTTCTGATTGTCTATCCGTTTGTTCAGAAGCACTTTACAAAGGGTGCTATGGTCGGCAGTGTGAAGGGATAAATACGTATCTGTTATGCCAATACATAAACAAAATGAAGGAGGAAGAACATGAAAAAATCAGTAAACAAAATCCTGGCAGGCCTAATGGCCGTATCGCTTCTGGCCGGCTGCGGTGCAAACAGTCAAAGCGCCTCTGAAAACCAGAGTCCGGCCGTCACACAGGGCGGTGCGCAAAATGGTTCAGGAGACAGTCACGAAGAGGAGGAAGTGGTGCTGCCTGAGTATATCGAATTCCAGCGTGACAACCCCGGCTTTCTGCCTGTGGAAAAGGACGGGCAAATGTATAATTTCTATAAGGATATCCTGGGTTTCGGTGTTATCATGCCATATATCGAGTGGAACGGCGGCACCACTTATCAGGAACAGATTAACCTGCGCGTGACAGCCGGCCAGGCTCCGGATGTGTATGTTGTTGTCAATGGCATGGAGAATCAGCTGATCCTGGATGGCGCGGTGCTGGATCTGACAGACTATCTTCAGGAATATGCCCCTCATTGCTGGGAGGCTGTGGATGAGTCCATCTGGAATCTAATCCGCAAAAACGACCCCACAGGGCAGGAGCGGATCTGGTATGTTCCCAAGGTGTTTGATTACCAGAGCCACGGCGCAATGATCCGCCAGGACTGGCTTGACACCCTTGGGCTGGAGATGCCGACCACACAGGATGAATTCGTAGAGGTACTGCGGGCTTTTAAAAACAACGACCCCAACGGAAACGGTGTGGCAGATGAGATTCCCACCGGCGGCCGGGCGGAGGCTAGGTGGATGGACTATCTGTTCTATATGTACGGAGTAGCCATGTACGAGGGATTTCCCTGCTGGGATCTGTATGACGGCCAGCTGACTTATTCCGCCGTTACGCCCAATATGCGGGATGCTTTGGAATGGCTGGCTTCCCTGTATAAAGAGCAGCTGATTGATCCGGAGACTCTCTTCAACGATAAGGCGGCATGGGATGGAAAGGTTTCCTCCAACCTGGTTGGAATCTATTACCATCTGCCGCAGACAGATTATATCCGTGCTATGGATATCGAGAACGCAACCGGCGCCAAGGCTGATTTTGCCGTACTTCCCGCAATTTCTGCCAACGGGTATGAGGGAAGCGGATTTTACCAGGCGGTCCGCAGCGGCGACCCACAGTATGTTGTGAATTATACGGAGGATCCGGGCCGGATCATTGCCTGTATGAAAGTACTCGATGCGCTTTATGACCTGGACAATGCCGAAACCTTTAAGTTTGGCGTCGAAGGCATGTACTATACGGTCAACGCAGACGGTAAAAAGGAGTATCTGCCGGAGGATAAGTCCAGACAGGAGCGGCTGGCACTGAGTGTTTACGATACGGTAGCCAACGAAGAGATTGTTGTTGATATGCTTGAGGATATCCGCTCTGAGGAGAATGGATGGGCAGTCGACCACTCAATCCGGAACGTACGTGAGATCCAGCAGTATGGCAGGATAATTGCGGGAAACAATATCCCCAACACGATTTATGAGGATTACGAGGACATCGGCGCGCGTACTCTTTATGTGGAATACGCATCCAAAATCATTTCCGGAGAATGGCCTATTGAGAAATTCGACGAATTCGTTGAAAAATGGTATGCAAGCGGCGGCGACGCTGTCACCCAGCGGGCACGGACATGGTATGAGAATCTGAATAACTGAGTGATGTACTAGCTACAGTATCCGTCACAGGGCTGTTGCACCCTTTTGGTGCAACAGCCCCGTGATTTGTTATTTGAGATTATGCAGAGCCACGGAGGGTATGATGAAATTTTTCCGAAATATGTCGATTACCAGGAAGATGATTCTGATTTGCCTAAATATATGTCTGCTTCCGCTGATAATCGGGTTCATGTTCATTTACAATCTGTACGTTACCAGGCTGAATGAACATACCATGGAATTTGCCCAGGCGTTCAACGCGCAGATCACAGCTAATTTAAATCACATGCTCCAGGATTACACGGGCATTTCCGTGTCTGTTCTGGTTGACAGTGAATTGTTTTTTTACTCGGAGAAAACAGAGCGGACCGTCACTGAGATTGTCCGCGACAAGGAGAACATGCAGAAAGTGCTGTTTCGGATTGTAACACTGCAGCCAAAGGTAAAGACCATAGGTATTCTGATGTAAAACGGGGACTTTGTCCAGACCGGATCGGATGGGCTTAAAATTGACCAGGCGGTATTTTGTGGAAAACCGTGGGTAAAGGAGCTGGAGCAAAGCGGGGAGAATTTCTATATTGTTCCGGCACACAAAGCAGATTACTGGACCAGCAGGAAAGACGAGCTGACAATTACCTTTGTCAGGAGGATTATGTCCAGCGGTGTAAGATACCGGGGAGCGCTGATGATTGATGTGGATCCTGCTTCGATTATTGTATTGAATGAAAAGTACGAGAACGCAAAGAGGAAATATGATATTGAGATCAGGATTGAGGATTCAGGCGGAAGAATCCTTTATGACACACGCCTGATGGAGCATCCGGAGCAATGGCAGGAAGGGTATATGTCCGCAGAGAAATTTGACAGCAATTATATCGTTCTTGAACAGCAGTCGGAGGAGCTTGGGCTGACAGTATATACGGCAATTCCCAAAGCAACCCTTGCCATGGAGCAAAATTTTGTGCTGCTGATGACGGTTCTGGTGGTTTTTCTCTGCGGGGTAAGTATTGTGTTCATGATTATACCATTCAGCAGGTTCCTTACAAGCCGCCTTGTAAAGCTGAGTTACGGTATGAGCCAGATGAAGGACGGGAAGTATATCACGCTTCCAGATTACGGAAGCACAGATGAGCTGGGCGTACTTGTCAGCAGCTATAATCATATGGTGAATGAGATGCAGCAGCTAATCAACAAGGTATATGTATCGGAGCTTTTGAAGAAAGACAGTGAGATCGCCGCACTCCAAAGCCAGATCAATCCCCATATGCTATTTAATACTCTGGAAGCGATTCGTATGAAGGCGCTGTATAACGGCGACCCGGTGGTTTCAAAAATGGTTTTTCTCCTGTCAAAAATGTTCCGTACTGTTTTGGACAGTTCACAGAATGAACATGTGATCCGCGACGAACTGAAATACGCGGAGGAATTCATGTACCTACAGAATCTGAGATTCAGCGACCGGTTCGGTTTTACATGTGATGTAGACGAAACCCTTCTGGATATGCACTGCATTCCGGTTCTGTTTCAGCCGTTAATTGAAAACTGTATTGAACACGGAAGACGTGACGAAATGGAGAAAATGAATATTTGGATTACTGGGAGAAGAATGGGGGAAATTGCTGTATTCCGGATTTATGATGATGGAAAAGGGATGGACGAAGAGAGCTTGAAGCGCACAAGACAGCGGATTGAGAACGCCCGTGAGATCAGCGGACCTTTATTCAGGAACAAAGGAGCAGACTCCCACAATACAAACGGAACCTGTATAGAGCTTCGTATGCATATAAAATTACAGATGGGTGAAGAAGGATGAATATTGTAATCGTTGACGATGAACCTGATATTATAAAGGGGATTGAGTTTCTGCTGAATGCTGTGGGGCGGGACTATCACGTGACAGGAAAGGCCTTCAATGGAAAAGAAGGGGTGGAAGTTGTTTTGGAAAAGCGGCCGGATATTGTTCTGGCCGATATAAAAGTGCCGTTTTTTGACGGTATTGAGATGATTCGCCGGCTGAAGGAGCAGGATGTAAATGCGGAGTTTATTTTGCTTTCCGGGTACGCAGAGTTTGAATATGCTAAAAAAGCGATGGCGCTGGGCATTCGTTATTATTTGACAAAGCCTCTGGATGAGGAGGAACTGTACGATATTATTGAGAAGATCCGGGCGGAGAAATACCCTGCGCCCAGCTATAATGTTGTCCAGGAAATTCGCGGATATCTGGCTAAAAACTATGCCCAGGACATCAGCTTAAACGACATTGCAGATAAATTTTTTATGAACCCTAATTATCTGAGTCAGCTGATCAAGAAAAAGACTGGGAAAACCTACCAGCAGCTGATTACAGAGCTGCGCATCGGACATGCCGAAAAACTGCTTTCCGAAACGGATATGCGTATCTCTGAGGTGTGCAGGGCAGTTGGATATCATGACGTCCGCCACTTTAACGCGCTCTTTGAAAGGGTGGTAGGTATACGGCCTGCTGAGTATATTCTTCAAAAGAATCCAAAATTATAACAGGTAAAAAATCCAAAAATTTCTTATGAGATGGGATAGATATTGTCGGGTGTTGTACACAAAAGTCTTCTCATTTTACAATGATGCAGAAGGAAGGCTGCAGATGCATATATATATTAAAAATGGGATCTAAAGGTGAGGCAGAAGATGATAAAACAGCGTCTTAAGTACATATTTCTATTTGTGACAGGAGGACTGCTCTACAATATTGTGGAACTTGTCTACCGGGGATGGACGCACTGGACCATGTTCTTTCTGGGAGGGATCTGCTTCATATGTCTTGGCTTAATTAATGAGGGATTCTCCTGGGAAATGCCGCTATGGCGGCAGGTACTTACAGGTGCCTGTATTATTACGGCTTTGGAACTTGGAACAGGCTGTATTGTTAATTTATGGCTGGGCTGGGATGTATGGGATTACAGCGGAGTGCCAGGCAATATCCTGGGACAGATCTGTCCACAGTATTTTGTCTTGTGGATTCCTGTAAGTCTGGCCGGAATCATTCTGGATGACTGGATACGGTATTGGAGGTATGGCGAAGAAAGACCCCATTACCGTATTTTTTGAAGATAAGTAACTCAAACTTTTTATAGCATTTAATAACTGTTATATCTTGAGAGCGATTTGCAGATGCGGATAAATGGGGAGGACTCTCGTGCATATCAATGGCAGACGGATACTCACCATTTGAAATGGCGCAGAAGTCGAACCAAAGATTTAAAATTCAGCAAAACAGGAAAGGCATTTCTCGATTTATGTGTTATTCTATATACGTAGCTACAAAATAATAAGAGGGGTGAAATTATCGGGCAGCTGCATCTCATTTTGTGTCAGGTTAAAATATCTGTGAATGACGTAAATCTGTATGAATCCGTAAAGAATTGGGCACTACCGAAATCAAAAGATATTTTGCCGCTTTCGGAGATACAGGAATGCATTGACGATTTAGGCAAGACCAGCAAGGAAACCATAAGCGATAAAATCAAACGTATGTTGAAAAATGAGATACAGCAGATGTGAAAAAGTGATAATGCAAACAAGCCGGGATTCAGAAATGCGCTGGTTCCCGGCTTGTAAAATCAGGAGGTTTATGGTAGTATGGAGATACGAAAACAGAGGGGAAAGCAGGTGGAAAGATTGTCAGTGACGGAACAGCAATATCAGGAAGATTTACAGCGTTTAAGAGGTTTACGACCAATCGATGATGATTTCATGCGCTGTCTTTTTAAAGACAATATTCCACTGGCTGAATTTGTGTTACGCATTATCACTGATAAACCAGACTTAATTATTACTGAGTGTGAAACACAGAAGGATATGAAAAGACTTGCTGGCGCACGTTCTATCTGTCTGGATGCATATGGAACGGATTCAGTTGGAAAAAAATATGATTTGGAAGTCCAGAGGCAGGACAAGGGAGCAGACCCACACAGGGCAAGATACCATTCAAGTGTAATGGATATAGAGAATCTCCATTCTGGTCAGGAATTTAAAGAATTGCCAGAAACATATACAATCTTTATCATTGAAAAAGATTTTTATGGTCAGGGTGAAGCTGTTTACCCGATTGAGAGAATCAACCTTGCAACGGGTAAATCTTTTGAAGATGGGGAGCATATCCTTTATGTGAATGGTGAATATCGTGGAGAATCCGATATAGGAAAACTCATGCACGATTTTAACTGTACCCAAGCGGCTGATATGAATTTTGAACTGATGGCAGAACGAACAAGATATTTGAAGGAAAACCCGAAAGGAGTTCAGGAAATGTGTAAAATGATGGAGGATATGAGAAAAGAATCTTTGAAAGAGGTTGCTAAAAGAATGTTAGCAGATGGAATGTTGACACTTGAAAAAATTGCGGAATACGCAGGACTTCCACTTGATGAAGTAAAAAAACTGAAAGCAGAGCGGACAGCATAGTAAAACCATAGGCCAGGAATCTAAAAACAGGTTCCTGGTCTTATTTTTTTGCCCTGAAAAAGTAAATTTTTTGTGAATTTGATTAAAAAGTCCTTTATAAAACGTCACTGGAGTCGTTTTGCCGAGGCTATTTGCAAAACGATGTACTAGTGGCACACGTTTCGCACGGACCGGGAGCAAAGTGTAGACCAACGAAGCAGATGGAAATTATGACATTGGTGTAAATTCGGGGCGATTATCTCGCCCCGAATTTACACAGAAACCTGAAAAGGAATCTGGGAAAGCAGGGCTGACCGTCTATCAATAATTTTTAAAGGACATCCGCCGTTATGTTAAAAGGTGTCTTTTTCTACTCTTTTCCCCCTGCCTTATAAGACAAAAGCTGGTCGTAAGCGTCCTGGTCGGCTTTTAACTGCGTTTCACTGCCCACAGTGGCAGTGCCGGCCTGTGATAAAACCTGCCGGAAGTATTCGGCCGCTGCCTTCTGATCTTCTGTCGAAGCCTGCTTCATGGTGTTGACTGCGTGGCAGGCATCCCGGGTATCTCTCCCTGCGATTGCCTCATCCATGGCTCGAATCGGTTTTGCCAGCACGCCTCTGGCCATGCCTGATGTGGCGATTGCCGTGAGAATATAACCGTCCAGCTCCTCCTGGGTCAGCTCCATATTGGCAATGGCATCGGCAGTCCCTTCAAAAACCTTAAGGGTCTCTGCACCGTTGGGGTCGCTGTAGGTGTACAGAAGCATGGAGCCGGTGTAAGGCGAAAAACTGCTGCTGCAGCTGTATGCCCCCATCTGGAAACGGAGCTTAGGAACCAGGTACCGGTCAGAAGCAGCCATCAGAAATGGTACATAGGTTCCGGAAAATCCCTCTTGTTCGTAACAGTTTCCAACGGTGACGGTATACTGATCGGGGCTTTCCACAATCACGGCCTGCTTCTGCACTGGCTGGGGCAGTGGGGTGGGAGTTGCCGCTGCCTCTTTGGATTCCAGCGATTCTAAAAGGCCGGCGCTGATGGTCTTTATGCTTTCAAGGTCAGCTTCCGGGGCTGCACAGGTAAGTATCAGGCGCCCCTTTTTCAGAAGCTTATGGGAAAGAGACTGAAGGCTCTCTGCCAAAACGGTTCCGTAGGAAGGATCCTCCTCCAGCCTGCTTTTGATGTCCTTGAGATAATAATAAAATTCCTGTGTTCTGTATGCTTCATAATACGCGTAACCGCGGTATACATAGGACGCTGCCAGGCTTATGGCCACATCCTGCTTATTGCCGGCACGGGATACATCATAGGAGTCCCCGTCCCTTGCCAGCAGCTGCCCTATCCGATCTGTATCCGCAAAGTCCGTGGAGCCAAGTATCTCCAGAAGAAGGGCAAGACCTGCCTCATAATCCTCTGTCAGTGTGGTCCAGCTCAGCTTCATCATGGGATACAAGTCCTCGCCGTTGGGGTAGACGCACTCTGACTGATAAGAATACAGATATTCGCTTTCCAGATTCATGATTTCTTCAAGAGAATGTTCTCTGGTTCCCATATTTCCCATCAGCATAAGAAAAAGTCCCAGCTCCATGTGCTCTTTATCGGAAAAGTCACTGATATCCAGATACATACAGTAGCTTCCTGCTTTTTCTACTTCCGCAGGGGCCATATAGTAGGTGACCCCGTCTCCCTCCGTTATTTCGTAAGCAGTATAAGGCTCTTCATCCGGGATATCCGACGGATCGATCGGGAAGTCGCTGTTGGTCATTTCCGTTTCGTTCCATTCCCTGAATTCTTTGGTATCCTCAATCATCTGCCGGATTTCCTCATGGGTCATGGAGGCTTTCATATCCGCCAGATAGTCATCCCGTTCCTGGATGACTGCTTCGGCAAGCCCCGGCTGCGGCACATTGGTGACCAGGGCGCTGCGCCCGTCCTGTCGGATTCCGGCTGCCAGACGGCAGAATATTTCCTGGTCACGATCTGCCTCTATATCCTTTAAGGTCTGTTCAAATATATTGTAATAATCATAATTTCCCGTATGGGTCCAGTAATTGGCAATCTGTGGGAAAAGATTAACGCCTGCATTTATCTGATCTCTGAAAAGATAGCTGGAGGTCTCCGTTTGTTTTAAGATCGAACGGAGAATTTCCCTGTCAATGCCTTCTTCCTCGATCTGGGCCAGGGTTTCATCCACAACAGACTTAAATGCCTGGCTCTGCTCCGGGTCGCCGTAAAACAGGCTGAACTGGACATAGGGCTTGGCATTGTACAGATTAACAAATACCTGGGCCGGATCCATATAGGCGGAGAGATCCGTCCCATGCCGTGCGGCCTTTGACAGATACTGGCTGTCAAGAAAGCTTAAGATCCGCTGATAGTCCATATCACCGTATAAAAAGATCAGGCTGTTATCAAAATGATAGCAGCGCTCATAAGTATCCAGCATGGCTTCATAGGTAAGATTCTGATAGCTTCTGTGAGAGCGCCCGATGACGTTGGAGGCGTATTGTCCCGGATACAAAGTATCCTTCAGATTGTTCTCCGCCTCCCGGAACATATCTGTCAGAAAGCTAAAGTCCTCTGAATAGACCGTGCCGATCATCTGAATCTCCTCTTCCGGGCTGTCCAGCTCATAGCGAAGGGCTTCCCGTTTGAAAAAGTTTTCCTCTGTAAGAACATCCGGCGCAACCATACAGCTTAAGTACCCATCCATAAGCTTCATAAACTGTTCTTCGCTTTCAGAACTAAACGGGTAGGTTGTAAATGTGTCGTAGGTAAATGCATTAAGAAAGGTGCTGTAGCTTTTTCCTGCCATATCGAAGAACAGATCCTTGCTGGGATATTTCTCCGAGGAGGCGACAATGGCGTGTTCAAACACATGGTTGGTATCGGTTTCATCGATATAGGGGGTGTGGTAGCTGATGGAAAAGGCCAGCTCCGGATCGCTGTTTTTTACCCAAAGCAGCTTTGCACCGCTTTTTTCATGGGTAAAGCCGATAAGCTCTGCCTGGAGCATCTGGCTGTCTGAGAGGGAATCCACCGTAAATCCGCAGACAACATTCCCCTCTTTCAGGCTTTCTTCCGGCTGGCCGGCCGGTTCTTCCGGAAGCGCTGGCTCAGCTGGCTCAGTCGTCTCTGCCCCAGCCGTCTCTGCTCCGCTTTTGCCTGCCGCCGGGGCGGCTGTGGTTTCCGTGGGCTTCCGGCTTCTGCATCCGCTTAAAACTGCCATAACTGCCACAACTGCTGTCAATGTCCATGCCATATGCCTTTTATTGATTGTTTTCATGCTTCCCTCCCTGTAGAGCAGTCTGTTATGCCTGCATTTAAGACAAACTATATGCGTTGCAGCCAGGCAAGTCAACAGATACATGGGGGACTGACAGGCTGAAAATCTTTAAAAAAATTTTTACACAGGAAACAGGGAATTATGATTCATGGAGGAGCTATGAACGAATATCATTCAGAGAACTCCCTCCCCCGGCGGACCTTAACGAAACAACATCGGCCATGAACGGAAACCGGGAATTTTCAGAATTTTCAGAAACAGGTATTTTTTTCATAAACCATGGACAAAACAGAAAAGACTGGTTATAATACTATCGGAGTATTTTCGCAATGATATGGATGAGGTGAAGGAATGAGGTACAAAAAGTCTGTATACCGCAGCTTGGCCATGGTGACCCAATTAGGTCTGTGCGTACTGACCCCGATCCTGTTCTGTATTTTTGCAGGCAGCTATATTGATTCCCATTATGGAACGAAAAGTCTTCTGGTGCTTTTGCTTTTAGGGGTTTTGGGAGGCGGCCGCGGAGCGTATCTTATGGCGAAGCGGCTGATTGAACAAGATGCGAAAGAGGCGGAGAGGGAACGGATGGACGGGATCAGGAAGGTGCTGGACAGCCCCCAGCCCTCTGTGTCAAAGCCAAAGACCCAGAGCCGTATCCGGACGCAAGGGAAGAGTATGGATGCCACAGCAGACAGGGAGGAACGAGAATGACGGACAGTACAAGACATCTGGTTCTGGAGATGTCCATCGGCATGTTTCTCTACACATTGACTCTGGGGATTCTGGCGGCGGTATTTCATGGCGGCTTGGAGCGCATGGGATTTGCACTGCTGCCGGTGCTTTTAGGGCTTCTTTGCGGTTTTCTGGCAGATGTGTTCATGCTGATTCATATGGCTCGTATTACGGAGCGCGTGGCAGCCAGCATGGATGAAAGCTATGCCAATAAAACCACGGTGGTACAGTCCATGATTCGCAGAGTAGTTTTTATTGCTGCTCTGTTTTTCTTGGGAAGCCGCCCACAGATTGATGCTGTAGCGATGATCATTGGGGCATTAGGCCTCAAGGCTGGCGCCCTTCTCCAGCCGATTGTACACAAAGCTTTTCCTCAAAGCTCTATAAAGGAGGAAGATATCATGGAAGAAAGGAGGACGGTGTATGGGAATGATAAAAATTCCGATGAGCCTTCAGGAACCTGATTTTATGATTCATGGTGTGCTAAAGTATCATGCATTTGGACAGGAGCTGTGGATTACCACTACGACTATTGGTGCGTGGATTCTCACGGCAACACTGCTTTTGATTGGTTTTATAGCCAGCAGAAAGTTAAAGAATGTCAGTGAAAGTGACACACCAAGTACATTCCAGTGTGCATTGGAATATGCCATGGAAATGCTTCAGAATATGGCTCAGGGAATTCTGGGGGGCAATGCCAAACGCTTTGTCAATTACATCGGAACTATATTTTTATTCATTCTGTTCTGCAACCTTAGCGGCCTTTTCGGCCTGAGGGCTCCGACAGCAGATTTTGGTGTTACATTTTTACTTGGTATGTTTACATTCTTTATTGTAAACTATCAGGGCATCAAGAACAGGGGGTTTGGGCATGTTACCAGCTTGTTCCAGCCGATTCCCATTTTGTTTCCGATTAACTTAATCGGAGAAGTGGCGAACCCTATATCGATTTCTTTGCGTTTGTTTGCCAATCTGCTTTCTGGTGTAATTATCATGGGGTTGTGGTATGGTATGATGCCATGGTTTGCCAAGATAGGAATTCCGGCGGCGCTGCATGTATATTGCGACCTGTTTTCCGGATGTATTCAGACATATGTGTTTTGTATGCTGACCATGGTGTATGTGAATGATAAGATGGAGTAATAAAATAATTATTTATATTTTTAGGAGGATTATACTATGAACATTTCTGGACAGGACTTTATTTTTGGTTGTTCCGCTATTGGTGCAGGTTTGGCGATGATCGCCGGTATCGGACCTGGTGTTGGACAGGGAATCGCAGCAGGACAGGGCGCTGCAGCAGTTGGACGTAACCCGGGTGCAAAATCCGATATCACTTCTACCATGCTTCTTGGTCAGGCGGTTGCCGAGACTACCGGTTTGTACGGACTGGTTGTTGCTATCATTCTGATGTTCGTAAAGCCTTTCGGCGCATAAAAGAGAACTCATGATAGGAGCAGAAAGGAGGCGGAGTCTTTGGAACTAAATCGTTTAATAGGATTTGACCCGCAGCTGCTTTCCGAGGTTTTCTTTACGGCAATCAATATTTTTATCCTGTTTTTCGGGCTGTCTTATCTTTTGTTTAATCCGGTTCGGGATTTACTGGAGAAGAGAAAACAGAAGATAGCCGGTGAGCTGGCAGATGCGGCTGAGAGCAAGAAATCTGCGGAAGCGATGAAGGAAGAGTATGAAAGCAAGCTGAAGGAAGTTTCAAAGGAAGCAGACGCAATTCTGGAGGAAGCCAGAAGGAAGGGTAAAGCCAGAGAGGCGGAGATTATAGAAGAGGCCAGAAAAGAAGCGGCCAGAATCGTGGAGAGAGGAAACCGTGAGGTAGAGCTTGAGAAGAAGAAAGCGCTGGATGACATGAAGCAGGAACTGGTATCCATCGCTTCTCTGATGGCAGGCAAGGTTGTTACGGCACGTATTGATACCACGGTGCAGGATGCATTAATTGAAGAGACGCTGAAGGAAATGGGTGAGAGCACATGGCAAAGCTAGTATCAAAGGTGTACGGCGATGCGCTGTTTCAGACAGCCCAGGAGAAGGATTGCCTGGATGTTCTGTACGAAGAAGTGCTGGCGCTTCAGGGGACGCTTAAAGAGCATGAAGACCTGATACAGCTTCTGAACCACCCTCAGGTTGTGAAGGAGGAGAAAGTTCAGATTATTCATAATGTCTTTCAGGGAAGAGTCTCAGATGAGATGATGGGCTTTTTGGCAGCGGTCGTTGACAAAGGAAGGCAGAATGATATTCCTTCTATCTTCGGATATTTTATTGCCCAGGTAAAGGAATATAAGAAAATAGGAACTGCGGATGTAACCAGTGCTGTGGAATTAAGCAGCGCTCAGAAGACGCAGGTAAAGGAAAAATTATTAGCGACAACCCGATATGTGGAATTCGAGATGAACTATAATGTAGACCCATCCCTGATCGGCGGCATGATCATCCGCATCGGTGACAGAGTCGTTGACAGCAGCATTAAAACCCAGTTGTATGAGCTGAAAAAGGAACTTTTAAATGTACAGCTGGCGTAAAGACTATAAATTAGGAAAGAGGTGCGAACCTTCATGAATTTGAGGCCAGAAGAAATCAGTTCTGTAATCAAAGAACAGATAGAGAAGTATTCTACCAAGCTTGAGGTGTCCAACGTAGGCACCGTAATTCAGGTAGCCGACGGTATCGCCCGTATCCACGGTCTTGAGAGTGCCATGCAGGGAGAACTTCTGGAGTTTCCGGGAGAGATCTACGGCATGGTTCTGAACCTGGAGGAAGATAACGTAGGTGCGGTTCTGCTTGGCGATACCAGCAGAATCAGCGAAGGTGACACGGTGAAGACCACCGGTCGAGTTGTTGAGGTGCCTGTAGGAGATGCTATGACAGGCAGAGTTGTAAATGCACTGGGCCAGCCTATAGACGGCAAGGGGCCTGTGGAGACAGATAAATTCCGCCGTATCGAGCGTGTAGCACATGGCGTAATCGAGAGAAAATCCGTAGATACCCCTCTCCAGACTGGTATCAAGGCTATTGATGCCATGATTCCTATCGGCCGGGGACAGCGTGAGCTGATTATCGGTGACCGTCAGACAGGAAAGACGGCTATCGCGATTGATACGATTATCAATCAGAAGGGCCAGGGGGTTCACTGTATCTATGTTGCCATCGGCCAGAAGGCTTCTACTGTGGCTAACATTGTAAAGACTCTGGAAGAGTTTGGCGCTATGGATTATACCACCATTGTGGTTTCCACTGCATCTGACCTAGCTCCGTTACAGTATATTGCTCCTTACGCCGGATGCGCCATCGGTGAGGAGTGGATGGAGAACGGAGAGGATGTACTGGTTGTGTACGATGACCTGAGCAAACATGCGGCAGCTTACCGTACATTATCCCTGCTTCTTAAGAGAGCACCGGGACGTGAGGCATATCCTGGAGATGTATTCTATCTGCATTCCAGACTGCTGGAGCGTGCATCCAGGCTTTCCGAAGATTTAGGAGGCGGTTCACTGACGGCTCTGCCTATTATTGAGACTCAGGCAGGCGATGTATCTGCGTACATTCCGACTAATGTAATCTCTATTACAGATGGTCAGATTTATCTGGAGACAGAGATGTTTAACTCCGGTTTCCGTCCGGCAATCAACGCCGGTCTGTCCGTATCCCGTGTGGGCGGTGACGCACAGATCAAGGCTATGAAGAAGATTGCAGGACCTATCCGTGTAGAGCTGGCTCAGTACCGTGAGATGGCTTCTTTCGCACAGTTTGGTTCTGACCTTGATGCAGCTACCAAAGAACAGCTGGCACAGGGTGAGAGAATCAGAGAAGTGTTAAAGCAGCCTCAGTATAAGCCTATGGCTGTAGAGTATCAGGTAATCATCATCTATGCGGTTACCAGAAAATATCTTCTGGATATTCCTACCACGGAGATTCAGGATTTCCAGGAAGATCTGTTTAAGTTTGTTGATTCCAAGTATCCGGAGATTCCGGAGAAGATCCGGCAGGCAAAAGAGATTACACCGGAGATTGATGAGTTATTAGGTAAGGCGATTGCAGAATGTAAGGCACAGCGCTAAAGAAAGCAGGTGAGTAATCGATGGCATCTATGAGAGATATTAAGCGCAGGAGAGACAGTATCCAGAGCACGGAACAGATTACAAAAGCCATGAAGCTGGTAGCCACTGTTAAACTGCAGAAATCCAGAGCCAAAGCCGAAAGCTCAAAGCCGTATTTTAACATGATGTATGAGACCATCAGCTCTGTACTTAAGAAGTCCGGCAATATTAATCACAAATATCTGAAGGCAGGAGAATCGCCGAAAAAAGCGGTGGTTGCCATTACCTCCAACAGAGGCCTGGCCGGCGGATATAATAACAATATTATTAAGCTTGTCAACGGAGAGCTGCCTGCAAAAGATACCTATGTCTATGCAATCGGGCGGAAGGGCCGTGACGGACTGGCAAGGCGGGGCTTTACTATCCAGGCAGACTATTCCGAGGTGATTAATGAGCCGTTGTATCGGGATGCGGCGGATATTACGCTGGAGCTTCTGGATGCATTTGCACAGGGAAAGATAGGAGAGATCTATCTGGCATACACATCCTTCAGAAATGCGGCGTCTCAGACTCCCAAGCTTTTAAAGCTTCTTCCGGTGGAGCTGGAGGAGGCAAAAGATCAGGAAAGCCGGGGGTCCCAGGCTCTTATGACCTATGAGCCGGGGGACGAGGAGGTTCTGGATTCCATTGTACCAAAATATATGAGCAGCCTGATATATGGGGCTCTTCTTGAGGCGGTAGCCAGCGAGAACGGGGCGCGTATGACGGCCATGGATTCTGCAACCAGCAACGCAGAGGAAATGATAGAGGATTTAAGCCTGCAGTACAACCGTGCAAGACAGGGGGCCATTACCCAGGAACTTACGGAGATTGTGGCAGGCGCCAACGCCATATCATAGTTTTGATGCGATATTATTTAATACAAAGAACTGCCTGTCTGGCTGCGGAGAACACAGGCTGAGACAGACAGGAAAATTTGAGAATAAGGAGAAACAAGATGGCAGAACAAAACGTAGGCAAGATCACACAGATCATCAGTGCCGTTTTGGATATTAAGTTCAGCCAGGGAAAGCTGCCGGAGATCAATGAAGCGATCAGGATTAACCGGCAGGAAGGCGGTACCCTGGTGGCCGAGGTATCCCAGCATCTGGGTGATGATACGGTTCGTTGTATCGCCATGGGCAGTACCGATGGCCTGGTTCGCGGTATGGAGGCCGTGGCAACCGGGGCGCCGATTTCCGTCCCGGTGGGCGAGAAGACATTGGGACGTATCTTCAATGTTCTGGGTGAGGCGATTGACAATAAAGAGCAGCCGAAAGTAGACACATATCTTCCGATTCACAGGAAGGCGCCTACTTTTGAGGAGCAGTCCACAGAGACAGAGATTCTGGAGACCGGTATCAAGGTGGTAGACCTTCTGTGCCCATATCAGAAGGGCGGCAAGATCGGTCTGTTTGGCGGTGCGGGAGTTGGCAAGACGGTTTTGATTCAGGAATTGATCCGTAACATTGCCACAGAGCACGGTGGATATTCTGTTTTTACCGGTGTTGGAGAGCGTACCCGTGAGGGAAATGACCTGTATCATGAGATGACGGAGTCAGGGGTTATCAACAAAACCACTATGGTATTCGGTCAGATGAACGAGCCGCCGGGAGCACGTATGAGAGTGGGTCTGACAGGACTTACTATGGCAGAGCATTTCCGTGACGAAGGCGGTAAGGATGTGCTTTTGTTTATAGACAATATTTTCCGTTTCACCCAGGCAGGTTCTGAGGTGTCCGCCCTTCTTGGCCGTATGCCTTCAGCCGTTGGTTATCAGCCTACTCTGCAGACAGAGATGGGTGCGCTCCAGGAGCGTATCACCTCCACAAAGAGCGGTTCCATCACCTCCGTGCAGGCAGTTTACGTGCCGGCCGACGACCTGACAGACCCGGCTCCGGCCAACACTTTTGCTCATCTGGATGCGACTACCGTGTTGAGCCGTTCCATCGTGGAGTTAGGTATCTACCCGGCAGTGGATCCGCTGGAGTCTACTTCCAGAATTCTGGATCCCCGTATTGTCGGCGAAGAACACTATAATGTAGCCCAGAGAGTCATCCAGGTACTTCAGAAGTATAAAGAGCTTCAGGACATCATTGCCATGCTGGGTATGGATGAGCTTTCCGAGGAGGATAAGCTGACTGTATCCAGAGCAAGAAAGGTTCAGAGATTCCTGTCTCAGCCGTTCTTCGTAGCAGGCAAGTTCCTGGGACTGGAGGGACGGTACGTACCTCTCAGCGAGACCATTCAGGGCTTTAAAGAGATTCTGGACGGCAAACATGACGATGTGCCGGAAGGATACTTCCTCAATGCAGGTAATATTGATGACGTTCTTGCCCGTGTGAAATAGGAGGGTAAGATATGGCGGATATGTTCAAATTACAGGTAGTGACTCCGGATAAAGAGTTTTATGCAGGGGAAGTCAGCATGGTGGAGCTTACCACCACAGAGGGACAGATTGGCGTGTACGCCAGCCATATTCCGCTGACTGCCATTGTAGCGCCGGGAGTACTTCGGATTCATGAAGCATCTGAGGTAAAAAAGGCGGCTCTCCATGCAGGATTTGTGGAAATTCTGCCGGATGAAGTAAAAATCCTGGCAGAGGTTGTGGAGTGGCCTGACGAGATTGATGTAAATCGTGCGGAGGAAGCCAGAATCCGTGCGGAACGCAGAATTAAAGACAATGCCGCTGAGACAGATACATTACGGGCGGAGATGGCACTGAAGCGGGCGCTGACCCGTTTGGAAACCAGACAATAAGGATATGGAAGAGGAGCCGTACAGGGCGATAGGTTGAGATATCGTTCGGTACGGCTTCTTTGCGTGTGTAAGGCTGTGGTTGTATGGGACTGGTGAATTGTTGAACTGATGGGAGGGGAGACTGACCTTTTGGCTAGTGGTTAGCCCTATATATTTATGCTAAAATTGAACAAATCGTAATAGTTCAGATAGTAATGTTGTTTTGTTAAGGTCCCTCTCCCGGCTGCGTTATCTCGAAAGGGTAGTGCTATTTAAAAGGCATTGGTATTTAAATGATATTGGTATCTGAACAGTTAAAAAATCGAACTTGGTAATGTGATAAATTATAAAAAGTGCATACATCAAGAAGGGAATGGAAGATGAAGAATACGAAATTGTACCCATTTGAACGGAATCGTTATTATTCGGGAAAGATGCTTACGTCGGCGGATTTCCAGGCTGAACAGACTTATTTTAATAATAAGCGCAGATTTATCAATAACTTGATGTATGGAGCCGGGGTGGTATGCGGCTGCGGCGTGTTCAGTTTAGACGATCTGTCTCTTCTGGTGGAGAGTGGGGTTGCCATCGACGGTCTGGGGCGTGAGATTGTGATGGAGGCTTCGGTGGTGAAGAAGCTGTCGGCTATTGAGGGGTTTGAATCGTTGAAATCGAATATGGCAAGCCTTTGTCTGCGTTACAGGGAGGAGCCGGTACATACGGTTTATACCATGAACCAGGGAGGCGGAGACGACAGCCAGGAATATGAGTATAACCGGATCAGTGAGAATTACCAGCTGTTTCTCATGGATCAGCAGGAGGCGGCAGAGGAATATAAGATGGAAGCTGAATTCCTCACCAGCGCGGTTCTTCTGGAGAACGATGACTTTTCGGTGAAGCTGGTGATGCCTGCTACGGTCTGCCGGGGGAGGAATGTAAAGCTGGAGGTACAGGTACAGAAGAACTCCCCGGAGAACAGGAAATTAACATATCATGGAATTCTTCAGGTTCCGGTATTTCTGACACCGGACGGCCAGCATGAGCTGGAACTCAATCTGGAAGATATTTCCCTGAAAGACGGAGAAACCATTAAAAAAGAATATTGGCTTGTGACCCAGAAGGTGGCTGTGCTGGATACCTCCATTTTGCTGAAAACCGGGACGGCAAGGGCTTATGTGGACGGCGCCGCAGTGGAGACGGCGGCCAACTGTTCCATGAAGATTATGATCTCAGAAAATAAGCCAAGAGAACTGGTGAACCAGGAGATAGGCCGGATGAGCCTGGAGATGAAAAATATGGGCGGCTACAAGGATTATGTGCGTCTGGCGGATCTGAAGCTGGTGCGGACGGAAAGCGCCTATATTATAGAAGAAGTTCTGGAGAGAAATGTAAAGACCTATATTACGGCTCCTGCCCAGGAGGCGCTGAGGGAGGAGTGTCTGGAGTATTTTGTGAAGGATGCGGAGCTTCTCCAGGGCGGCGGTTCATTTCCGGCGGAGCCGGAGAGGAGCGGTCAGACACAGTCTCAGGGCCGGGTGCCGGAGGTGGCCACAGGGATTCTGGAGATTCCTTTGGGAGAATCGGCCAGG
This sequence comes from uncultured Hungatella sp., assembly GCA_910585435.1. Lineage (GTDB taxonomy): Bacteria > Bacillota > Clostridia > Lachnospirales > Lachnospiraceae > UBA3402. Next base: position 77,520 of record CAJUEJ010000012.1, on the reverse strand, counting down.
AGAGGGGATATCCGCTATTCCGGGGAGATAATGCATGGACTTGGAAAAGGAAACGTATATGTGGATATCGGCTATGAATATATTACGGAGGATGGGGCTCTTCAGGCCAGTGCCAAGAATACCATCTATGGGAACCCGGATCTGTTTAAGGGAGAGCGGACCGCAGCGGTAGACGCGGAGACGGCGGTAAAGGTGATGAACGATAAGGGAAGCTTTATCGTGGCGGCAAGGCTTCTTGAGAATGTGGATTACCTGGTTCTTACTTACCGCTGGATCGCCATCAAGTTCCCGGCAGGCAATGACCTGGGGCTGGCGGAGAATTATAACGGAAAGAGCATTTCCACCGATACGCCTACGGTTGTCATGGGCACCAAGGAGAGCCATTACTTCCATGTGAAATATAACAATATGGAAAGCTGCAGTGTGGCGTATGAGCTGACGGAGCCGGGAAGCGGAGAGATTACCTCGGACGGTATATACACGGCTCCGGCCAAGGAAGGCGTGTACGAGATCCGGATCTACTGTATCGATATGCCGATTATCTGTACCTATGCATACGCCATTGTGAAGAAAAAAGGATTTGAGGAAGAAGAGTAACTGAGAGACCGAGGGGATAATTATGTTGTAGAAGGAGACTGGCAGGTATGTTCTATCAATCGCAGAGGATGAAGTTGGAATGTGTCCGCATTGTGAAGGAAAGCGATATCAATGATATTTTGATTTGTCAGGATTTGAATACGTCTGCCGGGAATCTGTATACATTGCTGGTGATAAAGGAACATCAGATCGCCAAGAAGTATCTTGAGGTGTTTCAGCAGGCAGGTATGTCGGCTCAGGATTCCTACATAGACAGCTTTTCCGACAGAGGGGCTCTGTGCATGGCCTTTGAGTACAAGCAGGAACGGCCTCTTCGGGATTTCTATATGGGAGAAAGTTATACGCTGGCGGAATGTGAGTCCATATGCATCAATGTGATTATGACCTGCATCACCTCCAATCTGCCTTATCCTATCCTTTATCTGCTTTTAAAGCAGGAGCAGCTGCACCTGTCCAAGGACCACACGGTGTATTTCAGCTATCAGGTGGATTTGGCCCAGCTGGATCCGGAGAAGACACAGCGGGATTGTGCGGTTGCCTGTGCCTCTATTTTAAGAGAGCTGTTAAGGCCCAAGGCATCCCAGAAGGCATTCAGCTACAGGCTTTTGGAGAAGAAGATTTCCAGAAAAAGCTATGACCGGTTTACGGAGCTTTACAAGGATATCAGGATTACCGCGGTTCCCAAGAAAAAAAGGGGGATCAGGAAACGGATCAAAGCCTGGTTTGTGCGGAGGCAGGACGGCCTGTTCCGGCTGCTTTTGTGTATCTGCCTGTTTCTTGCCATCCTGGCGCTGGTGTCTCTGATTTCCCAGCTGCTGTTTGGGGATATTCCGTGGCTGCGTCTTTTGTTTAACGGATTCAAGACCATTGGTACGGAATCGCTGCTTAGATGATACAGGCAGCAAGAAGAATAGGACTGCTGTCAACGGAGGACAAAAGGAATGAGAAGACGGATTCCATATATAGTGGCCTTTGTGTGGATGCTTTTGATAACCGCACTGGCCTTTGCAGATGGTCTGTCATGGAGCAGGCAGCGGAGGGTTTCCTCCTGTCATGATGGCTGTGCGGCAGAAAATAACGTATATCTGGCGGAGAATATAGACAACGAAGGGATTCTCTATGTGTCAGATCCCCGGGGAACGGTGAAAAAAGTATGGAGAAGCGGTTCGTTTGAGCCGGGAAGCGTGTTTGGGAAGCTGGATTATGAGGAGGGGCTTTATGCTGTCCTTCTCTCAACCAGGACTTCAGGGGATGAGACGGTGACCGATTACCGGATTGTCAGGTTTGATGACCAGGCGCTTCCTGCGGCGGCATCCCCTGTGCTGCACATGGCAAAGGACGGCGTGCTTACAGGCTTCCGGGTGGAGAAGGACGGTTTCTACCTGACTCTGGTTCTGGAAGGCGGTGAGGAGGCAGGAGTCTATTTTGTAGATAAAGCTGAGATGACGGAGCTGTCTCTGGACGATGGAGAAGAAGGGCCGGAGATTCTGGAGGTGAAGCTTTACCAGCTTGTCTCCTGCGAAGAGGGAAGGCTTTTCGTGGAGGCAAGATATGAGGATAAAGAACTTCTGGTCCGCAGAGACGATGGGACGGGAGTGGAGAATTTTGAAAGGCCGCAAGAGGTCACCAGTGCATTTCTGGGCCGGAAGTTGAGTGCTGTGCAGCTGATGAAGCTTCGGCAGCAGCGGTTTACCATCTATATCCAGCTTCTTCTCATGGGATATGCAGGCTTGCTGCTTACGTTTCTCATGCTTAGGAACCGGAACCATACAAGTTATACCATAGCCATTGTGGAGGCGGTTCTGCTGGCGATTACCGCAGCCGGGGCAGTTCAGATCCCCAGGGTTCAGGAGAAGGCAAAGGAGCAGGAGGCAGAGCGCTTTGGCTTCTATTACGTACAGGCTCTGGCGGAGGAGATCGGCAGCCCGGTAAAGCTGGGGGTGGAGGAGGAAGATTTTTATGACAGCAGAGAGTACTATGCCCTGAGGAACCGGCTGTCCGGCTTTGTGGATCTGGACGGGATTTCCCAGGTGTTTACGGATATCTGCCTTGTGCGGAGCAGCGACCATAAGGTGCTGGCCAGCGCCAGCGGCTTCAATGGACAGCGGTTTGAGGATGTGTATGTGGCCGGTACAAGGAAGCTGGTAGATGGGCTGGCTGAGGGACAGAAGTCCAGCATGGTGATGAGAATCGACGGAGAGGCATACCAGGTGCTGGGAGCCGCCGCATCGGAGGGGCTTTCTCCGGAGTATCTGCTGATGGGGATTACCAGGAGAGAGGATTTATCCGGAACAAACAGACACGGCAGCAGAGGGTATCTTATCTATGCGGAGATTATTTTCCTTATAGGAAGCGTGGTCAGCATCAGTCTGCTGGTGCTTCAGGGAAGAGAGCTGAAAAGGCTGGCAAAGGCCATGGAAGCGGTGGCAGGCGGACAGATGAATGTGGCCAAAAAGGCGGTTCACGGAAAAGACGTGGATTTTATGTGGAACAGCCTGCTTGAGATCAAAAAGACCATCAGCCGCATTAATTACACCAAATATCGGATTTTTGAGTCATGCTATCGGTTTGCGCCGAAAAATATTGAGAAGATTCTGGGCAAGGATTCCATCACCGAGGTAAAGGGCGGCGATATGGTTCTGCTTCACGGAACGGTGGCATTCGTTTCCTCCACAGAGCCGGGGGACAGGAACCGGGAGTCTGCCAATATTATGAACCGGTTTATCACACTGATTGAGAAGCACAAGGAGGAAGGCGGAGGATTTTTCGTATCAGGGCACAGCGATTTAACCCTGCTTAAGGTTCTGTTTCTGGAGGAATCCAGGAATACGGTGGATTTCGGAACCGGGCTGATGCATGAATTCTACGAAGAGAAAACCCTGGAGGGGCTGAGAACCAGTACTTTTCTCCATTATGCCCAGTATGTATATGGGGTGGCAGGAACGGACCAGCAGAGCTTTCCATTCCTTTTGTCCCGGGAGATTAAGGAGATTGAACAGTATGCCCGGTGGTTCCAGAGCATGGGGCTGAACCTGGTGCTTACGGAGGATGTAAAGAACCGGGAGAATTATGACGGGGCTTTTCGGTATATCGGGTATATCCTCATTGCCGATACAGGGGAGAGGCTGCGGCTGTATGAGGCTTTGGATGCCTGTGTGCTGGCCCAGAGAAGGCTTAAGGAGGAGACAGACACCAGGTTCCAGAAGGGGCTGGAGCTTTTCTATCAGCATGATTTTTACCTGGCGAGAAGCACATTTTCCGATGTGCTTAAGGAGAATCCGGAGGACGCCATGGCAAAATGGTATCTGTTTACCTGTGAGAATTATCTGAACCAGGTACATGTGGAGGGAGATATCTGCAGACTGTACTGGGAGCAGTAAGGATAGAAGATGAGGGTTTTTGGAAACTCTTTTGGCCCAGTATGTTTCAAAGATGGGGGCAAGGGAGTTTCTGAGAGTGCTCAAGGTTAAGAAAGGAGGTCCGGGCCTGTGGGTGATAATCTGTTCAGAGTCCTGCTGGCATCAGCCAAAGCCAAAATTACACCTTTTGTCACAAAGGTGAAGATGTGGACCAGCTGGAATTTTATCCGTACCAGGGGAATTTCCAAAATCCGTGATTTTTTCACCTCATTGCTGGACGTCCGGCCAAGACACAAGAGAGACTATTATTCGGTTTTCGGATGGCTGGTCAGCAGAAGGCTGGCAATGGCTGTTCTGGTGGTAATCGGAGTTTTGAGCATCTATTATCTGTACAGTGTTCACGGCACCCTGGCCTCAGCCAGGGCGGAGGGGATAAAAACCTATGATTATGACTCGGTTTTGTTGCGCTTTGCGGATGAGAGAGTCCGGATCCGGGGAAAATCCGGCTACCTGGCCTATGAGGGGGATGTAAAGGACGGAGCTGTCACAGGCTATGGTACCTTGTACAACCCGGCAGGGGTTGTGGTCTATCAGGGGAATTTTGATAAGAACATGTATCAGGGAAATGGCACCAGGTATTATGACAGCGGTATTGTGATGTATACTGGCAATTTTCAGGAGAATTTGTTTGACGGCAATGGGAAATTATACCGGGACAACGGCAGCCTTGCCTATGAAGGGGAATTTGCCCTGGGGAAAAAGGATGGAAACGGCAAGCTGTATGATAATGGAAGTAATTTAATCTACACCGGAAGCTTCAGCCAGGATGAGCTTCTGTACGGCAGCCTTTTGGGGAAAAAGGTGTCAGAGGTGGCGGATGTCTACAAAGGAAAAAGGACTTTGTATGAGGATGAGGCTAATTTTGCGGTTATCCTGGAAGACATTGACGCCATGTACACCGGATGGGGCGACAGCCAGACCCTGGATGATGAGATGTCTGTGGACAGAGTCCTGGTATGTAAGGATTCCTTCGGCGCCGGAGGGAAAGTTCTGACAACTGTGGAGGAGCTGAAGAAATTCTTCGGGACCGAGGATTATCAGGGCAATTCTGAGGTAAACATGCCGGAGGCTGTGGCCATCAACTGGATGGCGGACAACCGAAACAGCGGCCAGAAGAAAGTGGAGATGGAGCTTTCCACTGAGTATGACGATTACCTGGTGGTGGAGGATTTTGATGTTGCTTATACGGTTTATATCTATTCGTTCCGCAGGGACGGACTGATTTATACCTTTATCTGTCAGGATAGGGGAGGCGAATTCTCCTTCTATTCCATTGAGAAAGAAGAGGGGTAAGCTTGGGCATGAGAAAACGTGGATTGGCGACAGGTCTGATTCCCATTCTTATGGCGGCTGTGCTTATCAGCTCCTTACTGGGAAGGGGACGGATAGAAAGCCAGGCAGCAGGAGAGCGTCTCCTGACCCTGGATATGGCAAAGAAAACAGGACTTGCCAACAGCCCGGCTTATGAGAAGCTGGAAAGCCAGCTTCAGGTAAAAGAGGTATCTTTAAAGCAGGCGGTCAAGTCCATCAAGCTGAAGCAGAAAAACATGTCCACATTCCGCTGGACGCCTCTTCTTTCCTTTAAATTTCCGGAGAAGCCGGATTTGTCGGAGGCTTATGAGTTTCAGTTTAAACCCATTCAGATTCAGTCAGAGATTGACACGGTGAAGCATAAGATGACAGACCAGGTTCTGGAGGTCTATGAGAATATCTCCAATCTTTATGTGGATATTGTGGTTCTGACGGATACCATTTCCTTCAATGAACAGAGGCTTTCGGCCATGGAGACTGCCCTTAAGAAGAACCGGTCGCGCCTGAAGCTGGGGGAGGCCACGCAGAATGATATCGACACCATGGAAAAGGCTGTCAAGACCCTGAACAATAAGATTGCGGCGGATAAAAGAAAGCTGGAGGCCAGCAAGAAAAAGCTGTCCACCTCCATAGGGATGGATATCACCACTGGGTATCGGTTTGAGAACCCTTTTGTGGATGCCAGGATTCAGAGAAGCCAGTTGAAGGATTTGATTCAGTATACTCTGGACCGGGATGAGAATTATTATGAGGTCTCCATGAATGCCTCCACCAGCCTGATTTCTCTTCGGACCAATTACAGTCTGATGGAAGGGCAGTATGGGGATAAGATGGGTTACATATCGGAATATGTGAATCAGGCCATTGCCGGACAGAAGATTAACGGGAAGGCGTTTAAAGCAAAGTATGAGGAATTTCTGAAGGCTGTGGATAAGCCGTGGCAGGGCCATATCAGGATTCTTTTTATCAAGATTCCAAAGGAATGGTTCAAGGGACAGATATCGGGTATCCGGTATGTGGAGGATGAGCCTTATGCCCTGTATGAGGCGGCGCTGGAGTATCAGGATGCGCTTCTTGAGAAAAATAATGAGAAGCAGTCCTTAACCCAGCAGGTGGAAGACAGCTTTAACAATTATGTCAGTATGCGGAATGCTTACCTGGCTCTGGCGGAAGAGGTGGACACGGCCAGGGAAAGGCTGAAGGCGGATGAGACCCTGAACCGCCTGGGGGAACTGACTTATAAAGAGTATAAGTCTTCTCTGGATGACTATGAGGATCTGCAGAATGAAATGTTTGACGCTCTTGCATCTTACTCCCAGACCTTATATTCCTTTGACAGGCTGACCTGCGGCGGTGTCACAGCGCTTTTGACGGAGGGAGGAGCCAGCCTGAATGCAGGGGACGGGGGCCAGAGCTATGTGGAAGAGGAGTATGCGGACGGCGCTTACTATTATATTGAGTCTATTATCCAGGAACAGGAGTTCCGCATAGGAGTAGGGCTGCCGGATGATTTTGATGTGGATGTGACACATTTTGAGCTGTGGTGCGACCAGACCCGTATCGGCAGCAGAACAGAGATTGACAAGACCATCCGGCATCTGGGGCTGGCAAAGGACAATGTATCTGAGGTGAAGCTGCGGTTCTACAACGGGGATACCTTTGTGGATGACTGTATCATAGATCCGGATGTGTACAGCGGGCCCTTGAATATTGTGAAGGGATATACCACGGTTGCGCAGGAGAAGCTGGAGATAGGCACATACACCAGCCAGACAAACAGCGTCACCGGAATGGTAACCATCACGCTGGAGCCGGACCCGTCGGAAGAGATTGGATATTATCTGATTAAAAACGGGGATGGAAAATGTCTGGTCAGCGACACGCTGATTCCTGCAGCGACAGGATTTAAGTATCTTTCGCTGGTACAGGGCAGTATGGAGGAGCTGGTTATCGAGTTTTACGGGGAAGATTCCAGACTGAAATATACAGGGTATTTTGAAACAAGAAACTTAAAGCTTATGAAGAATCCGGAGGGAACATGAGAGCAGGAAGGAAAACCAAAATAGGGGCAATGATATTTAGCGGCTGTTTCCTGGCAGGGATTCTGTGCTATCAGATGTCCAGAGGCGCTATCTTTGACGAGTCTAAGGCAGTGACTTATGAGGAGTATGCGTCCTCCCATGTGATTGAGGATTCTGTGCTGTTTATCGGAACCTACCTGATTCATTCTCAGTCCCTGACGGATGAGCTGTATGAGAAGGCGATGGAGAGCGCCACGGACACCAATCAGATGAATGTGTACTACAAGTCTGAGCTGGCAGGAGGCGCGTGGTTTGATATCACCGACGCGGCCGGGCTTTCCGATATCTCCGACCAGGGAACCATGGTGGAGGCTCAGGAGCTGGCTCCTCTGTGGGTGACCTGTTATACCGGGGCTGACGGAATCACCAGGGATGCCAGAAGCGACGGGGCCGTCAGCATTTTCGATACGCCGGATCCTTACGACCTGTACAACCTTCCGGAGCTGGAGCCTATACGGCTGCAGTATGACAATCAGTTTTCATCAGACAGTACGGGAGTGGATAAATATTACTACGATATCCTGAGGGAGTTTTTTGAGCTGGAATTACAAAATGATGTGACAGATTTGTGCGACCAGCAGCTGGCAGGGCTTCAGGGCTGTTATGAGAGCCTTCAGGCCTCTGACAGAAAGGAACTGGCGGAGATTGTCAGCAATCTGATGAGCCGCATCGATGCGAGGCGGAGGGCGGAGATTTTCTCTCAGCTGTCACAGATTGAGGAGGATGAGCTTACAAAGCTGAAGAACAAATGCTCGGGAGAGGGATATGAAAAGGGTGATTACAGCGGCCAGCAGTTTGTAGAAAATATGGATGTCAGCGATGCTGTGGGCGTTGCCATGCAGAGCTGCCAGGAAAGCTATATTGAACATTCCGGCAGGATGCTGGAACAGGGGGATACGGTTTTAAAGAATGCGGAGTATGAAAAGAGCATGCAGGTGACAGACATGGGTATTGGCGGCTGGAGCGGACAGATGGAGGGGCTGCTGTTGGAGCTTCAGGACCTGTATCACATTCAGGATGATGTGATGGCTGATACGGACAGGGAGCTGGCGCTTCTGGAGAATGAGCTTCTGAGCGCTGCCGAGAATAAATACCGGCGGCTGCTGTCTCAGGGAGCAGGAGGCGCCTACCAGGCGGCAGTGGCCAACGGGGTCAGCCAGGCAGCCAGAAATCAGGTGCTGGACGACCAGAAATCTGTGGTAAACGGCGCCAAGTCTGAGTTTCAGTATCTGATTCAGGCAAAGGTAAAACGGCAGCCGGCAGCGGATGCTTCCGCATATATCTATGAGAGGATTGAGCAGGCGGAAGGATTCTACGGGCAGGCGGCGGAGGATGATTTCAGGGGGAAGGCCAGGGAGACTGTTGACGACCATATCCTGTGGCTCCAGAATCTGGCAAAGTCCATATCCGGGGAGGATGAAAGCCTTCAGTCTGAGCTGGAGAAGCTGGAAAGCAGGAAGGAAGAGCTTTTGGCGGAACAGGCGGATGCCCTGGATGACAACAACTTAAGCGGAGCCAGGAAATACGAGGCGCTTATCGCCCAGGTGGATGAACAGATTGGGGCGAAGGAGCAGGAGCTGAACAGGGTTCTGTCCAGTGCTTCCAGCACAAGCGCCCAGAAAGCCCAGGCAGCCAACCAGGCAGGAGACAATACGGTCCTGAATAATATCAGCCAGATGAAGAATGACGCACTGTCTATGATTGCGGACGGTAACGCAGAGGGGAACGACAGTTTTGGAAATATGCTGGATGGGCTGGCCTCTCTGGGGGCGGAAAGCGCTCTGGCGGAGATTAAAGATAAACTGGCGGATTCTGGAAGCTCCCGGCTGTTGAGAGATGTGGATGAAGCCATAGCAGACAGCAGGGAAAGCAGCCTTCATGATCTGTATGGAGGGACAGGAAGGGGAGGAGATGGCAGCGGAGCGGATGGAAGTGGAACCGGGGCAGGCGGAAGCGGCCAGAGCGGTGGAAGCGGAACTGGAACCGGGGCAGATGGAAGAGGTCAGAACGATGGAAGGGGAACCGGGGCAGATGGAAGCGGCCAGACCGGAGCAGACGGAGCTGGAACCGGGGAAGACGGAACTGGAACAGATAGCAGCGGCCAGACCGGAGCGGACGGAGCCGGGGAAGATGGAAGCGGTCAGACCGGAGCAGATGGAACCGGAGAAAGCGGCACTGGAGCTGGTGCAGGTCAGGAAGGCATGGGAAATCCGGCGGTTGGAATGAGCGAGGCGGATATCCGGCGTATATTGGAAGATGCTCTGGGAACCTCCTTTGACGATGCAAGCCAGAAAGACAAAGCGGCAGCCACGGCGGCCATGAACCGTCTGGCACAGTCGGGAAGCCGGCCGGCAGCCAATCTGGCGCGGATTTTCCTAAACCAGTGTGTAGACGAAAGCAATCCCTATGTGTTCCTGAAATTAAAGGGTGAAGCGGCGGAGCATATTCCCCTTCGGCTTATCGGAACCTGCTGCGGTTACCGGTACGTATACAGTGACTCTAAAAAGGAAGTAACTTTGACGAAGAAATCCAAGGTATACCGCTTTACCGTATACAGCGACCAGGTGGTGCTTCAGGATGGGACAGAGCAGCAGCTGAGCGCCTCAGTGAAGGTACAGACACTGCCGTATCTGGCGGAGGAGGATGCATTACTCTGCTTCCAGTGCCAGGCAGAATACATAGACACCACAGAGTATGGAGTGGTACTAAATGGGGAAATGCAGAAGCGTGTGGAAGAACTGCTTGCCGCATTTCAGGAAGGAGACAGGTAATGGCAGATTATCCGATAATAGCAGATGTAAGCGCGCATATCGTCAGAACACTGCGGAAAAAGATGTGCCCGGAGCCTATACCGTCTCCCAACAATATTGAGATCTCATCCCCGGCGGACCAGGATGTGGACTATATCCTGGGGCTGTATCTGTATGATATCCGGGAAGAGAGCGACGTAACGCAGCCGCCCTTTATTCAAAAGGGGCGGGTGCAGCTTCAAAAGCCGCCCAGGCCATATGGCCTTTACTATATGGTCTTTATAAACGGTTCCTCCCAGATGGGGTTAAAGGCGCCGGATATACAAAAAATCATCGGAAGAGTGGCGCAGATTGTCAATGATAACAGCTCTGTTCTTCCAAATCAGCTGCAGTCCTGGATCACCACGCAGGAGCCTCCCATTGTACTGTCTCAGGCGAAGATAAGTTTGGAGGAGAAGGTAAGGGTGTGGCAGGCGATCAACAAGCCGTATCAGATCAGCCTGTTCTATAAGGCGGCACCCGTATTCCTATCCAGCGAAGTGATCATCGACACACCACGTGTCACGGACGCAAGCTTCGGTCTGCATATTACAGGGGAGGAGGAGCGCTTGTGAAACAAAGTTTCACAACTGGAATGTGCTCCGACGACCTGGCAGGTGCCGCAGAGCGGCGCGTGCCGATTCCGCGAGGAGGAGCGCTTGTGAAACAAAGTTTCACAACTGGAATGTGCTCCGACGACCTGGCAGGTGCCGCAGAGCGGCGCGTGCCGATTCCGCGAGGAGGAGCGCTTGTGAAACAAAGTTTCACAACTGGAATGCGCTCCGACGACCTGGCAGGTGCCGCAGAGCGGCGCGTGCCGATTCCGAAAAAAGGAGGAAGGGGGAGTATAGAAGGTGGACGCATCTGTCATTCGCTGCAAGCTGGATCTGCTGGTTCGTCTGATTGACACCACAACCGGCGCAGAGATAGAAGAGAAAAATGTGCGGTTTTTCAGAGACCACAAGCCGGTCCGTCCTGTTCCCAGAGGAAGCGGTAACTACGTATTCCTGAACTGTGGACGGGAAGACGGCAGCCTGGATATTCAGGTCTGGGGTTTTGATCCATGCCAGGTGACTGTGGAGTATGAGAAGCTGGACAGCCAGATGCCTGTGGTAGAAGCGTTCCTGATACCGTCAGAGAATGCAGCCAGTCTTTCGCCGGTCATTACTTTCTCAGGAAAGCTTCCCGGTCTGGAAAGTGTGCAGGCAGTTCATTTAGGCCAGGCCTATTGCTGCATCAGCGAATTTGATGAGAGAAAACGCATTATGAAGCTGTTTAAAACGCACAGGTCAGGCATGGATCACATCTATTATGGACTGATTCACCCGGAAAGGCAGGACTTTGAGCCATTTACCGTGGTAAAGGAACTATCGGAATCTTCCATAAAGATCAGCCAGCCGTTAAAGGAACCATTTTCCGTGAATTCTCCCATTGCCCGGATTGTCTTCGGAAGGGTGACGCCCCAAGGAGACTATGTGCTGAGGGTCAGAGACGACGCATCCCGTCTTTTGTATCTGGTCCGGTATGTAGTGGAGGGGAAGGAGAATTTCAAGATGGTGGATTTTCGCAGGCTGGAGGAAAAGGAGCAGACATTATGGCGCAAATCGTAGTAACCGGGGCATCGGCCATGTGTTCCTTCGGAACGGCGCCGGGAACGGTCAATGCCACATCCCAGACAACCTGTATGGTGGAGGGGAAGCCTGCGGCCACGATTCAGGACTGCCAGGCGGCCAACATTACCCCTTTTGGAATGTGTACATCCATGGCCAATCCACAGGTGGCGGCGGCTACGGCGGCGGCGCTGGGAGTATTGACGCCCCAGCCCTGTATGCTGGTGCCGGCAGGAACCTGGATTCCTACGAAGCCCACTGTGCTGGTGGGAGGAAAGCCCTGTCTGACCAATGACTGCAAGCTTATGTGCTCAAACGGAATGGGGAATATAAGCATCGTCTCACCGGGGCAGGTAAAGGCAGTCATATCGTAAGCGGAAAAACAGCGATAAAGAGAATGAAAGGAGAACTACTATCATGGCAGAATATTTTACACCGGGCGTATACGTGGAAGAATATGACAATTCTCCACGGAGCATAGAAGGTGTGGGGACCAGCACGGCCGGATTTATCGGCTTCGCAGAAAAAGGCCCTACCATAGGGGCCCCGTCCCTGGTAACAAGCTTCAAAAGCTTTACGAAACAGTTTGGAGGATTCCTAAGTGAGTTCACCCATGGAGAATATCGCTATCTGGCCAACAGCGTGGAGCAGTTTTTCATCAACGGAGGAACCAGATGCTTTGTATCCCGTGTGATTCCGGAGGATGCTGCCGCGGCGAAAAAGGAAATGGGACTTCTTACGGTGGAAGCAGCCAATGAAGGAAAATGGGGCAACCGTATCCAGATTTCCTTAAGCACAGCCGAGAGACGGAAAATGCAGCTGATTGCCGAGTCCGGAACCGGATATGTGGCCAAGTCTGTAGAAGGCTTCAGAGAAGGCGACCTGGTGGAGGTAAACGGAGAATACAACCGCATCGTTACCATTTATGACAACACGGTAACCTTTGAAGCTGCTTTTACAGGTGACGTGGTGGATAAGGGGATTATTCCCAAGACCGTGCTTTACCTGGTGACTGTGGATGTCAGTGTCCGCTACAATGATGAGGTGGAGAATTACGGAGAGTTAAGCTTCAATACGGCGGCTCCCAACTACATAGCTTCTCAGCTGTCTAAAAGCGAGCTGGTGAAGGTGTCCGTAGGGCAGCTGGAAAAGCTGGGTAATCCGGTGGAGGCTGTTTTCGGAGAAGGGATTCAGAGAGGTATGCTGACCCTGGAGGGCGGCTTTGACGGCACTATGGATAAAGTGACGCCTCTTACCTTTATCGGTGTTGACGAAGGGCCGGGGAAACGTACGGGGATTCAGTCTTTCCTGGAGAACAGTACGGTAAGCATGATGGCGATTCCGGGGATTACGGACCCGGAGGTGATTGTGTCCCTGACTGCTCATTGTGAGAATTTAAAGAGCAGGGTGGCTGTGTTTGATATGCCGAAGGATATGTACAAGACAAAGGATTTGATTGAGTACAGGGGAATCATTGATTCTTCTTATGCAGCCATGTATCATCCGTGGATTCAGGTCTTTGACCGCTCTTCCAACAAGAGCGATTTCGTTCCGCCGTCCGGGGCTGTGATGGGTATTTATTCCAGGACAGATATCAACAGAGGCGTTCACAAGGCTCCGGCCAATGAGATTGTGTTCTGTACCGGATTGAAGGTAAATTATACCAAGGCGGAGCAGGATATTCTGAATCCGGAAGGCATCAATCTGATTCGTGCCATCCCGGGACAGGGAATCCGTGTCTGGGGTGCAAGGACCGCCAGCAGCAATACGGCGTTTAAGTATGTGAACGTGAGAAGGCTCTTTATCTATGTGGAGGAGAGCATCAAGGCCAACACCAACTGGGTTGTATTTGAGCCGAATGATGCTACCTTGTGGCAGAGAGTCAGCCTGACCATTTCCTCCTTCCTTGACAGCATGTGGAGAACCGGTATGCTGGCAGGTGCATCTCCAAGCGAAGGGTATTTTGTGGAGATCGGACCGTCTACCATGAGCAGGGATGATATTATGAACGGCAGACTGATATGCAATATCGGGATTGCTCCGTCGCGTCCGGCTGAGTTCGTTATCTTCCGTGTGACACAGCATACGGCTGAGTCAGGGGGAGAGGCACAGGAGAGTTAAGGAGCAGCTGAAGGGTTACGGATTTATACTCACGAGCATACTTATTTGCCAAATGATTGGCCGCTTTTGTCGAAATAATGAGGGAATGCTGGCAAATCATTTGGCCCACGGGTATATATTGAAAAAAGGAGAGATAAAAAATGGCAACATATGAAAACAGTAAGGGCCTTGCCTATCCTTTGACAAAGATGAACTTCCTGGTGACTGTGGACGGGGTTTCCGGTACCGCGGCGTTCAGTGAAGTGACAGGGGTGGAGGCGTCGGTTGATGTGATTGAGTTCCGTCAGGGCAATGCCAACAGTCTGGCTCCGGTTAAGATTCCGGGATTGGTGAAGCATGGAAATGTGACGCTGAAGATGGGGTATACGCTGGATAGTGCGTTTAAGACCTGGATTCAGGAGTGCGTCAGCGAGGTTCGCGGGGAGATTCCCAGGAATAATGTGCAGATTGAGATGATTGATATCAATGGGGGAGCTCCGCAGACTATTGCTACGGCGATTAGTGGGACCAGGGTTTGGATTTTGACCAATGCGTGGGTTACCAAGTATAATGCGCCGGATTTGGATGCTAAGACAAGTGATGTGGCGATTGAGAGTGTGGAGATTGCGTATGAGGAGTTGGTGATTCCGAACTAAGAGGAGTCATTGTTGAGAGATAGGTGCTAGAGGGACGCTCCGGAAAGAGTTTTCTTCCGTTTGCGGGTTTCGGAGCCAGAACCTCTAAGCTTGTGGGAATCTGCTAAAAACAGGAGCAAAAATCCGAACTCGCTTCGCCGGGACTGCGGTTTTTGCTCCTAACGCAGATTCCCACAAACTAAGAGGTTCTATGCCTCCTGCAAATGCAAACGGAAGAAAACCCTTTCCGGAGCTGGCTGTTGGCTGGCTATGGGGGAAAAGAGCGGATGAACTTCCGGAGCTGGCTATGGGGAAAAGAGTGGATGAACTTCGTTGGTATGAGGGAGTTCGGAAGAGGGGGGAGTAGAGTCGCGGCAGCGGCGGTGGTGACTGGGGCTGGCTTGGCTGGCGTGCAGAGGGTGTTGATGGGAAAGGAGTAATTGGATGGAAACGGTTTATGAGTTTACTTTGCCGAAAGGGTATTTGGATGGGGCGGGGGAGCTTCATCGGAGGGGGAAGATGCGTTTGGCTACGGCAGGGGATGAGATTAGTGCTACCAGGGATCCCAGGGTTTTGAGTAATCCTTCTTATCTTACGATTGTCATATTGGGTAAGGTGGTGACGGAGCTGGAGGGGCTGGAGATGGTGACGGCCAATGTGATTGAGAAGCTGTTTACCGCGGATCTGGCTTTTTTGCAGGATATGTATCAGAGGATTAATGATATTGAACCGCCGGTTATGGAGGTGGTGTGCCCGGACTGTGGAAAGATTTTTAAGGCGCCTCTAAATTTTACCGGGGAGGGATAAAACTATATCCGAAGGAAGAATTGTATCGGGAGATGGCGTTTATCTCGTATTATTTTCACTGGGGCAGAGAGGAAGTTATGGGACTTGACCATATGAGCAGGAGAAAATGGTGCGGTGAGATATCGCAGATTAATCAGAGTTTGAATCCCTCCAAAAAAGAGAAGGAAAAGAGTATTTTGGAGATGAAGGCTTCAAGGTAGAGAAGAGGAAGGCTTTTAGGCAGGATGGAAATGGGCTGGAGTTGGAAAGGTTGATGGAATATGGCGTATACGACGGCAGATTCGGGGAATATTTTTGTCCGGAATTATGGAAAGAATCCGGCGGTGAATTTTAATTTTATGCTTCGTGTAGAGGGAGTGTATGACCTGCCCTGCAGGTCGGTTCGTGCTTTTCAGAGGGAGAATGAGTATGAACTGATTCAGGAGGGAGGGCTTAATGACTATGTCCATATGCGGCGTAAGCCTATTTCGAAACCGTTTACGTTTCAGGTGGAAAGGTATGTGGGAGTGGATATTCTGGATCCGCTGACCAGCGGCACGGATCTGGTGCTGCCGGTGATTTTGTTTGTCAACCGGTATTCGGTGTACGGGGATTTTCTTCCGGTCCGTATGTATGTTTTTACAGGATGTACGGTGATGGCAAAGGAATATGGGGAGCTGAACGCGGAGAAAAGCGGGCTTTTGACGGAGACAACCACCATCGCATACAGGGAGATGGCGTGTATGGAAAATATCGCCGGAAGCTTCCTGATGGAGGAACCCTGGCAGTTTCATGATAAGGATAAAAAGGGAAATGGAAAGCAGTCGGCCAGACATGGTACTACCTGGTTTAATACTGTGGAGATGGATAAGGAAGGCAATGAGATAGTAAGAAGGACATCTGTTAATGATGAGGAACCTGTGCTTAAGGATTTTATGGCCAGGGCAAAGAAATGGAGCATGAAAACCGGCCAGCCGGCTGACGGGAAGCCGGTGAACAATACTGTGCCTATGGCGGCAGTGGAGCCGGCAAATCAGAAATCAAAGAAAGAGATGGAGGCCGCTGCCAAAAAGTGGAAGTATACGGAAGGCGGCAAGGAGAATCATCAGCCTATGCGGTCTGTACAGCCGGTGAATCAGAAGACAAAGAAGGAATTGGAAAAAAACGCCAGGAAATGGGAGTTTAAGGCGGATAATATAGAGCCTATGGCAGCAGCAGAGCCAAAGGGGCAGAAGACCAGAGAAGAGATGGAAGCTGTTGCCAGGAAGTGGAATTACAGGGTGGATGGGAAAGAGAATCATAAGCCTATGGCAGCGGTAGAGCCGGAAGGGCAGAAGTCCAAGGAGCAGATGGAAGGAAATTCCAAAAAATGGGATTTCAAGACAGGAGGAACAAAGCCCATGGCGGCGGTGCAGCCGGAGGGCCAGAAATCCAGAGCGGACATGGAAAAAGGCACTAAGAAGTGGGAATTCAAGGTGGATAACACAGAGCCTATGGTAGCGGTAGAGCCGGAAGGCCAGAAGTCCAAGAAGGAAATGGAAGG
>CAJUEJ010000012.1:0-60549 GCA_910585435.1 uncultured Hungatella sp. | reverse complement strand
AAATGCCCAGAAGTGGGAGTTCAAGGCAGGAGGAACAAAGCCAATGGCGGCGGTGCAGCCGGAAGGCCAGAAGTCCAAGTCTGAGATGGAAGGAAATGCCAAAAGGTGGGAATTCAAGGCAGATAACACGGAACCTATGTCAGCGGTAGAGCCGGAGGGCCAGAAGTCCAAGGAACAGATGGAAGGAAATGCCCAGAAGTGGGAGTTCAAGGCAGGAGGAACAAAGCCAATGGCGGCGGTGGAGCCGGAGGGCCAGAAGTCCAAGTCTGAGATGGAAGGGAATGCCAAAAGATGGGAATTCAAGGCGGATAACACGGAGCCAATGGCAGCGGTGGAGCCGGAGGGCCAGAAGTCCAAGAAACAGATGGAAGGAAATGCCCAGAAGTGGGACTTTAAGACAGGGGGCACAAAGCCCATGGCGGCGGTGCAGCCGGAAGGCCAGAAGTCCAAATCGGCCATGGAGAGCAGTGCCAAGAAGTGGCCTCCTAGCCGCAGTGCGGCTGATGTGGCGGCATTTTTGAAAAAGGGAAACAAGTAGGCGGATTATATAGCCAGACAAGATATTCGTTAAGAAGAGGAAGAATTAAACCATGTACTCTTGGAATCTCTCTTGCACCTGCCTTTGCGGCTGATTTTTCGTCCTATGCACCGGGGATTAATCAATGTACGTTCCACGTACGCCTCATAAATTTATGCACATAGGACAAAAAATCATCTCACAAAATCAGGCACAAAGAGACTCCGAGAGTACATAACCGGAGAAAGGAGGAACACCATGCTTACAGTGAAAGCACCTATTGAATTAAAATGCCAGACCGGCATGGTTTCTTCCTGGGAAGGGTTTTATCATAGAATCCGTGGAAATTATGAGATGATTTCCATGGGAATCGACAGGGAGGATCTGCTTCATGTGGTGGCGGCTCCTCCGGAGGTTTATATCGGAGAAGGCGGTATGACCAGTCTGGTGAACCAGACCAGTATCCAGAACAGCCAGGAGACAAAGCTGGAAGTCATCAATAATCTGCTTAACCGGGTGGCTTTGACGGAGAACGTTGATTTGACGTATCAGGACCGGGTGTATATTACAGATGTGCTGAAAAAGCTGGGGATTCAGAATGTGAGTCAGTTTATGAGCCAGGTTGCCAGGATGAAGCAGGAGACCCGGACGACAGAGCAGCTGATCAGCCTTTACTGGAATCATCTGGAGGAACTGACCCAGCTGGTGGAGGAGTACCGCCATGAGGAGAAGACCAGCGAAGCCGTGACGGAAAATGTCAGGAATCAGCAGGAAATCCACCTTCATGAGGACATCATGAACCGGCTTCAGACTGGGGCTTTGTATCAGATTCTTCATAATTTTTACAGCAGTTACAATGGAAGCAGCCAGTATATGGCAAGCCAGGAGCTTCAGATTACGGAACAGAAAAGGGTGGCTTCCAATATTTTATTGAACCAGTTAAAAAATGTGGTTCAGAGCCAGAAGGTGCCATTTGTGTACCGACATCAGAATTATTATGAGACCGTGGATCTGGAAGAAAGCCAGATTACCAGCCAGGCAGTCAGTACCCAGATTACTTCAGCCGTGCTGCTGAATCTGATTGACAATCTGTATTTCAGCCGGTTTGAACGGCAGAGGGGAGAGGGGCAGACCTGGCTTAACATAGAGAACGCCTTGTATCAGACAGCAGATAACACGCTGTGGCGGATGAAAAATGAGACGAGCAACCAGTTTCTGACAAGGGACAGAAAAGAAATGCTGTCGGAATATCAGAGGCAGGTGTATGAGCAGGAGGTTCAGGCGATTTATCAGCTTCTGACCCTTAGCCGGGAAGTCCCTGGTTTAACTGGAAGAGAAGGGACAGGGACTTTTTTTCAGGAACCGGCGGCGGAGAGGGAGTACCGGCAGGCAGATATCCGATATCCCGAGATTCCGGAGGAATGGGAGGAGGATGCTGTATCAGAGGAAAGAGAAAACCGTCTTTTCAGAGAGTATCAGCTTAGGCTGGAGCGACAGGTTGAAAGATATATGGAGGCTGCCAATTTTTGGTGGCCCGGGCAGGGGCGCAGAGAGCAGCAGGAATCTGTGCCGATGGCTGTGGAGAAGACCTTTGGAGAGGAAGAGCAGAGAAGGCTTCCGGATGGTAATAGGGAGACGGAGCTGCTCCAATCCTTCGGAAGGGAAGGAGAGGGCCCGGAGCCTGTAAGTTTGTATCACAGGCCGGCGGCAGGCCTGGAGGAAGAGAACCAGGAACAGGCGCCGGAGAATGGCAGGCAGCCGGAAGACAGGCTTATAGACAGGGAGACTGGCAGGATTCTCTCAGAATATCAGACTCAGGTTGAGAAAATCCAGCCAATGATTTACCGGCAGGAGCAGGAGAGCAGGCTTCTGACAGAAACGTATGAAAGCACTTTGGGACAGGAGTCCCCCCAGCAGCCGGAGTTCAGTCAGGCGGAGCTTCATATACATCAGGGGGATGAGAATATCACAGCTGTGGAGGAGACTCAGAGGTTTCTGGCAGAATACGAAAACCGGATTTCCAGGGAGCAGTCAAAGGTTTACCATACCCAGGAACGCCGGAATCAGCTTCTGACGGAAACCTATGAAAGTCCTTTAAGACAGGAGACGCAGGAACCAACCCAGGTTAACGGGGCGGAGGTTTCGGTTTACCGGCAGCAGGAGGATGAGGGGACTGGGGATGTCACCAGGGAGAACCAGGTACAGCAGACATTTGTCAGACAGGAAGAGAATGTAGAGCAGATTGAAAAACAGCTGAAACAGATTAACCAGCAGAATATAGAGAATTATAACCGCTATCAGGAGGTTCTCCGGCAGCAGGAGGAACAGAAGAGGACATGGAGACCTACGGCTATGCAGATGCGGCAGGAAAGCTTAAAGGCCCTTGAGAATCCACAGGAGCTTCTGGAAAGCTACCGGCAGGAGCATGAGGAGAGAAAGCAGCAGCAGACAGAGGACAGAAAGCGGCTGGAGGAACTTCTGCCGGAGCAGACCAGAAGGATTTATGAGCAGCTGGAGCAATACCAAAACAGCCGCAGACAGGCAGGCGGCCCGGCGGATATGACAGAAAACAATATCGGTCTTCTCCTTCATGACATCAATCAGATTGAGCATGAGAACCATACGGAGCAGCAGATTTTCCAGGAAGACAGAGAGCAGCTGCGCCAGGTTTCAGAGACGGTCATAGAGAAGTGGGAGGAGCGGCAGGAGGCGGAGGCGAAAACCCAGAGAAGGGTGGAGACAGAGAGAAATGACCTGTCACTGGTACACAAGTCTCTGGAAAACCAGATAGACGAAGAATTCCTGCAGCAGCTGATGGAGCAGAACAGGACATTAAGCAGCAAGGTCCAGGTGACGGAGCGGCAGGAAGAGGAAAAGCAGATTGTCCGCACTACCGTACATCAGCAGGCCCAGCAGACCCTGGTAAAAGAGACCGGGGACCTTACGGAACTGATTCAGAAAGGCGTCCAGAAGCAGATAGGCATTATCTCCGACCAGATCTACACAAAGCTGGAGAAACGCCTCCAAAACGAAAAAAAGCGCCGGGGATATTAAAAAATCGTTCCGACGACCTGGCAGGTGTCAGTTCCTTAAAATAAGAGTTCCAACAATATATAAATAGGGGAGGAAGCAGGTTGACAGCATCCGTTCAGAATCTATTAAGCAGTTTAACCGGAAATATACCCAAGGCCATACTGTGTGTGCGGCAGGTGACAGATGATGATACCCTGGAGGATACGGTAGCGGATGCCAAAGCCCTTCAGGAAAAGCTTCTGGCAACCACCGAGAGGGCTTTGGATTCCTCTCTGGGCGAGGGAGCAGAGAAGGCGAAAAATCTGTCCAAGGGGGCAGTATCCACTTTTTCTTCCCTGACCGGAGGAGGAGGCCTTATGGCAGGCTCCGGTTATCTGGCCATGGAGGTTCAATACAATCCCAATGCCATTTACATGGAGACCCAGGCCGGGCAGCAGGTTCAGTATTCCGGAGGCAATCTGGGAAACGGCAGCAATAACCAGATTACCCAAGTACATCAGCCGGTATCTACCACCATGAGCTTCCAGCTGATTTTCGATGACATGAACCCCAGCGATGCATTTATGCTTGAAAATATTTCCGCCACCGCAGGCAATGCGGTGTCAGGAATCAGCAGCGTGGTGCGGAAGCTGGAAGGAAGAGGCTACTCGGTGCAGAAGCAGATTGACGGCCTTATGGCCCTGCTAACCCAGGACGCCACCAGGCAGGTGATTTTTTTCTGGGCCAGAATGTGTTTCAGAGGAGAATTAACCAGCGTCAGTACCCGGTACACCATGTTTAATAAAGACGGGAATCCCATCCGCGGCGTGGTGGAGCTGTCCATCCGCCAGGGAAATGAAAAGGAATTTGCCTATGATGAGACATACTGGGACAAGGCCTTTACAAAGGCCTTCGGAGACGCAGGCGAGAGTCTGGAAAGCGGTATGAAGGACAAGTTTACCAGGGCAGCCAATAATAATTTTTTAAACCTGAATTTATAGACTGAAATCCGGACAGAAAGGAGGATGGCATATGGCAATGGAGGCTTTCAAGAACATGGCAGGCACAGCCGCTGCCCAGGTAAGCGGCAATATTGAAAAGGCTGTCATAGAGATTATTGATATGAGAGGGAGAGAGCCTAAAGTGGAAGCGCCGGTGCCGGTACAGGGCGGCGGCTTGTCCGGCAGTCTGCCTGGCGGCCTGAATATGTCATCCGCTGCCAGTTTTCTGGATGTCTCAGAGACATTTGCAGGAGCCGCAGGCCTGACGGATTCCGTTGCCGGTCTGAAAGAGAATGGGGCGCTGGACGTGCTGAACCGGACGGAGAATCTGCTGGGCTTTGTGGCAGGCTCCACCAGGAAGCTGTTTCATGTGCAATTTAATCCCAGCGAGCTGTCCCTGTCCGGATACGGAGGCGGCCTGGCTCAGAAAACCGATTTTTCCAAAGGGGGAAACGGAATCTCCTTTGAGAAAGCAGACATCCGCATTACGATGAACGTAAAACTGATGTTTGATAAGGTGGATCCTCAGGATGCCTTCATGGCGGACAAGCTGAACACGTCCGCCACCGCCATGGCCACAGGCATTGCAAAGGGTGTGCTGGCAGGAAAGGGGAAGAAAGACAACTCGGTTCAGAAAGAGGTGGAAGGGTTTATTGCAGCCCTTCGTTCCAAATATACCAGAAGGATTACCTTCCACTGGGGAACCATGAATTATACGGGAGTCCTGAACCGGGTTTCTGCCCAGTATACCATGTTCAACGTGCTGGGAGAGCCTATCCGGGCGGTGGTAGGCCTCTCTCTGGTCTGTGCGGACAAGGATGTTTCGCCGGGCAACATGGGAGCATGGCAGAAGTATTATGTGGAGCTTTTTGGAGGCGGCGACCAAAGCTTTGTGGGAGCACAGAAGATAGGGAATCTGATTAACATTAACCTGTAAGGATGGGAATATGGCATCATTTGAATATGATAAATTAAGACAGAAATATGAAGAATTTGCCAATCCTGTGGCCCAGATTTTAGTAAATGGGAAGGATGTTGTACAGAATAAGTACGGTTTCAGTATTTCAGATATTGAGGTAGAGATGACCAGCGGTTTTGAGGCGGCCATTGCCACCTTCTGGATCTACGGATGCTACGATAAGCAGGCCAGCACATTTCGATTCGATGATTTGAAGAAATATATTTTTATGGGCTCCAGCGTGATTATTAACCTGGGATATGGAATTGCCCTCCGGGAGATTTTCAGAGGCTTTATTTCCCGGGTCAGCTTTTCTTTCCATGAAGGAGAAGATGCCGTACCGGGAGTGGAGATAACTGCTATGGATGTGAAGGGCATTATGATGGCAGGGAATTATTCCAAGCAGCTGAAAGCCTCCAGCTTTTCCGACGGGGTGAAAGAGATTCTCCAGAATACAGCATACACCAAGCTGCAGTCCAATGAGATTATCACCAAGCTGGATATTACGGACACTCCGGACAAGAAGGCAGGGGGCGGAACCTCCCAGGGGGACAAGGCCACGGACAAGACTGTGGAGATGGTGTGTGAAAGCGATTATGAATTTGTAGTCAAGGCGGCGAAAAAGTTTAACTATGAATTTTTTTCCATAGGGGGAACCGTATATTTCAGGAAGGCCAAAAACAACAAGGAGATTCTCATAGAGGCAGGGCCTGGAGACGGGCTGCGTCAGTTTGATATCGGATATGACCTTACCGGGCTGGTGGAGAAGGTGGAGGTCCGGGGGATGGATGTGGGGAAATCCAAGAAGATTTCCGCATCCAAGAAGCTGAAGAACAAGGTGTCCCAGGGCAACAAGGCAAAGCCTCTGCTCAGTAAGTCCCAGAAGGTGTACCTGGATCCCACCATCTCCTCCCAGGAGGAGGCAGGCTACCGGGCAGAGTACCTGATGGAGGATATTTCCTACAGGCTGGGAACCCTGGAGGCGGAATTTATCGGGCTGCCGGAGCTGACGCCGGGCCGGTTTATGAAAATCAAAGGCCTGGGCACTGCCGCATCCAATACCTTCTATCTGGCGACGGTAAGGCATATTATGGACAGCGAGAGAGGGTATGTGACTAAGGTGGTGGGGAAGACGGCAAGTGTCTAACAGCGGTGGGAGGAACCCTGCCGGAGGATGGGAGTAGAGCATGGGATTATTTGATGTGATTGACGATATCGCGGAGAAACAGATTGTGAAGACCGACACAGGAGACAACCGGATCTTCGGAGTGGTGGTGGGAAAGGTGGCAAAAAACTACGACAAGGATATGCCGGGAAGAGTGTGTGTCACAGTGCCTACCAGGGACGAGGGGGCTAACGAGTTAAAGTGGGCCAGGGTAGCCATGCCCTCCAGCGGATCCGGGTGGGGGCATTATTTCCTGCCGGAGGTGGGGGACCAGGTGCTTCTGGTGTTTGAGCAGGGCAACATCGAAAAGCCCTATGTTATTGGCTGCATCCCCAAGGATAATGACAAGATTCTGAGAAAGTCTGTGGACGAGGACAACCAGTACAAGAAGATTGTGACCAAAAACGGCAATACCATTTATTTTGAGGACAACAAAGAAGGCGAAGGGGAGAAAGACAAGATTAAGGTAGTCACCGCAGGGGAAGCTCACAGAATTGAGCTGGATAATGAGAAGAAGGTGATTCTGGTGTCTGACAAGGACGGGAAGAACCACATCCAGATGAAGACGGAAGCCGGGGAGATGGAGATTACTGCGGAGAAGAAACTGACTATAAAGGTAGGAGACAGCATTGAGATGATTATGAACGGAAGCAACGGAACCGTTCAGCTGAAATCATCCAAGTTAAAGATAGAGACCAGCGGAAATATAAACGTCAATTCCAACGGGGCCGTAAAGCTTCAGGGAGGCAATATTTCCGTGGCTGCCAATGCCATGCTGAAAATGGAAAGCAGCGGAGCGGTCACCGTATCAGGAACGCCCATTAAAATTGGGTGATGTGTACGTGGGACAGAAGTTGTCTCACAAAATCAGGGACAGAGGGATTGCAAAAGCCCATTGGAAAGGAGAAAAGCATATGCCGGGAAATACATTTTTAGGTGCAGGAATGAAGTTCCCTCCCCAGGTAGATAAGGCCACCGGGCGGTTTGTGGTCTCGTCGGAGGAAGAGAGCGTGAAGGAATCGGTGTATCTGATTCTGATGACACAGAAGACGGAACGGTTTCTCAGGCCGGAGTTCGGAAGCAATCTCATGTCCTATACCTTTATGGACATCAATGCAACCACGGTGAATATGATGATACGGGACCTTACCCAGCAGATTCTGGAGCAGGAGCCCAGGGTACGGGACGTGGCCATCACCACAGATTCCCAGGTAAAAGACGGATGCCTGCTGGTCAACATTGATTACACGGTCCGCAGCAGCAATGTGAGAGACAATTTGGTGTTTCCTTTTTATCTAAATGCAACAGCAGAGGAAGAAGCGTATGAGCCAGAACAGTATGAATCAGAAGAATTGGAATGAATGGAAGATTGATAAGCGGTCCCAGGCCGATATCGAGGACAGAATCCGAAAGCTGGCTTCTTCCTACGTGCCGGAGTGGCATTTTGACAGGGAGAATCCGGATATCGGCTCGGTTATCGCCCGGGTTTTTGCCGGACAGATGGACGGGAATATCCTGCGGTACAATCAGGTGCTGGAAAAATATCATACGGAGTTTGTGAACATGCTGGGAATCTCCCTGCTTCCGGCCAAGCCGGCGGCGGCTACGGTCCTTATGAACCTGGTGAGAGATACCATACCGGGAATCCAGGTCTACAAAGGGACCAAGCTTCTGGCGGAGACTGACAGGGACGGGGACCAGATTATCTTTGAGACAATGCACAATCTGTATGTGACCAACTCCGTTCTGGAAGCCGTGTTCATGACAGAGGAAAAGGAGGGGAAAATCATCCCTCTGAAAGGCTTTTTCCCGTCTCCCAGGCTGATAGACAACGTGAGAGAGCCGGAGGAAGGGGTTCAGGAAGAGGAAGAGGGACAGGGACAGGGACAGGGACAGGAAGAGAACCGGCAGGAGGAAGCGTTTCCGGCGGAGGACAGGGAGTATGAGCTGAAGCCCTTCCGGCTTTTTGCCAGCAAAAGGAAGGGGATTGAGAAACACGCGCTGCTTCTGTACCACTCCGTGGTGCTGGATGTGGAGGACAACAATATCTATGTGAAGATTCACAACGGGGAGAAGCTGATACGCAAAATAGAGGACAATGCTTACCGGTTCCACTACTGCACAGAGGAAGGCCTGATTCCTGTGGAGCAGGTTCAGGTGCTGGCTGACAGGGAGACCGTGGTTCTCAGGAAAGAGAAGAAGAATGTGAAGACGGAGCTGGACGGAATGGAGTACAGCCTTCTGGCCCTGGTGGCCGGGGAGCCGGTGGAGGAGAACCTTCAGGTTTCCCGTATTGCCATGTCTTCTTCCGGGGACCGGGTTCTGGTGGAATTTGCAGGCAACGGGGACACGGAGTTTGACCCCCGGGAGTTTGACCCCTTTGGAGATACCCTGTCCCTGTTCCAGGAATGCTTCCTGGGCCACGATGAGTATTTCGGCAAGGCAGGGGCAGTGGTAAAGCTTACCTTTGAGGCAGCCTACCCGGAACACCGGATGCTGAACGTAGTCCAGGGGGAGGACCCGGAGCTTAAGATTATCAAGAGAAAGCCAAAAGCAATCTGGGTGGACGCGGCGGCGGATGCCAGGGCAGAGGAGATTTCCTTTGAATATTTTAACGGTGTAGGATGGAAGAAGCTGAATACCTTCCAGGAGACCAGGCGCATGTTTGCCGATGACAACAAGGGCAGCTATGAGATAACATTTGTGTGCCCGGATGACTGGCAGGAGACAGGGGCCGGCGCTTATCAGGGAAGATGTATCCGGATGCAGATTCTGAAGGCGGACAACTGCTATATGCGCCCCTGCATTCATCATTATCCTCATATAAAGAACCTGGAGGTTTCCTTTTCCTATGAAAGCCACTATATGGATCCGGAAAGGCTGATTGCAGTCACAGGCACCAAGAAAATCGACCTGACCAGGACGGTGAAGGAGGGGAAAGGCTTCACAGCCTTCTCCAAAGGAATGTACGCTGCCGACGGGCTGTATCTGGGATTTTCCAGGAAGATGGAGTCAGGGCCGGTGAGCATTCTGTTCCAGATGGAGGACGGCGTCCGGTTCGAGGGAAGCAAGTGTAAGTTTGAGTACAGCACCCTAAAAGGCTTTAAGCAGATGAAGGTGCTGGACTATACGGTGGATATGTCCCGTTCCGGCACGGTGATGTTTATGCCTCAGGCAGATATGCATGCTGTGACCCTGGAGGGGAAGAAGGAGTACTGGATCCGTATCAGCCCGGTGGATCCGGGACGGAAGAAAAAGGATGAGGCTCTGCCGGTCATAAAGGAGATATCTCCCAATGCAGTGCAGGCCATGAATATAGAGACCAGGGAGGAGGAGGACTTTTATCTGGAAGAGCCTGCTCCCAACATGACGGTGAATCTGGGGGTTTCCAACATTCTGGACATGGACCTGTGGGTCAATGAGATGGGGAAATATTCCAGGCAGCAGATGCTCCGGATGATGAAGGAGAGCCCGGATACGGTTCGGGGAGAATACGATATCCTGGGGGAGATTTCTTCCTTCTATGTAAAATGGCAGGAGGCGGACCAGTTAGACGACCCGCCCTCCAGACGCTCTTATCTGCTGGACCGGATGAACAACCGTTTGATTTTCGGGGACGGAATCCACGGGGATATCCCCTCGGTTCTTGACGACGTGGCTTTCAAGGCTACCATCCGGTGCTGCAACGGGAAAGAGGGCAATGTGGAGCCGGGGGCTGTCAACGATTCTTTAGAGAACCTGATGTTTGTGGACAGTATTTTCAATCCGGTGAAGGCTTACGGCGGAAGCAGCATTGAGGATCTGGACAGCGCCCTTGTACGGGGAGCCAACATCTTAAGGTCCAGAAGACGTCTGGTGTCTGTGGAAGATTACATACAGGAGATCAGAAGCTTTTCGGACACCATTGACAAGGTAAGGTGTGTGGCAGGAAGAACCATTCACGGGGAAAATAAGGACAGCGCGGTAACCTTTGTCATTCTCTTAAAGGATTTTCAGGCTGGTTCTTATTCTTTCCATCGTGTGTCAGGAATGCTGAAAAAGCATCTTTTAAGCTCCTGCGAGCTGACCATAGCGCCAGAGGATCTGCATATTGTGGAGCCGATTTTTGCAGAGGTTTCCGTGGATATCTGGGCGGAGGTGCTGGAGATGGACGACAGCTTTGAGGTTCAGAATCTTCTGCAGGAGACTCTGGAGCGGTATCTGAATCCTATCAGTTCTTCCCACGGAAACGGATGGGAGATCGGGAGCATGCCCAAAAAGCCTCAGCTGATGATGCGGCTCAATGTGCTGAAAAGCAAAGCTGTCATCAAGAAAATGGTGGTGACTGTGAAATATACGGACCAGCACGGAACCCACGAGATGGATTTGGACGACATGAAAGAAAGCCCCTTTGTCATATGCAGAAGCGGCAGGCACAGGGTGAATATTATGATTTCGGAGGAGAGGAGCGCTTATGTTAAATAGTCGGAATCTGAGCGATAAGACATATGAAGAGCTGATGGCGGAAGCGCTTCTTTCCATACCGCTGTATTCAGATGAATGGACCAATTTTAACCCGTCGGACCCGGGGGTTACCATCCTTGAGAACCTGACGGCTTTCCAGACCCTTCAGCAGAATTATATTGACCGGGTGACTCCCCAGATTCAGCAGAAACTGTTGAAGCTGGCAGGGTTTCAGGCAGAGAAGGGAAGGTGCGCCAGGGTGCTTCTGGCTGCGGAGAACCTGACAGAGCCGGTGAAGATCCCGGCCAACCAGAAGTTTATGGTGGGAGACCTGTGTTTTGAGACCAACCGGAGCCTGGAACTTATGCCTTACCATGTGACAGGCGTCTGGGGCGTGCGCGACGACCGATGGCATGACTGCAGCTATCTTCTGGACCGGGAGGTTCATGTGCCGGCCTATATTTTCGGGGAAAAGCCGGGAAGAGGCGACAGCCTGTGGTTTACCATGGACGGGCTGCCTGCACCGGGGGAAGAGCTGATTTTCCATATGACGGTGGCGGATCGGTACAACCGGAATCCCTTTATGGAGAAAGGTAACAACACCTTCGCGGACATGAAGTGGGAGTGCTTTACCCAGGACGGCTTTGTGGAAATGCGGGTAAAGGATTACACAGGATGCTTTCTCATAAGCGGAGAGGTGCGGCTGCGTCTTCCGGACAGCCCGGCCATACCCTGTGAGCAGGCTCCGGATCATGGATATGTGATCCGCGCCACCCTGGAAAGGGCGGACTACGATGTCCGGCCCAAGCTGATGCATATCACCGGTTTCCTGTTGGAGGCATGGCAGAAGGAGACAAAGGCTGCCTGCTATACCTTCAACAAGATATCATCGGTAAGCCTTTTAAGCGATCTGCTGGAGGAGGGATACATTACCTTGTTCTGCAAGGAAGAGAAGGGATCCTCCTATAAAAGGTACCTTCCGGCCTACGGAGGGGAAGGAAAAGGCCGGTTTTACAGAGAGACCAAAGAAGAGGACAATACCCGCACCTGGCAGTTTGACAAGAAAGCTTACGGCTATGGGCCGGAGAAGGTGAAGAATGCCATCAAGGTTGCCGCCTATACGGAGGAGATGATGCGGCAGTATTACCTGGGAACCGTCCTGGGCAATGACAGCCAGACCATAGACCTTCCCAGCGAGCACATTGTGGCGGACTCCTTCTGTATCATTACCAGAAGGACGGGAGCAGACGGGGAGGATATCTACGATTTCGTAAGGCCCAGCCGCCGGGGCCCGGAGGATCTGACCTATTATCTGTATGAAAACGAAGGAAAGATTGTGATTGAGGACGCCGGAGGCTTTATCGGCGCTGATTTGTACATAGGGACCTTAAGCGTCACCGGAGGGAAGGCAGGGAATATCCGGGCCGGCAATCGGTTTACCGGCATAGGACTTCCGGCTTACCTGCAGTTTTATAATCCGGCGGAGGGAACAGGCGGAGCCTTCCGGGAGACACTGGAGGAGGTAAAGAAACGGTTTCTCCAGGATTTGAAAAGGCCCTATACAGCGGTGACAGCCGCGGACTATGAGAAGCTGGTGATGGAGACGCCGGAGCTCTGCATCCACAAGGTAAAAGCCTGGATGAATCAGAACCGGAACATGGTCCGCATTGCCGTGAAGCCGGGAACCGACGAGGAATTCCCCGGATTATCCGATGCCTATAAGACAGCCATCGAGAAACAGCTGGAGGACAAAAGGCTTTTGACCACCAAGATTCAGATTGTGCCCCCGGTATATACGCCGGTTGATGTCCACGGCACTATTTATGTAAAGCGCCAGTATGAGAACAGCCGGGAGCTGATCGAGGAGACCATCCGGAAAAATATTGACTATATCCACTCCGACAGAAACTTTGGAGAGGTGCTGAAATTTGAGCAGATATTCCATGAGATTGAAAGCCTGGACTGTGTGGAATTTATCTATGAGCTGTCTCTGCTCCCCCAGAATCCGGGGCAGGCAAGGCTGGTGGAGGCAGATATTGTACCGGCGGAGAACTGCCTGTGCTACAGCGGAAATATTGTACTTGAGACAGGAAGTTACCACTAGGCCGGCATGCGCCCGGCAGTGGGCTTTTAAAGGAACAGCACGTTTGAGCCGGCAAGGAGGAAGGAATGGCAGGAAAGACGTATTCTATAAAAGAAAACCGCATACGAAAGGGATTCCACCCTGGCTTTGAGCCCCAGGAGGACGGCGGTCTGGCAATCCTTAAGGAGGATACTACCCACTGCCTGTGCTTAAGAGCCATAGACAGTGCGGCTGCGGATTCCCGGTGGGGAAGATTAAGCTTCAGGGCTTCCTACCCGGAGGATATGGTGTGTTATCTGTATGTGGCGGCCCTGAATGAGGATTCTTTTTACCGCAGGAACCAGCCGGTAAGAATCGATGATTTTCTGTGCGACAGCCAGGAAAGCACCACCATAAAAAAAGAGTTCCTCCGCCAGGCAGGCGCCCTTCGTTTCGTAAATCAGACCGATGTGCTTCTCTATGAGCTGGAAGGCAGGTATCTGTATGTGATGCTGGAGCTTATCGGCCAGGGACAAGGCCAGATAACGGATATAAAGGTGGATCTCCAGGGAGACAATTTTATGGATACATTCCCGGAGATCTACCGGGAGAGAGGCGGATTTTTCCATCGCTATATGTCCGTATTTTCCAGCATATACAACGATTTCCAGAAGGACATTGACAACCTGCCTCAGATTCTGGATCTGGATACCTGCCCCTCCCGTTTCCTGCCTGTCTATGGCAGGTGGCTGGGCATTGATGTAGGCGACAATTTCCTGGACGAAGAGATCCTGCGGCCCCTGGTAAAAGAGGCCTACCAGCTAAACCGGATGAAAGGCACCAAGGCAGTGCTGGAGCGGATTGCCCGGATTGTTTTGGGAGAAGAGGTTCTGGTGCTGGAGCGGAACATGATGGAAGACTACATCGAAAAAGAGCAGATGGCAGAGTTTGAGAAACTCTACGGCAGCAGCGCCTTCGACGTAACTATAATGGTAAAAGAGACCACCACAGAGGTACAGAAATCCCAGCTTCTCTTTCTGCTGGATCAGTTCAAGCCGATTCGTTCCAGGCTGCATATCATTCGAATGAAGAAGGCCGGACAGCTGGATTCCTACTCCTATCTGGACATGAACGCCCGTATCTCCAGGCAAGGCATGGGAAGCCTGGATAGCAGCCAGGAATTAGACGGAAATGTACGATTAAAATAGTAAATGTGAGAGGAAGGGGTATATCATGACAATTTCAGAGACAAGAAAAGAAGGAGTAATACAGCTTGATATCGACGGCCGGGTAGACACCAACACCAGTCCCCAGCTTCAGAGGAGCATCCTCCAGGCATTTCAGAAAGCTTCAACCGTAATTCTGAATCTGGAAAAAGTAGAGTACGTATCAAGCGCCGGCTTAAGAGCCCTTCTCATCGGACAGAAGACAGCCAACTCCAAAGGCGGCGCCATGAAGCTTGTCCACGTGTGCGATGCCGTGATGAAAGTATTTCAGATGACCGGCTTTGCCACGATGCTGACCATTGAATAACGAAACGCGAAGCCATGATTGAATTTACACATGTGACAAAACGATATGAAGGTTCCCATGAAGACATATTCCAGGATTTTAACCTGGAGATTAAACCGGGGGAATTCATTCTTCTCACAGGAGAAAGCGGAGCAGGCAAGAGTACCTTCATACGGCTTCTTCTGAAAGATACAGAGCTTACTTCCGGAACCATCCATGTACTGGATCAGGACATTGGACAGATCAGCCAGAGAGAGCTGCCGTTTTACCGAAGGAAAATAGGCATTGTATTCCAGGACGCCTGCCTGATGCCAGAGAGGACCGTTTACCAGAATGTAGAGATTGCCAGGCTGATTGCAGGAGGCGGAGGCAGAAACAACCGCGCAGTGATCACCTCCCTGTTTACCCTCCTTGGAATCTCCCACCTCTACAAAAGGTATCCCCGGCAGCTGTCCGGAGGAGAGAAGCAGCTGGTATGCCTTGCAAGGGCGCTTGTCAACTATCCTTCGATTCTTCTGGCAGATGAACCTACGGGGAATCTGTCCCCTCAGGAGTCCGCAGAAGTGATGCGGCTCTTTGAACTGGTTCACAGACAGGGGATAACCGTTGTAGTAGCCACCCACGATAAAACAAGCGCCAGGGGGCTGGAATATCGAGAAATAATGCTGACAGGGGGAAAAGATGGAAGATTTAAAACTGCAGGCTAACGATGAAACCTTATATACAGTGCTGGATACCATAGAAAAACATTTAGACGAAAACGACTGCCCGGCAGATGTGAAAGCAGAAATTTTAATTGCAGCCGAAGAGATCTATGTAAATATTGCCCACTACGCCTACGGAGGCCACGAGGGAGAAGCCGTTGTACAGATGGAAGTATGCCAGGATCCCAAATGCTGCAGGGTAGTATTCCGCGACAAAGGGGTGCCATACAATCCCCTGGAAAAAGAAGATCCCGACACATCACTTTCAGCGATGGACAGAGAAATAGGAGGACTGGGGATTTTTATGGTAAAGCAGTCTATGGATAAGGTGGAGTATTGGTATGAAGATGGGTGTAATGTGTTGATGATTGAGAAGAATCTGTAGGGTATAAAATGTTGTTTGGGGGTATCGGATAGGGGCCGCCCGTGGAGGGAGTGATATTGTTTTCTCCTGGGCACGCTCGCGCTACGTGAAGAGCGTAGCGGTACTAAGGCGCTAAAACACAGCGCCTAAGTACCGACGGTCTTCAAGTACCCTGGAGAAAAAAATATCACTCCCTCCACGGGCTACGTTATCTCAGAGGGCTAATAGAGAAAACAAAACATGGAAGAAACAGATTCTTGGAGGGGAGTTTGTAGGAGACCTGGAAACCTTTTATCGAGTACTCGAGAAAAAATATTACTCGTTCCCCGGGCTGCGTTATCTCAGAGTGTTAATAGAGAAAACAGTATAGAAACAGGTTCTTTAGCTACGATATCTCCCCAGAGGTTTGGTAAAAAATATATCTTACCCAATGCTTTTATTTTTTAGGTAGCGAACAGAAAAACCAGCTCAGGGACAGGGTTCTTTGGGGGTGAATTTGCAGGAGACTTAGAACCTCTTAGCTTGCGGAAATCTGCGTTAGGGGCAAAAATCCGCATGTCTGAGCGAAGCGAGTTCGGATTTTTGTCCCTGCTTTTAGCAGATTTTCGCAAGCTTAGAGGTTCTGTCTCCGAAACCTGAACCCCCAAAGAACCCTGTCCCTGAGCGTACCTTTCAGAAAACCACTACCAAACACCCCAACTACTCAATCACCGCAACGGATACTCCTCCTCCGGAACCTCCCGAAACTCCAGATATTCGTTGAACACATACCCCGTAATATCACCAGAGGTCACCAGACTCCACACCGGCCCCCGTTCAATCACATACCCGGTAACACCAGGAGTAAACCGTGCTATCACCTTAGCATTCATACTGGCCCCCTCCCGTACATGGAGATTGCCGCTGAAATTCAGCGTAGTAAATGCATAATAAACAGGTTCACTTTCATCCTCAGATTCAGCAGCAGAACTCTCCCCAGCCCCTTCCGATTCAGCCGGTGAGGTCTCTGGCAGGGAAGCAGTAGTCTCTGGTATGGATGAAACTTCCTCCCCAGAAGCCTGAGACAGCTCCGGCTTGATATCATACAAAACCGTCTGCGAAGAGTCATCCTCCCCAGCCAGAGAAGACCCCCGGAGAAAAAACACCGTACATGCCAGAACCCCTGCTGCTATATAGAATGCCATAACTGCGATCATGGAAAATTTACTTTTTTTCATGGGATGGTACCTCCTTTATTCAATGGGAATCTGGATATAGATGCCCATGCCCTTACCCTCTGTACTTTTTGCATAGATGGTGCCGCCGTAGGAATCCACAATAGCCTTGGCCTGTGTCAGCCCCAAACCATTGCCGCTGATGCGGTTGGAACCCTGATAATTGATCTCAAAGATATGAGGAGTCTCCGCCGCCGGAAGCCCCTGGCCGTTATCCTTCAGCACGATGAAGATGTCGTCCCCAATGGTAGATATGGTAATAACCAGATTGCCGGCCTGGTTCATATATTTGATAGAATTGTCAATGATATTGCGGAACAAGATGCGGATCCGCTGGGCGCTGGCCTTTACCAGCAGGCTGTCCGTTGCTGCAGATACCAGAACCTGTATCCCTGCCTTTGAAGAAAAAGGAAGGAATTCCTGAATCGTATCCTTGGCAACCTGGATGATATTGATGGTTTCCTGCTTCTCCATATCAATGGGGGGAAGAAGGGCATCTAATGCCTTATCCGGGACAGGTTCTCCGGAAGAAGAGGCAGCCAGTTCCTGCCGGACCGCTTCCAGCTCCTTTTGAACATGTTCCAGTTCATCACACTTTTTTTGAGACCGGGACAGCTGCTCCGTAAGGCCGGTATTCTCACTGACCAGCTGACTATACTGTTCTTTTAAGACAGTTAGTTCCTCCTCCATCTGAGGAGCCTGACTGTACGAATAGGTAAGGTAAGAGAAATATAGAAGGGCCAGACTATGCAGGATAAAGAAAATCAGAACCAGCCACAGGCTTGAATTCAAAAAGCTGAAAAGTACCAGCGCATAGCATATAGCGGAGCATGCCAGAAGGCTTTTTTGAGTAGTATTCATAGGAAGTCCTTTCTGCTTCGTTTTTTTTATCATAACATAAATGACTTTTAAAAACAATGCGAGTTAGCGTCATCAAGACTGGCCGTTTGGCTAGGTTCGGTTACAGGGGAACCTGTGTTATAGTATAGACAGAGATGATGTTGGAACGGAGGGAACTGCATGCGCGTCACAGAACAGCTGATTCGCCATCGCAACGAGAAAAAAAGAAAAGAATCCTCTGCTGTTTCCGAGGAAGAAGAAACCATGACCTATACCTCATGGAAACGGCAGAAGCCTTTGAATCAGCAGCCAGGAGGTTTTAATCAGGGAAAAATGGAAGGTATCAATACCAGGAAAAACATATTTGATGAAACAGCAGTGTTTAACACTGCCAGCGATACCAGGCCATAGGCTGAAGGAAGAACGCGTAACCATGAAGCCATAGACAAACCCAAAGACTGCATAGTTACAAAATGAGAGAAGCGAAAGGAACGTAGAATAACATGGAGAATCTGTTCGGCATTAAAGGAAAAGATCAGCCCTTTGGCAACTACGAAGAATATATGGAGTATCTATTTGCCAGTGTAAACGAGGGATTGAACCGATACCTGGTCAACTTAAAGCAGGTCTATGCCACAGGAGAGGGCGGATACAAGAATGTTCTCTACCCTGACCTGGAAATTGCCCACGATATCTGTATTGAAAAGATAGAACGTTTTCTGGATAGCCAGGAAGAGAATAGTCAGGAAGAGGACAGCCAGGAAGAAAACTATCTGGGCAGTGACCCGGCAGATGCCCTGTTCTCTGATGAAGAAGAACAGATGGAAGGCTGGGACGAAGACAGAACCGGCCATGAGGATTCGGATGAGGCGGAAGACAGCTGGGAGCAGGAAGGCCGGACATCCCGGGAGGAGGATGACTCTCTGGATCTGGACGCCCTGTTTTCTGATTTTGCCATGGAGACCAGCCAGGCAGCCAGGGAAGACGTGGGCCAGCCGGCGGAAGTGTTTTCTGTGGAGGATATGGTGGATTACATAAACGCCAGGGCCAATCTGGCTCTGGAGAATGGGATTTCCCTTCCTTTTTATGAGCTTTGTAAGAAGCTGGACTATGAAAATTTTACCATCTTCTGTCTGGCCTGCGGTATCTTGTCCTCCACCCAGACCGATTACGCCGGTGTTTTCCAGGTAATCAACGAGAACGGAGGGCTGCCGGCGCCGACCATCGAGTCTGCGGCAAAGCTGTACTACGGAGACAGATTTTCCATCACCGGGGCTTACGGAGACATGTCCGTATGCCTGGAACAGCTTCTGCCGGTTCTGGATCTGCGGGTGCAGGACAGTATGCCCTTTTCCACTGTGGTTTCGCCGGATAAGCGGATGATTGACTACCTGTTCGGCAAGAATCCCATGCGGCTGGACGAGAATTATATCCGGTTTTTCCAGATGCTGACTACAGACGAGGAGCTGGATCCCATTCTTGCCAACCAGGGAGTTCTGGAGGCCATGGAGATTTCCTATGGAGAGGGAGGCAGGATCTTTGCCTATTTCGGGGATGAGGGAAGCGGCCGGAAATTTTTTGTAAAGCATTTCTGTAAGAACCATGGGATGAGAGCTATTTCCATCAACTGTAAAAAACTGTTTGTCTACGATTTCTCCTTTGTAGACAAAGCCCTGTGGGCTGTGACAAGGGAATGTATCTTAACCAATGCCTGCTGCTGTCTGGACGATCTGGCTTACCGGGAGGAGGAGAAGGATAAGTTTTTCGGATATATGGATCTGGCTTTTTCCAAATTGACGGATCGGGGTCTGATGGTATTTGCCGTAAGCAAGGAAAAGCTTCCTTTAAAAGAGATGACAAAGGAGGAGTTTACGGAGCTGGAGCTGCCTACGCCGTCCAACCAGGAGAGAGAAGAGTGCTGGAACTATTTTTCAAAAGGATATGCCCTGGCGGAAGAAGTGGATCTTCTGGAGATGGCTACCAAGTTTCTGTTCACCCCGGGGAAGATCAAGGCGGCCCTCAAGCAGGCCAGAAGCTTTGCCACCATGGACAAAGACATTGTGATTCCAAGGAATACCCTCTTTAAGGGCTGCAACAACCAGATGAGCTCGGAGCTGACCCAGAAGGCCACCAAGGTGAAGGCCAATTTTGGATTTGAAGATATTGTTATGAACCGGGACCAGAGGGAGACCCTGGGGCATGCCATCGACCAGATGAACTTCAGGAAGCAGGTGTATGACAACTGGAATTATACGAAGAAATACCCCTATGGCCGGGGGCTTTCCATCCTGCTGTTCGGCGCTCCCGGAACCGGAAAATCCATGTGCGCCCAGGTAATCGCTCATGAGCTGAACCTGGAGCTTTACCGGGTAGATTTGTCTAAGGTTATCGATAAATACGTTGGCGAGACGGAGAAATCCATCTCCATGATTTTCCGGGAGGCCAAAAAATGTAATGTGGTTCTGTTCTTCGATGAGTGTGACACCCTGTTTGCCAAGCGTTCCGACGACGGAGGCAGCAACCAGGCGTCCAACAACAACAAGACAGCGCTGCTTCTCCAGGAGGTGGAGGCCTACGACGGAGTGTCCGTTCTGGCTACCAACTACAAACACAATATTGACCCGGCATTTTTCCGGCGTATGAAGTATATTGTGGAATTCCAGTTCCCAGATCCGGATACCAGGGAGATGTTGTGGCGGACCACCATCCCCAAGGGGACGCCTTTGGGAGAAGATGTGGATATCCGTTTCCTGGCGGAGAAATTTGAGTTTGTAGGAGGAAATATCAAGAACTGTATTTTAAATGCGGCCTTCCTGGCCGCTGCGGACGGAGACGGCAGGGAGGTGTGCATGAAGCATTATCTCCAGGCTATCCGTTACGAGTTTGTCAAGACAGGAAAAGTGTTCACCAGATCCGATTTTGAGCCTTATGCTTCCTTGATCGGGCTGTAGTTTAACAAAAAGGAGGAGCAATATTATGCCACCAAGAGGAACAACCAACGCAGCGGAAGGCCAAAATGCACAGCTGCAGAACCAGAACCGGCAGGCAGGGCAGCAGCTGCATGTCAATCAGCCGCTGGAGGCAAACCGGCAGGAACCGGTGGAAGTAAATCAGATGATTTTGGATATGGAAGCCCGGCAGCAGGCGATACAGCAGAGAGAGCTGCGGACGCAGCAGTTCCTGGCACAGAACCGGATTCTTATGCCTAAAAAAACCATCGTAAATAAATCCCTTCCCCAGGTATCCACAGAGATCCGGAGTGCTTCCAAGCGGCGTGTCCGTGCCAAGATGCCGGGATCGGCCCTGCGCCGGAAAAGCCTGAATGCCCAGGAGGTGGAATATGCCAGACAGCAGTGGGAGGAGGAACTGAACAGGAGAAAGCAGGAGGCGGCAGTGGATTTGGAGGGCATGTCCTTCCTGGAGCAGAACGCCATCTGCCAGTTTCTGACAGAAGATACCGACAGGAACCGCTACATTCTTCACAATATAAACAACGGCCGCCACTTTGAAGCCAGGGTAGGGCAGGAGTGCGTCCGCCAGTTTATGGCCCTGGATTTTAACCTGGATTTAAGGGACGACAAGGCTTTTGCCGCCCAGAGCCTGCGGCTGGAGGAGATTGCCGGCAAGACAGACGCCATGAAGCTGCTTATGAAAACCCATCCGGATTTTCTGGCCAATCTCTCTGAAGAAGAAAGAGAAGAGCTGGATATAAAAATGAGCACTGCAGCAAGGCTGAGAAATTATTACCAGATTCAGAGAAAGATTATTACCAACCCCTATTACCGGACCCATTACCGGTCTGAGATTTCGGTACGGTACAGTGAGAATGATACCCTGGAGCAGAAGAATCTGGTGATTCTCCAGCAGCAGGCGGAATTCCTTCGTACCAGGAAAGAACTGACAGGATCCGGAGATCTGCAGCGGGCGCTGTTTCGTTATAAGGAATCAGAGCGCCAGGGCGAGAACACCAGGGCAGCCAGGCAGTTTTTAAGGCAGCACGGGTCCCTGGTGGAATATGGAAAGAACAATAGGAATATTGAGAATTCCGCACATGCCATGTATTTCCGTCAGCATAATCATCCGGGAGATCCGGTCTATGACCGGTTAAGCCAGGAGCATTACCGGGTCAGCGGTATGAATGTGGAGATGAACGAATCCTTTGTCCGCCATCTGTCCAATCTTCCCCGCTGGAAGGCAGTGCAAAATACGCCTCTGCAGCAGATTGACGCCATGATTCAGAACCTGATCCGCAGGCCGGCGGACGGCGCCGACGAAGCCCAGGTGGAGGCATGCAAACAGAGCAATCTGGAAGGCCTTAGGCAGTTTAAGGAATTGATGTGGCGGCAGATGGGATATTTAAAGAGAAAATACGGCTGTGGCTTCCTGTTTATCAGTCCCCAGGAGATTGCACAGCATACGGCGGAGTTTGAGAACGATTTTACCAATATGCAGGGGCTTTCCCAACTGGTAATCTATATGAAACAACTGCCGGGACTGTTTCGGGAGGATGACCCCTTTGACCAGGAGCTGGATCGGCTGGTGACCTTTTATCAGAGCGGATGTATGGCGGAGGGTATGGCCAGAAATATGTTTGCCGGCGATCCCGCCAATATGCCTACCTATGCAGATTATAAGTTCCGTGCTGCCTACATGTCTGTCAACGGGGATGACATCGCCCAGGCGGAGATTGACATCAGGGAAAGTATGCACCTGGATATCCGCTGGAATACCACCTTTGACCTCTCTTTTGAGTCTGCCCGGGAATCTTTGCTTTCTCTCAACCTGCCCCAGGTGCGGGAAGAACTGAAACGGCTGTACACCCCTGAGGAGACCAGACGCCTTACCTGGAATATGCTGTTTGTGGAGGCCAAAGGCCAGCCCAGAGCACAGCTGGCCCGGAACATGGTGGAGAAAGCTACGGAGGATCTGATCCGGACCAGCCGGCAGGAGTGGAGAGACGGAGGATTCACCTTTGGAGGAATCACCTATCCTGGCATAGGAACCGACGATTTTGTGTTTCTCAATGATCTTTACCGCAGCATCGGGGCGGATGAGAACATGCAGGCCGGGTATGGGATCACTACGCCGGAGATTCAGGCAGAGTACATGGATTTCTTAAGACAGTGTGAGAATGCCGGGGAGGCCATACGGACCACGGAGGCTTATGCCAACCAGGCTCTGGAGATGAGAGACAGCCTTCAGAGGGACAGCAGGGGGCTGGATCCCACTGCCGCGGCTTTGTGCAATCAGCTGGCCGGAGACTTAAACCGTGCGGCCGATTACTATTCAGACCAGGGCAGGGATTACCGGAGAGGAGAAGGAAGCGACATTTTCACCCGTTTTGCCCAGTTCAGAGAGCGGATCGGCATGTGGACCTTCCCGGAACACATAGAAGTTATGGAACAGACAGTGGAGCCGGAGATTGCAAGGCAGGAAACGGATGCTTTCATTACCGTATCAGGCATAGAGGCCAGGATCTTTAAGGATTCGGAGGCCAGTGTACTTGACAAAAAGAATCTGAAGGAAGGCACGGATCCGGCTGCGTTCCATCAGGCTCTCACAGAGTTTAATCAGGAATATGCCAGATTCAGGGTACTGAAACGGATCGTTGATGCAGGAGAGACCGCAGACGGACAGGAGAACGAGCCGTTGTGGCATGCCGTAAGGCACAAACGGGGATTTTTCCAGTTCGATGTATACAACCGGCTCAGCACCTGCTATGAACGATGGAATCGCATTCTGAATCAGTTGAAAGATATGACAGAGTAAAGGGCAGGAGGAGAAAAAGATGGAGATAACGATTGTAAGACAAGAGAACAGATCATTTTTTGAACCCCTCATGCCTGTGGAACAGTGGCAGTTTGCGGACCTGGTTTTGGGAGCTATCGAAGAGGGGACGGCCTGCGGCGTGCTGGCGGCCCAGGAGGCGGAGACATTTCTGGAGATTCATTACCTGTATGTGGCGGAAGAGTACCGCAGGAAGGGAATCGCTACCGGGCTGCTGGAAGAGCTTCACCACATAGGGCGCGGATCCCAGATGGACGGGGAATTGTGCCAGTATGTGGACAATGAAGCCATGAAAGGGCTGGACGCCTGCTTAGCCGGCAACCGGTATGAGCGGGATGAGGCGGAGAGCACGGTTTATGTGGCGGATTTTAAAGATTTGTCCGGAAAATTTTTCGGACAGACGGAACTGGCCGGGAGCGGAGCCGGACAGGGAGCAGACGAAGGAAAGGCGGCGGTTC
The DNA here is from genome assembly GCA_910585435.1 of uncultured Hungatella sp. Lineage (GTDB taxonomy): Bacteria > Bacillota > Clostridia > Lachnospirales > Lachnospiraceae > UBA3402. The sequence continues at coordinate 36,512 of CAJUEJ010000012.1, read as the reverse complement.
TGGGAGCCGGTGTGAAAGCGGTTCCTTTATCAGCCGTGACAGCCAGGATGTGGAATCAGTTTCTGAAGAAGCTGGAGAGCCTGCCCAATGAGGACGGAACCGTGCCGGATCTGAACGTAAAGTATCTGTATGACCAGGCGGCCAGCTTCCTGCTGGTAAAAAGAGGAGAGCCGGAGGGCTGTATCCTGCTGGAGAAACAGGATGCGGATTATATTCTGTCCTATTTCTGCATTCTCAGCAAGGCGGCTCCGGCGGAGATGATGGGGCTGTTCCGGGCCAGCTACCAGGTGCTGAAAAAATACTGCGATCCGGAGGATAAGATCTACATCAACGCCTTGACGGAGACCACCCAGAAGATGGTCCTTCAGATGACGGACCAGAAGGCGAAAACCGTAGGTCAGGCCGCGGCCAGGTATTATATTTACTAAGTTTACATATGCCGAGTGTTCTCGGAAACGCCTTTGTGCCTGTCTTTGCAGCTGAAAATCCAGGCATAAGGAGTTTCCAGAAGCATTCCATGCCAGAAAAGGGGAGAGAACCATGGGGGCAGATTTTAACAAGAAAGCGTATCAGGAGATATACAGGCACAGCGCCTGGGAACAGACTGCGGACAAATACGAGGAGGAATTTGCTGCCAGACTGTATAAGACGCCTTACGTACAGCAGGCGGCCAAGACGGCACTGACCAGATTAAGCCGGATGCTCAATGCCTACTATAAAAATCCGGATCAGGCTCCGGGAATGAATGAGGAGGCTGTGGAGAATGCCCAGGCCCTGGGGCAGGTGGCGGCAGAAATGACAGGAGAGGCAGCGCCTGGGACCAACCTGGAGGCAGGGACAACAGGGCCCCAGGCTCAGGAAGCGGAAACCGGGACGAACCTGACAGAGGCCGGGGAACCGGAGGCGCAACAAGACAATGTGGAGATTACCGATACTCTTCTGGAAGCCCTGCTTCCCAAGGGAGACAGCTCCGGAGGAGCCGGGCAGATCGGCAATTACAGGCAGTATTTAAACGACGGAAGCAATGCTATGGACCGGCTGGTCGCCGACCAGACAGACCGGGAAAACTTAAATCAGGTGATCAACGGCGATGGAAACTTACGTGAGCGGATGACGATGCTGTACAACGGCATGTTCGTAAACGGAGGCCGGGGAAGAGACCAGATTGCCAGAAGCCGTTCTTTGAAAAATATGATGGCTTATATTTCCGATGAGGACCGGGCCAGAAGCCCGGAGCTTCAGGGTGTCCGCCTGGATCTTCTGGAGGGAATGAAACAGAGGGCCAAGAGAGGGGATGTGTTTGACACCTTTTCCATAGCAAGAGACTTAAAGAAAAGCACAGACAGGAAGAAGGGCAGAGGAAACAAGCTGACACGGTTTTTCTCAGGATTGTTAAGAGGCTTCAATGCGGCCATGTCCAGCAAGTTTACCAGGCAGACCAGAAGCCGGGAAGAACGGATGGCTAACCGGCTGGGAGAGCAGCACTATGAGAGACTGGGCCTGGGCTTGTCCCAGAGGGAGCGGGCCAACGGAATGAGAGACGGGGAGCTTCAGTGGCAGGAGGGAAGAGCCTGGTACAGGATGAAGGAGAGAGTCAATGCAGAGGGCATGCTGCAGACGGCAGGGCCTTCCGGGACCACCCTGCGGATGCTGGGAGCTTATAAGCTGATGGGGGCTTCTCTGAAAGACCTTCTGTATTTCCGGCTTGCCCTTATTGCATGGATGGTAACCAGCAAGGACCACTCTCTGTATGAGATTATGAAGGGCTCTCAGAATGCGGGAATCACCGGCAAGGAGGATCTGTCGGAGCCGGCAGCCATGTACATGACTGTGGATCCTCTTCCGGTGGATGTGCTGCGCCAGGAATTTGCGCCGGAGCACCAGTTTCCTCATGAGCTTGTCTACCGGCTGATGTTAAATGAACTGAGAGACAAGAGGAGAGAGCGGTACAACAAGAGAAATGAAGCGGCTATGAACAACGGCGACGTCAGAAGCATGGTGGGAGACAGGGATTATCTGCAGCAGCATTTAGAGGAGCTGAAAGCGGCCATCACGGATCTGCGCACCAGAAAAAGGAATGCAGGGAGAGTGGCGTCCAAGCCGGAACCAATCCGGAAGATTATCAATCAGCTGATTGACCAGCTGGTAAAGACCGGAAGGCTTCACCAGGCGTATGGAGATGCCTACAAGGCCATGTCCTTTGAACAGCTTCTGGAGATGGATGTACCGGGGCTTCTGGTTCTCAAGGCGGATGACAGACAGAAGAAGATGGGAGCCAACCTTCTGGCAAAGATTGAGGAGTTTAAGAAGGCCCAGGAGGAAGAGAGAAAGACAGGACAGGATCTGGAGGTTTTCGAGGAACAGAGAAAATATATTGAGGACCAGATTGCACAGGGCAGAGAGAAGCTTTCCCAGAGAGGGTATGAGGTAACGGATGGGTATAATTTTACTTTGTATGGAAAGTCTTCCGACGGGATTATGAAGGAGATCGGGGAGGATGCCAACAATGCCCAGGCGCAGGATATCGCTCTGAATATCTATACCACGGGAGCGTTCCTGGCAATGACAAGGGGACAGAAATATTGGGAAGGATTTGCACGGAAGGCTTTGAGGGATGACAGGGTTGACCAGTATAAGCAGACGGGATTTGGATCTTATGAGTTTTCGTCTGGTTCGGAGATTGCAGATGAAGAGGTTGCAGATTCTATTTTCAAGATGATACGGATTTCTTCCAGAATGTCCCAGGATGCCCTGGAGGAGAGAGGGCAGAATGAGGGAGGCCAGGCGGATACCGGTGCAGGGATTAATATGGAAGGGAAAAGCGCCTATGTGGGGTCTACCTTCCGGGGCGGCAGGCTTACGGGAGGATTTAAGGCCTCGGCAGGATCTACTATTACGATAAATTCCATGATGAGCAGTTCTAAGAGGATTGCGAAGGCGGCCCAGTATTTTAAGAAGAGCCAGGATAAAGAGGGGGAGGACAATGCGGTTCTCATTGAGTACTCGATGACGGGGAAGGGAGCGGTGGACATCTCGGGGGTGTCCAAGGTTCAGAATGAGGCGGAGGTTCTTATACCTGCCAATACGGAGTTTAAGGTGGTGACGGAGCTTCGGAAGGCGGTTATTCTGGAGGATGGAATCCGGTGGGAGGATGCACAGGATGCGCCGTCTGCGGAGGAGAGGAGCCAGAGGAATGGTGAGGCTTCCGGGAAGAAGAAGGATAGTATGTTTCCTATGAGAGGGTATGTGGTGCGGCTGGAAGAAGTGAGAGGGCCGGGGGCGGCCAAGCGTGAGGAAGATGGGAAGGTGGCGGATATGAGACGGGAGATCAGGGAGATTTACCGCCGGAGAATGGGGGAGAGGCAGAGAGCGGCGGCGCAGTAAGTTCTAGGATGGAGGTTTATATGGCGGAGGCTGGCTGGGATATTGACGGGATTGTGGAGGCGTACTTTGGGGGATGTACTGGGGAGCCGTTTGCGGACAGGCAGGAGGAGTGGCAGCAGTGGCAGCGGTTTCTGGATATGCTGTGTGCAGCGGCGCTGTTTCTTAAGGTGCAGGAGAGGGAGGAATCGGCCCAGAGGATTGGAGGCATGCTTAGCGACCAGGAGCTGATGAAGGTGCTGGAGCCTCATGGGAAGGTGGAGTTTGAGGGGAAGAAAAGGTTCCGGCAGGTGTTTGAGATGCTTCTTGGCAAGGAGCCGGAGGATGTAAGGGGGCAGGAGGGGCTGGCTTTTGCAGGGTTTTTGAAAAGCGGGCTGCTGTCTTATGGGGAGATACTGGCGTTTCTTATGGCGGCGGCGGTTGACTTAAACAGGAAGTATGAAAGGGTTTTCGGGGTTTTGCAGGAGGAGGCTCATCCTACGGCCAGGCCCTCTTTGGGGCTGGTGTGGGATCTTTGTACGTTGTTTTTGGAGGAGGAGGATGGGTATCAGGGGCAGCTGTGGGATGAGGACAGCTTTCTGTACCGGTTTCTTCTGGAGCCGTGGGCCCAAAAGGCGGATATGTCGCGGCTGTCCCGGCCCTTGTGTTTAAATAAACGGGTGGTACAGATTCTGGCAGGGGAGCCTATGCAGATGGGGAGCCTGTCACGGTATGCGCAGGTTCTGGAATATGAGGCGGAGATGGAGGAGATTCTGTGCAATCAGGAGCAGTTTGAGGAGCTTTTGCAGGTGTTTTCTGCCATGACGGGGAAAAAGAGCGGAGGGATTATTCATCTGTGTGCCATGGAAGGCGTGGGGAAGAAGTTTCTGATGAAATCCCTGGGGGCTGTGGCGGAGATGGATGTGCTGTGTGTGGATATGTCCTGTCTTCTGGCACAGGATGACGGGGCGGTGTACTCCATTTTAAGGGATATTATGTTAAAATGTATTTATGAGAAAAGCCTGCTTTATCTGGACAAGGTTCCCTTTGAGCCGGCGCGCCTTCCGGGAATTCAAAGGATTTTTGCCTTTTTGCAGGATTACATAAATCTTTATTTTATAGGGGCCCAGGGGCAGAGGCCTAAGGAACTGTCTGTCCGCGGCAGCTGGTATACTATTTCTCTGGAGATTCCGGGTACCGGGGTGCAGAAACGGTTCTGGAGTTATTTTGCACAGGGGCTGGGGCTTCGGTTTGGGGAGGATGTGGATGTGGATCAGCTGGTGTCCAGGTACCACATGACTCCCGGGAGAATCAGCCAGGTGCTGGAGTGCGCCCTGTTGGATGCTCCCATTGATGGGGAAGGCTTTGTGGCTTCGGAGAAGCTGCTGGAACGGCAGGTGCGGATGAAGTGCAGCGCGGAATTCGGAGAGTATGCCGCCAGGCTGGAAAGTCCGTTTACCTGGGAGGATCTGCAGCTGCCGGAGGGCAGCAGAAGGCTTCTGAAAGCGGCCTGTGACCGGGTCCGGTACCGGAGTGTGGTTCACGACAGGTTTGGGTTTGGGAGGAAGCTGCCTTATGGGAACGGCACGTCCATTGTATTTTACGGGCCTCCCGGGACGGGAAAGACCATGGCGGCCCAGGTGTTTGCCAGGGAGCTGGGACTGGATATATACCGGATTGATTTGTCTCAGATTGGAAGCAAATATATTGGGGAGACGGAGAAGAATCTGGGGGCAGTGTTTGAGGCGGCCAGATTTTCCAATGCGGTTTTATTTTTTGATGAGGCGGACGCCCTGTTTACCAAGAGGACGGAGGTGTCAAACTCCAATGATAAGTATGCCAATGCCCAGACGGCCTACCTTCTGCAGAAGATTGAGGAGTATTCCGGGGTGTCCATTCTGGCCACCAATGTGATGCAGAATTTTGACAGTGCTTTTAAGCGGCGGATGACTTTCATGATTCCGGTGGAGCAGCCGGATGAGGGGACCAGGCTTCTCTTGTGGCAGAAGATATTTCCACGGGAGACGCCTCTGGAGGCGGATGTGGATTTCGGGGTCTTTGCCAGGAAGGCGGAGCTTACGGGAAGCAGCATCAAGTCTGCGGCTGTGGCGGCGGCTTACCGGGCGGCGGCGGAACACAGGAAGGTACGGAATCAGGACCTGGTGGAGGCGGTGGATTTTGAGTACCGCCGAACCGGCCGCATGGGGATTGGCAATGAATTGTATGAGGAACTGTATATGAGGACAGGAGGAGAGTGATCCTATGGAAGAGAACAGGGAGGAGCTGCTGGAGCAGCTGATGCCAAAACTTACCGCCCTTTCGGAGAGACTGGAGGATATGGGGATTGAAAATGACGTGCTGATGGCTATGGAGTCTCTGCCGGCGGTTTTGGCGGAGGTGGAAGGAAGGCAGCTTCAGCTGGCCTGTGTGCCTGTGGCGGAAGGCGGATACCTGCTGAGCATCACGGCAGCTTTGGAGATACCGGAGGAGGATGAAGAGAACCTGGTGGAGCGGTGCTGCCGTTTTAATGAAAACAGCCTCCTTGCTATGGCGTGTTTGGATCCTTTCAGAAATCAGGTGATTTTCAAGTGCGGGGTGCCGGAGGCAGAAGAAGGCTGGGACAGCAGGATTCTTACCTTTGCTCTGGAAGCATTGGCGGCGGATATCCGCCGGTATGAGAGCCAGGGATGACACAAATTATCAAATACAGGAGATGAGAATGTATGGGAAAATGTCTGCTTGGAAGTACCATTCAGCTGCAGAGGCAAAGGCCCCTGCATATGAATGTGCAGCAAATGGAACAAAAAAATACCATCATAAACCAGGGGAATGTGCCGTCCGGGCCGGAGCAGACTTTTGAAGATTCCAAACACAGAGTGCGCGGAGGCGGCCCTGTTATGCCGGTGGAGGCGGCTCCTGCAAAAAAGAGGGGAGGCAGTGACCTTCCGGCCGCCCAGCGAAATCGAACCAGGCAGAGACTGCTGAAAATCACACCATACTGGGAGTAAAGCAGATAGGACAAATCAGATATGTCAAATTAAGAAATCCATGGGCGTCAGGAACCAGAGCCTATAAGAAAGACGAAGACGGAACCATTGTAAGGGAACAGGAAGACAAGGGAACACATGGGATTTTTCTTTTGGAGTTAAATGAGTTTGTTTCCCATTACAGTGCCTTTAGTGTGGGATGACAGAGGAAAAGAAAGAACGAGAGCAGGAAAAGATGAAGAATAATGAGAAAAGGTTAGTAAAAATTACCCGGGAAAACCAGCAGCTGTTTTCCCGCTGCATACCGGACACGTTCAAGAAAGTATTATTCCAAAAAGGCATGAATGCTGTGGGAATTGTCGCCTGGGACGGTCAGGGCTGCGGGGCAGCCGTGTCAACTCTGGAGGAAGGAGATATACGGATTCTGTCTGTTTACGTGGAGCCGGAATACCGGCGGATGGGAATGGGAACAGAACTGGTCAGGGCTCTCCAGGGCTTTGTGTCAAAAGCCGGACAGGGAACCCGGCGGCTGAGAATCGAATATCCCTATCCCAAGATGGGGGAGATGGAGTTGTTTCTTTTTCGGTGCGGTTTTCAGACAGAGGCGGAGGGGAATCAGATTTACTATGTCCCAGTCCGCCATGTGCAGGATTTGGATCTGCTTAAAAAATCCTTCCCTTTGACGGAAGGCGAGATTATTGCCATGAGGGAGATGCCGGAGGAGCAGAAGATCCGCTGGCTCCGCCGGTTTTGCAATGACCTTCCCCAGTCCTTTTCTCCCAGACAGGCAGGGGGAGCTTTGCTGGAGGAGAACAGCTTTTTGTACATGAATAAGGGGACGGCCGATGGGTTTGTCATCTGCAGCCATCTGGAGGATGATTCTATCTATCTGGCGGTTCTGTATTCGGAGAAGAAAGCGGTGAAGGCCCTCCCGGCCCTTTTAAGGGCGGCCCTGTTAAGCCTGCTTCCCAGGTATGAGGATAAGATTCTCTGCTTTGCCGCCGCCACGCATTCCGGAAGGCAGCTGGCGGAGCACCTGTGCAGGGGGCATGAGGAGAAAATCAGGATGGAAACCATGAGGACCAGCGTATGGAGGGCGGAGGATCCGGACAGACAGGTAGAATATGACCCTCTGGGAGAGGTCAATCTTATCCCCAGGCTCAACGGCCTCTCGGCGGTTCTTGATGATATGGGCATTGCCCATTCCATACGGTATCCGGAGCCGGAGGCTTATCCCGGTATCCAGGCGGACATAGAAGGGAAAAATATCCTCCTTGCCTATGCCCTTGCAGCGCCGGCCGGGGAGGATAAATTCGTGCTGAACCTGCTGTATCAGGTGCCGAAGGGAGAAAAAGAATTTTTTGCCCTGGCTCTGGCATGCCAGAGATTTAACTTGAGAAGCCGCTTTGTGTCGGCAATCCCTGACATGGACAGCGGACAGGTGTTTATCAGATGGGCGGTGCCGGAAGTTGGAGGCGTTGCGGATTCAAAGACAATCACCGTGGTAACGGGACTGTTTTTGGATGGTATCAGGCAGTTTGAAAAAGAATTTTTTTCATAAAGTGAGAGGTGGATATGGGAAGAGGAGCAGTGGGAGAGACGCTTGTGCGCCAGAAGCAGGAGACCATCCTGATTCAGACGGAAAACCAGCAGACAGAGCAGAGTACTGGTTATTTTGACAGAGAGACGGCAGGAGAAAAGGTCTCTGAAAAAGCCGTTTCCAAAGGAGGTCCGCCTCTTCCTGTTCCGGAAGCTCCGGCGAAAAAAAGGCTGTCCCGCTCTTCAAAGTCTGGCACAAGGCGGGAACTGGTACAGGAGCAGAAGGAAGAACAGGGGCAGGAGGAAAGAGAGCATCAGAGCCGCCGGGAACAGTCCCTGCAGAGGGGATATGCAGGAGGTGGAGATAGCACGCCCGGGCAGACCACACAGAATCAGCGCCAGGGAAAGCGTGTGGGGGAACTGACGGAGGAAGAACGCACAAACACGTATTCTGACATACAGAGAAAAGGCTTTAAACAAAATCTTCTGGACATTGTAAAGGCGGATAGAAATGCAGGCTTCAGCAAAGCCTTTCAGAACCTGTCAAGACAGATAGAAGAGTATGCGAAGCTGGACGTGACAGGGGATTTGTACAAGACGGACAGAAAGGAACTGGTTTTTAAGGAGAGAGAGCTGCTGGGCCAGATTCTGTCAGAGCTTGACAGGCAGGTGCAGGATATGAAAAAGAAGGCAAAGAAGGAGGAGAAGAAGGACACCCAGGAGGGGAAAATGCTCAGAAGGGAGTGGGAGGTTCTGTCACTGTACAAAGGGTATTTTGATCTGGATACCAGCGGATACTTAAAGATTCCAGAGGGAGAACCAAAAGAAAGAATACACGACTGCCGGAACGCAAAGATGAAGATGAAGGGAAAAACTCTTAGTATGAAGAAGGTTCCCATAAAAGAGCCCCTTTTTCCCCATGAGCCGTCAATCAATGACATCGCCCAGGGAAGGGTGGGAGACTGTTATCTTCTGTCTGCGCTGTCTGCCCTTGTGGATAAAAGTCCGCAGTGGATAAAAGACTGTATGAAGGATAACGGAGACGGAAGTGTCACAGTCCGCCTGTATGACTGGAGAGAGAAAAACCCCCAGGGAAGATGGGTACAGGGGCCTGTGGTGCCCCACTATATAACCGTTTCCAAGAGGGTTCCCGGGGAATATGAGGAACAAAAGGAGCCCTTTGCCAAAGGCGCTCTGTGGGTACAGATGATTGAGAAGGCTTATACGCTCTCAGGCTTTCATGATGAAACAAAGCCGGCGGATGACTACAGCAGCATAGCCGGCGGCTTCTCAAGCGTGTTTCTCCGCCGTATCACCGGACAGGAGAAAGAAGATATTGGACTGGATATTTCTTCAGACAGGCAGGCTGAGGATCTGGCTATGGCCATGGTTGACTACCAGCGGAAACAAATAGGTGCCACCAGCGAGGGAAGACAGCCCCGGATGATTGAGATACAGAAGAGTATGCTGGGGATAACCGAATCCACCAAGGAAGAGGAACGTTTGCTGATCAAGGCTATGGGAACGTATTTTGAGACCTTTTCAGGCATGAATATTTATGCCGGAACTGTTGAGGATGCCCAGGCATTTTTAAACAGCCTTACCGTAGAGCAGTACCGGGAGAAGCAGCTGGAAAGGCAGAGAGAAAGGATAAGGCAGCTGGAAGCAGAGGCAGCGGCATATCCTCAGAACCTGCAGAAGCAGACTCTGGAGCTGCAGGCCGCAAAACCGGCAATCGATGCGGCCAGAAGCATTGTGGCGGCTCTGGAGAAGCAGAAGGCGGATCTGGAGAAGCAGCGAGATGACAGAGGGCTGAGCAAAAGAGAGGCTAAACGTCTGGAGAATGTAAAAAAGAAGCTGGAGGATGAAAGAATCAAAACCTCTATTGTGGTGAAACCAGAGAGACAGCTGCGGGATCTGGTTCAGAAGCACGAGGAATCACAGAAAAAGCTGGCGGAGATGAAGATTAAGGAAGCGAGGCTGGCAGGCCTTAAAGAAAATGGCTGGAAGGAAGCGGAAGGAAAGGCAGAGCCGGATGAACTGGATCAGATTCTCAGGTATGAAGAGCAGCATTTTCTTGCCATCAAACAGTTTTATGAGGAACATGGAAAGGATGTCCTGGAACACGCTTCTTTCAGCGGCAAGTATACAGAACGGGCAATAAGCGTATATGATCAGATTGAGGAGGCAGGCAGACAGGGGAAGTTTCAGACAGCCTCCACACGGAATAACTTTTTGCTCAGCAGGGAAGGCGGCTTAAACGGGGAAGGCCTGGAAGACGGTCTGGCTTCCTCTCATGCCTATACGCTTATGGGGGTGAAACAGATAGGCAGCTACAGATACGTGAAACTGCGGAATCCATGGAGCCGGGTAGTCCGGGCTTACCGGGAAGGGGAGGGTGGAAAAGTGGAGAGAATGGAAGAAGGCGACGGAAACCATGGGATTTTTCTGCTTGAACTCAACGAATTTATGACCCGTTACGACCAATTCGGCGCAGTGGGATAAGAAAGGAAACCATATGCAGGATGCTATTTATCTACGCCCTAAAAAAGCCGCGAAAAAGCTTAAGACGGCTCAGGGAAGCAATCAGACAGTTTATATCTATGGCGTTACGGGGACGGGGAAGACGTCTCTGGTAAGGGATTTTCTGGGACGAAGAGCTTATGAGTATTACAGCGGGGGCTCTGTCTGTGCGCAGCAGCTGGTGTATGAGGAGGATGATAAACAGCATATTGTTGTAATAGATGACCTTCACAGGCTGGATGATCCAGAGGCTCAGAAGGAGCTGTATCCCGTGCTGGACCGTTTGATGGAGCAGAAAAATGTATGGCTGATTCTCATTGCCAGATGCCAGGTGCCCCGGTGGTTGATGCCTCTGTATATCCACCATGTATTCTGTGTGGTTGAGGAGAAAGAGCTGTATTTCACCATAGAAGAGCAGGGAATGTACTTTGAGGCATGGGATGTCCATATGACAGAGGAAACCGTAGAGCTTATATGGCGTATGGGAGAGGGGATTCCCATATTTGCCAAGCTGGTGGCTATGGAGATGGCACGGGCCGGTTATGGGCAGAAGGGAACTGTGGATTCGGATCAGGAAGGGCTGGAGCGCAGATGCCTGGAGCAGGTGGCAAGGGATGCCTGGGATTTTCTGGAGACCTATGTCTGTGACCAATGGGATGAACAGCTTCAGGAATTTTTAGCAGAGCTGGCGGTAGTGGATAAGTTTGACTTTCAGATGGCACAGATGATTACTGGAAGAAAGGATGCGCAGCAGCTTATTATAAAGGCGGTGGAGGCCGGAAATTTCTTTTTGAAGGAGGGCAGCTTCTATTCCTTCCGCCGGCCTTTGGGAAGGACCCTTTTAAGGAGGCTGAAACGTACCAGGAACGAGGATACCATCAGGAAGCTGTACTACAATGCCGGCCGCTGCTATGAGCAGAGAGGGCAGGTTCTAAAGGCACTGGAGCTCTATGAGCTTTGCCATGACAAGACAAGCATTTCCCGGATTCTTATTGATAACGCAAGGAAAAACCCTTCCGCCGGCCATTATTTTGAACTGCGCAGATACTATATGGCTCTGGGCGAGGATGAGATAAGACAGAGCGGGGTGCTGATTGCAGGAATGAGCATGCTCTATTCCATTCTCATGAATAAGGAGGAGAGTGAGCGGTGGTACCATATTCTGGAGGAGTATGAGGCCGGACAGACAGGAAGCGCCAAAAAGGAAGCAAGAAGCATGCTGTTGTATCTGGATATCGGGCTGCCTCACAGGGGAATCGCAGGGCTGGCAGATATCATGAAATATGCCGGCTCCATCATAAAGGAAAGGAAGGTTGTGCTTCCGGAATTCTCCGTCACCAGCAACCTGCCTTCTCAGATGAACGGAGGGAAGGATTTCTGCCAGTGGAGCAAGCATGATAAGGAGCTGGCAGCAGGCATCGGGAGAGTGGTAGAGCTGGCTCTGGGAAAATACGGCAAGGCAGTGGTGAATCTGGCGCTGGCGGAAAGCTTTTTTGAGAAAGGCAGAGACAATTATGAAGTTTCTTCTCTGGCGGAGAGAGGAAGAATCCAGGCAGAGACCGCAGGAAAGCCGGAACAGAGCTTTGTGGCGGTAAATATTTTAGCTCAGCTGTCTCTCATGAACGGCTACGCAGAGGATGCCATGGAGATGCTGGAAAGCTTTGAGCAGAGGGTAAAGGAAACTGCTCCTCATCTGCTTCTTAATATCAGGGCTTTAAAATGCCGTTTTGCGCTGTACCGGGGCAGAACCAAGGAGATTCAGGAATGGCAGAAGGAGGCTCCTGATGAAAATGCAGAGTTCTGTATTATGGAACGGTTCCGGTATTTAACGAAGGTGCGTATCTACATATATAATGGAAGATACGACCAGGCCGAGGGCCTGCTTCACCGCCTGCTGTATTATGCCCAGAACATGCACAGGACTTATATAGAGATGGAAGCACGCATGCTTCTTGCCATAGCCCTGGAGAGAGACGGGAACAAAACCTGGCAGGAGGAACTGCAGCAGTGCATTACCATGGCGGAGGAGTATCATTTTGTCCGTCTGCTTTCCAGAGAGGGAAGCGGTGTCTTAAAGCTGCTGAAATCCGGAAGCTTTAAATGGGAGGACAGAGCCTATAAAAGACAGGTTATGGAGGAGTGCGACAAAGTTGCAGCCTTTTATCCTTCGTATCTGAAAGAACAGACAGAACAAAAGATTACCCTGTCCCCCAATGCCCTGAAGGTTCTGCGTCTTCAGGCAGAGGGATATTCCACGGAAAAGATTGCAAAGATTCTGGGTATCACAGTCAGTACGGTAAAATATCACAGCCATGAGACGTATAAGAAGCTGGGGGTTACCAGCAAAGCAGCTGCGGTCAATGAGGCAAGGAACTGGAAGCTTTTGTGATGGAGATTCAGGAAGGGAGAGTTAAACAGAATGAATATTGTAAAGACCAGAGAAAATGATAAGATGGTGCTTTCGCTGGAGGGCAGGCTGGATACCATGACTGCACCGGCCCTGGAGGCGGAGGTAAAGGGTTCCATAGATGGTGTCAAGGAGCTGGTTTTTGACTTTGAGAAGCTGGAGTACGTGTCATCTGCAGGCTTAAGAGTACTTCTGGCTTCCCAGAAGATCATGAACAAGCAGGGAAGCATGTGCATCCGTCATGTCAATGAGGTGATTATGGAAGTGTTTGAGGTGACAGGCTTCAGCGATATTCTGACGATTCAGTGACTTAGGGCATTGGCTGCATGCAGGTACAGAGGGATATCGGCTGTGCATAGGATATACTGGTACAAGGAAAAAGGAAAGAGCAGAAAGGCAGGTTTTAAAAAGTGAAGCATCAGATATGGAAAACAGAGAAGGACCGTTTCACCGGGCCTATGTATTATAAACTTTGGTGGCCTGCCATGCTGTCCAGTGCAGGCTGGGCCTTAAGCGATATGGCGGATGCGGTGGTGGTGGGCCAGAGGATGGGGGCCACAGGCCTTGCAGCCATCAGCCTGATTCTTCCGGTGTACATGATCAACTGTATGGTGGCTCATGGATTAGGGCTGGGAGGCTCCATTCAGTTTTCCACACTGTTAAGCAACGGGCAGGAGGCAAAGGCGAAAAAGGTTTTCAGCGCTATTTTGCTGGGAGCGGCTGTGTGCAGCCTGTCAACAGCGGTTTTCGGCAATCTGTTTATCACACAGCTTCTGGGGCTTTTAGGCACGGTCAGAGAGGACGGCGCCCTGTTTTACTCAACCAGGGATTATCTGCAGATACTTCTGGGGGCGGCGCCCCTGTTTTATCTGTCCAATATTCTCAACTATTTTCTGCGCAACGACAGCTGTCAGAAAATTGCAGGCATCGGCTCTGTGACAGGCAATATCTGTGATATTGCGCTGAACATCTTTCTGGTGCTGGGAATGAATATGGGAACAAGGGGAGCGGCTCTTTCTACGGCTCTGGGACAGGTGATAACCATATCCATCTACTTAGGAGGCCTATGGAAGAGAGAGCACCATTTACATATGGAACTGCCTGGAAGGGAAAGCATGGGACTTATTCTGTCCTGCATGCGTGATGGCATGGCAACCTCAGTCCAGTATTTGTACCAGATGATATTTTTCCTTATCTGCAACAATATACTGATACGGATGAGCGGCGAAAGCGGTGTGGCAGTGTTTGACCTGGTACAGAATACCTCCTACCTGATTCTGTATCTTTATGAGGGCACAGCCAGGGCCATGCAGCCCATTCTGTCCACCTACCACGGGGAGCACAACTATCGCGGGAGAAGATATGCCGCGATTCTGGGCTTTCTGTCCGGTATTCTGGCAGGAAGCCTGATGATCAGCCTTGTGGTCCTGTTCCCCAGGTATTTCTGCCTGCTGTTCGGAATCCGGGACGGGGCCACCCAGGCCGCTGCCATGGGAGCCCTGCGAATCTATGGGCTGGGAGCATTCTTTGCCGGCATCAGCATTCTTACCTGCAATTATTACCAGTCCTGTGAGAAGTTTCTTGCCCCGTTTTTAATTGAAACCATGAGAGGAATTGCTATTCTGCTGCCTTGCACTATCCTGTTTTCTAACTTTGGAACAGGGAAATTCTGGTGGCTGTTTCCGATTACGGAGATAAGCACCTGCGTCATCTTCCTGGTCTGGAAAAAGATTGCCCGTTACACGGTGGAGGAGGAGGATTCCAGCCGGGTATTCCAGTATACCATAGAGGGAAATGCCGCGGATCTGGCGGAGGTATGCCAGGGGCTGGAAGGCTTCTGTGAGCAGTGGGGGGCAAGCGTGAAGCAGCAGTATTTTGTGGTTATGACCCTGGAGGAGTTAGGCATGGCAATCCTGACCCACGGCATCAGGGAAAATGCCAAAGGCTATATCCAGATCACAGTCATTGCCGGGGAAGATGGGAAATTTAAATTCCATCTCAGGGATAACGCCGTGAAATTCAACCCGTTTTCCCTGGAGACTGAGAAGGCGGGGGCTTCAGAAGGGGTCAATCTGGATGCCATGGGAATCCTTGTATTGAAGGAGAAGGCAGAAGAATTTTATTATCAGCGTTACCAGGGATTTAATTCTCTGGTTCTTACTATTTGATGGAAGAGGCAGATGTTATGAAGATCGTTTACTTTGGAACAGATGTATTTTTGTCTTGTTTTCGCTATTTTGCAGAATACCATGAGATTCTGGCTCTGTATACCTATCATAATGATGAGGATTATTTTACGGAATACCGCATTGTAAAGGAGGCAGAGAGTCTGGGGATCCCTGTACACTATGAGGATATTGCGGAAGAAACCACCTGCAGGTATTTTGAGGAGGAGGGCTGCAGGCTGTTTTTTGCGGCGGAATACAACCGGATACTGCCGGTGCCGGAAAAACTGGAGAGCTTTAGAGGAATCAACATGCACAGCTCTCTCCTGCCTGTGGGAAGGAGCTACTATCCTATCGAGGCCGCTATGGAGCGGGACTTAAAGGAGACAGGAATCACCATGCACGAGATCGCCTCCAGGCTTGACGGGGGAGCAGTGCTGGACAGCTGCAAGGTGGAGATAACGCCGGATATGGACAGCATCGATATCTATCTTCTGTGTGCCCAGGGGGCGGAGAGGATGATCCGCCGGATGATGGAGAATTTCGACGAAGAGTGGAGTGCGGCGAGAAAACAGCCGGAGGACAAAAAATATCCCTATTGGAAACGGCCTGATAAAAGTAAGCTGACTGTCACCCATCAGATGACTCTTAAGGAGGCCAGAGACTGTTTCAGACGGTATAATCAGCTGGCCCAGGTCGAAATCAGCGGCCGCCTGTATTATATCAGGGCCCTGGATACGGGCACAGCCTCTGTGAAAGAGGATGTAAGGGCCATAAGAGAGGATATGGTGCTGTACCGGGTACAGGACGGGCACCTTCGCCTGATACTTCATATGGAAAGAGGTGGTATAGATGAATCCTGACAGATGGAAAGTGCGTTTGCAGCCCAAGCTTATTCTGGGCCTTGTGGTGATGGCAATGGTTCTGCTTCTGTCTCTTACCCTGGTGGTTACAACCATGTACCGCCGACGGATGGAGGAATATTTCAGCAAGATTGCATTTGACCAGGCATCTGTTGCTGCAGAGATTATTGACGGGGATGCGGTAAGAAGGTACTACGAGACAGGAAAAAAGGATGCGTATTACCATGAGATCCATGAGTATCTGCTAATGGTAAAGCAGAAGGTGGGACTGAAATATTTTTATGTGGTAGTTCCGGAAGAGGATGTGATGGTCTATATATGGGACTCCGGAGTGGAGGGAGAAGAAGGAGTCTGCGACCTGCTGGATGAGGACGCATACTATGGAGGCGGCCATAGGCTTATGCATGAGGCCTTTGCCGTGGATGCCGATAGAAAAATCCTGGTGACAAGGAATGCGGAGTACGGATATCTTGCCTCCGCCTATGTGGCGATTTTGGATTCCGCCGGTGTTCCGGTAGCCCTGGCAAGCGTGGATATCTCCATGGAGATAATTAATCAGCAGCTGTTAACATTTGTAGGCGGCGCGGTATTGGTGTCCTGCCTGATTCTGATAATTTCTGCGGTTGCATATTATTATTATGTGCGACACATCGTCATCCGCCCTGCCGTCATCCTCCATGACGCAGCCGGGAAGCTGGTGAAGGATGAAATGGATGATCTGGGCAATTTTACCATAGACATTCATTCCGGCGACGAGTTTGAGGATCTGGCCCAGGCGTTTCAGTATATGACCGTGGAGCTGTCGGAATATATAAAAAATCTTACGGAGGTCACGGCGGAAAAGGAGCGGATCGGGGCAGAGCTTGACGTGGCCGCTCAGATCCAGTCCTCCATGCTGCCTTGTATCTTTCCTGCGTTTCCAGGCAAGAAGGAGATCGATATCTATGCTACCATGAATCCGGCTAAGGAGGTAGGCGGCGATTTCTATGATTTTTTCATGGTGGATGACAGGCACCTGGCTGTAGTCATGGCGGACGTGTCCGGAAAAGGGGTTCCGGCGGCGCTGTTCATGGTCATCGGCAAGACCCTTATCAAAGACCATACACAGCCGGGAAAACCTCTCGGGGAGGTATTTTCCGATGTAAATAACCTTCTGTGCGATTCCAACAGCGAGGGGCTGTTTATCACGGCATTTGAGGGGGTTCTGGATTTGGAGACCGGAGAATTCTTTTATGTGAATGCCGGACATGAGGTGCCTTATATCAACAGGGCCGGGGAAGGCTACCAGCCCTACAAGGTGCGGCCAGGATTCGTGCTGGCAGGGATGGAGGACATGAGATATAAGGAGGGAAGCCTTACCCTTCAGCCCGGGGACCGGATTTTTCTCTACACTGACGGTGTGCCTGAGGCTACCAACAGGGAGAATGAATTGTATGGAAATGAACGTCTGTACCGTATCCTGAACCAGAATAAGGACAGAACCCCTAAAGAGCTTTTGCCGGAGATCAAGGCCGATGTAGACTTGTTTGTAGGCGAGGCGCCCCAGTTTGACGATATTACCATGCTTTGCCTGGAATACAAAGGGAAGACGGAGTGTGGGATTTGATTTTTGCCGGTGTACGTGGTATACTACTGGAAATATAATAAAACAGGGAGAAAAGGGTTATGAAGGATACTACGCTGGTGATTATGGCAGCCGGGATCGGCAGCCGGTTTGGAGGCGGTATAAAGCAGCTGGAGCCTGTGGGGCCAGGGGGGGAGATTATTATGGATTATTCCATCTATGATGCACTCCAGGCCGGATTTAACAAGGTGGTTTTTATTATCCGCAAAGATCTGGAAAAAGATTTTAAAGAAGTCATCGGAAACCGGATTGAGAAGATAGTAAAAGCAGAGTATGCTTTTCAGGAGCTGGATGATCTGCCAATGGGCTTTAAAAGGCCTGAAGAGAGAAAGAAACCATGGGGTACCGGACAGGCTGTATTGAGTATCAAGGGACTGGTGAATGAGCCGTTTCTGGTAATCAATGCAGACGATTACTATGGGAAAGAGGGCATCAGGAAGATTCATGATTATCTGGTAAATGAGATGGATGAATCATCCCAGGTTTATGATCTGTGCATGAGCGGCTTTTTGCTGGCAAACACACTGAGCGAGAACGGCGGTGTAACCAGAGGTGTCTGTCAGATTGACGATGACAGTTTTTTAAAAAAAGTGACGGAGACATATGAGATCCAGAGATACGGCAGCGGCATTTCAGCCAGAGATGAATCCGGCAGACCGGTAGCCGTTGATATAGGATGCCATGTGTCTATGAATATGTGGGGAATCCCGGCATCCTTTTTGGATGAACTGGAAAGAGGATTTCCAGAGTTTTTGGCAGGGCTGAAGGAAGGGGATGTAAAATCAGAGTACCTTCTTCCCCGTATCATCGACAAGATGGTGGCAGAGGGAAAAGCCCGGGTCAAAGTTCTGGAGACAGGGGACAGATGGTTCGGCGTCACATATAAAGAAGACAAACCGGCTGTGGTGGAGTCCATAAGGAGATTGATTGCCGAGGGCGTCTATCCGGAGAGGCTGTATAAATAAGACAGACAGGAAAACTGTATTTCTGTAATGAATGATTATGGAAATGCAGTTTTTTATTTAATAGGGTTAGGGTGTCAAAAGGTCAGTGATCTATAATGCATATTTGTGCCATTCTGAATTTTTTCTAATCTCCTTGATAGTATTCATCTGAATGAATATAATATGGATATACGCAAGGAGGAAACAGAACATGAAATTTCTTTCAACACAGGAAACCGGAAAAAGTGGGGGCTTTCAAAACGACGTGTCGCTGTCCTGTGCGCAGAGGGGCACATTCAGGATGCCCAGAAAACCGGGAACACCTGGCTGATTCCGGAAAACGCAGAAAAACCATCAGATGCCCGAATCAAAAGCGGTAAATATATAAAATCGAAGATTGAAACGGAGGGGTAGACAGAATGATTGACATTGCTTCTATCTTAGACGCAAAAGAACATATTAACATGGAAGTGAAAGCAGCGGGCAGAGGGATTCCAAACAGTATCTGGGAAACCTATTCTTCCTTTGCCAATACATTTGGCGGCACAATCATCCTGGGTATGGAAGAGGATAAAACAACAAAGGAATTTATCCCAAAAGGCATTCAGGATCCACAGCAAACGCTCTCAGATATATGGAACACACTGAACAACCGGCAGAAGGTAAATGCAAATATTCTCCTTGAGCATCATGTTTACCATACTGACTATGACGGAATGGCTTTTGTCGTAATGGAAGTTCCCCGTGCCGATCGTCGGGATAAACCTGTTTATGTCGGACAGGATATGTTCAAAGGGACTTTCCGCAGAAACCATGAAGGGGACTACCGCTGTTCTGCTGAAGAAGTGAAGTCCATGCTCCGCGACCAGGCAGACACTACCCAGGATGCCCTTGTCCTTGAAAATCTGCTGATAGAAGATTTGAACCAGGAATCCATCCATCGCTACCGGATTCTCTTTAACAACCTGAAACCTGATCACATTTGGGCAAAGCTGGGCGATGAGGAATTCCTCTTAAAAATTGGCGCCGCAAGGAAAAGCCAGAATGACGGCAGGATCCATCCCACCCTTGGCGGACTGATTTTTTTTGGTGATTTTATTACGATTACAGATGAATTGCCGAATTATTTTCTTGATTACAGGGAACGTCTTTTGGGCGATACTCGCTGGTCTGATCGCGTCAGTTCCGGCGACGGCACCTGGAGTGGCAATATCTTCGACTTTTACTTTCAAGTCATCGACCGTCTGACTGCAGATGTGAAAAAACCATTCCAGCTGGATTCCAACTTACTGCGGATCGATGATACGTCTGTCCACAGATCCCTGAGGGAGTGTCTCGCAAACGCCCTGATCCATGCTGATTTTTACGGTCGCCGCGGTATAGTGATTGACAAAGAATTCCGTAAAATCACGATTGCCAACCCCGGCACATTTCGTATCGGCATTGACGAAGCTATCGCAGGCGGTATCAGCGACGCACGGAACGGGCGGATTTTTAATATGTTTTCCTTGATCCATGTGGGCGAGCGTTCTGGGACAGGCATTTGCGATGTATACCATGTCTGGGAGGAGAATGGATTTAAGAAACCTTCATTTGTTGAAACGGTGGATCCTGATCGTGTCACCCTTACCCTCCAGATCGAAACTGATGGCAATCCTGATGGTAATGATGGCAATCCTGATGGTAATGATGGTAGTCTCACACAGAACGAAATACTTGTACTGCAGGTCATATCGAAAAACCCCAGCCTATCTGCCGCCAAAATCAGTTCCCAGGTCGGTTTCTCAAAACCATCTGTAGAGCGTGTTCTCCATTCCCTGAAAAAGAAAAAACGGATCCGCAGGGAAGGATCTACGCGCGGCAAATGGATTATTTTAAAGTAAAGGCGGTGACAAAATGCCAAAACAATTTAAAGTGGATTCCAAAAAGCCAATCCCACTGCAGACGATATCGGCTTTTCACGGCAATCTCAAACCCTGTCAGATAAATCTCCCTTAACGTCCTTTCATCTAATACGGAATTCATAGCCATACGGCACAGTTCCTGGCTGTTCACAGCAAAATGCTTTGGGCATGCATATACTCCCTGGCTTTGGATTCCTTTGATATATGCCGCCACCATCTTTCCTGACAGATACGGATCTTCTGAAAAGTATTCAAAGTTACGGCCACAAAGCGGGCTTCGTTTAATATTAAGCCCTGTTTCCGAATTCCATGGGGACCATCAGCCAGAAATATAGATGGAATATCCAGATGTTCATACTCTCTGGTCTGTCATACATTTTTTTCGCTTAACAACACTGCTTTCTCTTCCAATGTCATACGTTTAATTAAGTTCTGATGTTTCATACGCTACACTCCTGCTTTGTCAATCATTTGCAGTAAGGATTCTTTTACAGGATAAGTTTCCCGTTATGGGGCAGCTGAATAGAATAGTGGAGAGGAAGAAATGAGGAGGCTTATATGACCAGATATTCTTCTGAGTCCAGGAAAGGAATTTTGTCGGATCAGAGCCGAATCAATGAGATGGAATATTTTCAAAGCATCTATCCGCAGAATTTGAAGATATTGCAAAGATACGTGGAGGAAGAATGTGACCGTCTGGATTATAAGGGCAGCCCTATCTATGACGAATATCCTGATATGCAGGTAATCCGGCAGGTATGCAAAAAAATTTGCAGCAATATTCCTGCTTTTGGGGAGACATGGGAAAATACAGACGGAGCGGATGCGGAACAGGTGGAAATCTATGAAGTCAGTGCGGAAAATGCAGACAGGGGTATGAGCCAGCAGCAGCTGAGCTGGAATTTTGGCCCTGGCTCCCAGCCTGGGCCCTGGAATCCGCCGCCTGGCCCCGGCCGTCCACCTGGCCCGCCGCCCGGCCCGTGGAACCCACCGCCAGGCCCCGGCCGTCCACCTGGCCCACCGCCTGGGCCCTGGAATCCACCCCCTGGCCCCGGCCGTCCGCCTGGCCCGCCGCCTGGGCCCTGGAATCCGCCCCCTGGCCCCGGCCGTCCGCCTGGCCCGCCGCCCGGGCCCTGGAACCCACCCCCTGGCCCCGGCCGCCCGCCTGGCCCGCCCCCCGGTCGTCCACCCCAAAGGCCGCCATCAAGCCCCGGCGGCTGGTTGGGAGACATGATCCAGGTACTTTTGATGAACGAAATACAAAAACGCCGCTGCAGAACCGGAAGGTGCTGAGATATAAAAATTTTAGAAAAGATTAAGTTGTACTTTTTTCGGTTACCCTTTACAATATATGGAAAGAAAATGCAATAAAGGAAGTACTACATGAATAAAACCATAAAAAAGATCACCATATTGGCCATAGTATTTTTAGCTGCCATAGGTGTCTATATAATAATATCCCTGAAAAATATGAACCAATCCCAAACAGTATATACTGCCATGGATCCCCCGACACTCCCGGTAGTATATACTGATTTGTTTGGAACCGAGAGAAACCGTCTGACAGCCTACCGAAAAGAGATGGATCCGGACGTAGCCCGGGAAGCATTGACTATACTTCCCCAGGACAGGCAGTTAAAAGTGTACTGTGACGGATACGGAGTCCATCCCACGAAGATTACGTACGAAATCCGCAGCCTTGATCAGGAACAGCTGGTGGAGAAAACTGAGCTGGAGGCATGGGACACCCAGGGCGATGAAGATATAGTGATTCTGCCTATCCAGAATCTCCTTCTGCCAGGGAAAGAATATCTTCTCCACATTATGTTGGAGACAGAGCCGCATGGAACTGTTCATTATTATACCAGAGCCTTATTTCCGGAAAACGAATACGGCCAGCCTATGGCAGAGCTGGCAAGGAATTTTTCCACGAAGACCCTCTCAGAAAGAGAGGCGGCGGAGCTGGTTACCTATCTGGAGACCACCAGTACGGCAGACAATTCCTCTCTGGGTAATGTAACAATTAAGTCCAGCTTTTCCCAGCTAACCTGGGCCGGGCTGAAGATGGAGCTGGCAGGAGAAATGCAGGTAAATATGCGCGAGCTGGACGGGATTATGGGACAGGTAGAGGTAAGCTATCAGGTGCGCAGAACAGCCGAGAACGGAGAAGAAGAGCTGTACGATGTAAGCGATTACTATACCATGAAGTGGAGCGAGAAGCGGATTTACCTTATGGATTTTAACCGAATTACCAACCAGGTATTTTCAGGCCAGCCGGAATTGTTTTCCGGAAGAAGGATTCTGCTGGGAATCGGCAATGATGATGTGGTTTCTCAGGCCAAAAGCGATAACGGACAGTATCAGGCCTTTGTATTCAACAGGGATCTGTGGTGTTATGATCAGGGAGAGAAGCAGGCAGAAAAAATATTTTCATTCAGAGACATCCATGATACCAGCGGACGCAGCAGCATCAGGCAGCACGGAATCAAGATCCTGTCCGTAGAAGATAACGGAAACGTTGAATTTCTTGTATATGGATATATGAACCGGGGAAATCACGAAGGATACCAGGGAATCGGGCTTTACGGCTATTCCCGTGACGGCAATGTGGCCGAGCGTTTTTTTATCCCATCCACCAAATCCTTTGACCGTATAGAGCAGGAAGTGGAGCTGCTAAGCTTTTATAATGGAAATGGAATGCTGTATCTGTATCAGGACTGTGGTGTGCTGGGGATTGACCTGCACAGCAAGGAATATATTGTGGTGGCAGACAATCTGACAGACGGCCGGTTTGTTATAAGTGAAGACAAATCACGTCTGGCCTGGCAGGAAGAGGGAAGTGCTGAGGGATTAGATACCATTCATATATTTGACCTTTCTTCGGGAAACAAGCAGGAGATCAAGACAAAAGACGGATCGGTTCTGCGGATTTTAGGCTTTGTACAGAGGGATCTGGTCTATGGGCTGGCAAGGCCTGATGAAATGTGGGTGATGAATGGCAGAAATGAAGAACTGCCTATGTATGCATTGGAGATTATAGATGAGGGACTGGAGATCCAGACCAGATACGAGCGGGACGGATATTATATTGCCAATGCATTTGTGGAGGATGCCAGAATACATGTGGATCGTCTGGTAAAGCTGGATCAGCATCAGTTTGTGTACCATGACAGTGACACCATTGTCTGCAACGAGCCGTCAGATAAAACCTATATGGAAGGAATCGGATGGTACGCTTCTGAAACCCGGAGAAAGCTGTATTTCATCCAGCTGGCTCAGGAGATACGTTCCGGGGATAGAGTAAAAGTGACAATGTCCAGAGAGCTGACGTATGACCAGTCAGAGGAATTGCATTTAGACGCAGGGTATCAGAATCCGGGAATGCTTTTTTATGCATACGGCCGCGGTAAGCTGCAGGGGATTTATACGGATTTTTCCGATGCTTTAAGGGCTGCGTATGAGGTAATGGGATTTGTAACTGACGGGAAACAGAGAATTTTATGGGATCGGGTGGATCGTGACAGCATAAGAAATATCCGTGAGCCCCTGTCGGCATCAGGGGAGCTGCTTATGAACATTGAAGGATTGGAAAAGGGGAAGCAAATAGGAGAAGACCTTTTTATCCTGGATGCCAGAAGCTGTACCTTAAGTCAGATTCTTTATTTTATCGGCCAGGGGATCCCGGTTGTCGCTTATGCAGAAGGAGAGAGTTATCTGCTTTTAAGCGGATATGATCAATATAATGTGACAATATACAATCCATTGACTGGAGAGTCCGGCAAAATGGGATTAAATGATGCAAATGAATATTTTAACCGATACAGAAATGATTTTATCTGTGGAATCAGAGTAAAGTGAAAATCAAACAGAACGTGTGTTTTCTTTACAAATTTGTAAGATATGGTATAATATTCAAACAGGCACGTAATCCTATCAATCGAGGTGCAGAATGGAACAATATATTATGAAGGGCGGCAACCCGCTGGCAGGAGAGATTACCATCAGCGGTGCCAAGAATGCAGCCCTTGGAATTCTTGCAGCATCCATCATGACCGACGAAGATGTTGTCATTGAAAATTTACCAGATGTAAGAGATATCAATGTACTTCTGGAGGCTATCCAGGAAATAGGAGCCTCTGTCAATAGAATCAATCGCCATACAGTAAAGATTAACGCCAGCAACATTCACGAAGTATCTGTGGATGATGATTATATCAGAAAAATACGAGCTTCTTATTATTTTATCGGTGCCCTTTTAGGCAAATACAAAAGCGCACAGGTACCCCTTCCCGGCGGCTGCAATATCGGAAGCCGCCCTATTGATCTGCACATCAAGGGCTTCCGTGCCCTCGGTGCAAAAGTGGATATTGAAAGGGGCGCTGTCCTGGCCCATGCTATTGATTTAGTGGGAAGTCATATTTATCTGGACAAGGTGTCTGTAGGCGCCACTATCAATATTATGATGGCTGCCTCCCTGGCTGACGGCCAGACCACTATCGAGAATGTGGCAAAAGAGCCTCATGTAGTTGATGTGGCAAACTTTTTAAACAGCATGGGTGCCAACATAAAAGGCGCAGGTACAGATATTATCCGGATCAAAGGTGTCCGCAGGCTTCACGGGACGGAGTACTCCATTATTCCGGATCAGATTGAGGCCGGGACATTTATGTGTGCTGCCGCTGCCACACGCGGAGACATCACAGTAAAGAATGTGATCCCCAAGCATCTGGAGTCAATCTCTGCCAAGCTTCTGGAGATCGGCTGTGAAGTTGTGGAACTTGATGACGCGGTTCGTGTGGTAGGCAAACCCAGGCAGCACCATACCAATATTAATACACTGCCTTATCCAGGCTTTCCCACGGACATGCAGCCTCAGATGGCGGTGACTCTGGCTCTGACAGAAGGAACCAGCATTGTAACCGAAAGTATTTTTGAAAATCGGTTTAAATATGTAGATGAGCTGGCCCGCATGGGCGGCTGTATCAAGGTCGAGGGCAATGTAGCCATTATCAGCGGTGTAAACGGATTTACCGGGGCACAGGTGAACGCACCGGATCTCAGGGCAGGGGCAGCGCTGGTGATAGCAGGACTTGCTGCAGAAGGCTATACGGTAGTGGATGAGATTGGCTATATCCAGAGAGGCTATGAGCATTTTGAGAGAAAGCTGAGAAGCCTGGGAGCTGTGATTGAAAAAGTAGATTCTGATAAAGAAGCACAGAAGTTTAAGCTGAAGATTGGATAAGCCTATGGTCTTATTTAAAAAGTTTACAGATTTTCCCAGAGGAACTTTGTACGACATTCTGCAGGATGCGTATTCCTTTGACCCCAGGAACAAGGAGATATGGGATAAGAACTGGCATGATTCGGATGATTTTTTCTATGACAATCCCAGTATAGCAGATACCTGTGGGCTGGTAACCTGTATAGAGGATGTTCCCATCGGTTTTGTCACCTGGGATCCCCGGCATCGGCCGGAATATGTGGAGATCGGCCACAACGGGATCCGGGAGCAGTATAAGGGAAATGGCTATGGGCATATGCAGCTGGAGGAAGGGATCCGCAGAATTAAAAAATATGAGGGCCTTCAAAAGATAATTGTGTGTACAAATTGTAATTTAATCGCTCCCAGAAATTATGAAAGCGTTGGATTTAAACTGTATGACAGAAAGCAGAACAAGACAGAAAGCGCGTACATGGGAGATTTTTTGTATTATGAAATATTGCTTTAGGGCAAATCAAGTTTGTTAATTACAGAGACAATAAAGCGGGGCAGTAGCAACCCCGCTTTAATATTGCAGTAATTTTGTGCTGTCCCTTGCATATTTAATAATTATTATAGAAAATGCCTGCTTACCTTGTCAAGCTGTTGCCGTGGCTATTTACCGGATACCGATGAACAATAACTTCTTGCTATCCCCAGGAGACAATGATAAAATAAAGCCAGCTATACAGAGAATTATCAGCATTTTACATATATCTAAGAGGAAGGGAGCTGGTTATATGATGATCTATGTGAACGTAAATGGGGGCAGAGATGGGGATGGGCGGAAAGAAACACCATTCCGATCAATCAACGATGCCGCCAGGATCGCCCTGCCGGGTGATGAGATATGTGTTGCTCCAGGTATTTACCGGGAATATGTGGATCCGGTAAACAGTGGTCTTGCCGATGCCAGGATCACTTATTTCAGTGAGAAGCCGCTGGGGGCTGTCATTACGGGAGCGGAGGTACAGAAAGGGTGGAAGCCCTATGAGGGAACTGTATGGGTTTCCCGGGTGGATAACAGTGTCTTTGGCAGCTACAATCCTTATACTACCATGATTCAGGGCGACTGGTACTCAGGGCCTTTCGTCTATCACACCGGGGCGGTTTATCTGAATGGCAGGCAGCTCTATGAGGCAGTGACGCTGGAGGAATGTATAAAAGGAGAAGTATGGCGTCCCTCCTGGGAACAGGAATACTCCATTTATAAATGGTACACAGAGCAGGACGGGAACGAAACCGTTATCTACGCCAACTTCCAGGGAGCTGACCCCAACCAGGAAAACGTGGAGATCAATGTAAGACGAAATTGTTTTCTGCCCTCCAAAACCGGTGTGGGATATATAACAGTCCGCGGGTTCCAAATCAGCAAAGGGGCTACCACCTGGGCGCCTCCGGCTGCCTATCAGGACGGCATGATCGGGCCTCACTGGTCAAAGGGCTGGATCATCGAGGACTGCGAGATCAGCAACAGCCGGTGCTGCGGCATTTCCCTTGGCAAATATTACGATGAGGCAAACGACCACTATTTTACCTATAAGCATGTGAAAAGCCCTACACAGATGGAGCGGGATGCTGTCTGCCGTGGGCAATATCATGGATGGCTCAAAGAAAAAGTAGGCAGCCATATCGTTCGGCGCTGCAACATCCATCATTGTGAGCAGACCGGAATCGTGGGGCGTATGGGCTGTGTGTTCAGCATTATCGAGGATAACCACATTCATCATATCAACAACATGATGCAGCTGTGCGGCGCTGAGATTTCCGCCATCAAGCTGCATGCAGCCATTGACGTGATCTTCCGGCGAAACCATATCCACCACAGCACCATGGGGATCTGGTGCGACTGGGAGGCCCAGGGAACGCGGATCACCCAGAATCTGCTCCACGACAATTTTGTGCCCCAGGGATCGGTTCGCTCTCCCCACAGCATGATCAGCCAGGATATTTTTATCGAGGTAAGTCACGGCCCTACTCTGATTGACAACAATATTATGATGTCCCAGATGGCTCTGCGACTTCCTACGGAAGGCGTTGCGGTAGTGCATAACCTGATCCTTGGATCTGTCACTGCCATTGGTGCCTGTACAGACCATCCGGGGATGGAAACACAGGAACGCTACACACCGTATCACATTCCCCACCGCACAGAGGTAGCTGGCTTTATGACTATCCTCCACGGAGATGATCGGTTCTACAACAATATTTTTGTCCAGCGCTGGGCGGATTCCGACTTTGTTGGAGATGACAAGGATAATAAAATTGCAGGTACCCATGTATTTGATGAATACCCCACTTATGATGAGTGGATCGGCTGGTTTGAGATGGATAAGCCGTTTGTCAATATGAGCGAAAAGGCAAAATACCATTTTTCCCATCTACCGGTTTGGGTGGACGGAAATGCCTATTTCAACGGGGCAAAAGCCTGTGTCAACGAAAAACACGGGACGGTCGATGAAGAACATTCTGTGACGACAGAGCTTGTGGAGGAGGATGGTGTCCTTTGCCTGAAGACAGATCTCTATGAGTATCTCCAGGGCTTTGAAGTAGGCATGATCAACAGTGACATCCTGGGCTGTGCCTTTGAACCGGAGCAGAGATTCGAGAACCCGGACGGAACCGGGATCACCTTTGACCGGGACTATCTGGGAGAACACAGAGGGCTTCACCCCATTCCAGGACCATTTGCGGCTGCAAAACAGATCTTTTCGGTTTCCATGAATTTCTGTATGCCCTGCCAAAGAGCTGAAAGCTAGGAGAACGAAAATGAGCCAGATCCATCAGATAAAATGCGGCAACGTGAATTGCTATATTATTGAAAATGGAACAAGCGGAATATTAGTGGACACAGGGAAAAAAGAGTTTATTGGCAAAGTGATTGACACATGTAAATTTTACAGTGTAAAGTTGATAGCTTTAACCCACGCCCATTTCGATCATGCCGAAAATGCAGCCCGGATATCGGATGCTTTGGGAATTCCCATTGGGATGAATGAGAAGGATTGTAATCTGATTCAATCAAATGCAAACCAATCCCTGTCTGCGGCAAATATTTTAGGAAAAATTGTTCTGTCAGTATCTCTCAAAGAATTTTCGGTTCGCTCCATACCGGAATTTAAACCTGATATATTGTTGCATGATGATGACCACTTATCCAAATACGGAATAGATGCACATATTATTTCCTTGCCGGGACATACAGACGGATCCATTGGCATTGACGTAGATAAGAAATATTTTCTGGCAGGAGATGCACTGATGAACATGTTCTACCCCACAGTCTCCATGTTGTATCATAACAGGGACACTATGCTGGAGAGCGCAAGGAAGATAAGCAGTATGGGTAACAGAACTATCTATTTTGGCCACGGCAAGCCAGTGCTTAACAAACAATGGGTAACATAACCATATCGTACAACTACCTTATATCCGAAGCCACGAGCAAAAGCTTGTGGCTTTGGTGGTTCATTTTCCCGGAAATGGAGTTTGGATACAGGTTCAATAAAAATTTGACAACATCCGGGAGGGGGAAGGATGTCAGATATTCGTTTATTTAAAATTTTATATTATCTTTTAGACAGGAAACGCGCTACAGCTCCTGAACTGGCAGCTGAATTTGAAGTCTCTCAAAGGACAATTTACCGTGATGTGGAAGCATTAAGCAGTGCAGGCATTCCGATCTATACTGAACCAGGAAGAAACGGCGGAATATATTTATTGCAGGATTTTATACTGGACAGGGCAGCATTATCCGAGAGCGAAAGGCTGGAAGTATTGACAGCAATACAAAGTATATTTGCCACAGGATATACCGGCGGACAAGAAATGGTGACAAAGCTGTCAGCGCTTTTCAATGTAAATACAAGAAACTGGCTTGAAGTGGATTTCTCCCGCTGGGGAAAACGGACTTATGATAACTCAAAATTTGAAATATTAAAAACAGCGGTAATTCAGTGCAGAGAAATAAAAGCAGTTTACGAAAATACCAGCGGTGAAAGAATAAAACGAATCATTCAGCCATTAAAAATAGTGTATAAATCAAAAGAATGGTATTTGAAAGGGTTTTGCACTGAAAAGCAGGATTTTCGCCTGTTCAAACTAAATCGTATATCGGAGCTGGAACTATCAGAGAATACATTTATCCCAAAGCCGTACCCGGAACCGGAAAAGGATATGCCCCAGGCATATCCCCGGATAGTCCTTTTGTTTTCAAAAGAAATTGCATATCGCGTCTATGATGAATTTGACGAAACAGAAATTGAATATCAGAAAAACGGTGATCTGATTGTCCGGGCTGAAATGCCTGCTGATACATGGCTGATTGGCTATCTGCTTTCATTTGGGGCACAGGTCGAGATAATCGAACCAAAGCATTTAAAAGGTATTTTAGCCGCACAGGCCCAGGCAATTTATAAAATAAATAAACCCTGACAAAAGGTGTCAGGATATCTGCGTTATACTGATACCATAGCAATACAGCTATATATAATCTTTAAACACATTACGGAGGTATCCTTATGGAGTATATCAGAGTAACAAGGGAGAATATAGAAAAGGAACATATATGCTGTGCGATTTCCAGCAACAATGATATTCAGGTGGCGTCAAAAAAGAACTGGCTGAAAGAACGTTTTGACGACGGTTTGGTTTTCCTGAAAAGTGAACAGCGGGGAAAATGTTTTATTGAATATATACCTGCTGAAAATGCGTGGAATCCCATTGCCGCAGACGGCTATATGTATATTGACTGCCTATGGGTGGCCGGAGCCTTCAAAGGGCATGGGTATTCCACAGAACTGCTGGACGCCTGTATAGAAGACAGCAAAAGCAAAGGAAAAAAAGGACTGTGCATATTATCTGCGGCAAAGAAAAAAACGTTTCTGGCTGACCCTAAATTTCTGAAGTACAAAGGTTTTGCCGTCAGTGATGAGGCAGATAACGGTATTCAGCTATGGTATCTGCCTCTTACAGAAACCCCTTTGTTACCCAAATTTAAAGAATGTGCGAGACACCCTCATATTGATGAGATGGGATATGTCCTGTATTACACCAGCCAGTGCCCGTTTAATGCAAAATATGTTCCTGTCATTGAAAACATTGCAAAAGAAAAATCGGTACAATTTAAGGCTATTCATTTACAGAGCAAAGAAGACGCACAAAATGCCCCGACACCAATTACAACGTATGCATTATTTTCAGACGGCAGCTATGTTACAAATGAGCAGATGAATGACAAGAGATTTTTAAAATTATTAGAGAAGTAAAATACAGATGTAAAGGGGATAGTTGAAGTTCCGCTGTGATTATGATAAAATGCAATTACAGAGATGTTCACTTAATCAGTTTGGTAAATTTCTGGATAAGTGAACAAGGGAAAGAGAGGACAGATGATAGAGACGAATTTAGCGCAGGCAGTTGATGCAACAAATGATTCGGGTCCTGCATATGATACAAACATTAAATATTTACTTGCAGACAAGCAGATATTATCGCGAATTCTGAAATATACAATGGAAGAGTTTGAGGATATGGAGATTAGGGATATTATAGGCTGTATCGGTGATGACATTGAGATAGGAACAAGGCCGGTTGATGCGGGCCTTTCCAACCTTGGACGTGTAAAAGGAACGATGACTGAGGACAATGTTCCGGGAGAAGGAAATATTTATTATGATATCCGTTTTACAGCATATCATAAAGAAAGTGAAATGAAGATTTTAGTGAATCTTGAAGCACAGAAATCAACGGATCCGGGTAAATTAGGATACCATTTGGAAAATCGAATCGTATTCTATCTTGCAAGGATGATCTCAGCACAAAAACAGACAGAATTCTTCCACAGTGATTTCGATGCCTTAAAAAAAGTGCGAAGCATATGGCTTTGTATGGATAATGATGAAACAGAAGATTCCATTGAGGAGATCGGCCTAGACAGAAAAGTGGTCTTTGGAAATAAGAAGATTTCGTATCCTGTAAATCTGATGAAAGGAATTGTAGTCAATTTAAGAGGCAGGGGAAACCATTTTGCTGGAGAAGATGTGAGAAAATCGCCAAATGTATTGATTGCTATGTTGGAAGAATTGCTGTCCGGGAAAACTGCAGCGGAGAAGAAACGTATATTAACGGATGAATATGGAATGGTAATGACTGCTGAATTAGAAGGGAGGATCCAAATTATGTGTAATTTATCAGAGAATATTGAAGCGGATGGTATAAAAAAGGGTATCAAGGAGGGCATCAAGGAGGGTATCAAGGAGGGTATCAAGGAGGGCATCAAGGAGGGCATCAAGAAAGAGCGGATTGATGCTATAGCGAGAATGATCAGGGCGAACGCTGCCAAAGAACAGATTATCTTGTATGGGTATACGGAAGCGGAATATACGGAAGCGGAAAAGCTTATGTATATGAATGTATAGATGTGGTCTGCTCAAAACTATAATATATGAAAAATTTAATATGATGGCATTGCTATAATGGCCAGACTTTGTGCCGGCTGTGTCAGAGAGGAAAAATGAGCATTGACTAAATATAAAAGCTGTGATAAAGTACCATCAATAACATAAGAAAAGCGATGACGGAAAAGAGTAGTTTAGTTGGAAACATCCAGAGAGAATAGCGCTTGGTGGAAGCTATTTATGTGGAAATTAGACGAAAACCATTCCAGAGCTGTAATGCTGAAATGAGTAAGTGTTACCGTACGCCTGCGTTAAAGGATAGGATTTGATAGAATCTGAAGTGAAAAGTTAAGGTGGAACCGTGCTAAATGCACCCTTAAGACTATACGATTATGGTCTTATGGGTGCTTTTCTTATGTTGTTGCCAAAAAGTTAAAGCTGAAAAGGAAAGGAGCAACAAAGTATGAAGGTTCTGCGAAAAAATGGAGAAATTGTAGAAGTAAGCTTTGAAGAAAAGGAGGGCAAAAAGGCATTTTGGCATACGAGCGCACATGTGCTTGCACAGGCCGTAAAACGCTTATATCCCAAAACGAAGTGCGCCATTGGCCCGGCAATCGAAAATGGATTTTATTATGATTTTCAATTTGATTTTTCGTTTTCAGAAGAGCATTTAAAGACAATCGAAGCAGAAATGCGAAAAATTGTAAAGGAGTCTCTCTCCTTGCAGGTCTATGAAAGGTCAAAAGAAGAAGCTCTTAGATTTATGGATAAGGCAGATGAAAAATATAAAATTGAGCTGATTCAGGAACTGAATGATGCAGAACAAATCAGCTTCTATAAGCAGGGAGAATATGAGGAATTTTGTGCGGGACCACATATTTCCAATGTGTGTCAGATTAAAGCGATCAAGCTGTTGTCAGTGGCAGGGGCCTACTGGAGAGGTAACGAAAAAAATCAAATGCTTACGAGAATCTATGGTATATCTTTTCCAAAAGCGGCGCAGTTGGATGAATATCTGCATATGGTTGAAGAAGCAAAAGCAAGAGATCACAGAAAACTGGGAAAGGAGCTTGGAATATTTACGATATTTGATGAAGGGCCAGGATTACCTGTATTCCTGCCAAAGGGAATGATATTGAAGAATTTGCTGATTGATTATTGGAGGAGAATCCATCGCAGAGAAGGATATGTTGAAATTTCTACGCCCATTATGTTGGAAAGAAGCCTTTGGGAAACATCTGGCCATTGGGATTTTTATAGAGATGCCATGTACTCTCTTAAGGTTGAAGATGATGATTATGCAATCAAACCAATGAGTTGCCCGGGTGGAATGCTGGTGTATAAAATGGAACCCAGGTCATATAAGGAGCTTCCAATGCGAATGGGAGAATTAGGGCTTGTGCATCGTAATGAAAAGTCCGGAACATTACATGGTCTCATGAGAGTACGTTCCTTTACTCAGGATGACGCTCACATTTTTATGAGAGAGGATCAGGTAATGGATGAGATACAGGGTGTTATGCGTCTTATTGATGAAGTTTACCAGAAGTTTGGTTTTTCATATGAAATTGAATTGTCAACGAGACCAGAGCATTCCATCGGAAGTGATGGGGATTGGCAGCTTGCTACAGAAGCTTTAGAAAAAGCAGTGCAGGGAATGGGTAAGCCTTATGTGGTAAATGAAGGAGACGGTGCATTCTATGGACCGAAACTTGATTTTCATATAAAAGATTCCATAGGCAGAACGTGGCAATGTGGAACGATTCAGCTTGATTTCCAGCTCCCGCAACGATTTGAAATTGACTATACTGGGGCAGATGGAGAGAAGCATCGCCCGATTATGCTGCACAGAGTTATATTTGGATCCATAGAACGTTTTATTGGCATTTTACTAGAACATTATGCAGGGAAATTTCCTACTTGGATTGCACCTGTACAGGTTAAGATTCTTCCGGTTTCAGATAAATATAATGATTATGCTAAAAAAATTGAGAAGGCTTTGGAAGAAAAGGATATCCGGGCAGAAGTGAATGTCAGAAGTGAGAAGCTTGGATATAAGATCCGTGAAGCGCGCATAGATAAGGTGCCATATATGATTATCATAGGTGAAAACGAGAAAAATAATAGGTCTGTATCTGTAAGACAAAGAGACGCAGAGCCTGATAAACAGGACATGGGAGAAATGAGCCTTGAACAAGCAGTCAATTTGGTAAAGCAACAATAGTTTTAATTGAAATTACCTATTGACTCTCACGGAACGTCATGGGTTAAAGTATATATCGTTACTGATAGCAAGAACAGGAGGCCGATAACTATGAGGACAGTAAAAGAAGTATCAAACATAACAGGTATCAGCGTGCGCACGCTCCACTACTATGATGAAATCGGGCTGTTAAAGCCGACTGACAAAAGTGAAGCGGGATACCGGCTTTATGACGATAAGGCACTGGAAACATTACAGCAAGTATTGTTTTTCCGTGAGTTTGATATTCCCTTAAAAGAAATCAAAGCGATTATGGCGACCCCGGCTCTTGACAGAAACCAGATTTTACAAATGCAGAGGAAAATGCTGACTGCAAAAAAGGAGCGTATGGAACGCCTGATTGCCAGCATTGATGACATCTTGAAAGGAGAAAACAAAATGGATTTTGCAGTTTTCAGTAAAACAGAGATTGAGGAAATGTTCCAGACTATGATGGAGCATATGCCGGAGAACATGAGAAACATTGCAATAAAAGAATTTGGAAGCGTTGAACAATGGAAAAAGCATTATATGGAAGTGGTATCTTCTGAAAAAATGCAGAAAAGCTATGCAAAGATAGTTGAATGGTATGGCGGAAAAGACAAATTTTTATCTGTAGCTCAGAACCCCATCAGCAAAGAAGTTGCAGAAAGCTACAACAAACGGATTGAAGCAATTTTACAAAAGCTGGTTGCAAAACAGGATTGTGCTGTAGATTCTTTTGAAGTCAAAGAGATTGTCGGAGAATACGGCTTTGTTATGAAACAGATCTCACAGATAAAAGAGGAAAAAGGACTCATGCTGGCACAGGCACAATATTACCGCGATGAAAAAATCAAGCCGATGACAGATGAAAAGTACGGGGATGGGACTTCGGATTTTTTCGCACAGGCGATTGAAGCCTTTTACCGGGAAGATATCGAATCCTTGCGTTTTTAACGGATGTTACAGCCTTTGAATATGCTGTCCAGTTTGCGAAAATCTTGCTTACAACAAGTACAAAATAGATTTTGAAAAAAGACAAGCGACAGCTTCCTAATGCAAAAAGAGCTGTCGCTGTTCATTTTATACAGCACTCACAAAATATAGAAAATTCAAGTAACAGCCCCTATTACAAAAAAATGAAGATATTTTACAAGACTTTTGGAAATCTTTGATTTACAATGTTTTTTGGCAAGGAGGGGATTTGAATGAAGAAAGAAATCAGAATCATTGTTTATGATGAATCATTGCGGATTGAAGCCTACCGCTTTGAGGGAATCATCCAGCCGTTCCCAAATCATTTCCATGAGCATTATGTGATTGGTTTTGTGGAGAATGGTGAACGCTGTCTGTCTTGCAGGAACATAGACTACACGATTGGACAGGGAAGCGTTGTTTTGTTCAATCCGGGCGATAACCATGCCTGCGTACAGTCTAATGACGGCACATTGGACTACCGTGGCTTTAATATCAGTAAAGAAATTATGCTTGATTTGGCAGAAGAAGTGACAGGAAAACGGGAACTTCCCGGATTTTCAGAGAATGTGATTTGTGATGATGAAGTAATCTGCTATCTGCGCCCGCTGCATGAAATGGTGATGAAT
Source organism: uncultured Hungatella sp. (assembly GCA_910585435.1). Taxonomy (GTDB): domain Bacteria; phylum Bacillota; class Clostridia; order Lachnospirales; family Lachnospiraceae; genus UBA3402. The sequence goes on along the minus strand of CAJUEJ010000012.1, from coordinate 710 downwards.
GGAAACAGTGACTTCGGAAAAGAAGAAAATTTGTTGTTCCTGTTGTCCAGCCTAATTCAGAATTATAGCAAGCCTTTCCCCAGCTGTATTCCAGAGTGCAGACAGGAAATTGAAAAAGCCTGTATGTTTATGAAGCAGCACTTTGCAGAGCGTATTTATTTAGACCAGATTTGCCGCCAGGCATCCTTAAGCAAGTCAACGCTACTTAGAGCATTTACAAAGTCAAAGGGGATTACCCCGTACCGTTATTTAGAAACAATCCGTATCAATGAAGCAAAGAAATTATTGTCAAACGGCGTATCTCCGCTTGACGCAGCAATAAGGACAGGCTTTTCCGACCAAAGCCACTTTACAAACTATTTTACCAGCTTTATCGGGCTTGCGCCGGGAGTGTACCGTGAAATCTTTTTTGAAAAAGATTAGGGTGGTGAATACAAATTTCAAGAATATTGGTGAACATTCCAGAGAATCAGGATTTCCTAAAGCGTATCTTTACCGCTGTTATCAAAAGGAGGACTAAAAATGGATTTACAAAATGAGAAGTGCGTCATGGTGATTGACGAAAATCTGCCGCTGGGAATTATCGCAAATACGGCGGCTATCATGGGTATTACTTTGGGAAAGAAAATGCCGGAAGTTGTTGGTGCTGATGTTTACGACAGAACCGGGAATGAACATTTAGGGATTATTGAATTTCCCGTACCCATTTT
>CAJUEJ010000011.1 GCA_910585435.1 uncultured Hungatella sp. | reverse complement strand
GATAAACAGACGGCTGATTTAAGCGTGGAGAATGTACTCAGGCAGTGTATCCAGCTGATCAGCATATTCCCTATGCTGGCAGTGTACGGATACCATGCGTATAATCATTATGAAAGGGATGGCAGCATGTATATTCACCGGCCGGACACAGCCCTTTCCATCGCGGAGAATTTTCTGCGCATGATGCGGCCGGATATGCAGTATACGGAGCTGGAGGCAAGGGTTCTGGACGTGGCCCTGCTGCTACATGCAGAGCATGGGGGAGGAAATAACTCCACCTTCACCACAAGGGTGGTGACCTCCTCCGGGTCGGATACGTACTCTGCCATTGCCGCGGCGCTGTGTTCTTTAAAAGGGAAACGGCATGGCGGAGCCAACATTATGGTTATGCACATGATGGAGGATATTAAAGATCATATACAGGATTATGAAGACGAGGAAGAGATTGAACGGTATTTGCAGAAAATCCTCCACGGAGAGGCATTTGACCGAAAAGGCCTGATCTATGGAATGGGCCATGCAGTATATTCCCTGTCTGATCCCAGGGAAGTGATTTTTAAAGGCTTTGTGGAGAAGCTGGCAGTGGCAAAGGGAAGGGAGCATGACCTGGCTCTCTACAATAATATAGAAAAAACCGCGCCGAAGATCATTGCCAGAGAGCGGAAGATTTTTAAGGGCGTCAGCCCCAATGTGGATTTTTACAGCGGGTTTGTCTATGACATGCTGGGAATTCCCAGTGAGCTGTACACACCGTTATTTGCGGTGGCGAGAATTGCAGGATGGAGCGCCCACCGGATCGAGGAGATTGTTTCAGCCAATAAGATAATCCGGCCAGCGTACAAGAGCCTGGTGAAGGGGCTGGAATATCCCCGGAGAAGTGAAAGGAGGGCCAAAGACCAATGATGGAGTCATTTTTAAAACATAACGAAGAAATATTTTTTCTGGACAATTTTAACGTGGATCGGATCTTTTATACCATTGAGCGTGCGGATTATCTGTTTCTCTATCATATAAAGCGGTGTGAAACCCAGAGCAAGCAGGGAAAGCGGGTGTATCTGTCTGTGCTGGCAGATACCATGAATCTGCCTATTCCCCAGATCTCAAAGGCTGTGGAGAATCTGCGGAACAAGGGCTATGTGTCGTGGAAGACGGACAGCGAGGCAGGAAAGACCTATGTGAAGCTGACCAGCAAGGCGGTGGAGCTGATGCGGGACGAACGGCAGCGGATGGAGAACTCCTATAAACGGATACTGGAGGAGATAGGCGAGGAGGAGCTGGAGAGAACCATCCGGACCATGAGGACGATCACCGGTATTTTAAAGGATATGGCGGCTGAACCGGAGGAGAGAAATTAAAAAGATTTCCAAAATACATAGGGTTCGGTACTTTTATAATTAAAGGAGACAGAGAACAGGATGGAAGACAGGGCGAATTATCAGGACTTACAGTATCTGACAGTGGGACTTCCGGAAGATATTGAGAAATTAAAATGGTACGGGGACTTTGAGCGGGCCGGCAGGATTATCGATATGCGTCTTGAAAAGGATATTCCAACCCCCTTAAGAAGACGGCTTCTGATGGAAAAATGGGTATTAAAAAGGCTGCCTCTTAAGTATATCCACACAGAGGAGGAGGCTTTAAGACAGCTGCAGGAAACCCTGGAGGGAGTCACCAAAGAAGAGCTGGAGCGTCTGAGGGATGAAGGCGCTGCAGAATGGATATTTGTGCAGGGGCAGGTACGCTACAAGGATAATTTTGTGGAGAATCTGTTAAAGACCAGAAGGGAGCTGTGGAGCCGGCTAAAGGATCCGAAAAAGGCAGAGGAGATGAGCCGGGGGAAGGAGCTTCTGGACAGAACCATTGCCGCTATGAAGGAAAAGGGCGGCCTGGCTTACAGGATGCATATCCGGGCCTCTCTTCAGGTGGAGAAAGAGGCGGAGAGAATTGGAGAGTTTATCAGGGTGCATCTGCCTGTGCCGGTAGAGAAAGGGCAGGTAAAGAATTTTAAGCTGCTTAAAACTTCAGAAGAGCCGGTTTTGGTATCGCCTCCGGATTACCCTCAGAGAACCGTGTGTATGGAGACAACCTTAAAACCAGGGCAGGAGTTCTGGGTGGAGTATGTGTTTGAGAATCATACCAGGTATACGGATCTGGAGGATGCCCTGGAGGGGAAGAAGCCGGACAAAAGCCTGGCTCCCTATCTGGAGGAGCAGCTGCCTCATATCCGGTTTACTCCGTATATGAAGGCGCTGGCTGAGGAGATTGTGGCAGGGGAGGAGAACCCTCTTAAGAAGGCAAGAAAAATCTATGATTACATAACCACCCATATTATGTATTCTTTTGTAAGGCAGTATGCAACCATTGACAATCTTCCGGAATATATGGCTACGGGGATGAAGGGGGACTGCGGGATCTATGCCCTGCTTTTTATCACCCTGTGCCGTATCGCAGGGATTCCGGCCAGGTGGCAGGCAGGGCTCTACGCCACGCCTCTTTCCATCGGCTGCCATGACTGGGCTCAGTTTTATATAGAGCCTTATGGGTGGCTGTATGCAGACTGCTCCTTTGGCAGTTCAGCGTGGAGAGACGGGAAGAAGGAGCGGTGGGATTTCTATTTCGGCAATGTGGATCCTTTTCGCATTCCCATGTGCAGCGAATTCCAGCATAGGTTTATGCCAGCCAAGTCATTTTTAAGAGAGGATCCTTACGATAACCAGTCAGGAGAGGCTGAGTATGGGGACAGAGGCCTGATTCACGGGCTGGAGTATCAGACAGAGAAGCAGGTGCTGGAGATTGAGGAGATACCGTTTATAGAAGAGTGATAGAAAGAGCATCTGCCCCGTCTAAAGCGTTTATTTGCCGGGGCAGGTGCTTTTTGCTTTTGCAGCAAACGGAAAGCCCGAGTCTAAAGAATCCGGGGCTAAAGAATCCGAAAAAAGTGATTGACAAATACAGGGAACCGTAGTATCCTAGTAAAGGTTATGAAGATAACTGACAGGAAAGTAGGTGTCCACCTCACCTTGGCACGAGCAAGTGACCCGGGTTCATAAGTTTGAGATACATGGCAGTTTTTGTTGTGTCCTTAGATTTGGTGGATAGAGATTTTCTATCTGCTTTTTTGTTTTATAAGCGTCTGATGGCTGCAGGGTGATTTAGCCATTTGCGCAGATGTCTCATTCCATGCATAGTATATCGGACAGAAACGATCTGTTCAGCGGTAAAGTCTGGCTGATATACCATTCCAACAACACAACACATATATGGAGGTGCAAGACAATTAGCGAGTTAATGATTAACGAACAGATCAGAGACAGGGAAGTTCGATTGATTGGGGAAGATGGAGAGCAGTTAGGTATCATGTCTGCAAGGGAAGCGCTGCAGCGTGCCAGGGAAGCAGAGTTGGATTTGGTAAAGATTGCTCCCACAGCAAAGCCGCCGGTCTGCAAGATTATCGATTACGGAAAGTATCGTTATGAGCTGGCGAGAAAAGAAAAGGAAGCGAAAAAGAAGCAGAAGATCACCGAGGTCAAAGAAGTCCGTTTGTCACCTAATATCGATACCAACGACTTGAATACGAAAACAAACGCTGCCCGGAAGTTTTTAGAGAAGGGCGACAAGGTGAAGGTAACACTGCGTTTCAGAGGTCGTGAGATGGCTCATATGGCAAAATCCAAGTATATCCTGGATGATTTTGCGGAGGCATTGGCTGACATCGCGGTTGTTGACAAGCCATCCAAAGTTGAAGGAAGAAGCATGGTAATGTTTTTAAGTGCAAAACGTTAGATAGACTAATTTATCAAGGAGGAAATAACAATGCCTAAAATGAAGACCAGCAGAGCAGCTGCAAAACGTTTCAAAAAGACCGGAACGGGAAAATTAGTAAGAAATAAAGCCTATAAATCTCATATCCTGACTAAGAAATCCACCAAGAGAAAAAGAAATCTTAGAAAAGATATCGTTACCGATGCAACAAACGCAAAAGTAATGAAGAAGATTTTACCATATTTATAGGATTTCCATATTTTAGAAGGAGGATGAACCCATGGCAAGAATTAAAGGTGGCATGAATGCCAGAAAAAGACATAACAGAGTTTTAAAGATGGCGAAGGGATACAGAGGCGCCCGTTCCAAACAGTATAGAGTTGCAAAACAGTCCGTAATGAGAGCGCTGGCAAGCTCCTATGCAGGAAGAAAGCAGAGAAAGAGACAGTTCAGACGTCTGTGGATCGCCAGAATCAACGCTGCAGCAAGAATCAACGGCTTGTCCTACAGCAAATTTATGTATGGGCTGAAGCTGGCCGGAGTTGAGATGAACCGCAAGGTATTGTCCGATATGGCTATCAACGATGCAGAAGGATTCGCAAAGCTGGCTGAGATGGCAAAAGAGAAAATCGCATAAGATTGAAACGTAAAAGACGGCCTTCCGGATAGGAAAGCCGTTTTTGCGGTAGTGTGCCCTGTGTATCAATATATTTTTTCGTTATACTATTTTACCTCCCCGAGTAGGACTCGAACCTACGACAGCGCGGTTAACAGCCGCGTGCTCTACCATTGATACGGTTACATAATCTCCCAATATCCGTACCTTCTGCCTCCCTTACGTGTAATCCGACCACTTTCGCGAAGATTTTTTATTTCTCGTTCAATAGTCCTTTTAGGAACATTTAAAGTTTCTGATATCCCAGCAATAGTAATTGTCCTATCAGATGATATTGCCATAATAATTCCATCCGCCAATCCGCCTTCTAATCCGCCATTTTGGCGTTTTGGCGTTTTAGAATTAGATATATCTATACTCTCAAGCGCTGAAAACTTCACTGTCAAGTCATCACCCAACAAAGTATACTCAGGTATCGGCGCACCTATCTCTTCACATGCCTCACATATTTTTTGAATCCCACGACCCCATGCCTCTATATATCCGGCACGATAAAATGTTCCTGCCAAATCAGGGTTATAAGGCCTGGAATTGTGAATTTTCATCAGATTTTCTGTTGTCCAGTCACTGGGAAATACACATGCATTACTTATATACATGTTTTTATCCTCAATACGAATCTGAACTGGAATTCCGTCTTCCCATTTGCAATGAACCAATGCATTATAAACTGCCTCACGAATTGCTTCTCTCGCAAAAGGATACGTTTCTACTCTGACATCTTTTTCATAGGTTATTGCTGTCTTCAAATATGACCCTTCAATAACATCCTGATACTGAAGGTCTGACCCAATTCCAAATTTTCCAATTTTTACATAGCATCCTGTAAACAGCCTATGTGGATTTCTGTAAAACAATAACACCGCAGCTCTTTTTAGTTTCCCGTCTATTATAAGTCCCAGCTTTTCAAGAAGATCCTCATTACTACATTCAACGTCCCTCCTTGTCATACGCTCTGTGCGGACAGCTTCTTTACGGAAAATATCAAAGCTCTCTATATCCAAATCAGAAACCGTTACATTGTCTACCGGCACTGCGTCCCAACGATGACCAGTCTTACGAACAAGAAATTCCGTCAGTGCAGAACCGCGGAGCTGTTGTTTCGTGCTGCCGCTCCGATAATGATATTCACCACGATAGCTAACAGGATACGTACTCGGTTTAACAATGATTTCAATATAACTCAGTTCATCCTTTGTTAATAGATTCACATCTGCAATAATACCCATTGTATCCCTGATTTTATTGGGAATATCCTCAAGCAATTTCTTACTATCAGGGATTCCTGTTATCTTACCGTCATCCCTAATACCAATATAGATGCGGCCTCCCCTGGCATTAGCAAAGCCACATACCCATTTTAAATACTCATCCCTCCATGACTCTTTATATTCAATATTCTGACTCTCTGTCACTATTTACTCCTTTAAAAGTCTATATTTCGATGAAAGATAAAATACACAAAAACCTGTAAACAGCCTTGTCTACAGGTTTTTATTACACTATTTACCTCCCCGAGTAGGACTCGAACCTACGACAGCGCGGTTAACAGCCGCGTGCTCTACCGACTGAGCTATCGAGGAATACTTACATTTTTATATTATACTAGTGTTTTTCAGATTGTCAAGAGGGAGAATAAAAAAAGTATGATTCTCCCTCTCTGGTTGTGTCCTGCAAGAGATGCAAGTTTAGTCAGCCGTCAGGCGCTCCATTCCCGTATACTCTAAAAATTCATCGATCACTGCCTTCTGTAAAAGCCTTCTGGCCTCCGGATCCTTTCCGCCGGCAGCGATGCCGTCTACGCTGGTTACGTAGCGGTAAAAATTGGTGGACGAGGTGATAAGGATCTCGTCGGCATCCATCAGCTCCGCCAGTGTAAAGGGCCGCTCGATGACCTGGATGCCAAGCCGATAGCAGGCGGCAATCATGTGAGTCTTGGCAATGCCTCTGAGAATCAGATTGTCGTTGGGATGGGAGATAAACACACCGTCCTTCAATATGGATACATTGCTGTGGGAGCACTCGGTTACTGTCTCTCCCCGGTGAAAAACAGTCTCTCCCACACCGGCCCGCTTGGCATCCTGAGAAGCCATGACAGAGGGGAGAAGATTCAGGGTTTTGATATTGCAGTGGTAGAAACGAGTGTCCTCTTTGGTGATCACCGAGATCTCCTTTTCCGGATCCTGCATGGCAAAGGGGCGGATGGAGACCCACAGTTTTCCCGTCAGATCCTCATCATACGTATGGTTTCTTATGGCAGGAACCCCTCTGGTGACCTGCCAGTAGAGAAAGTGGATCCTTCCCTCTACCTTTTGAAGAAGCTCTGTCAAAAGCTTCCCAAGCGCTGGCTTCTCCATGGGTATCTTAATATCCAGGGCCTTTGCACTGCCGTAAAAACGGTCCAGATGGTCCTCAAGGAGAAAAATTTTATGATTTCCTCCCAGGGTGGCCTCATATACGCCGTCTCCGAAAAAATGGACTCTGTCATTGAAGGGAATCATCACCTCATCCGGTGTTCCCATGTGTCCGTCATAATATGCAAGTTCTTTCATCATTTCCTCCATTCTGTGCATGTATCACAGCATATGATACCCTTTGTGTACAAGCTGCACCTACTATAAAAATAGTACGATACGGCGGATTTGTCCAGTTTTATTTTACAAAAGAAAAGAAGAAATTTAAGTGATAATGCGGTTGAGAACAGAAAACAGGTATGGTACAATCTATGGAGGTTGCCGGTTTATGGAAACTATTTTATGCAAGGAGGACAAGAAGATGGATCCCATCAGAAACAGAATTAAGATGGCGGTGGATACCCTGGGAAGGCTCCGGTATTCTCAACGGATGCCGGTGGAGGGCGTGAGAGTCTGTGACGGAACCTATGATTTCCATGAGCAGATTTCCATGGAAGCTTTTGCGTCTATGGATGTAAGGCCCTATGGCAGGGATGAGACATGGGGAGGAAGGGATCGCCATTATTGGTTCCTGGCACAGGTAGATCCGGCCCGGGAAGGAAGGGACAGGGAACGGAGGGTGATCTTAAACACAGGGGATACGGATCTGTGGAACACAGATAATCCTCAGATCATGGTGTATGTGGACGGGAATTTTAAGGGGACCATGGACATGAACCATCAGGAGCTGATTCTGGATGACCCGCAAAAGGAGCATTCCCTGGCTTTCTATGCCTACTCAAACAACAGGGCCAGGACCAATTTCTTCCATCTTGACACGGCTTTCTATGAGGAAGCTGTGACCAGGCTTTACTATGATTTAAAGGTTCCCTTTGAGGCAGGGGATCTGCTTTTGGAAGAGGATCTGGAACGGATCCAGGCCTGGAAAATACTGAATGCCTGTGTGGGGATGATAGACTTCAGATACCCTGGAACGGAGGCCTTTTATAAATCTGTAGAAGAGGCGGAAGCATTTATACAGGAACAGTATTACAAGACCAGGAAGGAATGTCCCGTTGTGGTACACAGCATCGGACATACCCATATAGATGTGGCGTGGAAGTGGCCCTTAAAACAGACCAGGCAGAAGGCGGTGAGAAGCTTTAATACGGTTCTGAACCTGATGGACAGATATCCGGAGTACCGTTTTATGTCCAGCCAGCCTCAGCTGTATGAGTTTGTAAAAGAGGAGGCTCCCAGGCTGTTTGAGCGGATTAAAGAGAAGATGAAGGAAGGGCGCTGGGAGGCGGAGGGAGCTGCCTGGGTAGAGCCGGACTGCAATCTGTCTTCCGGAGAGTCTCTTGTCCGCCAGATCCTCTACGGACGCCGGTTTTTTGAGAAGGAGCTGGGAGCATCGCCCAATGAGGTGCTGTGGCTTCCGGACGTGTTTGGGTACAGCGCGGCCATGCCTCAGATTTTAAAGAAATCAGGCATTTCCTATTTTATGACTACAAAAATCAGCTGGAATGAGTATAACAAATTTCCGTACGATACGTTTATGTGGAGAGGGATTGACGGAAGCGAGGTTCTGTCTTATCTGATTACCACAAAGGATTATGATAAGAACCCGGACGGCAAGGATCCGTCCTTTAATACCACCTACAACGGGCGGCAGAATGTAAGCCAGGTGATGGGAACATGGCAGCGATACCAGAATAAGGATGTAAGCCAGGATGTGCTGACATGCTTCGGCCACGGAGACGGAGGCGGCGGCCCCACAGAGGAGATGCTGGAGGAAAGCCGGCGCATGGAATTTGGGGTAGCCAGATGCCCCAGGACCAGACAGACATTTGTAAAGGAATTCTTCCACCTGCTTGAGGAACGGATGGACAGAAAAAGGCTTCCTTCCTGGAGCGGGGAGCTTTACCTGGAATTCCACCGGGGCACCTATACTTCCATGGCAAAGAATAAGTGGTATAACCGGAAAAGTGAGTTTTTATGTGGTGACGGGGAATTGTATTCGGTTATGGCCATGGAGCTGGCAGACGGGTTTGCCTATCCGAAAAAGGAGCTGGACGACAACTGGAAGATTCTTTTGCTGAATCAGTTTCATGATATTCTTCCCGGTTCTTCTATTAAGGAGGTATATGAGGATTCTGCCGTCCAGTATGAGACGCTTATGGCCTCCGGACGGGAGCTGGTGAGAGCTGCAAAGGATCAGCTGAAAAAGGCTTTCGGGTTTGAGAGTGAGGGAGACAGGCTGATGGTCTGGAACAGCCTAAGCTTTTCCAGGACAGATATTCTTGAGACGGACCGGGAGGCAGCGCTTAAGGAAGTGCCTGCGCAGAAAGGGGCGGACGGTTCCTGGCTGTATCTGGCAGAGGCTGTGCCGGCCAAGGGGTACCGGGTCTTTGGAGAGGAGACACTGAGCGGCAGGGAGCCGGCCGGGACATTTAAGGCTTCTGATGTTTTCCAGCAGATTTGTCTGGACGGGCAGGGGATTCCTTCCAGGGTTGAGACTCCGTTTTATCAGATAGAGTTTAACACAAACGGGGAGATGACAAGGATTTATGATAAACGGGAGGAACGGGAGCTGTTAAAGCCGGGAGCAGTGGGAAATCTGCTGACTGTATATGAGGACCGTCCTCTGGAGTACGATTGCTGGAATATCGATGCCACCTATAAGGAGTGCAGCTGGCAGCCAGATGCCCCTGTGGAGTTTAGGGTTTTGGAGAACGGGCCGGTGCGGGGCTGTATTTATATAAAGAGGCCGTATCTTAATTCTGTGGTGGAACAGCGCATCTTCTTTTATAACCATACGGCAAGGATTGATTTTAAGACAGATATTGACTGGCATGAGCATCAGATGCTTATAAAGGCGGCCTTTCCTCTGGATATCCTGTGCGACAGCGCAGACTATGAGATCCAGTTCGGGAATGTGAAAAGGCCGACCCATGAGAATACCTCCTGGGATCAGGCAAGGTTTGAGACCTGCGGCCACAAATGGGCGGATATATCTGAGGATGGATACGGCGTGGCACTGCTGAATGACTGTAAGTACGGGTATGATATACATGATTCCGTGATGCGGCTGACACTGCTTACTTCCGGAATCTTCCCCAACGAGGATGCGGATCAGGGCAGACACACGTTTACCTACGGTCTGTTCCCCCATCAGGGAGATTTCCGCAGGGGACAGGTGATCCGGGAGGCATACAGCCTTAACTGCCCGCTGGAAGGAGACTGGACAGGAGAGGGGAAGAAAGAGACGTATTCCTTTGTGCAGGTCCGGGAAGAGAATGTGCTTCTGGATACGGTGAAGCAGGCAGAGGATCAGGACGGCGTGGTTCTGCGGCTTTATGAGGCTTACGGGAGACGGACAAAGGTTCATCTGAAGGCGGACTGGGCAGAGGGAAGAGCGATTTGGGACTGTAACTGTATGGAGGAGCAGGAGAATCCTATGACAGAATGCCAGGGAGAGATGGAATTTATGATGCGGCCTTATGAGATTAAGACGATTAAGGTGAAAAGGTGACGAGAAGGTATGATCCGAAACCGGCTCCCCTAAGGGGGCCGGGGCCGGAGCTGCCGCTGATTGCCCTGTGCCGGGGATGGGGAACAGGCTGTGGGCAGGAAGGACGGCTGGTTTGAAGGGGTGAGGAAAATGATTTATCCCAGGATAGGGATTCCTAAGTTAGGGAATGATCTGTATTGTCTGTATATGCAGTACAAGTATGTAAAATGTCTTAAAAAGGCAGGAGCCGTGGTGGAGATTCTAAAGCCCAGTGTTTCGGCAGAATATATGGCGGATGTGATAGAGCGCTGTGACGGGCTGGTTTTTCCGGGGGGACCGGATATTCAGCCGAAGCTGTACGGGAAGGACAGGGAGCCTGGGTGCGGGAAACCGGATTTGATGCGGGATGCATTTGAGTTCTCCCTTCTGGAGGCGGCCTTGGAGGTGGGGAAGCCTTTGTTTTGTGTCTGCAGGGGGATGCAGCTGCTGAATGTGGTGCTGGGAGGGACTTTGTACCAGGATATTAAGCTGCAACAGAAGTGTAAGCACTGGGATTTCCAGAACAGAGGGTCAGCCACCCATTCGGTGGAATTGGATACGGACAGCCTGTTGGCAGGGATTTTGGGGGCGGACGCGGCTTCTGTCAACAGCATTCATCATCAGGCAGTGAATGATCTGGGGAAAAGGCTTTGGATTGCAGCGGATAGTCCCGACGGTTTTCCAGAGGCTTTGGAGATAGAGGATTATCCCTTCTGCCTTGCGCTACAGTGGCATCCGGAGCATATGGCGGCCCGGACACCGGCACAGCAGAAGCTGTTCCAGGCGTTTGTGGATGCGTGCCGGTGACGGGCGTGTCCACTGAGGGGACTACCCACGGACAGCCCACCGCAGCTTGGCGGATTTGGCGCGGGAGTTGAGGGCGCATTCACGGGCGCCGGGGCGGATGACTTCGTCGGCGATGGCTGCGTACAGGCCGGCTTTTTTGTATTCTTTAAAAGACTGCTTTACCAGCCGGTCTTCGCCGGAGTGGAAGGTCAGTATGGCTACACGTCCTCCTGGAGCCAGAGTGTGGGGCAGCTTCTCTAAAAATTGATAAAGCACTTCAAATTCATGGTTGATGTCAATTCTTAAAGCCTGAAAGGTTCTGGCACAGGACTTTTTCACGGCTTCTTTTTGTGTGGCGGCAGGGAGAGAGGAGAGGGCTTTTTCGATGGCCTGGCGCAGCTTGGCCGTGGTCTCTATGGGGCAGCCTTTTTTCCGTGTGCTGATGATGGCCCGGGCTATCTCACGGGCGTAGGGCTCGTCCGAATTCTCAAGAAGCATGCCTTCCAGTTCATCCTGGGAAATGGTTTCCAGCCGTCTGGCAGCAGTGATCCCCTGCTGAGGATTGAGACGCAGATCCAGAGGGCCGTCAAATTTGTAGGAGAAGCCTCGTTCCGGATTGTCGATCTGCATGGAGGATACACCTAAATCTGCCAGCACAAAGTGGAAAGGGCCGTGCTGGGAGGAGATGGCGTCGATTTGAGAAAAATTGCTGTGGATTACAGTGAGGATTTCAGGGCCGTATCCCAAGTCTTCCAGCCGTTTTCGTGTCTTTTCAGATTCCACAGGGTCGATATCCAGGCCGTAGATATGTCCCTGAAGGTTCAGGCATTTGAGCATGGCCAGTGTGTGGCCGCCGTAGCCTAATGTGGCATCCAGGCCTATTTGCCCGGGCTGGATCTTAAGAATGTCCAGGATTTCCTGGACGCAGATAGAGATATGCATTCCGGCCGGGGTTTTGCCTTTGCGGATAACTTTTTCGATGGTGTCGCCGTATTTTTCCGGCTGAAGCTCTTTGTATTTTTCACTGTAATGTCTGGGATGGGTGCCGCTGTAGCGTACCCGGCGTCTGTGTTCATTTTGGGATTCCATGTAAGCTTCCTCCTGTGGTGGTTCCTGCTTTTTAGCAGGCAATAGAAAGGTACTGTTTTGTTTAAATAAGCAGGGACGGATTCGCCGCTGCCTGTGCAGGGCCGGCGCTGTGACAGAAGCGGGGCTGTACCAATCACTTGCCTGTTTTCCCGATTGCACAGGTCAAAACAAAAAAGCCGGCCTGTACGCAGCCATTGCCGACGAAGTCATGCCTCAGCAAAACCTTCTGCGTGTTTGGATCAGTATAGCATGGGAAGCCTGATAAATCAATGGAACGATTCAAGCCTTGGGCTTCATAGCTGCGGCTGTCCCATTTAAAGTTTGGCTTTGTAAGGGGGGCAAATACAGGATTCTGGTTGACCGCTACTTAAGAAAGACTTATAATTATTTTAATCTGTCAGGAGTCAAGATAAAATTATGAAGGGAGAGGAGATACGTATGAGATATGTAATTCTTGGTGGGGTTGCTGCAGGCACGAAAGCAGCGGCAAAGCTGAAACGGTGTGACCGGCAGGCAGAAGTGAAGGTGTTTACGAAGGGGCAGGATATTTCCTATGCCGGATGCGGGCTTCCTTATTACATCGGAGGTGATATTAAAAGCCGGGAAGAACTGATTGTGAACTCGCCGGAAAAGTACGCTGCGCTGACAGGAGCAGAAGTTTATACCGGGAGCGAGGCTGTAGGCGTTGACTGTGAGAAGAAGACGGTTTCTATCCGCAGACAGTCCGGGGAGGTTATGAGTGCGTCTTATGACAAGCTGATTATTGCTACAGGCGCGGTTCCTTTTGTGCCCAAGGCTGACGGGGTGGACAAGGAAGGTGTCTTCTGCGTGCGGACACCGGATGATGCCGTAGGTGCAAGGGAATACATAGAGAGACATCACTGCAGGAAGGCGGTGGTATGCGGAGCCGGCTTTATCGGGCTTGAGGTGGCGGAGAACTTAAAGGCACAGGGGCTGGAGGTGACGGTTATCGATGCGGCGCCTCAGATTATGCCCAATGCATTTGATCTGGAGATGGCAGACTATGCGAAACGCCAGCTGAAGGCCGCCGGAATCAGGATTTTGGTGTCTGCCAGCTTAAAAGGGATAGGGGGAACCGATCATGCGGAGTCTGTGGAGACGGATCAGGGCGTGCTTCCTGCGGATCTGGTGATTCTGGCTATCGGTGTCCGCCCGGCTACCGGATTTCTGGAAGGCTCCGGAATCGAGATGTTTAAGGGAGCCATATTGACAGATGAGAAAATGCGAACCAACATTCCAGATGTGTATGCGGCAGGAGACTGCGCCATGGTGAAGAATTCCCTTACCGGGCAGCCCCAGTGGTCGGCTATGGGGTCTACGGCCAACATTGCAGCCAGGGTTCTTGCAAAGGGATTGAACGGAAGCAAGGCTTCCTACAAAGGCTGTCTGGGGACAGGAGTCGTACGGCTTCTGCCTGGGCTGAACGGAGGCAGGACCGGCCTGACTGAGGCGGCTGCGAAAGAAGCCGGGTACGATGTGACTACGGTTGTATGTGTTGTGGATGACAAGGCTCACTATTACCCGGGCGCCTCCTCTTTTATGGTGAAGATGATTGCCGAGACAGAGAGCAGAAAGCTTTTGGGAATCCAGGTGCTGGGTGCAGGCGCAGTGGATAAGATGATTGACATCGGGGTTACCGGCATTTCTCAGGGCATGAGGCTGGAGGATTTCGATACCCTTGATTTCGCGTATGCCCCGCCGTTTTCCACAGCGATCCATCCTTTTGTCACGGCCTGCTACATTCTGGAGAATAAGCTGGACGGCATTCTGGAGAGCATGACTCCGGCAGAGTATATGGCGGGGGAGGCAAAAGACTATACGGTGATTGACGTGCTTCCTGCAGCCGGGATTCTCAATGCCACGTGGGTGAATCTGACTGGGGTTACAGAGCCTGTGAAGGGGCTTGAAAAGGATGCAAAGCTGCTTTTGGTGTGTGCGAAAGGAAAGAGAGGCTATTTCCTGCAAAACAGGCTGAAAGCCCTGGGATATACCAATACCCGTGTGTTGGAGGGCGGAATTACATTTAATGAGGTAAAGGTGCCCAGAAACGGAAGGAAGCTGTCTGCAGATGAGATTAAGAGGGTAAAAGGGCTGGGATGCCTGCAGGATAAGCGGTATGAGGATGTGTTTAATGTCCGGGTAATCACGAGAAACGGAAAAATCACGGCGGAGGAGCAGAAAAAGATCGCGGAGGCTGCGGAGCGCTTCGGATCCGGCGAGGTGACTATGACCACCCGTCTGACCCTGGAGATTCAGGGGGTGGCCTATGACAATATAGAGGCGCTGATAGCATTTCTGGAGGAGGCAGGCCTGGAGACAGGGGGAACCGGATCCAAGGTCCGTCCGGTGGTTTCCTGCAAAGGGACTACCTGCCAGTATGGGCTTATCGATACGTTTGGGCTGTCAGAAAAGCTGCATAAGCTGTTTTATGTGGGATACCATGGGGTTTCCCTTCCTCATAAGTTTAAGATCGCGGTGGGTGGATGCCCCAACAACTGTGTGAAGCCGAATCTGAATGATGTGGGAATCATCGGGCAGAGGGTGCCGGAGATCGATCTGTCTAAATGCCGGGGATGTAAGGTATGTCAGGTGGAGAAGGCATGTCCTATCCATGTGGCGGCTTTGGAAGACGGGAAGGTAAGGATTGATGCCGGTGCGTGCAACCACTGTGGACGGTGTATCGGCAGGTGTCCCTTCGGGGCTGTAAATGAGTCGGCTGTAGGCTACAGGGTATACCTTGGCGGCCGCTGGGGGAAGAAGGTGGCCGAGGGACAGCCGCTGGATCGTATTTTTAAGTCAGAGGAGGAAGTGATCCAGATGGTTGAGCAGATCCTTTTGTTCTTCCGGGATGAAGGCGAGACCGGGGAGAGACTGGCAGATACGGTTGCAAGACTGGGATTTGAGTATGTGCAGGATAAGCTTTTGAACAGTAAGATTGACAGGGAAGCGATCCTTAGGAAGGATGTGGTGGGAGGAGCTACTTGTTAAGAGAGGATTGGCGATGGGTACGCTGAGAAAGAAAGTTCTTTTTGATTTGCGGTTTCGGAGGCAGTACCTCTAAGTTTACAGAAATCTGCTAAGAGCAGGGGAAAAAATCCGAACTCGCGCAAATCCAAAAGAACTTTCTTTCTCAGCTGGTTATCGCGGGCGGGGGTGGTAGGTGTCGAAGGGCAGTAGTGTTACCGTATCATTAGCGCTTTCGCTTGGCTGGGCTGATAGAGAATGTATGCTTACTTATTGGTTTATTTATTGGGCTGTGGGGGATTCGCTTACCGGGGGGGTGGGGTATCGGTGAGCGAATCCGTTTTGTTGTTGAGGGGATGGTATTGGGTGGGGAGTTGTAACGGGGGTTAGTTGTCGTAGTCCAGGTAGGCGCCTTTCATGGGGCTGGTGGCGTGTTGGCTGAAGAGGCGGAGGGTTCCTTTTTGGTATTTGGACTTTTTGGGTTTCCAGTTCTGGCGGCGTTGTTCCAGGATTTTTTGGATTTCTTCGGGGGGCATTTTTTGGCCGTTTATTCCTATGATGTTTAGTTTGCGGTTCATGACGTCGATCTCGATAAGGTCGTTTTCTTCTACCAGGGCGATGGGGCCGCCGTCGGCGGCTTCGGGGCTGCAGTGGCCGATGACCGGGCCGGTGGAGGCGCCGGAGAAGCGGCCGTCTGTGATGAGGGCGATGCTGCGGCCCAGCTCTTTGTCGCTGCTGATGGCCTCGGAGGTGTAGAACATCTCTGGCATTCCGCTTCCTTTGGGGCCTTCGTAGCGGATGAAGACGGCGTCGCCTTTTTGGACTTTGTGTTTCAGGACTGCGTCAAGGCATTCTTCTTCGCTGTCAAAGGGACGGGCACGGAGGACTGCGGTGAACATTTCCTTGGGGCAGGCGGTGTGCTTGATGACAGCGCCTTCGGGGGCCAGGTTACCCCGGAGGATAGCGATGCTTCCGTTGGTTCCTATGGCTTTGTCATAGGGGCGGATGATGTCTTCTTTGGTTATGGAGCAATGGTAGCGGGTGTTGAATTCTTCCAGCCATTTCTGGCAGCGGTCGTAGAAGCCGTTCTTTTTTAGGTCTTCCAGGTTTTCTCCCAAGGTTTTTCCGGTTACGGTCATGGCGTCTAAATGGAGGCAGTGTTTGATCTCTTCCATGATGGCAGGGACTCCGCCTGCATAGTAGAAGCACTCGGCGGGCCAGCGCCCTGCGGGCCGGACGTCTAAAAGATAGCGGGCGTTTTGGTGGAGGCGGTCAAAGGTGTCTCCTGTGATCTGGATTCCAAGCTCATGGGCGATGGCAGGGAGATGAAGGAGGCAGTTGGTGCTTCCGGAGATGGCTGCGTGGATCAGGATAGCGTTTTCGAAGCTTTTCATGGTGACGATGTTGCTGGGACGCATGTTCTCCATGTAGGCCAGCTTTACGGCCTGCCGTCCGGCCTGCCTGGCAAAGGCGAGAAGGTCAGGGCTGGTGGCGGGCATCAGGGCGCTGCCGGGCAGGGTCAGCCCTAAGGCTTCTGCCATGATCTGCATGGTGGAGGCGGTTCCGATGAAGGAGCAGGCTCCGCAGCTGGGGCAGGCGTTGTGCTTGGCCCAGTTTAGCTTGTCTTCGTCGATCTCGCCTCTCTGGAATTTGGCGCTGTACATGCCAAGCTGCTCCAGGGTAAGCATGTCCGGGCCTGCATTCATGGTTCCGCCACAGACTACTACAGCGGGGATGTCCACACGGAGAAGGCCCATAAGGTTGGCTGGCATTCCCTTGTCGCAGCTTGCCAGGTAGACACCTGCGTCAAAGGGGGTGGCGCTGGCCTGGATTTCGATCATGTTGGCGATCATCTCCCGGCTTGCCAGGCTGAAATTGATGCCGTCGGTTCCCTGGCTTTCTCCGTCGCACATGTCTGTGCAGAAATATCTGGCGCCGTGGCCGCCGGCCTCTGTCACGCCTTTTCTGACCTCTTCCACTAAAATATCCAGGTGGCCGCTGCCGGGATGGCTGTCTCCGAAGGTGCTTTCAATAAAAATCTGAGGCTTGGATAAATCCTCTGGCTTCCAGCCGGTTCCGATACGTAAGGGATCTAACTCCGGCGCAAGCTTGCGCATCTGCTGGCTTATTAAACAACTCATATGAATTCTCCTTCCTTTTTAGGCGTTATTTATTTCGCATAACATGGATCCATGAGTTATGCGAAGAATGATATAATTAATGCTACCACAAAACCAGTGACTCCCACAAGTGTTTCCATGACAGTCCATGTTTTTAATGTGGTTTTTTCATCTAATCCCACCAGAGATTTTACCAGCCAGAAGCCGGAATCATTAAAATGGGAGAAGGCGGTGGCTCCGCCGGCCACAGCTGCGGTGGTGCATGCCAGATACAGAGGGGACAGCTCCGCGATTCCCGGAATGGCGGAAACAATGCCGGCTGCCATGGTCATGGCCACGGTGGAGGATCCTACGCTGATACGGACCAGGACTGCCACGATAAATGCCAGAACTACAATGGGCAGGGACAGGGATGCAACTGCCTTGCCGATGACATCGCCCAGGCCGGAATACTGAAGCACATACCGGAGAACGCCGCCGCATGCGGTGACTAAAAGGATCATGCCTGTAGGCTCCAGGGACTTTGTCATGATTTTTTCCAGCTCCTCCAGGTTGTATCCGTGACGGATTCCCAGAAGAATCATGGCGGTGACGGTTGCAATCAGGAGGGCCACAAAGGGTTCGCCCAGGAAACCGAACAGCGGCTGCAAGGGAGCCATGGCAGGGACAACACCGGCAACAGAATCCAGTATGATAAGTACAAGGGGAATCAGGATAATCCCCGTGATGGTCCAGAAGCTTGGAAGCTTTGATTCATCAAAATCCTCCTGGCCGGCAAGGCGATCAGGAACCGGCACATAGAATTTCTTTCCGCAGATGCTTCCCCATACAGGGCCGGCTACGATCATGGCGCAGGCGCCGCAGAAGATTCCCACCAGGATGACCCAG
Organism: uncultured Hungatella sp.; assembly: GCA_910585435.1. GTDB lineage: Bacteria > Bacillota > Clostridia > Lachnospirales > Lachnospiraceae > UBA3402. Next base: position 98,269 of record CAJUEJ010000011.1, on the reverse strand, counting down.
CCTAAATCCACGTTTAACATGGTGGCAACCAGAACAGGGCCGGGGGTGGGAGGGATGAATGCATGGCCTACGGCCAGGCCTGCCAGTAAGGGCACTGCGTAAAACAGGGAAGAGCGTTTGGTTCTTTTGGCAAGGGAAAATGCCAGGGGAATCAGGATTATCAGCCCGGCATCGAAGAATACAGGCATGGCGATAACCATACCGGTGATGCCCAGGGCCCAGGCAGCCTTTTTATCACCGAACCATCTTACCATGGTAACAGCAAGGGTCTGGGCGCCGCCGGATATTTCCAGGATTGCCCCGAACATGGAGCCTAAGCCTACTAAAAGAGCGATGCCTTTTAACGTGTTTCCGATACCGTCATTTACCGCGTTGACAATATCCGCAGCGGGCATTCCGGCCAGAAGGCCGATGGCGATGGCGCCGATTAAAATAGCGATCATTGCCTGAATTTTAAATTTGATAATCAGAACTAACAGCAGTATTAATCCGATGATTGCTGCGATTACAAGCCGTGTGGGATTTAAAGCAGTTTCTGCAGCCATGGAGCTTTCCTCACTTTCTTATTCTTTTTGATTTGCGGACAAGAGTTCCTTATTTAGGATCCATCATTTGATTCTTTTTATCCATCTGATGTTTGAGTGGGTTTAAAACGTATATCACCTCGATTTCTGTATTATTCATCAGACGTCATATGTATCTTAAGATTAATATAATATTTTTATGAAAAAATGTCAATACATCATATGTTTATTATTTTATATTCTATTTATTGCACAAAAAAACGAAGGGATTTCGAAAAAACCACTTCGTTTTTTGTGCATATTTACCTATGCAAACTGATAGGGTATCTTTATCAGGGCATTTTAAAATAAGAACATCTGATGTGTGCGGCCTATGAAAGAGCGGAAGCCGGAGGCTGCTTTTTAAGCTGTTTTACCAGGGCCTGGCGGTTGTAAGTCAAATGCATCACCATGGCGCATCTGGCGCCTACAGGATCTCTTTCCAGGATAGAAGTGACGATGGCCCGGTGGGTCTCGATGGTCTCCTGCATGAGAGTCCGGTGGGTTAAATTTGCGAAAGTCATGACTGCTGTGTTGATCACGGGAATCAGAGTTTCCACCACCTGGTTTTTGCTGCAGCGGGCAAGAAAGGTATGAAATTCAATGTCCTTTGGAATATGATCCTTGCCCTGGCGGTACATTTCCTCAGTCTCGTCACAAAGCTGTTTCAACCGTACGAAATCCTCTTCTGTGGCATTTTCTGCTGCGCGTGAGACAATCTCCGGCTCCAGCATCAGACGCACGTCAAAGAGATCCAGGGCCAGCTTGTATTTGTCTTCGAACTTTGACAGGCCTAACGGGTCATCCTGCAAGGTTCTTGTACTGATTACATAGGTTCCGTCTCCTCTGCGAACCTCCAGGATACCTTTGGAAGCCAGGCCCTTTACTGCCTCTCTGACAGTGCTTCGTCCCACACCGAATTTTTCTGCCAGCTCAAATTCACTGGGGATCTTCTGCCCGATTTCCACCGGTTCTTTAAGTATATAATTCATCAGTTCATCTTCTAACTGTTTTCCAAGCAGACGTTTGTCCATCTTTTCAAATTGATACATAGCAGATGCCCTCCCTTTTGTTTCTCGGCAGTTTCATTATAGCAACAGCGGTTTGTGAAATCAATGATTACACCTATATTTTAAAGATGCAAAATCCATAAAAATGACGAAGGGATCCGGTTTCGGCGCCAGAAAGGCGGCACTCCGATTTTAGGCACAAAAATCCCCGCCAGCAAAAAAACTGCCAGTAAAAGGAGAGCCAGCAGGGTTATGATGGCTCCTGCTGCCAGCCCGGGGGTTTGATAGGAGAACACCACCTGATGGGTTCCCTCTTCTAAAAAAATTCCCAGGTGCATGGCATTACATTTCCACACAGGCACATTGTGGCCGTCAACAGTAGCGCTCCAGCCTTCGCTGTAGGGGACGGCAATACACAGGATGCGGTCTCCCAAGACCTGGATGGTGCCTTTGATCTGATTCTGGCAGAGGGTGGCATCCAGGCTTTCTTTCTTTCTGGCTTCGGCCTGTTCTGAAAAGGAATCCATGGAAAGGGAATACATTTCCAGACGCTCCAGCCCGAATTCCCCGGAGAAGGGAAAACGGATCCGTGCCGTCTGACTTCCATCTGCCTGAACGGTTCCGCCGCTTACCAGTACAAGAAAATCCTTCAGCTTCCCGTCCCAGGCGCTGGTGCTGGAGGTGCAGTAGATCTTTTTCTCCTGAGTTCCCTCTGCCCCCACAAAAAAGTGAAGTAATTCATATCCGGAAGTTTCGATATCAAACCCACAGACCCGAAGATAGGTCTCTGAATTCTCCTTTTCCTTAAAAGAGACAGTGATCTGGCCGCCGCCGTCCAGGACAGAGAGACTGCCCTTTTCCTGATCCCAGAGGATGCCGTCTGTGGCTGTGACAGTGAAGGCAAGGGGAGAATCACTGTACTCTAAGGCGGTTTGTGATGCTTCTGGCAGCGTATCTTCTGAAAGCCCTGCTGTCTGTGATATGGCTTCTGCGTCCAGCACCGCTGCCTGCATAAAGGACTGCTGTTTTTTCAGGACAGGCAGCTTCTCCCAGTCCTGTCTGCACATAACCTGATCATAGGTGTAGCCTATAGGCATGGTATTGGGGCTTTCATACAGGATTCCGGTGTTTTTGTCTTCCAGGTTCTGGAAATCCATGATTTTAGTATACCCATAGGGGACAGCCATGGTGCCGTCTTCCATTTTAGTGAAATAGCGGACGCAGTTTAAGCTTAACAGAGCCGCCCGTTCGCCGAAGCCATTGTACCAGCTGGGGAATTTCAGATCCGGATTTTCCAAAGCAAAGGAATAGTCATACAATTCTCTGCGTGTCAGGCTGAAATAGGAGTTGGCTCCGTGGATGCCGCTTATCATACCCCAGTTGGTTTCCTGGGGGGTATCGCCTTCCAGACGGGAGAAGGAGGATGGGCCGTCCGGGATGGGAGTCAGGCTGACAGAGGCGATTCCGGCCCCTGTGGTTTGGGAAGGCAGGGAGGTTTCTCTGGTTTCGGATTTCAGTACAGTCTCCAGGCTTATGCTGTCTGGAGATGCTTCTGTTTCTCCTGAATCTGTGCCTTTTGAGAAACTGGCTTCAGAAGCCAGGAAAGCCTTTGCAACAGCAGGCTCCGACAACCGGGAGGTCATGCTCTCCCATGCCTTTCCCGAATCCTGAAATTCCCAGGCATACCCTGCGCCTGCGTCAGAGTACAGGCTTCGGGCGGAAAGAATGGATGTGAGGACGACACACAGGACCATGGCACAGGAAAATACGGTCTTTCTATCTATGGTTTTTCTATCTGAAAGCGGCTGGTTTTGCTTCCCTGTCTTCTCTGCCCGGGAGATTTTCCAGTGCAGAAGAAAAACGGACAGAATACTTATGAAAAAAATGATACAAAATCCTGCCCCGATCTTCCGGCTGATTCCGCCGCTTAGGGAACTGTTTTTAAAGAAAATCCATGCAAAGCAGAAGAACAAGCCTGTATAAATAAGAAGACCTTTTACAGAAATGGTCTCCGCCTTTTCCACGCCCAGAATAAAGAGAAGGGCAATGCAGAAGCTGTAGCTGAAAACCCATCGGTGGCTGACATAGCTGAAACCATTCATAGCCAGACCGCCCAGAGGTATCCACAGAAGGAGAGTCAGAATGAGAAACCAGACTCCGAGCCACAGGTTTTCTTTTTCTCTTTTCCGGTTTGTAAGAACCAGAAGCCCCATAAATGCCGCCGCCGGGTAAACCAGCACGCACCAGTAATCCGCCTGATAGACAGGAAAGAGATACCCGGCCAGAAGCTGTTTGTAAAAGTCATGGGGATAAGCAAACCATGTGTTGGCGAAGGCGGCCCCGCTTCCCACACGGGCGCTGGACAGGATGGCGAAAATGTCCGGCAGCAGTATGACAGCGGCCAGGGCGATCCCCAGAAAATACCAGCCGCATCCAGGCAAAAACACCCTGACAAATTGTTTTTTCCACTGTTTGTGATACAGAGCAATAAACCGTATGACGGCATACAGAAAAGCCAGGATTGTCAGCATATAGAAAAAGTAAAAATTGCTGCAGGCGGATACCGCGGCGGCCACGGCTAAAAGGGTTCCTTTTTTCCCTTGGAAAATCTGTTCTACCCCCAGACACAGAAGAGGAAAATAAATCCAGGGATTCATAAAGTAAGGATGGCGCACCCCGGCATATAGGGCAAACCCGCAGAAGATGTAGACAAAGGATCCTCCAAGGGTGGAAACCGTCTTTTTACCCATCCTCCAACCGTATATTCCAAAAGTCAGTCCTGCCAGGTAATACCGCAGAAACGTGAGAAGGTTATAGCACCATTCCATTTTTTCCTGGGGGAACAAAACGGAAATCCACAGAAGAGGGTCGCCGAAGCCGTAATAATTTAAAGTGGTGAGAATATCGGCCCCTAATCCTACAGAAGCGTCTGCCATAGGCAGGCAGAAGCTGCCGGAGAGAAGATTGGAGAAAAACTCCCTCCAGTATCTGGAAAAATATACCATGGTCCCATACGTCTGATACAGGCCGTCATATCCCCAGATCATGCTTTTTTCGGCAAGGTAAAAGGGATGCCATAGGATAAGGGATATACTTACGAATGAGAGACTGTACAGTGGCAGCCACTTTTTAAAAGAAAAGATGTTTGTATTATGGTAAAAATATTTATTTGCTGTGTTTGTCATGATTCAACCTTTGCATTTTGAACGGATATATTTGCTTTTTGAGCTTTTGAGCCTGTGGAGAAAACTGCCTGCACTTTTTATAATTTCCTCGCCTTAAAGCACATGGAAACAGGCACCATGTTTGCCTTTAGATCCGCCGCATTCTCCATGGATATACGGTCATTTTGCTCAATCATTTGCTCAATCACAAATCCTGCCTTTGCCAATGCATTTACATAAGTGGAGATTTTCCGGTTGCATAATAGAATCTGGCTGTCATGAACAGGCATTGTAAAATAGGACTCGTCAAAATAGCTTCTGTTAAAAGTAAGCCTGTTATCCTCGATAATTTCTCTTCGCTCCGCACATGACCACGAAACGCAGTAATTCAGGGTATGATGCCAGCTGAAAATGAATATTCCGTCCTTCTTCAAATAGGAGGCAATCTTATCAAAGACTCCCTGAAGATCCGTGGCCCAGCCGATTCCATATATGGAATATACAAAATCAAAATAGTTCCGGGGAATGCCGGCTTCGGCTTCCATGGGGGAACAGATAAGCTTTGCCGTATATCCACTTTCTGCTAATAGCTTATCCGCGTTTTCAAGCTGTCTTTGTGACAGATCCAGACCCCAGAGTTCACCGGCCTTTCTGTCTGCAAGGTACTTTAATGAATGCCCGCTGCCACAGCATATTTCCAATACCTTTTTTCCGGAAACATCTTTAAAGAAATGCAATTCATCCTCTGTCAAAAATTTCACGCCATATTCAGGCAGCGCCGTTGTCCCAAACCAAAGGTCAGCATGTTCATTCCAATATTGTCTATTCGTGTCTATGATTTTTTTGTTCTCCACAGTAATATCCTCTCGTATTCCTGATTTATCAGTCATTCATGTATCAATGCCTCTATTATAGCATCTCATTTGCCAAAATAAAAGAAAATAAAACAGACTTGGTTTTCTTTGATGACCTGACTTTTCCAGCTAAAACTGTAAAAGTCAGGGAGACAAAAGGTCTACTGATAAACAGGCCAGTCGACGGGGGTATTTTTGTGTGCTATAATTTTGCAGAAAGATAAGAGGCGGAAACAGACGGAGGCGTTATGGTATTAAGCATTATTATTCCTATATACAACACAGAAGGGTATCTAAGGCGGTGCTTTGACAGTATTGTGTGCAACAAGACAGAAGAGTATGAAGCCATACTGGTCAATGACGGTTCCACTGACAACAGCCGGAAAATATGCGAAGACTTTGTCAGACAGTATCCCCGGCAGTTCCGGCTTTTCAACAAAGTGAACGGAGGCCTGTCCTCCGCACGGAACTATGGAATACGGCAGAAGCTTAAGGGAAATTATATCCTGTTTCTGGATCCGGACGATTATCTTGAAACCGGATTTCTGGACAGAATATGCGAGAAGCTGGCCCACAAGGGAAAGGCGGAGATGTATGAATTCGGCTATGTGGTTCATGAAAGGGACAGGAAGAACAGGGTGTATCAGCCACTGGCCTGTGCGGATGAAAGCGCTCCGATGAAAGGAGAGGAGTATTTAAAAATTGCATACACAGAAAAAGGGAGTTATCCCTGGTGCACATGGAAATATATTATAGACAGAGAATTTTTCGAAAAAACAGGCCTGTTGTTTGAGGAGGGAAGAAACTATGAGGACGCCCTGCTGGTTCCCAGGCTTCTTCTTAAGTGCAAGCGGATCTGTACGATCCCCAGGGTGGAATACCACTACACAGCCGGCCGGGCCGGATCCATCACACAGACCTTTTCTGTGCAGAATGAACTGGACAGACTGTATGCATCCTACAGAGGAATCAGGCTGTTTGACAGAGTGAAGGACAAAGAGTTGAAGGCCCTGGCACAGGACGGATTTTCGAAAACCTTTTACTCCGTGCTGCCATCCCTGATTCTGGAGAAAGATAGGGAGAAAAAGAGGATTCTGAGGCGGGAGATAATAAAAAAGAAAGGAATGATGAAGAATTCCCTTTCCTGGAAGCCTTTGATTTTAAAATGGATTGTTCAGCTGTTCGGGATATATATCTGCGGATGGCTGGTGTATGTCAGGAGAAGGTGGAAGCGGGCGGGGGCTGCGGTTTTTTTGAGGAGGGGGATTTGGGGGTGTAGATGAAAAAAGTGTCGCTTAATATATAGTTAAGCGACACTTTTTATGTAAACAAATCTAAAAAAGTCTTTTATTCTTTAACGGTTTTGATTATAGCATCATTTCTGATGCATGTCAACTGTATCAACTTTCCGTTTTTTCTGAAATTTTATCTAAAGAAGCAAAAAATTCATCAAATTCCCATGATATATAAATGTTCGAACACAATATTCCTTTTGGATTCATAGGGGATTTTGTTAGGTATCATGTAAAACGTTCGCTTAACTATATATTAAGCGTACTTTTTTAACAGATCGTTGAAGGAGATGAAGGTAATCTGGTATGTACTGAAGTGTCCGAAGGAAAATGAGAGGGAGTATATTGAAAAATGCCAAGAAATGCCAGAGGAACAAAAACAACAAGATATAATCTGTTTTCAATATCAGCGTATGCTGCGCTACGGCGGTGATTGGCACCTGGAAAAACGAAGACTTTTGCCAGGATATATTTTTCTGTCAGGGACAAAAGCGATGAAGATGAAGAGAGAGCTTAAGGAGGATCCGAGTATTTCTTTGATTCCATGCAGTGTCTCCTATTTGAAATCATTGTGTTCCGAGGATAATCTAATTGAAATATCAAAGGGAATTATCAAAAGAGGAGTTCCTGTTGTTCTCAATGGCCCCTTAAAAGGCCGGGAATATCTGATTCGGAAGATAGATAGACATAAGAGGATTGCAGAGCTTGAAGTCCCTTTTGCAGGCAAAGACACAAGGATAATTGTAGGATTAGAAATCTGCAAAAAAGAGAAGTAAACAGGAGTAAGAATCCAATTACTGAAGCATTGGCACAGGAATTTGGGGCTTATGGTCATATCGGCAGAAGAAAATCACAGGTGGAACTGTCATTTCAGCCTGTGGTACGGCGGAGCCTACCCTCAATGGCAGATGTATTCGGAATGCATAAAAAATGTTCATTTAAAAATACTGTTTAGAGAATGACAGAGACACCGAATTGGAGAGATGAAAGATGTGGTATGTGATACAGACCATTGGCGGCAAGGAAGAAGAGACTGCCGATATGATTCGAAAGATGGTTTCTTCCAATTATATGGAAGAGTGCTTTATACCAAAAAGGGAACGAATGAAGAAGTTTCATGGCTCTTGGAATAAGGTGGAAGAGATATTGTTCCATGGTTATGTGTTTGTAGTTTCAGAAAAACCTGAGAAATTGTATCAGAAATTAAAACAAGTTCCCAGATTAACGAAGCTCCTTGGAAGAGAAAAAGATTATTTTTTCCCGCTAAATATCCAAGAAAGGAACGTAATCCGAGAAATAGGAAATAAAGAGCATATAACATCTATTTCAAAAGTTATGATTGATAAAAATAAAAAAGTCTATATATTGGATGGACCTTTAAAGAACTATATGGGGAATACAATAAAAGTGGATTTGCACAGGAGAGAAATTGTGATACAGCTGGAGTTTATAGGGAGAACTGTGAAACTGCATATGGGTATTGAAATAGTGGAGTGAAGAAGAGAGTAAGATATAGAATTAAGATAGAGCGATAGATATCGCTCTTTTTTATTAGAAAAAGTAGAAGAATTTTGATGTATGAAATTGGTTTTGAAGAAAGGGAATTATTTCATGGCCAAAGACAGAGAATTTGAAAGAAAATTTAACGGAATCGAACCATTTGAGAGAAAAGTGTGGCTATCATCACCGACTATGCATGGAAAAGAACTACAGTATATGGAAGAGGCATACAATACCAACTGGATGAGTACGGTAGGGGAAAACATTGATAAGCTGGAACAGTTGGCAGAAGAGAAGGTGGGGGTAAAATATGCAGTTGGTTTGACTTGTGGAACAGCAGCAATTCATCTTGCTGTTAAATTGGCAGCAGAAAAACTCTATGGAAGTTCCAGCGGTATAAGCACACCCTTCGGTTTAGGATTAGGAGGGGCGTTGAAGGGAGTACGTGTATTCTGTTCTGATATGACTTTTGATGCTACGGTTAATCCTGTGGTGTATGAAGGTGGTGAACCGGTCTTTATAGATACGGAGTATGATACCTGGAATATGAGCCCTGATGCTTTGGAACGTGCATTTGAGATATATCCGGATGTGAAATTAGTTGTTCTTGCTCATTTATATGGGACACCAGGAAAAATTGATGAGATAAAAGCCCTTTGCAATGCTCATCATGCCTTGCTTATCGAAGACGCAGCAGAGAGTTTTGGAGCAACTTATAAAGGAAGACAGACAGGAAGTCTTGGTGATTATGGAATCCTTTCTTTTAACGGAAATAAGATAATCACTGGTTCATCTGGAGGAATGTTTTTGACAGATAGATTTTATGATGCCAATAAAGTTCGCAAATGGTCTACACAGTCACGGGAAGCAGCTCCGTGGTATCAGCATGAGGAACTGGGATATAATTACCGGATGAGCAATGTGATAGCCGGGGTGGTGAGAGGACAGATGGAATTTTTGGAAGATCATATTGGAAGAAAGGCCCGGATTTATGAAAAGTATCAAAAAGGATTTTCAGATTTGCCGGTCCAGATGAATCCATGGGACGAAAAAAATAGTCAACCTAATTTTTGGCTGTCATGTTTGATGATAGATAAAGATCATATGTGTAAGATGCAAAGATCGGACAGGGAAGTCCTCTACGAAAGTGAAAAAGGAAAGTCATGCCCAGCGGAGATCCTTGAAGCACTGTCCTTATTTAATGCCGAAGGCAGACCTATATGGAAACCGCTGCATATGCAGAGCATTTACAGAAATAACGGATTTGTAACTGTGAAAGGATCAGGACGTGGATGCAGCAATGCCTATATCGAGGCTGAGAAGAACTCTGATGTGGGAGCAGATATTTTTAATCGCGGAGTATGTCTGCCGTCAGATATTAAGATGAGCGATAGCGAGCAGGGGAGGATTATAGAAATTATACGGCACTGCTTTGATTAAATGATTTTATTTTGGAAGGATAAGATGCAGGAAAAAAAGGGGATTTATGAAAATTATGTTAAAAGAAGCCTTGATATTGTCTGCTCTCTTTTAGCGGCTATCTGTTTTTCGTGGTTATATGTCATTATCGCGGTACTTGTCAGGGTTAAACTTGGTTCTCCAATTTTATTTAAACAGCCAAGGCCGGGGAAAGATGAAAAGATTTTCACAATATATAAGTTCCGCACCATGTCCAATCAGAAAAATGAAAGAGGAGAACTGCTGCCAGATGATCAGAGGCTGGGGAAGTTTGGAAGTTTTTTGCGTGCGACAAGTTTAGACGAATTGCCAGAAATTTTTAATATTCTTAAGGGGGATATGAGTCTTATTGGGCCACGTCCCCAGCTTGTGAGAGACATGGTATTTATGACAGATAGACAACGTATGCGGCACAGTGTAGTACCCGGACTATCAGGGCTTGCACAAGTTAATGGAAGAAATGGGATTAGTTGGGAAGAGAAGCTGGAATGGGATTTAAAATACATAAAAAATATTACATTTTTAAATGATCTCAAGATTGTATTTGCTACAGTGGTGAAAGCACTGATGAAGCATGAGGGGATTACCATGGAGGGGATGGATACGGCGTTAGATTATGGGGATTACCTTTTGTGGGAGGGAAAGATCAGTAAAGAGGAATACGCCAAGAGGTTAGATGAGGTCAATAAGAAATATGGAAATGCAAGAGGAGAAGCTATTAATAATTATAGAAAAATAGATGTAGTAGGCGGTCAAATCACAGAGTTTATAGGAAACCCTGAGAATATTATCAGTAAACGGATAGTTCCGGAAGAGGACAAAGAAATTAAGAGATATTTGAAAAAGCGTTGTCCAATGAATCATGTAACAGTTATGTTTAGGAAATCTGCTGTAGAAAAAGCAGGGGGGTATTTAGAATGGTTTTGCAATGAAGATTATTATTTATGGATACGGATGGCTATGGCAGGGGAGATATTTGTAAATGTGCCTGAGACATTGGTTAATGTTCGAATAGGAGATGAGATGGCAACACGACGGGGCGGATGGAGATATTTTATAAGTGAAGCCCGCCTCCAACAATATATGTTGAAAAATAGACAAATCAGTCTTCTGCGCTTTTTTTATAATACAGCAATAAGATTTGGAGGAGAAGTAATAATACCAAATAAGATAAGATTAAAATTATTTCAATATCTGCGTTCAGAGTATAGTGCCGGGACAGGAGAATCAAAGCCTGAAAATGAATATCCGGATACAGGTTTGAAGTATCCGCCGTTTTCCGTAGCTATGAGCGTTTATAAGAAAGACAATGCGAAATGGTTTGATGATGCTTTAGCCAGTGTGACCATTAATCAGACTGTAAGGCCTGACGAAGTCGTATTGGTAGTAGACGGACCTGTTCCGGTAGAGATTCAACAGGTAATATGTAAGTATGAATGTATTCTGCGTGAGGGGATGAGGACTATATATCTTAAAGAAAATCAAGGGTTGGGTAAAGCGTTGGGAACTGCTGTAAATGCTGCGAGAAATGAGATAATTGCCCGCATGGACAGTGATGATCTGGCTGTGGCTAATCGATTCGAAATTCAGTTGAAGAAATTAATAGGAAAAGACAATGCGTAATCAATAGTATTCATATGCTGCAGGTGAATTTTAATGAATGATTATATATTAAAGAAAGTCAAAAGAATATCAGTAAAAGATATAATAGAGCTTTTTAAATTTTTCTTTATTATTCCATGTGCATTGGCTTTTAAGATTTACTTAAAAATAGTAAAAAAGAGGCATTGGATAATTTCAGAAGATATGTTAGGGGCAAATGACAACGGATATGTTTTCTTTTTGTATATGCTGAAAGAACATCCTGAAATCAGATCTTATTATGCCATCAGCTCAAAATCCGAATATTTTGAAACGATAAAAAATACTGGTTATGCCATAAGATGGGCATCATTAAGACATTGGCTGTATTATCTTTCGGCGGATATCATTATCTCTACTCAAATAGGAGCATCTCCCTATATGCATATCACATTTCCATTGGAAATAGCAGGTATAATAAGGAATAAAAGAGTTTTTTTACAGCATGGAATTACTATGAACTATTATCAGTCATTGGATTATAAAAACAATAAGTTCTCATTATTTATATGCGGAGCGAGACCAGAATACGAATATATATCTTCACAGTTTCATTTTCCAATAGAGCATGTTGTATATACTGGATTTGCCCGTTTTGACTGGCTTCATAATACAAAAGCAAATAAAAATTTAATTTTGATAATGCCGACATGGCGGTATTGGTTTAAATATGGTGATATTGACAGAGAGGGAAATATTCCGTTTACTCAGTCAGAATATTTTTTGAAATTTAATTCCCTTATCAACAATAGGAAGCTTATTAAGTATATTGAACAAAATAACTTGACTGTTTTGTTTTACCTTCATAGAAGTATGCAGCGCTATACAAGTGAATTTAAGTCAATATCTGATAATGTGAAGATAGTGAAGAGATTTGATGTAAACATACAAGAACTTCTTCGGACGGGAGCAATGATGGTTACAGATTACTCAAGCGTATCAGTTGACTTTGCGTATATGGAGAAGCCTATTCTATATTATCAATTTGATCAAAAGAAGTTTAGAGAAGAACATGGACAGCCAGCCTATTTTTCATATGAGGAAGACGGGTTTGGTCCCGTATTAATAAGGGAAGATGAGACTGTAGATTATATAATTTACAGCCATCAGAAAAATTTTAAGACAGAAGATAAGTATATGGAAAGAATGCATTCTTTCTTTGAACTAAGAGATACATCAAACAGTGAAAGGATATATGAAAAAATTATTTACCATCTTTGTTGAATTACATTTAATAGGAAAAGAGTATTAAAGTATGAAGATAATTCTGAAAAGAATAAATATATTGGAAGCCGTTAGAGAAAATGCTATATTGGGTACTATATTTTTTACAACACTTAATACGTTTACTGCCTCTATTGTATCATTTTTGGGGTTACATACTCATGGTTTTACCGTATTGTTAGCTGCATTAATCTATGGAAGTCTTATAGCAATAGGAGCATTGTCCATTTATAAAGTGAAGACAGCAGGAATCGTTTTTTTGCTGTTAATAGCGAATTTGTATCTGTTTAGCTATTCTTTTTGGAGTGATAATCAACCTTATTTGATGAGTCTGGAGGAAATTACTGGTATATGGGGAATTGGAATACCTTCCTATTTGTGTATAATAACATTAAGCAATATAGAGAAATTCTATGATACAATGAATAAATATGCCATATTGGTAATTATAATTCAGACATTTCTGACAATAGTTGCACATTTAAATCTTCCTTGGGGAGATAGAAGCAACTATATGGAAATTTCATACCAGTTATTACTGCCCATAGTTTTTTTAATGCTAAAGCATAAAAGAACAAGATTTGAAAACCTGCTTGTGATAGTTGGACTGATTATAATTGTGTTTGATGGAGCTAGAGGGCCTCTTATTGGAATTGTATGCTTAGTGATATATAAAATTATTTTAAAAATGAGGAACAGAAATTTTTTTATAGGAATACTATCAGGAGTTGCTGTCCTGATTATAGGAAGCCTGAAATTGAATTCTATTATAGATATAGTAGTTCAAATCGCATTAAGATATGGATTTCAGGGGAGTTTTTTAAGGAGAATTGGTACAGGAAATATATTTAGTTCTAAAAGCCGGATCGTTCTTTATAAGGAAACTATCAGAGTTATTGAAAGAAATCCCCTTTTTGGAGGGGGAATGATGAGTGATAGAGCTGCAAATAATGGAGTATATGTTCATGACCTGTTTTTAGAAATATGGTCTCATTATGGACTCTTAGTTGGTTCTGTGTTCATAGTTACTTTGCTGTTTCTGGTAATTATAATGTTCAGATCAAAGGAGAATCAATTAAAATATTTGTTTATAAGTATTTTCTTTTCAACAGGATTTGTTAGATTATTGCTGTCATCAAGTTACTTGATAGAACCGAGTTTTTATGTGATGATAGGTCTGGCAGTAAGGTATGTAATGGAAATAGATTACATAGAATCTCATACCAGAGTCAGGGAGTTTAATAATAAAAAGGAAAATATATGAAAAATCTACTTTTAATAACACATTGGTATTATCCCAGGAATAATCCACGTTCATTTCGAGCCAGAGCCCTTGCGGATGAATTGATAAAACGTGGTTACGATGTTGATATACTCATCGGAGAGCAGAAAAATCTTGTGGAAGTAAGTGAATTAGAGGATTTTTATTCTGAAAAAAGTGAAAGCGAAGGTAAAGCATCAGATAAGGTAAAAAAATGTGTTTTTTTAAAAAAAATATTAACTTTTTTTATTGGTGAAAAATTTTATTTTACACATCTTCACAGTATGGAAAAATGTATTTCAAAAAAATATGACGGAATTATCTCTGTTGGTAATCCTTTTTATTCGCATTATCTTGCTGTAAAGCTAAAAAGAAAATGGAAAAATAACGCTTGCATAATTTGTGATTGTGGAGATCCTAATTATTTGGGATTTCCTCGTCATTCTCTGTTAGTAAAGGCGATACAGAAATATGTTTTTCATAAAGCTTCCTTTATAACTGTACCAATACCAGAGTCTCTTGAGTATTATATTAGCTATGCACAAAAAGAAAAAATAAAAGTTATACCACAAGGATTCAGCATGAAAAATATAAAGCTTAAAAAGTACACGGAAAGTAATAACAGTATTCGGTTTGCGTATGCTGGAAGGTTTTATAAAGATATTCGAAATCCCGAAAAACTTTTGAAATTATTAACTACAATAGAAACGGACTTTCAATTTACTATATATACAGATTTTAATAGTGCTGTTTATAGAGATATTCTGATTCCTTATAAAAAGAGATTGGATAATAAACTAATATTAAAGTCTTTTCTCCAAAGAGAGGAATGTATATCAGAGTTAAGCGAATATGATTTTCTTATAAATATTAGGAATCTGACACACATTCAGGCGCCATCAAAACTGATTGATTATGCTATTGCCGGAAGGCCGATCTTGGATTGCAATCCGGAAAGAATACCTGAAAATGTTTTGAAAAAATTTTTGAGAAAAGATTATTCCGATCAATTAATTGTAGATATTACAAAATATAAAATTGAAAATGTTGTGAAGCAATTTATAGACCTTTTAGAGGAGACATAAAATGAAGAGGGATAAGGATGCTTAATTTATGTTTGACATTTGATTATGAATTGTTTTTTGGAGAATGTAAGTATAGTGTAGAGGATGTTCTTCTTGCCCCAACCAGGAAAATAGTCAGCTTATTGGATAACATGGGAGTAGAGGGAACATTTTTTTGGGATTCAGCCATGTGTATACGGCATAGAGAATTTGGCCTTGATACTATTGCAGACAGCATTGATAAACAAATGGAATATGTTTTTAAATGTGGACATGATGTTCAACTCCATATACATCCGGCATGGTTCAAATCCGTATATAATAATAAAGAATGGAGATTCAATAATAGTTATTATAGACTTCACAGTTTTTTTGATGAAATGCAGGATGTTCAGGAGATTTTTCAAATAACAAAGAAATATATAGAAGATGTATTAAAACCATTATATATTTATTATCATTGTGTCGCATTCAGAGCTGGAGGATTTTGTATTCAGCCAGAAAAAGAAATACTGGATATTATGGAGAAGTGTGAACTCAGAATAGATTCATCCGTATGTAAGAAGCTTGTTGCAAAAACAAGTTCACATTATTATGATTACAGTATTACACCAAAAAAATGTAATTGGTTTTTTTCTAAAAAATCAGGAATCTGTAAAGAAGATAAGAGAGGATGTTTCTTTGAAGTGCCTGTAGGATCTGTGTATAAACTTCCGCAAAAGTGGATTCTTGTTCATGGGAATCCTAAACTTACACGTGAAAGATTGAAGGGAAAAGTTTCGAATGATACAGATATAAAGAATAGTAGGATGAAGTTTCTAAAAAAAGCGAAAGCATTTTTTAGCTATGGTGTAATGATGAGTATGGATAGTTCCCACTATCTTACACTAAAAGGAATGTGTGACGCTTATTTGAATCAGTTTGATTGCAGAAATAATGATATATATGTCTGCCTGATCGGACATCCGAAACTGTTTGGCGAATCAAACTTTTTGAATTTAGAAAAATTTATTCATATAATGAAAGCAGAATATCATGATACGGTTCGCTTTGTTACTATTAATGATATATATAATAAAGAAGTAAAAGACTTTAGATGAGGATAAGAAAATGATTCAGATATTTAGCAATTATTCCAATATTCCACAGGAAATAAGGTATGACCTGGAAGAAGCGAATATATTTTATACAGGTGCATATGAAAACTATATCCGGTCATGCGGCCATAAATGTATATATGCATATGATGAGGGTGTAATGTTAGTAATTGTCATAAGAAAAAAGCTTATATTTAAGTATGCGGTGCTGCCATCGGAGCCATTCAGTAACAGAGAATATGATCAGAAAGTGTTTTTAAATGAAGTGGTAGGGAGTTTGAAGAGACGCTTGCATTGGATTTCACAAACGAATGCAACTGCAAATTTTGTGCAATATCCAGATGAATCTATAAGGATACCATTTGGTAATTATATAATTGATTTAACAAAAGACGACACAGAACTTTTTTCCGGTGTTACAAGTAAATGCAGAAATATGATTCGCCGTGCTGAACGAGATGGTGTTCAGATAATAAGGGGGGGTATCGAGCTTCTGGATAAATATATGTCATGTGATATTAAAACATGGAAGCGAAGTGATATAGATAAAGATAATCGTAAAGTATATATGGACTATCTACAGAATATGGGAGAAAATGCCTGTATTTACATAGCAGAAAAAGAAGGGGAAGTACAGGGAGGCGCATTATTTCTGAAAAACAGAGCAATGAGTTACTATTTATACGGCGCTACGGCAGACAAGCCGTCGCCAGGCGCGATGAACTTACTGCAGTGGAAGGCAATAGTAGATTTTAAATATGAAGGTGTAAAAAGACATAGTTTTGTCGGATGTAGGATAAATGTTGACAAAGACAGTAAATACTATGGTATTCAATCGTTTAAAAAGTCTTTTGGAGGAGAATTGGTTGAAGGATTTATGTTTAAATCAATTCTTCATCCTAAAATATATAAAGGATTTAATCTGATGTATCAAATTCGATATGGAGGGAAAAGAACGGGCCACGATATCATTGATCAAGAAATTCATAAATGGAAAGAGTTAAATAGATGAATTTCCCTCAAACAGTAAAGGAGACAGAAGTGAAGATAGCTGGTGTATCGATGACATATAATGATGAATATAAATTAAAAGAATGGGGAGAGCATTATGAGGAATATAAAAAAGAATTGGATTATTATGTGATTGTGGATAATGGATCATCTCATAGCTATGTTCAGAAGCTTAAAAGCACATTTCCGGAGGCTGCAATTATAAGAAGAAACAGTAATGGCGGTTGTACAGCAGCTTATAATGATGGAATTCGGTATATTTTAAAAAATACAGATGCAGATGCAATTGTTTTGATAGCGAATGATTTTAAGCTTTGTAAAGGCTGCTTGACCGGCTTGTACAAATTTCTGTGTAGTGATAAAAAACTTGGATTAGTATCCTCGGCGGTACTGGTTAAAGATTCAATGCAAGTTGAAAGTTATGGACATATTGTAAATAACTATAAGATTATAGAGTGCGACAAGGGACGAGATATAGATAAACTATTGCCAAAATATAAGTTTACAGATCTTGTAGCCGGTGGATTTTATATGGCAAAAAGAGAATTTTATGAAGAGGTTGGATTGCAGGATGAAAAACTGTTTATGTATGGAGATGAACTGGATACAGCTATCAGAACGAAAAGAGCAGGATATAAACTAGGAGTAACCTGTGAGGTATATGGATGGCATTGGCATATCAATGAGCCGAATAGAAAAACAAGGAAACCAGCTTCCAATTATTTAATAGCAAGAAATCGGGTGTACGTTGTCAGAAAATACTATGGAATAGGAAGTGTAATTTTGACATTCTGCCGATTTTCAATTTTGCTCCCTATCCGACTTCTTATTGCAGGTATTATAAAAATGGAAACGGGCAGGATTGAAAGAGCAGTATATTATTTTTGGGGAGGCGTTAATGGGTTAATAGGTAATATGGAACCTAACAAGTATACAATATTTTGATTATAGCAGGAGGGCAAAGATGGTAAATGTAATAGGACTTGGATATATTGGGCTTCCTACCGCATTAATGCTTGCAGCACATGGAGTGGAGGTAATAGGTACAGATTATAGTATGCATTTAGTCGGTACATTGAATGAGGGGAAGACTACGTTTAAGGAAGAAGGGCTGGATGAACTATTTAATAGTGCATTAAAAGCTGGAATTAGATTCACCACAGAGTATCAAGCAACAGATACATACATCGTTTCTGTTCCAACCCCATATGATAAATTCAGTAAAAAGGTTGATCCATCATATGTTATAAGAGCAATACAGGAAATACTTAAGGTTTCTGAGAAAGGAGCTTTGATTGTCATAGAGTCCACAATATCGCCAGGGACAATTGATAAGTTTATCAGGCCTGTCATTGAGAATGCAGGTTTAAAGATAGGTATAGATATCCACATTATTCATGCGCCGGAGAGGATTATACCGGGGAATATGATATATGAGTTATTACATAATAATCGTACAATTGGAGCAGATGAAATAGAAGTTGGAGAGAAAGTTAAGAGGCTGTATGCCTCTTTTTGTTTGGGAGAAATCATAGTTACAGATATACGTACTGCCGAAATGACCAAGGTTGTGGAAAATACATACCGTGCCGTTAATATTGCTTTTGCTAATGAACTGGCAAAAATATGCAGACACGATAATATGGATGTATATGAGATTATTCGGATTTGTAATATGCACCCGAGAGTGAATATTCTTCAGCCGGGTCCTGGTGTGGGAGGACATTGTATAAGCGTTGATCCATGGTTTCTTGTGGGGGACTATCCAAGTTTGGCAAAAGTTATTGATGAATCGATGAGGACGAATGATGGGATGCCAGATTTTGTATTGAATAGGATATACGAAATCATGAAACAGGAGGAACTTAATGATATCACACGTGTAGGACTCTATGGGCTTACATATAAAGAAAATGTGGATGACATACGAGAATCGCCGACGCTTCAACTATTAGAATCTCAGGAAAGACATTTGGCAGTCGGTTTGAAAGTATATGATCCTTTTATTGTTAGTGATATAGTAGCGAATCAATACCATAATTTAGATGATTTTCTTGAAGATATAGATATGGTGGTGATAATGGTGAAACATAATGAAATCAGAGAACAGATGGATAAACTACAGGGAAAGATTGTTTTAGATACTCAAAATATATGTGGATCGGGAAGGATATACCATTTGTGATGTATAGAAGCAACCAGGGTGTAATAAGGATATGACAAGTATGAGGGAAAAGATCGCAAGTGGTTTGTTATGGACTTATGCAGAAAGATTTCTTGCACAAGCGATTAGTCTTATTGTTACAGTTATTCTTGCAAGGCTGATAAAGCCAGAAGAATATGGCGTAATTTCTATTGCGCTTATTTTTATAGCTTTGGCAGATACATTTGCAATCAATGGAATGGGAAATGCACTGATTCAGAAGAGGAATGCGGATTATATAGATTTTTCTTCTGTTTTTTACTTTAATCTTATTTTTTCAGTTGGCTTATACGTAATTATTTTTTTCTGTGCTGATCCGCTGGCTGCATTCTATGAAATAGAAAAAGTTGCTGTGGTAATGAAAGTCTTAGCAATTAAAATTCCTATTGCAGCAATTAATTCTGTTCAGCAGGCATATGTATCAAAAAGAATGGAATTTAGAAAGTTCTTTTTTGCTACGATTGGAGGAACGGCTGTTTCGGCAGTAATTGGTATTACAATGGCGTATTATAAATTTGGAGTGTGGGCATTGGTTGCTCAGTACCTTACCAATTCCGTGATTGATACAATAGTTTTATGGTTTACCGTACGATGGAGGCCTCAAAAGGTATGGTCATGGGAAAGGGTGAAGGGGCTTCTGTCATATGGTTGGAAAATTTTAGCTACATCCCTGCTTATCAGTATTTATGGAAATATTCAGGACCTGATTATTGGAAAAAAGTTTTCTCCATCAGACTTAGCATACAGTAACAAGGGAAGACAGTTTCCAAGCCTGATTGCATCCAATATAAATACATCTATTTCAAAGGTCCTTTTTCCGGCAGTGTCTGAAGTGCAGTGTAATATTTTAAGAGTAAAGTCAATGACAAGGAGTGCAATTAAGGTTGGAAATTATATACTTTCTCCATTATTAATGGGATTCATGGCCATAACGGATACATTTATAGAAATTATATTAACCGATAAATGGCTACCTGCAGCACCGTATATGAGAATTATGTGTCTGGTATTTCTTTTGCAGCCGATGCAGACGGCAAGCATTCAAGCTATGAAGGCCCTTGGGAAAAGCGGAGTGTATCTTAAACTGGAAATAGCAAAAAAGATAGGAGGTACCTTTATTCTATTGTATTCAGTGTTTGGATGCAATAGCGTAATTGCTATTATAATAGGAAGCTTGTTGGCAGAGCTCCTTTCGACGATTATGAATTTTCCTGTAAACAAAAAGATGATTAACTACAGCTACAGAGAACAGGTATATGATTTTGTTCCTGTGTTTGCTGTATCTGGGGTTATGTCGGTTTTAGTTTATTTAACAGGAAAAATAATAAGTAACCTGATTCTCAAACTATTATGTCAGATTACATTTGGAGGAATTATATATTTACTCTTCTCAATTTGGTCTAAAAATGCAGAATTCATGTATATTAAAGATATTTTTAAAAATATTGTAAAGAAACGAGGCGTTAGAGAATGATACCTTTGGTAAAACCATATATTGCACCAGCTTCAGAATTGCTGCCGGCAATACAAAAAGTTCTATATAGCGGATATATAGCCGAAGGCGAGAAGGTATATAGATTTGAAGAAGAATTAGGAAACTTCATTGGAAATCGAAAAATACTGGCTCTTAATTCCGGTACAGCAGCGCTGCATATTGCTTTATCTATACTAGAGGTAGGAAGCGGGGATGAGGTAATCAGCACACCGATGACAGCAGAACCGACAAATACAACGATAGCGTTAACGGGCGCTAAGATCGTATGGGGAGATGTTGATGCTTCTACAGGACTTTTAGATCCAAAATCTGTGTATGAGAAGATTACGGAGAGAACTAAAGCTATTATGCTTGTCCACTATGCAGGAATGATTTGCGATATGGATGCATTCAATAAAATTTCCGAAGAGACAGGCGTTCCGGTGATTGAAGATTCAGCACATTGTTTTGGAGGCAGGTATAATGGAAAGGTAATAGGCTCTAATTCACGTTTTACTTGCTATTCCTTTCAGGCAATAAAGCAGATGACAACCGTTGATGGTGGAGCAATAGCCTTTCAGAATGATGAAGATTTGAATGCGGCTAGAAAACTGCGGTGGTTTGGATTGGATAAGAGGGTGCCAAGGCTGCAAAACGATATAGTAAAGGCTGGATTTAAGTATGGCATGAACAATGTCACTGCTGTAATTGGAAGTATTCAACTTGGATATGCGCAGGAGATTATTGAGAAGTACATAGGAAATGGTAAATATTATGATGAAATGCTTAAGGGAATAAATGGTATCAATCTTGTTCCATACTATCCTCATACGGTTCCTTCTTACTGGCTGTATACGATGAAGGTAGAAGGGCGTAAAGATTTTTGTCGGATGATGGAGGATAGAGGCATAACCGCTTCGCCATTACATCACAGAAGCGATACCCATTCTGTGTTCGCAGGATCCAGATGTGAACTTCCACAGATGGAAGAATGGTATAGGAGTTTTGTACATATTCCTTGCGGCTGGTGGGTAGACAAAGAGGCAAGAGAAACTATTGTAAATGCCATTAAACAAGGGTGGTAGAAGAGGAAAGACGGTGATAAATTGATACCATTGTATAAACCGTATATGCCTGCTCTTCCAGAATTAAATGATATCCTTAATTCCGGACAGTTAGCAGCAGGAAGCTATACAAAGAAATTTGAAAAAGATTTATGTACGTTTTTTTCGGAAGAGAAAGTACTGGCTGTAAATACGTTTAACAGTGCAGTTTCCATTGCGGTTGCCTGTGCTGGTGGCAAATATGGTGATGAAATTGTAGTTTCCCCGATGGCATGTTTAGCATCAACACAGCCCTATGCTGCAGCAGGACTGAAAATAGTTTGGGCTGATATCGATCCTCATACAGGAACGCTTGATCCTGCGTCCGTAGAGAAAAAGATTACTGGAAACACAACATGCATTGTACATAATCATTTTTGTGGCTACCCAGGGTATATTGATGAGATAAATGAGATTGGAAAAAAGTATGGGGTGACTGTCATAGATGATGGAATTGAATGTTTTGGATCAAAATATAAAGGAAGGCTGATTGGAAATTGTGGAACAGATATTACCATATTCTCCTTTAATCCGGTGCGTATGCTGACAACCATAGATGGAGGAGCTATTTTTTTTAACTCGAAAAAGAAGTATGAACAGGGAAAACTTATAAGAGATTGCGGAATTGATCGTAAAATTTTTCGGGACGAACTGGGGGAAATCAGCTTGGAATGTGATATTACAATACCAGGATATAGTGCGACCCTTAGTAATGTGAATGCGTATATCGGGATACAACAGTTAGAGACAGTTCAGAAGAGACTTGACAAACAGAAAAGACTAGCAGGGGAATGGGATAATAAGATTAGAGAAATAGGGCTATACAAACCGCTTAATAGTGTGGACGGTGAACCAAATTACTGGGTTTATGGAATTCTTGCACCAGATAAAAGAGAATGTATCAAAAAGTTTCGTGCGTTGGGATATTATGCTTCTGGTGTTCATGTCAACAATAACAGATACAGCGTGTTTGGGGAATATACGATACTGCCAGGAGTAAACGAGTTTTATAATTCTTTTGTGGCATTGCCCTGTGGCTGGTGGATGGATGAAAAAATATGATTGTATAGTAAATGTAAAAAAGAAAGGAAAAGGATGGATTTATGAAAAAAGTTAAAATTGCCTTCGGGGGGGTAGATCCTTAGGGGCAAAGACACTGGAATGGTTATGTACCCAACCTTATCTGGAGATAGCTGCCGTGTGTCTGGTTCCACAGCATTTGGATTGGCATGCTTATGAAGTGATTAAGAATATTGCAGAAAAAAATAATTTGAGGATCTGCGAAATGGCAGAACTTATGCAGTTCGATGTAGACATGGGGCTATCGGTGAATTATCACAGGATAATTAATGAGAAGATATTATATCACTGTAAGAATGGCTTTTACAATGTGCATCATTCTTACAATTTAAGATTAAGAGGGCGCAACATCACTACTCATGCAATTCTTAATACGCTGAGAGAAAATATTTTCTATCATGGAACAACACTTCATAAAATGGTAGCTCAGTTGGATGCCGGATCTATCGTTGCAAGCAGATCTATAGAGATAACCTCCCAGGATACGGCATATACACTATTTCAGAAAGCAGATTACCAAGCGTTGTCTATGATAAAAGAATGGATGCCAAGGCTGTCAGGTCAGAGAGTATTCTTATATGATCCACCGATGGAGGGGATTCATCTTTATAGAAACGATGATCTTCCATCTCGTATGCTTGATGTGGATGCAATGTCTGAGAGCGAGCTGGATACATATATCCGAGCATTTGATTTTCCAGACAAGGAACCTGCATTTATAGAAAAGGACGGAAAGAAGATACATCTTGTTTTTAGCATGAGAGATGGATATAGATATGAGTATAAGCTCAAAGGGCATATTTATTATACTGATATAGCCTGATGTGGTGTTCTGGTCTCCTGATCTTGATCGAATAGCAGATATAGGAGGAAATGAAAAATGAAGGTGATTTTTTGGGCTTACAGGCAATGGGGAATCGATGTTTATACAACGGTGGAGAGGCATCCCAAAATAGAAGAGTGTATATGTTGTAAAACGAGAGGGGAAGTTCAGGGACTTCCTTTAGAGGAGTACGATCTTCTTTTAACATGTGGATTAAGCGAAGAACTGGGAGAGGAAATTACATCGAGGATAAAGGCAATAGGAGTTCATTGTGCAGAGCTAGACAGATATTCTTATGGAACACCAATACAGCTTCAGATCATTGATGGGATACGATATTCCAAACATCGGATTTTTAGTTTTACTTATGATAAAAACTCTAATCGTGCACATACACATAATCGGAAATATGCTAATGAGGTGGCATTAGATCTGACAGGCAATATGTCTGATATTTTGGAGCAATTGACTGCAACAAGTAAAATACTGTTCAATCAGTTCCTTGATGAATATCCGAACAATAAGTGGAGAACTTGGCCAGAAGAAAATATTGTCCGCCAAAAACGTACTCCAAAGGACAGCATATTGACAAAGAATGATTTATTAAAAATGGATACAGAGCAGATGTACAATTTTTTTCGATGCCTGGAAGACCCATATCCAAATGGCGGTATAGAAGATGAAAAGGGGTGTTTGTATGTTGAACGGGTCAGATTTAAGAAAAAATAAAAGAATAACCTTTCTTGCATACCGGGAATGGGCTCTGAGAGCTGTACAAAATATCTCAAAGAATAAAGCAATAGAAGTCGTGGATGTTATTAAAAGTAAATATGAATATGAAATAAAAATAAAGGAATACAGAGAGGGATATGTCGACTGCATCATTTTGATAGGATGGAGCTGGATTATTAAAGATGATATTCTAAACAGATTTTTGTGTGTAGGGATCCATCCTTCTGATTTGCCAATGTATAGAGGTGGCAGTCCTATCCAGCATCAGATTATAGCCGGTATGGAAAAAACGAAGATATCTTTGATGACGATATCTTCAGCTGGAATTGATACAGGAGATATTTGGGGAAAAGAAGAATGGGATATGTCCGGAAAATCAATGGATGTGATCCTTGAAGAGTTGTCTAAGAGCAGTGAACGGTTATTAACCAGATTTATTGAGAAAATGGATTCTATTTATCCCCAAAAACAGGATTTGACTTTGGGAAGTTATTATAAACGGAGACTGCCATGTGACAGTAAGGTAACATGGCAGCAGTTATCTGATATGAAATTAATAGATGTATATAATTTAATCAGGGCACTTGGTGATCCATATCCCAATTTATATATTGAAGATGAGGAAGGAAATGTTTTAAAGTTTAAGAGTGTTGAATATGTAAGAAAAAATCAAAACTTATGATGTGATAAGTATACTATGCAATTATGAGAAAGGAAAGAAGCTATTATGAAGGATAATAAAATTGAATCGTTAGAGACGCTTAGGGGCATTGCATTTTCAGGAATTTTCTTACTTCATATCGGCTTTCCAATTCAATGGGCAACATTGGGAGTTTCCATTTTTTTTGTATTATCCGGTTTTTTGCTTACATACCATTATCTTGATTCCTTGTTAGCCTGGGGGGGGTATCGGAATGGCCTGAAATTTTCTGTAAAAAGAGTTTCAAAGATTTATCCATTACATTTTATTACTATGATATTGGCTGTGGCTATGATTCTGGTGCCTTATATAGGAAAGCCTGCTTTAAGAAGAGATTGGTTAGGTTTGGGAAGAAATATAATTTTAAACACGTTTCTTTTACAATCTTGGTATCCTGATGCAGGTGTAAATGTTTCTTTAAATGGTGTCGCATGGTATCTTTCTGCAGCAGCATTTCATTATTTTATGTTTCCCTATATTGTTGAAAAAATGAGAAAATTACGAGGAAAGAGGAACTATCAATATACAATAATTATCTTAATCCTGATACTACAGTTGATCCTATCAGCGATTGCTTTGAAGATTGATTCGTCATGGGAATTTTATAGATGGATAGCATATGATATGCCGTTTTTCAGAATGGGAGATTTTCTTGTTGGATGTATTGTTGGAGTAATGTATTTAGAGAAAAAAGATACGTTGAAATCTGTTAAGGCAAGTATTGTTGAAGTTATTGTTCTAATTGCATGTATAGGCATAACATTTTGGGATAATAAGTCGGAACATACAGGTTTTATTTCAAAAATATTCAATAACTGGACAACCATATATATTCCAGTGGCAGCGGCAGCTGTCTATTTGTTTGCTGCTAAACAGGGAATGATTGTTAAGACGCTGTCTAAGGGAAAAAGCATTAAGCATATCGGAATAAAAAGCTCAGGCTACTTCTTAATTCATTATATTGTTATTCAATATATGAATAGAATCGTTATACATATGCCTTTCCAAGTATCCAATTTGACAATCGGCCTATCAGAGCTTGTTTTAACAATAATCTTTTTTGAGATATATCATAAAATAGAGCCGAGATTACTGCAGATGAATTGTATAGCTATAAAAAAATAGGGATAAGTTGAGGATAAGTAATAGATAAAGAGAAGGGATTTAAGCCACAATGAGAAAAGTTAAGAAAGAGGAAATACAGCCGTTGCTTCTAAATATGTTAAAGACTTTAAAAGACTTTTTTGATAGAAATAATTTGACATTTTATCTAGCAGGGGGAACACTTTTAGGAGCAATTAGACATCAGGGATTTATCCCATGGGATGATGATATCGATGTTGTTATCAAAAAAGATGTGTATAAGAAACTAACTGAATTGGCGAAAGAAAACCCATTTATTGATGAAAGTAAACGATATTGTTTTCTTCTCCCAGCTACAGGAACCAATATACAGCCAATTTTTCAATTAATTGATACAAAAACAATAGTTTATGAAAAGAATGTTGATAAACAATATGCGAAAGGATTGTGGATAGATATTTTTTGTCTTTCCTATTGGCCGGATAATCAAAAACAAGCTGAAAGGATAATGAAACAACAAAAGCGATTGCTGAAGATGTTGCAATTATCTATCTGTGGAAACCTTCAGGATAGAATGTATAAGTTCATTTATCCCTTTGCTTTACCTGTTAAAAAGATGATGTTGGCAGCTGGAATGAACAGTATTTATTGGAGTAAAAAATTGCTTCAATTAGGAAATTATCCACCATCACATTATATTGGAAATCTTTGCTGGGCCAGTAGTATAAAGGATCGTTATCCTAAAGAATATTATGATAAAACAGCGAAAGTTTTGTTTGAAGGTATGGAATTTGATGCACCTGGTGAATTTGCAAGTGTATTAACACAATTTTATGGAAATTATATGCAGCTGCCACCAGAGGAAAAGAGAGTAGGACATACGTTCAGTGCTTATTTTATAGATTAATATAAACGGAAGTTGAGAAAAACAATGAATATTATATGCATAATGGCAGGCGGAATTGGCAATCGTTTTAGATCTGCCATACCTAAACAGTATCATTTTCTTAATGGGAGGCCTGTAATCGAATACGTGATCGAGGCCTCTGTAAAAAGTTCTGCTGACGAAGTTATCGTAGTAGCTAATAAGGAGTATAGAGATGAACTTGAAAATAAATATGGTGTCTTCACTATTGAAGGAGGCAAAAAAAGAAATCAATCAATCTCCAATGCATTAATCAACATCCGTGATACAATGCAGTGTGAGAAATTGATCATTATCGACGCTGTATGTCCTCTTATCAGCCCCGAGACTTTAAATCTTTATTTTGACTATTTGGACGAGTTTGATGCAGTATTTACTGCTTCAGATATAACAACAAGTATTGGAAAATATGATGGTTCATTAGTAAATTGTAATGACTATTTTCTTATACAATCTCCTGATGCATATCGTTTTAACGTGTTGTCGTCTTGTTTTAATGCAAACTCGAATACTACTACTCCATTTTATCAGTTGGAAAAAACTGCAAAAGTCAAGTTATATTACGAATTTAAAAATTATATAAAGATCGTGTATCCTCATGATATTGCTATTGCAGAAGTACTACTTAAAGAAAGAGAACGGTATATTAGATTTGCGGCACATTCAGATAGCAATGTACTTGCTTTGTTTACTAAACTTAGACTTATGGACAGAAAAAGTACAAAGTTATGGGAGAAAAAACTGGATGCAGATATGGAAAAGTTATTCTCTATTTGGGAAATATATGAGTTTACAGTTAATCGAGATGCCTATATGGGTTTAGTGCTGGAGTGTGGATCTAGAAAATATGGAGCGGTTATAGTAAAAATATATGCTCCTTTTTTGGAGAAAAGATATAAGAAGGAGCTATATATTTTGAAAAATTTACGAAATTACCATCAATGTACGCTTTTAGACTATGACTATGATAAATGCGCAATGCTGCTGGAAAGAGTTATTCCGGGCGATTATATTGAATTTCCAGAAGATGTCGATGGTATTGAAGAAATGTTTATAGATATGGAAAAAAATAAAGCTGCAATATCAACACTAGAAAATATAGAACCTGAAATTAAAGGAATACTGCAGCAAGCAGAGGAAGAGTTTCAGACAGCCAGTAAATGTAATTATCACACTAATAGAGTGAAATATCTATTAGATTGTGCAAAAGAAGTATATGAAGAATACTTTACATCAGAGAACAAATACCTTCTTCACGGAGATGTATATTTCAAAAATGCATTGAGAGGTAAAAACGGTATTAAGCTTATAGATCCTGTTGGCTACCAAGATGCCTTTATTTTTGAATATATGCCTTTTTTTACATATGAACTTATTATAAACACAGATAGCACTATGTATCAGAAAAAATTTAAGGAACTGCTGACTTTTTTTGCTAGATTTACAGATATAACAAAATTTTATGCATCTGTTTATATATTTCTTGTAAAGCAGCTGGTGCCTTCCATCTATGAAGCGAATGACCATTATAAGAGAGCAGATAGATATCTTGAATTAATAGAAGATTTATATGTAGATAACAATTATAATTTTATTCTTAATAAATTTGATATTTAAATTAGGAGAGGATGATTTGAAGAAGACAGATAAAAATATTGTTATGATAACGGCAGGTGGAGTCGGACAGAGATTTGGCACTGAAATTCCAAAGCAGTATTTTATCCTTGATGGTAAGCCGGTTATTGAATATGTAGTCGATGCATGCAAGAAATGTGAAATGGCGGATGCGATTCTCATAGTTGCTGCTGCGGCTTATCATGAACAATTACATAAAAAATATGGAGTAGATGTTACAGATAGCGGAAGTGAGTTAAATGAGACGAAGCGTAACGGATTCGACTATATAGAAAAGCATAGTTCTTGTGAAAAGCTTATTGTGGTAGAGGCAGTACGTCCCTTTTTAGAGGTTGAAGTGTTATATGAAACATTTAAGCTTCTGGATAAATATGATGCAGTTGCATGTGCAAGAAAAATAACGGACAGTCTTGGAAAATATGGAAAATGGATAGTAAATAGGGAAGATTATTATACTTTAAATCCGCCGGAGGGATTTAGATTTGCATTATTAAACCAATATTTTAAAGCAGATTCTTCCTATACGGAATCCATTCAACAGCTCCCAGAGACATCAAAAATATATTTAAATTTTGAAGTACCATATTTTGATAAAATTACTTATCCGGATGATCTGTTTCGAGCTGAGGCTATGATGAAATTAAGGAAACAAAAGATTTTTGAAGAGGAGTGAATTTGGATGAATAACAGCACACCAGAGTATTTCAAGGGAAAGATATTGATGATAACAGGAGGTACCGGTTCGTTTGGAGTTACGGTTTTAAAGCGTTTTCTGACTTCGGATATTGGAGAAATCCGTATTTTTAGTCGGGATGAGAAGAAACAGGATGACCTTAGACATACTCTTCAACTGAAATATCCTGAATATTCGGAAAAGGTTCGTTTCTTTATCGGAGATGTAAGAAATAAAGACTCTCTTCGGGATGCCGTAGACGGTGTGGATTTTATATTTCATGCTGCCGCTTTAAAACAGGTTCCAAGCTGTGAGTTCTTTCCTATGGAGGCTGTGCGTACGAATATTATCGGGACAGAGAATATGCTTAATGCTGCCATTGAAGCAAAGGTAAAAAATGTTGTTTGTCTTTCAACAGATAAGGCCGCATATCCCATCAACGCAATGGGGATGAGTAAAGCACTGATGGAAAAGATAATCAGAGCGAATGCGTTAAGGGCAGCAGAGAAGGGGGGAACAGTTATATCTTGTACAAGGTACGGAAATGTCATGTGTTCTCGGGGGTCTATCATTCCGCTGTTTATAGAGCAGATAAAATCAGGAAATCCGATCACAATTACCGATCCTGATATGACACGGTTTCTTATGAATCTTGACGAAGCTGTAGACCTGGTAATGTTTGCTTTTGAACATGCAAAACCAGGCAACTTATTTGTTCAAAAATCGGATGCCAGTACGATTGGGGTGCTCGGAAAAGCAGTGCAGAAGTTATTTGGCGATACAGGGACAAAAATTATTGGTGCAAGGCACAGCGAGAAATTATTTGAAACACTTTTGACCAATGAAGAGAGAATACGGTCAGAAGATATGGGGGCATATTTTTGTGTAACGCCTGATGAAAGAGGGTTGAATTATGATAAATATATGGCTACTTATGGCGGGACTACGCAAGCGGACGAAGCATATACAAGTCATAATACGACGAGACTTGATGTAGATGGGACGATTGCAAAGATTATGACTACAGATTATGTTAAAGAGCAGCTCAAAAAGAAGGTGGATTAATAGAATGGAGGAGCAGCATTGGATGATACGATATATGTTTGCTTTAAAAAAGATTAAGGAATTTATAGATGTAAAGATAGGGGGAAGCATTATTGTATTATCTCTGCTCGAAGGTCTATCGATATTGATTGGTTATAACCATAGAAACTATTCGGTATATAATCCAATTCATAGTACTGACGATATTTTTCGTTTGTGTTGCCTTATTATATTCTTGAGTTTTCTGAATCTTTGTATTGATTTTGTTTTTTGCAGTTTAATTGATAAAAGAAATAGCAAATTCTCTGAATTATTGTTTTTTAATGAGAAACGACTCTTTTGGATACTGTTTGGAACTCTGATTTTGTTTTGGATGCCATACTTTGTTCTCTCCTATCCAGGAGGTGCATGGTATGATACAGGAAATCAGATTTGTCAGATTATGGGGGCAGAGGTATTAACAAAAGCAAATCCATTATTACAAACCTTGCTTTCAGGTGGATTTTTCCTGGTTGGAACTAAATTGGGAAATCCTGAGTTTGGCATTGCTCTTTACATTATTATTCAAATGATTACTTCGGCATTGGTTTTGTCTTACTCTATTATAAGTCTGTGTAGAATTTTTAAATCAAAATGGATTCCTATTCTGATGGTAATTTCGTATGCTATAATTCCTGTTGTTCCGCTTTATATTATCACAATTGGGAAAGACACAAATTTTGGAATTCAAATAGTACTGGCTTTAACATGCATTACCAATATATATCAAAACGGTATGATTAACAAAATTGATAAGGTGTTGTATCCAGTTTCGATTATTCTTATGTCATTATTTAGAAATGCAGGAATATATCTCGCAGTACTTTTTGTTATTGTATCGGTTGCTGTTGCATCAAAAAGAAGAAAACTTAGTGCAGTGCTTGGAGTAGGGGCGATAGTTTTTGTTTTAATTTTTCAAATTGTATCAACATCTGCTTTTCAGATAGACATGAAAGTAAATGAAACGGAAAATCTATCTATCCCGTTATTGCAAATGGGGGGGATTTAAATGAATATTATGATGAGTTAACTGAAGATGAACTTCATATTATTGATAGGGTTATCAGTATTGATAAGGTGCGGAGAGAATATGATGTAGAAATATCGGATTCCATTAAGGTTGCTTATATGGAACGTAATCCATCACAAAGTGATTTAGACAGATTTTATAGATTATATAGTAGACTTTTCCTTAAGCATCCATTTAAATTTTTAGAGGTCATTGTTGCAAAATCCTATGGATATTTTGACCCGATGACGGGTTATATTAATAAACCCTTTGTTATAGTAGGGCTTTCACCTATATCGAGTTACATTAATCAGATGCTTGAAATCAGCATTTCCAATAAATTTGATCTTACTAGATTAAGGATGTTGGTTAATAATTTGGTTAATACGCCAGGGATCCGAATAATCACGCACTGCGGTTTGTATATGTGGTTTATGATGTTTGCTGCTTTTATGTCTATTAGGTATCGCATAAACAGATTAATATTTCTTCCAATGCTTGCTTTTGTGATTGGTCTTGTTGCATCTCCGGTGAATGCCTACTTCAGATATAATTTTCCACTGGTTTTGTGTAACCCATTCCTCATTTCTATGGTGTATGCTGTTTGGGCTAAAAAGAGATATGAACAATGATGGAGAGTAATCAATATTTACTTTTTAACAAATTAGATAAACAAGATAGATGTATTTTGGCAGAAGAGGATAAGGAAACTATGAATACAATTACCCCTATAGTCATACCGGTATATGAACCAGGAGAGAATTTTCAAACTATGATTCGGATCCTATCAGAACAGACATCTCAAAAAATAATTGTTGTGGATGATGGAAGTGGAAAGAAATATGAAAAGATTTTTAACGAAGTAAGACAACTTAAGAATGTGATTGTACTTGTACATGTAGAAAATCTTGGAAAAGGTAGGAGCTTAAAAGATACATTCAACTATATCTTATATAAGTTTCCTGATGCTATGGGAGTAGTAACTGCTGATTCAGATGGACAACATATGATTAGAGATATAATAAATTGTAAAGACAATCTTGTAAGGAATTATAATTGTTTGATACTGGGATGTAGAAAATTTGATAGAAATAAGGTTCCCTGGAAGAGCAGGGTGGGAAACGATCTGACTAGAAGACTGTTTAAGTACTTATGCGGAATAAAAATTTCTGATACACAAACTGGGCTTAGGGGGATACCAAGATCCCTAATGCATGAATGCCTGACAATTAAAGGAGAACGTTTTGATTATGAAACAAATGTCTTATTAAAGGCTAATGAAAATTATGATTTAATAGAGATTCCTATTGAAACCATATACGATTCAAGGCAGGCTCATAAGACTCATTTTGATCCGTTTCGAGATTCTTTGATGATATATCAGTCGATATTCTCCTATACATTAAGCTCTTTTCTTGCCGTTTTAGTTGATTTTACAATTTTTTCACTTTCTACAAAGTCTGGTATCAATCTGTGGATAGCTATGGCTCTTGGCAGATTAGGCTCAACAACAATAAATTTTAGTATTAATCGAAAGGCTGTGTTTAAAACAGAAGGAGATATATTGATGCAGCTGTTAAGATATTTATTGTTGGTACTTGTATCAGGTGTTGTTTCTGCAATGATGATTTCTGTATTATCGAGGATACTATCTGGAAGGATTATAATTCTTAAGGCTGTCGTAGAAGGGATCTTGTTTTTCTTTAACTATTATGTCCAGCATAACTATGTTTTTGGAAATAGGTGTAGATAAAATAATAATAGGAGAGATATACAATTTTGAAAAAAATAATGCTAGTCTTCGGCACAAGGCCAGAAGCAATAAAAATGTGCCCACTTATATTGGAGTTAAAACATCGCCCTAATTTACAGACGGTTGTGTGTGTCACGGGACAACACCGTTCGATGCTTGAACAGGTTTTGAGAGCATTTGAAGTGGTTCCTAATTATAACCTTTCGATCATGAAAGATAAACAGACGTTATTCGATATTACAATAGGTGTGTTAAACGGAATGAAATCTGTTTTAGAAAAGGAAAAACCTGACATTGTTCTTGTCCATGGTGACACAAGTACTACCTTTGCAACATCTCTTGCTGCATTTTACCTTCAAATTCCGGTCGGCCATGTGGAAGCAGGATTACGTACTTATAACATCTATAGTCCTTATCCGGAGGAATTCAATCGAGAAGCGGTAGGTTCTATAGCAGCTTTTAATTTTGCTCCGACAAAGAGAGCCGCGGAGAATTTGGTCAGAGAGGGGAAGAAAGAGAGCAGAATCTTTATTACCGGAAATACGGCCATTGATGCACTACAAACAACAATTCGTAATGATTACACCCATCCTGAATTGGAATGGTGTAAAGATTCTCGTTTAATACTTATAACTGCTCATCGGCGTGAAAATCTCGGAAAGCCTATGGTACATATGTTTAAGGCAATTAAAAGGGTACTTGATGAACATGATGATGTAAAAGCAATCTATCCAATTCATATGAATCCGGCTATTCGTACTATTGCGGAAGCCGTGTTTAAGGATGAAGAACGTATCCGGATGATAGAACCTCTTGATGTTCTCGATTTTCACAATTTCATGAAAGCTTGTTATCTAATTCTTACAGATAGCGGCGGTATTCAGGAGGAAGCACCAGCATTAGGAAAGCCGGTTTTGGTAATGCGTGATACCACAGAGCGACCGGAAGGAATCGAAGCAGGAACGCTAAAACTGGTAGGAACGGATGAAGAAACTATCTATGCTGAGTTTTCAAGGCTATTAAATGATAAAAAACATTATGAAAAAATGTCTTGTGCCATTAACCCTTACGGAGATGGGAGAGCATCAATTCGTATCGCTGACATCATAGAAACTGGTTTTTGTGAACCGCTTTGTAGCACTATTTCTGCAAAATAGACAGGGCTGATATTAATTGATGGTAACAACTATAAACGTAATACTCTATATATTTGAGATTTCTTGAGATAAAATATATCTAATACATTTTTCAGATCAGTGATATTGGCAATGTTAAAATGAAGTCAAACAGTATCAAGATGTACGATAAATTCAGCTGCCTACGTATGGAAATGACTGTCAACGACCCAAAGGAATTCTGTTTTTAATCGGCTGTTGGAGGATTCTAATAGGTATGATCAGATGAGCTGGGAATCAGGACGCAAACCACATATGATAAGCTTGCGTCCTGAACTAGCAATATTTAGCTATTCTTTTATTTCGTCAATATCAGTCAGATTTACACCTAAAGAAGTTAAAACAGCTTTTAAGGAACGGTAATCTTTTCTTAATCCATTATATGTTTTCATTGCATTTTCTTCTTTGGCATGTTCCATATGAAATTGCACTTTCTGAAATTGTTCAACCACATCTTTTATAATTTCACCATTACTAGGCATTATCACACCTCCTTGGAAAAAATGATTTATTAAGTTAAAAATAGTATAGCATAAGCAAAACACAAAGTCCAATAATTTATATAATCTCAATTCAAACAAAAAGGTGGTTTCCTGCAATTATCAGAGTTCTGTAGACTTCCTTATCCTCCAAAACAACCTCCTTTCCCCCAATCGTTTCCTTCTTAAAGCATCCTGGCAATATCAATGACAGAAGAAATCCATATTGATGAGAAAATCAGCTGCAATAACTATACACCTATATTGGATTCAAGCAGTTTCAACCTGATTTTACACAATCCCATTGCTTTTTTCCCTCCCGCAGAATATAATGATGGCAGCGTAAAGGGGTTGCTTATGAACAAAATCAGCAGGGATATTTTCAAGGCCATTCATGAAGGTCGATGGCTCAGTGTGGAATATAAAAATAAAGACCAGAATATCACCAGTTACTGGATCGCCGTCAGGGATATCCGTGTGTCTAAGCGGATGTTGGTTGGCGACGGTTTTCATTTGATGCAGCATACTTTGCAGGAGCTTTCCATATATATAGATTCCATTCAGTCCAGCCAGGTGATAGAAGGGTCTTACTATGAGACTAACCCTAAGCTTTTGGAGGATATTCTTTACAATCCGGAAAAATATCAGACCATTTTCAATCATGTTTCCAATTTAAAGATTCTTAACTATCTTATAGACTGCAGCCGCCTGGATACGACCCCTTA
This sequence comes from uncultured Hungatella sp., assembly GCA_910585435.1. GTDB lineage: Bacteria > Bacillota > Clostridia > Lachnospirales > Lachnospiraceae > UBA3402. Next base: position 62,475 of record CAJUEJ010000011.1, on the reverse strand, counting down.
CAGGACGGACTATGGGCTTATCAGCCATCTGGATTCGGATTCTTTTATACAGGGTGCATACTGTCTGGATGACAGGCAGTTTGCCGAGATTGTAAGGAATTTTCAGAGGAAGGCAGAGACGGGAACAGGCCAGCGAAAAACGGGAGGCGACAGGGGAGAAGGAACAACGGGGGGAGAGGGCGGTAAACTGACAGGTGACAGAGCAGCCGGCAGCAAGCCGACACAGGCCGGGGGCGGAGAAGCCGGCAAACCGGAGCCTTTGAAAATGCAGCAGCTTGCCATGAATGTTTTAAGCCTTCACACCAAAAAAGGCCTGTATGTTCTGGCTTATCGGAAGCTGTATCTGGATGTCCGGGCCAGAAGCCTGGTTCCGGCTAAGGAGATTACGGTATGCCGGGAATTTACTGTAGACGGGGAGAGGCTGAGCATCCGGAAATTTATGGATCCAGGTGATTACCAGCTGCTGGACGCATTCGAATCCAACCAGGAGCTTATCAAAGATAGAATCACCGCATACAGCCGGCAGATACAGGGTGTGGACGACATGCCATATGTGATTGCCATAGAAGGGCGGATACAGGCGGATCTGAACAGGGAGTACAAAGGCATACTGGACATGTATGACAAAGGGAAGGTGACCTACCCGGTGAAGGCTTTTTTCGGAGACCTTTTAAACCGGCCGGACCGGAGAAAGGAGTATCCCATCGCCCTGATAAACAACCGGGTCAATCTGGATCAGCTGCTGGCGATTCACAAGGCTATGAAATACCCTCTGACCTACGTCCAGGGACCGCCGGGAACCGGGAAGACCAACACCATCATCAATGCCATCGCCACTGCATTTTTCAACCAGAAGACGGTTTTGTTCGTATCCTACAACAATCATCCCATTGACGGAGTCTTTGAAGCCCTGATAAATTTCAGATACCAGGGGCAGGTCATTCCTTTCCCTGTGGTAAGGCTGGGAAGCCGGGAGAAGGACAAAGCCGCATTGATTTATATGAAAGAGCTTTATGAGAAGGTCAGGCAGATAAAGATTTTTTCCAACACACTGGAGAAGAACAGAGGAGACAAGATCCGCAGAACCAGGGAGCTGACTGCTCTTTTAAAGCGGCGTGAGGAATATCTGGATCTGACAGAGCGGAAAGAGGCGCTGGAAAAGCTTATCGGCTCAAACCGCCAGCTGACCTTTACCACAGAGCTGGAGGGCCGTCAGCTTTATCAGGTGAACAGACGGCTGGAAACAGTGGGACTTGTGACAGATGCACAGGCCCTGGAGCTTTTAGCGGATGACAGGGAGGAATTTTTCAAATATCTGTTCTATATGTCGGCCAGCTATATTAAGCGTCTGGACGAGCCGAAAAATGAAGACCTCCGGAAGATTCTGTATACGGAGAATGAGGAGGAGAGAATAGAAGCATTTGAAAATTATCTGAAAAGCAGCGGGAATCTGAAGAAATTTCAGCGGATCTTTCCCATTGTGGGAACTACCTGCATTTCAGCCCACAAGCTGGGGGAGCCGGGGCCTCATTTTGATATGGTAGTTATGGATGAGGCCAGCCAGTGCAATCTGGCAATCGGCCTGATTCCCATCATCCGCGGGGAGAATCTGCTTCTGGTAGGAGATCCCCAGCAGTTAAGCCCGGTGATTCTTCTGGATCCAAAGGACAATGCCATACTGCGGAAAAATTATTCTGTGACAAAAGAATATGATTACCTGAAGAACTCCATATACAAGACTTTTCTTGCCAGCGATTCGGTCAGCGACGAGATCCTATTAAGCTACCATTATCGGTGTGACAGGAAAATTATTGATTTTAACAATCAAAAATATTACAACAGCAAGCTGAATATTATGACAAAAAATAAGTCTGAGGAGCCTCTTGTGTATATGGAGGTCCGGGACAGCTATCCGTCAGGCAGAAATACTTCTCCCGGGGAAGCCCAGGCCGTAGTGGACTTTGTGGAAAAGCATAAAGACAAGAGAATCGGTGTCATCACCCCATTCGTCAACCAGAAGGAGTATATTGATCAGCTGTTGAAGGCGCATGGGATAGAGGATATAACCTGCGGCACGGTTCATGCCTTTCAGGGAGATGAGAAGGACGTGGTTCTGTTTTCCATGGCGCTTACGGATCAGAGCCACAAAGGAACCTATCAGTGGCTGAAGAATAACAGGGAATTAATCAATGTTGCCACCTCAAGGGCCAGAGAACAGCTGGTGATCCTGGGCAGCAGTAAAAATATGGAGCGTCTCAGAAATCCGGAGGAGAAAGATGACCTTTATGAGCTGGTGGAGTATGCAAAAACAAAGGGAGTATCAAAGGTGACACCCAAGACCGTGGAGTCACGGGCGCTGGGGGTAAAGCCCTACAGCAGTGAGACAGAAGAGGCATTTCTGGAAAATTTAAACCATGCCCTGGACAATATTCTGTATGGGGGACGCAGGTGCGTGATTCATAAAGAGGTGGGAATCTCTCATGTGTTTGAAGATACGACAGTGAACCCGGAGCTTTTCTATTCAGGAAGATTTGATTTTGTCGTGTATGAGAGGAACAGGGATAAGCGGGAGATTCCGATTCTGGCCATTGAGCTGGATGGGAAAGAGCATATGGAAGATATGGTGGTAAGGCGCAGAGATGAGAAAAAGCAGGAGATATGCAGGCAGCATGGGCTGGAACTGATTCGGATTGAAAATTCCTATGCAAGGCGATACCATCATATGAAGGAGATTCTCATAGGGTATTTTGAGAAATTGTATAGGATATAAATGTAAATGAGGCGGCTGCGTATGGCAGAAGCCGGAGACAGGCAGCAGGAGAGAGCGTAAAAGAGGCAAAAGGACAGGAAGCAGGAGAGAGCGTAAAAGAGGCAAATAGACAGATAACAGAAGAGAGCCCAAAAGAGGAAAGGTCAGGCAAAAAGACAGGGAAGGGAGAGACAAAAGCCATGGAAAAAGAAGAAAAAGAGCTTGCCGGCAAGGAGAGGCATATGGGAGAGGCGGTCAGCGGGGAGGAGGTAGAAAAGAGTATCAGGAAGCGTTTTCACAAGGAATTGTTTTCCAAATTTGCCAGGGCTATCAATGATTATGAGCTGGTACAGGAAAACGATCGGATCGCTGTGTGTATTTCCGGAGGCAAAGACTCTATGCTGATGGCTAAATTATTTCAGGAATTAAAACGCCACAATAAATTTCCCTTCGAGCTGACCTTTCTGGTGATGGATCCGGGATATAATCCGGCAAATCGGCAGATGATAGAGTACAATGCCAGAATCTTGAACGTTCCGGTTACTATTTTTCAATCAGAGATTTTTGACGCAGTGTATGATGTGGAGAAATCACCCTGTTATCTGTGTGCCCGGATGCGCAGAGGATATCTGTACAGCAAGGCACAGGAATTGGGATGCAATAAGATCGCGCTGGGACACCATTTTGACGATGTGATAGAGACGATTCTGATGGGGATGCTGTACGGAGGCCAGGTTCAGACTATGATGCCGAAGCTGCACAGCACAAATTTTCAGGGAATGGAACTGATACGTCCCTTATATTTAATCAGGGAAGACAGCATCAAGCATTGGAGAGATTATAATCACCTCCGGTTTTTACAGTGTGCCTGCCGTTTCACAGAGGACAGTGCTGTTTCAAAAAATTCTGACGGAAGTGAGCTTTCCAAAAGGATGGAAGTAAAAAAACTGATCGCTGAGATGAAGAAAACCAATCCTTTTGTGGAAAATAACATTTTTAAAAGCGTGGAAAATGTTAATTTAAGTACCATAATTGCATATAAGGAACAGGGGGTACGGCATCATTTTCTGGATCAGTATTAAGGGCTTGTGGTTTTATGTGGTATTATGTTATTTCCTCCTCGATTCGTATTTGGTCGCCGGCTTTTAATTCCTGCCGAAACATGCTGGAAAAGCCGTTTACACTTAGCTTAACCACTCCCCGGGGATTTTTTAAATCGATGCCAGAATACTGAAGCAGATCCATCAGATAGTAGCAGCTTCCGTCTTTCTTGGGGGGAAGGCGCAGAGGGGCATCGTTTAAATAGAAGAGAATATCCGGTACAGCCGGAGCGGGTCTGGCAGGCTGGGCATCAAAAGAAGTCTGATGAGTTGTCATTGGGGAGTCCAATGAGGAGTCATCAGATATGGGATGAGGCGATGATGGCAACCGATTGTCAGATTCAGACAGGAACGGTGTATCCTGTGTGGAAGGTTGTAAGGGTACAGGCTGTGTACCCTGTGCGAATGTGCTGTTGAATGCAGGTTGTATTCCAGGCGATGGCAGGTTGCCTGCTGCAGGTTGCACGGCTGCTTCAGCCTGGCTGCCCGATACAGGTTGTATACCTGTTGTATTCAGGTTATCCGATGCAGGTTGCATACTTGTTGCATCCAGATTGCCTGATATAGGTTTCACAGCTGTTGCATCCAGATTGCCTGGTACAGGCCGCACAGCTGTTGCGTCTAGGTTGTCTGCTCCAGGTTGTACAACAGATGATGCCAGATTGCCTGCTTCAGGTTGTATAACAGCTGCATCCAGATTGCCTGCTCCAGGCTGCACAGCTGTTGCACCCAGACTGTCTGGTGCAGGCTGCACACCCGGTGTTGAAAGGTCGCTGGATACAGGCTGTGTACCTGACGCAGGCAGGCTGTCTGCAACAGACTGTGAATCAGTGTCCGGCAGCTCCTCCCCTTCCTTTTTTTCCTCCTTTGGCGGTTCAGGAAGCGTAATGAGAATAATATCCCCGTTTTTAAGGGGAGTCTCCAAAGGCACATACATTCCATTCAGAGTAATCTCCAGACAGTTCTCAGCTCCTTCGATATCTCCCAGACAGGCTGTTGCGGCCGCGCCGTAAACAGCAGGGATAAAATCAATAGAATCCCCTGCGTGGATGATTTCAGAAAGCTTTCCTTCTTTTTTATTGATGAAAAGGGAGGCAGGCTGAGAAGCTGTGCCGTAAAATACCTTCCGCTTTCCGTTGACGCTGACAACCAGATTCTGACCGGAACGTCCCATAAGATCCTGGAAATTGTAGCCGTTCATCATCAAAAGATTTAAGGCGGTAAAGCTGCCGCTTCTGAACAATTTTGCCGGCCGGCCGTTTAGAGTGACCCGGAAGCTGTCATGAATCAGGTTCAGGCCGGAGGAGATAACGATCCCTAAAGGAGTGGCGTACTCCGGATTGTTTAAATCATACTCGTCGGAAAAAGCGTTGGCCTGGAAGTTCCTTCCTGCTATGGCCACACGTTTGGCATCCATCTGAAGGGCTTTTGTCAGCTTGTCCTTCAGTCCACTTAATTTGCTGCCTCCTCCTGCAAGAAACAGTGCGGAAGGCGCGCCTCCGTTTACCTCCAGGATTTTCGTGGATATTTCTTTGCATAAGGTATCGGCAGAACCCTGAATACACTCTATGATCTCCTGGCAGGGCACCTGCTGCTCGAATCCCAGAATGTCTGTAAATGCCACATCTTCTCCGGAATCGATCTGCATCTTTATCTGCTCTGCCGTTTTAAAATCCACCAGGTATTCCTTCATGATATTTTCCGTAATTTCATCCCCGGCCATGGTAGCCATAGTGTATCCGGTGACGCTTCCGTCTGTGCATGCGGCGATATCCGATGTTCCCGCTCCGATATCCACCATAACCAGATTTAAAAGCCGCAGATTTCCGGGAATGGCAGCGTTGATGGCAGCGATGGGCTCCAGGGTGATGCTGGCTACCTCCAGCCCGATCTTGTTCATGGTAGTGTACAGGCTTTCCACCACCTCGCTGGGCAGGAAGGTAGCGATCAAATCCACCTTCACCTGCTGCCCCCGGTGATCCTTTAAGCTGGAAATCATGTACTGATCCAGATAATACTGGCATACCGTATAGCCTACAAGATAAAACCGGCGTAAGCTGTCGTCCCCGCTCCGGTTCTCCGCCTCAAAAGCATCCTCCGCCTTGCTGATAGCCCCTGCCTCCAGGCGGCTGATAATCTCATCATCGATCAGCTGGGCACTGGGCAGATCCAGCTGAAAATCCGCCCTCTGTGTCCTGAGGGCCCGCCCTGCAGCCGCCACACATACCCGGTTCAGGGTCATATGAATCTTTGCCTCCAGCCGCTTTTTCACCTTCTCCGCCAGGGAGGCGACCTTTTCTATATTCTCGATCTGCCCGTCGATCATGGCCCGCTCTCCGTGATCTTCCCTCTCGATGGCAATGATCTTTACCTTATCCTCTGTTACAACCCCTACCATACCGATCACACTGCGGGTTCCGATATCCAGCGCAAACACTGTGTGTTCCGGCTGAAGCGGAACCTGAGCCTGAATTTTAACCCCTGGTTTTCTGCCCCTTGCCATACCCATTTCCTCCTTTTTCGATGAATCACGTATTCCCGGAATTTTTCGCCAATTATAAAACATTTTACATGACAGGTCAAAGATTGTCAACGATTCCAGGCAGATTCCGCGCTGCAGTTGTTACTGTTCGTTACGGTTCACACTAGCTGTAAATCGGCCTGTGAATTACGGGAGTTCAAGCTTGTAATTACCTGTGCAAAATGCTATAATTCTCCATAGAACTTCACAAGGAGGTCCCTATGGGAAAGACAAAGAAATATTCGTATGATTATGAGCAGTATGAGGAAGGAAAAGGTTCGGCTTCCATGGTAGATGAGATTCTGGAGGATCCGGAGTTTGGGCAGGTGACGGATCTGGTGATCGGCTGTTGGGGAAATCCCTGCGAGGAGGATTGCCAGGCTATCCTGGACGGGATTGTGAACCACAGAGACAGGTTTGCCCATGTGGAAAAGCTGTTTGTAGGAGACATGGACTATGAAGAGTGCGAGGCGTCCTGGATTATACAGGGCAATTATCAAAAACTGTGGGAAGCCCTGCCTCAGTTAAAGGAGCTGACTATAAAAGGAAGCACGGATTTGGAGCTGGGTGAGATCAGCCATGATACTCTGGAAGCTTTAACCATCATCTGTGGAGGCCTTCCCTCCTCTGTGATGGAGTCCATCCAGAATGCCAGGCTGCCCCGTTTAAAAAAGCTGGTACTCTATATAGGAAGCGATAACTATGGCTTTGACGGCAATGGGGACAGCATCCGCACCCTTCTGGAAAAATCCGATTTCCCCAGCCTGGAATACCTGGGGATCGAGGACAGTGAGATACAGGATGAGCTGACTGAAATCGTCTTAAACTGTAAATACATGAACCAGATTCACACCCTGGATCTGGCCAACGGCACCCTGACAGACAAAGGCGGGAAGCTGCTTTTGGAGCGGCTTCCTGCCTATCCCAACGTGAAGGCCCTGGATGTCCATTATCACTACATGTCTGAGGACATGGTGGAAGACCTGGAAACCCTTCCTGTGGACATTGACGCATCCGAATTCAATGAGCCGGAAACCTATGATGGCGAGATCTGGATGAACGCCATGCTGACAGAATGAGGCAGGCGCTTCTTCTGGGCAACCCGAAAACCAAGCGGACTCTCTATCTGGAAAAGGGAGCCAAAGACGCGGGAATGCCAGTAGGTTTCTGGGACTGGAAGGATTTTAAAGGGCCCTGCCTTCCCCCGATATGGCAGGGCAGAGAGTTGTTTATAAAAATCGATCCGCCTGTCTGGACCAGCTGCTGCCTGGAAGAGCTGGATCCTTTAACCAGGGATTATGAAGAGAAGCTGATGGCACTGGAACGTGTGGGGGAGAAGGAATCCATCGTGTTTCTCAACACCCCTCTGGCAATCCGGCAGCTTCTGGACAAGAGAAGCTGCAAGGAAAAGCTGAGACAACAGGGGATACCGGCCACAGAATGCCTGGCAGGATCCGTGGACAGTGCGGACAGGCTCCTTGACATGATGGAGCGCCAGGGTGTTTCCCAGGTATTTATAAAGCCGGTGCGGGGATCCGGCGCTGCGGGAATCGCTGCTTTCCGCTATCAGAAACGGACAGGAAAAAGGATGCTTTATACATGCGGGATGGAAGATCCTGTGACAGGCCGCCTGGTGAATACCAAGCGGCTTCGGTGCTTTACAGACAGACAGCAGGTGACAGCACTGGTTGATCGGCTGCTTAAACAGGACTGTATCGTAGAACGGTGGTATGCCAAGGCCCAGTATCAGGGATACTCCTATGATCTGAGGGCAGTGGTTCAGGATGGACAGACAGATTTTATGCTGGCAAGACTGTCGAAAGGGCCGATTACCAACCTGCACTTAAACAATCATCCCCTGAAGGCATCGGAGCTTAAGCTTCCCCCAAGAGTTCTGGAAGAGATAGAAGAGCTGTGCAAAAAAGCGGCCGGCTGCTATGGGGGCCTGCGAAGCGCAGGGCTGGATATCCTGCTGGAAAAAGGAAGCCTGCGTCCAAGAGTCATCGAGATGAACAGCCAGGGGGATCTGATCTATCAGGATATATTCTGGGAAAATAAAATCTACCGCCGCCAGGCGGAGATGATGAAGGAGTGGCTGGAAGGTGAATGAAAAAGAAGAAACACTGCACAGGGATTTGGCAGATGAAAAATACAATGGCAGAGAGCAAATGACAGAGAGAAAAGAAGGCGAGGTACCGTTCCGAATCTTTGCCTCGGCCAGGAAGAGAAAAAAGCCTTCCGTAGACATGGGCCAGGTGGTAAATTGCCGGGATATTCTGTTTATCTGCCTGGATACCCTCAGGTATGACGCGGCTGTCTGTGAAGAGGAGAGGGGAACCACCCCTGTGCTAAACCAGTACGGGCCGTGGGAGAAGCGGCAGGCGCCGGGGAATTTTACTTACCCGTCCCACCATGCCATGTTTGCCGGATTTCTGCCCTGTGCCTATGAGGCCCGGAATCTGGCAGACAGGGAAATGCTGTTTTTTCCAAAGCAGATCGGCATGGGAGGCAAGGCGCCGGAGGGCAGCTATGGATTCGACGGCAGCACCATCATGGAAGGGCTGGAAAAGGAAGGCTATGATACCTGGTGCGTAGGCGGGGTGGCATTTTTTGACAAGCGGTCGGAGCTGGGGAAGGTCTTTCCAGGATACTTTCAGAAAAGCTATTGGAACCCTTCCTTTGGCTGCGGGGTGAAAGACAGCGCCAAAAATCAGGTGGATTTTCTGCTGAAACGGATAGAGAAGGCGGACAGAGAACGGAAGCTTTTCCTGTATCTCAATATTGACGCCATTCATTACCCCAACTATTTTTATCTGGAAGGCGCCAGGCAGGACAGCCTGGAAAGCCACAGGGCGGCTCTGCGGTATGTGGACGGACAGCTGGGGCGGCTGTTTGCAGGATGGAAGGAGACGCGGGGAGAGGCATTTGTCATCTGCTGTTCTGATCACGGCACCTGCTATGGAGAGGACGGCTGCCAGTTTCACGGCATCAACCACCCGGTTGTCAATACGGTTCCCTATAAACATTTTTTTCTTTGAGAAAACCATGGAACTGTTCAGGGGTGTCTGAACGGTTACAAAACAATTCCTGCAAAGAAGAGGCAGTATGGAAACTATCTACAATCAGTATATGTACAGTTACCCCCATAAGACGGCCTACAGGCCCTTAACAGGGGTCAATTTAGAAGACTACAAAGAACGGCTGGCAGGCAGGGGACACGGCCTTTATCTTCACATCCCGTTCTGCCAGACCAAATGCGGGTACTGCAACCTGTTTTCTGTGACAGGGCAGAAAAAGGAGGCCATAGACAGGTATCTGGACACGGTGGAGAGGCAGATCCGGCAGTATGGCAGAGTGCTTAACCAGGCCGGGACAGAGTTTTCTGATTTTACCATAGGAGGCGGCACGCCCCTTCTCCTGACCGAGGGGCAGCTGGAGCGCGCCTTTGCCATGGTGGAAGGCAGCCTGTCTCTGGAGCCTGACCGGGCCATTGTCATCGAGACAGCCCCCAACCAGACAACAGAAAGCAAGCTGAAAATCTTAAAAGCACAGAGGGTCACCAGAGTCAGCATGGGGGTTCAAAGCTTTCAGGAAGAGGAGCTGAAGACTCTCAGACGAAGCCACAGCGCCGCCCAGGCCAGGAAGGCCCTGGAAATGCTGAAAGCCTTTGATTTTCCCTGTGTCAATCTGGATTTTATCTATGGGATTCCAGGCCAGACCAGAGAGTCCTTTTTGGAGTCTTTAAAAGAGGCCCGGGCCTATGAGCCGGAGGAAATCTTTCTCTATCCTCTCTATGTAAAGCACGGGGCAGGGCTGTTAAAGGATATGAGAGAAGGGATGGTCTTAGATCCGGAGAGGGCAGCCGACGAGTATGAGGCCGGAGCAGACTACCTGATTCAGATGGGATACCACCAGGACTCCATGCGGCGATTTGTGAGACGGGAGTCAGAGAACCGGGAATTTTTGGACTGCGGGTCAGGCACTTCCCTGGCCCTTGGCTGCGGCGGGAGAAGCTACCTGGGAAGCTTACATTTCTGTACTCCCTATGCCATCACGAGAACAGACTGTTTAAAAGAGCTGGAGCAGTTTGAAAACACCCGGGATTTTACCAGGATTACCCACGGGATTTTTTTGTCCGGGGAAGAACAAAAACGGCGCTACGTCATCCGCCATCTTCTGATCCGTCCGGGGCTCCCCGCTAAAAGCTATGAACAGATCTTTGGAACCAGGCTTCTGGGGGATTTTCCCATTCTGGAAACATGGATCCAGGAGGGATTCCTGTTCCAAAACCAGGGATTTTTAACACTTACCAGCCAGGGAATGAAATATTCGGACAGCCTGGGCCCCAGGCTTATCTCACCTGCGGTGAGGAGAAGGATGGAGGAATGGGAGGCATACCATGGATAAAACCATGATCCTTTACAGAGGCAGTTTAAAAAGCTGTAATTACCACTGCAGCTACTGCCCCTTTTCAAAACACCGGGGCTTACAGGGAGAGTATGACAGAGACAGACAGCAGTGGGAGCGGTTCGTGGAAAGCATATTCAGAAGAACCCAGAACGGCTGGAAGCCTGGCGCCCTTATGATCGTTCCCTACGGAGAAGCGCTGATCCACAGCTGGTACTGGGAGGGGCTGGGGCGCCTTGCCGTGCTTAAAAGCATGGAGGCTCTGGGAGCCCAGACAAACCTAAGCTTTCCCATAGAACAGTCCCTTGACCTGTACCAGAAGGCAGGAGGCAGGAAGGAAAAGCTTCGCCTGTGGGCAACCTTCCACCCGGAGATGACAGAGGCGAAAGTCTTTGCACAGAGATGTGAATGTCTCTTAAAAGAAGGAGTCACCCTGTGCGCAGGCGCTGTAGGCGTTCCTGAAAACCTGCAGAATATCCGGCTGTTGAGGCAGTATCTGCCAAAAGAGATCTACCTGTGGATTAACAAAATGGACGGGCTGAAGCGGCCTTACACCCAAAAGGAGCAGGCAGACTTTGCAGAGATCGACCCCCTTTTTTTGCGGGAGCTGATACCGGTAAAAGCAGCTCCCTGCCGGTGCCGGGGAAGGTTTTTTGTGGAAGGAGACGGGAAAATCCGCAGCTGCAACATAAGTCCTGTAAGAAAAGAAAACTGGTATGACCTTGAGGGAGAAAACGGCCCTGACGCCTACACATGCCTGGCTCTGGAGTCTGTATGCAGCCGGAAGCAGTGTTCCTGCTACCTGGCATACGGCGGCCGATCCGATGCCATGAACCAGATCCTTTTTGGAGATTACCCCCTGTTTCGCATTCCCAGAAACCCGAAGGCGGTATTTCTTGACATTGACGGCACATTGCTTTTGAAAGAGGAGCAGACAGATCCCATAAAAACAGGCAGACAGAGGCAGAATACAGGGAGACTGCCTGAACAGACGAAAAGAGAACTGGAGCTTTTAAGGAACCAGGGCACAAAACTGTTTTTCGCCACCTCCCTGCCCTGTGAAATTGCTGCCAGACGGTGCAGGGAAATCTGGCATTTGTTCGAAGGCGGTGTCTTCGGCGGCGGAGGCTATGTGGTGTGGCAGGGGCAGGAAGGCGTCAGGGAGAAGCTGTACCCCATAAACGAGACGTATCACCAGACATTAAAGGAGCTGGGAGAAAGCCTTGGCTGCCGGGTCCTCATCTATAAAAAAGAAGCACTTGCCTACAAAATCACTTTCCTCCGTCCCGGAAAGAAGGGCTGGAAGGCCAAAGAAGGGGAAGAGGCTGTCCGCCAATGCCAGGAACGATGTGAAAAGCAGGTAAGAGGCTTTCTGGAGGGGCAGTGCCTGGAAATCGTGGCCGCCGGTGCAGGGAAGGGAGAGGGTGTCCGTGTCTTGTGCCAGTGGCTGGGAATCTCCCCGGCAGATGCCGCGGCAGCCGGGGATTCACCAGAGGATCAGGAGATGCTAAGGATGTGCAAAAACTTTCCCGTATAAGTTGACTTGCCTTTCCATTTGCCTTATAATGGTATGTATCTATGACGAAAGAAGGGCATGTGGATGATCAGAAGCATGACAGGCTTTGGAAGATGCGAAAAAGTCACCCAGGAATACAAAATATCTGTCGAGATGAAAGCAGTAAACCACAGATATCTGGATTTAAGCATCAAGATGCCGAAGAAATTCAATTACTTTGAAGCAGGCATCCGGAACCTTTTAAAAAAGGATATACAGCGGGGCAAGGTAGACATTTTCATAAACTTTGAAGACTACACGGAAAACAAGCTATGTTTAAAATACAATGAAGCCCTGGCGTCAGAATACATGGATTGCTTCAAAAAGATGGAAGAGCGCTTCGGAATCCCCAATGATATAAAAGTTTCAAGCCTGGCCAGAATGCCTGAGGTGCTGACCATGGAAGAGATTTCCGAGGATGAAGAGTCTATCTGGAAGCTGCTGTCACAGGCCACCCAGGAGGCAGCGGCGCAATTCGTGGAAAGCCGTATCACAGAAGGAGAAAATTTAAAAAAGGATCTTCTGGGAAAGCTTGATTACATGCTGGAGCAGGTACACTACATCGAGGAACGCTCCCCCGGAATCCTGTCGGAATACAGGGAGAAGCTGGAAGAAAAGGTAAAAGAGCTTCTTGGCAATGCAGCCTTAGACGAAGCCCGCATCGTCACGGAAGTAACTATTTTTGCAGATAAGATCTGTGTAGATGAGGAGATCGTCCGCCTCAGAAGCCACATTGCCCATATGAGAAGCGAGCTTTTGGCAGGAGGCATCGTAGGGCGGAAGCTGGATTTCATTGCCCAGGAGATGAACCGGGAAGCCAATACCATTCTTTCCAAGGCCAACGATTTGGAGGTGTCAGATAAAGCCATTGTCCTTAAGACAGAGATAGAGAAAGTGCGGGAGCAGATTCAGAATATTGAATAATGGTAGTGTACTATCAGACAGGAGCATCGTATGAATAACCAGGGGATTTTAGTAGTTGTATCCGGGTTTTCCGGAGCAGGGAAGGGAACTCTGATAAAAGCCCTGCTGGAAAAGTATGATAATTATGCCTTATCCATCTCAGCTACCACCAGGCAGCCCAGGGAAGGAGAGGCAGACGGAAGAGAGTATTTTTTTGTCACCAGAGAAAAATTTGAGCAGATGATCAGAGACAAACAGCTGATCGAATACGCCCAGTATGTGAATAACTATTACGGCACGCCCAGGGAGTATGTAGCCCGTAAAATGGCGGAAGGCCAGGACGTTATCCTGGAGATCGAAATTCAGGGAGCTTTAAAGATCAAGGAGCAGTTCCCGGAGGCACTGCTTCTCTTCGTGGTTCCCCCCAGCGCCGGGGAGCTGAGGCGCCGGCTTATCAGGCGGGGGACTGAGAGCATGGAAGTCATCCAGGCCAGGCTTTGCAGGGCGGCAGATGAGGCACAGGGCATGTCATCCTACCATTATCTTCTTGTAAATGACGATATTGATGCCTGTGTGGAGAATATGCATCAGCTTATCCGGTTGCAACGGTTCAGAACCGTCAACAACCAGGCGTTTATAGAAAGGATGCAGAAGGAGCTGAATGCTACTGTTTTGATAACGGAGCAGTTATCAAAGTAAGTGTGATGAAAGGAGAATATGTGTATGTTACATCCGTCTTATACAGATTTGATTGATGCAGTAAACAGCGGGGTGGAGGAAGGCGAGGAGCCGGTGGTTCAGAGCCGTTATTCCATCGTGATTGCCACAGCCAGAAGGGCGAGGCAGCTGATCGGAGGGGAGGATCCCATGATTCACGCTCCCCGGGACAAAAAGCCTTTGTCTGTAGCGGTGGAAGAGCTATATGAGCAGAAGGTGAAGATTCTTTCGGAGGATGACTCTGAGGAGGAGGATCCGGAGGAAGCATAGCATGTATTTAAGGTCCGGCTTGCCGGACTTATTTTTACAGAAAACAGGAGACAAAAGCAATCCATAGGGAGTAGTCCATGAAGATATTTTGTGTTTCCCTGGGCTGTGACAAGAATCTGGTAGACACCGAGAGGATGTTAGGGCTTTTAAACAGGGACGGATATGAATTTACAGACGATGAGACCATGGCAGACGTGATTCTGATTAATACCTGCTGCTTCATCGGCGATGCCAAGGAGGAAAGCATCAACACGATTCTGGAGATGGCCCAGTTAAAAACCACAGGAAATGTAAAGGCCCTTATAGTGGCCGGGTGCCTGGCCGAAAGGTACCGGCAGGAGATTTTCACGGAGATACCGGAGGTTGACGCCATCCTGGGAACCGCTTCCTGGGATGCGATATCCGATGTGCTAAAGCAGGTGCTGGCTGGAAAGGAGAAGGAAGAACGGTTTAAGGATCGGGACACCTCCCCGGCAGCCCTGGCTCCCAGAATGCTGACCACAGGCGGCCATTACGCATTTTTAAAGATCGCGGAGGGGTGTGACAAGCACTGTACCTACTGTATTATCCCCAGCCTTCGGGGCGCCTTTCGCAGTGTTCCCATGGAACAGCTTTTAAAGGAGGCAGAGACCCTGGCCGGGCAGGGGGTAAAGGAACTGATCCTGGTGGCTCAGGAGACCACAGTTTACGGCGTGGATCTGTACGGGGAGAAATCCCTTCCCAGGCTTCTGCGCGAATTATGCCGGATTCCCGGCATCCGCTGGATCCGGATCCAGTACTGTTATCCGGAGGAGATCACCCAGGAGCTGATCGATACCATACGGACAGAGGAGAAGGTGTGCCATTATCTGGACATTCCCATTCAGCATGCCAGCGATGACGTCTTGCGGCGGATGGGGCGAAAAACCAACCGACGCCAGCTTAAAGGACGGATTGCCGATCTGAGAAGGCAGATTCCGGACATTGCCCTCAGGACCACCTTGATTTCCGGTTTTCCGGGAGAGACCCAGGAAGATCATGAGATCCTGATGGAGTTTGTGGATCAGATGGAGTTTGAGCGTCTGGGGGTATTTGCCTACTCTCAGGAGGAGGATACCCCGGCGGCTGATTTCCCGGATCAGATAGAGGAAGAGATAAAGGAGCAGCGGCGGGACCAGATCATGGAGCTTCAGCAGGAGATCGCCTTTGAAAAATCCGGCTCCATGGTGGGGAAGGTTCTGGATGTGATGATCGAGGGGAAGGTGGTTGACGAAAATGCATACGTAGGCCGCACCTACATGGATGCCCCCGGCGTGGACGGGCTGATTTTTGTCAATACACAGGCCCAGCTGATGTCCGGTGATTTTATCCGCGCCAGAGTGACAGGCGCTGCAGAATATGATTTGATAGGAGAGATGTGTGATGAACCTGCCCAATAAACTGACTCTTTTACGAGTCTGCCTGATTCCTTTTTTTGTGTTTTTCCTGCTGTTTGACGGGGGTCAGAATCAGACGTACCGCTACATTTCCACCGCTATTTTTATCGTTGCCAGCCTGACAGACCTGCTGGACGGAAAGATTGCAAGAAAATACAACCTTGTCACCAATTTCGGGAAATTTATGGATCCTCTGGCAGATAAGCTTTTAGTGTGTTCCGCCCTCATCGGCCTTACCCAGCTGGGACAGATTCCCGCCTGGATGGTGATTCTCATCATCAGCCGCGAATTTATTATCAGCGGGTTCCGCCTGGTGGCTTCGGACAACGGGGTGGTGATCGCTGCCAGCTACTGGGGGAAATTTAAGACTACCTTTCAGATGATTTCGGTGGTGCTTCTGATCCTGAAGATTCCGGCGCTGGCCCTTGTTACCAACATCTGCCTGTGGATTGCCCTGGTTTTGACGGTGGTGTCCCTGGCAGACTACATTATAAAGAACCGCAAAGTACTGACAGAAGGGGGCATGTAATCATGATCGCAGAGGTGATTTCTGTAGGAACAGAGCTGCTGCTTGGGAATATTGTCAATACCAATGCCCAGTTCCTGGCTGAGAAATGTGCCCTTTTAGGCCTGTCCATGTATCACCAGACTGTGGTGGGAGACAACCCTGAAAGGCTGTCCCAGTGTATCCGCACAGCCCTTGACCGGGCAGATATTGTGATATTTACAGGGGGCCTGGGCCCTACGGAGGATGATCTGACCAAAGAGGTGTGTGCCCAGGTCATGGGACTTCCCTTAAAAGAGGATCCCCATACCAGGGCCAGAATCCAGGAATACTTTCAAAACAGTATCTATAAAAAGATCACGGAAAATAACTGGAAACAGGCCATGGTGCCGGAGGGCGCCAGGGTTCTGGACAACCATAACGGCACAGCCCCCGGGCTGATTCTTGAAAAAGACGGGAAAACGGCTATCCTGCTGCCGGGGCCTCCAGGCGAGCTGTACCCTCTGTTTAACCAGCAGGTGTATCCCTATCTTCAGGAGCTGTGCCCTGAGAAGATTCTTTCAAGGATGGTAAAGATCTGCGGCTGCGGGGAGAGCATGGTGGAGGAGCAGATCCTGGATCTCATCGATACACAGACCAATCCTACCATTGCCACATATGCCAAAACCGGTGAGGTCCATCTGCGGGTCACTGCCAAGGCGGCAAGCACGGAGGCAGCGGAGCAGATGATAAAACCGGTGGTAAAGGAGTTAAAGAAGCGGTTCGGCAGCAAGGTCTATTCCGTGAAGGAGGAGGAAACGCTGGAGATGGCGGTGGTACGTCTCCTAAAGAAGCATGAGCTGACTGTGACTACGGCAGAGTCCTGTACCGGCGGCCTTCTGGCCGGCCGCATCGTGAACGTGCCAGGAGCCTCCCAGGTATTCAGGGAAGGATTTATCACCTATTCCAACAAGGCGAAACGGAAGGTGTTGGACGTCAGCAAGTCAACCTTAAAAAAATACGGTGCTGTCAGCAAGGAGACAGCCAGGGAGATGGCAGCCGGCGGAGCTTTTGCGGCGGATGCGGATATCTGTATCGCCATAACCGGGCTTGCAGGACCAGACGGCGGCACAGAGGAAAAACCAGTGGGCCTGGTGTACATGGCCTGCTATATGGACGGCAATGTGACGGTGGAAAAGTACCAGTTTAAGGGAAACCGGAACAAGATTCGGGAACAATCCGTAGTGAAGGCTCTGGACCTGTTGCGGCGGACGGTCCTGGAGGGCAAGGGAAAAGACAAGGCTTAGGAGGACAGAGAGGGTGAACAATCGTACCAGGAGAAGGCAGATGTCCATGGCTTACCGCAGTTCTTTTACACGGTTGGCGCTGAATTATTATACCATGTATGAATCTGTGTATGATCAGCATCCGGCTTCTCAAAAGATAACGGATATTTTAGGCAGGTTTCATGAGATTCTGGGACAGTTTCTGGAGGGAACAGGGCAGACCCATTCTCTTGAGACACTGAGAGAACAGCTGATCCACGATATGAATATTCTCACTGCATACACAGACTGTTTTCAGATCTATGAATATGTGCTAAACCGGGTGGAAAGGCGCTTTGTGAAGGGAAAGCCCGTCCGGTGGACGGTGGAGACGTTTACAGATGCGCTTATGGAGGGGCTGTCACAGTCTGAGGATGCCGGGATTATGAACAGCCGGATTCAGGAGATTCTGGGGCAGCTTCCTGTCCGGTACACCAGGCAGAAATTTTACAGTATGCTGATGGAACGGCTGACTGTCTATGCCGGGGCGGGAAAAGAAAGCCTTACAGATGTTCTGTACATGCTGCGGACCTCTTCCATGGTGATTCTGCCTGAGGGGATGGAGACAGAGTGGCCGGGGCTGTACAGTATCCTGGAAACACTCCGCCGTATGGATTACCGGAATTTAGATAAGGAACAGTACTGGGAAGCCATGGACAAACTCCATGAGGCCAGCCGGAATATAAATGTTGAATCCGGCCTGGGGCTTTTGGCGGCGGATCTGATAAACGATCTGTATGTGCTGTTTTTAACCAGGGACAGCGCCATGACAGACAGTGAGGAGAAGGAGTTATTTTTCTCCCTTGTCCGGAAAGTACGGGACGGCTTTATAAAAAATGACGGCCAGCCTCTCCCTGAGACCTGTGAGGAGGATTTGGAGAAGCTGGAAGGGATTCAGGAATATGTGATGGAGGAGCAGTTTCTGCCGGACGAGAAGGAGACGGATCCGGTGCTTTTAAAGATCGCAAAGCTGACTTCCGGAAGCTCCTTTGCCAGTCTGGAGGAAGCTTCCCCGGAGGACGAGCCGGCGGATCGAAACTGGATCGAGAAAAAGGGTGAGGAATTCTGCCAGGAGCTGACAAAGAGCTTTGAAGGCATGCCAAAGCCTGTGGTGAGAGCTGTCATGGCCAAAATCCTGTCCTATCTTCCGGTGGTGTTCCGATCCTCGGGAGAGATCAGGGACTATATAAAAGACAGCCTGGAAGGGTGTACGGATTTTGCGGAACGGGAAGCCTGTATGGAAATATTATCGTGGGAGCTGATGGACGAAGATGCTTTGGTATGATAGGCTTTATGTGGGGGAAAAGGCTAAAAAACACCGTTTTTCCATCATTCAGAGTATTCGGCGCAAAAAATACCGCATGGGAGTTTTTGTGATTACGCCGGCGTCAAATGGGAATAATATCCTTGATATCTATCCCGCCACAACCTTTCTAAGCCCTTACTACCGGGAGAAGGAATTCCTGATAATAGGGATCGCATTAGGGTACGGGGAGGCACTTAAGCTGGCGGGAAGGATTGTGGAGGATATGTATCAGAAAACCGGGGCATTCTGTCTGGATGACTTTTTAAAGGTGTGATGAGATGCTTTCTACCTTATTGTTTATTTTAAAAATCATATGTATCGCGGTGCTTGCAATTCTGGGACTGGTTTTGTTTGCAGTGCTTCTCATGCTTTTTGTGCCTGTCCGCTATAGGCTTTCATGTTCTTACAAAGAAGACTTTACTGCCCGGGTGAAGATTACATGGCTGCTTCATATTCTGTCTGTCCTGGCTACATACGACCACTCCCTGGAGCTTTCCATAAAGCTTTTCGGATTCCCTCTGGGGAAAGGAAAAAGGGGAGGCGGGGAAGAGGAGGAGCCGGAGAATGGGGCAGAAGGAGACGGCGAAAAGGATGGTGGCTTCGGAAAGCAGGAGAGAGAGGGCGGAGATGGAGCTTTAGAAAGAGATGGAGTTTTAGAAAGAGACGAAGCTTTAGAGAGCGCGGTTCCGGGAGAGAGATACGGCCGTGAGGCCAAGGAGAAGGAGCCTTCCGGCGGGGCGAAGGCAGATGGGTTTTCCAGAGAATCCGCCGATGGAGGGAAAACTTTTACAGAGCCTCCTGCTTTGAAGGAATCCCCGGAGAAAGGAAAGGGCAAGAAAAAGAAAAGCTTTTCTCTGAATGGAATTTTCAGAAAAATAAAGTTCCGTTTTCTGGGTTTCTGTGATAAAGTAAGGGCAGTGGAGGAGAAGGGAAAGAAAATCCATGGATTTGTGACGGATCCGGCCAATCAAAAGTCATTTCGCCATATTCTCAGGATGACAAAGCACATCCTTCCCAGAAAAATGGAGGGAAGCCTGGTGTTTGGGTTTGAGGATCCTTCGGTCACCGGGCAGGCGGCGGCCCTTTGCAGCCTGGCTTATGCAAGATACGGAGACTCCCTTCAGATTACACCTTTATTTGACGAACAGATCCTGGAGGCCCAGGTAAAAGGAAAAGGCAGAATCTTCCTGGGAATCGTGTTGTACTGGTGTCTGAGGGTTCTGATGAATAAGAATATCAGAAGATTACTATTTAAGCGTCGCCGCAAGAAAGATGGAGGAGAATAAAATGGCAGAGAATAAAGCATCAGAGAATAAGAATCAGTTTGTCTCAACAATCGAGGCATTATTTCAGGGGATAGACCAGTTTGTAACCACCAAAACCGTGGTAGGCGATGCTGTGAAGGTGGATAACGCCATTATTCTTCCTCTGGTTGACGTGACATGCGGCATGGCTGCAGGGGCATTTCAGGAGAATGCCAAGAAGAGGGGCAGCGGCGGCATGGGAGCCAAGATCAGCCCAAGCGCTATCCTGGTGATCCAGAACGGTTCCACCAGGCTGGTGAACATCAAGGATCAGAATACAGTCAATAAAATGCTGGATATGGTGCCGGATCTGGTAAACCGGTTTACCAAGGGAAAGGTAAATATCGGGGAGGAATTCTCAGCGGATGCCATCCGGACGGCGGAGGATATGGCGGTGGATGCAGCCAGACATCAGGACTGATCGAACCGGCGGATGCGGCCGGGTATTCTCCTTTTAGGGGGAAGCTTCCCCAAGGCAGTACTGAGTCAGGATCCCGGCAAAGCAGCATGTCATAGACAAGGGGGTTCATGCATATGATATTGTAAGCGTGGAGAAAACCGAGGAATGATATGAGACGATTGTGTGGCCTGATTCTTTTTTCCATAGGGGTAGGCATGGCGGTAAAGGTGCTGATTCCTACCACGCTGGCTCTGCTGATTTTTATTATAGGCCTGCTGGTATTAGGGTATAATCTTTTCTGCCATTGCTGAGTGCATGCCGCCGGACAGGCGGCGGGATTTTTAAAGATTTTTAGTAAAAGAAATAAACTCCAGGCACAGCCTGGAGTTTTATGTTGCCAGCTTCTCGCACTATGGAATAAAATCATGCTCTTTCTACTAAACCGGAACGCAGGCAGGAAGTACATACGTACATCTTCTTT
Source organism: uncultured Hungatella sp. (assembly GCA_910585435.1). Taxonomy (GTDB): domain Bacteria; phylum Bacillota; class Clostridia; order Lachnospirales; family Lachnospiraceae; genus UBA3402. Next base: position 41,538 of record CAJUEJ010000011.1, on the reverse strand, counting down.
GCTCCTCCGTTAACTTTTACTTTAACAGATTTTACGTTTGCTTTCCACATCTTGTTGGATCTTCTATGGGAATGGCTCACTGCGTTGCCAAAGTGAGCTGCCTTCTCGCAAATTGCACATTTAGCCATGATTTACACCTCCTTCAAAGCCACTTGATTCCCTCAACCGGAAATCCATAACATAGGTATCATAACAGATAAAGATAGAATTTGCAAGCGAAATTTCTTGTTTTTGGAAGGATTTTTACAATTTTTGCGTTCCTCTCTTGATAATTGGAAATGCTTATGGTAGGATATAGTGGATAAAATCTTGTATTTATAGAGTAAAAAACAGAGTGAGGGATGGAGGATTTAAGATGGGAGCTATATTCACAAGCTTATTACAAAATCTGATTAAATATGTGGCGTTTATCCTGATTGCCTGGGCTGGGATTGTGTGCGGGAAGAAGTACCGGGATCACAAAGACGCCAAATCCGGTGTGCAGGCAACAAAAGAGAGTACGAATAACTAGGCGCGGAGGACAAAAGGTTGAAAAGTTATGGTGTAAATGAGTTAAGAAGGATGTTTCTGGAGTTCTTTGAGAGCAAGGGCCATCTGGCTATGAAAAGCTTCTCTCTGGTTCCCCACAATGACAACAGCCTTCTTCTGATTAACTCCGGAATGGCGCCTCTCAAGCCCTATTTTACCGGGCAGGAGATTCCCCCCAGAAGACGGGTGACCACCTGCCAGAAGTGTATCCGTACCGGAGATATTGAAAATATCGGTAAGACTGCCCGCCATGGCACTTTTTTTGAGATGCTGGGCAATTTTTCCTTTGGAGACTATTTTAAGACGGAAGCCATCCACTGGTCCTGGGAATTTCTCACACAGGTGGTAGGCTTAGAGGCGGATCGCCTGTATCCGTCCATCTACCTGGATGATGAAGAGGCATTTCAGATCTGGAATAAAGAGATCGGCATTGCACCGGAGCGGATCTTCCGTTTCGGAAAAGAGGACAACTTCTGGGAGCACGGCGCCGGCCCCTGCGGCCCCTGCTCGGAGATCTACTATGACCGGGGGGAGAAGTACGGCTGTGGAAAGCCGGGCTGTACTGTAGGCTGTGAGTGCGACCGCTATGTGGAGGTCTGGAACAACGTATTTACCCAGTTTGAGAACGACGGACATGGAAATTATACGGAGCTAAAGCAGAAGAACATCGATACCGGCATGGGGCTGGAGCGTCTGGCTATGGTGGTGCAGGACGCGGATTCCCTGTTTACCATAGACACCAACCGGGCTTTGATGGACGCTGTCTGTGCCCTGGCCCGCACCTCCTATCAGGCGGACGAGAAAAAGGATGTGTCTCTCCGCATCATTGCGGATCATGTGAAATCCTGCACCTTTATGATTTCTGACGGTATTATGCCTTCAAACGAAGGGCGGGGCTATGTGCTGCGCCGTCTTCTGCGCCGTGCGGCCCGCCACGGCCGTCTTCTGGGAATCGAAGGCCGGTTTATGGCTGACTTAAGCAAGACAGTCATCGCCCTGTCTAAGGATGGGTATCCGGAGCTGGAAGAGAAGAAGTCTATGATCCTTAAGGTTCTGGCAGAGGAAGAGGAGAAATTTAACCGGACCATCGATCAGGGCCTGGCTATTTTAAGCGATATGGAGCAGAAGCTGGTGGGTGAGGGCAGCAGTGTCCTCTCCGGAGCAGATGCATTTAAATTGTATGATACCTATGGATTCCCTATGGATCTGACCCTGGAAATTCTGGAGGAGAAGCATTTCTCCGTGGATGAGGAAGGGTTCCAGGCTGCTATGAAGGAGCAGAGGGAGAAGGCCAGAAAGGCCAGGAAGACAACCAACTATATGGGCGCGGATGTGACGGTTTACCAGTCCATCCCGGCGGCTGTCACGTCTGCGTTTGTGGGCTATGACCGTCTGGTTCATGACTCACGTATTACGGTTCTTACCACAGAGGAAAGCCTGGTGGAGGCATTGACCGACGGGGAGAACGGAACCATTATTGTGGACGAGACTCCGTTTTACGGCACCATGGGCGGCCAGCAGGCTGACGTGGGCGTGATTGAGAATGAAAAAGGGTCTTTTAAAGTGAAGGATACCATCCACCTTCAGGGCGGTAAGATAGGCCATGTGGGTGTGATGACTTTTGGTATGTTCCAGACAGGGGATACGGTTACCTTAAAGGTCTGCGGCGAAAACCGTATGGATACCTGCAAGAACCACAGTGCCACCCATCTGCTTCAGAAAGCCCTGCGCACAGTGCTGGGGGATCATGTGGAGCAGGCAGGCTCCTATGTGGACGCAGGCAGGCTGCGTTTTGACTTTACCCATTTCTCTGCCATGACACAGGAGGAGATAAAAAAGGTGGAGGATCTGGTAAACCAGGAGATCCGCGCATCCCTGCCGGTGGAAACCCGGGAGATGAGCCTGGATGAGGCGAAGAAATCCGGCGCCATGGCCTTGTTTGGGGAAAAGTACGGGGAGAAGGTCCGCGTGGTGCGGATGGGAGACTTCTCCGTGGAGCTGTGCGGAGGTACTCATGTGGCCAATACTGGTGTGATCACAGCCTTTAAGATCTTGTCTGAGACTGGAATTGCAGCCAATGTACGCCGAATCGAGGCTCTGACCGGAGACGGGCTGATGGCATACTATCAGCATACAGAGGAAGAGCTGCGTGGGGCAGCCAAAGCGGCCAAAACCACTCCCGGAGAGTTAAGCAGAAAGATAGAATCCATGCTGGAGGAGATAAAGGCCCTTCACTCGGAGAACGAGAAGCTTAAGAGCAAGCTTGCCAACAATGCCATGGGCGATGTGATGAGCCAGGTGGTGGAGGTAAAGGGCGTGAAGGTTCTGGCTGTGAAGGTGGCGGATGTGGATATGAACGGCCTGCGCAACCTGGGAGACCAGATGAAGGAGAAGCTGGGAGAAGGCGTCATCGTCATCGCATCGGTTTTGGACGGAAAGGTGAACCTGATGGCTACGGCTACCGACGGGGCACAAAAGCAAGGCGCCCATGCAGGCAATCTGATCAAGGCCATAGCAGGCCTGGTAGGTGGCGGCGGCGGCGGCCGTCCCAATATGGCCCAGGCCGGCGGCAAGAATCCGGCCGGGGTGGAGGATGCGCTGGCAAAGGTGAAGGAGGTTGTGGAAGGACAGATTCACAGCTGATTTAACAGCCTGTGGCACGTATAAAAAGGGGATCTGGAGAATCCTGTGGGCAGTGTGGGATTTGTATGGGAAGAATAGTCTGGTGTCAGCGAAAAAGGCAGTTATTTTTCTGACAAATCAGCCGATATATAGGTATAACAAGTGTAAATGATATTTGACAGAGGTCTACTCAGAAAAAGGGGGAGGGTGACCTTATGAATGTGATGATGATTGGCTCTCTGCATACGTATACGAAAAATATGAGTATGCAGATGAAGTGGCAGCAGAAAAAGGCCTCCGGCGATTACGGCGCAGACAAAAAGAGCTCTGCTGTATCCGGGAAATACGGGATGAAGGAACAGACCGAAGATGCATTAGCCCCGGCAAGGACTTCAGATTCTGCCAAGGAGATAGGAAAGATCCGGACAAAATTAAATGCAGGAAAGCGTCTGACTTCCGATGAGATGGCTTACCTGGAAGAGCATGATCCCCAGCTGTACAAGAAGGCAAAAGAGATTGAGATGGAGCGCCAGGCTTATGAGCAGGAATTAAAGCGGTGCAAGACAAAGGAGGATGTGCAAAGGCTTAAAATGTCACATGCAGCCTCTGCTTTAAGTACAGTCAATGAGGTTAAGAATAACCCTAATATTCCAGGCGGTAAAAAGCTGGAGCTGATTGTGCAGGAACACTGTAAATTCTCTTCCATTGAGGCGGCGACCCAGGAATTCATAGACAGCGGCAGATATTCCAAGCTTCCGTCTGAGCAGGAGCAGCATAAGGCTGAGAAGGAGATGGAAGAGGCACGGAAGGCAGAACAGAATATTGCAGACAGGACAGATGATATTGAAGTCCCGGCTGAGGAGAAGGCAAAGGATGAGCAGCCAGCTGACGGGGCGGAGAATACCAAGGCTCCAGGCCAGGGAGAGAATGCGGCCAATGCAGGCCAGGGAAAAGATGTAGAGGAGGCAGGCTCAAAAGGTGTAAAAGCGGCAGATACAGCGGCCGTAAATGGTAGGGCAATCCCCGGGGAGAGAAAAGCAAAGGATGTGGTTCTGGAATCTAAAAAGAGCCGTCTGGAAGCGGAGGTGACTCCGGAAGCCCGAAAGGTGAAATGGGCCAAAGCCCAGGCTGCCTACGCGCAGGTTGAACTGGGTACACAGTCTGTCAGTATGGTGGATATAAAAGTAAATTAAATAGGGAATACTCAGAAGTCATGAGAGGTTGCTGCAGTGCGGTAGCCTCTTTTCTGACTGTAAAGGCTGTTGATAATAAGGGGACAGAGGGACATGGATGCATCACAGGAAGATTTGAGGGCAGCAAAGCAGGCTCTGCGAAGCCAGATAAAAAGAGAGAGAAAAGAATTAGGCAGCTGGTATTGTACCCAGGCGGACCAGCTGATTTTTTCCAATTTAAAATCCACAAAAGAATACAAAAAAAGTAAACGTATTTTTTGCTATGTCAGCCTGGAAGAGGAAGTGGATACCAGGAGGATCATCAGGGAAGCTTTGGGAGAGGGAAAACGGGTATCTGTCCCCCGGTGCAAAAAAGACGGGCAGATGGAGGCGTATGAGATAAAAAGCCTGCAAGATTTAGAGGAAGGCTTTCACGGAATTTCAGAACCGAAGCCCCACTGCATACAGACAGATCCAGGACAATTTGATCTGTGTATTGTCCCCTGTCTGTCCTGTACCGAGGAAGGCCTGCGTTTAGGGTACGGCGGCGGATATTATGATCGCTATCTTCCCAAAACCAGTGGATTTCGGATCCTGTTATGCCGGGAAATGCTTGTATACCAGTGCATTCCAGCGGAAAAACATGATTGCTTTATGGATATGGTTATTACGGAAAAACGCATTATTTTTTGCTAAAATGTGGAATAAATGGGTCTATCTTCTATAAAAATAGTGAGAATCAAAAAAAGGAAACCTGCGGTGAAAACGGTCTTAATATACAGAATTATAAAAAATCGAAAAAAACGGAGGAGCTTACTGATAAAAAATGCATAAAAAAACTTCCCTATTTCAGCAGAAACGAAATTTGACAACTTTTGCCAAGTATGATATAACATTTCCAGCAGCGAAAATAAACTGTTTTTACAAATATCAAGGAGGAGTTGATAATTATGAAACAGAAAAAAATTGTATTACCTACGATTGAGGCTGCGAAGGCTTTTGTTGCGGCCGCAACGAAATGTGATTTTGATATTGACGTATACTATAATCGGGTTGTGATTGATGCAAAGTCTATCCTGGGAGTGCTGAGCCTGGATTTAAGAAGAGTGCTTACTGTCAGATATGCAGGAGAGAGCCAGGACTTTGAGACATTTTTAAATGAAAACGCTGCGGGGAATGCCGCATAATAGGACAGTATAGTGCAGACAAATGTAGGTAAGATGGAAACCACTCAAAGGATTGGGCTGGTTTCCTTTTTGTTTAGATATGAGTTGATTTTCAGAAAAATAATGGACTTTGCTTTTAGTCCGTGCTATACTGAAAACAGGTAAAAATACGATGCTTAAAAGATACATTGAACTGAAAGTAATACTTTCTGCATCCAGTGTAAATATCACAGAACTGGATAAATCAGACAATAGTTTTTTATAAGGGGTGCAAAGTCTGTTGGAAGAGACGGCACCCTTTTCTATATGATGTACAGTAACCCCTCTTTCATTTATGGCGATACCGAGAAAGCGGCATGGGGGTTACTGTAAAATTGAAAGGAGCCTTTTAATGGCAGCTGAAATCTCATCCGGGAAGACAACTGAAAAAGCTGGGGGAGAGATACCTGGAGCGGATACAGGGAAGGCCTCTGTCAGGATATCGGTGCGGAATCTGGTAGAGTTTGTCATGCGGGGCGGGGATCTGGACAACAGGCGCATGGGGGCTGCACAGAAGGATGCCATGCAGGCGGGAAGCCGGATTCACCGGAAGATTCAGCGCCGCATGGGAGCTGCTTATCAGGCGGAGGTCTCCATGAGGCACGTGGCGGATGAAGGAGATTTTCAGATTGTCATCGAGGGGCGTGCAGATGGAGTGATTACGGAGCCGGCAGGGGTGACTATTGATGAGATAAAAGGCGTCTATCTGGATATTGACAGGATGGAAGAGGCTGTACCGGTTCACAAGGCCCAGGCTATGTGCTATGGGTATATGTATCTGGCAGACCATGATCTGGACACCATTGCCATCCAGGTCACTTACTGTAATCTGGAGACAGAGGCCATCCGAAGGTTTACCGCGGATTACAGGGCAGAGGAGCTGACAGACTGGTTTCAGGGACTGATTCACGAATACGTCAAGTGGGCCAATTATTTATACCAGCATGGGATAAGAAGGGATGAGTCTTTAAGAAACCTCTCCTTCCCCTATGAGTACCGGCAGGGACAGAAGGAGCTGGCTGTGTCCGTGTATAAAACCATTGTCAGGAGGAAAAATCTGTTTATTCAGGCTCCTACAGGAGTGGGAAAAACTTTGTCTGTGGTGTTTCCAGGGCTGAAAGCCATGGGAGAAGGCCATGTGGACAAGCTGTTTTACCTGACGGCAAAGACCATTACCAGAAGCGTGGCGGAGGAGACCTTCTCCGTTTTGCGGGACAGGGAGATGTATCTGAAATCTGTGACCATCACAGCTAAGGAAAAGCTGTGTTTTCTGGAAGTGCCCTTATGCAACCCGGATGACTGCCCTTATGCCAAAGGGCATTATGACAGGGTCAATGATGCGGTTTATGAGGTGATTCACAGAGAGTTTGGTATCACCAGAGAAGTGGTTTTGGAATATGCGAAAATATTTCGCGTCTGTCCCTTTGAGTTCTGTCTGGATATCAGCACCTGGGTGGACGCGGTTATCTGTGATTACAACTATGTATTTGACCCCAATGTGCGGCTGAGAAGGTATTTTTCTGACGGTGTGCCGGGGGAGTACCTGTTTCTGGTGGATGAAGCCCACAACCTGGTATCCAGGGGGAGAGAGATGTACAGTGCCTCTCTGGTGAAGGAAAATGTACTTCTGGTGAAAAAGATTTTAAAAGGAAAAAACAACAGGCTGTCCCGTTTTTTGGATCGTGTCAACAAGCAGCTTCTGGAGATGAAGAGGGAGAGCGAGAGATATGAGATCCACGAAGAAATCAACGGCCTTATGGCAGTGATCCAGTCACTTTACGGGGAGCTGGAAACATTTATGGAAGAGAACAGGGAGTTTGAGGACCGGGATCTGGTGCTGGACTTCTATTTTGAACTGCGGAATTTTCTTATGGTGTTTGAGGGGATGGATGATACTTACCGGATTTACTCAGAGCTTTTACCGGACGGACAGTTTATGGTCAGGCTGTTTTGCATGAACCCGGCAGGACATTTAAAAGAATGTCTGGAAAAGGGCAGGAGTACAGTATTCTTTTCCGCCACCCTGCTTCCGGTTCTGTATTATAAGGAGCTGTTAAGCGGGAACCAGGAGGATTATGCAGTCTATGCCCTGTCCCCGTTTCCCAGGGAAAACCGGCTTCTTCTGGTGGCCGGCGATGTCAGCAGCCGCTATACCAGAAGGAATCTCAGAGAATATGAGAAGGTAGCTGACTATATTGAGGCCATGGCCCGGGGAAAACAGGGGAATTATATGGCCTTTTTCCCGTCCTACCAGTATCTGAAGGAGGTGGAGCAGGTGTGGGAGGAACGGATGAGGGAAAACGAAGATCCGGTTGCCTGGGCCAGCCAGGCCAGCCGTATGACAGAGGAGGAGAAGGAACAGTTTCTTTTGCTGTTTGAGGAACACAGAAAACATTCTTTCGTGGCCTTCTGCGTCATGGGCGGAATCTTCTCGGAGGGCATCGATCTGAAGGCGGACCGGCTTATCGGCGCCGCGGTGGTGGGGACAGGGCTTCCCATGGTATGTACAGAACAGGAAATCCTGAAAGGCTTTTTTGACGAGAAGGAGAAGAAAGGCTTTGACTATGCCTATCAGTATCCGGGGATGAACAAGGTGATGCAGGCGGCGGGAAGGGTCATACGGACCATGGAGGATAAGGGGGTCATCCTGCTTCTTGACGACAGGTTTTTGAGGGAAGAGTATCAGGCGCTGTTTCCCAGAGAATGGTGGCCGTATCAGGTGGTGAACCGGAATGGGGTGGGGCGGGCCATTGAGGGGTTTTGGATGAAAGAATAGATCCAGGCTCATAGAGCATTTTATATTCCATACATTTTTCTTCCAGCAAAGGGAAATTGCAGCAGCGGGAGGCTAAAGAGGATTGGGAATTTGACAGATATTTTTGATAAAGCTTTTGGGCTTTTGACTGCAGAACAGAAGCGATTTTATCAATAATAGCTTTTTCTTTTTGCAATAGATATATGTAATCTGTTTTTTCTTTTTCAGTAGTAAAATGACGGAACTCAGTAATTTTATCATATTTTAACTGTACAATGCAAAAATCAGGAACCGGTACCATATTGTTAATATTGATAACCGCATAAGTATCTCCGGTTTTATCATCAATTAGTTTATGAAAATCCAGGCTGTTAGACATATGGTGATGCTTTGGCTTTGCTGAGGAGACAGGAACATAATAATGAAATTCATGAACAGATAATACGATTCCTATATGAAGTTTCAAACGCTCTCCGTATTCTACATAACTGACTTGTTTATCATATATCCTAAGATAGTTTATATAACGTTTATCTATAACATACCAATCCATAAAACCTCCTAAAAAAAGTGGGCGGAAACTCCACCCACACTGTTAACCGATTGTTTTAACTGGACAATCTAACCGCTTTTAACCGGTTGTTTTAGCCGGACAACCTAACCGCTCTATAGATACTGCTATCTATATAAACAGTATACGATGAGAAGAACGAAAAATCAATAAGTTTATAAAAAATTTATATACCACATGTTATCATAGTGTAATAGTCCAGGGGTTATATGAACTGGTACATCATAGCATTTCCATAAACTGCTTCGCCGTCTGAGACAGAGGCAGTTTTTCATTGTAAGCAGCCACTATCTGCCTGGCAGGCAGTTCTTCTTTTAATTTCAGTTCAAATAAATCCCTGTCGTCTTTCGGGATGCAGAAATCCGGGACGAAGGCGATGCCAAGGCCGATGCGGGCCAGGTCAATCAGTAAGTCATTGCTGCTTAATTCAATCTCAGGAACCAGATCCAGATGAAGGCGCTGGAACACGGAATGGAGGAATTCGCTGGTAGTGCTTTTCCTCTCCAGCATGAGAATAGGCTTCTTCTGAAGCTCTTTAAGACTGATGCACTGATGCTCCAGCGGAAAATACTGCCGGTTGGCTACAAATACATCATGAAATTCATTGATAGTCCGTGTAATATGGGAGGCGTTTAAGGCGGAGTTGGGGGAGTTTACCACAATACAGTCCACCTGGCCGTGTTCCAGCAAAGCGGCGCACTGGATGGAGGTCTGGTTGGTGACCTTGATGTGGACGTGGGGATGATTCTGGTGGAACTGTTTTAAATACGGTACCAGAAAATACCGGCAGATGGTGTCGCTGGCCCCGATGCGAAGCTGGCCGCCGCCTAAGGATCCGGATTCCAGAAGCTGATGCTCTCCCTGCTTTATCAGATTCATAGCCGGCTGAATATGTTTAAAGAGAATCTCTCCTTCCGGAGTCAGCTGGACCCGCTTGGTGCTGCGGATAAACAGCTTCTGGCTCAGTTTTTTTTCCAGGACCTTGATGGACTGGCTGACAGCAGACTGGGAGATAAACAGCTGTTTGGAGGCCTCGGAAAAGCTTAAGGTCACGGCAACATGGTAAAAAACTTTGTACAGTTCATAATTAATATCCATTTATTAGGCCTCCTTATAAATTGAGGCTATCATATCACAGGACAGGAAAAAAAGCAAGTTCCAAACGATTGACAAAACCATGTAAATAAGCTATATTTGTATTCAGGAATGTGGAGGCGCTCAAGGTTTATATTTGAGCGCCTTTATAAGTATATGGGAAGGCCGGTCAGGCGTGGGCATAACAGGAAGAGATGGAGGATAGCACAATGAAGGAGACAGAGCAGTTAAATTTATTTCAGATGTATTTGGATGAAGTGGAGAAGATACCGCGCTGTGACGAAGGGGAAAACCAGCGCCTGGTACAGGGGGCTGCAGCCGGTGATACGGCGGCCAAAAGGCGGATGGTGGAGGGAAATTTAAAGCTGGCATTGGGAATGATCGGGGAATATTTTGAGAAGGGGATTCCTGTGGGAGATCTGGTGCAGGAGGCCAATATCGCCCTGGTTATGGCTGTGGAGGAGCTGGCTGTGGCTGGGCTTAAAGGGGAGCCTGGAGAGTTTGAGGAATTTTTAAAGGGCTGGGTGAGAACAGCTTTAATAGAGACACTCAAGCGGCAGAACCATGAACTGGAAGCCCAGGATGAGATAGTAAACCTGGTAAATGATCTGGAGGATACGGCGCGAGTTATGGCGGAGGAACTGGGGCGGGAGGCCACAGTGGAGGAGCTGGCCGAGAGAATGAAGATGACTGTGGATGATGTGAAGGATATTATGAAGATTGCATTGGACGCTATGAATGTAAGCGATGAATAAGGCAGGCAGATATGAGAATTTATTTGATACGGCATGGACAGACGGACTGGAATGTGGAGGGGAAGGTCCAGGGAAGTACAGATATCCCATTGAATGAGACAGGAAGGCGGCAGGCGGCCTGCCTGGCTAAGGGCATGGCAGGGCGGCCGGTGGTGCAGATTTTTTCCAGCAGGCTGAAACGGGCTTTTGAGACTGCCCGGACAGTGGGGGAAAGCCAGAATGTAAGGGTGGAGACTGTGGAGGGGCTGGAGGAGATATCCTTTGGAGAATGGGAAGGGCTGACCTGGAAGGACATCGAAAAAACATATCCCAGGGAATATAAGCTGTGGTGGGAGAATCCTACGGGAATCGCCCCTACCGGCGGGGAGACAAGGGAAGCGCTGGAAAGACGGGCCGGACAGGCGGCCCGGCGGATGCTTGCCCGGGCTAAAGGGGATTTTGCGGTGGTGGTCCACGGCGGGATCATGGCGTATCTGGCCGGGTATCTTTTAAGAGCCAATCAGGACACGCAGGACGGAACCGGAAAGAAGGAGAGCAGGTCCATCATCGTGGAAAATGCCAGTATTACCACCCTGGACTATGATGCTGTCAGCCGGACGGCAGTACTTGTGGAGGAGAATGACGTTTCCCATTTAAGAGACCTGTGAAATGTGAGAAAGTATGGGAAAGCCTCTTTGCAAGAAAACCAATTTATGGTATAATCACTGACAGTATAGCACAATGAACACAAGGAGGGCATTCCATGAAATGGAATCGGGTTTTGCTCAAGCTTAGCGGAGAGGCCCTGGCTGGCCCTAAAAAAACCGGATTTGATGAGGATACGGTGAAGGAGGTTGCCAGGCAGGTAAAGATATCGGTGGATGCAGGTGTGGAAGTGGGGATTGTCATCGGAGGAGGGAACTTCTGGCGGGGACGTACCAGCAATGCCATTGACCGCACCAAGGCGGATCAGATTGGAATGCTGGCGACTGTGATGAACTGTATCTATGTGTCTGAGATTTTCAGAAACAGAGGCATGGACACAGAGATTCTGACCCCTTTTTCCTGCGGTTCCATGACCAAATTATTCTCAAAGGACAGGGCAAATAAATATTTTAAACAGGGAAAGGTGGTATTTTTTGCAGGGGGAACCGGACATCCCTATTTCTCCACAGATACAGGCATTACCCTGAGGGCTGTGGAGATGGATGCAGACTGTATCCTGCTTGCAAAGTCCATTGACGGCGTATATGACAGTGATCCGGCAGTGAATCCTGATGCCAAAAGGTACGATACCATCAGTATTAAAGAAGTCATCGATAAACAGCTAGCGGTGGTGGATCTGACAGCTTCCATCATGTGTATGGAACACAAGATGCCGATGGCAGTTTTTGATTTGAATGAGAAGGACAGTATTTCAAACGCTATGCAAGGGAAAATAAACGGTACGATTGTGACCGTAAGTTAAGGAGAAAGCCATGGAAGAAAAGTTGAAGATGTATGAAGACAAGATGAACAAGTCTCTGGATGTGCTGCAAAGTGATTATGCTTCCATCCGTGCCGGCCGTGCCAACCCCCATGTGTTAGACAAGATCCGGGTAGATTACTACGGCACCCCGACCCCTCTCCAGCAGGTAGGCAATATAACCGTGCCAGAGGCCAGGATGATTGTGATCCAGCCATGGGAGAAAAGCCTTTTAAAACCTATTGAGAAGGCGATTCTCACCTCCGATTTGGGAATCAATCCTACCAATGATGGCACCATGATCCGCCTGGTATTCCCGGAGCTGACAGAAGAGAGAAGAAAACAGCTTGCAAAGGACGTGAAGAAAAAAGGGGAGGCTACCAAGGTGGCTATCCGCAATATCCGCCGGGATGCCAACGAGACCTTCAAGAAGATGGAGAAGGCGGGAGAGTTCTCTGAGGATGATCAGGAGCTGGCGGAAGACAAGATGCAGAAGCTTACGGACAAGATGATCGAGAAGGTGGACAAGGCCGTAGAGGCAAAGACAAAGGAGATCATGACAGTTTAAGACACAGGGGGCGGGAATACCTGCCCCTTATGTGCATTTGGGAGGAAATGATGGGCTTAGAAAATATGGTGATACCCCGGCATGTGGCAGTGATTCTGGACGGAAACGGACGGTGGGCTAAAAAGCGGGGCATTCCCAGGGCTATGGGACACAAGGCAGGTTGCGAGACCCTGGAGGCCATGGTGGAAGTGGCAGCCAGAATGGGAATCGGATACTTTACCATATACGGTTTTTCCACAGAGAACTGGAAGCGTTCGGCAGAGGAAGTGGGGGCGCTGATGCAGCTGTTCCGCTACTATATGGTACGTCTTTTGAAAATCGCTTCTGAAAATAATGTACGGGTAAAAATGATTGGGGAAAAAAGCCGGTTTGCGCCGGATATTATAGAGGGAATCGATCGTCTGGTGGAAGGGACGAAGGATAACACAGGAATGACCTTTGTCATTGCGGTGAATTACGGAGGAAGGGATGAGATCGTCAGAGCGGCCAGGCGGCTGGTGGAGGATTACCGCAAAAATCAGGCGGATGTATCCTCCATCGATGAGAAGCTGTTTGCGTCCTACCTGGATACCAGGGATATTCCGGATCCGGATCTTTTGATCCGCACCAGCGGAGAGTTAAGGCTTTCCAATTATCTGCTCTGGCAGCTGGCCTATACGGAATTCTATATTACAGACTGTCTCTGGCCGGATTTCAATCAGGAAGAATTAGAAAAAGCCATTGTTGCGTACAATGGAAGGGAAAGACGTTTCGGCGGGAGAAAGAAAGGATGACAGCGGCCGGGAAGCGGGGTATTGTAGGAAGGAGAGGTCTGCATGTTTACGACACGTTTGATCAGCGGTATTGTTTTGGTGATTTTAGCACTTTTTGTAGTCAGCGCCGGAGGAAGCATACTTTTTGGTGTTGTGGGGATGATTTCTCTTGTGGGCTTGTTTGAGCTGTACCGTGTGATGAAGATTGAGAAGACACCTCTGGGGTTTATCGGATATGGAGCCTGCATTTCTTATTACGGACTTCTGTGGTTTGACGGCCAGCAGTTTGTGACTTTGATGGCCATTGCAGCGCTGATGCTTTTGATGAGTTTTTACGTTTTTACATTTCCCAAGTATAAAACAGAAGAGATTACCGTAGTATTTTTTGGGGTGTTTTATGTGGCGGTGATGCTTTCCTACCTGTATCAGGTAAGGCAGATGGCGGACGGGGCGTATCTGGTGTGGCTGATTTTCTTAAGCTCCTGGGGCTGCGATACCTGTGCCTACTGCTTCGGGATGCTATTTGGAAAGCATAAGCTGGCTCCGGTTTTAAGCCCGAAGAAATCCATAGAGGGAGCTGTGGGAGGTGTGGCAGGCGCCGCTGTTTTAGGCTTTCTGTATGCCCTTGTATTCCGTGACCAGATGCTGGAGGTGGGAAACCCCAGAACTGTATGCGCCGTTGCCTGCGCCATCGCGGCGGTGATCTCCCAGGTAGGAGATCTGGCTGCCTCTGCCATCAAGAGGAATCATCAGGTAAAGGATTACGGACACTTAATCCCGGGACACGGAGGCGTGCTGGATCGGTTTGACAGCATGATTTTTACGGCTCCGGCTATCTATTTCGCAGTTACATTTTTGCGATGAAAGGAAACTATATGAAAAAGATTTCGATTCTGGGTTCTACGGGATCCATCGGCACCCAGACCCTGGATGTGGTAAGGCTTAACGGGGATATCCAGGTGACTGCCATGGCTGCCGGAAGCAATAGTAAGCTTTTAGAGCAGCAGATCCGGGAATTTAGCCCTGCCCTTGCATGTGTCTGGGATGATAAAAAGGCAAGGGAACTGAAGGAGAATGTAAAAGACCTTCCGGTAAAAGTGGTGTCCGGCATGGACGGCCTGCTGGAAGTGGCTACAGAAGAAAAGGCAGAGCTTGTGGTGGCGGCCATTGTGGGAATGATCGGGATCCGCCCGGCCATCGCTGCCATGGAGGCAGGGAAGGATATTGCCCTGGCAAACAAGGAGACGCTGGTGACGGCGGGACACATTATTATGCCGCTGGCAAGGGAAAAAAAGGTTTCCATTCTGCCGGTGGATAGTGAGCACAGCGCTATATTCCAGTGCCTCAACGGGGAGGACAAAAGACAGGTTGAAAAAATACTTCTCACGGCTTCCGGCGGTCCCTTCAGGGGAAGGACCAGGGAGCAGATGAGGGATATCCAGGTGGAGGATGCCTTAAAGCATCCTAACTGGGCTATGGGGAGGAAGATTACCATTGACTCTTCTACCATGGTAAATAAAGGGCTGGAGGTCATGGAGGCCCGGTGGCTGTTTGATGTGGCCATGGATCAGATCCAGGTGGTGATTCAGCCTAAAAGCGTGATCCACTCTATGGTGGAGTTTAAAGATGGGGCGGTGATGGCTCAGTTTGGAACGCCGGATATGAGGCTTCCTATCCAGTATGCCCTCTATTATCCTCAGAGGCGGTATCTGCCGGGAGAACGCCTGGATTTCTGGACCATGAATCAGATCGCCTTTGAGAAGCCGGATTTTGAAAATTTCCCGGCCCTTTCCCTGGCCTATGAGGCAGGAAAGACAGGCGGCTCTCTGCCTACCGTGTTTAATGCGGCCAACGAGTACGCGGTGGGAGAATTTCTGAACAGAAGAATCTCTTATCTGGCGATTGCTGATATGATAGGGAGAGCCATGGAAAACCATAAGGTTATAGAAAATCCTACGGTGGAACAGATTCTGGAAACTGAGCGTGAGACGTATGAAATGCTTAAGGACGGCAGACACTAGTGTGCTGACATGCCGGGATTACATAAAGTTCATAAAAGCATTAGGAGGATGGCAGAATTTATGAGCATGATTGCAGCAGTTCTGGTATTTGGATTGATTGTTTTGATTCACGAGTTCGGACACTTTATCGTGGCGAAAAAATGTGGGATCGGAGTGATAGAGTTTTCCATTGGGATGGGCCCAAGGCTCTGGAGCATACAAAAAGGGGAGACCAGATATTCCCTGAAAGCACTTCCCTTTGGCGGCTCCTGTATGATGATGGGGGAGGACGAAAATGATACGGATCCAAGAGCCTTTAACAATAAGCCGGTGTGGTCCAGAATCGCAGTGGTGGCGGCTGGGCCGGTTTTTAATTTTATTCTGGCCTTTGTGTTTGGAATTATCATTGTCCGGTCCGTGGGATATGACGCGCCTCAGCTGGTAGATGTACAGGAAGGATTTCCGGCCCAGGAGCAGGGGATGCAGGCAGGAGATATTATCACCAGATTAAACAATGAGCCTGTGGTGGTTTACCGGGATATTACCCTTTACCGCCTTCTGCACCCTACGGAGACGGTAACGGTGGAGTATATAAGGCCTTCAGAAGACGGGAAGTCCGGCGAGAAGAGAACCGCGGTGATTACTCCCAGGTACTCGGAGGAATCCGGAAGCTATATGCTGGGAATCGTGGTCAGCGGATATTACCGGCAGGCCCGGGGACTGGGAGAGACGCTGAAATACGGCGCCTATGAGGGCGTATACTGTATCAAGACAGCCCTTAAAAGCCTGGCCATGATGTTTCGTGGGCAGGTAGGCATGGACGATATGGCAGGCCCGGTGCGCATGGTCAGCATCATTGATGATACGGTGAAGGAAACCATCCCTTACGGGCTCAAGACCATGATTCTGACGCTGATGAACCTGTGCGTGCTTTTAAGCGCCAACTTAGGCGTGATGAACCTTCTGCCCATTCCGGCCCTGGACGGAGGCCGGCTGGTGTTTCTGCTTATAGAAGCAGTGCGTGGGAAACCTATTGACAAGGAAAAAGAGGGAATGGTTCATATGGCCGGCATGGTGCTTTTAATGGGCCTTATGATCGTAGTTCTGTTTAACGATATATCAATTTTGTTTTTTAGGTAGGGAAGCTTTACCGGAAAGCAGAGGAAATCATGTTATTTATCCTTTTTCTTATTGCCTGGCTCATAGCCCCGGTTGCAGAACTGGCAATTATCATTGTGCTTCTGGTTCAGAACGGGGAATATAAGAAAAAAATACAGGAATTGTCCAAGGCAGGGCAGCGTGCCGTGCTGGCAAGAAGCATGTACCAGAGAGAGTACACAGATATAGCTGCCCCCGTGGACAATACAGGGGAAGAGGGAAGCAGCAGCACTCCCCGGAAAGACGGTGAGGAGCAGGCTTTACAGAAAGTTCTGGCAAATGCCGCCGGAAGTAACCCTGAGGATGGGAAAATGCCCCGGACGGTGCAGATATCCCAGGAGCCCCAGCCTGCTGAAGCGGCCCAGGAACCGTCCAAACCGCAGACAGTATATGGGCCGCAGGAAGTCCGGACAGTGCAGGAACCACAGGGGCCGCAGACAGCGCAGGAGCCGCAGGAAGCCCAGACAGCGCAGGAGCCGCAGGCAACCCGGACAGCGCAGGATCCACAAGAATCACAGATAGCGCAGGAGCCGCAGACGCCGGCAGCATGTAATCGTCCGTTTAACGGGGCCGCAATGCAGAAAACGGCGGCCGACAACAGTATGGCAACGGCGGCGCTGATTATCGGTGTGGTTCTGGTTGTGCTGGCCGGAATCATCTTTGCCACTACTTCCTGGAGGCTTCTTCCCAGCCTTTTTAAAGCCCTTCTGGTTCTGGCACTGTCAGGGATCTTTTTCGGTGCCAGTATTCTGGCGGAGAAAAAACTGCATATCCACAAGACAGGAAATGCATTTTATATATTAAGCAGTATTTTTTTGTTTCTGTCCGTTTTAGCAGCTGCCTATTTCAGGATACTGGGGCCCTCCTTTATTCTGGAGGGAAACAACCGCTGGTGGGTACTGTGGATCGGAAGCCTTCTGACCATAGCCATGCTGTTTCTGGGAATCCGGCGTTTCTGTGATAAAACCTACACCCAGGCATGTTTCTGGGGGATGACAATCAGTATGACTTTTTTGCTGTCAGCCTGTCAGGCAAAATGGGGACAGTGTGTCAGCGCCATGACCTTCTATGCATTTCTCCTGGTTCTTGGAGAGCAGAAGATATCACAGAAATTGCAAAAAGCTCAGGAAACGCAGGAGGCTCAAGAAGCCCAAGAAGCCCAAGAAGCCCAAGAAGCATCCTCCGGCCTGGAGACAGACTCTGCAGGGCGGGAGCTTGTGACAGCCCTTCTGGCAGACGGGTTCCATGGATTTGCACCAGTTCATTTCTGGATCTTTGCCGTTTTACAGGTGATTTACGGTTTCTTTGCCAGCTTTTACCTATTCAGCATCAGGCCCGGATGGTATGTGGCTCCCGCTCTGGCGGCTGCGGCGGCAGGAAGCGCCCTGCAGGCCAGACAGGAGAAAAACAGCTGGGCCAAAGGATTTTTCAGCCTGTCAGCAGTCAGCTGCATTCATTGTGCCGTGGCATGGGGGTATTTTACCCTTTTTGCCGGAGAAAAAAGAGGCGTCATACAGCTGTTCGCAGATACAGATATCCTGTGGGCTATCCTTCTTGCAGAATTTCTCACCGCCCTGTGCCTGCTTCTGGGAGCGAAGAAACAGTTCAGGCTGCGGACATGCTCAGGAGACGGCATATACACAGCCTTCCTGGTGACGGACGCCCTGATACTTCAGCTCAATGCCATGTTGCGATCCCAGGCTGTGTTATGTCATCTGGCCTTCCTTGCCGGAACCCTGCCCCTTCTGGCAGCCGCCCTTCTCTGGAAAAAAAGATTTCCTGTCATAAAAAGGCTGCTGCCTCTGTTGTTCTGGTACATGCTTCTTCCAATCCACGGCGCCATAGACTGTGGACAGGAGTCTTTACATGGCCAGATTTGGACAGGCTTTTTCCAGTGGGTGGACAGAGGCTTTATGGAATTTGGGCTTCTTACCGTGCTGATGGTATGGAGCCGCAGAAAAAAGATGGGATTTGGGCCGGCACTTTTTTTCATAGGAAGCGTGGCACAGATTGTGTACTTTTCCGAACATGAAATCTCTTTCCCGTTTTTCCTGCTGCTGTCTCTCTATCTGGCAGGAACCGAAAGCCCTTTCCGCTACAAAGCAGGGGCGCTGTGTTCCATGGTTGGATTTTTTGTGCTGGCCTGCCCCTTCACACAGGAGAACAGGGTACTGCGGGGCCTGCTGGTTGCCTGTGTCTACTGGCTATGGCTTTATGTGGACACAAAATTCAGAAACCTGTATGTGCCCGGCAGTCCGGAGACGGTTTCAGGACAAGCGTCCGGCCCAGACACCGGAGCAGGCCTTCAAACAGCCTTCCCAACAGATACAGGAAAGCAGGATGTATTCTGGGACATCGCCGGCTGTGCTGTGATGGCATACATCATGTTTGCCTTCTATAGCGGAAGCCACTTAAAGGTCTGGAACCTGCCTCTGTGTATGGCAGCATATGCCGCCTTCTACCTGAAATTTTACCTGGGTAGGCAGATTTGGCCCCATCTTTTTATAACCTTTCTGATGATTCCTGTGCCTGAAGTTCTGCTGCTTCGGTACCGATGGAGCGACAACCTCCTGTACACAGCAGTAGGTGTGTCATACCTTGTAACCGGAATCATCTCCCGGTACCGCTGCCAGATCCTGGAGAGAGATGAACATGTCATCGGCGGCTGGCGCATAGACTGGTACCATGCCATGGCCTTTGTGGTACTGGTACCCATGGCATTTTTTGACGATGACGGAATATGGCGTTTCCTCTATCTGCTTCTCACAGCCATCTATTTCCTGCAATACGGGGCAGTCAGGCCTCTCAAACGTCTGGCCTGGTCCGGGGCTGCAGCAACCATGGTACTTGCATTCTGGAACCAGCCCTTCCTGCAATGGCCGGATATTATAAAGACCGAGATTTTTCTGCTCCCTGCGGCCGCCTTCATCTGGGGAATGGGATATATATGGAGAGAAGAAGACAGCCAGACCGCTGCAGGACGAACCCAGATCATCCGGGATACCCAGACAATCGGCTACGTCCTCCTTTTGCTGGTGCTGTGCCTTAATGCATGGGCAAAAGCCAGCGTGATAAATGCCCTGATTCTGGAGGTCATCTGCCTGTCCCTGTTTTTCTGGGCCCAGGTAACCAAAAACCGCCGCTGGGTACGGATTTCCGGAAGCATCATCGTGGTGATCTCCCTGTACATGACAAAAGGCTTCTGGCTCAGCATCTCCTGGTGGGTATATCTTTTAGCAGCAGGAATCGGGCTTATCGTGTTTGCGGCCGTAAACGAAAAAAAGAAACATTAACACAAAGAGACTGCGAGACAGGCAGATAAGGAGGCAGTAATTTTGGAAAGAAAACATACAAAACAGATTCATATCGGCGACAAGGTAATCGGAGGAGGCGCACCTATTTTAATCCAGTCCATGTGCAACACCAGGACAGAAGATACAGAAGGGACAGTCAGACAGATCCTGGAACTGGAACGTGCAGGCTGCGAGATTATCCGCGTAGCCGTCCCCACCATGGAAGCTGCAGAAAGCCTTGACAAAATAAAAAAACAGATACATATACCTCTGGTAGCAGACATCCACTTTGACTACCGCCTTGCCATCGCCGCCATCGAACACGGGGCAGATAAAATCCGGATCAATCCCGGAAATATCGGGGCACCGGAAAGAGTGCAGGCAGTGGTAGACAAAGCCAAAGAAAGGCAGATTCCCATCCGTGTAGGAGTCAACAGCGGCTCCCTGGAAAAGCCTCTCATAGAAAAATACGGCAGCGTCACAGCAGAAGGCCTGGTAGAAAGCGCCCTGGATAAAGTCCATATGATTGAACACATGGGCTACGACAACCTGGTTATCAGCATCAAATCCTCCGACGTGATGATGTGCGTAAAAGCCCACCAGCAGATTGCCCATAAGACAGACTACCCCCTCCACGTAGGAATCACAGAAGCAGGAACCCTGACAGCCGGCAATATCAAGTCAGCCATCGGCCTGGGCCTTATCCTAAACCAGGGAATCGGCGACACCATCCGCGTATCCCTCACCGGCAACCCGACAGAAGAGATCAAATCCGCAAAACTGATTTTAAGAACTCTGGGTATCCGCAAAGGAGGCATCGAGGTAGTATCCTGCCCCACCTGCGGCAGAACCCAGATCGATCTCATAGGACTGGCAGAAAAAGTAGAGACCATGGCAGCAGAGTTCGAAGACTTGAATCTTAAACTGGCAGTCATGGGCTGCGTAGTAAACGGCCCCGGGGAGGCCAGGGAGGCGGATCTTGGGATTGCAGGAGGAATAGGAGAAGGGCTGCTGATTAAAAAAGGACAGGTGCTCCGGAAGGTGCCGGAAGGGGAGCTTCTGGGGGCATTGAGAGAGGAATTGGTGAAACTGAGTAAAGAAAAGTTGATGGTGTAAGGTCCGCCCGGAGAGGGGATTATATAGTTTCTTTCCGGGCACGCTCGCGCTACGTGAAGAGCATAGCGGTACGTAAGGCGCTAAAAGACAGCGCCTAAGTACCGATGGTCTTCAAGTACCCGGAAAGAAACTATATAATCCCCTCTCCGAGCTACGTTACTTCATAAGATAAATTATGTTGAAAAAGCTACTTAAGTTTTTAACCAGCCAAAGAGAAAACCAGCTCCGGAAAGAGTTCCCTCCCTCGTTTGCATTTGCAGGAGACATAGGAACTCTTAGCTTGCGGGAATCTGCGTTAGGGGCAAAAATCCGCATGTCTGAGCGAAGCGAGTTCGGATTTTTGCCCCTGCTTTTAGCAGATTTTCGCAGGCTTAGAGTTCCTGTCTCCGAAACCCGCAAACGAGGGAGGGAACTCTTTCCGGAGCGTCCCTTTCACGATCACCCTCAAAAAACGAAACCACAAAACCACAAAATCATGCCCCCAGAGGTAAACCATGACAAAAAAATTTTTAGAAGTATTCCCTGAACTGCACATAACCTCCGAGATGGAAGATCTCCTAAAGCTTGTAGATGTAGAACGAGTCTCCGCATCCAAAAACAGAAGCTCCATCCGCATCTACATCGTAAGCCCCAGGCTGATCCACAAAAAAAACCTCTACGATTTAGAAAACGGAATCAAATCCCAGCTGTTTCCAAACAAACAGCTGGAGATACGGATCATAGAAAAATACCATCTTTCCGGCCAATACACCCCGGAAAAGCTTCTGAACGTATACAAAGACAGCCTTCTGTTAGAACTGAAAAACTACAGCATTCTCCTCTACAACATTCTCCGAAAAGCAGAATGCACTTTCCCCAAAGAAAACATCCTGTCCATGACCGTGGAGGACAACCCGGTTCTCAAGCAGAAAACAGGAGAACTGAAACGAGTCCTGGAAAAGGTCTTCTGTGAACGGTGCGGACTTCCCGTAGAGATAAACTATAAATACACAGAAGCAAAAGAAGACCGGCAAAGCGCCCAGCGGGAAGCACAGCTGCAGCGGGAGATCGAAGAGCGGTTGCGCAACAGCCCTCTGGCTGCAGAGCTTATGTCTCAGGAATTGTCATCCGGACAAGCACCAGACATAATAAACGCCGGGACTGGGAACATTACAAAAGAGGCACCAGCTGCCTCAGCCCATCCCTCAGGATCCGAATCCGCAAAAGACAAGACAAAAGGAAACAAAAGCTTTGGCTTTAGCAAACCCGGAACCGGTGAGGGCAAGCCCGGCGAGTGGAAGAAACCATTTTCCAAAGACAGCCGGAAATTCGGCAGTTACCAGAAGAAAAGCGACAATCCGGATGTGCTGTACGGACGGGATTTTGAAGACAATTTCATAAGCATCAAAGAGATCGGCGGTGAGATGGGCGAGGTAACCGTCCGGGGCCAGATCATCAATACAGACAGCCGCCTGCTAAACAGCGGCAAAACCATTGTGATCTTCGATTTAACCGACTTTACCGACACCATTACCACAAAGCTTTTCGTCCGTGAGGAGGCTCTGGAAGACATAAATAAGGCGGTGGTCAAAGGAAACTTTATCAAGCTGAAGGGCATGACTACCATCGATAAATTTGACGGGGAGCTTACCATCGGTTCTGTGGTAGGCGTGAAAAAATGCGAGGACTTCACCGAAAAGCGCAATGACAACAGCCTGGTAAAACGGGTGGAGCTTCACTGCCACACCAAGATGAGCGACCTGGACGGGGTATCTGATGTGAAAGACATCATAAAACGCGCCAAAAAATGGGGGATGCCTGCCCTGGCTGTGACGGATCACGGCTGCGTCCAGGCATTTACAGACGCCAACCATGCCCTGGACAAAGGCGATGATTTCAAGATTATATACGGGGTGGAGGGCTACCTGGTAGATGACATGAAGCAGCTGGTGGAAAATTCCAGAAACCAGAGCTTTGACGATACTTACGTTGTCTTCGATATTGAGACCACCGGATTCAGCCCTATCAATAACCAGATTATCGAGATCGGTGCGGTAAAAGTAGAGGGCGGTGTTATCACAGACAAATTCAGCACCTTCGTAAATCCGGATGTGCCCATTCCTTTCCGTATAGAGAAGCTGACAGGAATCAATGATTCCATGGTGCTTCCGGCACCTAAGATCGATAAAGTGCTTCCGGAGTTTCTGGAGTTTTGCCAGGGAGCTGCGCTGGTGGCCCACAATGCCTCCTTTGATATCAGCTTTATTGCCCGCAATGCAGAGCTTTTGGGCCTGGAGTTTCATCCTACGGTTCTGGATACGGTGGCGCTGGCACGGATTCTGCTGCCCCAGATCAGCCGCTACAAGCTGGATACGGTGGCAAAGGCTTTAAATATTTCCCTGGAAAACCATCATCGGGCTGTAGATGATGCAGGGGCTACGGCGGAGATATTCACAGCGTTTTTAAAGATGCTGAAAAAGAGAGACTTAAAAACCCTGGACGAGCTAAACCGTTTAAGCGAGCTGGACGAAGAGGGGATCAAGAAGCTGCCCACCTACCACATTATCCTTCTGGCAAAAAATGATGTGGGGAGGGTAAACCTTTACCGTCTGGTATCCTGGTCCCACATAAATTATTTTCACAGGGTTCCCAGAATCCCGCGAAGCGTTCTTGCAAAAAACAGGGAAGGCCTGATTATCGGTTCCGCCTGTGAGGCGGGAGAGCTGTTCCAGGCTATTTTAAGAGGCGTGTCTGATACGGAGATCGGAAAGATTGTGGACTTTTATGACTATCTGGAGATTCAGCCTATCGGAAACAATGAGTTTATGATACGAAATGAGGACAGCACGGTTTCAGATGAGGAGGATTTAAGAAACTTAAACCGCCGGGTGGTTCAGCTGGGAGAGCAGTTTCATAAGCCGGTGTGCGCCACCTGCGACGTCCATTTTCTGGATCCCCAGGATGAGGTGTACCGGAGAATCCTGATGTCTGTGCGCCGGTTTACGGACAGCGATCAGCAGGCGCCTCTGTATCTTCGGACCACAGAGGAGATGTTAAAGGAATTTGAGTATCTGGGGCCGGATAAGGCGGAAGAGGTGGTGATCACCAACACCAGGAAGATCGCGGACTGGTGCGAGCGTATTTCACCGGTAAGGCCGGACAAATGCCCGCCGGTGATCGAGAATTCCGACGAGACCCTGCGGAAGATCTGTTATGACCGGGCCCATGAGCTGTACGGCGAAAAGCTGCCGGAGGTGGTGGTGGAACGGCTGGAGAGGGAGCTTAACTCCATTATCTCCAACGGATTTGCGGTGATGTATATTATTGCCCAGAAGCTGGTGTGGAAGTCCAATGAGGACGGATATCTGGTAGGATCCAGAGGTTCCGTAGGTTCGTCCTTTGCGGCCACCATGTCCGGGATCACGGAGGTGAATCCTTTAAGTCCCCATTATTACTGCCCGGCCTGCCATTATTCGGAGTTTGACTCGGAGGATGTAAAGAAATTTTCAGGCATGTCAGGGTGCGATATGCCGGATAAAGCGTGTCCCAAATGCGGGACGCTGATGAAAAAAGACGGGCATGATATCCCCTTTGAGACATTTTTAGGATTTAAGGGAGATAAAGAGCCGGATATTGATTTGAACTTTTCAGGAGAATACCAGAGCCATGCCCATGATTACACGGAGGTTATCTTCGGAAAGGGGCAGACATTCCGTGCAGGGACCATCGGTACGCTGGCGGACAAGACGGCTTACGGGTATGTGAAGCGGTATTATGAGGAGCGGGAGGACAGGAAAAGGAATTGTGAGATCAACCGGATCGTCCAGGGATGTGTAGGCATCCGCAGAACCACAGGGCAGCATCCAGGCGGAATCGTAGTCCTTCCGGTGGGGGAGGAGATCTATTCCTTCACACCGGTTCAGCGTCCGGCCAATGATATGACAACCACCACGGTAACCACCCATTTTGATTACCATTCCATTGACCATAACCTGCTGAAGCTGGATATCCTGGGCCATGATGATCCCACCATGATCCGTATGCTCCAGGATTTAACCGGCCTGGATCCGGTAAAGGACATTCCCCTGGATTCCAGGGAGGTGATGTCCCTGTTTCAGGATACCTCGGCTCTTGGGCTGACGCCGGATGATATCGGTGGATGTCCTCTGGGTGCATTGGGAGTGCCGGAGTTCGGAACGGATTTTGCCATGCAGATGCTTCTGGATGCCAAGCCCAAATATTTTTCCGACCTGGTGAGAATCGCAGGCCTTGCTCATGGAACAGATGTGTGGCTGGGCAATGCCAAGGACTTGATTTTAAGCGGACAGGCTACGATTCAGACAGCTATCTGCTGCCGTGACGATATTATGGTCTATCTGATCCAGAAGGGGATGGAGGAGGGATTGTCCTTTACCATCATGGAGTCTGTGCGAAAGGGGAAGGGATTAAAGCCGGAGTGGGAGGAGGCCATGCTGGCTCATGATGTGCCTGAGTGGTACATCGCGTCCTGTAAAAAGATAAAATATATGTTCCCCAAGGCCCATGCGGCTGCCTATGTGATGATGGCGTGGAGAATCGCTTACTGCAAGGTGTTTTATCCCCTGGCCTACTATGCCGCATTTTTCAGCATCCGTGCCAATGCCTTCAGCTATGAGCTGATGTGCCAGGGCAGGGAGCGGCTGGAATATTATCTGGCGGATTATAAAAAGAGGGCGGATTCTCTTTCTAAAAAGGAGCAGGATTCTCTGCGGGATATGCGAGTGGTTCAGGAGATGTATGCCAGAGGGTTTGAGTTTACCCCGATTGATATATACAGCGCCAGGGCGAGAGAGTTTCAGATCGTGGACGGGAAGCTGATGCCGTCCTTAAGCAGTATTGAAGGCCTGGGAGACAAGGCGGCTGAGGGTGTGGTGGATGCGGTGAAGGACGGGCCGTTTCTGTCCAGGGAAGATTTCAGAAACAGGACCAAGGTCAGCAAGACGATCTGCGATCTCATGGGGGATCTGGGGCTTTTGGGCAGTCTGCCGGAGAGCAATCAGCTGTCATTGTTTGATTTTGCAGTTTAAGAAGAGATGACATTTTGGATAAGGTATGGTATAATTCTGACAGTGTGTATTGGGCATACCTGAATTTATGCCACCTGTCGGCGGCGGATTTTTAAAGTAATTGGAGGAAGAAAAAATGAGCGAAAGCTGTAATCATGATTGCGGAAGCTGCGGGGAGAACTGCAGCAGCAGGACCCAGGAGCAGACCAGCTTTTTGGAGAAGCTGCATCCGGCAAGTTCTGTTAAGAAAGTAATAGGTGTTGTCAGCGGAAAGGGCGGGGTGGGCAAATCCCTGGTGACCTCTCTTCTGGCGGTAAAGATGAACGGCAAAGGGTTTAAGACAGCCATATTGGATGCGGATATTACCGGGCCGTCCATACCCAAGGCCTTTGGCATAAGCGGCGATGTGGGGATGACCCAGATTGACGGCGCCAATCTGATGGTTCCGGCTACTTCCAGCACAGGAATTCAGATTATGTCGGCCAACCTTCTGCTGGACCATGACACGGATCCTGTAATCTGGCGTGGGCCGGTGATTGCCGGAGCGGTGAAGCAGTTCTGGAGCGAGACGCTCTGGAAGGACATTGACTATATGCTGGTGGATATGCCTCCGGGTACCGGGGATGTGCCGCTGACGGTTTTTCAGTCTCTGCCGGTAGACGGGATTGTGATCGTCACCTCTCCCCAGGAGCTGGTGTCCATGATTGTGGGAAAAGCAGTGAATATGGCCAAGAAGATGGATATTCCGATTCTGGGCATCGTGGAGAATATGAGCTATCTGGAGTGCCCGGACTGTGGGAAGAAGATTTCTGTCTTCGGAGAAAGCCATATCGATGATGTGGCGGCAGAGTATGAGATCCCCGTTTTGGCAAAGATCCCCATCTGGCCCAAGACAGCCCGCATGGTGGATGAGGGCTCCATAGAATATCTGGAGGAAACCTGGCTGGACGAGGCGGCTTCGAAGCTGGAAGCGTAAAAGAAGCATAAAAGAGACAGACAGGAAATGCAGATACCAATGAGCAGGAGTGTGAAAGCGGCATGAAGATCAATATGAACCCTAACAGCGAGCTGGTGCAGTCTGTTGTCCAGGTGCCGGATCTGGTTCAGGTGCCGGATCAACTGATTTCCATGGCCCATCAGTTTCAGGAAGCTATGATGATGTATACCTGTGCGATCCGGGAGGTGAAGACCAAGCTGGAGGTATTAAACGATGAGCTGTCAGTACGCAATCAGAGAAACCCCATCGAGATGATTAAATCCAGGGTCAAGAAGCCTGTCAGCATTGTGGAGAAGCTGTACAGAAAGGGAATGCCTATATCCATAGAGTCTATGGTGAATAATCTGGATGATATTGCCGGGATCCGGGTTATCTGCTCCTTCCTGGATGATATCTACCAGGTGGCAGCCATGCTGACCAAGCAGGATGACATCAAGGTTCTGGCTGTCAAGGATTATATCAAAAACCCGAAGCCGAACGGATACCGCAGCTATCATATGATCATTGAGATTCCGGTATTCTTCTCTGACGAGAAACGGCAGATGCGGGTGGAGGTACAGATCCGTACCATCGCCATGGATTTCTGGGCAAGCCTGGATCATCAGCTAAAGTATAAAAAGGAGCTTATCAAAGCCGCGGAGATCAGCGAGGAGCTGAGACAGTGCGCGGAGATTATTGCTCAGACGGATGAGAAGATGCTTGCCATCCGCCAGAACATTGAATCACAGGGGATTGAGATAAAAAACGATTATTGAATGGTAAATAATCGTAACAGTTCAGGGGTTATCTGAACTGTTACAAATAATCAATCAGTAGAGATAATAAGACAGGGATTCCGAAGTTTGGAACCCTGTTTTTTTGTACAGGCTTCTGGCAATGTAATTCTGGCCTGATACCTGGATGGATACCTGCCCTCCTTTAGAAGACAGAAGGGCCAGCATGCCCAGGAGGAAATCTTTCCCGTATCCCTGTCCCTGAAAGGATTCTTCAATCTGGAATGCATACAGATACCATTCCTGACCGGAAGGTAAAACGGCGCAGGAGCCGATGATCCGGCCATCCAGGGAAGCGGTATAAATCCCGTCTTCTGTTTCCTGGATACACAGGGAGGGGGTATAAAGGCTGTCCTTCTTATTTAATTTCCGCACCATCTTGTATTCGGAGTACCAGTATTCAGCCTCAAGGGCTTCCATGACAGCTGTGGCAGAAGGCGTGGCCGGGTCTGTCAGAAAGCAGAAATCTGTCTGGCAGTTCCTCTTTTTCTCGTACTGCTCCACATACTCTAAGGCCTGGTTTAAAATAGAAGAACAAAGCCCCTTTTTCCGGTGATCCGGATGGATGAAAACCCCGCATTCGCAGGAGGCCTCCTGAGGAAAGAAGAGAAAACCAAAGCCAAGAAGCAGGGATTCTTCATTATATAATAGGAAATAATCCAGCCCGTCTTCCACAGGCGCTGACAGTGCCAGGGGTTCAGCTTCTTTACACTTTAATACCAATGCATGGATGTCTTTTTTTTGCTTCTCCGTCAGGGAAGTGATGTGGATGGGATTCATACCTTTTCTCCTGTCTGCAATCGTTTTATTCTTAAATTATACCATGCCGCCATTTATTCTGCATTAGGATTTTAAGAATGTAAGGCCCCCAACCTTGATTTTTTCGGTATGCAGCCCTATAATGGCAATAACAGAAAACAGTGTAAAAGGAGTATCCACCCAATATGTTTAAAGTTAACGGAGTATGGAGAAGGAAAGACAGCGGGATCGTGCATGCATGGTCTTTATTTTTGGCAGAGTTGAAAGCAGAGGCGGCAGAACTTCGTACATTCTTTTATTCGGCTAAATTACTGCGGTGGTTTACTGCAGCGTGGATTCTCCTTTTATATGGCATACGATTATTTCATGAAGATATTTTTATAGACAGCGACAACATGCTTATTGATCCCCAGGGCTATCTGGCGGTGATGCACGGGAGCCGCCGCTTCGGTATGGTGATGACCAAGAAGCTGTTTTCCTTTCTCAGGCTGACGCCCACCCTGGCGAATCTGCTTATGATGCTTGCCCTGTGGCTGTTTGTGCTGTTTACATGCTTTTGCTTCTGGCGGTTAAGCGGGAATGACCGGCGTTTTTATCTGGGAATGCTTCCCTTTTCGGCCG
This sequence comes from uncultured Hungatella sp., assembly GCA_910585435.1. Taxonomy (GTDB): domain Bacteria; phylum Bacillota; class Clostridia; order Lachnospirales; family Lachnospiraceae; genus UBA3402. The sequence goes on along the minus strand of CAJUEJ010000011.1, from coordinate 12,330 downwards.
TATTTTTGTCTTCCCCCTGTTTGGCAGAACAGTTTTACTTTGTGCTTCAGGCCTTTGAGGTGGCGCTTGCCATGGTATTTGGTGTGGCAGCCATGTACTGTGCCCAGATGGGGATAAAAAGGGGGCAGTCTCCTCTCTGGTACCTGCCGGCCCTTGGATGTATGGTATGGTCCATGGGAACCTACCAGGCTTTTATGGCTTTCTATATCGCTCTTGTTGCCATGGCATATCTTGTCATGTATCAGGCAGAGGGGATGAAGGTGGGATGGAGGGAAGGCTTTCTCAATGCCCTCCTGTTTTTGGCAGGATTTTTCATAACCCAGGCTTTGGCCTCCTTTTTCGTCAGACGGGTAAACGGAGATTCCTCCTATGTAAATGCCATGATTGCCTGGAAAACCCAGGATATGGAGGAATGCCTGTTTTTTATAGCCATGGATTTCAGAAGGCTGTATCAGGCGGAGCTGCCTCTGTTTTTCTCCAAATTTTTCCTGTGGGCAGCCGCGGCGGCTTCCCTTCTGGTATTGTGGTGCGCAGGGAAGAAGCGAAAAAAGGGGCTGGCCTACTGTGTGTTCGCCCTTCTGGTGCTGTTTGTTTCCCCTATCCTGATTACCCTTGTAATGGGAACGGCGCAGCCTATCCGCGCCCATCTGACCTATGTGCTGGTATTTGCAGAGTATGTATTTCTGCTGTGTGCCCTGCTTCCTCAGGCGCTGGAAAAATGGAGGCGGCTGCGCATAGGAGCATGTTTGCTGGCTGCAGTCTTTTCATTTTCAATTTCCTGGAAGAAGCTGGTGGGTACCAATGAGCTTCTGGAAACGGCCCACGAGGTGTATGTGTCGGACACGCTGACAGCAAACCGGATATACGGCGCTGTCTGCCAGGTTGCTGGTCAGGAGAATCTGGCGGAGTGCAAGGTTGTGTTTGTAGGCGCCAAGGATCCCCAGCTGGCAGGAAATCCCACCTGCGGGGATGTCATCGGACATTCTGTGTTTCAGTGGGATGCAGCCAGCGATATCGGCGTATCCGCCCGGGCCGGTGAGTATTTTCAGACATTAGGCCTTCCCATGGGACGCCCTGCTGCCTCAGATTACGAAAAAGCCGTGGAGGCATGCAAAGACAAGCCCAGCTGGCCCAAAACCGGATCGGTCTTTAAGCTGGATGATATGGTGGTAGTAAAGCTTTCCCAGTAAACCTCATCCTGCCATCAGGCGCCACCATGAAAGAAATCCAATCCAATCTTGCAACCCATTCCCATTTATGGTAAGATTGATAAAACTGTGCTGTCATATATGTCCATAGAACAAGAGGAGGATACCATGATTCAGAACCTGATTGAGAAAATCCAGAAAACGAAAGCGCCGATCTGTGTCGGACTGGATCCCATGTTAAGCTATATCCCGGAAGCTATTGTGAAGGACGGGATTGCAAAGTACGGGGAGACACTGGAGGGTGCTGCCGAGGCAATCTGGCAGTATAATAAGGAAATTATCGACCACACCTTTGATTTGATTCCGGCTGTAAAGCCTCAGGTTGCCATGTATGAACAATTTGGAATCGAAGGGCTTCTGGCCTACAAAAAAACCATAGATTACTGCCATGAAAAAGGGCTTTTGGTAATCGGAGACGTGAAGAGAGGGGATATCGGCTCCACCTCTGCCGCCTATGCTACAGCCCATCTGGGACATGTCCAGGTGGGAAGCCGGAAGCTGGCAGGGTTTGGAACGGATTTTATCACGGTGAACCCATATCTGGGAACCGACGGAGTGAAGCCTTTTGTGGATGTATGCAACCAGGAGAATAAAGGGATCTTTGTGCTTGTAAAGACCTCCAACCCTTCCAGCGGTGAGTTCCAGGACCGTCTGGCAGAGGGCCGGCCGATGTATGAGCTGGTGGCTGAGAAGGTGACGGAGTGGGGCAGTATGTCCATGGAGAAGGGATACAGCAACGTAGGCGCCGTGGTGGGCGCCACCTATCCGGAGATGAGCAAGGTCCTGAGAAAGCAGATGCCTCATACATATTTCCTTGTGCCAGGCTACGGCGCACAGGGGGGGACAGCAGAGGATCTAAAGTACTGCTTCAATAAGGACGGGCTGGGAGCCATCGTCAATTCTTCCAGAGGAATCATCGCCGCATACAAACAGGAAAAGTATGCAAAATTCGGAGCAGAGCATTTTGCAGAGGCTTCCAGACAGGCGGTGCTGGATATGGTGGCTGATATAAACCGTGTATTATAAGGAGAGGCATATGACAAAGGTAAAGATGACCGCAGTGATAAACAGTCAGGAACAGCTTTTAAAAGATGTGTTCAGCATGTGGATTCACAGCCCTGAGATTGCCATGAATGCCTGGGGGGGACAGTTTATTTCTCTGTATTCACAGGATGGGGCCAGGCTGCTTCCCAGGCCTGTCAGCATCTGCGAGCTGGACAGGGAGAAGGGGGATTTGCGGATTGTATATAGGATTGCAGGAGCCGGGACCAGGGAATTTGCATCCCGCAAAAAGGGAGATTCCATCACCATCCTGGGGCCTTTGGGCAATGGCTTCCCAAAGCTTCCTGCCAATAAAAAAGTGCTTTTAATCGGCGGCGGCATCGGAATTCCGCCTATGCTTCAGATGGCAAAGGATCTGTCCTGTGAGAAAATAGCTGTTCTGGGATACAGGGATCAGCTGTTTTTGGAGAAGGAGTTTGCCCGGTATGCAAAGGTATATGTGGCCACGGAAGACGGCAGTGCAGGAAACAGGGGAAATGTGCTGGACGCTGTCAGAGAAAACCAGCTTTCGGCAGATGTGATTCTGGCCTGCGGGCCTCTGCCCATGCTTCGTGCCCTGAAAGCTTACGCCATGGAAAACCAGACAGAGTGCTATCTTTCCCTGGAGGAGAAGATGGCCTGCGGCGTGGGGGCCTGCCTGGCCTGCGTGTGCCAGTCCACAGAGGTGGATTCCCATTCCCATGTCCACAACAAGAGAATCTGCAAGGACGGGCCGGTGTTTAAGGCAGAGGAGGTGGAGCTGTGATGAATATGAAAATAAACCTTCATGCGCCCGGCGGCGGACGCACCACCACACATGAAAGTCTGGCGGGCGCACCAGACATACCTGAAGGGATGCCGTCTAATCAACAGCGGAGTCTTAAAGTAAACATTGCAGGTGTGGAGCTTAAAAATCCGGTGATGACGGCCTCAGGCACCTTTGGTTCCGGAGCAGAGTACAGCGAGTTTGTGGATTTAAGCCTTTTAGGCGCTGTGGTAACCAAGGGTGTTGCCAATGTGCCCTGGCCCGGCAACCCCACACCCAGAATCGCGGAAACCTATGGAGGCATGATAAATGCCATAGGCCTTCAGAATCCTGGCATTGATGTTTTTATACAGCGGGACATTCCGTTTTTGAAGCAGTATGACACCAGGATTGTTGTCAACGTATGTGGAAAAACCACAGAGGATTACGTGGAGGTGGTGGAGAGGCTGGCAGATCAGCCGGTGGATCTTCTGGAGATTAATATTTCCTGCCCCAATGTGAAGGAAGGCGGCATTGCCTTCGGACAGGATCCGGCAGCTGTGGAGCGTATCACAAGAGAAGTGAAAAAGCATGCCAGGCAGCCGGTAATTATGAAGCTGAGCCCCAACGTGACAGACATTACGGAGATGGCCAAAGCGGCCCAGGCCGGCGGCGCAGACGGGCTGTCTCTGATCAATACCCTGACAGGGATGAAGATCGACATACATAAAAGGACGTTTGCGGTGGCAAATAAAACAGGCGGCCTGTCCGGGCCGGCCATAAAGCCGGTGGCCCTGCGGATGGTATACCAGACGGCACAGGCAGTGGATCTGCCTATCATCGGCATGGGAGGAATCATGACGGCAGAGGATGCGATTGAATTCATGCTGGCCGGGGCATCGGCAGTGGCTGTTGGGACAGCCAATTTCCACAATCCATACGCCACAAAGGAGATTGCAGAAGGGATTGAGGCGTACATGAAGCAGTATGACATCCAGGATGTGAAGCAGCTTATCGGCGCCGTATCATAAGAGACACCGGATTTTCTGGTGCAGCACTGTACCAGTTTGCTGTGGTTATGTTCAGAGGGAGCCTGCAGACAGAAGGAATTTGAAAAGTACATATAAGACAAAAAGGAGAAAATTTAAGGGAATGGAACAGTATAAAGAAGAGTTTATCCAGTTTATGGTGGAAAGCAAAGTGCTGAAATTTGGTGATTTCACGTTGAAAAGCGGAAGAAAATCCCCGTTTTTTATGAATGCAGGCGCTTACGTTACCGGAAGTCAGTTAAGTCGCCTGGGGCAGTATTATGCCAGAGCCATCCATGCCCATTACGGAGAGGATTTTGATGTGCTGTTCGGGCCGGCTTACAAGGGGATTCCCTTAAGCGTAGCCACGGTTATCGCATTCAGCCAGCTGTACGGAAAAGATATTAAATACTGCTCCAACAGAAAGGAAGCCAAGGATCACGGGGATGCCGGAATTTTACTTGGAAGCCCTATAAAGGATGGAGACAGAGTCGTGATTATCGAGGACGTGACTACTTCAGGAAAATCCATCGAAGAGACATTTCCTATTATCAAGGCCCAGGGAAATGTGGAGATCAAAGGCCTGATAGTTTCCTTAAACCGGATGGAGCGGGGCAAAGGAAATAAAAGCGCGTTGGAGGAGATCAAAGATCTCTACGGATTCGAGGCCAATGCGATTGTGTCCATGGCAGATGTGGTAGAATATCTCTACAACAGGGAATGCCAGGGGCAGGTTGTGATTGATGATACAATTAAAGGGGCAATCGATGCGTATTATCAGCAGTATGGGGTACACTGATATAGTAACCCTCCATGTGCCCGGCTGCCGGCACACCACCGCTCATAAATGTCTGGCGGGCACATTGGGCATACCTGAATGGATGCCGCCTGATCGGCGGCGGATTTTTAAAGCAAAACTCTAGTAAACCAGTAAGGAGAGAGAGCCATGGAAAATGTATATAAGACAATGAGGAATACAGGCGCAGCCAACATTGCAATCGGGGTTATTATGATTGTGACCGGACTTTCGGCAGGGACTCTGGCTATTGTCACAGGCGCAAACCTTTTGAAAAAAAAGTCTCAGCTTTTGTTCTGACGACACACCGCCACACCGGAATGTCCGGCGGGTTTCCATGGAAACAATAATTTATGATTCGAAACACCACAAAACTTCAAAAATTCGGCTGGGTGCTGTTTGTTCTGTACCTCCTGGCCTTGGTATATTTTATGTTTTTTGCCGAATCCTTCGGGAGGACGGCAGATCCACAATCAGAATATGCATACAATCTGGAGCTTTTTAAAGAGATTAAGCGTTTTTATACGTACCGTGAGCAGCTGGGCTTTAAGGCGGTATTTTTAAACCTGGTGGGAAATGTGGTTGGTTTTATGCCCTTTGGCTTTTTCCTTCCGGTGGTCAGCCGCAGGGGAAGAAAGTGGTATAACGCACTTCTTCTGGGATTTTCTTTCAGCCTTTGTATCGAGACGATCCAGCTGGTTTTCAAGGTAGGGAGCTTTGATGTGGATGATTTGCTTTTGAATACAACAGGCGGGATTTTAGGATTCCTGCTTTATAAAATCGTACAGAAGGTTCGTATAAGGAGGAAGCTTCGTGCCAGAAAGAAAGAACTCTAAAAAAAGGGGAGGCTTTAAGGGGGCGCAGGAGAGAAGAGAACGAGTGAAGGAGCAGGGCGGCAGAAATCAGGTGGAATACGAGCTGGTGGAGGGGCGGTACGGAGGCCTGGAAATCAGGAAGCATGAGATCGATGCCGACAGAAGGAAACGGGAAAAGGAAGAAGCCAGAAAAGAGCTGGAGGCCAGAAAAAAGCGGAAAGAGCAGAACCTGGAACAGGCGCGGGAAGCGGCAGCCAGCAGGGTTTCCTATGTGAGAAAGCCGGTGGCAAGAAGAAGCTTTTTCTCTGTGGGAATGCTGGTGGTAGCCCTGCTTCTGGGCTTTGCGGGGATCTACTGGGCGGTGGCCACTAAAGGACAGGCGCCTATGACCTCAGCCGCCATGGTATTTTGCAGCTTGATTTTGGGAATTCTATCATTCTGGTACGGACTTATTTCTTTCCTGGAGGAGGGAAGGAACTATGTGCTGGCCAGGATCTGTATCGCAGCCAGCACCATGCTTATGGCTGCATGGGCAGTGACAATTTTTATCGGAGTGAGGGGATAGGTCATGGGTTGTCAGGAATCAGGAAATAAAGAAAACGAAGCAGTCGCCGAAAGATACGCTCTCTCAATAGACAGGATCCGACAGATGGAGAAAGAGGAGACAGTGCCAGAGCCTTACAGGGAATATTTCCGGCGCACGGCAGGCTTTATCGGCCTGATAGAACAGGTGCGCTGTCAGATGGCAGACGGACGGTGGCACAGACAGGATTTAGAACAGTTAAAAGCGTGGAACAGACGGCTTTACCAGGATATTCTGCCAGAGAATTATGACAATAGCTACGCCAATCCGGCCTATGCCGCAAAAACCCTGGGCTCGGAGCTTGGCCCTTTTCTTTCCTTCCTCTGCGCAGAGATCCGGGGGCAGATTGCCTTTGTCCACGAAGGCCGCCTGACAGAGATGACTATCTTAGACGAGCTGCTCATCGAGATCTACAACATGTTTGAGGAAGAGATTCCCAAAAAGGAGCAGGTGGAAGACACGCTTTACTGGTTCACCAGCGATTACACGGATCTGACTGTGGATTACCGGGTCAGGGAAACGCTGGATCCCTCCCTTTCATTTGCCAAGGATATTGTTCTGGGCAGGGATCTTAGGGATGTCCGGTATCTGTATGGGTACGGTGAGTATGTGTCAGAGGAAGAACTGGAGATTGCCGGTTTTATGAATGGACTTCCTCAAGAGACCATAGACCGCATGGCAGATACGTACACGGAAGGCTACAGAAAAGGCTTTGAAGTCATGGGACGTGACCTGTCCCGAAAAAAGACTGTGGCAGTCTTCTATCCCCTGGGATTTGAGCGGATGGTAAAGAAAGCTGTGGAAAATTTCAGAACCATGGGGCTGGAGCCTGTTCTCTGCCGCAGTGCGGTCTGGAGCGTAAATAAAACTCCCGGGAGAAAACGGGGCTTTTGGGGAACCTCTCCCAACAAACAATATGAATACGATCACCGGTTCGATCAGGCAGTCTACCTGAAAAAGGCCTTTACGGATCGGAAGCTGGCAGTCCTTAAAACAGCCTATGAAACCTACAGGAGGGAGGCTGCCGATTATGCCGGGCCTGCGGTGATAGAGACCTTCGGAGAGCCTGGTTTCCAGCCGGTTAATAAACCGGAATGCTTTTCCTTAAGCGAAAAGCAGGAGAAGCTGACCCTGGCCTACGCTGGCGATTCCTCCCAGGTTGTCAATCAGTACATTCCGGGAGATGAAACCAGCTTTACAATCATCGCATTTCCAAAGCCGTCTATCGGACCGGATTTCCAGGACATTTTCCAGGAGACCATCCGCATCAACACCCTGGATTACGAGATATATAAGAACATCCAGCAGGCCATCATCGACCGTCTGGATCAGGCCCGCTATGTGATGGTGACAGGAAAAGGAGAGAACATGACCTGCCTGAAGGTGATGCTCCATCCCCTTGAAAGCCCTGAAAAGCAGACTAATTTTGAAAACTGTGTGGCAGATGTGAATATCCCTCTGGGAGAAGTATTTACCTCCCCGGTGCTGGCAGGAACAGAAGGGACGCTTCATGTCAGTACAGTCTATATCGGCGACATCCAGTTTAAGAATCTGAAAATAGAATTTAAGGACGGAAGGACAAGAGACTATTCCTGCGACAATTTTACGGATCCGGCCCAGGGAAAGGCCCTGATTAAACAGATGATCCTAAAGAATCACGACAGCCTTCCCATGGGGGAGTGTGCCATCGGCACCAACACGGCAGCCTATGCCATGGCCGGCCGGTTCGGCATTGTAGACAGGCTTCCCATTCTGATCGTGGAGAAGATGGGGCCACATTTTGCAGTGGGAGACACCTGTTACAGCTGGGCAGAGGATTCACCTGTGTTTAATCCGGACGGAAAGGAGATTATCGCCAGGGACAATGAGATATCGGCTCTCCGCAGAGAGGATGTATCCAGGGCTTATTTCAGCTGCCACACAGATATCACCATCCCCTATTCGGAATTAGATGAGATTTACGGGATGACTGCCAGGGGAGAGAAGCTTTCCATCATCGCAGACGGAAAATTTGTGGTGCCGGGGACAGAAACTTTAAACCAGGCTCTGACATATTAGAAAATCCATGGTAATATACTGTTAAAAAAATAGGAATTGCCTATGGAGATTTATGTTGTACAGCCAGATGATACGGTGGATCAGATTGCAGAAAAAACAGGAGCGGATACGGCATCCATAATCAGTACCAATCAATTAGAGTATCCATACAGGCTTGCCGTCGGGCAGGCCTTATTGATTTCGAAGAAAAATGAACAGCTGACGGAAGCGGAGAAAATAAGGAGGCGGCAGATTGAAAGCAGCGGCTATGCATACCCGTTTATTTCTGACTGGGTGCTGGATCAGACTCTGCCGTATCTGTCAGAGCTTGCGGTGTTCTCCTATGGTTTTACCACACAGGGGGATCTGATTTATCCCACCTTAGACGATAGATGGATGGTAAACAGCGCCCTTCTGGCAGAAGCAAAGCCTACCCTTACCCTGACGCCTCTGGGGAAAGACGGCCATTTCAACAACGGGCTGGTAAGCGCCCTGGTGAGGCAGCAGGATGTCCAGCTAAAGCTTCTGCGGAACCTGGTATGGGTGATGACAGAGAAGGGGTACCAGGGGGTAAATATTGATTTTGAATATGTGCTTCCTGAGGACAGAGATTCTTTTTCGGCTTTTGTGGGAAGGGCCACAAATCTGTTAAACCAGTTTGGCTTTTATGTGACCGTGGCCCTGGCGCCTAAATACTCGGACAATCAGAAAGGCGTCTTATATGAAGGGATGGATTACAGGGCCCTTGGCCAGGCGGCTAACTGGGTATTCTTAATGACCTACGAATGGGGATACACCTACGGGCCGCCTATGGCAGTGGCCCCTGTCAATCAGGTGCGGCGCGTGGTGGAATATGCCCTCACCAGGATTCCTGCCTACAAAATCTGTATGGGAGTTCCAAACTATGGCTATGACTGGCCCCTGCCCTATGTCCGTGGAACCACAAAAGCCAGGACACTGGGAAATATAGAGGCTGTCCAGATGGCAATCTTTTACGGAGTCCCCATCGGGTTTGATCAGACGGCCCAGTCTCCGTATTTTACGTACTGGCAGTACGGGGTGGAGCATCAGGTATGGTTTGAGGATGTGAGAAGCTACCAGGCAAAATTTAAGCTGGTGGAGGAGTACAGCCTGCGGGGGATTGGCGTGTGGCAGATAAACCAGCTGTTCCGGGCAGGCTGGGAGCTTCTGGATTATCGCTTCCAAATCGAAAAAAATTAATTGCATTTTTGAAAACTGGTGCTATAATAGAGCCATGGGGATATAGCTCAGCTGGGAGAGCGCTGCGTTCGCAACGCAGAGGTCGCGGGTTCGAATCCCGTTATCTCCATGGAAACAAGCCATGTCCGGTTTTTTTGGCGGATATGGCTTGTTCTTTTATCTGACACAAAACAGGCATAAGGGAAGCTTATGGAGGATATATGATAGAGCTAAAAGGAAAATATAATGAGGCAAAAATATTTACAGATGTGGTGGACGAAGCGGCGATTGCCCAGGTGCTTCTTCTGCTGAACCAGGAGTTTGCAGCCACAAGCAGGATCCGGCTGATGCCGGATATCCATGCCGGCGCCGGCTGTACAATCGGGACAACCATGACGATTACAGACAAGGTTGTTCCCAATATGGTAGGGGTTGATATCGGATGCGGGATGGAAACCATCAGGATAAGGCAATCCCATATAGAGCTGCAGAAGCTGGATAAACTGATCTATGAGAGGATTCCGTCCGGATTTAACATCCGCGAGAAGACACACAGGTATTTTGACGAGATCAACATAGAGGATCTGTTCTGCTACCAGTACATAGATACCAGGAGAGCCGAGAAAAGCCTGGGGACCTTAGGCGGGGGCAATCACTTTATTGAGGCAGACAAGGATCCGGAGGGAAATATTTATATTGTAGTCCATTCCGGCAGCCGCCATCTGGGACTGGAGGTGGCAAACTACTATCAGGAGGAAGGGTACAAGGCATTGAACGGATCTTCAAAAAAGGATATTGAGGATCTCATCGCTTCTTTAAAGGCACAGGGGAGGGAAAGGGAGATTCAGAAAAGTATCGCCGCCCTTAAAAATACGAAGCGGACCAGCATTCCAAGGCAGCTGGCCTATGTATCCGGCCAGCTGTTTGAGCAGTATATCCACGATATGAAAATCGTCCAGGCCTATGCTCAGCTGAACAGGCAGGCGATGATGGATGAGATCGTAAAAGGGATGAAGCTGCATGTGACAGAGCAGTTTACAACCATTCACAATTATATTGATACGGAAAATATGATTGTAAGAAAGGGCGCCGTGTCTGCCAGAAAGGGAGAGAAGCTGCTGATACCCATTAATATGCGGGACGGTTCCCTGATCTGTGAGGGAAAAGGGAATGATGAATGGAACCAGTCTGCGCCCCACGGCGCAGGAAGGCTGATGAGCCGCTCGGCGGCCAGGGAATCCTTCACAGTGTCGGAATTTAAAGATCAGATGGAGGGGGTTTACACAACCTCTGTAAATAAGGATACCTTAGATGAGTGTCCCATGGCATATAAGGGAATGAGGGACATTGTTGATAATATCGAAGATACGGCTTTTGTCCGGCAGATTATTAAGCCCATCTACAATTTTAAGGCCGGAGGAGAGTAGGTTTGGGGGAAGGATTATGACAAGAGATTTGACAAGGGGGCCTGTTACCAGGACCATGCTGTATTTTGCGTTTCCCATGATTCTGGGAAATCTGCTGCAGCAGTTTTACAATGTGGCGGATACTTTGATTGTAGGGCAGTTTTTGGGAGCGGACGCCCTGGCAGCTGTAGGCTCTTCCTATACGTTCATGACATTTTTAACATCGATCCTGCTGGGGCTTTGTATGGGAAGCGGCGCGGTTTTTTCCATCCGGAAAGGGGAAGGAGACCAGGAGGGGCTTTTTAGTAGCATTCTCCACTCCTTTGTGATGATTGCCGCGCTGGCGGTGGTGCTGAATCTGGCGGTTTTTCTCTTGATTGACCCGATCTTACATTTCCTTCAGGTGCCGGAACGTGTCTACGGGCTGATGCGGGAATATCTGTGGATTATTTTCTTTGGGATTTTTGCTACCTTTCTCTACAATTTTTTTGCCTCCCTTCTGCGGGCGGTGGGGGATTCGGTGACACCTCTTATTTTTTTAGGCATCTGTGCTGTTCTGAATATTGTGCTGGATCTGCTGTTTGTGATCGTGTTTCGCTGGGGGGTGGCAGGGGCTGCCATTGCCACTGTCATTGCTCAGCTTGTATCCGGAATCGGGCTTTTACTGTTTACACGGAAAAAATTCCCCGGGTTTTGTTTCCTGCCTGGAAAAATCCCCTTGAGAAAACAGGCGTTTGGGGAGATTGCCCAGTTTTCTTTTCTGACCTGTATGCAGCAGTCTGTCATGAACCTGGGAATCCTTATGGTTCAGGGGCTGGTAAACAGCTTCGGGCCGGCTGTCATGGCTGCTTTTGCAGCCGCAGTGAAGATTGACTCCTTTGCCTATATGCCGGTTCAGGATTTCGGAAATGCATTCTCCACCTTTACGGCTCAGAATTTCGGCGCCAAAAAAACGGAACGCATCCGGCAGGGGATAAAAAGTGCCGTCTGCTGTTCCATTTTATTCTGTCTCCTGATCAGTCTGGGAGTAACTGTGTTTGCAAGGCAGCTGATGCTGCTTTTCGTAAAACAGGAGGAGGCAGAGATTCTGGCTGTAGGGGTTCAGTATCTTCGCATCGAAGGCGCTTTCTACTTCGGAATCGGCTGCCTGTTCCTGCTTTACGGGTTTTACCGGGCAGTGGGGCGCCCGGGGATGTCTGTGGTTCTGACCGTGATTTCTCTGGGCACCAGAGTCATCCTGGCCTATCTGCTCTCCGCCATCCCGGCCATCGGGGTGAAGGGCATCTGGTGGTCGGTCCCCATCGGGTGGATTCTGGCAGATGTAACAGGATTTATATGCCTTTGGATTTTTCGTAATCGCTTAAAGAGTCCAGAGCCTGCCGGGACAGAGGGATGAGGGCGATCATGTTGAAGATGGTCATCAGGCCGATCCCGATATCGCCTAAGTCCCATACGAAGGTATAGGCAGCCA